>NZ_JBFAXS010000008.1:0-605807 GCF_040680955.1 Kribbella sp. NPDC051936 | reverse complement strand
ATGGTACTGCGACCGGGAGGTCGTGGGAGAGTAGGACGCCGCCGGACATTCACACTGTTAAGGGCCACCCCACACCGGGGTGGCCCTTAACATTTGTGGAGGGTCGGCGGCCGCCGACCAGGACGTCACCTCCGCTGCGGGCGCGGTAACGTTTGTCCGATTACTGCTCTTCAGCATCGTTAGGAGTCACCGTGGCTACGCCACCTCGCAATCCTCGCTCCGGCTCCGGGGACCGTCGCGGTTCCTCCGGAGGCGCCGGCCGCTCTGGCGGTGCCGGTGGCGGACGGTCGGACTCCGGTCGCTCGAATTCAGGTACTGGCCGCACGGGTTCTGGAGCTGGTCGCTCGGGCTCGGGCGGCGGTCGCGCTGGTTCCGGTGCCGGTCGTGGCGGTTCGGGCACCGGTTGGACTGGTGGGTCGGGTCGTGCGGGTTCTGGTGCCGGGCGTTCTGGGGCCGGGGCCGGTCGTGCGGGTTCCGGCGCGGGTCGTGGCGGTTCTTCGGGTGGTTCGGCGCCTCGTGGTGGCACAGGCGGTCGCAGTGGCGGGCCGAGCCGGCCGGGTGGGTTTGCCGGCGGGCGCTCTGGTGGGTCCGGTGGGCGTTCCGGTGGTTCGTCGTACCGGGATCGGGATGAGAGTTCGTACGAGAACCGGCGGGGGTTTGCCGGTTCTCGAGGGGATGACAAGTCTGAGCGGGATCCGTTCGGTGGGCAGATGTCCGATCGCGGTGGGCGGGACGATCGCTCCGGTGGATACCGGCGTGACGACCGCTCAGGTGGGCGTGGGGCTGGTGCGGGCCGTGGCGTAGCCGGCCCTCGCCGGGACGATCGCGGAGGCTTCCGGCGTGACGACCGCGGCGGCGAGAGCCGTGGGTCCTACCGGCGTGACGACCGCGGTGATGACCGCGGTGCGTATCGACGGGCTGACCGTGGTGGCGATGACCGCGGTGGGTACCGGCGCGATGACCGTGGTGCTGCTGAGCGCGGTGGGTACCGGCGTGACGAGCGTGGCGGGGATGACCGCGGTGGATACCGACGGGATGACCGTGGTGCTGACCGTGGTGCTGAGCGCGGTGGATATCGGCGTGACGAGCGTGGCGGGGATGAGCGCGGTGGGTACCGGCGCGATGAGCGTGGCGGATATCGGCGGGATGAGCGTGGTGGGGACTCGCGGGGATATCGGCGGGACGAGCGGTCGGGGGACGACCGTGGGTTCCGGCGGGATGAGCGTGGGGATTCGCGTGGGCGGGGGCCGGCTCGGGCCGGTGGGCCTGGGCGGAGTGAGCGTGGCGGTTTCCGGCGGGACGAGCGCGGCGACTCCAGCGGCCGTTCGGCGGCCGGGGATTCGCGGGGGCGGACCGGAGGCCGGGACGAGCGGCGTGGGTCCGGCGGACGTGATGATCGGCGGGACGACCGGCGGGGCGGGTTCCGGCGGGAGGAGCGCGAGGAGAAGGTCGGTCCGCGGCGCGACGACCCGAAGATTCCGGAAGGGATCACCGGCGCCGAGCTCGACCGGTCGGTCAAGGCCGAACTGCGGTCGCTGCCGCGGACGCTGGCCGACCTGGTCGCGCAGCACCTGGTCGCGTCGGGGCGGTTCCTCGACGACGACCCGGAGCTGGCGTACCAGCACGCGCGGACGGCGCGGCGGTTGGCTGCGCGGCTCGGCGGTGTACGCGAGGCTGTGGCGATCACGGCGTACCTGGCTGAGCACTACGACGAGGCGCTCACCGAGTTCCGCGCCGTACGGCGGATGACCGGGAACCACGAGGTTCTCGCGATGATGGCCGACTGCGAGCGTGCGCTCGGCCGGCCGGACAAGGCGCTGGCGCTGACGAAGGACAAGCACGTCCACGACCTGTCCGAGCCGACCCAGATGGAGTTGCTGATCGTGGCGGCCGGGGCGCGGCGTGACAAGGGGCAGACCGCGGCGGCGATCCAGATGCTCGAGGTGCCGGAGCTGACCAAGCGGACGCGGGCCGACTGGCTGCCGCGGCTGCGGTACGCGTACGCCGACGCGCTGGCGGAGGCTGGGCGCACCGACGACGCGCTGGTCTGGTTCCACCGGGCCGCCGGCGTCGACGGCGACGGTCTGACCGGAGCGGCCGAGCGGGCCGCCGAGCTCGAGGGCCTCGAGTTCACCGACCTCGACGAGGACGACACCGTCCTGGACGACGAGTACTTCGAGGACGAGACCACCGACACGGACGACACGGCCGACGTGATCGACGCAGCGGACGCAGCCGACGCAGCCGACGTGGCCGTGGCTGAGGTAGACGACGCAGCCGACGTGGACGACGCGGACGCAGACGAGACGGCAGACGTCATCGATGCGGTGGACGCGGTGGACGCGGTGGACGCGGACGTCGACGACGCGGCCGGCGTGGACGGTGCGGGCGGCGTGGGCGAGGATGTGGGTTCGGACGGGTAGTCCAAGGGCAGCGAGGAGTAGCGCGTGGGGGGTGCGGGTGTGCCGGCGGCCGGCGAGCCAGTGGGGGCGCTGGTGGGGGCGGCGCTCGCCAAAGGTGCGCTGCGGCTCGAGAAGTCTGTCGGGATGGTGAAGAACGGCGAGGACGACGCCATCCATCAGGTCCGAGTGTCCTGCCGGCGGTTGCGGAGCGATCTGAAGCTGTTCCGCAAGCTGCTGGCAGGCGACTGGGCGACCGAACTGCGCGCCGATCTGGCCGCGCTGGCACAAGCCTGCGGCGAGGCGCGCGACCTCGAGGTGATCGCGGAGCTCGTCCGCGAGAACGCCACCAGCGAGGACAACCAGGAACACGTCGACACGATCCTCACCACCCTCACCCTCGGTCTGGAGCGCGCCGCGGCCCGCTCTGCCGAGGTGGTTCTCGGCGAATCCACCCGGGCCTTGCTCACCACGATCGAAGCCGTCGCGACCGCGCCTGACCTCAACGCCAAGGCGGCCAAGCCGTGCAGCGAGGTCCTCCCGCAGCTCCTGCGGTCCGCCACGGTCAAGTTCACCCAGGAAGCCGACAAGCTGAAGCCCTGGACGCCCGACGACGACTGGCACGAGGTACGGCTGCTGGCGAAGCGAGTGCGGTACGCCGCCGACACCAGCGCCGCCGTACTCGGCGACGAAGCAAGAGCCACCGCCGCGCACGCAGCGACGTACCAGGAACTGCTGGGCCAGCACCAGGACCACTGCGCCGCCGCAGACGCCCTGACCGCCATGGCAGTCGATGCAGCGGCTCAGGACGACCCAGAGCTCTCCTTCACCCTCGGACGGCTCACAGAGCGCCACAGAGCCGCGCGCAAGCCACTTCGTGAGCAGTTCCTGAGCCTGTACCACCGGCCCTGACGCTCACAGCGTCCGGAACAGCAGCCCCACCCGCGGCTTCGGGCCGAACGACGTCGCCTTCTGCGGCAACGCGACGCCCATCGCGGCCGACCGCAGCACCTGATCCATCCGGAGAGCTGGAAGCTCCACAGCGGCCTGTTGAGGGCCGGCCAGCGCCAGTGCGTCGGCCAGTGTGTGGTGGAAGGTGACGTCGTCCTCAGCCACACCCCACGCCGGCAACAGCACGTCGTGCAGCAGGGTCACTGCGGGTGCCTCGAAAGCAGTGTGGAGAGTCAGCCAACTGGAACCGTCCGTGACCGAGATCCGGTCCGGTACCTCCTCCGCGCGACCGACCTGCACCTGCCAGTCCGACGGCGTACGGGACCGCACAGTCGCCAGGTCCAGACCCGGCACGACGCGGTGGATCGGGTCCAGCGTCAACGGGTGCCTGGTGTAGTCGACCAGCATCGCCAGACCGACCTCTGTGCTCTGCCGGTAGGGCTCCCGCAGCTGCCGCTCCAGGTACGCCGCGTACCGGTGGTGCCCGTCCGCGATGACCGCCTCGTGCTTGGCGAGCTCCGCCTCGATCGTCGCGAGCACCACCGGGTTGTCGATGCGCCAGATGGTGTGCTCGGCTCCGTTGTACGTCTCAGCCTCCAGCCATGGCTCACCAGACCGGGCCGCGTCTACAGCATCGCTGGCCGCGCCCCCGTCGGAATAGGCGAGCAGAATCGGCTCCAGGTCGGCGTCGGTCGCCTCCATGAGCCGTAGCCGGTCGTCGACCCAGTGCGGCATCACGTCCTCGTGCGGCAGCACCACCTGACGCGTCGGGTCGAGGCGGAGCGAACCGACCAGTCCGCACAGTACGGCGTTGCCCAGGCGCTGCTCGTACACGTACAGCGCGGGCCGTTCGTCCTGCACCACGACGCCGTCCCGCTGCCACCCGGCGAGCCGTCGCGCGGGTTCGTCGTACCGGGCCGGGCCGAGGTCCGGATCGCGTGGAAGGATGAGCCTCACCATGTTGTGCAGATCAGAATCAGTCAGCCGCCGGACGATGGCGGGTTCCAGCACGTCGTACGGCGGCGACGTGACGGCGCCGAGCGCGCTCACCTTGCCCGCCACGAACCGCCAGGCACGCAGTGGGTCGAGTCTCAGCACCCCCCGAGCATCCGGCATGCGCGGCATCGTACGGGGTGAAGCATGAGCGCGGAACGTCAATCGCCGCCGCCGTTGTCGGCGTGTGACGAACCGCTCGCGAGCCGGTACGACGTGGCGCTGCTGGACCTGGACGGCGTCGTGTACGTCGGCCCGGATCCGGTCCCGGACGCGCCGGAGAACCTCCGCAAGGCCGCCAAGGAAGGCATGCGGATCGGCTACATCACGAACAACGCGAGCCGGCCGGCGCGGGTCGTTGCCGAGCACCTCGCGTCGTTCGGGCTGGACGTGATCGCCGACGACGTCGTCACCTCGGCGCAGGCGGCCGCGAAGCTGATCGCGAGCGAGTTCCCGAAGGGGTCGGCGGTGCTCGTGGTCGGCGGCGAAGGGCTGCACGTCGCGCTGGAGGAGTACGGGCTGACCCCGGTGCGGTCCAGCGACGCGCGACCGGTCGCCGTGGTCCAGGGGTTCGATCCGGACGTTAACTGGGTGATGCTCGCCGACGGCGCGCACGCGATCAACGAGGGCGCGAAGTGGTTCGCGACCAACCTCGACCTGACGATCCCCACCGCGGCCGGCAAGGCGCCCGGGAACGGCACGCTGGTGCGGGCCGTCCGGGCCGCCGTCGACGTGGACCCGGTGGTCGCCGGGAAACCCGAGCCGCCGCTGCTGGAGACCAGCATCGAGCGGCTGGAAGCCGAGCGGCCGTTGATGATCGGGGACCGGCTGGACTCCGACATCGAAGGTGCGAACGCGGTCGGGATCGCGAGCCTGTGGGTGGCGACCGGCGTCAACGACGCGTACGACCTGGCGCGGGCGCCGAAGCACCAGCGCCCGACGTACGTCGCTGCCGGGCTCGGTGCACTGGCCGAGAAGCAGGCCGGCGTGACCGTCGAGGGCTCGAAGCACACGTCGGGCGGCTGGACGGCTGAGGTCGTCAACAACGCCGTCACCGTGAAGGGCGAGGGAGCGCCGTACGACGGGCTCCGGGCGATCCTGTCCGCGGTCTGGGCCGCGGTCGACGCGCCCGCCGAGCCGCCGAAGCCCGCCAAAACCACCCGAGGCCGCCGTCCCCGCCCGAAGCCGGCGCCCACCCCCGACTCGATCGCCCTGGACGCCGCCCTGCACCGCATCGGCCTCGACAAGTAGCCGCACCACCCCTGGGGAGGGTGGCTGGGTGGTGTTGCGGCGGGGAGGCGATACCGTTGCTGGGGACGATGCGAGGAGGCAGTCATGGTGTTGGACGCACTGCGCGGCTACGTACAACTGGCGAGCGGCTTGACCGAGGTCACCAAGCAGAAGGCCCAGACGGCTGCGAAGGCGTTGCTGCAGCAGACCGGGGCGGACGCGCTGACCAGCCGAGTCAGTGAACTGGCCGACGAGATCGTTGCCACCAGCAAGAGCAACCGCCAGCTGCTCCAGGCGATCGTGGCGAACGAGGTCGAGGGCGCGGTCGCGCGCCTCGGATTCGTGCGCTCCGAGGAGGTCGCGGCGCTCACCCGCCGGGTGAAGGCGCTGGAGACCGAGCTCGCCGAGGCACACGCCGCCGCGTCCGAGCGGGCGGCCGCCGAGCAGAGCGCGCCGGCCGCCGGGAACGACGCGCCGGCCAAGCCAGCGGCGAAGAAGCCGGCCAAGAAGGCCGCGGCGAAGAAGACCGCGAAGAAGGCCTGACATGACCGAGCATCCCGGCGAGCAGTTCCCACCCGACGTGGACCCGGACGTCGAGCCCGGCCAGGACCCCGACCGGTACGAGCAGCCGCAGACGCACCCCGACTACGACACCGAGCCCGGTGCCCAGGACGCCGTGGAGCACGTGGACCCCGCAGAGGTCGAGTTCGGCCCGGAGTTCGCCCGTGCCCCGGGGCAGGAACACGAACACTCCTTCCACGCCGGCTCCGCCGAGGACCCGGCGCCGGACGCGGAGCACGAGCACGAGGAAGGCGGTCACCCGCTGGTCGAGGAGACCATGGGGCGCCTGGACGAGTTGCGGGACAAGCCGGTGAGTGAGCACGGCGAGGTGTACGCCGACCTGCACGAGCGCCTCCAGACCGCCTTGGTCGAGGCCGACGCCGAGCAGGGCGAGCGGGGATAGCCGGAAACCCCGAGTGGCCAAGGGAGTCAAGCGGTCGCGGCTCGATGCGGAGCTGGTACGGCGTGGCCTCGCGCGCTCCCGTGAGCATGCGAGCGAGCTGATCGCGGCCGGCAAGGTGAAGGTCTCGGGAACCGTGGCCGGCAAGCCCGCGACCGGGGTCGGTGCGGACGCGCCGATCGTCGTCGACACGTCCGAGCACGAGGATCCCGGCTACGCCAGCCGGGGCGCGCACAAGCTGCTCGGCGCGCTCGAGGCGTTCCCGGCCGTCCAGGTGAAGGGCCGCCGTACGCTCGACGCCGGCGCGTCGACCGGCGGCTTCACCGACGTACTGCTGCGCAACGAGGCCGCGCACGTGATCGCCGTCGACGTCGGCTACGGCCAGCTGGTGTGGGCGTTGCAGACCGACGAGCGGGTCACGGTGATGGACCGGACCAATGTCCGGACGCTGACCTTGGACGCCATCGGCGGCGAGCCGGTCGACCTCGTCGTCAGTGACCTGAGCTTCATCAGCCTCACGCTGGTGCTGCCCGCGCTGATCGGCGTGGTGAAACCGGACGGCGATCTGGTGCTGATGGTGAAGCCGCAGTTCGAGGTCGGCAAGGACCGGCTCGGCAAGGGCGGCGTGGTCCGGGACCCGGAGTTGCGCGCCGACGCGGTGCGCAACGTCGCGGCGAAGGCGAGCGAGCTGGGGTGGGGAATCCAGGGCGTCGCGGCCAGCCCGTTGCCTGGCCCGTCAGGAAATGTCGAATACTTCCTGTGGATACGACGTGTTGCGCCGGGTCTCGATGAGACGATGCTGCAGACCGCCATCGAGCGCGGGCCTCAATGAAGGGGGTACCTGGGTTGGCTGAGCACGAGCCGCGGCGCGTGCTGCTGGTGACGCACACCGGCCGGGAGCAGGCGGTCGGGGTGGCCCGCGACGCGCACCGGCTGCTGACCGGCGCCGGGATGCAGGTCCGGCTGCTCGGCGGCGAGGCCGAGGAGCTCCGGCTCGACCCGGCGGAGATCGTCGACGACCCGGAGAAGGCCGCCAACGACGTCGAGCTGATCATGGTGCTCGGCGGCGACGGCTCGATCCTGCGCGGCGCCGAGCTCGCCCGCCCGCACGGTACGCCGGTGCTCGGGGTGAACCTGGGCCATGTCGGGTTCCTGGCCGAGGCCGAGGTCGACGACCTGGAGCGGATCGTCCAGGTGGTGGTGGACCGCAGCTACACGGTCGAGGAGCGGATGACGCTGGCCGTCGACGTCCGGCTCGACGACAACCTGATCTTCGAGACCTGGGCGCTGAACGAGGCGAGTGTCGAGAAGGCCGCCCGGGAGAAGATGCTCGAGGTGCTGGTCGAGGTGGACGACCGGCCGCTGTCGCGGTGGGGGTGCGACGGCGTCGTGGTCGCGACCCCGACCGGCAGCACGGCGTACGCGTTCTCGGCCGGCGGCCCGATCGTCTGGCCGGAGGTCGAGGCGATCCTGATGGTGCCGCTGAGCGCGCACGCGCTGTTCTCGCGGCCGATCGTGGTGGCGCCGACGTCGCGGCTGTCGATCGAGCTGGTGCGGTCCTGGCACGGGCGCGGGGTGCTGTGGTGCGACGGCCGGCGGATGGTCGAGGTGCCGCCGGGCGCCGAGATCCAGATCCGGCGGGGTTCGATGCCGGTCCGGCTGGCCCGGGCCCACGAGGCGCCGTTCACCGACCGGCTGGTGGCGAAGTTCGACCTCCCGGTGCTCGGCTGGCGTGGCGCCGCCGAACGCAAACGCAACGGAAACGGAAACTGAGACCATGCTTTCGGAGATCCGCATCACCGGGCTGGGCGTGATCGAGGACGCGACGCTGGACCTCGACCCGGGCTTCACCGCGGTCACCGGCGAGACCGGGGCCGGCAAGACGATGGTCGTGACCGGCGTGAACATGCTGCTCGGCGGGCGCGCCGACAGCGGTCTGGTGCGGCACGGGACCCGCCGCGCGCGTGTGGAGGGCCGCGCGAGCGCCGTACCGCGGGCGATCGTGCAGCAGGCCGAGGATCGTGGCGGTGAGCTGGACGACGACGAGCTGCTGATCGCGCGCGAGCTGTCGTCGGAGGGGCGTTCGCGGGCCTTCCTCGGCGGCGCGTCCGTCCCGGTCTCCGTGCTGGGGGAGGTGTCCGGCGACCTCGTCGCGATCCACGGACAGGCCGACCAGTGGCGGCTGCTGCAGCCGGCGCGGCAGCGCGAGACGCTCGACACCTTTGCGGGTAAGGCGGTTCTGGTGCCGCTGCAGGAGTACGCCGCGGCGTACAAGCGGCATCGCGACGTCCAGGCCGAGCTGACCGAGCTGACCACCCGGGAGCGCGACCGCCTCGCCGAGGCCGACCTGCTGCGGTTCGGGCTGGACGAGGTCGCGAAGGCCGAGCCGTTGCCCGGCGAGGATGCCGAGCTCGCGGCCGAGGAGGAGCGCCTCGCGTATGCCGACGGTCTGCGGACGGCGGCGACGACGGCCGCGGACGCGCTGGCCTCGGAGGACCTCGACGCCAGCCGGCCGAATGACGTACTCGGCCTGCTGGCGTTGGCGAAACAGGTCCTGGACGGCGAACGCGAGCACGACGCGAAGCTCGCGGAGCTGGCCGACCGGGCCGGCGAGCTCGGGTACTTGGCGGCCGACCTGGCCCAGGAGCTCTCGTCGTACGCCGCTGATGTGGACACCGATCCGGCGCGGCTGGCAGTGGTGAGCGAGCGACGTGCCCTGCTCACCAATCTGGTGCGCAAGTACGGCGCCGACGAGGGCACCGTGGACGAGGTCATCGAGTGGACCAAGCGGTCGGCGGAGCGGCTGGCCGAGCTCGACGGCAGCGACGAGCGCGTGGAGCAGTTGACGGCCGAGCTGACCGAGCTGGACGCGCGGCTCGCGGACCTCGGCCGGCAGATGCGGGAGGCCCGGATCGAGGCGGCCGAGCGGCTCGGCGTCGCGGTGTCGGAGGAGCTGACCGGGCTGGCGATGCCGCACGCGAAACTGTCGGTCGAGGTGCACGAGACGACGGCCGGCCCGTTCGGCATCGACGAGGTCGAGTTCTGCTTCGCGGCGAACCCGGGGAGCCCGGCCCGCCCGCTGCAGAAGGCGGCGTCCGGCGGTGAGTTGTCCCGGGTGATGCTGGCGCTCGAGGTGATCCTGTCGGACACGCATCCGGTGCCGACGCTGGTGTTCGACGAGATCGACGCCGGCATCGGCGGCCGCGCCGCGGTCGAGGTCGGCAAGCGGCTGGCCCGGCTGGCGGAGAAGGCGCAGGTGATCGTGGTGACGCATCTGCCGCAGGTCGCGGCGTTCGCGGACCGTCACGCCGTCGTGCTGAAGAGCGACGACGGGTCCGTCACCACGAGCGGTCTGGTCGCGCTCGACGACGACGCCCGGCTGAAGGAACTGTCCCGGATGATGGCCGGCCTGGAGAATTCCGACGCCGCGCAGGCGCACGCCGAGGAGCTGCTCGCGCTCGCGGCCGAGCGCCACACACCGCGGCGGAAGAGTCGTTCAAAAGGATGATTTGACGCACAGTCACTGTTATTTCAGTGCGTGAACAAGTCCCTCGCCGGGTAAATGGCCTGGGAGAGGGCTCTTGACATGGCAGGATGAGGGTGCGATGAAACTGCCCAGCCTGCGGAGAGCACGACCCACTGAACTGCCCGGCATCACCGGCGTGGTCCGGCTGGATCGACGTACCAAGAATCTCACCAAACGGCTCAAGCCGGGCGAGATCGCGGTCATCGACCACGTCGACCTGGACCGGGTGAGCGCCGAGGCCCTCGCCGACTGCCGGGTCGCCGCCGTGGTGAACGTGGCCGACTCGATCAGCGGCCGCTACCCGAACCTCGGTCCGGAGATCCTCGTCGAGGCGGGCATCCCGCTCGTCGACGGCGTCGGCCGCGAGGTGTTCTCGATCCTGCACGAGGGTGAGCACGTGCGGCTCGACGAGGGCACGCTGTACCGCGGCCAGGAGGTCGTCGCGAAGGGTCTGTCGCAGGACAGCCAGTCGGTCGCGCAGCTGATGGACGACGCCCGCGCCGGGCTGTCCACGCAACTCGAGGCCTTCACCGCGAACACGCTGGAGTACCTGCGGCGCGAGAAGGACCTGCTGCTCGACGGTGTCGGCGTCCCGGAGATCCACACGCCGATGGAGGGCAAGCACGTCCTGATCGTGGTCCGCGGCTACGACTACCGCGAGGACCTGGTCGCGCTGAAGTCGTACATCCGCGAGTACCGGCCGGTGCTGATCGGCGTCGACGGCGGCGCGGACGCGCTGGTCGAGAACGGGTACGCCCCGGACCTGATCCTCGGCGACATGGACTCGGTGAAGGACGACACGCTGCGGAGCGGCGCCGAGGTGGTCGTGCACGCCTACCGCGACGGCCGCGCGCCGGGTTCGGAGCGGCTCGAGCGGCTCGGCGTCGAATCGATCGAGTTCCCGGCCACCGGCACCAGCGAGGACGTCGCGATGCTGCTGGCCGACTCGAAGGGCGCCTCGCTGATCGTCGCGGTCGGCACCCACAACTCGCTGGTGGAGTTCCTCGACAAGGGGCGCCCGGGCATGGCGAGCACGTTCATCACCCGGTTGCGCGTCGGTGCCAAACTGGTCGACGCCAAGGGTGTCTCCCGGTTGTACCGCAGCCGGGTCTCGACGTTGCAGGTGGTCGCGCTGATGGTGGCCGGCCTGTTCGCGGTCGCGATGGCGATGGTCGCCATCGGCGCCGACGACGTCGCCTGGTCGATCCTGCGGGCGCGCTGGAGCGACTTCGTCTACTGGATCCGGGAGCTGTTCACGTGATCGACTTTCGCTACCACATCGTCTCGATCGTGGCGATCTTCTTCGCCCTGGGTGCCGGTGTGGTGCTGGGCGCCGGCCCGTTGAAGGGCACCGCCAGTGAGGTGGTCGCGAGCCAGGCCGAGAAGGACCGGCAGCAGCTCGCCGACGCCCGCGCCGAACTGGTGCAGGTGAAGGCGCTCGACAAGTACCGCGACGACTACGTCGCCAAGGTGACCGCCGGGATGACCAGCGGCAAGCTGGCGAACAAGAAGGTCGCGATCGTCACGATGCCGAACGCGGACAACGACCTGACCAACAGCCTGCAGGACGAGGTCGAGAAGGCCGGCGGCGTCGTCACCACCAAGGTCGCGCTGGACGCGAAGCTGTTCGACACCGGGCAGCGGCAACTCGTCGAGACGCTGGTCAACCAGCTCGTCACCGCGGACATGGACATCCCGACCGACAGCACGACGTACCAGCGGGCCGGCCTGCTGCTCGCCCGCGGCATCGCGGCCAAGGAGGACGGCAAGACCGGCGACGCCGACTCGACCAAGGTGATCAGCGGATTCACCGGCGCGAAGCTGCTGTCGCTGAAGCCGTCGCAGATCAAGGACCGGGCGACGCTGGTGCTGGTGGTCGCGGCGAAACCGCCGACGCCATTGCCGGACAACTCGACGTACAACGACAGCGTCGACTTCATCGAGGGCCTGGACACCGGCAGCTCCGGCGCCGTGGTCGCGGGGACGCCGGCGACCGCGGCCGACGGCGGACTGCTCAAGGCCTTGCGCAGTGACTCCGAGGCCACCAAGATCGTTTCCTCGGTGGACGTGGCCGACATCCCCGCCGGGCAGGCAACGGTCGTCTTCTCGCTGGTCGAGCAGGCGGAAGGCAAGGCGGGGCAGTACGGCGCGATCAACGCGAAGAACGGCGTCGCGCCGTCGGCCGTACAAACTAAGGACAACTGACGTGGGAATTCTCAGCGCCGCCATCGCCGCGGCCGCTACCGCCGGGCTGGAGCGCGCGGCGGAGAAGCTGCCCAAGGAGAACCGGGAGCCGTTCGAGCGCACCAATCACCGGGGTGAGCCGGTGACGCTGCTCGAGGGCCCGGTCGCGGTGCTCGGTGCGCTGGCCGGCGTCGCGGCGTCGCGCGGCAACGGCAAGGTGAAGGCGGCGGCACTGGTCGCCGGCGCCGTGTCGGGCGCGGTCGGCGCGTACGACGATCTGCGCGGAACGACACAGGCGAAGGGTTTTCGCGGTCACCTGAGCGCGTTGCGGCGCGGCGAGGTGACCAGCGGCGCGGTGAAGATCCTCGGTGTCGGCGCGGCCGGGATCGCGGCCGCGGCGTTGCTGCCGCGCAAGTCGCGCGGCGTGCAGGCGTTCGCCGGGGTCGTTGCCGACGGCGCCCTGATCGCCGGTACGGCGAACCTCACCAACCTGCTCGACCTGCGTCCGGGGCGCGCGCTGAAGGCCGTGGCCGCGGTGAACGCGCCGCTCGCCGTCGTCAGCGGTCCGGCCGGCGCCGTCGTCGGCGCCGCTGCCGCTTCTGCGCCGTCCGACCTCGGCGAGCGCTCGATGCTCGGCGACTGCGGCGCGAACGGTCTGGGCGCCATCACCGGTACGGCGCTCGCCGCGTCGCTGCCGCGTCCGCTGAAGGCCCTCGTGCTGGCGGCCGTCGTCGGCCTCAACCTGGCCAGCGAGAAAGTCAGCTTCACCAAGGTCATCGCCGACACCCCCGTCCTCGACAAGATCGACCAGTGGGGCCGACGCCCCAGGTGAACAAGGACGGCCCGGGCACCGACCACCCAGCCGACACCGGGGGAGCCGACGGCTCGTCCAACACGCCCTCCGGGCGGAACAGTTCCACAGGCGCTCGGATCGCGCGGGCGGCATTGCTGGTGGCTGGGGTCACTGTGCTCGCACGGGTTGTGGGCTTCGGGCGTTGGCTGGTGTTCTCGAAGACGGTCGGTGCGGGCTGTCTGGCCGAGGCTTACACGACGGCGAACCAGCTGCCGAACATCCTGTTCGAAGTGGTCGCCGGTGGAGCGCTCGCGGGTGCCGTGATCCCGGTGCTGGCCGGACCGGTCACTCGGGGGGACAAGGCGGCGCAGGGCCGCATCATCGGGGCGTTGCTGTCCTGGTCGTTCGTGCTGCTGACCCCGGTCGCCCTGCTGGCTTGGCTGCTGGCCGGGCAGTACACCGACGCGATGCTCGACCCCGGAGCCGATTGCGGCTCCTCGACGGGGACCGCGACGCGGATGCTCGCCATCTTCGTACCGCAGGTCTTCGGGTACGCCGTGGCGGTGATCGCGACCGCGGTTCTCCAGTCCCACAAGCGGTTCGCGGCCGGTGCGTTGGCGCCGCTGATCTCGAGTCTGGTCGTCGTCGGCACCTATTTCGTATTCGCCGCGGCGGCACCGAATGCGGATGTCGCCTCGCAAAGCGCTACTGACCTGCTCGCCTGGGGTACTACGGCTGGTGTGCTCGCGCTCGCGCTGACAGTGCTGATTCCGATGCTGCTGCTCCGGCTGCCGATCAGACCGACGCTCCGGCTCGACCCTGGCGTCGGACCAGTACTGCGGAGACTCGCACTCGCCGGCCTGGCAGTGCTGGTCGCGCAACAGCTCACCTTCGTCGTGACGACGTACCTGGCCAACCACCGTGGCGTAGCAGGCAGCATCGCCGTCTACACGTGGGCGAACGCGGTCTATTTGCTGCCGTACGCGGTGCTGGCTGTGCCGATCACCACGGCCGTGTTCCCGCGGCTGGCAGCCGCATTCGACTCAGGAGAGGGCTTCGACCACTACGCGGCGGGGTCCACGCGAGCTGTCATGCTCGCGGGCGGGGCCGGGGCCGCACTGCTCGTCGGTACGGCGGTCCCTGTCGCGCGGATCTTCGCGTACGACGACGGCGCGGTGCAGGAGTCGCGGGCGTCGACACTTGTGGACGCGTTGATGTTCTTCGCGCCGGCGGCGATCGGGTTCGCCGTACTCATGCACGTCGGTCGGGTCCTCTACGCGCGACACCGCGGGCGTGAGGTGGCCGTTGTGACCTCTGGTGCGTGGGTGCTCGTTGCGGTTGCCAGTGTGGTGCTGACTGCCCAGTGGGCCGCAGTGCCCGCCTTGGCGGCGGCCATGTCGGTCGGGATGGTGGCCGGTGCCGTCGTACTGCTGCTGGTCCTGCGGCGCGAGGCGGGAGGCGGTGCGATCGCCGGATTCCCCCGTGCGTCGTTGGCCGCGTTGACAGGTGCCGTACTGGCTGGAGCGGCAGGCTGGGCTGTATCGGTGCCCGCTGGAGACGCCGGCGTCGGTAAGTCCGTGGTCTTCGCTGCCCTCTCCGGGCTGGCGGTCGTCGTCGTGTACGCCGTGGTCGTGCTTGCATTGGATCGCGCGGACGCCCGCGCACTCGTACGACGGGAGAAAGCATGAGGATCGGGCTGCTGCTCGCGGAGTCGCGGGGCGGCATCGGGCAGCACGTCGCCTCGCTGGTGCCGCGGTTCGTGAGCGCCGGTCACGAGGTGCTGGTGTGCGCCCCGCCGGGCACGGCCGAGCACTTCGACTTCGCTCCGGCGACCGTCGTCTCCCAGGCCGCCGGACTGCGTGGCTGCGACGTGATCCACGCGCACGGCTACCGCGCCGGCATGACCGCGCTCCGCGACCGGTCGAGGCTGCGCCCGCTGGTCGTCACCTGGCACAACGCCGTGATCACACCAGGCCCCAAGGGCCTTGTGATGCGGATGGGGCAGCGGTTGGTTGCCAGAGGTGCCGATCTGACCCTGGGCGCGTCCAGCGACCTTGTGGAGCTCGCCAAGAGCCTTGGCGCCCGCACCGCGCAACTGGCACCGGTAGCCGCGCCGGCGATGCCGCGGATCCGGACGCCGCGAGCCGAGGTACGCCGGGAACTCGGCCTCGGCGATCGTCGTGTGGTGCTCACTGTGGGGCGCCTGGCGCCGCAGAAGGACTACCCGACCTTGCTGTCCGTGGCGGCCCGCATCCAGGAGTCGACCCCGGACGCCGCGTTCGTGGTCGTCGGTGACGGCCCGCTGCGGGACAACCTGCAGGCACGGATCGACGCGGAGCAGCTGCCGGTCCGGTTGCTCGGTCATCGCGCCGATGTGGCCGATCTGCTAGGTGCGGCCGATGTGTTTCTGCTCACATCACACTGGGAGGCCCGCGCACTCGTGCTGCAGGAGGCGATGCAGGTCGGCGTACCCGTGGTGGCGACCGCGGTCGGCGGCATCCCCGAGCTGGTCGGCGACAGCGCCGTCCTCGCGTTCCCCGGTGACGCGGACGGGCTCGCGGACGGCGTACGGGCGGTCCTGGCGGAGCCCGACACGGCGAACGCTATGCGGACACGTGGCCGGGAATTGGCTGCGCGGTGGATGGACGAGGACGCGGTGGCGAAGAATCTGCTCGACATCTACGCGGGTCTCGTCGCGACCGGTGGTTGACAAGAGGTAGGCTGGAGGCCCGTGGACAGGGCTTTGAATTCCCAGCAGACCAAGCACGTATTCGTCACCGGCGGCGTGGCCTCCAGTCTCGGCAAGGGACTGACGGCGTCCAGCCTCGGCAGTCTGCTGACGGCGCGCGGCATCCGGGTCACCATGCAGAAGCTGGATCCGTACCTGAACGTCGATCCCGGCACCATGAACCCGTTCCAGCACGGCGAGGTGTTCGTCACCAACGACGGCGCCGAGACCGACCTGGACATCGGCCACTACGAGCGCTTCCTGGACCGCGACCTGTCGGCCGTGGCGAACGTGACCACCGGCCAGGTGTATTCCAGCGTGATCGCCAAGGAGCGCCGCGGCGAGTACCTCGGCGACACCGTCCAGGTGATCCCGCACATCACCAACGAGATCAAGGAACGGATGCTCGCGATGGCGGGCCCGGACGTGGACGTCGTCCTGCACGAGATCGGCGGCACCGTCGGTGACATCGAGTCGCTGCCGTTCCTCGAGGCGGCCCGCCAGGTCCGGCACGACGTCGGCCGCGACAACGTGTTCTTCCTGCACATCTCGCTGGTCCCGTACCTCGCGCCGAGCGGCGAGCTGAAGACCAAGCCGACCCAGCACTCGGTCGCCGCGCTGCGCTCGATCGGTATCGCCCCGGACGCGGTCGTCTGCCGCTCCGACCGGCCGATCCCGGACGGCGTGAAGCGGAAGATCTCGCTGATGTGCGACGTCGACACCGAGGCCGTGGTCGCGGCGCCCGACGCGCCGTCGATCTACGACATCCCCAAGGTGCTGCACGCCGAGGGCCTCGACGCGTACGTCGTCCGCCGCCTGAACCTGCCGTTCCGCGACGTCGACTGGACCCGCTGGGACGAACTGCTGCGGGTCGTGCACCACCCGAAGGACGACGTCACGGTCGCGCTGGTCGGCAAGTACATCGACCTGCCGGACGCGTACCTGTCGGTCGCCGAGGCGCTGCGTGCGGGCGGCTTCGACAACGACGCCAAGGTGAACCTGCGCTGGATCGCCTCCGACGAGTGCGCCACGCCCGAGGCCGCGGCCCGGCTGCTCGGAGACGTCGACGCGATCTGCATCCCGGGCGGGTTCGGGGTGCGCGGGATCGAGGGCAAGATCGGCGCGATCCGGTACGCCCGCGAGCAGGGGGTGCCGATCCTCGGGCTCTGCCTCGGCCTGCAGTGCATGGTGATCGAGGTCGCCCGGCACCTGGCCGGCCTGGACCAGGCGAACTCCAGCGAGTTCGACCCGGACGCGGAGCAGCCGGTGATCGCGACCATGGAGGAGCAGAAGCACATCGTCTCCGGCACCGGCGACATGGGCGGCACCATGCGGCTCGGGCTGTACCCGGCGAACCTGGCCGACGGCTCGATCGTCCGCGCGCTGTACGGCGCCCCGTCGGTGCAGGAGCGGCACCGGCACCGCTACGAGGTGAACAACGCCTACCGGGACAAGCTGGAGACCGCCGGGCTGGTGTTCAGCGGGCTGTCGCCGGACCGCGAACTGGTGGAGTTCATCGAGCTGGACCGCTCTGTGCACCCGTACTTCGTGGCCACCCAGGCGCACCCGGAGCTGCGGTCGCGGCCGACCAAGCCGCACCCGCTGTTCTCCGGGCTGGTCGCGGCCGCGCTGGACCGCCAGCGCGAGTCCCGGCTCCCGGTCGAGGACCCCAAGCCGGCCGCCAAGAAGGCTGAGAAGACGGCGGTCAAGGCTCGATGACGGACTACCCGGAGTTGCGGTTCGGCGCCGGGCTGGCGGACCAGCCCGAGCGCTGGCCGGTGTCGGCGTCGGAGACCGTGCACGAGACCGGACGGGTGATCTCGGTCCGGCGCGACACCATCGAGCCGCCCGTCGGTGAGCAGTTCGTCCGGGATGTCGTCGTGCATCCCGGAGCGGTCGGCGTGGTCGCGCTGGACGAGAACAACCGGATGCTGCTCGTACGCCAGTACCGGCACCCGGTCGGCTACAAGCTGCTCGAGGCACCGGCCGGGCTCCTCGATGTCCAGGGGGAGCAGTACCGTTCGGGCGCCGAGCGCGAGCTGTGGGAGGAGACCGCGACCAAGGCCGCCGACTGGCGGATCCTGATCGACGCGTTCACCTCACCCGGCCTGACGAACGAGGCGGTCCGGATCTTCCTGGCCCGCGACCTGTCACCCGCCGACGAGTCCTTCGAACGCCTCCACGAGGAGGCCGACATGGAAACCGTCTGGGCCCCGCTCCTCGACGTCGTCGCCGCCGCCCTGGCCGGCCACCTCCAGAACCCCATCCTCATCATGGGCGCCCTGGCCGCCTGGACCGCCCTCAACGGCCCCGGCTTCGACACCCTCCGCCCCGCCGACAGCCCCTGGCCGGCCAAGGACCTGAAGCCCGAGGCGTAGCGGCGCCCGTGCTGTTGTCCGGCCGCTCAGGTGGAGCGGCCGGGGCGGCGGTAGTAGTCGCGCCAGATCAGGCGGTGCAGCCCGACCCAGCGTGGGATCGACCGGATGCCGGGGATGAACGGCACCAGGGCCAGTGCGAGGGTCAGCACCATCATCAGCGCCCAGACCTGCGCATCGGCGTTGTCCGACGTCGAGAACGGTTTCACCTGGTACCAGAAGGTGTACAGCCACATCCAGGGCTGACCCGGATAGTTGCCGGTCTCGTTCATCATGCCCCACTGGTCGCCGCCCAGGTTCCTGGCCCGCGCCTGGTCCTCCAGATACGCGCCGTCCGAGAGCAGCAAGAGGCCTCGGGTCGCGTCTCCCTGGTAGAAGTTGCCGTGGGCATCGAGGGCGCCCTCCAGGCCACCGGACCGGGCCAGTTGCAGGAACTTCGCGGTCAGGACCGGGACCGGTCCGAAAGCTGCTGAGGCCCGCACCGCGCCGGGATCGCCGTCCGGTGCCGCGGCCAACGCATCGGCGTACGTCGCTGCCCATTCCTGCTGCTGACTGGCCGACGCCGAGCTCCAAGTGGCCAGTGCGCTCCTCAACTCCTGGTCGCCACCGATCCCGCGCAGCGGTGTGAGCACCAGATCGTTCGCCGAGTCGACCGGTATCCGCACGCCGGCCCATTTCTGCAGCTCGACGGGACCCAGAACCTGCCCGGAGGCTGCGTTGTTGTACGGCGGTCCGTACTCCGCGCTGGTGGTCGTACCGGCGAGCTCGCCGGCCGCGGTCGCCACGACGTCGTTCGGCGCCTGCCGGGCCCAGCCCGACAGCGTGATCGGCTTCTCGTCGGGGGACGAGAACACGGCGGCCAGGACCGTGGTGAGGACCGCCACGACGATCAATGCGACGACGAACTCCTTCACCAGGTCGTAGGAGCGGGTCGGGAAATCGTGGGCGTCCGGCGTTCGGCGTACGGCGGTCATGACGAGGCCTCCCCGTCGCCGGGATCCTCCGCGATCGCCGCGTTCTCGGCCGTCGTCTCGGCGTCGATCGGTGGCACGACGCCGTGCCGTCTGACCAGGATCACATGGAGGACCACCAGGAGGCCGATGGCAGCCGGCAGCAGGGAGATGTGCCACATCAGCATCTGTCCGGGGTCGAGCACGTTGAACCAGGCGCCGATGCCGACCGAGTTGAGACCGTCCTTGGCCTGGGCGCTGATCCACTGGGAGTCGAAGTTCGACTGCGAGAGGTACCCGGTGAACGCCGTGCCGATCGACCCCACGAACGCGATCACGCCCGTGATCCAGGTGAGCGCGCGCCGGCCCCGCCAGGCGGCCATGAAGAACTTCCCCCAGAGGTGGATCACCATGAACGCGAAGAACAGTTCGGTGCTCCACAGGTGCAGCGAGTTCACGAAGTGCCCGGTCGACGAGGTGTGCCACCAGGTCGGACCGCCCAGGGCCAGCACCGCTCCCGTGCCGAGGACGATCAGCAGGGCGGCCAGGGTCAGCGCGCCGAAGACGTAGATCCACGAGTTGACGTACACCGGTTGGCGATCCGGGAGGAGTTGCCCAGGTGGAACCGTCCTGCCGACCCGGGTCCGCAGCCGGGCCGTCCAGTTGCTCCTGGTGGGCCGGTCGTGCTCGTGCGCGGCCGTCCGGCCGGCGACCGACGTCATGGCCGGTCCTGATCCTCGTCGCCGTGCCGGAACGGAACGGCGATCGCGAGTGCGAACACCACCAGCATCGCCAGGATGATCACCAGATTGGTGACCGAGATCTGGATGACGCCCCAATGAACGTAGTGGCCGGCCATCACTCCACCTCCGGGGGTCGACTTTTCTCTCACCGTCGGCGCGGCAGTCTCGTGCAGGCAGAGCCGTTGGACTCCAGGGGACGGGACCAAAGTCGCAGGCCTTCTCAGCCGCGGCACAGGTCGGCGACCCCTTGACCGGGCAGACGGAAACAGGTACACCTCTGACAACGATGTCACCCAATCCTCGAAGGTTGGTCCGCCCATGCGTCGTTCGGTGCTGTCCCGTGCTGCGAGCCTGGTGCTCGCCGGCGTTCTGATCACAGCTCTCACACCCGCGGCTCAGGCCGTGCCTACACCGTCACCGCCTGGTCCGGATGATCATCCGACGACGGCGACGCCGCCTGATCCGGCGATCGCCGGCTCCCGGTCGGCGGAGGCTGCGGCCATGAGCCGGATCACGACCAGTTCGGTCGATCCGACCGAGCATGTGGATCCGCTGATCGGCACGACCAACGCCGGAAACGTGTTTCCCGGTGCGGTGCTGCCGTTCGGGATGTTCTCGTTCAGTCCGGAGACGAGCCGGGGGAACGCGTACCGGACGGCCGCGCCGGGCGGGTACCTGTACTCGGCGACCAAGATCCGCGGCTTCAGCCTCACCCACATGAGCGGGACCGGATGCGCGGGCGGATCGGGCGACATCCCGGTCTTCCCGCTCGCGGGGGACGTGACGAGCTCACCGCAGAGCGATGCGAAGGACGAGGTCTACTCCTCGACGTACAGCCACGCCAACGAGATCGCCGAGCCGGGCTACTACAAGGTCGGGCTCGACTCGGGCGTCACGGCCGAGCTCGCGGCCACCACGCGCACCGGGTCGGCGGCGTTCACCTTCCCGGCGGACAAGGCCAAGACGCTGATGTTCCGTACGTCGAACTCCGAGGTCGGATCGAGCGCCGCGCAGATCAGCATCGACGCCGCGCACCGGACGGTCAGCGGGTCGGTGACCAGCGGCAACTTCTGCGGGTACCTGGCCAGCGTCGGACGGAGGAGCTACTACACGCTGCACTTCGTCGCCGAGTTCGACCAGCCGTTCACGAACCAGGGCACCTGGACCGACACCACGGTCACGCCGGGCAGCAGCGAGGCGAGCGGCGGTACGACGTACGGCGCCGACGGCTGGATGCCGCCGAACAAGGGCTCCGGCGGGTACGTCGGATTCGCCGGCGACAAGGTGTCGATGCGGATCGGCATCTCCTACGTCAGCACCGCCAACGCGCTCGCGAACCTGCGCGCCGAGAACCCGCGCGGTACGTCGGTCGGCATGACGGCCGCGAAAGCCCGGCAGACGTGGCGAAACCAGCTCGACCGCATCGAGGTGACCGGTGGTACGACGGACCAGCGCACCACGTTCTACACCGCGCTCTACCACGCGCTGCTGCACCCGAACGTGTTCAGCGACGTCAACCGCCAGTACTGGGGCTTCGACCAGAAACCGCACTACCTCTCGCGTGGGCAGCAGGCGCAGTACGCGACCTTCTCGGGCTGGGACGTGTACCGGTCGCAGCTGCAACTGGTGACGTTGCTGGAGCCGGAGCGAGCCGGCGACATCGCACAGTCGCTGTTCAACCAAGCGACGTACAACGGCGGCGTCTGGGACCGCTGGACCCATGCGTCCGGCAGTACGGCGGTCATGACCGGCGACCCGTCCGTACCGGCCGTCGCGGGAATCTATGCATTCGGCGGGACGAACTTCGACGCGTCACAAGCTCTGAAGTCGCTGGTGAAGGCAGCGACCGTTCCGACCGAGAAGGACCTCAGCTCGGCGGGCAAGCCGGTCATGTCGATCGGTCAGCGCCCGTCGCTCGACAAGTACCTGGCGCTGCACTACATACCGACCAAGTCCAACGCCTGGGGCGGTGCGGTCGAGACGCTCGAGGACGTCACGGCCGATTTCGCCCTCGCGCAACTCGCGCAGCGCACCGGCGACAAGGCGACGTACCAGCAGTTCCTCGCCAGGTCGCAGTACTGGCAGAACGTGTTCAACCCGGCCAACGGCGGCTACGTCCAGAACCGCGACGACAACGGGGCCTGGCCCGCGTTCACGCCGTCGACGTACGACGGGTTCGCCGAGGGCAGCAGCGCGCAGTACACGTGGATGGTGCCGCACAACCGGGCCGGACTGGTCGACGCGATGGGCGGCGCGGACGCGGTGAACCAGCGGCTGGACGCGTTCTTCAAGAACCCGGACGGGACCTGGGCGCTGACCGGAGCGGGCGAACTGCACGCCGAGATGGACAACGAGCCGTCGATCAACACGCCCTGGATCTACAACTACACCGGCCGGCCGTACCAGACGCAGGAGACGTTGCGGCAGGCAATGAACCAGCTGTGGAACACCAGCACCGGCGGGATCCCCGGCAACGACGACCTCGGCGCGATGTCGTCGTGGTACGTGTGGACCGCGCTCGGCCTGTACCCGGACGTGCCGAGCCGCGCCGAGCTCCAGCTCGCGGCGCCGCTGTTTCCGCGGGCGGTGATCCATCGCGACGGCAACACGATCCGGATCAATGCGGCCGGCGCGGACGCGCAGTACGTCCAGTCCCTGAAGGTGAACGGGAAGACGTCGACCAAGCCGTGGCTGCCGGAGTCGTTCGTGCAGCGTGGCGGGACGCTGGACTTCACCCTTGGTACGACGGCCGACAAGAGCTGGGGTGCGACCGACGCGCCGCCGTCGTGGCGGACCGGTGAGATCCCGTTCCAGACCTCCACCGACACGAGCCGTCTGGTGGTCGCACCCGGCACGACCAGCGCACCCGTCGCACTGCAGGCGTACCGGCTGAGTGGGACGGCCCAGGACGTCACCTACACGCTCAAGACACCTCCCGGTCTCACCGCGACACCTACTACCGGCACGTTCCACGTCGACAAGGTCGGTAGCGCGTCAGTGACGATCGCAGCGGCCGATGGTACGCCGGACGGCCGCTACCCGGTCACAGTGCAGATGAAGGCGGCGGACGGAACCGCCCTGCCACAAGTCGGTTTCACGGTCGTCGTCGGGCAGCCGAACTCGTTCTTCGTACTCCGTGAGGGCGTAGGCATCTCCGACGACGCCGGCGACCACACCGAGGCGGACTACGACGGCGGCGGCGTCAGCTACTCCCGTCAGGCACTGGCCGCGGCCGGTCTGACCGCGGGCGGTGCAGGTACGCTCCAGGGCCTCAGCTTCACCTGGCCCGACGTACCCGCCGGCGACCCGGACAACGTGCCGGCCGACGGGCAGCTGCTCAACCTCGACCTGCCTGCCGGTACGACGAAGCTGTCCTTCGTCGGCAGCGCGGTCAACGGCAACCAGCAGACGACCGCGACGCTCAACTACGCCGACGGCACGACGTCGCAGATCGACCTGTCCTTCAGCGACTGGACGCTGGGCGGTGGGGGCGACACCCTGCACTACGGCAACGTCATCGTCGCCACCACGCCGTACCGCAACGAGTCCGGCGGCGGGAAGGACAACGTCACCACACACATCTTCGCCACCGCACCTGTGACGTTGACTCAGACCCCGGTGAGTATCAGGCTGCCTACGAATCGTGACTTACGGATCTTCACCGTTGCGGGAGGGAATTGATGAGGAAGACCATCGTGATCGCGGTGCTGACAGTGGCCAGTGTGCTAGCCAGTGTGCTGGTGGCGACCGCACCAGCTGACGCGGCCGGTACGCCGACCAGCACTAATGGACCCTGTGGCTACACGTCGACGCCGGACGATCCGCCGGCCCGGCCGGTGTCGCTGCCGCCGGACCCGGCGCATACACCGGACCAGGGGATCGTCAGGGTCGTCGTCGCCACCAGCCAGGGGCCGATGATCCTGTCACTGGACCGGGCGAAGGCGCCGTGCACGGTGCAGAGCTTCATGCACCTGGCGAAGAGCCGGTTCTACGACTTCACCACGTGCCACCGGCTCACGCTGTACCCGACGCTGAAGGTGCTGCAGTGCGGCGACCCGAGCGGTACGGGCGAGGGCGGGCCCGGCTACTCGTACAAGGACGAGCTGCCCACCGACCTGCCGAACTGGCCGGACGACCCGACCGGCGAGCGGAAGGTGTACGCACGCGGCACGCTTGCGAT
The DNA here is from genome assembly GCF_040680955.1 of Kribbella sp. NPDC051936. Taxonomy (NCBI): domain Bacteria; kingdom Bacillati; phylum Actinomycetota; class Actinomycetes; order Propionibacteriales; family Kribbellaceae; genus Kribbella; species Kribbella sp. NPDC051936. The sequence continues at coordinate 581,794 of NZ_JBFAXS010000008.1, read as the reverse complement.
GGCGAACGCCGGCCCGGACACCAACGGCTCGCAGTTCTTCCTGGTCTTCGCCGACTCCCGGCTGCGACCGAACTACACGGTCTTCGGCTCGGTCGACCGGCTCGGGCTCGCCACGCTCGACCGGGTGGCGGCCGGCGGGATCGCCCCGACGCCCGACGACCCGGACGGTGTCGACGGCGCGCCGGTTCGCAAGAGCGACATCCTGATCGCCCGCTCCCTGGGCACCCGCTAGCTAGCCGATCGCTTCGCCGCCGTCCTCGGCGAGGGCGGCGGCGACCCGGCGGGTATTCGCGGTGAATTCGGCGGCGGGGATCTTCGGCAGCATGTCGTCCCAGGCCGCGATCATCGCGCCGCGCAGCTGCATCATGCCGAGCGGGCGGGCGAGGAACCACAGGTGGAAGTGCTCGCTGCCGTCGCCCCAGCGGCTGAAATGCGTCCGGGCGACGCTGTCGATGCTCTGGATCGCCTTCGCCACGCGCTGGATCATGGGGCCGAGAGTTGCGGTCAGCTCGGGCGGCAGGTTGTCCAGGCGGTAGTGCTCGTGCGGCTCGAGGAGCGCGACCAGCGGCAGCCCGGTCGGCTCGAACGCCTTCAGCGACCACTGGGCGTCGCGCCAGATCACGGACCTGTCCGGATCCGTGCACTTCGGGCACGGCTCGCCGCCGTCCTCACCGCGGCGCGGCGGTTCGGGCAGCACCGGATCGGCCAGCCGCACGACCTCGAGATCACCTTCGAACGGGAAGAACGGTTCGCCGAGCAACGGCTCGGCCGACACGCGTTCACCGTACGGCAGCCGCCGGTGGTACGCAGAAGGGAGTTGAGCGGGCAGATCGGTCATGAACCGCACTCTGCCGCAGAATCGGACCATGCAGAAGCCGGAGCTGGCCGTCCTGCTCGATCTCGAACCGCACCCCGAGGGCGGGTGGTACCGCCAGACGTGGCGGTCGCCGGTCGAGTTCGAACCGGAGGGGTACGACGGCAGCCGGGCCAGCGCGACCGCGATCTACTTCCTGCTGGCGCCGGGGGAGGAGTCGCGGTCCCACCAAGTGCGCTCGACGGAACTCTGGCTGTGGCACTCGGGCGGACCGCTGACGCTCGAGTACGACGAACAGTCGGTCACCTTGGGGCCGGACGTACGGGCCGGCCAGCACCCGCAGGTGGTGATACCGGCGGGTGCCTGGCAGGCGGCCCGGCCCGAGGGTGACGAGGCGGTGCTGGTGTCGTGCATCGTGTCGCCGGGCTTCGACTTCGCCGACTTCACGATGCGCTAGCCGGTGAGCTACAGCTGCGGGACGGCCTTGTCCCCGGTGGTCAGCTCCGGCAGGTGCTCGCGGACCATGTAGCCGCTCGCGCCGAGGATCCAGACGGCCGACAGCAGCAGCGGGACCGTGGTCATCAACGTGCCGCCGGCAACGAACGTGCCGGAGTCGGCGAACACGCCGAGCGCGCCCAGGAACGAGACCGCGGCGGCCAGCAGGGCCAGGTAGCCGAGCCAGTTCGGCATCACGTGCGTCCGCAGCACACCGATCCCGGCCGCGGCCAGCGGCAGGGCCGCCGCGATGCCGATCATCGTCGTCATCACCGCGCTCAGCTCGTACAGGGCCATGGTGATGCCCGCGTCGCGGCCGGTGATGCCGAACGCGGCCGCGGCGGTGAGCCCGGCGTTCACGAAGATCGCGGCGCCGACCAGCACCGAACCGGCCAGCAGGGCCAGGTGGACGTCGCTGCGCTCGGCCCGCTCCCGGATCGCCTCGGCGAAGGCCGCCGCGAACCAGATGACCAGCCCGGCCGCGGCCGCCCACAGCAGCGAGCTGAGCAGGATCATGGACCGGTGATCGGACAGCCAGCTCGAGATCGTGCTGTCGGAGTCATCGATCGTCGGAGCAGTACCGGGCAGGAACCTGCCCAGCATCGCCAGGACCACGAAGGCCAGTCCGGCGAAGCCGCCCCATCGCAACTCGTGTCGCTCAGTCATGGGGAACACCTCCAACGCGCACCACGCCGATGTGGTGCACCTAAGGCTGATGTTCCCCCGTTCCGGCCCGGAATCAAGACTTAGGTCTTGTCCGGCAGTCCAGCGCCTACTGCGGGGCACTCGGCACGGCACCTCGCCGCACCGAGCACCTCCTCGCTACGGCGCTGGACTACCGGACAAGACCTATCCGAGAACGGTCGCGAGCGCCTCGTATCCGGGCAGCAGGTCGATGCCCTCGTGGCCCAGCAGCTGGATCGCGACATGGTCCGCGCCGGCCTCCAGATGCGCCTTCAGGCCCTCCGCGACCTCGACCGCGGAGCCGTGCAGCACCATCGCGTCGACGAACCGGTCGCTGCCGCCGTCGGCGAAGTCGTCGGCGGTGAAACCGAGGCGCTCGAAGTTCGCCGTGTAGTTGCTCAGCTGCAGGTACGACGCCAGCCGGTCACGCGCCGTCGCGCGGGCGATGTCCGGGTCCGTCTCCAGCACGATCATCTGCTCGGGTGCGAGCAGGACCCCGCCGCCGAGGATCCGGCGGGCTTCACGGGTGTGTTCCGGCGTCGTCAGGTACGGGAGCGCCCCGGCCGTCCGCGCGCCGGCCAGCTGCAGCACCTTCGGGCCGAGCGCGGCCAGCGCCCGCCGGTCGGCCGGCACCTTCGCCTCGTCCAGCTCGTCGAGGTAGCCGACGATCGTCCGGTACGGCGACCGGTACTCGCCGGTGGCCTCCCGGTGCCCGATCCCGACGCCGAGCAGGAACCGCCCCGGGTGCTCGTCCTCGAGCCGGTGGTACGACGCCGCGACGTCGGCGGCCGGCGATTTCCAGATGTTGACGATGCTGGTGCCGACGGCAACCGAACTCGTTGCGGCCAGCAACACCTCGGCATCGCGCAGGCCGGCTTCCGGCGAACTGCCCAGCCACAAGGTCCCGTACCCGGCCTGCTCCAGTCCTGCCGCGAGCTCCGGACCGTAGTGCTGGGCTCCGTGCCAGACCCCGTAGTGTCCCAGTTCCATCGCCACGCCGTGCTCCTCTCGTGAAGCGTCCTACTGCAAGCATCGCTGACCGCCACGAATGGCCGTCAATGATGGTTGCCGCGTCAACGGGGACGCCGTATCCGGACGGTAGCCAGACGTCTCCGTTCCGCGTCGGTGTCTTGCCGATCTGCTTCCGGTCGGTTACCGATCGGGTACCGGCAGGGTGTCGTGGCGCGATCAGACCATCCGGCCGGGTGGTATGAACCCCGCGGGCATACACTCGGCAGCGACCTGGCAACCACCCCTCAACCGCCGGGCCGCGGACACAACGACGTGGGCCGCACTCCTGGATCGTGAAAGAAGGGCAAGTTGTGAAGGTCGGAGTTCCCAAGGAAGTCAAGAACCACGAGTACCGGGTGGCGATCACCCCGTCCGGTGTGCACGAGTTCGTGCGCAGCGGGCACGAGGTTCTGATCGAGCAGGGGGCAGGCAGCGGGTCGCTGATCCCGGACGACGAGTACGTCGCCGCCGGGGCCCGGATCGTGCCGCAGGCGGACGACGTCTGGGCGGATGCGGAGCTGGTGCTCAAGGTCAAGGAGCCGGTGGCGGAGGAGTACCACCGGATGTGGAAGGACCAGGTGCTGTTCACGTACCTGCACCTGGCCGCCAGCCGTGACTGCACCGACGCGCTGCTGAAGTCGGGGACCACCGGGATCGCCTACGAGACGGTCCAGCTCCCGGACGGAACGCTGCCGCTGCTGGCGCCGATGAGCGAGGTGGCCGGCCGGCTCGCCCCGCAGTCCGGCGCCTACCACCTGATGGCGCAGGGCGGCGGCCGGGGCGTGCTGCTCGGCGGCGTGTCCGGCGTCCACCCGGCCCGCGTGGTCGTCCTCGGCGCCGGCGTGTCCGGGATGAACGCGGCCGCGATCGCGCTCGGCATGCAGGCGCAGGTGCAGTTGTTCGACCGCAACATCGCCCGGCTGCGGCAGGCCGACCAGATCTACCAGGGGCACCTGCTGACGATCGCGTCGAACGCGTACGAGATCGAGAAGGCGGTCCTGGAGGCCGACCTGGTGATCGGCGCCGTGCTGGTGGTCGGTGCGAAGGCGCCGAAGCTGGTCACCAACGACATGGTCCGCCGGATGAAGCCGGGCAGCGTGCTCGTCGACATCGCCATCGACCAGGGCGGCTGCTTCGAGGACTCGCGCCCGACCACGCACGCCGACCCGGTGTACAAGGTCCACGACTCGCTGTTCTACTGCGTGGCCAACATGCCCGGTGCGGTGCCGAACACGTCGACGTACGCGCTCACCAACGTCACCCTGCCGTACGCGATCGAGCTGGCGAACCTGGGCTGGCGGGAGGCGCTCAAGCAGGACCACAGCCTGGCGCTCGGCCTGAACACGTTCGACGGGCACGTCACGTACGGCCCGGTCGCCGAGGCGCACGACCTGTCGCAGCTGAAGCTCGACGAGGTGCTGGTCTGAACGACATCGCGCGGGCGGTCAGCGCCTACCTCGACCACCTCACGGTCGAGCGGGGCCTGGCCGCCAACACGCTGGCGTCGTACCGGCGGGACCTGCGCCGGTACGGCGGCTTCCTCGCTGCCTCGGGGATCGACGACCTCGGCCGGATCACCGAGGCCGTGATCAGCGACTTCCTGATGCGGTTGCGCGAGGGCGACGCGGACCACCCGCCACTGACCGCGTCCAGCGCGGGGCGGACCGTGGTGGCGGTCCGTGGGTTCCACAAGTTCTGTGTGCGCGAGGGGCTGACCGCGGTGGATCCTGCCGCGGCCGTGAAACCGCCTGCGCCGCCGCAGCGGCTGCCCAAGGCACTGTCCGTCGACGAGGTGACGAGGGTCCTCGCGGCGGCCGCCGGCGCCGAAGCGGAACCTGCCGTCCTCGCTACGCGGGACGCTGCGTTGCTGGAGTTCCTGTACGGCACCGGTGCCCGTATCTCCGAGGCGGTCGGGCTGGACGTCGACGACATCGACCTGGACGCCGGTGCGGTGCTGCTGCGCGGCAAGGGCAGCAAGGAGCGCGTGGTGCCCGTCGGCACGTACGCCCGTGACGCGTTGTCGGCGTACCAGGTCCGTGGGCGTCCCGAGCTGGTCTCACGTGGTCGCGGTACGCCCGCGCTGTTCCTGAACGCCCGCGGCGGCCGCCTGTCCCGGCAGAGCGCCTGGACGGTGCTGCGTCGTGCTGCGCAGCGGGCCGGTATCGCGAAGGAGATCTCCCCGCACACGCTGCGGCACTCGTACGCGACACATCTGCTGGACGGCGGCGCCGACGTCCGCGTGGTCCAGGAGCTGCTGGGACACGCGTCCGTGACGACGACCCAGGTCTACACCCTCGTCACGGTGGACAAGCTCCGCGAGGTCTACGCGACGTCCCACCCGAGGGCGCTGTCGTCCTGAGACCCCGGTGCACGCGATGTCGGGACGGTGTGCGATCATCTCATTACGGTTGGTGACTCAGGGAGGGTGATCGGCCGGGTTCGGAGCTTTGTCGACAAACCACCCCACCCCGGTGCGGAGTGGCTGGTTGAGAGTGCTTGAATGCACGCTTACAGTCGCTGGGATCGCCCGTATCGGTTGAAAGGTTTGACGAGTCATGAACGAGTCGACATTCCCGGGCACCGAACACGTGACGGGCCACCTTCCGGGGCACCACTCGGAGCCGGTCCGGCCGATCAGCACGCCGCCGAGCGCGCACCCCAGCACCGATCCCGCCCCCCAGCCCAGCAGCCCGCCCCGGCCGGCCCCCGCGCCGCCGCGAGCCCTGCCCGACAACTATGCGGAGATGCCGAAGCCGACGGCCAAGCTGACCGCGGAGGACCTTGCACCCGTGAACGACCCGAACGGCCCGCGTCACAAGATCGGGCCGACCGGCCGGCCGCTGCCGGACCTGCCGGAGCCGCAGCCCCCGACCAAGACCGGCCCGGCGCAGGTGATCGCGATGTGCAACCAGAAGGGCGGCGTCGGCAAGACCACCACGACGATCAACCTCGGCGCGGCGATCGCCGAGACCGGTCGCAAGGTGCTGCTGATCGACTTCGACCCGCAGGGGTCCGCGTCGATCGGCCTCGGTGTCCAGCCGCACGACCTGGAGCTGTCGGTCTACAACCTGCTGATGCAGCGCGACATCACCGCCGACGAGGTGATCCAGCCGACCCGCGTGGAGAACCTCGACCTGCTGCCGGCCAACATCGACCTGTCCGCGGCCGAGGTGCAGCTGGTCCAGGAGGTTGCGCGGGAGTACACGCTGCAGCGCGTGCTCGACCCGATCATCCCGAACTACGACGTGATCCTGATCGACTGCGCCCCGTCGCTCGGTCTGCTCACGGTGAACGCGCTGACCGCGTCGAACGGCATCGTCGTACCGCTGGAGTGCGAGTTCTTCGCGCTCCGCGGCCTCGCGATGCTGACCGACACGATCGGCAAGGTGCAGGACCGGCTCAACCCCAAGCTGGAGATCGTCGGGATCCTCGGCACCATGTTCGACGGGCGGACGACGCACGCCCGGGAGGTCCTCGACCGCGTGGTCCAGGCCTTCGACGAACGCGTCTTCCACACCGTCATTCGGCGTACCGTCAAGTTCCCCGAGACCACGGTCGTCGGCGAGCCCATCACGACGTACGCCCCGTCCTCGAGCGCGGCCACTCAGTACCGCGATCTCGCCAAGGAGGTGCTGGCGCGTTGTCCCGCCGGGTGAGCCTGCCAGGTGCCAGTGAACTCTTCGGGGGTGCGGCACCGAAGCAGACCAGACCCGAGAAGCGCACCACCACTGACGGACCGTCCACCGTGCGGTCCCGTACGACGGTCGTCGACGACCGGAAGTCGAGTGGTCGGATCCGTCACGACACGAAGATCACCGTGTACGTGACGGAGGAGGAGCTGCTCGGCCTGGAACAGACCAGACTCGCGCTGCGCGCGGAACACGGCCTGACGGCCGACCGGGGCCGGATCGTCCGGGAGGCGATCGACGTCCTGCTCGCCGACTTCGTCGACCACGGACCGGACTCGGTGCTGGTACGGCGGCTCAAGGCGTCGGAGTGACCGTGTCCTCCGCGGACTCGTTGCCTTTGGACGTCGGTACGGACAGCGCGCCTGCTGTTGCCGAGGGCAAGGGTTTCAGTGTTCACCTGGAGAACTTCGAGGGACCGTTCGACCTGCTGCTGCAGCTGATCTCGAAGCACAAGCTGGACATCACCGAGATCGCGCTGTCGGTGATCACCGACGACTTCATCGCCCACATCAAGGCGCTGGGGCCCGAGTGGGACCTCGACCAGACGTCGGAGTTCCTGCTGATCGCGGCGACGCTGCTCGACCTGAAGGCGGCGCGGCTGCTGCCGAAGGGCGAGGTCGAGGACGACGAGGATCTGGCGCTGCTGGAGGCGCGGGACCTGCTGTTCGCGCGGCTGCTGCAGTACCGGGCGTTCAAGCAGATCGCGGCGCTGGTGCAGGAGCGGATGGCCGTCGAGTCCCGCCGGTTCCCGCGCGCCGTCGGGGTGGAGCCGCGGTTCGCGGAGCTGCTGCCAGAGGTCCTGCTCGGGCTCGATCCGGCCGGGCTGGCCGCGCTGGCCGCGAAGGCGATGGCGCCCAAGGACGACGTACCTCCCGGGGTTTCGCTGGCCCACCTGCACGCGCCGGCCGTCACCGTGCGGGAGCAGGCGGAAGTGATCGTCGACCGGCTCCGGCGGCAGCGCAGCGCGACGTTCCGTTCGCTGGTGGCCGATTCGCCGGACACCGTCACCACCGTGTGCCGGTTCCTGGCGCTGCTCGAACTGTTCCGCGAGGCGGCGGTGTCGTTCGACCAGGTCACCCCGCTCGGCGAACTCACCATCCGCTGGACCGGCACCGACGAGGGCGAGATCGCCGTCAGCGACGAGTTCGACGAGGAACAGCAACCAGCTGACGAATCCGGCGAAGCCCCCCACGTCGAGGACGACCCCGACTTCCTCGAACCAGGCGAGAGCCACACCGACCCAGAACCCCCCGCCCCAGACACCACCGAGACGGCAGACCAGTGACCAACTCCCAACCCCCCACCCCCGATCCGACCGACTCCTGGGATGGTGCTGAGGGTTCCGACGAGGCTGAGCCCACCCGGGACGCCGACAGGTCCGAGGGAACTGCCCGGGCAGCTAGCGCCGCCGCGACCGCCGCGACCAACGCGACCGACGCGACCGACGCGACCGACGCGACCGACGCGACCGACGCGACCGACGCGACCGACGGCGCGGACAGGACCGGCACGACCAGCACCGACGGCTCGTCCGAGGCCGCCGATCCCGCGGATGGCGCCGACGGCTCCAACGCGACTCAGGCGGCCGAAGCCGCCGACCAGGCGGCATCCGCGGACTTGCCCGACGGAGCGGACGGCGCTGAGGCGACCGACGCGTACGAGGGTGTTGACGGGACTGGCACGACCGACTACACCGCCAACGACGGCCCGGCCGAGGCCGCCGGACCCGCGGATGGCGCCGGCGGCTCCGACGAGACTCACTCGGATGGCGCCGACGGCTCCAACGCGACTCAGGCGGCCGAAGCCGCCGACCAGGCCGCTTCCGCGGACCTGCCAGAGGGAGCTGCCGCGACCGACGGGACCGACGGGACCGACGGGACCGACGGGACCGACGCGACCGACGGTGGTTCGGCCGAGGCGGTCGGCTCCATGGGGGCTGGGGACACCGACGGGGCCGAGTCGGTGGACGGGGCGGAGGGGGCCGACGGCGGGGATGAGGACGATTACTTGCCGCCGGGGCAGACTTCGGTGCCGGTGGGCGATGAAGTGGTTGTTGACGACGACACGATGCGGCGGGCGCTCGAGGCGATTCTGATGGTGACGGACGAGCCGTTGCCGGTGCTGACGCTGGCGCGCGCAGTCGGGCGGCCGACGGGTGATGTGGCGGGGGCGCTGGCGGAGCTGGCGGCGGAGTACACCGAGCAGGGCCGCGGATTCGACCTGCGTGAGGTGGGCGGCGGCTGGCGGTACTACACCCGCGTCGAGGCCGCGCCGTACGTCGAACGCTTCGTCCTCGACGGCCAGCAGGCGCGCCTCACCCAGGCCGCGCTGGAAACCCTCTCCGTTGTCGCGTACAAGCAGCCCGTCAGCCGCGCCCGCGTCTCCGCCATCCGCGGCGTGAACGTGGACGGCGTGATGCGCACCCTCGTCGCCCGCGGCCTCGTCGAGGAGGCCGGCTCGGACACCGAGTCCCAGGCGACCCTGTACCGCACCACGTCGTACTTCCTGGAGCGCATGGGCATGCAGTCCCTCGACGACCTCCCCGAACTCGCCCCGTACCTCCCCGACATGGACGACATCGAGGACGAGCTCGCCGCCCAATCCCTCCCACCCGCAGAACCCACCCCCGAGACCACGACCGCCGAGGGTGCGGACGCCAAGGGCGCGGATGCCGAGGGTGCAGATGCCGAGGGTGCAGATGCCGAGAGCGCGGACGCCGACGGTGGCGACGCCGAGGCTCCGGATGGCGAAGGTGCGGATGCGGAGGCCCCGGGCGCCGAGCTCCCGGATGCCGAGGGCGCCGACTTCGAGGCCCCGGACGGCGACGTTGCGGGCGCGGACAGCGCGGATGCCGAGGCCCTGGATGTCGAGGGTGCGGACGCTGATGGTGCGGAGGGCGTGCGCGCGGACGACAAGCTGGACGCGGAGGCGTCGGGTGGTGTTGCTGCGAGCACGGCTGATGCCGGGGCGGCGGGCGGTGTGTACGCCGCCGGTGGCGGCGAGTTGGACGCGGAGGACCGCGGGGACGACGGCGACACCGTAGATGCGCCGGCCCAGGCGGAGTCCGCCGAAAGCGCCGAGGCATCCGGCGACGCAGCTGATGAGGCCGTGGTGAGCGGTTGGGCCGTGGAACCGGGCGCCGAGGACGTGGACAACGTGGTGTCGGGCGGTACGACGGTCGCGCCGGCAGGCGAACCTGCGGGCGAGGCAGACGCCGCGGACGCGGAGGAGGCGGACGGTGCGGCTGATGAGGCTGAGGTGAGCGGCTGGGCCGCAGGGCTGGGCGACGAGGACGGGGACGACGTGGTGTCGGGCGGTACGGCGGTTGGGGCGGCGGGCGGGGGTGCCGGCGAGGCAGATGCTGCGGGCTTGGATGTTGGTGGGCGTGTGGAGGGTGGGGTTCGGGATGGGGGATGAGGGTGGGGTTCGGCTGCAGAAGGTGTTGGCTCGGGCGGGGGTGGCTTCGCGGCGTAGTGCGGAGATCATGATCGAGGAGGGGCGGGTCGAGGTCGACGGGCGGGTGGTGACGGAGTTCGGGGTGCGGGTGGATCCTGAGACGGCTGTCATCCGGGTGGACGGGGCGCGGATCCCGCCGGTGAGTGCGAACGTGTACCTGGTGCTCAACAAGCCCCGCGGTGTCGTGACCACGATGTCCGACCCGCAGGGGCGGCCGTGTATCACGGACTTCGTGCACGACCGGCCGGAGCGGCTGTTCCACATCGGGCGGCTCGACACGGACACCGAAGGGCTGTTGCTGCTCACGAATCACGGTGAGTTCGCGCACCGGCTCGCGCATCCGTCGTACGAGGTCTCGAAGACGTACGTCGCCGAGGTCGAGGGCAACGTCAAACCCGCGGTCCTGCGCAGGCTTGTGGACGGTGTCGAGCTCGAGGACGGACCGGCCCGCGCGGACACGGTGAAGATCGTCTCGACGGTGCCCGGCCGGACCCTCGTGGAGATGTCGCTCCACGAGGGCCGCAACCGGATCGTGCGGCGGATGTTCGACGCGGTCGGTCATCCGGTGAAGCGGCTGACCCGGATCGCGATCGGTCCGGTCCGCCGCGGCAACCTGCACACCGGCGAGCTCCGCGAGCTGGACTCGAAGGAACTCGGCCAGCTCCTCGACCTCGTCGACCTGTGATCGGTCGCCGAACAGTCACTCGCCGGACAGCTGCTCGCTCTCCTCGTCGTCCTCGAAACGCCGCGCCTGCGCCGCCTCGCTGAACGTCCGCGGCACTTTCCCGAGCGCCCTGATCACCGTCGACTCCCCGTTGGCGTGCCCGAACTCGTACAGGTAGGGCGCCCCGGTCTCCTTGTCCACACCCAGCACGATCGTCTTGAGACCGCACGCGTCCGCGACGAGCGACTCGAACCCCTGCCAGGTCGAACGCCGGACGACCTTCACCACCGGCTGACCCGAGACCGGGATCCGGATGGTGTAGAGCGCCCCGTTGCGGGTGTTGGCGAGGAACGTGTCGTATGTGGCCGTCTGGCTGATCATCGCCATCGTCTTGACCGCGCTGAAGCCGGTGTACGTCGTCTTCCGGCTGAACGCCGTCCCGTCGACGTTCCAGCGCACGATGGTGTCGCCGAGAACGGCGTACGCGTTGTGCCGGACCAGGGTGGTTCCTCGGTTGAACCGTGAGCTCTCCAGGTAGCGGACGTCACCCCAACCGCCGCCGATCAGGGTCCGCTGCACCGAGGCGGGATCGACGTCGCCGTAGAAGTCGTTCACCTTGTACGTCAGCAGGTAAAGGCCGGTGCCCAGTACGACGTACTGCCGGCGGGACTCGCCGTGCTGCTCGGCGTTCATCTGTGTGCCGAGCCCACTGGTCAGACGGACCTGGTCGTCCGGTAGCAGGTCCTTGCCGCCCCAGCTGCTGGGGCTGGCACCAGGCGGCACCACGCCGTACAGACCGCGCAGGATCAGGTCGCCGCCGCTCGTCGTCGAGGCGAGCGACATTTGGCAGAACGGCACCTCACGAGCGGCCGCCGAGGCAGGTGCTGCCTGGACCAGGGCACCGGCCGCCATGACGAGGCCGAGAACCCCTGCTGCGCGTTTCACCATGTTCACTCTCCGTAGAGCAGGACGCCGGCTTCAGGCGCGCTGGGATAGGAGCGGAAGTACGCCTTGTCCTCCGGCGCGCCGAGTTGGTCGCCCACTCTGCCCAGGCCGTTGATGACGGTTGCGGCCCCGTTGGCGTGGCTGACGGCATACAGGTAGCCGCGGCGGGTGTCCTTGTCGATGCCCAGCAGCAGCGTGCTCTGGTTGCCGCACTTCTCGGCGATCAGCGTCTCGAACGTCTGCCAGGTCGACGTCCGCACCTTCTTCACCACCGGTGCGCCGCTGAACGGGATCCGGATCGTGTACAGCGCGCCGGCGCGCGTGTTGGCCAAGAACGTGTCGTACGTCGCCGTCTGGCTGATCAGCGTCATCGTCTTGACCGCGGAGTACCCGCCGTAGGTCGTCTTGGCGCGCCAGGCGGACCCCTCCACGGACCAGCGCGTGATGACGCCTCCCTCCAACGCATAGGCGTGGGACGTCGACTTCTCCACGTAGCTCTGGTGGATCCAGCCGCCGCCGACCCTCGTCGCCTGGTACGACTCCGGGTCCAGCTCACCCGTGGTCACGTCAGTGACGTACCGGTACCGGTAGAGCTCGGTGCCCATCACCACGTACCCGCTCCGCGCCATGCCCGACGGCGGATCCGGCTCCCAGCCTGACGTGGTCGCGAGGCGCACCCGGTCGACCGGGAACAACGCCTTCGGCCCGACGCTCGGCGGCGCCGCCGTGACCGGTGCGGTCGCGGTGATCCGCTGAAACTTGAGGTCACCCTGCACGGTCGCCGTGCCGAGCGTCATCGAGCAGGCCGCGCTTGCCTGCTCGGCCGCCGCCTGTGCCGGTCCCGGCACCAGCGCCGCCGCCGCCATCGCCGCGCCCAGCGCACCCGCGGCGATCCGAGTTCTGGTCATCCAGCCCCCTTCGAGGAGTCGTGTCACTCACTCGATGCCGAGGATGCCGGAAAGGTTAGGGATCGGTCGAAGAACTCGCGGACGAGCCGTCGTACGGCGGGAACAGCGCAGCGGGACGCACCGACCAGCTTGGCCCGCGCGGCGGCCGTCATCAGGCCGGCGGCTTCCAGTTGCGGGGCGAAAGCGGCGTAGTCCGTCCAGATCCAGTGGTTCGCGTCGGACAGCTGCACCCGGCGTACCGGACCGCCATGGGACAGGACAGCTGACCACGTGCGGTCGAAACGCTCGTCCCGGAAGCCGTCGGTCCCGGCCAGCAGCAACGGCTTCCGGGTGCCGTGCGCTGCGATCGGGTAGAGCTCGCCGTCCAGCGTGTCCAGGTAGCCCTCCAAGTTGGCAGCGGCTCGGACCTGTGGCTGCTCCAGCGACACAGCGGCGGTCGCACCGCCGGCGGAGTGGCCGTAGACGCCGACGCGGTGCGGGTCGATCGACGGGTGCAGCTCCGTCAGGTGTTCGAGCACGAACCGCAGGTCCGCGAACCGCGTGTCCATCATGAGACGCGACTGCACCGGGTCGGTCTGCACGTCCGGACTGATCTCGATGACCCGCAGCCGCCCGTCCGGGAACACCACCTCGCTCGCCTCGCCAGGGTGGTCGAGGGTCAGGACCACGTACCCGTGGCTGGCCAGGTCCTCGGCGAGAGAGGTGCCGATGGTGCGCGGGTCCGCGCCGCCCGGGCTGTAGACCAGCGTGGGGCACCGGCCGGGTAGAGCGGGCGCGTCGACGTACGAATGAGTCAGTGTGGCGCCCCAGCTCACGCCGCTTGTCGGCAGCTCCGGATGCAGGACACCGGCGTCCAGGGTCTTGAAGACCTCTGCGGCGGCCGGGGCGAGCTGTGGTGCGCGTTGGTAGCCCTGTACGGCGCGTGCCGGATAGAAGACCGTCAGCGCGAGCTCTCGGGTCGGCGCGCCGTTCCACGGGTCGGAGCGGCGCGGGTCGGTCAGTGCACGCGTCGTCGTTCCGACAGGCCAGGGGCCGGTAGGAGCCGGCAGACGCAGTGTCAGGTCGGTCGCGGCGTTCGCCGTCTGCAGTGGAACAAGCGCGGAGGCGGCGGAGGCCGCGGCGGCGGTGAGGAAGGTTCGTCGTCTCATGTCGACGACGCTGTCAGAGGCACCGGGCGCCGGTCAGCTGATGAGGAGGGATCTCCACCCGGAGTTACAGCTCCGGGTGGAGATCCGTCGAGGTCATGCGCCGGCGAGGATCGTGCCTGTGGTGTAGAAGCGGAAGTACGAGTCCGTGGCCGGGAAGGTGGTCGGCACCTTGCCCAGGCCCTTGATGACGGTGGCCGTGCCGTTGGCGTGGCCGACGGCGTACAGGTAGCCGGCGCCGGTCTCCTTGTCGATGCCGAGCAGCAGCGTCCCGTAGTTGCCGCACTTCTCGGCGATCAACGTCTCGAAGCCCTGCCAGGTCGAGGTGCGGATCTTGGTCACGACCGGCTTACCGGAGCCCGTGGGCACCTGCACGGTGTAGAGCGCGCCGCCGTTCGTGGTGGCCAGGAAGGTGTCGTAAGTCCGCCCCTGCCCGATCAGCACCATCGTCTTGACCGACTTGAAGCCGCCGAAGGTCGTGTAGTACTTCCAGCCGCCCGGTGTCACCGTCCAGCGGGCGATGAGGCCGTCGGTGAACTGCTGGATCAGCGAGTAGACGTTCGAGCGGCCGGGGTACTGGCTGGCTTCGACGTACTTGTGCAGTTCGTCCCAGCCGCCGCCGATCAGGGTGTTGTGGAGGGTGCCCGGCACGATCGAGACCCCCGTGCCGTCCGTGATGTAGCTGGTGCCGTACATCCGCTGACCGAGCGCTACCAGGCCGGTGCGCTCCTCACCGGCCGGTACGACGAGTTCGGTGCGTACGGCGGTCGGCAGGTGCGCCTGGCCGTCCGGGTAGAGGTTCATGGGGCCGAGCTGGCGGACACCGGCGGAGGGTGCCGCGGTAATTGTCTGGGAGGTGTGGTCACCACCGGGGGTGACCGAGCCGAGCCGTAGCGAGCACGCCCCGGCCGTGCCGGCCGGTGCCGCAGTGGCAGGAGTGGCCGCGAATCCTGCTGCGAGCAGGACTCCGGCGGCGAGCATTCGCCCGTATTTGATCATCTGAAACCCTTTCGTCAGTGGTCACGATGCGGGCGGACGCCTCATTGTTGCGGGCATCAAAGGGATAACGCCGGAGCACGGCGCGCCTGCGACACCCCCCGGTTGTCGGAGGTGCGCCGTAGTGTGGGTGATGTGAACCGGCGAATCTTCGGTCTGGAGAACGAGTACGGCGTCACCTGTACGTTCCGCGGGCAGCGGCGACTGACCCCGGACGAGGTGGCGCGGTATCTGTTTCGGCGGGTCGTGTCCTGGGGGCGGAGCAGCAACGTCTTCCTCCGCAACGGGGCCCGGCTCTACCTCGATGTGGGCTCGCACCCGGAGTACGCGACCGGTGAGTGCGACTCGGTCACCGACCTGATCGCGCACGACAAGGCCGGTGAGCGGATCCTCGAGGGACTGCTGGTGGACGCCCAGAAGCGGCTGCACGACGAGGGCATCTTCGGCGACGTCTACCTGTTCAAGAACAACACCGACTCGGCCGGCAACAGCTACGGCTGCCACGAGAACTACCTGGTCAGCAGGCACGGCGACTTCGCCAAGCTGGCCGACGTGCTGATCCCGTTCCTGGTCACCCGGCAGCTGATCTGCGGCGCGGGCAAGGTGCTGCAGACGCCGCGCGGCGCGGTCTACAGCGTCAGCCAGCGCGCCGAGCACATCTGGGAGGGTGTGTCGAGCGCGACCACCCGGTCCCGGCCGATCATCAACACCCGCGACGAGCCGCACGCCGACGCCGAGCGGTTCCGCCGGCTGCACGTGATCGTCGGCGACTCGAACATGTCCGAGACCACGATGCTGCTGAAGGTGGCCAGCACCGACCTGGTGCTGCGGATGATCGAGGCCGGCATCGTGATGCGCGACCTGACGCTGGACAACCCGATCCGGGCGATCCGCGAGATCAGCCACGACATGACCGGCCGCCGCGAGGTGCGGCTGGCGAACGGCCGTGAGGCGAGCGCCCTCGACATCCAGACGGAGTACCTGACGAAGGCGCGCGACTTCGTCGACCGGCGCGAGCTGGGGACGCCGGCCGTCGAGCGGGCGCTGTCGCTGTGGGAGCGGACGCTGAAGGCGATCGAGTCCGGCGACCTGTCAGGGATCGAGCGGGAGATCGACTGGGTGATCAAGTACCGGCTCATCGAGCGCTACCGCTCGCAGAACAACCTCGGCCTGGCCAGCCCGCGCGTCGCACAGCTCGACCTGGCGTACCACGACATCCACCGCCCCCGCGGGCTGTACTACCTGCTCGAGCGCAAGGGCGCGGTCACCCGGGTCGTCGACGACCTGCGGGTCTTCGAGGCGAAGTCGGTGCCGCCGCAGACCACGCGGGCGCGGCTGCGCGGTGAGTTCATCAAGCGCGCCCAGGAGCGCCGCCGGGACTTCACCGTCGACTGGGTGCACCTGAAGCTCAACGACCAGGCCCAGCGCACGGTCCTGTGCAAGGACCCCTTCAAGTCGCACGACGAGAGGGTCGAGAAGCTCATCGCGAGCATGTAGCGGCTCGCTAAATGGAGTGCTCGGTCGCCGTGCCCTGCTTAGAAAGAGCTCATGGCGATCGAGATCCGGCCGGTCACAGCGGCTGAGACCAAGGAATACCTGCGCGTCCTGCCGTACGTGAACGGCTTCCCGCAGGAGGAGCCCGAGCCCTCGGCCTGGTACGCCGGTAGCGCGGCGTGGCCTCCGCAGGTTCCGCGGACCGAGCAGCAGTTGGAGCAGGAGGCCGCTGAGCTGCTGACGGACTGGTTCCGGCCGCAGGCAGCGTTCGTGGACGGCAAGATCGCGGGCGGTTCGGCCATCGTTTCGGTCGAGGTCACCGTGCCCGGCGGGCGCCAGGTAGCCCTTGGCGGCGTCACCTCGACGGCCGTGCTTCCGACGTACCGCAGACGTGGGCTGCTGCGGCAGATCATGGGCGCGATGCTCGACGACTGCCGGGAGCGCGGTGAGTTCCTGGCCGGGCTGAGTGCGAGCGAGGGGACGATCTACGGGCGGTACGGGTTCTCGCCGGCGACGTTCCAGCATCGCTGGGAGGTACGGCGTACCGACGTGGCGTTCCGAGACGACTTCACTGACACGGGGTCGCTCGATCTGGTCGACAGCGCCGAGGCGGGCGTGGTGTGGCCGGTGCTGCACGAACAGGTCCGGGCAGTGCGGGTGGGAGAGATCAGCCCGCTGCCGGGCAAATGGCAGAACCTGGCTGCCCTGCCGGCCGACGGATCCGGACCGGCGCATCACCTGGTGCACCGCGATACGACAGGTGCTATCGACGGCGCCGCGATCTTCCGGCTGCCCTGGTCGCCGGATCCGGCGCTGACCGGCGTACTGCAGGTGGAGGCATTCGAGGCCGTGAGACCTGACGCGTACCGGGCGCTCTGGGCGTTGCTGCTGGACTTCGACCTCACCAAGCGCGTGGTGGCCGCGCGGCGACCTGTCGACGAGCCGCTGCGGTGGATGCTGACCAATCCGCGCGCGCTGAAGCTGACCCGGACGCGCGACAACCTCTGGCTGCGCATCCTCGACGTACGGCGTGCTCTCGAGGCCCGTACCTATGCAGCGACCGACGTACTCGTACTGGAGGTCCACGGCCACGGCCGCTGGCGACTGGACGCAGCACCCGACGGAGCTGCATGCACTGCGACAGACGCCGACGCAGACGTCAGTCTGACCGTGAACGAGCTGGGCTCGCTGTACCTCGGCGGGGTGTGTGCCAGCGAGCTGATGTACGCCGGTCGCGTTGTGGAGCGCACAGCCGGCGCGGTCTCGCGACTGGACGCACTGCTACGACAAGATCGCGCCCCGCACAACGCGGTCGGTTTCTGAGGCCTGTCACTGTGTCTGTCACTGTGTGTGGTGTGACGTAACGGTGACGCGGGCAGCCGGCCACGTGGTTGAGTGCGCAGGCTAGGGTGGTCCGCGTCGTTGACCGGAGGCAAGCGGCGCACTACGAGCGCCGGGATGGTTCGAGGTGCTGGTTTCGTGCGCAAGTTGTTGAGTCTCGTCGTGGTCGCGGCGCTGGGGGCGTCCCTGGCGGCCTGTGGTTCCGACAAGAAGGACGAGTTCGGGGCTGCCGGTATCAAGGTGACCGCGGACTTCGGGCAGAAGCCGACCATCACCCACCGCGACGGCGAACCGGACAAGACCCTGGTGACCGAGGTCCTCAAGGAGGGCGACGGTCCCGAGGTCAAGAAGGGTGAGCTGCTCACCGCGAACTACATCGGCCAGATCTGGCGCGACGGCAAGGTCTTCGACAACTCCTACGACCGCGGCGCCCCGTCGTCGTTCCCGATCGGCGTCGGCGGTGTCATCACCGGCTGGGACGAGGGCCTGGTCGGCAAGAAGATCGGCAGCCGGGTGCTGCTGTCGATCCCGTCCGACAAGGGCTACAAGTCGCAGGGCAACGAGCAGGCGGGGATCAAGGGCGACGACACGCTGATCTTCGTCGTCGACCTGGTCGGCGCGGCCGCCAACGACACCCCGCTGAACGCGGACCCGGTCAGCCCGTCGACGGCGACCAAGATCAAGGTCTCCGGCGCGCTGAACGCCGAGCCGAAGGTGACGGTCCCGGCCGGCACCAAGCCGTCGGCGAAGCCGGGCAAGCCGGTCGTGTTCGCGCAGGGCAAGGGCAAGCCGATCGAGAAGGGCGACCAGCTGGTCGGCCGGTTCGTCATCTACGACTACGCCGGCAAGAAGCAGGCCAGCACCTGGGACGCCCAGCCGGCCACCGCGCAGAGCCCGGCCCAGCCCGCCGCTCCGACCGACCAGCTGCCGACCGTCGGCGGCGCCCAGGCCGGACCGCTCGACGGCTTCATCGGGATCCCGGTCGGCAGCCGCGTCCTGGTCGAGCTCCCGGCGTCCAAGGACCAGGCCGGCAAGGTCGTCAACGCGTTCGCGGTCATCGACGTCCTGAACGCCTTCCCGGCCCCCAAGCAGACCGGGCAGTAACAGAGTCGTCACCGAAGGACCGGCCTCCCGCCACGGGAGGCCGGTCCTTCGGCGTTTCAGCGCGTCCTGCGGACCGGGCGGCCGCTGAACCAGCGGTTCGCGTCGGCGTGGAAGCTGAGCACGATCGCGCTGATCACGGCGGTGAGGTGTAGGCACCGGATCGCGGCGAACGCGACGAAGGACGCGGACCACTCGAGCGCGCCGAAGTCGCCGTCCCGAAGGAACCAGCCGATCGGACCGACGACCAGCGAGGCGACCCCGACCGTGCCCAGCAGGCCGGTGAGCAACCAGCGGGACCAGCGGACGCCGGGGCGGAAGTAGCGGTCGATGACCACGAACAGACCGCCGTACACCAGCGCGCGGAAGGCGATCTGGACGAACAGGCCGAGGACCGGGGAGCCGTCGGCGATCGCGCCGAGGACACCGAGGACCGACTCGGCGACACCGGCGCCGACGGCCGTGAACCACAGGGCAGTCGCCCCGCGAACCGCCAGCGGCGGCTCCGGCCGGGCGACGGGTCGAAGCGCAGGAGCGCGGTGCTTGGTGCTGTTCATACCAACTACTGTCGCGGCGCGAGCCCCTCAGATCAGGAGTACTGCGACCCCACTCCAGGTGGTGGTACGTCCACCAGCCCGGCTGCGTGGCGGCCCGCTGCCGCGGCAGCCTCGAAATACGCGCGGTCCTGGTCCAGCGACCGGCCCATCGTCGACAGCTTCACCGGCGCGGCCTGGAGCGCGTCGTACAGGCCGTCGACTCCCACGCGCACCACCCGGTGCCGTGCCTTCAACGGCTCGGCCGCGTCCCGTACGGCGTCCCCGAAGTCGCCGGGGAGATCAGGTACGACGATGTCGGCCGGCTGGAGTGCCACGCGCCCGTACGCCGTGAGGCTGTGGTGCGAGATACCACGGTGACGCGGACGCGGGTCCGCCTCGGAGATCCGCAGCGACGCGACGGCCCGGCCGCCCAGTGTGCCGATCGCGTTCACCGCCTCGCCCGACTGCACCCCGGAGAACCCCCAGCGCGTCCCGGTGCCCAAGTTGCCCGGGCCTTGCGTGATGACCACCAACTCGGCCGCCAGGACCTGCACAGCCGTCAACAGCCCGGTATGGACGGTCACCGCTTCACGGTCCCCGCCGTACGCCTGGCCGACCGTCACTGTCCCGCTGAGCCACCCGGCGTCCCGCAGGGTCGCAACGCTCCGCGAGAACGCCAGCGGGAGGGCGCCTCCGTCTGTCATCACGTAGACCACTCGCGTGGTCGGCCGTGCCTCGTACACACCCGCGAGCACGGCCGGGAGCGCCGAGTGCAGGTCAGCGACCACTACCGGCGTACCGAAGAGGTCGTCCGCGTCCCGCAGCACGTCGTGGTCGGGGGAGTCCTGCTCGTCGGCGCCCAGCACCATCGCCTGCAGCGGCGTGTACCGTGCCTTCACGAGATGCCCGCGCTCGGGAGGGTCCTCCGGCAGCCGGTCCGGGACTGCGACCACCAGGGCGTACCCACCCGTGCCGAGGCCGCGGTCGAGCGCGCTCACGTTGAGCAGCACGCGGTCACCGGCCACCGGCGTACCGACCAGGTCCGGATAGGCCAGCGCGCGCACAGGCTGTTCGCCGACCATCACTGTCAGTTCCAGCGCACCCGCCCAGCTCCGCCCGGCCTGCGCCACCACACCGTCCCGCCACCGAATCACAGCCCGACATTAGCGGGTCGAACCGGTGTTCGAAGTTTCGGTGCGAAATGGCGGGTTTTGGCCGCCCGGAGGCCGTAAGGTGGTCGGGTGTCGGCGCGGAAGAGTGAGCGGCTGCTCAACGTGGTCATCTGCCTCCTGGTCGCGCGCACCTATGTGACCAAGGAGCGGATCCGCGAGGCCGTCGAGGGGTACGCGGGGCAGACCGACGACGCCTTCGAGAAGATGTTCGAGCGCGACAAGGACGAGCTGCGCGATCTCGGCATCCCGATCGAGATGGGCACCATCGACAAGTTCTTCTCCGACGACGTCGGCTACCGGATCCGCCGGGACGTCTTCGAGCTGCCCGAGGTGCACCTGGAGCCCGACGAGGCCGCCGTCCTGGGCGTCGCGGCCAGGGTGTGGCAGCACGCCGGCCTGTCCGAGGCGACCACGTCGGCGGTGCTGAAGCTGAAGGCGGCCGGGATCCAGACCGACCAGTCCGCGCTGAGCGCGATCGAGCCGCACGTCGGCGCGTCGGAGCCGGCCTTCGACCCGCTGTGGACCGCTGTGGTGGCGCGGCAGGCGGTGCGGTTCCAGCACCTGCGCAGCGGCGCCTCGGAGCCGACCACGCGCACCCTCGAGCCGTGGGGCATCGTGTCCTGGCACGGCCGCTGGTACGTCGTCGGCCGCGACCGGGACCGCGAGGCGACCCGGATGTTCCGGCTGTCGCGGATCGGCGGGGACGTGAAGACGGTGGGGGAGCCGGGCGCGTTCACGGTGCCGGAGGGGACGGACCTGCGGTCGCTGGTGACCGAGCTGGCCCCGCCGCGGCCGACCTCGGAGGCGAAGGTGCGGGCGCGGACCGGTTCGTGTGTCAGCCTGCGGCGCCGCGCCAACGCCATCGAGCCGTACGAGGAGGGCTGGGACCTGCTGCACGTCCCGTACGCCGACTCGTCGGTCCTGGCCGAGGAGATCGCGTCGTACGGACCTGACGCGGTCGTGGAAGGCCCTGGCGACGTCCTGGATGGTGTCCTGTGGCGGCTGCGGACGGTGGCGGGCGTATGAGTAACGCGCGTGACCAGGTGCAGCGCCTGCTGGCGTTGGTGCCGTACCTGCGGGAGAACGACGGTGCCCGTGTCGACGACGTCGCCAAGGAGTTCGGCGTCCGCCCGAAGCAGATCATCGCGGACCTGAAGGTGCTGTGGTTCTGCGGGCTGCCGGGCGCGCAGATGGGCGACCTGATCGAGATCGACATCGAGGCCGCCGAGGGCGACGGCGTCATCCACATCAACAATGCGGACTACCTGGCGCGGCCGCTGCGGCTGGCCGCGGCGGAGGCGCTCGCGCTGCTGACCGCGTTGCGGACGCTGCGCGAGGTGACCGCCGGCGCCGACCGGGACGCCGTCGACCGCGCGATCGCCAAGCTCGAGCGGGCGGCCGGCGAGGCCGCGGCGGCGAACGAGGGCGCGGCCGCGCATGTTCACGTGGAGCCGGCCGCCCCGGAGATCGCCGAGATCGTGAACCGCGGCCTGGCCACCAAGCGGCGGCTGCACCTGACGTACGACGTACCGTCGCGGGACGAGACGACCGAGCGCGACGTGGACCCGATGCGGCTGGTCGTGTCCGAGGGGCGCACGTATCTGGAAGCCTGGTGCCGGCTGGCCGAGGACGTGCGGCTGTTCCGCCTGGACCGGATCGCCGCCGTCAAGCTCCTCGACGTGCCGAGCGAGCCGCCGCCCGAGGCGACACCGCGGGACCTGTCCAACGGCATGTTCCAGCCGTCCGAGCGCGACCTGCTGGCCACGGTGAAGCTCGCGCCTCCGGCCCGCTGGGTCGCCGAGTACTACCCCAACGAGTCCGTCGAAGAGGGCCCGGAGAACTCCCTCATCGTCAAGCTCCGCGTCGCCGACACCGCCTGGCTGCAGCGCCTGGTCCTCCGCCTCGGCGGAGCCGCCACGGTCCTGGACCCCGAGGACCTCACGACGCAGATCGCCGCCACGGCCCGCGACGCGCTCTCGGCGTACGACGTCTAGCCCTGGCTGAGCTGCTTCTCGAGCGGGGAGCGGAAGCGTGGCGTGACCCGCACACCGGCGAGCCACTTGGTCCACCGAGCCGCCTCGGCCTCCACCATTGCCGTCGTGTCCGCACCGACGTCCTCCAGGAGCTGGTAGCGGACCTCGCCGGACTCGGGCTGCCCCCAGGCGCCGATGATCCGGCCGTCCGACCAGATGCTCGGGCCGATGTTGCCGGTGGTGTCGAACAGCTTCGCCTTGTGCGGACCCAGGAACCAGTCGCGCTCCTTCCAGCCCATCGGCGTCGGGTCCAGACCGGGCAGGAACGCCACCCACGGCTCGACCGGGACCTCCGGCGCCTCGTCACCGGGAAGCACAAACCCGACCTGGCCGTCCAGGTCCACCTTGACCGCCTCGACGGCCGCCAGCGCCTTCCGCGTCTGACCGAGCGTCCACCCGGCCCACCACTGCAGATCAGCCGTCGTCCCAGGGCCGAACGACGCCAGCCAGGCCCGGGCGAGCGTCACGCGCGCCTCCTCCGCGGCCAGCTTGTCGCCGAGCCCGGCCGGCAGCCAGTCCGCGGCCGGCGACCACTGGTGCTGTCCGCTCAGCCAGGTCCCCAGCGGACGTCCCCGCACGATCCGCCCGTCGGCCGCCAACTGGAACAGCACACGGCTCGTTACGTACGGCTGCGCGCCGTACGACTTCCCGGGGGCCATGCTGAGCCGGGTCCGTAACCGCGGCTCGTCGGCGGACAGCTCCTGCGCCGTGGCCGAACCACGCAGCGCCAGCGCGGTCGCGGTCGCCTCTTCGACCGCGGCCAGCCACTGCCCGCAGGCGTCGGCGTCCTCCGCGACCTCCGCCTCGAGCAGATGCTTGACCAGCAATTTGCGCTGTTTGACGGCGATGTCGTTGGTGCACGCCGCCTGGACGATGGGCGCGAACGGCGTCGGTACGACGAACACGGTCCGCCGCATGCCCAGCATCCGGATCAGCGACCGATCGTCGTACAGGGCACGCTCCGTGTCCGCGACGTCACTACCCGGCACCCGAGCGGCCACGCTCAGGTGCACCGTGGCCGGATCGGACGCGTGCAACGCCACCATCGACGCGGCCGCCTCGACCGGATCGGCCGCCTGGCAGCCCGCTCCGAGCCGGTGCCGCCGCCCGAGCCGCGTCCGCCGCTCCTCGACCCCGATCCGCTCCATTCGCGGCCCCCTTGCTCGCCTCGATCACGCCGCACCGCCACTGCGGGACACTCGGTTTTACCATCACGTTCCGACACCGTTGTCCCCGCAGACGCACCGCGGGGCGTGGGTCCCGGCCAGGAAGCGGTTAGGCTCCTGGGTATGTACTGGTTCCTGTTGTTCCTCGCGGTGGTGGCGGTGTGGCTCCTCGTCCTCGCCCTGCTCGCGTGGAAGTTGTGGGGCCAGGGCAAGGCACTGACGCGTGAGTTGGTCGCCGCCCAGTCCAAGCTGGAGGCAGCGCAGTCCGCGGCCGGGTCTGGACAGACCCGTGAGGACGCCGGCGCTCCGGCGTAGTATTCGGCCACGAACTCAGGCTCGAGTCCCGAGTTGATGTTGGAAAGGGAGATCGACATGGCAGCACCGCTCATCGGTATGCCCCAAGGCGCAGAATGGCTGATCATTCTCGCGATCGTCGTGCTGCTGTTCGGTTCGGCCAAGCTGCCGGCGCTGGTGAAGCAGCTCGGCAAGTCGAAGAAGATCTGGGAAGAAGAGGTCGGCCCCAAGAAGAAGGACCCGGAGCTGACCGAGGAAGCCTCCCAGCCGCCGGCGCAGCAGACCGTGCAGCAGACCCAGGCGCAGCCGGCTCAGCAGCCGAACCAGGTGAACGGCCAGGGGCCGGGCGACGGCCTGCCGCCGCACACGGCCAACTGAGCCGAACGCCCCACACCTGTGTCGATGGTGAAGTTCGGGCGGCGTAAGGAGAAGAAAGAACGCCACCCGAAGGACCCAGAGGGTCGGATGACCCTGCGCGAGCACATTGTCGAGCTCCGGAACCGGCTGCTCATCAGTGTGCTCGCGATCGTGGTCGGAACGGTCGTCGGCTGGATCTTCTACAACCACGCCTTCGAGTTCCTGACCAAGCCGTTCGTGACGAGCGTGGCCGAGATGGCCAAGGACGCCGGACAGACCAAGACGCCGCAGCTGACGTTCCCGGGTGTCGGCAACGCGCTGACGTTCCGGATCAAGATCTCGGCGCTGTTCGGCCTGGTGCTGGCCGCGCCGGTCTGGCTGTACCAGCTGTGGGCCTTCGTGGCGCCCGGACTGCACCGCAGCGAGCGCAAGTGGGCCTACATCTTCTCGGCGATCGCGACCCCGCTGTTCGCCACCGGGATCGCGGTCTCGTACTGGACGCTGCCGAAGGGCATCGAGATCCTGCTCGGCTTCACGCCGCTGGACATCCAGAACCTGGTCGAGCTGCCCGACTACCTGGACTTCGTGCTCCGCACGATGCTCGTCTTCGGCGTCGCGTTCCTGATCCCGCTGGTGGTCGTGCTGCTGAACATGGTCGGCGTGGTGCCTGCCGCCGCGCTCGGCAAGTTCCGGCCGTACATCATCCTGGTGATCTTCGTGTTCGCCGCCGTCGCGACGCCGTCCGGCGACCCGTTCACGATGTGCCTGCTGGCGATCCCGATGTGCCTGCTGTTCTTCGTCGCCGAGATCATCTCGCGCTTCAACGACAAACGCCGCGCCCGCCGCTCCGAAGAGCTGCTGGCGGACTGATGAGTCGGCGGATCGCGCTGGTGGTCAACCCCACCAGCGGCCGGGGACGTGGTGCGCGGATCGCGCCGGCGGTGCGCGAGCGGATCGCCGCCGCCGGGCTGACCGTCGACGTCCACACCACCACCTGTGCCGAGGACGTCGGCCGGATCGCCGCCGAGGTGGTCGCCTCGGGCGCGGACGCGGTCGCGCTGATCGGCGGCGACGGCACCATCCACCTCGGCGCCCAGGTGCTGGCCAACTCCGGGATGCCGTTCGGCGTCATCCCGGCCGGCACCGGCAACGACTTCGCCCGCGGGATCGGCGTACCGCTGGGGGATCCGGCCGCCGCGGCCGACCTGCTCGTCGCGGGTAAGACCCGGACGATCGACCTCGCGGTGGCCAAGGACAGGTTCATCACCACCGTCGTGGCCGGCGGCTTCGACTCGCTCGTCAACAAGCGCGCTAACGCGATGAGCTGGCCCAAGGGCAGTTCCCGCTACACCGTCGCGACGCTCGCCGAGCTCCGCACGTTCAAGCCCCTCGAGTACGTCGTGACGGTCGACGACGAGGTGATCGACACCAAGGCCATGCTGGTCGCGGTCGGCACCGGACCGACGTACGGCGGCGGCCTGCAGATCTGTGCCGGCGCGGAGATCGACGACGGGCTGCTGGACGTGACGATCATCGAGCCGGTGTCCCGGATGACGCTGCTGCAGCTGTTCCCGAAGCTGTCCAAGGGCACCCACGTCGGCCACCCGGCGGTGCGCGCCGTCCGCGGCCGCTCGGTCCGGCTCGAGTCCCCGGGCATCACGGCGTACGCCGACGGCGAGGTCCTCGGCCCGCTGCCGGTCGACATCGGGGTCGCCCCGGGCGCGCTCACCGTGTTCGCCTGAGCGTTCGCCCGAGTGTCCGCCTGAGCCTTTCGCCTGAGACACAACTGACATGAACTGAGCTGTTCTCACGACCGGAGTTCATCTGATAGGAAAGCTTCCTAACAGTTCATCCTCGGACGCCCCTCGGAGGACCACATGGAGTACCGCCCCTCGCGCCGGACCACGCTGCTGCTCGGCCTGTCGCTCGCCGCCGTGCCGGCCACCGGGCTCGCCGTCTCCCGCTACGCGCCGCACGCCGACGCCGCGGTGCAGGCGACCGGCCTCGACGACCCGGCGAAGAAGGAGATCGCGATGCAGATCGTCTGCAGCGCGGAGAACTCGTCGCTGGACTGGAAGGCGCAGTACAAGTACATCGAGGACATCGACGACGGCCGCGGGTACACCGCGGGCATCATCGGGTTCTGCTCGGGGACCCACGACATGCTCGAGCTCGTCGAGCTGTACGCCGATCGCAAGCCGAACAACATCCTGCAGAAGTACCTGCCGGCGCTGCGCCGCGTGGACGGCAGCGACTCGCACGCCGGACTCGACCCGAACTACACCAGGGACTGGAAGACCGCGGCCAAGGACTCGGTGTTCCAGCAGTGCCAGAACGACGAGCGCGACCGGGTGTACTTCAACCCGGCGGTCAGCCGCGGCAAGTCCGACGGGCTGCGCACGCTCGGGCAGTTCTGCTACTACGACGCGATCGTCATGCACGGCGACGGTGACGACCCGACCAGCTTCGGCGGGATCCGCAAGCGGGCGCTCGCCAAGGCCAAGCCGCCGGCGCAGGGCGGCAACGAGACGACGTACCTGAACGCGTTCCTGGACGCGCGGGTCTGGGCGATGAAGCAGGAGGAGGCGCACAGCGACACCAGCCGGGTGGACACCGCGCAGCGGGTGTTCCTCCGCAACGGCAACTTCAACCTGAACACCCCGCTGGACTGGAAGGTGTACGGCGACCCGTACCACATCGGCTAGCCACTGCGGACCGCCATCACTCACCAACCCTCGCTGCGGGCCTGTCGACGACCGCGACTGAGCGTCGGCTCGGTCAGCTGTCGGCGGTTGATGAGTGGTGGCGGTCCGTGCGCTGGTCGAGCTCGGCGCGTTGACGCAGCATCGACAGGCTGGTGGCGAGCTGGTCGACGACCGTCGCCGGCAGGACGGAGCCGACCCAGGTCTGCAGCTCGTCCTCGACCGTCGGCGTCGCGGCGGCGAGGA
Source organism: Kribbella sp. NPDC051936 (assembly GCF_040680955.1). Taxonomy (NCBI): domain Bacteria; kingdom Bacillati; phylum Actinomycetota; class Actinomycetes; order Propionibacteriales; family Kribbellaceae; genus Kribbella; species Kribbella sp. NPDC051936. Next base: position 554,545 of record NZ_JBFAXS010000008.1, on the reverse strand, counting down.
GATCGGCGCCCGCGGGCGTCAGCTCGACCAGCGACGAGCGGCGGTCCGACGGGTTCGCCGTCCGCCGGACGCGCCCGGCGGCCTCGAGCCGGTCGACCGCCTTGCTGGTGGCGCCGACCGTGATCGCCATCTCCCGCGCCAGGTCGTAGACCCGCGCCGTCCGGCGCGCCGCGATGAACCGCAGGAACTCGAACTGGCCGAGCGGAAGCGCGTGCTCGGCCTTCAGGCGGGCGTCGAGCACGTTGTAGAGCCGCGTTTCCAGCCGGACCAGGTCCGTGAACAATGCTGTGAGATCGGTCACGGGAATTAGATTCCTTGGAATGTAGTTGCAGAGAACTATATTCCTCGGAATCTATCAGGAGGCAGCTATGAGCCGGGACCAACGCGCTGTGGCGCGCAGCTTCATCACCAAGGGCGACCCCCGGCGGTCGCCCGAGCAGCAACGGACCGATTTCGACGCGGTGTTCGCCGTGCGGCCGCTCGGCGACGACGTCACGCTGGTCCGAACCAGTGTGGGCGGGGTGCCGGCGCTGGACGTCCAGGTCGAAGGAGCCGACGGCGACAGCGTGATCCTCTACTTGCACGGCGGCGGGTACGTGATCGGCTCGGCCCGCACCGGCGCGAACCTCGCGGCGCCGCTGTCCCGCCGTACCGGCCTGCCGGCAGTCTCGCTGGACTACCGGCTCGCGCCGGAGAACCCGTTCCCGGCCGCGGTCGACGACGCGCTGGCGGCGTACGTCGCCTTGCAAGAAGGCGGTCGGGACGTCCTGATCGCCGGCGACTCCGCGGGTGGCGGACTGGCGCTCGCGACGATCCTCGCCGCACGTCGGCAAGGTCTGCGGCTGCCGCCGGCGGCCGTCGTGTTCTCGCCGTGGACCGACCTGACACTGGCCGGCGCCAGCATGGACGCGCGCGGCGACCAGGACCCGCTGTTCAGCCGGGAGCACTTCGACGCGTACGTCGACGCCTACCTGGCCGGTCACGACCCGAAGGACGAGCTGGCCAGCCCGCTCCTCGCGGACCTCACCGGTCTGCCGCCGCTGCTGATCCAGGTCGGATCCGCCGAGGTGCTGCTCGACGACTCGCTGCGGCTCGCGGCCCGCGCCGCGGAACAGGAGGTGGACGTGAGCCTGGACGTGGTCGCGGGGGCTCCGCACGTGTACCAGTTCAACGTCGGCGTGATGGACGAGGCCGACGCCGCGCTGACGCGAGCCGCGCAGTGGCTGGCCCAGCGTGGCTTTGGGGGTGGGGTCGCATAGATTGGGGTCCATGAGTACCCCGTCCGAGAAGTACGCCTCGTTCCGCTCGGACCAGGAGCATCCTGCCGTGAAGGAGTTCCGGGCGCTCTACGACTTCGAGCTGGACGAGTTCCAGCTGCGCGCCTGCGCCGCCCTCGAGGACGGTCATCAGGTGCTGGTCGCGGCGCCCACCGGCTCCGGCAAGACCCTCGTCGGTGAGTTCGCCGTCCACCTCGCCCTGGAGCGTGGGCAGAAGTGCTTCTACACCACCCCGATCAAGGCGCTGAGCAACCAGAAGTACGGCGACCTGGTGAGCAGGTACGGCGCGGACAAGGTCGGCCTGCTCACCGGCGACAACTCGGTGAACTCCGAGGCCCCGATCGTCGTGATGACGACCGAGGTGCTGCGGAACATGCTGTACGCCGGGTCGCAGACGCTGCTCGGCCTGTCGTACGTCGTGATGGACGAGGTGCACTACCTGGCCGACCGCTCCCGCGGCGCGGTCTGGGAAGAGGTGTTGATCCACCTGCCGGACTCGGTGTCGGTGGTCTCGCTGTCGGCGACGGTGAGCAACGCCGAGGAGTTCGGCGACTGGCTGGAGACGGTCCGCGGCAACACCGTCGTCGTCCTGGAGGAGAAGCGGCCGGTGCCGCTGTTCCAGCACGTGATGGTGGGGAAACGGCTGCACGATCTGTTCGCCGGGGAAGCGCCGACCGCTCGGGTCGGCGCTCCTGCGAAGCCCTCGAAGTCGGGCAATCCGGCGAAGGCGGGCAACCCGGCGAAGGCCGATCTGAAGGACCTGGTGAACCCGCAGCTGGTCCGGATCGCCCGCGACGACAACCGGATCTTCCGCGACGACTCGCGCAAGCCGCGGCGCCGCCGCGACCTGCCGAGGAACCGGCCGGCCAAGACCCACTTCACGCCGTATCGCTCGGACGTGGTGGAGGAGCTGGACGCCGGCGCGCTGCTGCCGGCGATCTTCTTCATCTTCTCCCGCAAGGGCTGTGAGGACGCGGTCGTGCAGTGCCTGCGGTCCGGGCTGCGGCTGACCAAGCCTTCGGAGCGCGACGAGATCAAGCGCGTGGTCGCCGAGCGGACGGCCGACCTCCCGGACGAGGACCTCGGCGTGCTCGGCTACCACGACTTCGCCGAGGCCCTGTCGCGCGGGATCGCGGCGCATCACGCGGGCATGCTGGCGGCCTTCAAGGAGGTCGTCGAGGAGCTGTTCGCGCGCGGCCTGATCAAGGTCGTGTTCGCCACCGAGACGCTTGCCCTGGGCATCAACATGCCGGCGCGCACCGTCGTCCTCGAGAAGCTCTCGAAGTGGAACGGCGAGGCGCACGTCGACATCACGCCGGGGGAGTACACGCAGCTGACCGGGCGGGCCGGACGGCGCGGGATCGACGTCGAGGGGCACGCGGTCGTGCTCTGGCAGCCCGGCTTCGACCCGCGCGAGGTCGCCGGCCTGGCGTCGACGCGGACGTATCCGCTGCGGTCGTCGTTCTCCCCGTCGTACAACATGGCCGTCAACCTGGTGCGTCAGGTCGGGCGGACGCGGGCGCGGGACATGCTCGAGCTGTCGTTCGCACAGTTCCAGTCCGACCAGGCCGTGGTCGGGCTGGCGCGGCAGGTGCAGCGCAACACCGAGGCGCTCGAGGGGTACAAGGAGTCGATCGATTGCCACCTCGGCGACTTCCTCGAGTACGCCGCGCTGCGCCGGCGGATCGGCGATCGCGAGGCATCCGGGTCGAAGCGGCGCAAGCTCGACCGCCGGATCGAGGCGCAGGAGTCGATCGAGAAGCTGAAGACCGGTGACATCGTCCGGATCCCGGCCGGCCGCAGCGCGGGCTGGGCGCTGGTGCTCGACCCGGGCATGCGGTCGGAGCGCGAAGGGCCGCGGCCGACCGTGCTGACGCTGGACCGGCAGGTGCGGAAGCTGTCGATGGTCGACTTCCCGGCACCGGTCGAGGCGATCGGGACGCTGCGGATCCCGCGTAAGTTCAACCCGCGCAACCCGCAGCAGCGCCGTGAACTCGCCCAGGTGCTGCGGAACCGGACCGACCTGCTCGGCGAGGACGGACCGCCGTCGCGCGGCCGCGACATCGTCTCCCACGCCGACGACCCGGAGCTGCAGGAGATGCGGGCGCAGCTGCGCGCGCACCCCTGCCACGGCTGCTCGGACCGCGAGGACCACGCCCGATGGGCCGAGCGGTACTTCCGGCTCGACCGCGAGAACCGTGACGTGCAACGGAAGATCGAGCAGCGGACGAACACGATCGCCCGCCAGTTCGACCGGGTCTGTCAGGTGCTGGACGCGCTGCACTACCTCGACGGCGACAAGACGACCGAGGCCGGCGACCGGCTCGCCCGGATCTACACCGAGCTCGACCTGGTCGCGGCGGAGTGCCTGCGGCAAGGGGTGTTCGACGACCTGACCGTGCCGGAGCTGGCCTCGTGCCTCGCGGCGCTGGTGTACGAGTCGCGGTCGAAGGACGAGCCGACCTCACCGCGGCTGCCGCGCGGCGACGTACGGATCGCGCTGGAGCGGATGGGCTCGATCTGGCGGGACCTGTCCGCGCTGGAGCGGGACATGCGGGTCGACTTCCTGCGCTCGATGGACCTGAACTTCTGCTGGCCCGCGTTCCGCTGGGCGTCGGGTGCGTCGCTGGCCGAGGTCCTGTACGAGTCCGACCTGGCCGCCGGCGACTTCGTCCGCTGGGTCAAGCAACTCATCGATCTCACCGAACAGATCGCCGACGCCGCCGGAGACACCCCGCTCCGCAGCACGGCCCGCGCAGTCGTCGACCAGATCCGCCGAGGCGTCATCTCCTACGCCTCCATGGTCGAGTAAGTGGTGTCTGCTTCAGCCGTCGCCAAGTGGCCCGAGTGGACCTCTGGAGGTGAAAGACTTTCGGGGTCCGGGAGTCTCGGTTCGAAGGAGTAGACGTTCGTGGAGCTGTCGCGTCGGAATCTGGGGAAGCTTGCTGTCGCGACTGGTGCTACCGCTGCGGTCGGCACCGGTGCTGGTTATGTGATCGGGCGGCCGGCCGATGCGGCTGCCACCTGGCAGACCACCGGGACCGCGGTGTCGGCGCTGGCCGGGTTCGACAGTCAGATGAAGGCGTTCATGCAGGCCCGTGGCGTGACGGCCGGGCAGCTCGCGGTGACGTACAAGGGCCGTCTGGTGCTTGCCCGCGGCTACAGTACGTCGACCGCGTTGACCGTGCAGCCGACCTCGTTGTTCCGGATCGCCAGCTTGTCGAAGTCGTTCACCGCGGCGGCGATCGTGAAGCTCGTGCAGGACGGGAAGGTGAGCCTGTCGACGCCGGTCGCGAACATCCTCGACATCACGCCGGCGAGCGGCCTGACCCGGGACTCGCGCTGGTCGTCGATCACCCTGTGGAAGGTGCTGCAGCACCTCGGCGGCTGGGACCGGGACGTGTCCGGTGACCCGAACTTCAAGGACGCGACCATCTCGCGGACGCTCGGCGTACCGCTGGAGCTGCAGCACGCGGACGTCATCAAGTACATGGCCGGGCAGAAGCTCGACTTCACGCCGGGCTCGAAGTACGCGTACTCGAACTTCGGGTACCTGCTGGCCGGCCGGGTGATCGAGAAGGTCAGCGGCCTGAGCTACGAGAACTACGTGAAGCAGAAGCTGCTCGCTCCGCTGAAGATCACGCGGATGTCGCTGGGCTGGTCGATCGCCAAGCACAGCGGCGAGACGTCGTACGAGTCGCAGTACTCCGGCCCGACCGTGCTGGACGGCTCCGCGAAGACCGTCGCCGCGCCGTACGGCTCGTTCAGTATGCGGATCCAGGACGCGAACGGCGGCTGGATCGCCAGCGCGCCCGACCTGGTGCGCTGGGCGAAGATGTTCGACGCGCCGTCGAGCGTGCTGAACAGCACGTCACTCGGCCGCGTCTGGGCGAAGCCGTCCACCGGCGTCAACGCCGACGGCTGGTACTACGGCCTCGGCTGGCAGATCCGCCCGGTCAGCAGCGGCACCGGCCGCAACACGTGGCACACCGGCAGCATGCCCGGCACGTACACGCTGCTCGTCCGTACGTCGGGCGGGCTGAGCTGGGCCGCCCTGTTCAACCGCCGCGACGACGTCAGCGGCAAGTCGTACGGCGACATCGACGCAGCCATGTGGACCGCGGCCAACGGCGTGAAGTCGTGGCCCACCCACGACTTCTTCCCCAAGTACTTCAGCTGACCCCCCGCCAAAGCACCTGTCTGACGACCCGCCACCGCGGATCACGAGACAGCCTGTGGTGACCAGAGACCTGCTATTACCAGTCCCCGGTCACCCGTTCCCGTCCCCTCTTCCCTCCCACGGCTCAAACCTCGTCGAGTCGTGGATTTCGGCGGCTCAGCACAGCCTCGATCCACGACTCGCGGTTGCGGCGCCCGACCAAACCCCACGACTCGGCGCGCTACCGCACGACGTGCAGCTCACTGGCGCCCGCTGGCGGGTTCTTCGGTGCTACGACGCAACAACCCCGCCGCCGGCGCATCCTCCCCGGGTGCAACGGCCCCAGCGCCTCCGGACGCAACAGCCCTATCGCACCCGGGCACGACACCCCAGCGCCCCGGGGGCACAACACCCCGGGGCTCAGCACACCCGGCCTCAACACCCAGGCTGCGGTGCGACAACCCGACTGCGGCACCACCTCGCGGCAGTGGCAGCCGCTTCGGTCAGTACACGGCCGCCCGGAAGTGCGGCGGGCTGATGGTGGCTTCGCCGGCGATGTCGGTCAGGACTTCGCGCAGCGTGTCGACGGCCTCGTCGCCGAGACGGTTGCGGAGCCTGCGTTCGTACAGCTGATGGAACCGGCGGGCCGCCGCCAGTGTGGCGCGGCCGTGGTCGGTGAGGTGCAGCAGCCGGGCGCGCGCGTCGGTCGGGTCCGGGCGGCGTTCGACGTACCCGCGGCGTTCCATGTCGTCGACGATCTGGCTCGCGCCCTGTTTGGTGACCTCGAGCCGCTCGGCCAGGCCGCTGATCGTCTTCGGGCCGTCGGACAGCGTCCGGAGCACGAAGCCGTCCGAGCGGCCGTGGTCGGTGTATCCCTGCGTGGCGGTGTACTCGTGCAGCTCGCGGACGAACTCCTGGTCCGCGAGCAGCAGAAGAATCCCGATATCCACCTTGCCCGATCGCGTCATGTGGCCCATGATAGTCAAGCTGGCTTGGTCAAGTCAGCTTGACTAAATGGATGGGGGACGAGATGCATGTGACGCACGCGGCCGACGCGCCGCGCTTCGAGCTGGGTGGTGCGCAGTTCACCGTGCAGGCCGCGCCGAGCCTCGGTTCGCCGGGACTGTGCACCTGGCGGCTCACGGTTCCTCCGGGGCACGGCGGTGACGCGCCGCACACACTCGACCGGGACGAGGTGTTCATGGTGCTGAGCGGCACCGTGCAGCTCGCCGCGGACGGCGACAAGCTCGGCCCGGGCGACGCCGCCGTCGTGCCGGCCGGTGAGCCGATCGCGCTGACCAACCTCGGCGAGGGCGAGGCCCAGCTGATCGTCGCGATCACGGCCGGCTTCACCGGCTACATGGCCGACGGTACGGCGGTCCAGCCGCCCTGGTCGAAGTAGCGGCTCAGCACCGCCGGTTCGGTGGGCTGTACGTCGTCTTGCTGGGCGTGGCGACGTAGTAGTCGGTGACCCACGAGCCGTCGGTGAGGCGGTCCCAGACGGCGGTCGTGCCGACCTTCGATCCGGCTCGCTGGCAGCTGATCCAGGCCAGCGAGCCGATCGGCAGCGGGTTCGGGTACGCGGCGTACGCCGTACCCGGCCCGTGCCGGCGCGTGAGGTTGTTGATCGTGGTCTGGTACGGGAAGGTGCAGCCGGGGATCGGTGCGCTGTAGCCGGTCTTGTTCGGCGTCCGGACGTAGTAGTCGATGACGTAGGTGCCGTCGGTCAGCCGGTCCCAGACCGCACTGGTGCCGATCTTCGGGCCGAAGGTCTGGCAGACGATGCGGACCCCGGCGTTCGCCGGAATGGTGGAGCGGATGGCGTAGGCGGTCGACGGGCCGCTGTAGGAGTAGATGGTGGCGCGGACCGTGTAGGTGTACCAGACCGTCGCCACTGGCGCGTCGAAGCGGTCGTTGTCGATGTTGAGGGTCACGCCGCCGTACGTCTCGGTGTGGTCGCCGCGGTACTGCTTGCCGCGCTGGCCGACCAGCCAGAACGTGTTGGGAACGGTCGGCCAGTTCGTCAGCGAGCTGTTGTTGTCCCAGCGTGCGATCCAGAGCGCGTCCGGTCGTGCGTAGGTGCTCGAGTTGTAGGCGGCGGCGAGGTCGACCGCGCCGGAGTTCTGGTGTGCGTAGACGCCGGACAAGAAGCCGAGCGCGTGGAGCTGCTTGGTCCACGCGGACAGGTAGCGCAGGACGGTCGCCCGGCAAGTGCTGTTGGTGATGTCGTAGTGCTCCATGTCGGCGTAGATCGCGCTACCGCCGAGCAGGTTGAGCGCTCTTGCCGCCTGTACGGCGTCGCGCGCGAGCAGGCCGCCCTGGAAGGTCGCTGACGGCACGGTCATCTTCACGGCGTTGGCGCGGGTCGTGCACGGCGCCTGGTAGCCCATGTAGATCGGGACCAGCCGGAAGCCCATCCGGGTCACGCTGCTGACCCAACTGGGAGTCAGTTGGGGCTGGGCGCAGCTCCGGTTCACGCCGCCGATGTAGATGCCGACAGCCCGGTACGGCGAGGCCAGCCACGCGGACATCTGCGCGACGCTCGGCGCCGTACAGGTGTCGAACGCGAGCCCGGTGTACCGGGTCGCCGTCGCACCGGCCGGGTACGGCAGCGGAGTCGTGGGCTCGGCGCCGGCGGGGACGGTTGTGCCGATACCGACGACAGCGAGTGCGAGAGCCGCGACGAGAAGCTTGACCTTGAACATGATGGCCACCCCCAGCTCTCAGTAGACGCTCGGTAATACGCCGCGGCAAGCCCGGTTGGGGTTAAGTTGTGCGCAACGACGTCCTTGGAGGGAACACGCCATGCCGGAGATCGTGGAGATCGGGGAACGGCCGTACGTCGCGTTGCGGGGCAAGGTCGCGCTGGACGGGATCGCGGCGTTCGCGGACCGGATGGGCGAGGTGGTCGCCTGGCTCGCCGCCAAGGAGATCGCGCCGAACGACGCGCCGTTCTTCAAGTACGACGTGGTCGACATGGACGCCGGGCTGGTGCTGGAGATCGGGTTCCCGGTCGACGACCTGCACTCCGGCGAGGGCGAGATCGTCACCGGCGTGCTCCCGGCCGGGCGCTACGCGACGGTCAGGCACCACGGCCATCCGGACGGGCTGCTCGGAGCGACGCGCGATCTGCTCGCCTGGGCCGACCAGGAGGGTCTCGAGTGGGACGCCGACGGTGACCACTGGACCGCCCGCCTGGAGGTGTACCGCTCCGACCCGCGTGAGGTTCCCGACATGAACGACTGGGACACCGACCTCCAGTTCAAGCTGAAGGACTGAGTGCCGACCGTTCTCGCAGGCGTGACCCGGCTGGAGCCGGAGCGGATTCGTCACGTCGCCTCGCCCCTGATCGAGCTCGGCTGCGCACTGCATGTGCTGGCTGAGCCCGCCCATCACGACCGAGTCGACTGGGCTGCGTCGCTCCCGTTGTCCGCCGAGCTGCGGGCGGAGCTGGCGCAGTGGACCTGGACCGTGCGCGCCGTGCGGGCTCGGTTCTTCGCCACCAGCGCTGCCACCGGCGTCCCCACCTGGACCGACGAGCTGGCAGCGTTGCGTTCTCGCCCGCCGGAGGACGTGGCCGCAGAACTGGTCAGGCCGTTGCGTGGTCGCCCACTGAGCAGCCGGTCGATCGACACGGACGCCGTACAGCACTGGGCTCGTAGCCGTGGACGCTCTGTCGCGGCACTGGTCGAGTCCTTGCTGACGTCACCTGCTGAGCCGGTCCGCCGGTTTCTCGACGTATTGGACGCCTGCTGGCGCGAGTGGTTCGGTGAGCTCTGGGAGGCGTCGCACGACACGCTGGCTGCTCGTGGCCGGCAAGACCGCGACCTGGCCGTCCGGGACGGTCTCGGGACCATGCTGCGTTCGCTCGACAGCGCGATCGACGTACGGGACGCGGACAGCGTCGTCGTGCAGAAGGTGCAGAGCAAACGCATCGACATCGGCACGCGCTCGCTGTTGCTTGTGCCGAGCAACTACATCGCACCGCACCTGTTCGTCGGCGAGATCCCCGGTGAGCCGGTGACGGTCATCTATCCCGCCGGCGGTCGCGCCGCCGCCGTACCCACCGCACAGCAGATCCGTGCCCGCCTGGACGCGCTGGCGTCGCCGGATCGCCTCCAGGTCTGCCGCGCCGTGGCCAGCGAGGCGCGGACGGCGGGCGAGATCGCCGCGCTCTGGGGTCTCCACCCCACGCAGGTCACCCGCCACCTCCGGGCACTCACCCGCGCCGGACTGGTGACCGCCGAACGGCAGGGCCGCTTCGTCGCGTACCGCCTGAACAACGACGCGCTGACCACCCTCGGCACCGACTTGTTGACGCTGATCATGCGCTGATCGACTGACGGAAGTCGGCAGTCCACCGCCGCGGCCGGGCAATGGAATGTTGGATGAGCTGCTGTGACCTCATCCTTTTCGCCCGCGGTCCGTCGGCTGATCGCTGCCACTCTGGTCAACACGCTCGGGAACGGTGTCTACGCAGCGGTCGGGGCGCTCTATCTGACCCGCGCTGTCGGTCTGTCGGTCGCTCACGTCGGTGTGGGACTGACTGTGGCCGCGCTGGTCGGTCTGGTCGCGAGCACGCCGCTCGGCGTCGTGGCGGACCGGCTCGGACCCAACCGGGCGTACGTCGGGTTCCTGCTGCTCCAGGCGATCACGATGACCGCACTGACCCAGGTGCGGTCGTTCGGCTGGTACGTCGCCGTGGCGGCGGTGACCGCGATCGCGGACTCGGGGCAGCGTGGCGCGAAGGGCGCGTTGATCGCCGGAGTCGCACCGGCCGATCAGCGGGTGCGCACGCGGGCGATCCTCCGGGTGGTCACGAACATCGGCATGGCCGTCGGTATGGCAGCCGCCGGAGTGGTGCTCGCGGTCGACCGGCGTGAGGTGTACGTCGTGGCGCTGCTGGCGAACGCGGCGACGTACCTCGTGACAGCCGGGCTGGTGCGCTTCGGGATGCCGGCCGTTCCACCGGTGCCGTCCGCGTCGGGGCCGTCCGGGCTGACAGCGGTACGGGACCGGCGGTTCCTGGTGTTCGTCGGGCTCGACGGCGTGCTGAGCATGCATGGTGCGCTCGCGCAGGTCGGTATCCCGCTGTGGGTCGCGACCGCTACGGATGCGCCACGGTGGATCATCTCGGTGCTGCTGGTGCTCAACTCGGCGGCCGTGATCCTGTTGCAGGTCCGGATCTCCCGTGGCACGGAGCGTCTCAGCGGCGCAGCCCGGGCCGGTCGGCGCGCCGGTCTACTGCTGGCGGTCACCTGTCTGGTCCTGGCACTGAGCGATGCGACCTCCGGCGCGGTGACGATCGGTCTGCTGGTCGCTGCGGCGCTCGCGCATGTCCTGGGGGAGATGCTGCAGTCGGCGGGCGGCTGGGGCATCAGCTTCGAGCTGGCCCCGCCCGGCGCCCAAGGGCAGTACCAAGGCGCCTACGCCATGGGGCACCAGATCGGCGACTTGGTGGCGCCGCTTCTCATCACGACGGTTGCGGTGTCCTGGGGCTGGCCGGGGTGGTTGCTGACGGCAGCTGTGTTCCTGGTGGCCGGGTTGTTCGTGCCGGTCGTCGTGCAGGAGCCGGAACCCGTTATGCAGCCACAGGTTTGAGGAGGTCGCGCAGCGCGCGGGCAGCCGTGAAGCCGGCACGGTTGGCGCCGATGGTGCTGGCCGACGGGCCGTAGCCGACCAGCTGGATCCGCGGGTCGATGACCGTGGCGGTGCCGTTCATACGGATGCCGCCGGACGGCTCGCGCAGGTGCAGCGGTGCCAGGTGCGCGAGGTCGGCCCGGAAGCCGGTCGCCCACAGGATCGTGTCGACCTGCAGATGATCGCCGGACGCCCACTCCACGCCGTCCTTCGTGATCCGCGAGAACATCGGCAGGCGGGTGTAGACGCCACGGTCCGCGGCCGCCTGCTCCTGGGGCCTCAGATGCAGCCCTGTCACACTGACGACGCTGCGCGGCGGCAGGCCGGCCCGGACCCGCTCCTCGACGCGAGCCACGACCTGACGCCCGTACTCCGGCGTGAAGTCCTGGCCCGTGCGCCACTCCGGCGGCCGACGCGTCACCCATGTGGTCGTGGCCACCTCGGAGATCTCCGCAAGCAACTGGACGGCAGACGCCCCGCCGCCGACAACCAGGACATGCTGACCGGCCAGCTCAGCCGCGCCGCGGTAGTCGGCCGTGTGCAGTTGGCGCCCCTCGAACGTCTCGATGCCCGGATACCAGGGGATGAAGGGCCGGTCCCACGTCCCGGTCGCGTTCACGATCGAGCCCGCGTGGTAACTGCCGTTGGACGTCTCCAACTCGAACCCGTCCGCCGCCGGCCGGACGCTCTCCACGGCCACAGGCCGCAGTACCGGCAGGTCGAACTGCTTCTCGTAGTCCGCGAAGTACGCCGGGACGAACTCGTTGGCCTGCTCCGCGCCCGCACTCGACGGCACCGGTACGCCGGGCAGGTTCGCGATCCCGTGCACGTCGTGCATGGTCAGCGAGTCCCACCGGTGCTGCCAGGCGCCGCCGGGGTCGCTGTTGCGGTCCAGGACGAGGACCTCGTCGTACGGCGTGAATCCCATCCGGACCAGGTGGTACGCAGCCGACAGCCCGGCCTGTCCCGCACCGATCACCGCTACCTCGAGCACATCAGCACCAACGCCCGGCGCGACTCACGTCTTCCCGGCGGCGAACATGACCCGGACGGCGGATAGCTGCTATCCGCCGCCCGGGGCCGACCGTCAGTCGGTACGCCGCTTCCCGGCGACGCCGCCGGCGACAGCCGCGACCAGCGTGATCAGGACGGCCGCCGCGACCGCGACCAGACCGCCGGTCGTCAGCGTCGTGTCGGCGATCGGCAGCGACGGCAGATCCATCCGGTTCAGGACGTCGTACTCCGAGCCGGCCAGCGCGGCGAGCCCGGCGACGATCGCGGTCACCACGATGCCGATCAGCCAGACGCCGAAGCCGTGCAGGGCGCCGTGGGCGCGGGCGAGCCGGCCGGCGACGGATCCGCCGGCGTAGTAGGCGATCGCCAGGACGACCAGTAGGACCACGACGGACGCGATCCCGATGGTGCCGGCCGTGCCGGCGCTGCCCTGGGCCGCGTTCCAGTCGATCGTGAGCGCGTAGTCGACGGCGGCCGCGACCGCGCCGACGATCCCGGTCAGCAGCGCGATCATGCCGATCGCGACCAGCCAGCCGTAGAACGCCGAGCCACCGGCCGAACCGCGGCGCGTGGGCTCCAGAACTCCGTCGTCGCGCTCGGGATCGGCCACTGTGGGCCGGTCGTCGACGTACGCCTCGGACGGTCCGAGCCGATCGACGCGGGTGTCTTCGTCATACTGCTGAGTCATGTCAGCTTCTCCTCACCGGACAAGCCCCGTGTGTCACCCCAGTACCCCGGGGTGAAACCAGCAGCGACAGCTCAGAGTAGTTGGTCGATGCGGTCGTGGTAGCGACGCCCGGACTTACCGCCGACGATGGCGGCCAGCAGCGTGAGGACCAGGACCGCTGCCGTGGCGGCGATGCTGCCGAGCAGGAGCGTGTTGCCGGCGATCGCGACGTCCGGCCGGTTGATCTCGTCGGTCAGGCCGTACTGGTTGTCGAGCAGCCACCCTGCGCCGCCCGCGAGCGCTCCCACGACCACGGCGATCAACCAGACACCGAAGCCCTGCCGTCCGCCGTCGAAGCGGGCCAGCCGGCCGGCGACGTAGCCGCCGATGTAGAACGCCAGTGTCAGCATGAACAACGTCACCCCGGCCGCCGTGATCGAGGCCGCGCCGGGCTGGGCCTTCGCGTCGCTCGTGGTGTAGTCCAGGACCTCGGCGGTACCGAGCGCGGCTCCCGCCACGGCGGCCATCAGCAGCACCGACATCGAGACGGCGATCAGCCAGCCGAAGAACGCCGCACCGAACTTGAACCCGCGGTACGACAGCAGGTCCGCATCGACCTCATCCTCCCCGGGCAGGGCCGGCGGCGTCCGCAACGGCGGGTCCGGGGTGACCGAGATCGTGCTCATCGCCCGGCTCGCGGCCGCACGGGCCTCCTCGTACTTCTGGGTGCTGGCGTCGCCGGCGGGTGTAGCGATCGTGGCGGTGTCGCCGGGGTACTGCTGACTCATCTCCGCGGGCTCCTCACAGGTCGGCTTCGGGGCGGTCCCTACCCGCCCGCACCGCGCCTGACACGGCCGGAGTGCGGATTTAACCGACTCCTGGTGCGCTGTCACTCGCTGTCGCGGGGTATCGGCGCGGAGTAAAGACCAGGGAGCCGGCCGGGCGGGGCACGGTACGCGTCTGTGACGAGCCGATCAGGAGCAGGCACCGCATGTCAACCGTTTCGGGGTCGAGCTCCGCCAGCGTCGTGACGGTGATCGTCTCCTCCGGACCGCCGACATCGCGACCGACCACCACCGGCGTACCGGGGGAACGGTGCTCGAGCAGCAGCTCGCGGGTCGCTGCCACCTGCCACTTGCGGGTCTTGGAGGCGGGGTTGTAGATCGCGATCGCCAGGTCGGCCTGGGCCGCGGCGCTGAGGCGCTGAGCGATCACGTCCCACGGCTTGAGCCGGTCCGACAGCGACAGCACGCAGTAGTCGTGTCCCAGCGGCGCTCCGACCCGGCTGGCGACCGCTTGCGCGGCGGTCATGCCAGGCAGCACCTGTACGGCGATGTCGGCGTACTCCGGCTCCGCGGCGACTTCGGTGACCGCACTGGCCATGGCGAAGACGCCCGGGTCGCCGGACGACACCACGACGACCGTGGAGCCCTTGCGGGCCAGGTCGAGCGCGAAGGCGGCCCGCTCGGACTCGACACGGTTGTCCGAGCCGTGCTTGCGCTGCCGCGCGCGGTCCGGCAGCCGGTCGACGTACGTCGTGTAGCCGATCACGTCGTCCGCACCCGCGATCGCGGCCCGGACCTCTGGTGTCATCCAGTCCGGGCCGGCCGGTCCCAGGCCGACAACCGTGACTGAGCCTTCGGCGGCGGTCTTCGTGACCGGGGGAGCGAAGGTGTTGTTGATCGGGCTCGGGAGGAGCGCGAGGGAGAAGTACGGCACCTCGTCGGGGTCGACCTCGTTGAGCGGCGCTGTGCGCTGCGCATCGGTGGTCGCGCGTTCGACGTACCAGGCCTCGTCGGCGCGTCCGGCGAGCTCGAACGCCTCCCGGACTCCTGCGAAGGTGCGCCCGAGCTTCATCACGGCCGCCGCGTCGGTGGAACGCAGGCGGTCCGCCAGGACGTCCGGCGGCAACGTGCCAGGCAGCACGGTGAGGATCTCGTCGCGTTCACAGAGCGGGCGTCCGAGGACGGCGGCCGCGGCGCTGACCGAGGTCACACCGGGGACGACCTCGCACGGGTAGCGGTCCGCGAGCCGTTTGTGCATGTGCATGTAGGAGCCGTAGAACAGCGGGTCGCCTTCTGCGAGGACGACGACGTCGCGGCCCGCGTCCAGGTGCGCGGCGAGCCGGGCGGCGCAGTCGGCGTAGAAGTCGTCCATCGCGCCCTGGTAGCCACCTGGGTGGTCGGTCGTCTCCGTGGTGAGCGGGTAGACGAGATGCTCCTCGATCTGCCCCGGCGTCAGGTACGGCGCGGCGACCGTCCGCGCGATGCTCCGCCCGTGCCGCGCGCTGTGGAACGCGATCACGTCCGCGGCCCCGATCAACCGGGCCGCCTTCACGGTCACCAGCTCGGAATCGCCGGGCCCCAGCCCGACACCCCACAGTCGCCCGCTCATTCGACCTCACTCGCGATCGCGTTGACGGCCGCCGCGGTGATCGCGCTGCCGCCCCGACGGCCGCGCACCACGAGGTACTCGAGCCCGAGCTCGTTCGCGGCCAGCGCGTCCTTGGACTCGGCCGCACCGATGAAGCCGACCGGGATCCCCAGCACCGCGGCCGGCCGCGGACCGCCGGCCGCGATCACCTCCAGCAGCCGGAAGAGCGTCGTCGGTGCGTTGCCGATAGCAACAACTGCGCCGTCGAGCCGGTCCAGCCACAGGTCGACGGCGGCGGCGCTGCGCGTCGTACCGAGCTGGTGCGCGAGGTCCACGGTGCGCGGGTGCTGCAGCGTGCAGATCACCTCGTTGTCCGCCGGGAGCCGCCGCCGGGTGATGCCGGCCGCGACCATCCGCGCGTCGCACAGGATCGGCGCACCGTTCTGCAGCGCGGCCCGGGCGTTCTTCACCACGTTCGCCGACCAGGCGATGTCGGCGACCAGGTCCGTCATGCCGCACGCGTGAATCATCCGTACGGCGACCTGCGCCACATCGGCCGGCAGCCCGTCCAGCGCAGCCTCGGCCCGGATCGTCGCGAACGACCGCCGGTAGATCTCCGCGCCGTCCCGCTCGTACTCGTAACTCACACCCGTTTCCCGTCCACCAGATAACCGTCACCGACAGCTTGAACATCCACGTACGCACCGCTCGGCTTCCCGCACCGCCGCTCGCAGCCCGACCAGTGCACCCGCCGGCCGTCCCTTCGCATCTCGGGGACCAGCCGGGCGGCGTCCGCTCGGACATCGGCCAGCGACTTCGCGCACCCGGGCCGGCCTGCGCAGGCTGTGACACCTTCCCAGACCGAGTCTGGTGTGGTGATCAGGCCGACGTCCTCCAACCCTGCAGTGGCAGCGGGCACAACGACAGAGCGCCAGGGCGTGATGCGGACCTCATCGTCCGACCGGACCAGTGCCGCGGCCTGTTCCTGCGTCAGGCTTCCCAACGGCACGGTGACCACCAGCGCGGCACCATGCCGACCCGCTGTCACACGCGTCGACTCTGCAGGCAGGGCCTCGTCTGCTTGCACTCCAAGCCGCTCAAGCACGCGCTCAGCACCACCGACGACCTCAGCGATCCGCCATTCCTGGTCACGCACCTCGAGGAAGGCCTCGGCCGCGGCCAGCATCAGCTCCGGCACCTGGTCCCACTCCACACGCACACCGCGAGCCCCGAGACTCAGCAACGCACTCCGCTCGTCGAGCGCCCGCACCGCAACGTCCGCCTGCAGCTCGGCCAAGTCACCACGCCCGTCATCCAGGGCGAACAAGAAGCGTCCCGGCAGGTCAGCCAGCGCAGGGCGGTCGCACAGTGCCTGATCCAGTGCAGCGGCCACGGGGATCACGTCGTACTTCGACTGCTGGTCCAGACCGGACAGCGGCGACGCCAGGATGTTCCGCACGCGCTCGTGTGCGATCGACGGCAGCAGCCCTGCAGCAAACAGCCGGTCCGACAGCTGCCGTGGCCCGTCGGCACGGAGCGCGCGGATCTGGATGTTGCCGCGCGACGTCAGCTCCAGCCGGCCGTCACCGAGCTCGGCGGCAGCAAGGCGCAGTACGTCGACCTGCTCGGACGTCAGCCGGCCGCCGGGGACCCGCACGCGTGCGAGTCCGCCGTCAGCCGCCTGGTGCACTGCCAGCACACCAGGGCACCGATCGCCTTCTGTCCTCGCCACAGCGGTGATGCTACGTCCCCGAAACCTCGTGTGTTCTGGCCCACAGCAGGAACCCGACCGCCGCGAGTGCACACACGCCTCCGGCCGTCATCGCCACCGGGACCGACCACGCATCCACCACCAACCCGCCGAGCAGCGCGCCGACAGACAACACCGCCTGGAACGACGAGGTGAACCAGACCGTCGCCGCTTCCCGCGATTCGGGAGCGGCCTGCGCGAACATGCTCATCGAGCAGACCGGTACGCCGCCGTACCCGAGTCCCCATACCACGAGCAGCACGAGCGCCCCCGCCGTACTGCGGCCGATCACCGGCATCAGGAGCGTCGCCGTGGCGATGAGTGCGGCACAGGTGACGAAGGTGCCGCGGCGATGTGCCTTCGGCCCGGCGAGGAGATTGCCGACCAGACCGGCGGCGCCGTACACGAGCAGGAACAGGCCGATGAGCTCCGGACGCACGACATCGCGCAGGAACGGCGTGACGTAGGTGTAGGTCGCGAAATGTGCCGTGACGATCAGAGAGGTGACGATCAGCGGGGTCCGGCTCCTGCGCAGCGCGGCAGCGAGCACGGCGGGCTTGGTGACCTGCAGAGGCGGGAGTTGCGGCACCGTGGTGCGCAGTGCGACCAGAGCCAGCAGTGCGAGGACGCCGAGCGCAGCGAACGACGCACGCCAGCCTGCGAGTTCGCCGAGGAACGTTCCCGCCGGCACGCCGAGCACCGAGCCGAGGGGGACCGCGGAGAAGATCACAGCGGTGGCCCGCGCCGCCCATCGCTCCGGGACGAGCCGTCCGGCGAGACCGGCGCCGATGGACCAGAAGCCGCCGATGGTCAGGCCGACGAGGAACCTGGCCGCCAGTTCGAGCCAGAAGACCGGCGCGGTGGCGGCGACCAGGCCGGCGACGGCCAGCAGGACCATGAGCGCGCAGAGCATCAGACGCCGGTCCAGCCGTGCCGTTGCGAGCGTGACGACCGGCGCGGCGACCGCCGCGACCAGGCCGGGCATCGTCATCAGCAAGCCCGTGCGGCCGGGGGTCAGCGCGAAGTCGGCGCCGATCGGGGTGAGTAGGCCGATCGGGAGGATCTCGGTGGTGACGATCGCGAAGATCCCGAGCGTCAGCGCGCCGACGCCGAACCACTCGAGCGCCCGCGGCGACGACCGGGTTGTCAGAACAGTCATGCGGTCCAGGCAACCGGCCGTGGTGCCGGACGGCTCGCGGTTTCGCGACAGCGCGGTCGGGGGCGGGCAAGCCGTCGCTTTTCCGCGAGGAATGATCCGGCTCGGGATCATCTCCGGCCAGATGATCCGAGCTAATCTCGAGGGTATGGCGCAGCTCCCGGCACGGACCGTCCCCGACCTCACCGGATACCTCACGCACGCGGGTCACGTCCTGGAGACCCAGTTGTCCGCGGCGCTGGCGGAGGTCGGCCTGACGCTGCGGATGCAGTGCGTCCTGCGGCACGCGCTGGAGGCCGAACGCACGCAGATCCAGATCGCCGAGCTCGCGTACCTGGACAAGACCACGATGGTCGTCACCGTCGACGCCCTCGAGAAGGCCGGGTACGCCGAACGCAAACCGTCCACGACCGACCGGCGCGCCCGGATCATCGCCGTCACCGAGGCCGGCGCCGCGATCGCGGCCGAGGGGCAGCAGATCGTCGACCGCGTCCACGCCGAGGCGCTGGACGCCCTGACCGCGGCGCAGCGCAAGACCTTCGTCGAGTCCGTCACCACCTTGGTGGACGGCCCGCTGGCCACCCCGGTGACCGCCCAGCCCGTCCGCCGCTCCCGCCAGCGCACCGCATGATCATCCACTAAAAGATCGTCTGTTACGGGACTATCTGTTAAGGTCTCTCCTGTCGGCTATCAGACAGGAGAGCGTTGTGGCTGTGGAGTCTGCGGAGTCTGCGAAGTTGGCCGGGCGGGTGCGGGGACGGACCCAGGCCCTGGTCGTGCTGTGCGTGATGCAGTTGATGATCATCCTCGACGGGACCGTGGTGACCGTGGCGCTGCCCACGATCCAAGGCGATCTGGGGTTCTCGCAGGCCGGGCTGGCCTGGGTGATGAACTCGTACCTGATCGCGTTCGCCGGTCTGCTCCTGCTGGCCGGGCGGATCGGTGATCTGGTCGGGAGCAAGCGGGTGTTCGTCGCGGGGCTCGCGTTGTTCACCGCGGCCTCGCTGCTGTGCGGTGTGGCGGGGAGTGCAGAGGTCCTGATCGCCGGACGCTTCCTGCAGGGGGTCGGCGGCGCACTGGCCTCGGCGGTGATCCTCGGCATGATCGTGAGCCTGTACCCGGCTCCCGGTGAGCAGGCGCGGGCGATGGGCGTCTACAGCTTCACGGCAGCCAGCGGCGCGTCGATCGGGCTCATCTTCGGTGGGGTGATCACCCAGACCATCGGCTGGCACTGGGCGTTTCTGATCAACGTGCCGATCGGTGTGGTCTCACTGGTGTTCGCCGTACGGCTGCTGGCTCACCGACCTGGTCTTGGCCTCGCCAACGGTGCGGACATCGTGGGCGCCGTACTGGTGACGTCCGGGCTGTCGCTGGCCGTCTACACGATCGTCCAGACCGCAGAGCCGCAGGCGACGCTTGCCCGCACACTTCTGCAGGCAGGGGCCGCACTCGTCCTGCTGGCCGCGTTCGTCGTGCGGCAAGCGCGCATCAAGCACCCGTTGCTGGCCCTGCGCATCTTCCGTCGCCGGCAGCTCAGCGTGGCGAACGTCGTGGTCGTCCTGCTCTTCGCGGCCGGTTTCGGCTTCCAGTTCACCACCGCGCTCTACGTGCAGCGCGTCCTGGGCTACGACTCGCTCACCACTGGCCTCGCCTTTCTGCCGGCGCCGATCATGAACGCACTGATGTCGCTGTCACTGGCGCCGCGACTGACTGTCCGCTTCGGTCCGCGCAGGATGCTGATCGCCGGGCTCGTCGTCTTCCTGCTGGCGCTGCTCTGGATCAGCCGTGCGCCGGTCGACGGCTCGTACGTCGTCGACGTCGGCCCAGTGCTGGCGGTGATGGGTGCCGGTATCGGTGTTGCCATCCCGGCGTCGATCATGCTGGCGATGTCCGGCGCGGACGCCGGCGACGCAGGGCTGGCCTCAGGCCTCAACAACACCGCACAGCAAGCCGGTGCGGCCGTGGGCACCGCCGTACTGGCCACGCTGGCCGCGTCCACGACCTCCAACCGCCTCAGCGACGGTGCCGACAAGCTCCTGGCACTACGCGACGGCTACGGCGCGGCCTGGCTCGCGGCCGCCGGATTCGTGCTGGCAGCGGCCCTGCTGTCCATCAGCCTGCTCCGCGGCATGGCTACTCTGGGCGGCCGCCCGAAATTGCGGGTGTGGAGAGGCCTGTCCAGAATCCGCACTGGTGCTCGGTCGTCAGATTGACGCGCTTAATGCCGCCCTGGTCCGTGGGCGCGAGCGAGAGCCCGTTGACGGTCCGTACGCCGGTCGGTGACCACTGCGGGCGGTCCAGGCCGTTCGGGTTGCCGGTGCGCGCGAACGCTGTCCAGTAGTCGATCATCTGGTTGGACAGCCTCTGTTGCGTGTCCGACATCGGGAAGTCGTATCCGCCGAGCCGGAACAGGTACGGCAGCTCCATGGCGTGTGCGGCTCCCAGTCCGGGCGCTGCGATCGGAGAGTGCTTGTCAGCGAACTCGTATGCGTACACCGGTACCTTGCGCGCCGCCTGCTGGTCCGCCGCGACCTGTGTGCACGACCAGATCCGGTCCGTCGTCACAGCACCCCACGCCGCGGCCGGCGACTCGTAGCTGGTCTGCGGGTAGTGCCGCAGTACCGCTGGTGCCTTCTGCGCGCCGACCATGTTCCGCACCAGCGCCGGATAGTCCTTGATGTCCCCGAACGCGGCCAGCCAGCCGTTCGCCTCGTCGTGATTGTTCCCGGAGATGATCGGCACCCGGTGGAAGAGCCCCGCGCGCAGGGCCTTCGCCGGGCTGAGCGGTACGACGGGGCTCCCGCCGTACCCGATCTGCGTGAACTGGAGCAGGTCGTCGACCAGGATGTCGGCCTTCAAGCCGCGCAGGCACTCGATCGTGGTGCAGTTCTTGCCCGCGGCCCACTCCTTGCCGTTCGCCTGCGTCCGGCTGACGGGGACCCACGGGGAGTCTGCGGTCTGGCCCGGGTACTGGCTGTTGTCGGCCCAGTTGAACGCGCAGGAGCCGCTCTGCATGATCGCCTTCGCGAACAGGCCGGACGCGGTCGGAGAGGTCAGCTGCGCGCACACGCTCATCCCGCCGGCGGACTCGCCCGCGACCGTGATGTTGCGCGGGTCGCCGCCGAACGCGCGGGCGTTGCGCTGCACCCAGCGCATGGCCGCCTGCTGGTCCTGCAGACCGAAGGTGCCGGAGCCGGGCAGACCCGGGTAGCCGAAGAAGCCGAAGATGCCGAGGCGGTAGTTGACCGTGACAACGACGACGTCGCCCCGCGCGGCGAACTTCGACGCCTCGTAGCTGCTGCCGGCGCCGGAGAAGAACCCGCCACCGGGGATCCACACCACGACCGCGCGAGGCTTCGTGGAGAAGGCGGCTGGCGTCGACACGTTCAGGTACAGGCAGTCCTCGGCCACCGATCCGTCCGGCGCCTCGGAATTCGGCTGCTGCGCGCAGACGCTGCCCACCTTCGACTCGCGCACCCCGCTCCACGGCTGCACCGGCTGCGGCGCCTTCCACCGCAGGGCGCCTGTCGGGGGAGCGGCGTACGGGATCCCGTCGTACACCAGCGCGTCCCCGACCGACCGCGCAGCCACCCGCCCCGCATCGGTCCGTACGACGTGCTCAGCCGCGTCGCCGGCCCCAGCGCCGCCCACCAACGTCCCGGCCGCGGCCAGCCCGGCAGCCGCCACTATTGCCAACATCTTCTTCGCCATACCGGCACCCTCTGCCGGCAGCCGCCTTCACCACTTCGTGCCGACGGCCAAACCCACTAAGACTTTGGTCTAGCTGTGGCGCCTGAGGAGGTAGGTGTCCATGATCCAGCCCTTGCGGTCTCGCGCCTCGGCGCGGACCTTCTCGATCTCGGGTGCGACCTCGCGGAGCGGACCCGAGACGAGGAGTTCGTCGGGCGTGCCGAGGTAGGCGCCCCAGTAGATGTCGGCGTCCTGGTCGAGGTGCTCGGTGAACGCGGTCTGCGCGTCGAGCATCACCACGACGTCGTCCACCCCGTCCGGCCACTCCTTCGCGAGGCGCCGGCCGGTGGTGATCTGGATCGGCCGGCCGACCTGGTTCAGCCCGACCCGGTGCCGCGCGGCGAGCGTCGACACGCTGCTGATCCCGGGAATCACCTCGACCGAGAACGCGAGCTCACCGCGCGCCAGGATGTCGTCCAGGATCGCCAGCGTGCTGTCGTACAGCGACGGGTCGCCCCACACCAGGAACGCGCCGACCTGGTCCTCGCCCAGCTCGGTCGCGAGCAGCTCCGCGCAGACGTCCGCCCGGCGCCGCCGCCAGTCGTCGACCGCCTCGACGTACGCCGCGGTCGTGCGGTCCCGCTCCGGGTCCCGGCCGACGACGACGCGGTACTCCTTGCTCGTCGCGTACCGGCGGAGGATCTCCGACCGCAGGTCGACCAGCTCCTGCTTGACCTCGCCCTTGTCCAGCACGAAGAACACGTCGACCCGGTTCAGCGCCGACACGGCCTGCATCGTCACCTGCTCCGGATCGCCCGCACCGACCCCGACCACCACAATCTCGCGCATGCCCGCAGCGTAGAGGAGGCCGCCGTCAGCGGGAGAACTGCCAGCGGATCTCGTCGTTGTCAGGAAGTACCACGACCGTGCCGGACCCGGCCCTCCACCCATTGGGCAGCAGGAACGCCCGTCCGCCCGAAACCACCAGCAGACGCAGGCCGGTGGTGCGGTAGTGCACGGTCTTACCGCCCTCGACGATCGGTTCCTCGACGACGCCGGGCGCCTCGAGTCCGAGTGGTGTGCTGCTGAACACAGTGGCTCGCGGGAGGTACCGAACGTTGTCCTGCACCTGACGCGCGTACCCACGGCCGACCGCGGTCGCATAGTCCGACACCGCCCAGAACAGCGCGGCCGTGACGACGCCGCCGACGAGCAGCAGCCGGAACGCCCGGTACCAGACGGGCGGTGCCCCACGTTGAGCCGCTGCGGACTTGTCGGTCGCGGCGGTCCGCAGCCGGGCGCCGTACGCCGCGACAATGGTGCCTGCAGCAACGATCAGCGGCGCGACCAGGTCGACCGTGTCGCCGGCCACCGTCGCGGCGACGACCGCGGCCGCGACCGCGCCGAGGCCCGACAACAAGGCGATCCGGCCCGCCCTCCGCAGCGCCGGACGAGCCTCGGTACGGCGGAGTGCCGCGTCGACCCGGAGGTGTACGGCGAGTGCGCCGAGCGCGAGGCCGGCGAGGACGAGGAGCGGCAGGTACAACGTGCTGATGCTGTTCATCACGTAGTCGCGCGTCGTGTAGCCGAACAGGCTGACGTCCAGCCCCATCTCCCGGGCCTGCGTATCGGAACGCGCCCAGCCGAAGTAGATCATCAACGCTGTGGCGATCGTCAGCGGCGGACCCAAGGTGGTGAGCACCGACACCACCGCCTGCAGGGGCGACTGTCCACTCGGCGCTTCGCTGTCAGGCGGCTCGGCGGTCGGCGTTTCGCGGGACGGCCGTCCGTTCGGTTGCGGTTCGTTGGCGGGTGGCTCCAGGGGCGGTCTGCCGGTGGGCGTGGTCATTCGTCTGGGGTGGGGGCTGCGTCGGGTGACGACGTCTCGGACGGGCCTCCGGCCGGCGGAGTCTCGTTGGTCGGCTGCTCCGTGGGCTGGTCTGTCGGCTGTTCGGTGGGCTGTTCGGTGGGCTGTTCGGTGGGCTGCTCGGTCTGTTCGCCGTTCTCCTGGTTCGCGGCGTGACCGCACTCGGTCTCCTGGGAACCGGTGGTCACCCGGTGGAAGCGCACCCTCGGCACCGCGCCGGGATGGGCGCGGCGCCAGGCGAGGCCGCGCTCCATCAGGTCCTTGACCAGGGGCGTCAGGCAATCGTGGTTGAGGGCCCCGGTCTCGGCGTTCTGGTTGGCCGCGACGACGGCCCACTGCTTCGACTGACCCTTGACCGCGGCCTGGCAGAGGGCGACCATCGCCTTGCCGAAGTCACCGCCCTGGTCGGCGGTCAGGTCCGCGACCTCGCTCTGCAAGTCGGAGCACTTGCCGTCGGCAAGATAGTTGTACGCCGACCAGGTCGGCGTCGGTGACTGCGGATCTTTGGGCCCCCACGGCACCCAGGACAGCGACCCGCCGCCGTTGTCACCGCCATTGTCACCGCCGTTGTCACCACCGTTGTTCCCGCCCGGATCGCCGCTCTGGCCGGAGTCCGACGTACCCGAATCGCCCGCTGTGCTGTCGGATCCGCAGCCCGCGGGTAAGAGCGCAACGATCAGCAGCAGGCTGAGTGCAATGAGTCGACGCGGCATGGCAACCCCCCATGGCCCGAGGAAAACCGTCCCTCGAACCTCAGGGTGCGCGCAACGTGGCGCAGGGTCAACGGCCTGTCGCTGCCGATGCCGATCCGAAGGCTTACGGCTTGGCCTGGCGCCACTCGCGTTCGAACGGGAGCCGCCAGGCGCGCGGCGCGATCAGCTGGTGGATCGCGTTCGGCCCCCAGGTGCCGGGCTGGTACGGCTTGGCGGGCGGCGGGTCCTCGAGCAGCGGCGCGGAACGGTCCCACAGCGACTCGATGCCCTCGGCGGTCGTGAACAGCGTGTGGTCCCCGCGCATTGCGTCCAGGATCAACCGCTCGTACGCCTCGAGGACGTCGCCCGCGCTCTCGGTCTCCTGTGTGGAGAACTGCATCGACAGCTTCTCCAGCCGCATCCCCGGGCCCGGCCGCTTGCCGTAGAACGACAGCGACACCCGCGAGGAGTCGGCCAGGTCGAAGGTCAAGTGATCCGGACCTTCCGAGCCGACGCCGGAGCCGGCCGGGAACATCGTCTTCGGCGCCTCCTTGAAGGCGATCGAGATGATCCGCTGGCCTTCGGCCAGCTTCTTGCCGGTGCGCAGGTAGAACGGCACGCCGGCCCAGCGCCAGTTGTCGATCTCGACCTTGAGAGCGATGAACGTCTCGGTGTCGGAGTCCGGCGCGACGCCTTCCTCGTTGCGGTAACCGCCGTACTGACCGCGGACCACGCAGGCCGGATCGAGCGGCAGCATCGACCGGAAGACCTTGTTCTTCTCCTCCGAGATCGCCCGCGGCTCCAGGGCGGTCGGCGGCTCCATCGCGACGAACGACATCACCTGCATCAGGTGCGTGACGACCATGTCCTTGAACGCGCCGGTCGGCTCGTAGAAGGTGGCCCGCTGGTCCAGGCCGAGCGACTCCGGGATGTCGATCTGCACGTGGTCGATGAAGTTGCGGTTCCAGATCGGCTCGAACAGGCCGTTCGCGAACCGGAACGCGAGGATGTTCAGCGCGGCTTCCTTGCCGAGGAAGTGGTCGATCCGGAAGATCTGCGACTCGTCGAACGTCTCGTGGACGAAGTCGTTGAGCTCGATCGCGGTGGCCAGGTCGTCGCCGAACGGCTTCTCCATCACCACCCGGGCGCGCTCGACCAGGCCGGCGTCGCGCAGCATCGCGATCACCGCCTGGGCGGCCTTCGGCGGCACCGACAGGTAGTGCAGCCGCCGGGTGTCCGGGCCGAGCAACTCCTCGGCGGCCTTGACCGCGGCCGCCAGCGCCTCCGGGCCGGCGGTGACCGGCACGTACTCCAGCCGTTCGGCGAACTGCGCCCACTCCGCGTCGCTCATCGCGTGCGTGCCGAACATCTCGACCGCCTGCCGCGCCCGCTCGCGGAACTCGTCGCAGGTCAGGTCCTCGGTGGCGGTCCCGATGATCCGCACGTCCGGCGCGAACCGGGACTGCTGCAGATACGCCAGACCGGGCAGCAGCTTGCGCTTGGCGAGGTCGCCGGTGGCGCCGAACAGCACGATCACGTGCGGCGCCAGCGGCTCCGGATCCCGCCGCGACGGTCGCGATCCGGGCGCCGGATACGCAATGGTCTGAGTACGGTCAGGCATTCAGTCCTCCCGAGGACGCCACCGGAGCCAACACTCTTCGCAGTCTAGGTGGCTCCGGTGACGGCCACGCGTCAGGCTGATTGCCACAGACCGAGAGTGTTGCCCTCCGGGTCCTTGAAATAGGCCGCGAAGCCCATGTCGCCGACCGGCAGCTTCTCGCCGACCCGCTCGCCGCCGAGGCTCTCGATCGTCTTCCACGCCGCGTCGATGTCCGGGACGTCGATCGTCAGCATCGGCCGGGTGAGATCCTCGGTGCGCTGGAACATCCCGCCGTTGATGAAGCCGGGTTCGGCCGGCATCCCCTGCTCGTCGACCGGTCCGGTCGAGGCCATCGTGTAGCTCAGCTCGGGCATTTCCATCAGGTTCCACCCGAAGGCCTCGCGGTAGAACGCCCGCGCTCGCTCACCGTCGTCGTACGGCACCTCGAAGTGCACGATCCGCCCTGTCATCTCTGGTACCTCCCCCAAAGAGTTCCCTTGCTGCCGACGCTAGACCTGCGAGGATGAAGCGGTGAAGTACCTGCTGATGATCTGTGGAGACGAGTCCGCCGCCGCGCATGCCGACGACGGCTGCGGCGGCTGGTCGGAGGAGATGGAGTCTCGCGGGGTCGTGACCGGCGCGGCCGGGCTGCGGCCGCCGGACGAGGCAACCACGCTGCGGGTGCGCGAGGGCGAGCTGCTGCTGACCGACGGGCCGTTCGCGGAGACGAAAGAGCAGATCGGCGGGTTCGTGCTGATCGACTGCGCCGACCTGGACGAGGCGATCGAGATCGCGGCCAAGCACCCCGCGGCCGGTTACGGCACGATCGAGATCCGGCCCCTGCTGGAACCGCCGGTGTGACCTTCGAGGAGATCTACCGGCAGGAGTGGGGCCAGGTGGTCGCCACGCTGATCCGGTTGACCGGCGACTGGGAGCTGGCCGAGGAGTGCGCGCAGGAGGCGTTCGCCGCGGCGCTGCAGCGGTGGCCGGCGGACGGCGTTCCGGATCGGCCCGGCGCCTGGCTGACCACGACCGCCCGCAACCGGGCGATCGACTGGCTGCGGCGCGAGGCGGTCGGTGCGGCCAAGCTGCGGGAGGCGGCCGCGATCGAGTCCGACCAGGAGCCCCCGTACGACGTACCGGACGACCGGCTGCGGTTGATGTTCACGTGCTGCCACCCCGCGCTGGCGATGGAGGCACGCGTGGCGTTGACGCTGCGGACACTGGCCGGTCTGAGTACGGCGGAGATCGCGCGGGCGTTCCTGGTCCCGGAGACCACCATGTCGAAACGCCTGACCCGCGCGAAGCAGAAGATTCAGCACGCGGGCATCCCGTACCGGGTCCCGCCGGCGCATCTCCTGCCCCAGCGGACACCCGCCGTGCTGGCAGTGCTGTACCTGCTGTTCAACGAGGGGTATTCCGACGTCGTCCGGAGCAATCTGACCGGCGAAGCGATCAGACTGGCCAGGCTGCTCGTCCACCTGATGCCGGACGAGCCTGAGGCCGCCGGCCTCCTAGCTCTCATGCTGATGCACGACGCCCGCCGCGACACCCGGCTGTCCCCGGACGGCGCTCTGATCACCCTGGACGACCAGGACCGCACCCGCTGGGACCACGCCCAGATCACCGATGGCGTAGCCCTCCTGGACGCCGCCCTCCTCCGCAACGAGCCCGGCCCGTACCAGATCCAGGCAGCAATCGCCGCCTGCCACGCCACCGCCCGCACCGCCCCCGAAACCGACTGGCCCCAGATCGCCGCCCTCTACGCCCAACTCCCGCAAACCCCCGTAGTAGCCCTCAACCGAGCCGTAGCCATCGGCATGGCCGACGGCCCCGCCGTAGGCCTACGCCTAGTAGAAGCCCTGACCGCCGACCCCCTGACCACCTACCACCTCCTCCCAGCCACCCGAGCCGACTTCCTCCGCCGCCTCCACCGCTGGCCCGAGGCGACCGCGGCGTACCGAGAAGCTCTGACGCTGGCTACCACGGACGCCGAACGCAGGTATCTGGAGAAGAGATTGCGCGAGGTGTCTGTCCGGGGCTGAGTCGTTCGTCGGTGGGGTATGACGACGGATATCAGGGCTGCTGTGGCGGCTGAGCGGCGTGAGTTGGTTGAGGTGCTGGCTGGGTTGGGGGAGGAGGAGTGGGATCGGCCTACGCTGTGTGCGGGGTGGCGGGTGCGGGAGTTGGTTGCGCATGTCACGATGCCGTTCCGGGTCTCGGGGCCGCGGTTCGTCGGCGGTTTGCTGCGGGCCGGTGGGAACTTCGATCGGTACGCCGACCGGCAGGCGCGGCGGGATGCGGTGGAGTTGACGTCGGGGGAACTGGTCGAGTGTCTGCGACGGAACGTCGACCATCCGTGGAAGCCGCCGGGCGGTGGGTATGCGGGGGCGCTGGCGCACGACGTGACGCACGGTCTTGACGTGACTGTTGCGCTGGGCATCGATCGCCAGGTGCCGGCAGAGCGGATGCGGATCATCTTCGACGCGCTGAAGCCTCGTCAGGTCAAATACTTCGGCGTCGACCTGGACGGCGTACAACTGCAGGCCACCGACCTAGCGTGGACCTACGGCCGCGGCATGCCTCTCACAGGATCGGCCCAGGACCTCCTGCTGGTCCTGAGTGGCCGTAGCCTCCCACCGAACCACCTGTCCGGTCGCGACGCCGACCGTTTCACCGCTGGAGTGACCCGATGATCATCAGCCTGCCGATCGAGGACCGGCCGCGTTCGTACGCGTTCTACCAGGAGGCGCTGGGCCTGACGCCTGTCGGTGAGCCCGACGAGGACGGCATCCCCGAACCGCTGCAGTTCCAGCTGGCCGCGGACGTCACCATGATGCTGATCCCGACCGGCGGCTTCGGCTGGGTGCTCGGTGAACAGCCCGCCGCGCCGCCGGGGCAGAGTGAGTGCATCCTCGGCCTGCGCGTGGACAGCGAGGAGGCCGTCGACGCGACTGCGGCCAAGGCGATCGCCGCCGGGGCAAAGCAGGTGACGGCGCCGACTCGCAAGCCGTGGGCCTACCTGACCACGTTCACCGACCCCGACGGCCACCTGTGGATGGTCAGTACGGACTAGAGCACCTGGCGGCCGAAGGCGGTCGCGTGACGGGTTCCGGCCGGGTGGAAGCGGAACAGGCGGCCGCCGTACCGCAACCACTCGACCTGTCCGTTGCTGCCGCGGACGAAGTTGGCGCGGACGTGGGTCGGCGTGCCGTCCGGGTTCAGCGCGAGGATGTAGTCCTTGCGGTAGAACGCGAACCGGAACAGGGTCTCGCCACCCACACCCGCGACCAACTCGCCGCTGTCGGGAGTGACGTCCAGCCCGAGCTCCTCCGGCTTGCCGTCGAGCCCGATCTGCTGTGAGACGTACGTGCCCGCGTACTCCGCCAGCCGACGCGCCGGCAGCTCCCGCGGTACGGCGGGGAGGTTGCTGACGCCGGCGAACTCCTGCAGCGCCCAGTCGTCCGCGAACAGGTCCGCCACCAGCAACGGCCCGCTCTCCGAGTTGGTCAGCAGCGTGATCGCGAAGTCCCGCTCCGGAACGAACAGGAAGCCGGAGTGCTGCCCGTTCCAGTCTCCGCCGTGCTGCACAACCGTCGGGCCTTGAAGGGTCGGGCGCAGCATCCAGCCGACCCCGACGCCGTTCAGCTCGACGAACAGCGTGCCGCCAGGACCCGGGTGCGACTGCATCGCGAGCCTGCCGCGGTCGCTCAGCAACTGGGGAAGATCCCGGTGCCCCAGGTGGTACCGCGCGTACCGCAGCTGGTCCCGGGCGCTCGAGATCAGTCCGCCGATCGAGTGCAGCGCCCGCGGCATCGCGTCGAACGACGGCTCGACGACCGGCTTGCCGTCGACGACGTTGTGCGACGCGGCGACGCTGAAGCCGTCGAGCTCGCTGCGGAAGAACCGGCTGTGCCCGAGCCCGAGCGCGTCGACGACGAGTTCGCGGGTGGCGACCTCGTACGGCTTCCCGGTCACCACCTCGATGATCCGCCCGGCCACACCGATCGCGGCGTTGTTGTACGAGAACACCTTCCCGAGCGGCGTGAGCTGCGGGACCTTCGGCATCCCGCCGACGTACGTCGCGAGCGCGTCGTCGCCCTGACCGGTGTCCTCGAAGTAGTCGCCCTGCCAGCCGGCCGAGTGGTTCAGCAACTGCCGGACGGTGACGCGTGCCGCGACGGACGGGTCCTGGGTCGCGAAGTCCGGCAGGTACGCGCGAACCGGCCGGTCGAGAGCGATCCGGCCGCGCTCGACGAGCCGCATGATCGCGGTCGCGGTGAACGTCTTGCTCGTCGAGCCGATCCGGAACACGGTGTCGCCGGACACCGCGTCGCCGGTGTCCACACTCGTGACACCGAAGCCGCGGACGTACTCCCGGCCGCGGTACCAGACGCCGAGCCCGGCGCCGGGAATCGCGTACTTCACCAGCCCGGCCTCGATCGTCTCGGCCAGCCGCCCGATCGCGGCCGGTTCGCGGAGACCGGCCGCCGCGGCGGGCCTGGTGGACACTGCGGCAACGGGCACGGCAGCGGCCGCGGACTTGAGCACGGTACGACGGGTGAGCGACACGTCAACGTCTCCTCGGGCGAATTGAGATTGCTTCCGATGCCGCTATTATTACCAGCGTTGGTATCAATGGATACCCTGAAAGAACCCTGATGGAGCGTCGATGGACGAGTCGCCGACCCCGGTGCTGGACGTGTTGCTGCACCCGATCCGCTGGCGGATCGTGCAGCGCGCGCTCGGCGGTGAGGTCACCACCACGGACCTGAAGCGCGACCTGCCCGACATCCCCACCACGACGCTCTACCGGCACGTGGCCGCGCTGATCGACGCCGGCTACCTGACCGTGGTCCGCGAGCGGAAGATCCGCGGTACGACGGAGCGCACGCTCAGCCTGGACCAGACCAAGGTCGGCCGGATCGACGAGCGCGAGGCACGCGCCATGACACCGGAGCAGCACCGGCAGGCGTTCCTGATGATGCTGACCCGCCTGGCCGCGGACTTCGACCGTGTCGTCGACAACGGTGATCTGAGTCCGCGGCTGCACCAACTGGGTTACTCACAGCTCGCCCTCTACCTCAGCCCGGACGACATGGAGACCTTCCGTGCCGGCTTCACCGAACTCGTCGAGCCCTACCTGGCCGAGGCGCCGGGCAAGGACCGCATCGTGCTCTCGACGTTCTCGTTGCCGGACAGCTGATCACGGGTCAGGCGCAGCTGACCGACGTCGAGGTAGCCGGAGGCGAATCCGGCCTCGCAGTAGGCCAGGTAGTACTCCCAGGCTCGCCGGAAGGATTCGTCGAAGCCCTCTGTCCGGACGCTCTGCCAGTTGGCGACGAACCGCCGGCGCCACCGGCGGAGCGTCTCCGCGTAGTCCTGACCGAACCGGTAGTCGTCGTCGACGGCCAGCGTGGTGTGCCGCTCGACGGTCTCGTCGATCGCGGTCCGGGACGGGATCAGGCCGCCGGGGAAGATGTACTTCTGGATCCAGCCGTACGAGTGGCGGGTGGCGAGCATCCGGTCGTGCTCCATCAGAATCGCCTGCAGCGCGACCTTGCCGCCCGGTGCGAGCAGCTGGTCGAGCGTGCGGAAGTAGTCCGGCCAGTACTCCTCGCCGACCGCTTCGATCATCTCCACGCTGACCACCGCGTCGTACGAACCCGTCACGGCGCGGTAGTCCTGGAGCCGGAGATCGACGCGGTCGGCCAGCCCGGCGTCGGCGACGCGCTTCTCGGCCAGCTGCAGCTGCTCGGTCGACAGCGTGATGCCGGTGACGTACGCGCCGCGGCGGGCGGCGGCGATCGCCAGCGTGCCCCAGCCCGTCCCGATTTCCAGCACCCGGCTGCCGGGGCCGACGCCGGCGAGGTCGAGGATCCGCTCGACCTTCCGGGTCTGCGCCGCTTCGAGATCCTGGTTGGACAGTGGTCCGTCGTGGTCGAAGAGCGCGGAGCTGTACGTCATGCCCGGGTCCAGGAACGCCCCGAACAGCGCGTTGCTCAGGTCGTAGTGCGCGCTGATGTTGCTGCGGGCACCGGTCAGTGTGTTGCGCTGCCAGCGGGGTACGCGCCGGTCTACCAGCCGCCGGAAGCGGAGCAGTGCGGCCGGCACGAGGTGGGCGACGCGTTCCGCGAACGGCGTCAGCAGGTCGCCGAGGTCGGTGCCGTCGGCGGCGGCCCAGTCGCCGGCCATGTACGCCTCGCCGAGCCCGATCTTCGGGTTGTGCGCGAGCCGCTCGAACATCGACTCCGGCCGCACGATCCGCAGCACCGGAGCGTCCGGCCCGCCGCCGCCGCGGACCGTACCGTCCGGGTAGACCGCGCGGACCGCGATGCGGTCGAGCATCCGGTCGACGATCAGCCGGGCGACCCAGGCCCGGACGCAGAGCGGCCGGAACGCCGGGTGGCGCAGGCACAGGGGTTGCGCGACGGTCAGCGTGCTCATCGAAGTCCCTCCTGGAGTGCGTGTTTCGGGCGCTGCCTGACGGGTAGGCGGCGAGCCCACAGCCGGATGCCGTGCAGCCGGATGAGTGCCGACACCCGCTGCGGCATCAGCGGCATCCGTACGGCGGCGGCGAGAATCGCCCGACGGGTGGCAGGCCGCGGTACGCCGTCGAAGCTGGCGCCGAAGACCGTGCGATCGCCGCGGGACAAGCTGACCTGGACGCGCACCCGGTCGCGGTCGAGCAGGAACCGCAGTTCGTAGTCGCCCGAGACATCGTTGAACGGCGAGACGTAGAACTGTTTCGCGGTCTCGGCGGTGCCGTCCGCGTCCGGTGTGAGCACGTAGACGTGCCGTTCGCCGTACGTGTTGTGGACCTCCGCCACGACGTACGAACTGTCAACGCACCAGTACACGGTCAGCGGATCGAACACGTGGCCGAGCACGCGGGCGTTGGCCAGCATCAGAACGCGGCCGTCGTACTCGATGCCCTGGCTGTGAAGGTACCGGCGCAGCTCGGCCTTGATCGTGGGACCGCGGCCGCCGAGGTGGTCGCGCGCGTCGAAGCGGGCCAGCGGGCGCAGGTACCACGGGAGCCGCGGCACGTCGTCCAGGTCGATCAGCCACTGGTAGACCCGGTACCGGAACGCGTGCCGGATCGGAATGGATCGCCCGTGCTTGACGGAGCCGATGACGATCGCCGGGATTGTGGGGTGCAACCCGACGACCGTCACCAGCGAACCCCGAAGGACCCGGCGGCCGCAACGCCGGCGCGGCAGCCGTCCTCGTGGAAACCCCAGCCGTGATACGCCCCTGCGAACGCGGTCCGGCCGGTGTTGAGAGTCGCCAGCAGATGCTGGGCGGCGACTGCCTTCGGGGTGTAGAGGGGGTGCCGGTAGTCCATCCGGGCGATCACCCGCGCCGGATCGACCGCGTCGGCACCGTTCAGCGTGACCAGGTAGGTCTCGTCGGTCTCCAGACCTTGCAGCTTGTTCATCCAGTACGTCGTCAGCGGCGTGCCCGGGCGAATGACGTGGTTCCACGAGGCGCGGGCGTTCTTCGTTGCCGGCAGCAATGACGTGTCGGTGTGCAGCACCGTCGCGTTGCGGCTGTACTCGAACGGTCCGAGCGCCGCCTTCTCCTCGGGTGACGCGTCCGCGAGCAGGTCTAGGGCGTGGTCCGCGTGGGTGGCCAGGACGACCCGGTCGAAGTCCATCGTGTTGCCGTCGGCGACGGTGATCGTCACGCCGTCGGGGTGTCGTTGCACGGAACGCACCGGGCGGCCGACCCGGACCGTGCCGATCCGCTCGGCGACGGCGTCGACGTACTGCCGGGAACCGCCCGTGACGGTCAGCCACTGCGGCGAGCCGCCGACAGAGAGCATGCCGTGGTGGTCGAGGAACCGGAACAGGTAGCGGGCCGGGTAGGACAGGGCCGAGTTACCTCCGCACGACCACACACACGACACGACAGGTACGGCGTACAGCCGGGTGAAGGCCGGGCTGAAACGCTCGGCCTCGAGGAACTCGCCGAGTGTCGCGAGATCGTCGTCGCCGGTCCGGGCGATGTACCGCGCGGCGCTGCGGTGGAAGCGGCGCACCTCGCGGAGCAGCCCGAGGAAGCGCGGGTCGGCGAGCCGGCGCCGCTGGGCGAAGATTCCGGTCACGCCTCGGCCCCCGGCGAACTCGAGCCCGCCGGCCGGATCGCAGATGCTCATACTCATCTCGGTCGGCCGGGTCCGGACGCCGAGCTCGCCGAACAGCTTGCGCAGCAGCGGGTAGGTGCGGGTGTTGTGGACGATGAAGCCGGTGTCGATCGCGAGCCGCTGCCCGGCGGGGTCGGTCACATCGTGCGTGTGCGCGTGCCCGCCGAGCCGGGACTCGGCCTCGAGCAGCGTGACGTCGTAGCGCCGGCCGAGCAGGTAGGCGGCCGTCAAGCCAGACACGCCGGCGCCGATCACAGCCACGGACTCGGTCATGGTCTGGCCTCCAAGGCTGTCTAAGGTTTGTCTAGAGATTAGGCCTATCGGGGAGTTCTAGTCAAAGGTCTGTCTAGAGTTTGTATAGTGTGCTCATGGAGACTTCGGTGCCGGGTGGTCTGCGGATCGGTGCGTTGAGCAAGCGCGCCGGTGTCAGCGAGCACGTTCTGCGTGCCTGGGAGACCCGCTACGGTCTGCTGTCGCCGACCCGTTCGCCGGGCGGCTTCCGGCTGTACTCCGACGCCGACGTGCGCCGGGTCCAGCGGATGCTGGCGTACATCGCCGACGGGCTGTCCGCCGCCGAGGCGGCCCGCGCGGTGCTGGCCGAGCCCGACGGAGCACCGGCCGTCCGGGATCCGTTGCTCGCCCGGATGGCCGAGTCCGGCGGCGCGGCGAACCTGCGGTCCGCGCTGGACGACCTGGACGAGCGGGCCGCGCAGGCCGTCCTGGACCAGTTGTTCGGTGCGCTGACCGTCGAGGCCGTCATCCGCGAGGTGCTGATGCCCTATTTGCGCGAGCTGGGCGACCGGTGGGAACGCGGCGACGTGACCGTCGGGCAGGAACACTTCGCCAGCAACGTCATCAGGTCACGGCTGGCCGCGTTGTCGACGGGCTGGGGCGCGGGTCACGGCCCGCGGGCACTGCTCGCCTGTCCGCCCGGTGAGCTGCACGACATCGCGCTGCTGTCGTTCGGTCTGATCCTGCGCCGCTCCGGCTGGCGGGTGGTCTTCCTCGGCGCCGACTCGCCGATGGCCGATGTCGAACGGACGGCCGCGGCGCTCGGGCCGGACCTGGTGATGCTGTCCGCGTCGGACCACTCGCGCTTCGACGCGGTCCGTCCGCAACTCGTCGAGCTGTCGCAGGACCGATCGGTCGTCCTGGCCGGGGCGGGTGCTTCCAAGGAGCTGGCAGCCAGGGTCGGAGCGCAGTACGTCGGCGCGGATCCGGTGACCGCTGCCGAGCGATTGGCCGAGCGATGACACGGATCCTGGTGACCGGAGCCACCGGCTACATCGGCGGACGGCTGGTCCCCGAGCTGCTGGCGGCCGGGTACGACGTACGCGTCCTGGCGCGGCAGCCGGAGCGGCTCGACACGCGCCCGTGGCGGTCCCGGATCGAGGTCGTGGCCGGCGACGCCTCCGACCCGGCCGTGCTGACCAGGGCGCTGGACTGCGTCGACGTCGCGTACTACCTGATCCACTCGATGGGCTCCGGCCAGCGGTTCGAGGTGCGCGACCGGCGTACCGCACTCGCTTTCGGTACGGCCTGCCGCGAGTCCGGCGTCGCCCGGATCGTGTACCTCGGCGGGCTGCACCCGGACGACGAGGACCTGTCCCGGCACCTCGGCTCCCGCCGCGAGGTGGGGGAGATCCTGCTGGCCAGCGGCGTACCGACGACCGTGCTGCGCGCCGCGGTGATCATCGGCTCCGGCTCGGCGTCCTTCGAGATGCTGCGCTACCTGACGGAGCGGCTGCCGGTGATGGTGACGCCGCGCTGGCTGGACACGCGGATCCAGCCGATCGCGGTCCGCGACGTGCTGCGCTACCTGGTCGGGTCCGCGGAGATGCCGCCGGACGTGAACCGCGGCTTCGACATCGGCGGACCGGACGTGCTGACGTACCGCGCGATGATGCAGCGCTACGCAGCCGTGGCCGGCCTGCGTCCGCGGCGGATCGTGACGCTGCCGCTGCTGTCGCCCGGCCTGTCGAGCCATTGGGTCGGTCTGGTCACGCCGGTGCCGAGCGGCATCGCCCGGCCGCTGGTCGACAGCCTGGTGCACGAGGTGGTCTGCAAGGACCACGACATCGACCGGTACGTCGCTCCGCGTCCCGGCGGCGGCATCGGCTTCGACCGGGCCGTCGAGCTCGCGCTGAAGAAGGTGCACGACCTGGACGTGACCACCTCCTGGGCCTCCGCCTCGACACCGGGCGCCCCCAGCGACCCGCTGCCGAGCGACCCGGACTGGTCCGGCGGCTCGCTGTACGTCGACGAGCGCGACTGCACCGTCGATGCGCCGCCCGAGCGCCTCTGGAAGGTGATCGAGGGCATCGGCGGCCGCCGTGGCTGGTACTCGTGGCGGCTCGGCTGGTGGACCCGCGGTCTGCTCGACCGGGTCGTCGGCGGCCCTGGCCTGCGCCGCGGCCGGCTGCACCCCGACAGGCTGTCGGTGGGCGATCCACTCGACTGGTGGCGGGTGGAGAGCGTGGAGCCCGGCCGGCTGCTCCGGTTGCGTGCCGAGATGCGGCTGCCCGGCGAGGCCTGGCTCGAGTTGCGCGCCGGCACTGATGGGAACGGCCACACGCTGTTCCGCCAGCGCGCGTTGTTCCACCCCCGCGGTCTACCGGGGGAACTGTACTGGGCGGCCATCCGACCGTTCCACGACGTCGTCTTCGGCGGCATGCAGCGCAACATCGCCCACGCGGCCGAACGAACGGAGGAGAACCGATGATCGTCATCGAACGCGAAGTCACGGTAGCGGCCGACACCGCACGGGTCTTCGGCTATCTCGCGGACTTCCGCACCACCCAGGAATGGGATCCCGGCACGGTGCGGACCACGCTCGTCTCAGGTGACGGCGGGGTCGGTACGACGTACCACAACACCTCTCGCTTCAACGGCCGCGAGACCGAGCTCACCTACGTGGTCGAGGAGTGCGTCCGCCCCGACCGGATCGTCCTGCGCGGCGAGAACCGGACGATCGTCGCCCGCGACACCATGACGTTCAGCAGCGAGTCCCATCTGACCCGCGTCACCTACCGGGCCGAGTTCCGGCTCAAGGGCCTCGTCACCCTCGCCGAACCCTTCCTGCGCAAGTCGTTCGACCGTCTGGGGGAGGAAGCCGAAGAAGGCCTCCGCAACGCACTGGGCCGGCTGGCCGCATGAATGGCCTCCTGGACAGACTCCTGGACCGTACGGTCATCCCTGGCTACACGCGTATCGGCTACGGCCTCCGCAGCCGCAGCTGGCCCACTGACGACCCGGCACCCGGCTCCCTGACCGGCAAGACCGCCGTGGTCACCGGAGCCCGCTCCGGCCTCGGCAAGGCAACCGCCGCGGGCCTTGCCCGTCTGGGCGCCACGGTCCACCTGGTTGTCCGCGATGCGTCGCGCGCCGCAGACACGCTGGCCGAACTGCAGCGCGACATCCCCAACGCGACCTTCGTCGTCGACGAGTGCGACATCTCCGACCTGGACGCCGTACGCCACTACGCCGCCCGCCTGCCCGGCCCCATCCACGCCCTGGTCCACAACGCCGGCATCATGCCACCCCGCCGTACCGAATCCCCCCAGGGCCATGAACTCACGCTGGCCACCCACGTCCTCGGCCCGCTCCTCCTGACCGAACTCCTCCGCCCCAACCTGACCGACGGCCGCGTCGTCCTGGTCACGTCCGGAGGCATGTACACCCAGCCGCTCCCGGCCGACCCGGAGTACCGCGACGAGCCCTACCGCGGCGCCACCGCCTACGCACGCAGCAAGCGCATCCAGGTTGCCCTCACCCCACTCCTGGCCGCTGATATGGCCCCCACCTTCGTCGCCACCATGCACCCCGGCTGGTCCGAGACCCCCGGCCTCATCGAGAGCCTTCCCGGCTTCAGCCGCCTCACCAAACCCTTCCTCAGAACCCCCGAAGAGGGCGTCGACACCACCCTCTGGCTGGCCGCCACCCAACCAACACCCCCCACCGGCAACTTCTGGCACGACCGCGAACCGCGCCCACCCCACTACTTCCGCCACACCCAAAGTTCCGAAGCGGACACGAACCGCCTCTGGACCCACTGCCGAACCGCCGCCGGAATCCTGTGAGTCGCCGGCGGCGGGGCCGCGTCAACAGGTCTCGCGTCCACAGCGCAGTCGTATTACTGTCGAATTGGGGCCGAAAGCGGTAGCGGTGGCATAGGCCAGGGGGATTGATGTCGGCGAAGGTTGCGTTACTCGTCGCGGTCGGTCAATTCGACGATCCTGGCTTGACCCAGCTACGGGCCCCTGCGACGGATGCCGCTGCGCTAGCAGGACTGCTGGGGGATCCGGACGTGGGCGGCTACGAGGTCACGGTGCTTCAAGACCCGACAATCGATCGACTCAATCGAGCGCTCGAAGCCTTCTATCGTGATCGGCGCCGCGACGATGTCCTCCTCGTGTACTTCTCCTGCCATGGAGTCAAGGACGAAGGAGGGAATCTCTACCTCTCGGCGAAAGACACCCGCCTGGACCTGCTTCGGTCCACGGCCCTTGCCGCGACGTGGCTGCACTCACTGATCGACGACAGCCTCTCCAGATCCAAGCTCCTCCTCCTTGATTGCTGCTTCAGCGGTGCGTTCTCGCGAGGGAAGCTGCAACGCTCTCCGGCTCTGTCGACGGTCGATGTGAAAGAACGGTTCCAGGGCACTGGAACGGTCGTTCTCACCGCGTCCAACGAGACCGAATATGCGTTCGAGGACGCCGAAGTGCGAGCGGCCCGGCCGACCAGTTCTTACTTTACCCGTGCTCTCATCGAGGGATTGGAAACCGGCGCCGCAGACGAGAATCGGGACGGCTGGGTCTCGATCGATGAGCTGTACAATTTTGTGTTCGACAAGGTTCGTGAGCGGAATCCGAACCAACATCCCACCGGCGACATAAACGTTCAAGGAACGCTACGGATCGCGAAGGTGCCGTCGCTTGCGGGCCGTAAGACCTCCGAACTCAATCTGTCCCGGGTCACGGAATATCAGCAACTGATTCTTCATGCGTCCGACGAGGTGTATTCCCTGGCGTTCTCGCATGACTCGCAGACGCTGGCTGCCGGGAGTAAGGACGTGGCGCTCCTGTGGCGTCTGGATGCCGACGGTCGGTCGCCTGAGCCGATCCACCTCGAACACGATTCCACGTTTCTGTACGCGATCACGTTCGGCGCGGAGCCCCATGAACTCCTGACGGCAGGTGAAGACACGGTCGTGCGCGTATGGAACTGGCAGGACGGGAGCCTGATCCAGTCGCTCGAGCACCACTCGGACGCGGTTTACTCGATCGCCCTGTCACCTGACGGCACGTACGTCGCCACCGGCGGGTACGACAAGCAGGTCGCGCTGTGGGACCCAGCCTCGTGGGGGTACATCGACAGTCGAGGTTTCGAAGCCAGAGTCAGCTCTATCGCGTTCTCGGCGGACGGCAAACTGCTCGCGATCGGAACTCACGACGACGCCATCGTGATATGGAATCTCGAGTCCAACGAGGTGCGACCGTTGGGAACCCACGACAGTTCCGTCGAGGCCGTGGCGTTCTCCCATCGCGGACATTTATTGGCAAGTGCAGGCTTGGACAAGCGTGTATGTCTCTGGGATTGCGACAACTTTTCAAGGCTGTGGCGACTGCCGGGCCATGAGTATCTCGTCAAGTCGGTCACGTTTGCTGCTGACGACAAGGTCGTGGCGAGCGCAAGTTGGGACAAGACAGTCCGACTGTGGGACGTCGCACGACCCCGCCTGCCGAGGGTCATCAGTGAGGAGTCGGCCAAGCGAGCAGGGCGCGTATGGCACGAAGACTGGATCTGGGCCGTGTCTGTGTCGAACGACGGCCGAATCCTTGCTACGGGTGGATCCGATCAGCGCGTGATCCTCTGGTCCAACGTGTTTCCACAACTTGCCCCCGCCGGGCTCGAAGGGGCTTGAGCTGGTCCGGCCGCGCATTCCTGACACGCGCTCGCCAGCTGGAGCACTCTCGATCGCCCACAGTAACCACAACAAAGGAGCCTGATCGAACCCTGCTGGGCGGGTCCGGGGTTGCGGCCTCTGGAAGGCACGAAGGGCGATCCACGTCGACGGTTTCGTCGACACAGATCGCCCAGATCGTCCGCGCCCCCGGCAGGATTCGAACCTGCGCACCCGCCTCCGGAGGGCGGTGCTCTATCCCCTGAGCTACGGGGGCTCAGGAACGTGCAGAACAGTAGCAGGAACTTCGCCGAAACCCCGAATTGGGCCGGCGACACGCACCCCTGCCGATCGTCGTACGGGGGAGCCCTGAGCTGACCCTGGAACCCCCGCCGCGGGGGATCAGTTCCGTCGCGGGCGGCGTCATAGTGGAGGTAAGCCCAACAGCGGAAAGGACATCGGTAATCATGGCTAGCTCTCTGGTTCGACCGTCGCGTGATCGCTGGATCGGCGGTGTCTGCGCCGGACTGGCTCGCCGGTTCGGGATCTCCGCGAACACCATGCGGCTGATCTTCGTGATCAGCTGCCTGCTGCCCGGCCCGCAGTTCCTGATCTACATCGTGCTGTGGATCCTGATGCCGTCGGAGGACTGACCCCCGGCGGCGGGCCGTCGGGGCGCACCTGGCAACCTGACTCTTCATGAGAGCAGGCAGGTGGCGCCCGGCGGCCGGGACGGCTTCGGTGCTGCTCGTCGGCGGGGTGCTCGCGGGCTGCCAGGTCGGCCCGGCCGCGCCGGCGGCCGCGGAGCTCCGGACCGGCGCGCCGCCCTGGGACGCGCCCCGGGACGCGGTCTCGTACATCGACAAGGCCGGCTTCGAACGACTCCCGCTCGACTTCTCCGGGCCGTCGCCGTACTCGCTGACCATCGCGGTCACGCTCGACGGCAAGCCGGTCCAGGTCCCGGCGGGTCTCGGCGTCGACAAGCTCCGCGCCGAGCAGGCCGCCGTCCACACCCACACCACCGACGGCCAGGTCTGGGTCGAGGCCAAGACCGCCGCCGAGAAACCGACGCTGGCTCAGTTCTTCACCCTCTGGGGTGTGCGGTACGACGCGAAATGCCTCGCGGACGCCTGCCAGGCCCTGAAGGTCACCGTCGACGGCAAGCCGGCGCCCTGGGACACCCCGCTGACCCGCAACAGTCACGTCACGGTGAGTGCGCAGAGCTGAGCGCGTACCGGGCTGTGGATGGTGAGTCAAGGGTTTCGGGTGCAGCCCATTAGGCTGATCCGGTGACTCCGGAACAGCTCGCTGAGAAGATCCTGCAGGCCCTGGCCGCGCTCGCCGCCGACGGCACCATCACCGTCGAGGGCGGGCTGCCGCGCGAGCTGAAGGTCGAGCGACCCAAGAACCCCGAGCACGGGGACTACGCGACCAACGTCGCCATGCAGCTCGGCAAGCGCGCCGGGCTGAATCCGCGCCAGTTCGCCGAGCTGCTGGCCGTGAAGCTCCGCGACGACGAGGCGATCACCGCGGTCGAGATCGCCGGCCCGGGCTTCATCAACCTCCGGGTCGCCGCCGATGCCCAGGGCAAGGTCGCGCAGTCGATCCTGGAGGCCGGCGAGAAGTACGGCACCAGCGACAGCCTGCAGGGCCGGACGATCAACCTCGAGTTCATCTCCGCGAACCCGACCGGCCCGCTGCACCTCGGCCACACCCGCTGGGCGGCCGTCGGCGACGCGCTCGCCCGGGTGCTGGCCGCGGCGGGCGCGAGCGTCAGCCGCGAGTTCTACATCAACGACCGCGGCAACCAGATGGACAAGTTCGGCGCCAGCCTGCAGGCCGCGGCGCACGGGCAGCCGATCCCGGAGGACGGGTACCACGGCGAGTACATCCTCGACCTGGCCAAGCGGATCGTCGACGAGGTGCCGGGGATCACCGAGCTGCCCGAGGACGAGCAGCTGGTCGCGTTCCGCGAGGCGGGCTACGAGCGTCAGCTCAAGGAGCAGCAGGACCAGCTCGAGCACTTCCGGACCAAGTTCGACGTCTGGTTCTCCGAGCGCAGCCTGCACGAGCAGGACGGCGTACCGCACGCGATCCAGAAGCTCCGCGACCAGGGCCATCTGTACGAGGCGGACGACGCGCTCTGGATGCGGACCACGGACTTCACCGACGACAAGGACCGCGTGCTGATCCGGTCGAACGGCGAGCCGACGTACTTCGCCTCCGACGCGGCGTACTACGTGAACAAGCGCGAGCGCGGTTTCGAGACCTGCGTCTACCTGCTCGGCGCCGACCACCACGGCTACGTGAACCGGCTGAAGGCGATCGCGGCCTGCGCCGGCGACGACCCCGAGCACAACATCGAGATCCTGATCGGCCAGCTGGTGAAGATCCTCAAGGGCGGCGAGGAGATGCGGCTGTCCAAGCGGGCCGGCACCATCGTCACGCTCGCCGAGCTGGTCGAGGAGGGCGGCGTCGACGCGCTCCGCTACACCCTCTGCCGCTACCCGGCCGACTCCCCGCTGACCCTGGACATCGAGGAGATGACCCGGCAGGCCAGCGAGAACCCGGTGTACTACGTGCAGTACGCGCACGCCCGGCTGGCGTCGATACTGCGCAACGCCGACGAGCTCGGCATCAAGCTGGACGAGTTCGACCCGGGCCTGCTCAGCCACGAGCGCGAGGGCGACCTGCTGCGCGCGCTGGCCGAGTTCCCGCGGGTCGTCGCCACCGCCGCGGAGTTGCGCGAGCCGCACCGCATCGCGCGGTACCTCGAGGACACCGCGTCCGCGTTCCACAAGTTCTACGACAGCTGCCGCGTGCTGCCACGCGGCGACGAGGAGGTGGAGCCGGTGCACAAGGCTCGCCTGACCCTGGTGTCCGCGACCCGGACCGTTCTCGCCAACGGGCTCGACCTGCTCGGCGTCTCCGCACCGGAGCGGATGTGAGGGCGCACGAGGCGGGCGCGCTGCACGCCGACATCGGTCACCGCGGCCCGTCCTGGCTGCGCGCCCCCCGCGACGTCAACGACCTGGTCCCGCAGCTCTGGTCGTCCACCGCGAAGAAGACCGGCGAGGGTTCGCTGGTCGTCGGCGGTGTCGACGTGCGCGACCTGGTCGCCGAGCACGGCAGCCCGGCGTACGTGCTGGACGAGGACGACTTCCGCGCCCGGGCGCGCGCGTTCAAGCACGCCTTCAAGGACTTCGACGTCTACTACGCCGGCAAGGCCTTCCTGTGTACGACGGTCGTCCGCTGGGTGATGGAAGAGGGCCTGAACCTCGACATCTGCAGCGGGGGCGAGCTGGCCGTCGCGCTCCGGGCCGGCGCCGACCCGAAGCGGCTCGGGTTCCACGGCAACAACAAGTCCGAGTCCGAGCTGGCCCGCGCGCTGGACGCCGGGATCGGCCGGATCATCGTCGACTCGCAGCACGAGATCTCCCGGCTGATCGCGCTCGCCGGCGAGCGCGGCGTGGTCGCCCCGGTGATGATCCGGGTCACCGCGGGCGTCGAGGCGCACACCCACGAGTACATCGCGACCGCGCACGAGGACCAGAAGTTCGGCTTCTCGATCACCTCCGGCGCGGCGTACGAAGCCGTTGCCCGGGTCAACGAAGCGCCCGAGCTGGAGCTGCTCGGCCTGCACTCGCACATCGGCTCGCAGATCTTCGACTCGTCCGGTTTCGAGGTCGCCGCGAAGCGCGTGATCGCCTTGCACGCAAGGGTTTCCGACGAGCTCGGCGTGGACATGCCCGAGCTCGACCTGGGCGGCGGCTTCGGGATCGCGTACACCACGCAGGACGACCCGTCGGACCCGGCGCAGCTGGCCACCGAGATGGGCAAGATCGTCGAGCACGAGTGCCGTGCGTTCGGCGTCGACGTGCCGAAGGTTTCGATCGAGCCCGGCCGGGCGATCGTCGGTCCGGCGATGTGCACGGTCTACGGGGTCGGCACCGTCAAGGAGGTCGAGCTGGACGCCGGCGCCTCCCGGACGTACGTGTCGGTCGACGGCGGGATCAGCGACAACATCCGCGCCGCGCTGTACGACGCCGACTACTCCTGCACGCTTGCCAACCGCTACTCCGATGCCGGGCCGACGCTCGCGCGCGTGGTCGGCAAGCACTGCGAGGC
Organism: Kribbella sp. NPDC051936; assembly: GCF_040680955.1. Lineage (NCBI taxonomy): Bacteria > Bacillati > Actinomycetota > Actinomycetes > Propionibacteriales > Kribbellaceae > Kribbella > Kribbella sp. NPDC051936. The sequence goes on along the minus strand of NZ_JBFAXS010000008.1, from coordinate 510,481 downwards.
CGGTGACATCGTCGTGAAGGCCGAGTTCCTGCCCGCGGACGTGCAGCCCGGCGATTTGGTCGCCGTCCCGGGGACCGGCGCCTACTGCCGCTCGATGGCGAGCAACTACAACCACGTGCCGCGGCCACCGGTGATCGCGGTCAAGGACGGCCACATGCGCGTCGTCGTACGCCGTGAGACCGAAGACGACCTGCTCGGACTCGACATGGGGGCCGCCGAATGAACGACGCAAAACCTCTCAAGGTAGGCCTGCTCGGTTGCGGAGTGGTCGGCACCGAGGTGGTGCGGATCCTGACCGAGCAGGCGGACCATCTGGCGGCCCGCGTCGGCGCCCGCCTGGAGATCGCCGGTATCGCCGTCCGCCGGCCCGGTCGTGCGCGCGACATCGCGGTCGACCCGGACCTGATCACCACCGACGCGCAGGCCCTGGTGTCGCGCGGCGACCTCGACCTGGTGATCGAGGTGATCGGCGGCCTGAAGCCCGCCCGCAGCCTGATCCTGACCGCGCTCGAGCAGGGCGCCTCGGTCGTCACGGCGAACAAGGCTCTGCTCGCCGAGGACGGCCCGACGTTGTTCGCCGCCGCGGAGAAGTACCAGCGCGACCTGTACTTCGAGGCCGCGGTGGCCGGCGCGATCCCGATCCTGCGGCCGCTGCGCGAGTCTCTCGCCGGTGACGACGTGGTCCGGGTGATGGGCATCGTCAACGGCACCACGAACTACATCCTCGACAAGATGGACAGCACCGGCGCCGGCTTCGACGAGGCGCTCGAGGAGGCCCAGGCGCTGGGGTACGCCGAGGCCGACCCGACCGCGGACATCGAGGGCTTCGACGCCGCCGCGAAGGCCGCGCTGCTGGCCAGCCTGGCGTTCCACACCCGGGTCTCGATCGCCGACGTGCACCGCGAGGGCATCACCGAGGTGACCGCGACCGACATCGCGTCGGCCCGGGAGATGGGCTGCGTGGTGAAGTCGCTGGCGATCTGCGAGCTGGACGAGGTGAGCGACTCGGTCAGCGCCCGGGTGTATCCGGCGATGATCCCGGCCACCCACCCGCTGGCGAACGTCCGGGACGCGTACAACGCCGTTTTCGTGGAATCGAAAGCGGCCGGCCAGCTGATGTTCTATGGTCGTGGTGCCGGCGGCGCCCCGACGGCCAGTGCAGTCCTCGGGGATCTGGTGTCCGCCGCGCGCAACCGGCTCAAGGGCGTGCCGGGAGTCGGCGAGTCGTCGTACACCCAGCGGTCCGTGCGGCCGATGGGCGACGCGACGACCCGCTACCACGTGTCGCTGGACGTGGCCGACAAGGCCGGTGTGCTGGCGGCGGTGGCCCACGCATTCTCCGAGCACGACGTGTCGATCCAGACCGTCCGCCAGGAGGGCCGGGGCAGCGACGCGCAGCTGGTGGTGGTCACCCACACCGCGACCGACGCCGCGTTGTCCGCGACCGTGGATTCCTTGCGGGACATGGACATCGTCCGTGAAGTCAGCAGTGTGATGCGGGTGGAAGGCGAGTAATTCAATGGTGCACCAGTGGCGTGGCGTGATCGAGGAGTACAGAGACCGGCTTCCCGTGTCGGCGGACACGCCGGTGGTCACGCTCGGCGAGGGCGGGACGCCGCTGGTGGCCGCGCAGTGGCTGAGCGAGCAGAGCGGCTGCGAGGTCTGGCTCAAGGTCGAGGGCAACAACCCGACCGGCTCGTTCAAGGACCGCGGCATGACGGTGGCGATCTCGCTGGCCGCGCAGGCCGGTGACAAGGCCGTCGTCTGCGCCTCCACCGGCAACACCTCGGCGTCGGCCGCGGCGTACGCCGTCCGCGCCGGGATGCTGCCGCTGGTGGTGATCCCGGCGGGCCGGATCGCGAAGGGCAAGCTGGCCCAGGCGGTCGTGCACGGCGCGAAGCTGGTGCAGATCGACGGCGGGTTCGACGACTGCCTGCGGATCGTCCGCGAGCTCGGGAAGAACTACCCGGTCGCGCTGGTGAACTCGGTGAACCCGGTGCGCCTGGAAGGGCAGAAGACCGCGTCTTTCGAGGTCTGCGACGCGCTCGGCGACGCGCCGGACCTGCACCTGCTCCCGGTCGGCAACGCGGGCAACATCGCGGCCTACTGGAAGGGATACCAGGAGTACGCCGAGGACAAGCTCGCCACCCGGACGCCGAAGATGTGGGGCTTCCAGGCCGAGGGGGCGGCACCGATCGTGCGCGGCTCGATCGTCGAGAAGCCGGAGACCGCGGCGACGGCGATCAGGGTCGGCAACCCGGCGTCCTGGACGCTGGCCGAAGCCGCGCGGGACGAGTCCGGCGGGCGGATCGAGCTGGTCACCGACGAGCAGATCCTGACCGCGCAGCGTGAGCTCGCGGCTCGCGAAGGCGTGTTCGTCGAGCCCGCGTCGGCCGCCGGGGTCGCCGGTCTGCTGCACGCGAAGGCGCAGGGGTGGCTACCGGGCGGTTCGACCGTGGTGATCACGGTCACCGGCCACGGCCTGAAGGACATCGACACGGCTCTGGGGCACGTCAGCTTCGAGGAGCCGCCGGTGACGCCGGCCGACACCGACGCCGTCGCCCGCATCGCCGGTCTCGCCTGAGATGGGTGGAGTCGACATGGGCGCCGAGCCGGATCGCAAGCAGGACGCCGGCCACCGGCGGCCGTGCGACCAGGTGCGGGTCCGGGTCCCCGCGACGAGCGCGAACCTGGGGCCCGGTTTCGACGCCTTCGGTCTCGCGCTGACGCTGTACGACGACCTCATCGTCACGCCGTGCGGATCCGGGGTGACCGTGCAGGTGACCGGCTGCGGCGAAGGCGAGGTACCGCTCGACGAGACGCATCTCGTGGTCCGGTCGATCCAGGCGGGGCTCGAGGCCTTGGGCGCGCCGGTGCCCGGATTCACGCTGCGCTGCGAGAACCGGATCCCGCACGGGCGCGGGCTGGGGTCGTCGTCCGCGGCGATCGTCGGCGGGCTCGCGGCAGCGTTCGCGCTGGCCGGCGAGCCGCTGGACCGCGAGCGCCTCGTCGTGCTCGCGAACGAGATCGAAGGTCACCCCGACAACGTCGCGGCGGCGGCCCTCGGAGGGTTCACGATCGCTTGGACAGAAGGCGGAACCGGCCGCGCGGTCCGGCTGGACCCGGCCGACGGATTGGCCGCGATCGCTTACGTACCTGACAATCGCGTGCTGACCAAACAGGCGCGCGGACTGCTGCCGGGCGTTGTTTCCCACATCGACGCCGCGGCCAACGCGGGCAAGGCCGCGCTGCTTGTCGCGGCCGTGACCGGCCGGCCGGAGCTGCTGCTGACCGCGACCGAGGACCGGCTGCACCAGGAGTACCGCGAACCGGCCATGCCGGAGAGCCTCGCGCTGGTCCACAAACTGCGCGGCAGCGGGCTCGCCGCGATCGTCAGCGGGGCCGGTCCGACGGTCGCCGTACTCGGCGGTCACGACGGCAAAAGCGCAGGTCAGAGCCAGTTTTTCCGCAATACTCCGGAGCCGCCGGACGGCTGGGCGAAGTACGAGCTGGAGATCGATCCAGTCGGCGTACAGGTCTGGTCGATGGAGGCGGGCTGACGCCGGGAATGCCGGACGGCTGACACGCGTTGTAACCCCTGGAGTCGGCAGAAGGACCTGTAGTGGTGCTAGTCTCGACTCACCCGATCCCCTCCAGGTGATCGGTGTGCTCTCGTCACGATCCGGGCTGTGCTCCCGGCACCCTGTGTTGTGTGGCGACCCTCCTGTGGACGTGACCTTGCGCCGCCTGCGTCGGAGATGTCCGGGGGGACTCAGATCGAGCGAGAGTCTCTTGTATCCCACGTGCCCGTTGTGCGGTCGTGGGTGAAATTGGTCGACGCGCCGGGCAGGCCGTCGACGATCCGTGTGGGAAGGACCTCACGTGACAGAAACTGTTGAAGCCTCCAGCGGAGCTGACGCCGCGGCGACCACCGCGACGCGTCGCCGGAAAGCTGGCGGCGGCCTCGAGGGCATGCTGCTCCCCGAGCTCAAGCAGCTCGCCGGGACACTCGGCATCAAGGGCACCGGCGCTCTGCGCAAGGGCCAGCTGATCGAGGCGATCAAGGCCGCCCAGGCCGGCGGATCCGCCGGTGCTCCCGCGGGCGGCTCGACGAGCGGCACCAGGGCGAAGGCGCAGCCGAAGACGACGCAGCCGACGCTCGACGAGGCCGCCGATGCGCCCGCGGCGACGACCGCGGAGACGCCGGCGAAGCGCGAGGGCGGCAGCCGCCGGACCCGCGCCGCCGCCCAGAAGGACGCCCAGAAGGACCCGCAGGACGGCGCCGTGTTCGAGGCCGCCGTCGAAGCGCCCGCGGTGAAGACCGCGCAGCCGGAGCCGGCTGCCGCGACCGGTGCCGCCGAGCGGGTCGAGACCCGCGGCGGCGAGCGCGGCGAGGAGCGCGGCGACGACCGCGCCGACGACCGCGCGGACAACCAGGGCCGCACCCGCGACCGGAACCGCGACGGCAACCAGAACCGTGAGCAGAACCGGGACAGCAACCGGGACGGCCGCGACGGCAACCAGAACCGCGACCGCAACCGCGACGGCAACCGTGAGCAGAACCGTGACGGCAACCGTGACGGCAACCGTGAGCAGAACCGTGACGGCAACCGGGACGGAAACCGCGACGGCAACCGTGACCAGAACCGGGACGGCCGCGACGGCAACCGGGACAACCGCGGTGACAACCAGCGGAACCGGCAGGACCAGAGCGACCGCGGCGAGGACGGCGAGGGCCGTCGCCGGCGCCGCCGGGGCCGCGACCGGGAGCGCAACCGCGACGGTCAGAGCACCGGCACCCGCGACAGCGGGCGGGACAGCGGCCGGGACAGCAGCCGCAGCCGCGGTCGCGGCGAGCGGTACGACGCCGAGCCGACGATCACCGAGGACGACATCCTCGTCCCCGCGGCGGGCATCCTCGACGTCCTCGACAACTACGCCTTCGTCCGGACCAGCGGCTACCTGCCCGGCCCGAATGACGTGTACGTCGCCCTCTCGATGGTGAAGCGGTACGGCCTGCGCAAGGGCGACGCGATCACCGGTGCGGTGAAGCAGCCGCAGGAGGGCGAGCGCAAGGAGAAGTTCAACCCGCTGGTCCGGATCGACACCGTCAACGGTGCGGACCCGGAGATCGCCAAGCAGCGGCAGGACTTCAACAAGCTCACCCCGCTGTACGCGACCGAGCGGCTCCGGCTGGAGACCGAGCCGGGCATCCTGACGACGCGCATCGTCGACATCGTCAGCCCGATCGGCAAGGGCCAGCGCGGCCTGATCGTCTCGCCGCCGAAGGCCGGTAAGACGATGGTGCTGCAGGCGCTCGCGAACGCGATCACCACGAACAACCCCGAAGTGCACCTGATGGTCGTGCTGGTGGACGAGCGGCCCGAAGAGGTCACCGACATGCAGCGCACGGTCAAGGGCGAGGTCATCGCCTCGACGTTCGACCGGCCGGCCGACGACCACACGACGGTCGCGGAGCTGGCCATCGAGCGCGCCAAGCGGCTGGTGGAGCTCGGTCACGACGTGGTCGTGCTGCTCGACTCGATCACCCGGCTCGGCCGGGCGTACAACATCGCGGCGCCGGCCAGCGGCCGGATCCTGTCCGGCGGTGTCGACTCGTCCGCGCTGTACCCGCCGAAGCGGTTCTTCGGCGCCGCCCGCAACATCGAGGACGGCGGTTCGCTGACGATCCTCGCGACGGCGCTGATCGAGACCGGCTCGAAGATGGACGAGGTGATCTTCGAGGAGTTCAAGGGCACCGGCAACATGGAGCTGCGGCTGCGCCGCGAGTTCGCCGACCGGCGGATCTTCCCGGCCATCGACGTGGTCGCCTCCGGCACCCGCCGCGAGGAGCTGCTGATGTCCAAGGAGGAGACCCAGGTGGTCTGGAAGCTCCGCCGGGTGCTGTCCGCGCTCGACGGCCAGGCCGCACTGGAGCTGCTGATCGGCAAGCTCAAGGAGAGCAAGTCGAACATCGAGTTCCTGCTCCAGGTCAACAAGACCACCCCGTCGACGGGCAGCAGCCACAGCACCACCAACGGCGACTGATCGACCGCTGCCGCATCCTGAGACCCGCAATGGCATCTGGGGACCTGGTATTTCAGGTCCCCGGACGCCGGTTCGGGTCTCAGCCTCGCACCGGACGCCCCGTGACGGTTGATTTCGCCGGGCGGGGCCTCGCGTGGCACACTTGTTTGCTGGTTCCGGTTCACGTTCGCGCCGTGCGGACGACCCGGGGCGCTTGATACTTCCTAGGAGACTTGTTGTGAAGGCTGACATCCACCCGGCGTATGTGGACACCACGGTGACCTGCACCTGTGGCGCCACGTTCCAGACGCGCTCGACCGCGGAGAACGGCGTCATCCACGCCGACGTGTGCTCGCAGTGCCACCCCTTCTACACCGGCAAGCAGAAGATTCTCGACACCGGTGGCCGGGTGGCCCGCTTCGAGAAGCGGTACGCCAAGAAGTAGCTTTCCTGCCGCGCGCCGGTTCTGCCCGTTCTGGGCGGGACCGGCGCGCGGTTTGTGTTGTCGGCGGTGGTCCGGGAGGAGGAGTGCGGCATGTTCGAGGCAGTTGAGACGCTGAAGGCGGAGTACGCCGAGCTGGAGCGGCAGATGGCGGAGCCGGAGCTGCACTCCGACCAGGCCAACGCCCGCCGGGTCGGCAAGCGGTACGCCGCGCTGGCGCCGGTGGTCCGGACGTACGACGAGTGGCTGCAGACCGGCGACGACATCGAGGCCGCGAAGGAGCTCGCGGCGGAGGATCCGGCGTTCGCCGAGGAGGCGACCAAGCTGGCCGCGCGCCGTGAGGAGCTCGCCGAGCGGCTGCAGACGCTGCTGGTGCCGCGGGACCCCAACGACGACAAGGACGCGATCCTCGAGATCAAGGCGGGCGAGGGCGGCGACGAGTCCGCGCTGTTCGCCGGCGACCTGCTGAAGATGTACCTGAAGTACGCCGAGTCGCAGAACTGGAAGACCGAGGTGCTGGACTCGGCCGAGTCCGACCTCGGCGGGTACAAGTCGATCACCGTCGCGGTGAAGGCGAAGGGCACGCCGGAGCCCGGCGACGCGCCGTACGCGAAGCTGAAGTTCGAGGGCGGCGTGCACCGGGTCCAGCGGGTGCCGGTGACCGAGTCGCAGGGACGGATCCACACGTCCGCGGCCGGCGTGCTGGTGCTGCCGGAGGCCGAGGACGTGGACGTCGAGATCGACCCGAACGACCTGCGGATCGACGTGTTCCGGTCCTCCGGGCCGGGTGGGCAGAGCGTCAACACGACCGACTCCGCGGTCCGGATCACCCACCTGCCGACCGGCATCGTGGTCTCGATGCAGAACGAGAAGTCCCAGCTGCAGAACCGCGAGCAGGCGATGCGCGTGCTGCGGGCGCGGCTGCTGGCCGCGGCGCAGGAGGCGGCCGACCAGGAGGCGAGTGACGCCCGGCGGTCGCAGATCCGCACCGTCGACCGGTCGGAGCGCGTCCGCACGTACAACTTCCCCGAGAACCGCTTCTCCGACCACCGCGTCGGCTACAAGGCCCACAACCTCGACCAGGTCCTGGGCGGCGAACTGGAGCCGGTCATCAAGGCCCTGACGGACGCCGACCTCGCCGCCCGCCTCGAGGCCGTCGAGTCCCAGTGACCACCAAGGCACTGGTGTCGGCTTCGGCCGCGCGGTTGCGAGAGGCCGGGGTTGCTTCGCCGGAGTTCGACGCTGCTGAACTGCTCGCCTTCGTCACTGGATCCAGCCGGCTGAACCTTCGTGAGCCCACGGCCGAGCAGCGGGTGCGGTACGACGAGCTGATCGCGCGGCGGGCGGCTCGGGAGCCGTTGCAGCACCTGACGGGTACGGCGGCGTTCCGGTATCGGGAGCTCGCCGTGGGGCCGGGGGTGTTCGTACCGCGCCCGGAGACCGAGGTGATGGTCGGCTGGATCCTGGACCGGATCGCCGACGTGAAGAACCCGCTGGTCGTGGACCTGTGCAGCGGATCCGGTGCGATCGCGGGTGCAGTCGCGACCGAGCGGCCGGACAGCATCGTTCACGCGGTCGAGCTGTCGCCCGAGGCGGTCGTCTGGGCCCGGCGCAATCTCGAAGGCACGGGCGCGATCCTGCACGAGGGCGACATCGACGGTTGCCTGCCGGAGCTCGACGGTCAGGTCGACGCGGTCATCTCCAACCCGCCGTACATCCCGCTGACCGCCTGGGAATCAGTGACCGCCGAGGTCCGCGACCACGACCCGGCCCTCGCCTTGTGGTCCGGCGACGACGGCCTCGACGAGATCAAGGTCGTCGCCGCAACCGCAGCCCGGCTGCTCAAGCCCGGCGGCTGGTTCGCCTGCGAACACGCCGACGTCCAAGGCGAGTCCGCACCCGCTGTCTTCACCGCCACCGCCCTCTACACCGAGGTCCGCGACCGACTGGACCTGGCCGGCCGCCACCGCTTCACCACCGGCCGCCGCGTCTGACGTCACCACAGCCACCACCTCCCGCCCCGACCCCGCTGAGTGGTTAACCGCTGAGGTGGACCCTTCACCTGGCGCATGCGACGCAGGAAGGGTCCGTTTCATGGGTTAGCCACCGAAATGGCCAGTGGGGTGCTGTCGCTGGTGGCGGGGCAGTTGCTAACCGCGGGTGATGCCGCGGGAGCGGTGGCCCGAGCGTGTGGGAGGTCTGGCGAGGTCCTGTTCGCGGATGCGGCCGATCGCGGGTGCCTCGGGGGTGCGGAGGGTGAGGCGGCAGACGACTGGGTAGTGGTCGGCGCCTGGTACTCGGACCACCTCGACGTCGCGGGCGACGAGGTCGGGGGTGGAGAAGAGGCGGTCGATCGAGCGGCCGTCCGGGGTGGTGACCGGGGGCGGGTCGCCGAACGCGTCGACGAGGCCGAGGGGCTCGCCGAAGACGTCGCGGGGGTTCGGCATGTTCAGGTCGCCCGCGACAACCGCCCGGCGGACGCCGCGCGCCGCCAGTTCCTCCCGCAGGTACGCCGTGAGCTCCGTCCCGTACTCACGCCCCGCACCGTCCTGGTATGTGTACTCGACACCCGACGCGCTGCGGAACATGTGGATCGGACACACCTGTCCACCGACGAGATCGACCTCACCGAGCCCTCCGAGATCGGCACGCGCGACCAGGAAGCCCTTCGGATGCGGGTCCATCGGCTCACCGGTCCGCCAGTGCAGGAAGTCGATCGACGGGTCCGGCAGGTCGATCCGCTCCAGCTCGGTCAACGGGTACGCCGATGCGATGCCCACTCCCAGCCGCGCCACGCCGGGGATGTGCGAGTCCGAGAACCCGTGCCGCGCGTAGTACGCCGGCCGGCCCGGCATCGCGGCCGCGGCCAGCCGCTCGAGCTGGTCGCCGTCCGGGTCGAGCTCGGTCACGATCAGCACGTCCGGTCGCAGCCCCGCGAGCGCGTGACCGAAGTCCGCCGTCCGGTCGGCGTCGTCGTACCCGTCCGGGCCGACCAGGCGGCCGCCCGCGATGTTGACGAACGCGATCGAGATCATTCGTAGATCACCAGCTCCGGACGGGGCTTCAGCGCCAGCACCTGTGCGGGCGTCATCAGCGGACCGTGCCGGGCATCCTCGGTGTAGAAGAGCTTGAAGCCGGCGTGCACCGCCGGCGGGAGACCGGTGGTCAGCTTCGCCCAGGTCTTGAGCTTGTCGGACCGGGCGCCGATCCCGTCAACCGACTTGATCGTCACCACACCGGGGTGTGGTTTCAGCGCCTTCTCGTTGCTGACGATCCGCGTCGACAGCTGGTGGAACACGAACACCTTCTCCGGCAGGCCGTTCGACTGCACCAGCCCCGAGAGGTACGCCGCGATGCTGTCGAGCTCGGCGCCAGTGGTGTGCCCGAAGACCCGGCCGGGTACCTGCGCCGGACCGACTGCCCATTCGGGGTCGAACGCCAGGCCGACGTCCGGCTCCTTCAGCCACCGCTCCAGGCGCTTGACCTCAGGCAGGATCTTTGCGCGCCCGGGCTGGATGTCGAGCAGCAGCAGCATCTTGTGCTTGCGCGCGACGGTCAGGTACTCCTCGATCTTCGCGTCGTCGATGCGCCCGCGGTACAGGCCGTCCTTGCCCCGTGAGCCCTTGGCGACGACCGCGATCAGCTCCATCACCGGCAAGGGCGTCCGCCCGGCTGCGTAAGCGCGGGACAGCTTGTCCAACTTGGCGGCCTTCGCGTCGAGGTCCTTGTCCAGCGGACCGAGCGCCGGTGAGCCCGGCAGGCCGACGTACCCGACGAGTTGGTGCTTCGGGAAGATCACCCGCCCGCCGCGCGGCAGCCCGCCAGGCGCGGGCGGGGGAGTGGGACTGGGGCTGGGACTCGCGCTGGACCTGGCAGCAGCGGGTGGCGGGCCGGCCGGCGCCGGCTCGTCACTGCAGGCCGCCAGGCCCAACATCGCGACGGCCAGTGCCCCACAGACTTTCCGCACCGGACCAGCCAACCACACCTCACACAGCAACGTGGTTGGCCAGTCCGGCGGCAGTCTGTCGGCTACAGCGTGTTCTGGCCCAGGTAGGTGTCGATCTCGGACAGCAGGGCCGACTTCACCGAGTCCTCGGCGAACGACACCCGCACGGCCGTCTTCGCCAGCTCGCCGACGCCGGCTTGGTCCAGTTCGAGCAGGCGTGCCGCGACGGCGTACTCGTTGGTGAGGTCGGTGCCGAACATCGGCGGGTCGTCGGAGTTGATCGTGACCACCAGACCGGCGTCGACCATCGCGCGCAGCGGGTGCACGTCGTACGACGCGACCGCGCGGGTCGCGATGTTCGACGTCGGGCTGACCTCGAGCGGGATCCGGTGCTCGCCGAGGTACTCGACCAGGGCCGGGTCCTGCATCGTCGACGTCCCGTGGCCGATCCGCTCGGCCTTCAGGAATCGGACCGCGTCCCAGATGGTCTGCGGGCCGGTCGTCTCGCCGGCGTGCGGGACGCTGTGCAGCCCGGCCGCGACCGCCGCCTCGAAGTGCGGCTGGAACTGCGGCCGCGGGACGCCGATCTCCGGCCCGCCGAGCCCGAACCCGACCAGACCCTCGGGCCGGACCTTGGTGGCGATCCGCAGCGTCTCGTCGGCGCCCGGCACGCCGTCCTCACCGGAGATGTCGAAGATCCATCGCAGCACCAGGCCGAAGTCTTTCTCGGCCGCGATCCGGGCGTCCTCGATCGCCTCGCAGAACGCCTCGGCGGCGATCCCGCGGATCACCGACGTGTACGGCGTGACGGTCAGCTCGGCGTACCGCAGGTTCTGCTGGCCGGCCATCTCGCGGGCGATCTCGTAGGTGAGCAGCCGGACGTCCTCGGGCGTCTTGATCAGCTCGACGACGGACAGGTAGATGTCGATGAAGTGGGCGAAGTCGCTGAACTTGAAGTACTCGGTGAGCAGCGCCGGGTCGGCCGGCACCGGCGACCCGGGGTGCCGCGCGGCCAGCTCGGCCACGATCCGCGGTGACGCGGACCCGACGTGGTGAACATGCAACTCGGCCTTCGGCAACCCGGCGAGGAACTCGTGCGACACAGTCATGCCGGGGATCCTAAGGAGTCGCCGGGGTTTCCGGCGCGAAAGCTGACAATCGAATGTAAGGAAGAGCCCGGTTGGAGTCGGAGACCGCGCGAGTGGCACGATTCACTCCGTGAGTGAGCGCTTCGACTTCACCGGGGACGAGCTGGCACCGGCCTACCGCGCTGCGGTGGACGCCATCGAGGCCGGCGACCTGGTCGTCTTCCCGACCGACACCGTGTACGGCCTCGCCGCCGACGCCTTCAAGGCCGACGCCGTGCAGCGGCTGCTGGACGCCAAGGGGCGCGGGCGGGACGTGCCGCCGCCGGTGCTGATCTCGGTCGTCGAGTCGCTGGACGCGCTCGCCACCGACGTACCCGACAACGGCCGCAAGCTCTGCGAGGAGTTCTGGCCGGGGCCGCTGACCGTGATCTGCCACGCGCAGACGTCGTTGATGTGGGACCTGGGGGAGACCCAGGGCACGGTCGCGCTCCGCGTCCCGGACCACGAGAACACCCGCGAACTGCTGTCCCGGACCGGGCCGCTCGCGGTCAGCGCCGCCAACAGGTCCGGCCGGCCCGCGGCGCTGGACGTGTACGACGCCGAGGAGCAGCTGGGCGACTCGGTCGCGGTGTACCTCGACGGCGGCGAGGCGACCGCGGGGGAGCCGTCGACGATCGTCGACCTCACCACCGACACCCCGCGCGTGGTCCGCGTCGGCGCGATCTCCCTCGACCGGCTCCGCGCGATCGTCCCCGAGGTCGTGGGCGAGTCCGGCGACTCCGCCGAGCCCACCCCCGAACAGTCGCCCGAGCCCGAGGACAAGCTCGACGAGAAGTCCGAAGACAAGGTCGACGAGAAGTCCGAAGACAAGGTCGAGGACAAGGTCGACGAGGAGGCCGAGGACAAGGTCGAGGACAAGGTCGACGAGGAGAAGCCGGACGAGACGGTCGGGGACGAGCCAACCGAAGCGCCGGCCGCAGCGTCCAAGCAGAATGAGGCGCAGACGACCGATCCCGATGTGAGGCCTGGCGACTAGTGCGCGAGTACCTGCTGGTCCTGTTCGTGGCGATGGCCACGACCTTCCTGCTGACCGGCGTCGCCCGGCAGATCGCGCTGCGGTACGGCGCGGTCGCCAAGGTCCGGGCCCGCGACGTGCACAAGGTCCCGATCCCGTACTTCGGCGGCCTGTCCATCCTCGGCGGCCTGATCGCCGGTTTCGCGGTCGCGTCCAGCCTGCCGTTCCTCGGCAACAGCCTGCAGGTGGCGCACGACGCCCGCGCGATCCTGGTCGGCGGCGTGGTGATCTGCGCGGTCGGCGTGGTCGACGACCTGTACGAGCTGGACGCGATCACCAAGCTGGCCGGCGAGGTGCTCGCGGTCGGCGTACTCGTTGTCCAAGGCATCCAGTTGTACTGGCTGCCGCTGCCCGGCGGCGTGATCTCGCCGTCGCCCGCGCAGCTCGCCGTGCTCACCGCGGGCATTCTGCTGGTGTCGTGCAACGCGGTGAACTTCGTCGACGGCCTGGACGGTCTCGCGGCCGGCGTCACGGCGATCGGGGCGACCGCGTTCTTCACCTACTCGTACCTGCTGAACGTGCACGAGAACCTCGACCGCGCGACGACCTCGACGCTGATCACGGTCGCGCTGGCCGGCGCCTGCCTCGGCTTCCTGCCGCACAACTTCTTCCCTGCAAGGGTTTTCATGGGCGACTCCGGCGCCCTGCTGATCGGCCTGATGCTGGCCGCGTCGACGATCAGCCTGACCGGCCAGATGGACCCGAACGCGGTGCCGTACGAGGTCGGCGGCTCGAGCCTGCTGCCCGCGCTGCTCCCGCTGGTGCTGCCGATCGCGATCCTCGCGATCCCCGCGCTGGACCTGACGATGGCCTACGTACGCCGGACCAAGGCCGGCCGGTCGCCGTTCGCCGCCGACAAGCAGCACCTGCACCACCGCCTGATGCAGCGCGGCCACTCGCACCGCCGGGCCGTCCTGCTGATGTACCTCTGGACCGCCTTGATCGCGTACGGCGTGGTGGTCCTCGGCCTCGTGCTGACCTGGTGGACGGTGCTCGTCGTGCTGGCCGTCGCGGTCACCGCGGTGCTCCTCACGACCGGTCTCCCGAGGCGTTCCCGGAAACCGCTCGCCAAGGTCTGATCCGCGCTGGGAGGGACCAGACCACTGGCCTGCGTGGGCTACCGATAGGGTGGGCGCGTACAGCGGGAGAGGTCTCGTTTTGCTGACCGTGCAGACTTTGTGCTAGTTTTCACAAGCACCAGCAAAGAACAGCGACACCCCTGACCCCGCCCACCCGACGAGTTGGCCGCGAGACCAGCCCGCCTGCAGGACGGAACCACCAGATGGCTCCCACGGCTCACAGCGAGAAGCCCGCCGGACAAGCGACCAAGCACCCGGCGTTGGCAATGTTGCGTGGCGCACTGGTCGCGGCCCTGGTCGTCGGTGTGAATGCTGCCGCGGTGTCCACCGTCGCCGCCGGTCTACGCGGCCTCTGGGGCGCGTTGCTGGGGCTGCTGATCGTGGTCGTCTTCTCCGGCGTCGGCCTGCTCGCGCTGCACCTGTCCCGCAAGACTTCCCCGACGATGCAGCTGGCCGTCGCGATGGCGTCGTACACCGGCCGGATCGCGGTCTTCGGCGGTCTGCTCGCGATCGCGCTGAGCTCGGACAGCCTGGACAAGCACGTGAACCTGACTGTCCTCGGCCTGGTCGCCATGGTGGTCGTGATGGGCTGGATGGCCGGCGAGATCTGGGCCTGGTCCCGGCTGCGGGTGCCGATCTACGACCTCGACAAGGAGGTGACGGCATGAGCACCGTGGGTGACAACTTCCCTGCTGTGGTGGAAGTTACGGGCCCCGATGTGACCGCAACTGTCGTCGACTGGTACGTTTCGGGTGCCAATGAGCGAGCATCAGGATCCGAAGCCATCACCCGGAGGGGGCGACGGCTGGCGGGTCCTGTCCTACTTGATCGGCGGTGTCCTCGTCTACGGGGGCATCGGGTTCGGGTTGGATCGCCTCTTCGGCACCCAGTTCCTGCTTCCGGTGGGCATCGTGCTCGGTGCCGGGCTCACCATCTTGATGTTGCACTTCCGGTACGGGTCGCGGTCCTGATCCTCACCGACCGCCATGCCCTGAGCCGCCCTGCCCTTTGCTACAAGGCGTCCGACTTGAGCACGACGCGAGAGGAGACCCGGTGACCGCCGGCGTTCCGACCGAGTTCATCGCACCCGGTCCACAGAGCTTCGAGACCCCGCCGATCATCGACGGCGTGGACTGGTTCACCAAGCCCGTCCTGGTCAGCGCGCTGACTGTCATCGTCATCGTGTGGTTCTACTGGGGTGCGTCCCGCAAGTCCGCGGTCGTTCCGAGCAGGCTGCAGTTCGCCGGCGAGCTCGGGTACAACTTCGTGCGCAACTCGATCGCCCGCGACGCGATCGGCAGCCAGGAGTACATGAAGTACGTGCCGTACCTGTGCGGCCTCTTCTACTTCATCCTGCTGAACAACGTTGCGGCGACCGTCCCGCTGATCCAGTTCCCGACCTTCAGCCACATCGGCTGGGCGTACTCGGCCGCGATCATGAGCTGGGTCATCTACAACGCGGTCGGCATCCGCAAGCACGGCGCCTGGGGCTACTTCAAGCACCAGACGATGCCGGCCGGAGTGCCGGCCTGGCTGATGCCGCTGATGATCCCGATCGAGTTCATCTCGAACATCCTGGTCCGGCCGATCTCGCTGAGCCTGCGGCTGTTCGCGAACATGTTCGCCGGCCACATCCTGCTGCTGGTGTTCGTACTCGGCGCCGAGTACATGGTGTTCGAGTCCGGGAAGATCTTCCTGGCCGGCGTCGGCGTCATCACGTTCCTGATGGGCCTTGCGATCGGCGGCCTGGAGCTGTTCGTCCAGTGCATCCAGGCCTACATCTTCGTGGTGCTGACCGCGCAGTACATCGGCAGCGCCATCGCCGACGACCACTGATCCTCACGAAGACGCAGTTCCCCCAAAGACCCGTAGTAACGGAAACCCGGATAGCCCCTATCCGTACCGAAAGGAAACACCTGAAATGGCTCTCGAGATTGCCGGCAACATCGCAGTCCTCGGCTACGGCCTCGCCGCGATCGGCCCGGGCGTGGGCGTCGGTCTGATCTTCGCTGCGGTCATCAACGGCACCGCGCGTCAGCCGGAGGCCCAGAGCAAGCTGCAGTCGATCGCGTGGATCGGCTTCGGCGTCACCGAGGTTCTGGCGATCATCGGTATCGCGCTCGCCTTCGTCTTCAAGGCCAGCTGACCCAAGTTTCCAGACTGACTGACAGGACTCAGACATGATGACGATGGTGCTACCTCTCACCGAGGCTGCCGGCGAGGACGTCAACCCGCTGCTTCCGCACACCGCCGAGATCATCTTCGCCTTCGTCTTCCTGGTCCTCTTGGCCATCGCCTTCGCCAAGGTCGTCGTACCGAAGTTCGAGAAGGCTTATGCCGATCGGACCGCGGCGATCGAAGGCGGGATGAACGAGGCCAAGGCGGCCCAGGCCGAGGCGAAGGCGGCTTTGGAGAAGTACAACGCGCAGCTGGCCGAGGCCCGGCAGGAAGCTGCGAAGATCCGCGAGGACGCCCGTGAGCAGGGTGCGGTGATCATCGCGGAGATGCGCGAGCAGGCGAACGCCGAGGCCGAGCGGATCGTCACGCACGCGCGCGCCCAGATCGACGCCGAGCGGGCGCAGGCGGTTGCCTCGCTGCGCAGCGAGGTGGGCACGATGGCGACCACGCTGGCCGGCCGGATCGTCGGTGAGTCGCTCGAGGACGAGGCCCGGCAGCGCCGGACCGTCGAGCGCTTCCTGGCCGAGCTGGAGTCCTCGGAGTCCGCCCGTCAGGCTGTCGGAACGGACAGCTGATGCGCGGCGCGTCGAACGAGTCACTCGCCCGGGCCGAGCAGGCCCTGGCGGGTGCGGCCCCGGCCGAGGGCCTGGGCAGCGAGCTGTTCTCGATCGCCAAGCTGCTGGACGGCAACGGCGCGCTCCGGCGCGCCTTGACCGACCCGGCCCGGTCGGCCGAGACCAAGACCGGGCTCGTCGGGCAGTTGTTCGGTGGCAAGATCTCCGCCCAGGCGCTGGAGATCCTGTCCGCCGCGGTGTCCGGCCGCTGGGTCAGCGGACGGGACCTGGGCGACGCCCTGGACCGGCTGAGCGTCGAGGCCGAGGTGGCCTACGCCGACACCCGGCGGAAGCTGGACGAGGTCGAGGACGAGCTGTTCCGCCTGGACCGGGTGGTCGCGGCCGAGCGCAGCCTTGCCGACAAGCTGGGCGACCGGGTGATCCCGGTCGAGCACCGCCAGGGACTGATCCGCGGACTGCTGCAGGGCAAGGCCGACGCCACCACGGTGCGGCTCGCCGAGCGGGCCGTGGACGGCCGGGGCCGCAGCTTCGCGGCGTCGATGCGGTCCTACCAGGTCGCCGCGGCGGCCCGGCGGAACGCCAGCATCGCGACCGTGCGGGTGGCCACCGACCTGACCGAGGCGGAGCGCACCCGGCTCGCGGCGGCGCTCGGACGGCAGTACGGCCGGGACATCCAGCTGAACGTCATCGTCGACCGAGGAGTGGTCGGCGGCGTCCGGGTGGACATCGGCGACGAAGTGATCGACGGAACCATCGCGGCCAGGCTCGACGACGCGCAACGGCGCATCGCGGGCTGAACGCCCCTTAACGACATAAGCGGCGCTAAGGGTCGGGAAAGCCTTTAGAGCCACAACAGGCCAGCAAGGGTCAAGGAAGCAGGAAACACAATGGCTGAGCTCACGATCAGGCCGGAGGAGATCCGGGACGCCCTGGATCGGTTCGTCACCGAGTACCAACCGGCCGACACCACGGCCGAAGAGGTCGGCACCGTCGTCGACGCCGGTGACGGCATCGCGCACGTCGAGGGGCTGCCCTCGGCGATGACCAACGAGCTGCTCGAGTTCGAGAACGGCACCCAGGGCATCGCGCTGAACCTGGACGTCCGCGACATCGGTGTCGTCATCCTCGGTGAGTACGACGGTATCGAGGAAGGCCAGCAGGTCCGCCGGACCGGCCGGATCCTGTCGGTGCCGGTCGGCGAGGGCTACCTCGGCCGCGTGGTCGACCCGCTGGGCAAGCCGATCGACGGCCTGGGCGAGATCCAGGGCCTCGAGGGCGAGCGCGCGCTCGAGCTCCAGGCGGCCGGCGTGATGGACCGCCAGGAGGTCCGCGAGCCGCTGCAGACCGGCATCAAGGCCATCGACGGCATGATCCCGGTCGGCCGCGGCCAGCGCGAGCTGATCATCGGCGACCGCAAGACCGGCAAGACGGCGATCGCGGTCGACACGATCATCAACCAGAAGGCGAACTGGGAGTCCGGCGACCCGAAGAAGCAGGTCCGCTGCATCTATGTCGCGATCGGCCAGAAGGGCTCGACGATCGCGTCCGTGCGCGGTGCGCTCGAAGAGGCCGGCGCGATGGAGTACACCACCATCGTCGCCTCCCCGGCGTCCGACCCGGCCGGCTTCAAGTACGTCGCGCCGTACACCGGCTCGGCGATCGGCCAGCACTGGATGTACCAGGGCAAGCACGTCCTGATCGTGTTCGACGACCTGACCAAGCAGGCCGAGGCGTACCGCGCGATGTCGCTGCTGCTGCGCCGCCCGCCGGGCCGTGAGGCCTACCCGGGTGACGTCTTCTACCTGCACAGCCGGCTGCTCGAGCGTTGCGCGAAGCTGTCCGACGAGCTCGGCGCCGGCTCGATGACCGGCCTGCCGATCATCGAGACCAAGGCGAACGACGTCTCGGCGTT
The DNA here is from genome assembly GCF_040680955.1 of Kribbella sp. NPDC051936. Taxonomy (NCBI): domain Bacteria; kingdom Bacillati; phylum Actinomycetota; class Actinomycetes; order Propionibacteriales; family Kribbellaceae; genus Kribbella; species Kribbella sp. NPDC051936. Next base: position 492,159 of record NZ_JBFAXS010000008.1, on the reverse strand, counting down.
CATCCCGACCAACGTCATCTCGATCACCGACGGGCAGATCTTCCTGCAGTCCGACCTGTTCAACGCGAACATCCGGCCGGCCATCGACGTCGGTATCTCGGTGTCCCGGGTCGGTGGCGCCGCGCAGGTCAAGGGCATGAAGAACGTGTCCGGATCGCTGAAGATCGACCTGGCGCAGTTCCGCGCGATGGAGGCGTTCGCGATGTTCGCCTCCGACCTGGACGCCACCTCGCGCCGGCAGCTGGACCGCGGTCAGCGGCTCGTGCAGCTGCTCCGCCAGCCGCAGTACTCGCCGTACCCGGTGGAGGAGCAGATCGTCTCCATCTGGTCCGGGACGACGGGCAAGTTCGACGACGTGCCGGTGAACGACGTACTGCGCTTCGAGCGGGACTTCCTGGACTACCTGCGCCGGGAGAGCAAGGTGCTCGACGCGATCCGCGAGTCCGGGCTGTTCGGCGACGACGAGGCGCAGGCCGTCACGGACGCGCTGAAGGCGTTCAAGCCGACGTTCCAGACCTCCGAGGGCACGCTGCTCGGCAGCGAGGCCCCGGCCGAGGCGATGGACGAGGCGGACGTGGACCAGGAGCAGATCGTCAAGCAGAAGCGGGGCTGACCGATGCCGGCGAACCTGCGGGAGCTTCGCGACCGGAAGGCCTCGGTCACGACGATCAAGAAGCTCACCCGCGCGATGGAGCTGATCGCGGCGTCCCGGATCGTCAAGGCGCAGCAGCGCGCCGCGGCGGCCGGTCCGTACGCGCGTGAGCTCACCCGTGCCGTGTCGGCGGTGGCGACGTTCTCGAACGTCGACCACCCGCTGACCACCGAGAAGGAGAACCCGCGCCGCGCCGCCGTGCTGCTGATCACCTCCGACCGCGGTCAGGCCGGTGCCTACTCGTCCAACGTGATCCGCGAAGGCGAGCGGCTGCACCAGCTGCTGCGCGAGGAGGAGAAGGAGATCGTTCCTTACCTCAGCGGCCGCAAGGGCGTCGCGTACTACACCTTCCGCCAGCGTGAGGTCGCGCAGTCGTGGACCGGTGACTCCGACAACCCGAGCTTCGCCCGGGCCCGGGAGATCGCCGACGCGCTGATCGAGTCCTTCCTGACCCCGACCGAGGAGGGCGGTGTGGACGAGATCCACATCGTCTTCACCCGGTTCGTGTCGATGCTCACCCAGCGCGCCGACGTCATCCGGCTGCTGCCGCTGGAGGTGGTCGAGGGCGAGGAGGCGCCGGCGCCGGACGACGTGCTGCCGCTGTACGAGTTCGAGCCCTCCGCCGAGGACGTGCTCGACGGGTTGCTGCCGAAGTACGTCGCCAGCCGGATCCACTGGTGCATGCTGCAGGCGGCCGCCTCCGAGCTGGCCAACCGGCAGCGCGCGATGAAGTCCGCGACGGACAACGCGCAGGACCTGATCGAGAGCCTGACCCGGGACCTGAACCAGGCCCGCCAGGCGCAAATTACCCAGGAAATCAGCGAGATCGTCGGTGGCGCCAGCGCGCTGGCCGACGCGACCGCCGGGAGCGAGTGAGAGAGATGACTGCCACGGTTACCGAGAAGAACAACGAGGCCGGCGCCGCGGGCGTCGGTCGCGTCGCCCGGGTGATCGGCCCGGTCGTCGACGTCGAGTTCGCGGCGGACGCGATGCCCGACATCTACAACGCGCTCGAGGTGGACATCACCCTCGGCGACGCCACCCAGACGATCACCCTCGAGGTCGCGCTGCACGTCGGCGACAACATCGTCCGGGCGATCTCGATGAAGCCGACCGACGGCCTGATCCGCGGCGCCGAGGTGCGCGACACCGGCGCGGCGATCTCCGTCCCGGTCGGTGACGTCACCAAGGGCCGGGTCTGGTCCGTGACCGGCAAGTGCCTGAACCAGGACGAGTCCGAGTTCGAGATCGCCGAGCGCTGGCCGATCCACCGCAAGGCGCCGGCCTTCGACCAGCTCGAGTCGAAGACCGAGATGCTGGAGACCGGCATCAAGGTCCTCGACCTGCTCACGCCGTACGTGCAGGGCGGAAAGATCGGCCTGTTCGGCGGTGCGGGCGTCGGCAAGACCGTTCTGATCCAGGAGATGATCTACCGGATCGCCCACAACTTCGGTGGTACGTCGGTGTTCGCCGGCGTGGGCGAGCGGACCCGTGAGGGCAACGACCTCATCAACGAGATGGAAGAGGCCGGCGTCTTCAAGGACACCGCGCTGGTGTTCGGCCAGATGGACGAGCCGCCGGGCACGCGCCTGCGGGTCGCGCTGTCGGCGCTGACGATGGCGGAGTACTTCCGCGACGTCAAGCAGCAGGACGTGCTGCTGTTCATCGACAACATCTTCCGGTTCACGCAGGCCGGTTCCGAGGTCTCCACGCTGCTCGGCCGGATGCCGAGCGCCGTCGGTTACCAGCCGAACCTGGCCGACGAGATGGGCGTGCTGCAGGAGCGGATCACGTCGACCCGCGGTCACTCGATCACCTCGATGCAGGCGATCTACGTGCCCGCCGACGACTACACCGACCCGGCGCCGGCCACCACGTTCGCGCACCTGGACGCGACCACCGAGCTCTCCCGTGACATCGCGTCGCGTGGTCTGTACCCGGCCGTCGACCCGCTGACCTCGACGTCGCGGATCCTCGACCCGCAGTACATCGGCCAGGAGCACTACGACGTGGCCGTCCGGGTGAAGCAGATCCTGCAGAAGAACAAGGAACTGCAGGACATCATCGCCATCCTCGGTGTCGACGAGCTCTCCGAAGAGGACAAGATCACCGTCGCGCGGGCGCGCCGGATCGAGCAGTTCCTCTCGCAGAACACCTACATGGCGGAGAAGTTCACCAACATCCCGGGCTCCACCGTGCCGCTGAAGGACACCATCGAGTCCTTCAAGAAGATCACCGAAGGCGAGTGCGACCACATCGCCGAGCAGGCGTTCTTCAACGTCGGTTCGCTCGAGGACGTCGAGCGCAAGTGGGCCGAGCTGCAGAAGGAAAACTGAGATGGCCGACGATTCTGCCAAGCACCTCGAGGTCGCGCTGGTCGCGGCCGAGCGGACCGTGTGGCAGGGCCAGGCCAAGATCGTGATCGCCCGGACCACGGACGGTGACGTCGGCATCCTGCCCGGCCACGCGCCACTGCTGGGCCTGCTGCAGGGCGGCACCGTCCAGGTGCGGACCGTCGACGACGAGTACTTCGTCGCGGCCGCGCCGGACGGGTTCATCTCGGTGGCGAACGACCGGGTCTCGATCCTGGCCGAGAACGCCGAGATGGGTCACGACATCGACCTGGAGGAGGCTCGGCGCGAGCTCGAGCAGGCGCTGGCGGCCGGTCTGGCCGACGCCGACGTCGACGAGGTGCGACTCGCCGAGGCCAGGGTTCGGGCCGCCGAGCAGACGTCCTGATCCGACCTGCCATAATCGAATATCGCGTCACAGCAGTACGGTTCTCCGGGGTGCCCGGGGTCGGGCACCGGAAATGAGGTCGGCAAGGTATGAGGGTAGTCCTCGATGTCGTCGGGGTCTGTCTGCTTGCCGCCGTGCTGTTCATCGTGCTGGTCGCGTTCCGCCGTCGCTGGTTGTCCAGGGACGGCGGAACTTTTGATTGCAGCCTGCAACTCGCGGAGAAGGAGCACGGCCGCGGCTGGGCCCTCGGACTGGCCCGCTACGTCGGCGACGACCTGCAGTGGTTCCGGGTCTTCAGCCTGGCCTGGTGGCCGAAGCTCGTGGTCAACCGCCGCCAGCTCGAAGGTGTCACCACCCGCCGCCCGATGGGCAACGAGCCGCTCGTCACCTATGCCGGCCACGTCATCGTCGACGCCGAGCTCCGCGACCGCACGGTCCACTTCGCCATGACCGAGGAAGCTCTCACCGGTGTCCTGGCCTGGATGGAGTCCGCGCCACCGAGCACGCAGACCTATCTGTGAAGAGCCTCCAGCAGCATCGGCAGTGAGGCGTGCAGCTCGCGCTGCCAGTAGGCCCACGCGTGGGTGCCCGGTCCGTAGAAGTTGGTCGTCAGGTGTTTCGCACCGAGCCGTTCGAGCTCGGCGGCCAGAGCGTGGTTCTGGCGGTTGAAGTCCGCCTCCAGCGCGTCGGTCTTCCCGGGCGGGTCGAGCGGCCCGGCTGTGCCGTCGCCGCAGGACAGGTAGACCGGCAGCGACTTGAGCCGGTGCGCCAGGTAGTACGGATCGTGCGCCTCCCAGATCCCGCGTTGCGCGACGGGGTCTCCCCAGACCCGGAGCGGGTCGTTGCCCTGGCCGGCGAAGAACCCCTTGATCCGGTTGATCGACTCGTCGTTGAGCAGCGGATGGGCCGAGCCGGAGTACGCCGCGGCCGCACGGAACATGCCGGGGTGGCGAGCGGCGTACAGGAGTGCGCCCTGCCCGCCCATCGACAGGCCGGCCACGACGCGGTTCGCGCTCGCGCCCCAGCCGTGCTCCAGCAGGTGCGCCAGCTCGACGGTGTGGAACGTCTCCCACGCGGGGTCGCCGCCGGCGCCGTAGTTCCACCAGTCGCTGTACCAGCCGTTCCAGCCGGCCTCGGGCATCACGACGAGGACCTTGCGCAGGCTCGGGATCTTGGCGATGTCGGTGCCGGACCAGGACGTGTAGTCCCCGCAGCAGCCGTGCAGGAGCCAGAACGTCGGCCAGTGCTGACGGCGGTCGGCGGGATTCCAGCCGTCCGGGGTCAGCAGCCTGACGTTGACGGTCCGGCCGCCCAGCGCCTGGGACCGCACGGTCAGGTCGGTCAGCCGGTCTGCGACCTGCTTGACCGCGACGACTTCCGCGCCGAGTGCTGCGGTTCGGACGGTCGCGGTTTCGACGGCGGGCGGTGGCGCGGCCTGCGCCGGGGCGAGCGGGGAAAGTCCGAGGAACAGGGCGGTGGCGAGCAGCGTGACGCGCACGGGCAACCTCCGGGGCGGGACTTGAAAGTCAAGACCACGCGAGGTGGTTACTCAAGGGCGGGACGGAAATTCGCTGGGTGACCGGCGGTTCTTGTGCCACGATCGCGTCCATGAAGAGTTTCTTCTTCCGACGGGGCTGACTCCCGTCGGTCCGTTGTGTGGCGTTCTGCCCTTGGCCGGCGACGCGGGAGCAGCCGGTTGGTTGCTCCCGGGTTCTTGCCGGGAGATTCTTCATGCGTTCTGTGCTGGTGCGAGTTGTCGGTGGTCTGGAGTGGATGGCGGCTGAGGAGGTCGCCGCAGCGGGACACCGGGTGGTCGAGCTGACGAAGCGGCAGTTGATCGTCGAGCCGTCGTCCGGCATCGTGGAGCAGCCGCCGCGGGTGGCTGACGACTTGTTCGAGGTGTACGGCGCGGCGCCGGATCCCGGCCGTGCACGGGCGGGCCTGGCCGACGCCGTGCGTGAGGCGATGCAGTCGGCGCCGGCCGATCGGGCGTTCGCGGTGTCGGCGTCGTTCGTGGGCACGCGGAACTTCAACAGGTTTGACGTCGAGGACCTGGTGGGGGAGCGGCTCGAGCGATTGACGGGCGGGCGGTACCACTCCCGGCGGTACGGCGTCGCGCCGCCGGACGACCGCGCCGAGTGGCGTGTGGTGCTGGACGGCAAGACGATGCGCGTCGCCCGGCGCCCGTACGCCGTACCGCTGCACAGGCGGCCGTGGCGGGAGCACACGGTGCTCGGCAGCCTGCACCCGCCCGTGGGCGCAGCGATGGCCCGGCTGGCAGGGCTCGCGCCCGGGCACCACGTCCTTGATCCGTTCTGCGGGGCCGGGACGTTGCTGCTCGAGGCGCAGCGGCTCGAACCGCGGGCGACGTACCGCGGCGTGGACAAGAACCCGGCCGCCATCGCAGCAGCCCGGGCGAACAGCACTCAGCTCCAGGCCACCCGGACGCCCTCGATCACCTGGCGACGGGGGAACGCTCGCGAGCTCACGGCGGCTGCCGACCGCATCATCACCAACCCGCCGTGGGACCGCCGCCTGACCATCGGCGACCTCACGCCGTACCTCCGCCGATGGCAGCGAACTCTGGCCCCTGACGGCCTCCTGGTCGCGGTCCTCAATCCGCACCAGGTGGCCCAACTCGACCGGCACTGGACGATCCGGACCCAACACCCCATCAGCCTCGCCGGTCAGCACCCACAGATTGTTGTCGCCGACTGTCGGATTCGCGGTGCCTCGTTCGTTGCAGGGGTATGAAGCTTCTTCTGACGTCCTCCGGCATCAAGAACGCGACCATCCATGACGCGCTCGTCGGGCTCCTGGGCAAGCCGATCGCCGAGTCCACGGCCCTCTTCGTCCCCACCGCGCTGTACCCGTTCCCGGGTGGGCCCGAGATGGCGTGGCGTGCGATCACGGGCAGTTCTCCGTCGCCGCTGTGCGGACTGGGCTGGAAGTCGCTCGGCGTCCTGGAACTGACGGCACTGCCGAGCATCGACGAGGCGGCCTGGGCGCCGGCGGTCCGCGAGGCCGACGCGATCCTGGTCGGTGGCGGCGACCCGCTGTTCCTCGCGAGTTGGTTGTGGCGCTCCGGCCTCGCCGAGCTCCTGAAGACGAACGAGGCGGTGTACGTCGGGGTCAGCGCCGGGAGCATCGCCGCCACCACCACGTTCGTCGAGACCTACCCCGAGCCGCCCCGCGGAGCCGACCAGCCGCTGAAGTCGGAGAAGTTCGTCTTCCGCACCCCGCAGGGCGACCTCGACCGGATCCTGGTCACGGCCCGGGGCGCCGGACTCGTCGACTTCGGGGTGATCCCGCACCTGGAGCATCCGCACCACCTCGACGCGTCCTTGGCGAACGCGGAGCAATGGGCGGCGCGGATCCCCGCGCCGACGTACGCCATCGACGACGACAGCGCCGTCCGGGTCGTCGACGGCACCGTCGACGTCGTCTCGGAGGGCGCCTGGAAACTGTTCACCTCGTAGCCGTCGAGAGCGGTTGACAGGTCAGGTCCGGCGCTCGTAGGTTCCTGCTCATACGTAAGAGCACGGCCGTAGCTGAGTGCTCATACGTATGACGGAACTCGTCCGCTGATCGCAGGAGACTTGATGAAAGCGCCCAGACAGTCCGACGTCGCCCGGCTGGCCGGGGTGTCGCAGTCCGCGGTGTCACGGGTGATCAGCGGGGACGTCGACCGGATCCCGGCGGAGACCCGGGACCGGATCCGCGCCGCGGTCAAGGACCTCGGGTACGTCCCGAACGCCGCCGCGCGGAACCTGCGGAACAAGCGCAACCGGCTGCTCGGCGTCCATACCTTCGAGGCGGTGTTCCCGCACGCCCGCGACGACTTCTACTTCGAGTTCCTGCTCGGGATCGAGGAGCGCGCCGAGGAGCTCGGCTACGACCTCGTGCTGTTCACCTCGACCGGGGCGAGTGACGGCCGGCGCCGGATCTACCGCGACGGCACGAACCGGCTGAACCTCGCCGACGGCGCGGTCCTGCTCGGCGCAGCGACCGATCGCGAGGAATTGGCCCGGCTGTGGCGCGACGGCTATCTGTTCGTGCACGTCGGGCGCCGCGAGGTGCCGGGCGCGGAGATCCCGTGCATCGTGCCGGACTACGTGTCCGCGGCCGGCCGGATCGTGGCGTCGCTGGCCGAGCGTGGGCATCGTCATCTCGCCTATCTGCGCTCGGACAACGAGCAGGAGGCGTACGCCGATCGCCGTGCGGGGTACCGCGCCGCGGTCGAGCGTCTCGGCCTGTATGACCGCTCGCCCGGGTTCCGTGGCGAGCCCGGGGTGACCGACGAGTGGCTCGACGAACTGGCGGCGGGCCCCGAGACCGCGGTCGTTGCCGAGACCATCGACCAGGCCGAGGACCTGCGGCGCCGGCTGGCCGAGCGCGGACTGAGCATTCCGGCGGACGTGTCGCTGGCGGTGCTGGAGGGATCCGGCGACGAACCCGGTCACCAGTGGGACTGCCTGGTGGTTCCGCGCAAGGAGATCGGCCGGATCGCGATCGACGCGCTGGTCGCGCGGGTCGAGAACCCGGAGGCGGAACCCGTCAGTCGACTGGTGGCCTGTGACCTGGTGGCCGGCGACAGCGTCGCCGACGCCCGTACGAGGGAGTGAACCGGTGGAACTCGAAACCGATGTGCTGGTGGTCGGCGGCGGACTCGGCGGGGTCGCCGCCGCGTTCACCGCGGTCCGGCTGGGCCGTCGCGTCGTCCTGACCGAGCCGACCGACTGGCTGGGCGGTCAGCTGACCAGCCAACTCGTGCCGCCGGACGAGCACCCGTGGATCGAGCAGTACGCCGCGAGCGGGTACGCCGAACTCCGCCGCCGGATCCGGGACTACTACCGCCGCAACTACCCGCTGACACCCGAGGCCGCCGCGGATCCGCTGCTCGACCCCGGGCTCGGCGTCGTCAGCCGCTTCTGCCACGAACCCCGCGTCGCCGCGGCCGTGCTGGAGGAGATGCTCGCGCCGTGGCGTGCCTCGGACCGTCTGAGGTTGTTCCTGGAGCACGAGCCGATCGCGGCGGTCACGACCGGCGACGAGATCGAGGCGGTGACGCTGCGGGACCTGCGCACCGGCGACGAGCTGACGGTGTCCGCGGCGTACGTCGTGGACGCGACCGAGCTCGGCGACCTGCTGGAGCTGGCGAACGTCGAGCACGTGATCGGTGCGGAAGGCCGCGATCAAACCGGCGAGCCGCACGCGCCCGACGTGGCGGATCCCCTCGACCAGCAGGCGTTCTCCTGGTGTTTCGCCCTGGAGCACCGGCCGGGGGAGGACCACACGATCGATCGCCCGGCCGGCTACGCGCACTGGCGGGACACGGTCGCGCCGTTCTGGCCGGGACCGCAGCTGTCCTGGACCGACATCGTGCCGGTCACGCTGGAGCAGCGGGAATGGAAGCTCCTCGACGCGAACCTGGAGCACCGGGCGCCGTTCTCGCTCTGGCGCTACCGCCAGATCCTTGCCAGCAGCAACTTTGTCGACAAGGTGATCCCGGACGTCACGGTGGTGAACTGGCCGCAGCTCGACTACTGGGAGCAGCCGCTGCTCGGCGGACCCGATCCGGCGACGGCCCTGGCCGCGAGCAAGGACCTGTCGCTGTCCTTCCTGTACTGGATGCAGACCGAGGGCGGCTACCCCGGGCTGCGGTTGCGTCCCGATGTCACCGGTACGGCGGACGGTCTCGCCAAGACGCCGTACATCCGGGAGGCGCGCCGGATCCAGGCCGAGTTCACGGTGCTGGAGCAGCATGTCGGCGTCCAGGCGCGACCGGCCGGGGCGGGCAGTGAGGTGTTCGCGGACGCGGTCGGGCTCGGCCGGTACCGGATCGACCTGCATCCGAGTACGGCGGGCCGCAGCTACGTCGACATCGAGGCGTACCCGTTCCAGATCCCGCTCGGCGCGCTGATCCCGGTCCGCGTCACCAACCTGCTCCCGGCGAACAAGAACATCGGGACCACCCATGTCACGAACGGGTGTTACCGCCTCCACCCGGTCGAATGGAGTATCGGCGAGGCGGTCGGCGCACTGGTCGGTTTCTGCCTGGCCGAGGGCTTGTCACCACGCAAGGTCCGTAACGACCCCACCCAGCTGGCCGACTACCAGCGACTCCTCACCGACAAGCTGGGCACCCGGATCGCCTGGCCGGAGGAGATCCGCACTCATCGCGACTGAACCGGCGATGCCGGGTCGGGCACGCCGAATGCGGTTGACGGTTCCGGTGCGGACAGCGGAGGCTGGAGGTCGGCCGTCGGCGACACGGCGCCGGTACTCACAGTGGATCTGGGGACCGCTAGGAGGACTCGTGATTCGTTCCCGAGCGGTCCGGCTCGCCGCGGCGCTGATGGCCGCCGCGCTCGTGGTGCCGGTGGTTCCGGCCGTGGCGTCCCGCGACGTCAAGCTGGAGATCCTGTCCGGCCGCCCGGACATGGTGACCGGCGGCGACGCGCTCGTCCATGTCGCGGTCCCGGACGCGGACGAGCCGGTGCGGGTGACGCTGAACGGCGCGGACGTGTCGTCGGCGTTCACCCCCGACGGCACCGGCGTGACGGGACTGGTCAGCGGCCTGCGGCCCGGGCCGAACGTCCTCCGCGCCGAGACCGACGGGCAGCGGACGACGCTGGACGTCCAGAACCACCCGCGGCAAGGGCCGGTGTTCTCGGGACCGCATGAGCAGCCGTTCCTGTGTGAGACCGCGAAGTTCACCGTCCCGGTGATCGGCGGCACCCTGGGCGCCCCGCTGGACGCGGACTGCACGGTTGCGCCGCGCGTCGACTACCTCTACCGGACCACCGCGGGCCAGTTCGCGAAGTGGCCGGCCGGCGCCACGGCGTACCCGGTTGATCTGGCGAAGACGGACTCCGGTGACCCGTTCATCGTGCGGATGGAGACCGGCAGCGCGAACCGGGCCGTGGTGCAGACGAGCATGCTGCACGACCCGCTGCGGGAGGCCGCGCCGACGCCGACGCGGCGGTCGCCGAGCTGGAACGGGCGGGCGATCTTCACCCTCGGCGGCGGCTGTGCCGGCGGGTGGTACCGGTCCGGCTCGACGACCGGCGGCGTCACCGACGCGTTCCTGCTCGGTCGCGGGTACGCGTTGCTGTCGTCGTCGCTGAACGTCTTCGGCCAGAACTGCAACGACCTGACCGCGGCCGAGTCCGCGATGACGACGAAGGAACTGTTCGTCGAGCACTACGGCCGGCCGGACTTCACGATCGGCTTCGGGTGCTCGGGCGGTTCGTACCAGGCACATCAGATCACCGACAACTACCCGGGCATCTTCGACGGGATCGTCGTCGGCTGCTCGTTCCCGGAGGTCGGGTTCGGCACGGTCTCGTTCATCAGCGACTCGTGGCTGCTGAACTCGTACTTCACCAGGTCGGGTCTGGCGTGGACGCAGGAGCAGAAGCGCAAGGTCGCGGGCTTCCAGACGTACGCGACGCTGCCGAGCATGGCGGTGAGCGCGAACCGGATCGACCCGCGGAGCAACTGCTCCCACCTCCCCGCCGAGCAGCGCTACGACCCGGTGACGAACCCGCAGGGTGCGCGCTGCGACGTCTTCGACCACACGATCAACGCGTACGGCGCGGACCCGTCGAGCGGTTTCGCCCGGCGGCCGCTCGACAACGTCGGCGTGCAGTACGGGCTGAAGGTGCTGAAGTCCGGGGCGATCACCCCCGCACAGTTCCTCGACCTGAACGAGCATGTCGGTGGCTTCGACGCGGACGCGAACCTGGTGCCGTCGCGGACCGCGGCCGATCCGCAGGCGGTGCGCGCGGCGTACCGGACCGGGCGGCTGACAAACGGCGGCGGCGGGCTGAAGGATGTGCCGATCATCGACTACCGGGCGTACTACGACACCCAGTCGTACGGCGACATCCACGTCCGGTACCACACGTTCTCGATGCGCGCCCGGCTGCAGAAGGCGAACGGTACGGCGGCCAACCAGGTGAGCCTGCTCGAGGACGCGACGTACGGGCTGTTCAGCACCGCGAGCCCGATGCTGCAGCACGCCGTCGACGAGATGGACCGCTGGCTGAGCCAGTTGACGGCCGACACCACCGCGCGGCCGCGGATCGACAAGATCGTCGCGGCGCGGCCGTCCGGACTGGTCGAGGGCTGCCGGGTTCCGTCGTCGACGGAGTTCGTCGCGCAGCCACTGAACCGGGACCCGGCCTCGCGCTGCGAGAAGCTGTTCCCGTCGGCGTCGTTCCCGCGGGAGGTGGCCGGAGCCGGGGTGGCGGCGGACGTGATCAAGTGCGAGCTACGGACGCCCGAACGGCCGGAATACCCCGGATTCACCGACGCACAGTGGAAGAAGCTGCGGACGATCTTCCCCGACGGGGTCTGCGACTGGTCGAAGCCGGGGATCGGTCAGCAGCCGTTGGCGGGGACGTGGATCAGCTTCCCAAGCTGAACCTGAAGGTGTGCTTGTGCGGTTGGAGGTCGTGCGGCGGGAGGATCGGCGCGCCGCTGGTCGGGCTGCCTAGGCCGTGTTGCAGGGCGTCCAGCGTGAGCCAGACGCGGTCGCCCGGGTGCAGGTCCGCCGGGTGCTCGGCCGCGGCCAGCTCGGCGGTCGTCCAGCGGCGTACCGTCAGCGCGACGTGCGGGTCGCCGGTCAGGCGCAGCTTGCCGGCCGCGCCGGAGAGCTCGGCCCAGCGGACGTCGCCGCGGGCACCGTTCTCCTGCGGATACAGGTACGGCACCTGGAGATCGTCGATCGTGCTGGTGTAACGGCCGATCCGCGCCGCTGACCGCGAGTCCGGGTACGCCTGCCCCGGGCCCAACCCGAACCAGGTCATCGTGTGCAGGCCGCCCGGCAGCCCGAACGTGACGCCCAGCCGCGCCCACGGCACCGTCCACTCACCCAACGGCTCGACATCGACCTCGGCCATCAGCCGCTCACCGTCGCTGCGCCACCTGTACGTCGTCAGCACCCGCGCGTCCGTGGCGGCCGCACCGACCATCGTGGTGACGACCAGTTCCTCGCCGATCCGCTCCACGGCGACGGTCCGGTAGCGCAGCCGATCCAGTCCGGCGTTGGCCCACCGTGTCTTCCGGTCCAGCGTCGTCGCATCCCACGTCCGCGCGTCGTGCTGAGTAGGCGCCCGCCACAACTCCAGTGGCACGTGCTCCACCTCCCACCCCCAAAGCCCCACCAGCCGCCCGGTCCGCCCGTCGAACACCGCAGGCCCCACCGCGCAACCACCTCCCAACGTCGGGCGTTCACCCCGAGGCTTGCCCGTTCCTGTGCCGGTATGCGGACTGCTAACGGGCAAGAGGCGAGGTTCACCCCTCAAACGGGCCGGGGGTAGCGGGGCGAGGGCTTGGGTGTAGGTGATCTCGTGGCCTGTTGGGGCCCAGGCGCAGTCCTCAGTGAGGACGGCGCGGACTGTCAGCCAGCGTTCCCGGTCCTGGGGCGGGAGGGCGGGGAGCTTGATCGTGGCCGATTCGCCGGACGCGACGACCGGGATGTCCAGGGTGCCGCGGTCCACCACGACGCCTTCGTCAGTCAGGTCCCAGTGGAAAGAGAGGTGGGAGGGTGTCGAGTACGTCGTACCTGTTGGTGACGGTGAGCACGTCGTCGGCGATCGTCAGGCGGACCGGCTCGTAGACCTTGTGGACCTCGGCGAGGACCGGCTGCGGCGTCAGGTCGGGGAAGACGAGACCGTCGAGCACATACGTCCCGTCGTGAAGCTCCTCGCCGAAGTCGCCGCCGTAACCGTACGACCCGTCGGCACGCAGGATGCCGTGCTCCATCCACTCCCACAGAAACCCGCCCTGGCACCGTTCGTACCGGTCGAAGAGCTCCTCGTACTCCGGCAAACCGCCGGGACCGTTGCCGCCGGCATGCGAATACTCGCAGAGCACGAACGGCATCGCCCGCCGCCGCGCGTCCAGCACCGGATCGTCCAACGGCTTCTCGGCGCGCTTCCCGATCGCCTCGACCTCGGCGTGCGACGCGTACATCCGGCTGTACACGTCCACGTCGGCGCACGTCAGGTCGCCCTCGTAGTGCACCGGCCGGGACGGATCCCGGTCCCGCGTCCACGCGGCCATCGCGGTCAGGTTCGACCCGACGCCGGCCTCGTTCCCGAGCGACCACATCACCACGCACGGGTGGTTCTTGTCGCGCTCGACCGTGCGCCGCATCCGGTCCAGGGACGCGTCCAGGAACCGCGGATCGTCGGCCGGGTTCCCACGCCAGTCGAGCAGGAAGAACCCGTGCGACTCGTAGTCGCACTCGTCCATCACCCAGAACCCGAGCTCGTCGCACAGCTCCAGCAGCCGGGAGTCGGGCGGGTAGTGACTGGTCCGGATCGCGTTGATGTTGTGCCGCTTCATCATCAGCAGCTCTTCGCGCAGCCGCTCCAGCGGTACGGCGCGACCGAACGCGGGATCGTGCTCGTGCCGGTTCACGCCGTGGAACACGATCCGCCGGCCGTTGACCCGCAGGACGCCGTCGACGATCTCCACCGTCCGAAACCCGATCCGCAGCGCGATCCGCTCGCCGGGCAGCTCCACGACCGCGTCGTACAACCGCGGCACCTCGGCCGACCACGGCTCGACGCCCGGGATCGCCACTGTCCTCCCGCTCGGCACCTCGACGTCCAGCTCCGGGATCCGCACGATCCCACCCGGCGCCGACTCGACCCGCAGTACGCCGGAACCGTCCACGTAGTCGGCGTGCACGAAGACGTCCGCGTCCACCGGCCGCGAGATCAGCGTGACATCACGGAAGATGCCCGGCAGCCACCACATGTCCTGATCCTCGAGGTACGACCCGGAGGACCACTGGTGCACACGCACCGCCAGCACGTTCCGCCCCGGCCGCAGCACGCCGCCGACCGCGAACTCGGCCGGCAGCCGCGACCCGCGCGTCACCCCGAGCTCGACCCCGTTCAGCCAGACCCGCGCACACGAGTCCACGCCGTCGAGCCGCAGCACGGTCGGACCGCTCCACGACGCCGGCAGCTCGAACGCCAGCCGATGGTCCCCGGTCGGGTTCTCGTCGGGCACGTACGGCGGGTCGACCGGGAACGGATACTTCTGGTTCGTGTACGCCGGACTCCCGTGGCCGTGCATCGGCCACGACGACGGCACGGGTAACCAGTCCCAGTCGGAGTCGTCGAAGTCCGGCGCTTCGAAACCGGCCGGAGGCACCGACGGCGTCCAGCGGAATCGCCACTGCCCGTTCAGGCTCAACCGCGGCGCATCCGACCGTACCGCGGCGCGTGGCGGCAGCACGCCGTACCCGGGACCGGGATCCTCCCAGTAGTTCACGCGTCCTCCCGGATCCAGACCGTCATCGGTCCGACCGTCCGGTTCGCCCAGGCGTAGTAGGGGATCGCGGTCAGCGTGCCGTCACGTGCCGGTACGTCGATGGTGGTCACGCCGCCGAGCAGGTCAGGTTGCTCCCGCTCGACCAGCTCGCCCGCGATGACCGCGGTGTGGTCGAGGACGACGTCCGCGTCCTGCTGCTCGAAGCAGTACACCAACGGGCCGCGTTCGATCGCGACGCAGCCGCGCACCGCGTCGATCCGCGCGTCCGGCGCCGTCCGGCGCGCCGCGACCGGCAACTCCAGCACGACCTCGTCACCGACGGACCATACCCGTCGCAGCGGGCCTTCGTGCCCGTTCACCGTCAGCCGTTGGCTGTCCGCCCACGCCGGGATCCGCAGCCTGAGCGTCCACGGTGTGTCCGGAGTCGCTGTGATCCGCACCCGAACGGTCCCGTGCCACGGATACTCGGTCTCGATCTCGAAGCCGATCTCGCCCGCGCGCACCGAAGCCGGCGCGTAGAGGTGCACCTGCACCCCGTCGTCGTCCGCGGTCGCGACCAGTTGGTCGAGCGAGGACAGCGTGCGCATCACGTTCGGTGGGCAGCACGCCGTACCGAACCACGGCTGCCTGCCGCCCACGGCCGACCGTTGATCGTCGGCGAAGGCGTTGTGCCGGACCTTCAACGTGTTCACGTAGAAGAACCGGTCACCGTCGAGCGACACCCCGGAGATCACGGCGTTGTAGAGCGTCCGCTCGATCAGGTCGGCGTACTTGCTCTCGCCGGTCGCGAGCAACAGCCGCCAGCTCCACTGCACGCTCGCGATCGCCGCGCACGTCTCGCAGTACGCCGCGTCCGGCGGCAGCTCGAACGGGTCGCCGAACGCCTCGCCGTACCAGCGGGAACCGAGCCCGCCGGTCAGGTACGTCTGGCTCTCGACCATCGTCGACCACATCGCCCGCAACGTGCCGAGCAGTTCGTCGTCGGCGGTCTCCACCGCGACGTCGGTCGCGCCCGACGCCAGGTACAGCGCCCGGACCGCGTGCCCGGCGATCGTCCGGGTCTCGCGCACCGGAAGGTGATCCTGGAAGTACGCCGGGCCGTGGTGACCCGGGGGAGTCAGCGTCCCGTGGCCGCGGGTCTCGACGAAGTACGACGCCAGCTCCAGGTACGCCGCCGTACCGGTCTCGCGGTACAGGTCGACGAGGGCCGTCTCGATCAGGGGATGCCCGTCGACACCCTCCAACCGGCCGGGGCCGAAGGTCTTGCACAGGTGATCGGCGAACCGGCACGCGACGTCGAGCAAGGTGCGATCCCCGGTTGCCCGCACCTGCGCCACCGCCGCCTGGAACAGATGTCCCGCGCAGTACAGCTCGTGCCCCTTCTCCAGGTCGCCGTACCGCTGCCCGTCCAGGACCAGATGAGTGTGGGTGTTGAGATAGCCGTCGGGCTCCTGCGCGGCGGCGACCAGGGCATTGGTGCCGACCTGCCAGGCGGCGAGCTCGCTCGAGGGCTCGCGGTCCTGTTCCCAGGCAACGGCTTCCAGCCATTTGTAGACGTCGGTGTCCGCGAACAGCTTGCCGGCGAAGGCCGGCTCGGTGCTCGCGTCGGCCCCGGTCTCCTGCCCGGCCGTCCGGCGGAAGTTGCGGAGCGTTCCGGCCTCCTCGAGCCGCTGTGCGGCGGCCGGGATGGTCGTGTCGCGGTTCGTGCGTTGCCGTTCCAACCAGAAGCCGCCGCTGATCCTGGTGCTGCCGTGGGGGAGTGGGCGCAAAGGCATGGAGGCTAGGTAACCACTGGCGCGGACGATCCGGCAAGAGTTCGTGCAAACGATTGCGGTCGAGGAAATCTCTGCCTGCAAACGATTGCAACTTTCCTGCGTCACGCTCTTGACATGCCTTCGTAACCTCCGTGACCATGAGGGCCGTCGTTCCATTCGGAGTTGACTAGATATTCAGACTGTGCGACTCAGCAGCCGCCCCCTGCCGAAAGCGAGGCATGGACGATGACAGAAACTCTCCCTGGCGAAGCCCCGGCGCCGGGTTGGTCCCGGCGCGGATTCGTCGGGACCACCGCGGCCGCCATCGGTGTCGCGTCGCTCGGCATCACGCCGACGGCGACCGCCGCAGCGACCGCGAAGACTGCCGGCGCCACTGCGAACGAGGACCGGCTGCCGGCCTTCCCGGGCGCCGAGGGCGCCGGGATGTGGGCCACGGGTGGCCGCGGTGGCTCCGTGTACGAAGTGACCACGCTGGCCGATTCCGGACCCGGATCGCTGCGGGACGCGGTCTCCGGCTCCGACCGGACGATCGTGTTCCGGGTCTCCGGCACGATCCAGCTGCAGTCGGGCCTGAAGATCGCGGGGAGCAACCTGACGATCGCCGGACAGACCGCGCCCGGGGGCGGGATCTGCGTGGCGGGCTACGGCACCAACATCAGCGGCGGCGCGCACGACATCGTGATGCGCTACCTGCGGTTCCGGCTCGGCGACGAGAACGCGGTCGCCGACGACGCCTTCAACACCAACGTGCCCGGCTCGGTGAGCCCGCAGATCCGCAACCTGATCATCGACCACTGCTCGTTCAGCTGGGCGGTCGACGAGTGCCTGTCGCCGTACGGGAACTTCGACGTCACCGTCCAGTGGTGCATCGTCTCCGAGGGCCTGGCGCTGTCCGCGCACCCGAAGAACCGGCACGGGTACGGCGGCATCTGGGGCGGCGAGCGGAACACGTACCACCACAACCTGGTCGCCCACCAGGGCGGACGGCAGCCGCGCTTCGGCTACACCGAGGGCATCAACCTCGAGGTCGACCACTACAACAACGTGATCTACGACCACGGGTACACCTCGGTGTACGGCGGTGAGTGGGCCAACGGCATCAACATCATGAACAACTTCTACAAGCCGGGCCCGACCACGCTCGACGAGGTCGCGCC
Organism: Kribbella sp. NPDC051936; assembly: GCF_040680955.1. Taxonomy (NCBI): domain Bacteria; kingdom Bacillati; phylum Actinomycetota; class Actinomycetes; order Propionibacteriales; family Kribbellaceae; genus Kribbella; species Kribbella sp. NPDC051936. Next base: position 474,538 of record NZ_JBFAXS010000008.1, on the reverse strand, counting down.
GGTCGTGGTGAGCGCCAACCGCGGCGGCCAGTGGTACGTCGCCGGCAACCAGGTCGAGGGCCACCCGGAGGTCACGGCGCACAACCGGCGCGGCATCAGGTACCCGATCGGCGGCATCGTCGAACTGGCCGAGCCGCAGCCGATCCCGGGCCGCGGCGAGCTCCAAGCGGCCGGCAAGGCGTACGAGGCGGTGCTCGCCGGAGCCGGCGCGATCCTGCCCCGGCGCGACGCCGCCGACGCCCGGATCGTCGACGAGGTCCGCAACGGGACCGGGCGGCTGATCAACTCGCAGAAGCAGGTCGGCGGCTACCCGGAGCTGGCCCAGACCGAGGCGCCGGTGGACTCCGACCACGACGGCATCCCGGACTGGTGGGAGAAGGCGAACGGGCTCGACCCGAACGACCCGTCGGACGCGCAGAAGATCGCGCCGAACGGCTACACCTACTTGGAGAACTACCTCAACTCGCTGGTCCCGGACCCGGTCGGCAACCCGGCCGTGCGGATCACCGCCCCGGCGCAGAACCAGACGTTCGCCGGCCGGTCCGCGCCGACCGTGACGATCAAGGCCGATGCTTCCGCCGCGAAGGGCGGGCAGCTGGCCAAGGTCGAGTTCTTCGCCGGTGACCAGGTGATCGGCACCGCGACGAGCGCGCCGTACCAGGTGCAGTGGAAGAACGTTGCGGATGGCTCCTACTGGGTCACGGCGCGGGCCACCGACCGCAACGGTACGGCGACCCAGTCGACCGCCGTCCAACTGCACGTCAACAAGCAGGTGGGTACGGCGGGCTGGACGTCGGCCTCGGTCGGGAAGCCGCCGGTGCCGGGATCGGGGAGCCTGGACGGTGGGGTCCTGACCATCAAGGGCTCCGGCCGGATCTACGGGCGGAGCAGCAACTTCCACTACGTGTACCGAAAGCTCCAGGCCGGCGGTGCCGGCGCGGTCTCGCAGATCACCGCGCGGCTGGACAAGATCAGCAAGATCGCCAACGGGCTGACCGCGGGCCTGATGATCCGCGACTCGCTCGACCCGGCGGCTCCGTTCATGTACGGCGGGATCGGCTTCGGCGTCGCGGGTGGGTACGGCACGGTCAACGACAACGCGAGTGCCGCGCCGACGGCCACCGACGACGGCGGCATGAAGGCGCAGGCGATCCGGATCCAGACCCACGGTTCCGTGCCCAGCGTCGGCCCGTGGCCGTGGGACGGCAGCTACCTGGATCCCACGAAGGTGTACTGGCTGCGGCTGCTCCGGCGCGAGCGCCCGCAGTTCCGGGACGTCGAGTTCGAGGCGTTCATCTCCACGGATCAAGTCAAGTGGGACCGCTTCGGCTACGAGAAGCTCGTGATGCCGAACCGCTCCTTCTACATCGGGTTCGCCATCGACGGCGGCCTTCTGGACGACAACGGTCTCGTCGACTACGGGACCGCGCAGTTCAGCAACATCACGCTCGAGCAGCAGTGAGGTCATGACGATGTCTGAGAGCAAGATCGATCGACGCCGGCTGCTGCAGGGCGGTCTCGGCCTGCTGGCCGTCGCCACCGTCCCCGGCTGCGGCTTCTTCGACACCAAGCCGGCCGGGGCCGGTGCGCAAGCCGCCGCGGTCGGCGAGAAGGAATCGCCGATGCTGAAAGCCCTGGTGGACAAGGGCACGCTGCCGCCACTGGCGGACCGGCTCCCGAAGAACCCGCCGGTGATCAAGCCCCTCGACGGCAAGGCGATGTACGGCGGCACCTGGCGGTCGGCGATGCTGACCCAGGAGGACACCCAGTGGCTGTGGTACGCGATGCGCTACGAGCCGCTGCTGCGCTGGAAGCCCGACAAGGTCGGCAAGCCCGGCTACGACGAGATCGAGGCGAACACCTGCGAGTTCACGGTCGATGCCGAGAGCAAGGTCTACACCTTCTCCCTGCGTGAGGGCATGAAGTGGTCCGACGGCAAGCCGTGTACGGCGGACGACCTGATCTTCACGATCCTCGAGGTCCAGTGCGACGAGGGTCTGCACCCGGACGGTCTGTACGACGCGTTCACGTCGCCGGACACCGGCAAGATCGCGAAGGTCGAGAAGGTCGACGAGCGCACGATCAAGATGACCTACAGCTCGCCGCAGCCGTCGCTGCTGGTGCAGATCGCCGACGGCATCTTCGAGCGTGAAGGCGCCTACGGGATGCTGCTGCCGAAGCACTACTTCCAGCAGTTCCACCTGAAGTACAACAAGTTTGCGAACGCGCTGGCGAAGAAGGCCGGTGTCGGCAGCTGGACCGACCTGTTCGCGCAGAAGCAGAACCCGTGGACCAACGCGGAGCAGCCGACGCTGGCGCCGTGGAAGGTGACCACCGCGCTCGGCAAGGGCTCCGCGGTCACGCTGACCCGGAACCCGTACTACTGGAAGGTCGACGACCAGGGCCGGCAGCTGCCGTACATCGACAACTGCCGCGTCGAGGTCGTCCAGGACGCCCAGGTCGAGCTGCTCAAGGTGATGAACGGCGAGTTCGGCATGCAGTACCGGAACTTCGGCACGCCGCAGAACAAGCCGGTCGTTGCGCAGAACCGGGAGAAGGGCGGCTACAAGATCTTCGAGGTGCCGACCCAGCTCACCAACACGATGGTCCTCGGCCTCAACCTGACCCACAAGGACCCGGTCAAGCGGGCGCTGTTCTCCAACAAGGAGTTCCGGGCCGGTCTGTCGCACGCGATCAACCGCAAGGAGGTCATCGACGCGGTCTACGCCGGCCAGGGGGAGCCCTGGCAGGGTGCGCCGCCGAAGGACTCGCCGTACTACAACGAGCAGCTGGCCACGCAGTTCCTGGAGTTCGACGCCGCCAAGGCGAACCAGCACCTCGACGCAGCCGGGCTGACCAAGAAGTCGGCGGACGGCAAGCGGCTCGGTACCGACGGGAAGCCGGTGTCGGTGGCCGTGCTGGTCAGCGAGTCGTTCCCGGACCACGTCGAGGCGATCGAGTTCGTCAAGAAGCGCTGGGCCGCGGTCGGGATCGAGCTGCGCACCCAGGCGGTCAGTGAAGACCTCTACAAGGAGCGGGTCAAGGCCAACGACCACGACGCCGGCACCTGGACCTGCGGCACGTTCGTGCTGCCCACCGGGACCGGCGGTGACCACTACTGGGTGCCGACCAACGACGGCAGCGCGCGGTACGGCATCGGCTGGGCGCAGTGGTACCAGTCGAAGGGCGAGGAAGGCGTGCAGCCGCCGGCCGAGATCAAGAAGCAGATGGAGCTGTTCACCCAGGCTCGGCAGGAGCCGGACCCGGCGAAGACGCTCGACCTGGGCAAGCAGATCCTGCAGATCGCGGCGGACCAGTTCTACTACATCGGCATCAGCTCGGTCCCGAACACGTACGGCGTGGTGAAGAACGACTTCCACAACGTGCCGGCCACGATGAGCGAATCGGTCGCCCCGGGCATCGTCCACCCCGAGCAGTTCGCGATCGGCCAGTAATGCTGCGCTTCGTGGCCCGGCGGCTGGTCTGGATGGGCATCACGCTGGCGGCGATCTCGTTCGTCACCTTCGTGGTCATCAAGCTGCCGCCGGGCGACTACACCACCACGGTGATCGCGAACGCGGAGGCCCGCGGCCAGGACATCCCGGACTCGCAGATCGCCGAGCTGAAGCGGCACTACGGGCTCGACAAGCCGTTCATCGTGCAGTACCTCACCTGGATCAAGGGCGTCGTACTGCACGGTGACCTCGGCCAGTCGTTCGCCTGGAACCAGTCGGTGGCCAGCCTGATCGGCAACCGGGTGCTGCTGTCGATGGTGCTGTCGATCGCCAGCCTGCTGTTCGTCTGGGCGATCGCGTTCCCGATCGGCATCTACAGCGCGCTACGGCAGTACTCGGGCGGCGACTACCTGGCCTCGTTCCTCGGCTTCATCGGGATGGCCGTGCCGGAGTTCATGCTCGCGCTGGTGATGATGTACATCGGGTTCCGGTACTTCGGCCAGAGCGTCGGCGGACTGTTCTCACCGGAGTACGCCGACGCGGCCTGGAACCTGGGCAAGCTGCTCGACCTGTTGTCCCACCTGTGGATCCCGATCGTGGTGGTCGGCGTCGCCGGGACGGCCGGCCTGATCCGGATCACCCGGGCGAATCTGCTCGACGAGTTGCACAAGCCGTACGTCGCGACCGCGCGGGCGAAGGGCCTGCCGGAGTGGAAGCTGCTGCTCAAGTACCCGGTCCGGATGTCGCTCAGCCCGTTCTTCAGCACGGTCGGCTGGCTGCTGCCCGGCCTGATCAGCGGCGAGACGATCGTGTCGGTCGTGATGAGCCTGCCGACCAGCGGCCCGCTGCTGCTCGGGGCGGTGAAGAGCCAGGACATGTACCTGGTCGGCAGCTTCGTGCTGATCCTCAGCACGTTGACGGTGATCGGCACGATGCTCAGCGACCTCGCACTGGCCTGGTGGGATCCGCGGATCCGCACCCGGTTCCAGAAGGGATAGATCTGAATGGTCCAGCAGACCGAGGCGATCGCTCCTGACACCTCGCACGAAGTGCCGGCGGAGGTCGTGAAGAGCCTTCGCGACCACGGCGCGCTGCCGCAGTGGCGGCTGATGTGGCGGCAGTTCCGCCGGCACCGGCTGGCGCTGATCGGGCTGATCGTGCTGGTCCCGATCTACTTCGTCGCGATCTTCGCGGGCTTCTTCGCCCCGTCGAGTGCCGACACCGCGCACACCTCGCTGCCGTACGCCCCACCGCAGCGGATCCATGTCGACGCCGAGCACGGGATGTTCGTGTACGGGTACTCGTCGACGCGCAACCAGGAGACGTTCGAGCAGACCTTCACCGTCGACAAGTCGAAGATCGTCGACATCGGGTGGTTCGTGCGCGGCGACGAGTACTCGATCCTGGGCCCGATCAAGTCGAGCATCCACCTGATCGGGCCGACGACGGCCGGCGAGCCGTTCTTCCTGGTCGGCGCCGACCAGTCCGGCCGCGACCTGCTGTCCCGGCTGATCCACGGCGCCCGGGTGTCGTTGTCGATCGGACTCGTCGGCGTGTTCGCGAGCTTCGTGCTCGGCATGCTGATCGGCGGTATCTCCGGCTACCTGGGCGGCACGGTCGACAACATCATCCAGCGGATCATCGAGTTCATCATGTCGGTCCCGACGCTGCCGCTGTGGATGGCGCTGTCGGCCGCCCTGCCGGGCAGTTGGGGACCGTTGACCAGGTACTTCGCGATCACCGTGATCCTCTCGCTGATCGGCTGGACCGGGCTGGCGCGGGACGTCCGCGGCCGGTTCCTCAGCCTGCGCGAGGAGGACTTCGTGATGGCGGCCCGGCTGGACGGCGTCGGCCGGACCGGGATCATCTTCGGCCACATGGTGCCGTCGTTCGCCAGTCACATCATCGCGTCGATCTCGATGGCGGTGCCGCGGATGATCCTCGCCGAGACCAGCCTGTCGTTCCTCGGCCTCGGTCTGCAGCCGCCCGCGGTGAGCTGGGGCGTGCTGCTCGAGGGCGCGCAGAACATCCGCGCGGTCGCCACGGCGCCGTGGCTGCTGACACCCGGCCTCGCGGTCGTGGTGGTCGTCCTGGCCATGAACTTCGTCGGCGACGGTCTGCGCGACGCCGCGGATCCCTACAAGTGAGGACCCTCTGATGCAACCTCTACTGGAAGTGCGCTCGTTGAGGACTCACTTCGAGCTCGGCGACGGGGTGGTGAAGGCTGTCGACGGCGTCAGCCTGTCGGTCCCACGCGGCCGGACGCTCGCCGTGGTCGGCGAGTCCGGGTGCGGCAAGAGCGTCACCGCCCGGTCGATCCTGCGGCTGGTGGAGAAGCCGGCCCGGATCGTCGGCGGCGAGATCCTGCTGTACGACGACGCGCCGGACAGCGAGCCGCTCGACCTGCTGGCCGCGAAGGACAAGCGGCTGCGGCAGGTGCGCTGGGCCGACATCGCGATGGTGTTCCAGGAGCCGATGGCGTCGCTCAGCCTGGTGCACACGATCGGCGACCAGATCGTCGAGGCGATCCGGCTGCACGAGCATCTCGGCAAGCAGGCCGCCCGGGAGCGCGCGATCGAGATGCTCGGCCGGGTCGGCATCCCGAACCCGCAGCGCCGCGTGGACTCGTACCCGTTCCAGCTGAGCGGGGGCATGCGGCAGCGCGCGATGATCGCGATGGCGCTGTCGTGCCGGCCGCGGCTGCTGATCGCGGACGAGCCGACGACCGCGCTCGACGTCACCACCCAGGCGCAGATCCTGGACCTGCTGCAGGACCTGCAGCAGGAGTTCGGGATGGCGATCATGCTGATCACGCACGACCTCGGCGTCGCGGCGCAGGTCGCCGACGAGGTCGCGGTGATGTATCTCGGCGAAGTCGTCGAGCAGGGGCCGGCGTCCGCCGTGCTCAGCCGGCCCAAACACCCTTACACGCGAGCACTTGTGCGTTCGGTGCCCAGACTCGGTGCGCGCGGGCAGGAGCGGCTGGTCGCAGTCCGCGGGACCGTACCGCCGCCGTACGAGCGGCCGTCGGGGTGTCGGTTCCACCCGCGATGCGACGCGTTCATGGCCGGGAAGTGCGACACGACCGTGCCGCTCCGGGTGCGCAGCGACGAGATCGACGTTGCCTGTCTGCTGTACGGCGAGGAGAAGTCATGACGTTGCTGGAGACGCGTGGGCTGACCATGCACTTCCCGCTGCACGGCGGGTTCCTCGGGCGGAACCGGGGCTTCGTGAAGGCGGTCGACGGTGTCGACCTGTCGATCCAGGCCGGCCGGACGCTCGGGCTCGTGGGCGAGTCCGGCTGCGGGAAGACGACCCTCGGCCGCTGCATCGTCCGCGCCTACGAGCCGACCTCGGGCAGCATCATGTTCGACGGTGTCGACCTGGCGCCGCTGAGCGAGAAGCAGCTGAAGCCGTACCGCGGTCAGGTCCGCCTGATCTTCCAGGACCCGCACTCCTCGCTCGACCCGCGCAAGACGCTGCGCGACATCATCGCCGAGCCGCTCCGGGTGCAGGCGGCGGGGTCGCGTGACGAGATCGACGACAAGGTCGCCGCGCTGCTGCGTCGCGTCGGGCTGCGGGCCGAGTACGCGCACCGCTACCCGCACGCGTTCAGCGGCGGCGAGCGGCAGCGGGTCGTGATCGCGCGGGCGCTCGCCACCGAGCCGCGGCTGGTGGTCGCGGACGAGGCGGTCAGCGCGCTCGACGTGTCGGTCCGGGCCCAGATCCTCAACCTGCTGCGGGATCTGCAGGAGGAGTCCGGCCTCACCTACCTGTTCGTGTCCCACGACCTCGGCATCGTCGAGCACGTCGCCGACGACGTCGCGGTGATGTACGTCGGCAAGCTCGTCGAGAGCGCGACGACCGAGGAGCTCTACACCAAACCCCTGCACCCGTACACCGAGGCGCTGCTGAGCGCCGTACCGGATCCCGATCCCGCCTCCCGCGGGCTCCGCGAGCGCATCAAGCTGCGCGGCGAGATCGCGGACCCGTCGAAGGTGCCGTCCGGCTGCCCGTTCCACCCGCGGTGCGGGTACGCCGAGGCGCGGTGCAAGACCGAAGTCCCGCAGCTGCGCGAGATCGGCGGCCGCAAAGTCGCGTGCCACCTGGCCGAGCAGCTCGACCTGAAGGGTGTCCTCACGGCCACCACCGCCCCGTAGGAAAGGTCATTCCATGTCTGAAGCTCAGAACGCCGAGCGTCCTTCCGCTTCGTCCGACGGCCCCGGCCTGTCGCGTCGCGGTTTCGTCCGCAACAGCGCGCTGCTCGGCGGCCTGGCCGCCCTGGGCGGCGTGCTCCCGGCCGGGACCGCCGCCGCTGCCACCACCAGCTCCACCACCGCCACGCCGCGTGGCAGCGTGAGCTCCGCGGCCGGTGTCGTCGACATCCCGAACAAGTACAACGTGCCGTTCTCGGTCGCCGACGACGAGCTGTTCGTGTTCGCCGCCAACTTCAAGCCGTTCGAGCTCGGCGGCAACGACCAGGGCCGGGAGGCGACCCGGTACTTCGACACCGTCTTCGGCGACGCGATCCGGGCCAAGTTCCCCAACATCAAGCTGAAGTACGCCACCTGGGACTACCCGATCCGCTACGAGGACATCGCCAAGGCCGGCCGGGTGCCGGATCTGATCCTGGAGGACCCGCGGCTGCGGATCGACCGGGACCTCGAGCCGCTGGGCTGGACCCAGGACATCACCGGACTGGTGCAGCAGGCCGGCATCGACCTCACCACGCTGAACGTCGGCTCGGTCGAGCAGATCAAGTCCCGCTCCGACGGCGGCCTGTACGGCGTCCCGCTGTGGATCGACGAGAGCCTGCTGTTCTACAACAAGCTGATCTTCGACAAGTTCGGCGTCCGGTACCCGACGGCCGGGTCGACGTACGACGACGTCTACAAGCTCGCGCAGAAGCTCACCCGGCAGGACGGGATCCACCACTACAAGGGCTACATGCAGCACCCGGACAACTATCTCGCGATGAACCAGCTCGGGCTCTACCCGTTCGTGCCCGGTTCGAGCGAGCAGCCGGCGCCGGAGGACGTGAAGGTCAACCTGACCAGCGCGGAGTGGAAGACCGTCGCGAACAACATGTACCGGTTCCTGATGATCCCGCGGAACAACTTCACCACGGTGGACGACTTCTTCAAGGGCGACATGAGCTTCCCCGGTCACCTCGCGATGGCGGTGAACAACCTGTCGAAGCTGAACGCGTACGCGCTCAGCCCGTACTACGTCGAGGAGGACGACGCCGCGCAGTTCGCCGAGTGGGCCAAGAGCGTGAAAATCGGCGTCACCTCGATGCCGGTGCTGTCGCGCGGCTCGCAGACGATCTACCAGCCGGACACCCGCGCGGCGTTCATCCCGCCGCAGTCGCAGCACAAGGACCAGGCGCTGGACGTGATCAAGTACCTGGTGTCGGAGGAGATGCAGACCCGGATCTCGTCGTACGGCATGAAGGCGGTGCTGAAGACCGACGCGGTCGTGAACGCGTTCGGTACGGCGATCCCGGAGTTGGCGGCGGTCGACACGTCGGCCGTCTACTGGGGCGACAACGCGGTGATCAAGAACTACCAGAACACCGAGTACTGGGACATCCCGCTGTACAAGGTGTTCCGGCAGCACGTGCTCAAGGACGGCATGGACGTCGACTCGTCGCTGCTGGTCACCGAGACGCAGGACATCCCCGACTACATCAAGGCGCAGGTCGCCCGCGGGCTCACATGGTGATCGATCCCAGGTTCGACGGCCGCATCCGCGAGGGTGCGGCCCTCCTGCCCACCATCCACCCCGGCGACAGCCACGCCGCGACGCTGGTCGAGACCGCGTCCGGCGACCTGCTCTGCGCCTGGTTCAACGGGCCGGGGGAGGGCGAGCCGGACACGAACATCGTGCTCTCCCGCCTCCCGGCCGGCTTCGACACCTGGCTACCGCCCGTACAGCTGTCCTCCGACCCGCGCAGGTCGGAACAGAACCCCCTGCTGTTCGTCGCCCCGCCCGCGTCGGACGTTTGGTTGCTGCATACCTCGAACGAGCCGCATGACCAGTCGACCTCGCGGGTTGTTCGGCGGGCCTCCCACGACGGCGGTCTGACGTGGGAGCGGAGCGAGGTGCTGTTCGACCACCTCGGCTCGTTCATCCGGAACCCGATTGTTGTCCTGAGCAACGGCGACTGGCTGCTGCCGGCGTACGACTGTGACAAGGCCGCCGAGCGTACGGTGGTGAAACTGAGCACCGACCAAGGCTCGACCTGGTCCACCGTGGAAGTGCCTGATGCGGTCGGACAGGTGCAGATGAGCATCGCCGAGCTGTCACCGGGCGAACTCGTCGGCTACTACCGCAGCCGCGCCGCCGACCGCATCCACCGGTCGGTGTCGAAGGACAACGGCCGCACCTGGACCGCTCCCGAGAAGACCACGCTGCCGAACAACAACTCGGCGATCCAGGTGCTCCGGCTCAGCGACGGTCGGCTCGTCATGGTGTTCAACGACTCGTGCGCCGACCGCGACCAGTTCCGCTGGGTCGACGACGGCTTGGGCGGCGTCCGCCGGAAGACCCTGCGGACCCCGCTGACGCTGGCGCTGTCCGAGGACGACGGCGCCACCTGGCCGTACTGGCGCAACCTCCAGGTGCAGGACGAGGAGTACCGCGACAACGAGTTCGGCTACTCGTACCCGACGCTGCTGCAGACCCGCGACGGCCGGCTGCACGTCGCGTACTCGTACCTGCGCAAGACCATCAAGCACGTGATCCTGGCGCCCGAGTGGATCCAGGCAGGAGACCGATTGCCATGAGTATCGAGAAGTGGGGCCTGCACGAGCTCACCCTGACCGGGCCGTCCGGCGGCAACCCGTTCGTCGATGTGGAGTTCCAGGTCACCTACCAGTTCCGGAACCGGATGGTGACCGTCGACGGCTTCTACGACGGCGACGGGGACTACCGTGCGCGGTTCTCACCGGACCGCGAGGGGGAGTGGTCGTACATCACGTCCAGCTCCGCCCCCGAACTGGACGGCCACCAGGGCACCTTCACCTGCGCCCCACCGGGCCAGGGCAACCACGGACCGGTCGACGTGCTCGGCAGGCACCACTTCTCCTACGCCGACGGCAGTCGCTACGACTGCATCGGCACCACCTGCTACCACTGGACGTACGAGACGAAGGAGCTCCAGGAGCTCACGCTCGAGTCGTTGCGCGAGGCACCCTTCGACAAGGTCCGGATGTGCCTGCTGCCCACCGACGGTATGCGCCCCGAGCGCACCCCGTTCGCGGGCAACACGCCCGGGTCCGTCGATGTCGAGCGGTACGACCCGGTGTTCTTCCAGCACTTCGAGAGCCGTGTCGCCGACCTGCTGGCGCTGGGGATCCAGGCGGACCTGATCCTGTTCCACCCGTACGACCGCGGCGTGTGGGGCTTCGACCGGATGACCCCGGCGCAGGACGCGGCGTACCTGCGGTACGTCGTCGCGCGGCTGGCGGCGTACCGCAACGTCTGGTGGTCGCTGTCTAACGAGTACGACTTCAACCACGAGAAGACGATCGCGGACTGGGACCGGCTGCTCCAGTTGGTGCAGCGCTACGACCCGTACCAGCGGCTGCGGTCGATCCACAACGGCACCAAGATGTACGAGGTCTTCACGCCGTACGACTTCGGCAAGCCGTGGATCACCCACCAGAGTGTGCAGCACTGGGACGGCGCCGAGGTCGCCGCGTGGCGGGAGTGCCCGAAGCCGGTGGTGATCGACGAGATCGGCTACGAGGGCAACGCCGGCCGCCGCTGGGGCAACCTGACCGCGGACGAGATGGTGCACCGGTTCTGGCAGGGCATGTCGCTCGGCGGGTACGTCGGTCACGGCGAGTCGTTCGTCGACCGTGAGACCCGGGCGTGGATCTCGATCGGCGGCCGGCTGTACGGCGACAGCCCGGAGCGGATCGACTTCCTGCGGGCCGTGTTCGCCGGACTGCCGCGGCAGTCGGACGGCGAGGTCGACACCGACCGCTGCGTGCTGCACTACCTCGGCGACCGGCAGCCGTCGGCCGTGGAACTCGACCTGCCGGACGGATCGCCGTTCCACTTCGACCTGATCGACACCCGCGCGATGACCATCACCCCGCTGGCCGAATACGCCGGCCCGAGCCGCATCCCGCTGCCCGCCACTCCGTACCTCGCCCTGAGAGGCACCCGATGACGTCAGTAGCACGCTGGGACGTGCTCGAACTACCAGTATCCGGACCTTGTGGCGTGCACTTCCGCCACCCGTCCGGCGCCACCGCCTACGCCGAGTCGTTCCAGTCGGGAGACAGCTGGCTCGTCCGGTTCAGCCCGGACCTGGAAGGCGAGTGGTCGGGGTCTTCCGGCATTGAGTTCACCTGCACGCCGGGGACCTCGCGTGGTCCGGTCCGGCGTTTCGGGACGGCGCTGCGATGGGCGGACGGTACGCCGTACCACCCGCTGACGACGTCGTGGTTCGGCCGCCCCGACCAATGGGCCGCGGCGCGTCCCGCGATCGCGGCGTCGCCGTTCAACCGCGTCCGGCTCGCACTCTCGGAGACCATCGAGGACCAGGTCCGCGACCTCTTGACGGCCGGCATCGTCGCCGACGTGATCCTCCCGCTGAACGAGGCCACCATCCGCGCCACGGTGAACCGCCTGTCCGCGTACCGCAACGTCACCTGGTGCCTGTCGCCGACCAGCACACCGCAGGCCACGGACGTCCGCCGGCTGGCCGAGCTCATCGCCGAACTCGATCCGAGCCACCACCTGATCTCGATGCACGAGGCAACCGATCCCGGACCGCCGTGGCTGACCCACCTCAGCGTCCGCCTCGCGAACCTGCGTGGTGTCTCGGCCCTCCGCCGCGACTACGCCAAACCCGTCTTCGTCGACGCCTGCGGCCACGAAGGCAACGGCACCACCCCCGACACCAGCCTCCGTCCCGAGGAGATGCTGACCCGTATCTGGGAAGGGACGGTCCGCGGGGCGTACGTAACCCATGGCGAATGGTACGTCGACACGCCTTGGTCAGCCGGGGGTAGTCGGCCGACAGGTGTTGTGGCGCAGCGGCTTCGGTTGTTGCGTGAGGTCCTCGACGAGCTCCCGGACGGTGTCGAGCCCATCGACGACTACCGCGACGCACCGACTCTCGCGGTGCCCGGCTCGTACTACCTGCAGTACCTCGGCGAACACCAGTTCCCCGACCGCACGTTCTCGCTCCCGGAGGGCGTGTACGACGTCGACGTGCTGGACGTATGGAACCACTCGGTACGCCGTACCCGTGAGAACGTCACCGACACGCTGACCGTCCGGCTGCCCGGCACGCAGTACCAGGCCATCCAGATCCGCCGGACGTCCTGATGCCACCGCTGACCTCGGGACCCCGCCAAGCCGAACTCCGCCGTACGCCGGACGGCGTGGTCCTGCAGCTCGGCCTGGCCGGCGGCCCGGTCTACCTCGAACGCCCGCTGGCCGGTCTGCTGACCTGCTCGGCCGGCCGGCCGTGGCAGCCGAGTCTGCTCCAGGCGGGCGGGACGCCGTCACCCGACGGCTGGTGGATCTCGCGGCGACCGGGCGAGCACCGCGCCGGCTGTCGCACCGGACCGCTCGCGGTCGAGGTGCAGCTGGCGTTCGACGACGGCGACCGGTTGAACCTCGAGCTCCGGTGGCGCAACACGAGCAAGCGCCGGCTCGCGGACCTTGCTGTCGGGCTGCTGCTCGACCTGGGCCGGGCGAAGGACAGCCAGCTCACCGTCCCCGGCGTGATCTACAACGACAACCCGTCCGCCGACCTGGCGCGCGCCGTACCGCGAATCGGTCCGGCGCCCGGCGGGGGATTCGTCGCCGAGGAGGACCGGCTGCCGATCCCCGGGGTGAACCTCGAATGGCGCGAGGGCCGCGAACGGCGTTGGCTGTCCGTCCTCTCGCGCCCGCAGGCGCGCCGCTCGGGGGACGGCCAGGTCCGCTACGGTTCGCTCGGCGCGATCCGGCAGGAGGGGCCGGTGATCGCGGCACTCAGCGGCGTCTTGATGTTCGACGGCAAGCAGGACATCCGGTATGTCAGCAAGGCCGAGACCGAGGCCACCGACGACGGCTACCTCACGCTGCGGCCGGGGGAGAGCTACACGCAGCAGCTCGTCCTCGACTGGGGGCCGCAGGACATTCGTGGTCACGCCTTCCGGCAGCTGGTCCACACGGCGCGCACGGTCTTCACTGGTGCCGGTGCTGACGGTCTGGCGCCGGGCGAGTTGATCCGGCTGAAGACCGTTGCTCTGGACAACCGGTGGTATCAGTCCGGGACGGTGGCCGGGTACACGAAGTTCAGTGACATCCCGGGCAACGGTCCGCGGAAGACGCGGCACTTCATGTACGGGTGGACCGGCCAGGCGCTCAAGCTCGCCTGGTGCGACGCAAAGCTCGGCTTCAACACCCGGGACCGCCTGCGCATCGATCGCTGCCGCGCGGCTGTCGAGTTCTACCTGTCGGGCAGCCCGACGCCGACTCCCGGTCTGCGCCACAACGCCTATCAGGCCATCACCCGTCGCTGGACCAGCTTCCGGACCGGCAACCGGCCCATGGTCTCCAGCCGTGCTTACGGCGAGACGATCGCCGACCTGGCCGACATCATCACGCTCTTCCGAGCGCACAGCGAAGCTGTTCCGCCGTCCTGGCTGCACGCCCTCACGGAGTCCATGACCTTTCTTCGCTGCTCGGCCGGCGCTCAGATGGCCGACGGCACGTTCCCGGTGGGGTGGCGGCTGGACGGCTCGCCGGCGGCGACGACCGTCTCGTCGGCCGGGATCCCGTGCGTACTCGCTGCGCTGAAGGCCTCGGAGGTTCTTGACGACGCCGAGCTGTTGGCGGAGGCGACCGTCTGGCTGTCCCGGTACCACGATCAGCACGCGCGGACCTTCGACCGCCCGTTCTCGCGGTCCACTCTCGACGCGGCGTGCGAGGACAAAGAAGCCGGCATGTACTACTTCATGGCCGCCTACGAGCTCTTCCGCCGTACCGGCGACCCCGTCTACGCGACCTGGTGCGAGGTGGCCGCCGACTGGCTCCTGACCTGGGTCTACGTGTGGTCCCCTGAACAGGACGAGGGTTCGCCCTTGCACGCGGCCGGCTTCAACGCGATCGGCTGGCCGACCGTCAGTGTCCAGAACCATCACCTCGACGCCTTCTTCCCGACGTACGAACTGCTGTCCTTCGGTCTCACCACCAACCGCCGGTCGTACGTCGACGCTGCCCGAACGACCCTCCAGGCCCTCACCCAGACCATCGCCATCAGCCCCCACGACTGGAACTTCCCCCTGCCCGGCGAACAAGGCGAAGCCGTCTTCCAAACCCACTGGCAACGCCGCGGCCACGCCAACACCTGGAACCCCAGCTGGGTCATCGCCGTACCACTCGCCAACGCCCTCCGCGCCCAAGCCCTACCACTCGATGACTGACTACCTGATCACCAACTTCGGCGCCGCTCCTGACGCGGACTGTACGGCGGCGATCGCGAGGGCGATCGACGCGTGCGCGCTCACCGGCGGGCGTGTCGTCGTACCCGCCGGTGAATTCCACACTGGTGCGATCCGGTTGCGCAGCAACGTCGAGCTGCACGTGTCTGCCGGCGCGACGCTGCGGTTCAGCACCGACCCAGCGGCGTACCCGATCGTCCGCACCCGGTGGCAGGGGATCGAGTGCTTCAGTCACTCACCTCTCATCTACGCGTACGACGAAACGGACGTCGCGATCACCGGCACCGGAACCCTCGACGGCGGCGCGAGCACGGACAACTGGTGGCGCAACACCCGCCCGCGCACGGACTGGGAACGCCTGCTGCGCATGGTCGACGACGGCGTCCCGGTGGCGGACCGTGTCTTCGAACCCGGTCACGGTTTCCGCCCGAGCTTCGTCCAGCCGCACAGCTGTCGTCGCGTCCGCATCGAGGACGTCCGCATCGTCAACGCCCCGATGTGGGTGGTGCACCCGGTCTTCTGCAGCGACGTCCTGGTGCGCGGCGTCACCGTCGACTCGCACGGCCCGAACAACGACGGCTGCAATCCCGACTCCTGCACGGACGTCGTCATCACCGGCTGCTCGTTCGACACCGGTGACGACTGCATCGCGATCAAGTCCGGCCGCGACGACGACGGCCGCCGCGTCGGCCGCCCGTCCCGGAACATCCTCATCGAGTCGTGCCGATTCGTCGCCGGCCACGGCGCTCTGACGATCGGGAGCGAAGTATCCGGCGGAGTCCACAACGTCCACGCCCGCGACCTGCACGTCACCGGCCCAGCCGTCGACCACGCCGTACGGATCAAGACGAACTCCTCACGTGGCGGCCTGATCGAGCAGGTCCGTGTCGAAAACCTCGCGGTCGAAGCAGTCACCTCCTCCGCCGTACTCATCACCACCCGCCACGCGGAACCCGAACACCTCGGCGACCACGCCCCCGTCGTACGCGACATCACCATCACGAACCTGACCGTCGCCTCCGCGCCACGCACCGTCGAAATCCTCGACAGCCCACAGGCACCAGTCGAATCCTTCACCCTCACCACCCCCGAAACCGCGTAAACAGATCGACCTCCCCCAACTGCCCCGGCTTCAACAACAACTCCAACCCATCAAGCTCCACCTCGCCCGACGCCACCCGGCACAAATGCACCCCAGGCGCGATCGACTCCGACGCACCAACCAGCTCAAGCGCACTGACCCCGAGCTCCCGCAACACCTGCCCGGACGTATCCCCACCCGCCACAACCACACGACGTACGCCGGTCGCCGCAGCAACCCCTCGCACAACCTCCGCCAACGCAGCAGGCACCTGCGCGAGGCTGCCAGGATCCAACTCATTCGTATGCACGACGACCCCATCCACCCCCGCCACGAACGCACCAATCACCCGCCCCACCACCCCCTCCGCAAGCGCGCTAGTCGCCTGACCTGCCGTGCCGTCCGCCGGCCCAGCAGTCGCCTGAGCCGCCACACCGTCGGCGAGCGCGGCAGCCTTCTGACCTGCCGTGCTGTCCGCTGGCACAGCGGTCGTCTGACCTGCCGTGCCGTCCGCAGGCATGGCGGTCGTCTGACCGGGCACACCGTCGGCGAGCGCGGCAGCCTTCTGACCTGCCGTGCTGTCCGCTGGCACAGCGATCGTCTGAGCGGGCACACCGTCGGCGAAAGCGGCGGTCGTCTGAGCCGTCGCACTGTCTGCGAGCGGCAGCACCTCCCAGCCGGCGGAGCGGGCGTACTCGATCTGCTCCGCGGTACGCCGCGACTGGCTGCCAGACACCACCAACACCGGCCCGCCGACACGGGACGCTGCCGCGGTAGCTGCTCGGCCGTGGGGCCGAAGGGCCAAGGCGACGGCTCGGGACATACCGCCTGAGCCCACGACGAACCTGGCTTCACCCGCGTCTCCCAGGATCACCTGTCCGAGCAGCCGAAGATCCTCGTCGGTCAGCGCATCTAGCAAAACCGCGGCGACATCTCCAGCCGCGGTGAGGCCAGTCGCGAGGGTGGAGTAGGTGGTCAGGTGAAGGGCGCCAAGAGGAAGCGACGTTTGACGGCTGAGGTGTTCGAGGAGATCGGATTCGTCCATGGGGGTAGCGGGATGGGAGGACATGGTGGGTTGACGGTCGAGGCGGTGAACGGTACCGGCCTCGGCGGCGAAGTGGTGGCTGAAGACGGTGTAGCGGCCCAGCTCCGGTTGCGCGATGAGGACGGGTACGACGGTGGTGCCACAAACCTCCCGCCCGATCTCCAGGGCTCGCCCGATGCTGCCGCGCGTGGGGGAGGAGTCGGCAGTCGAGCAGACCTTGTACTGCAACACACGCGGCCCAAGATCCCGAAGCGCCTTCAGCACCGGACGAAGCTCCGCCTCCTGCTCGTCCGGCGGCAGCGACCGACCGATCCCGGCGACACCGATCACGTCGTACCGCTCGGCCAACCCCCGCAACTCAGATGCCGACGGCAACGTCACAAGCAGCACCGACCGCAACCCGACCCGAGCAAACTGCACCATCGCATCGGTCGACCCAGTGAAGTCGTCCCCGTAGAACGCCGCCTCAACCACAACCGCCGCCCCACTTGTTGAAGGTCTGTTGCGCTGCGAGAGCCTGTCTGGTGGTGGGCGTCGGGTCGGGGCTGAAGGTTGTCGTCTCAGGCACGGATGCCGCCGAACTTGTCCAGGGCTTCGCGCAGTGCGGGGACCTGAGTGGCGGCCTTGTCCAGGTCGGTGTTGGAGGTTGCGGCTGACCAGGCTGCTCGCATGGCGGTGACGCCTGCGGCTGGGCCGCTTGGGTGGCCGTGGATGCCGCCGCCTGCCAGGACTAGGAGATCGGTAGTGTTTGTGCGGCGGTAGGTTTCTGGGGCCAATCCTGGTGTCTGGCCGGAGGAGAGGACGGGCAGTGTCTCGTAGCCTCCTAGGAGTGGTGTCCGGACGGCGGTGATGGAGCGGAGGACCTCTTCGTCGGTCTCGTAGAACTTGTTGGACAGGCCATTCGTGTGCAGGTGATCCGCGCCTGCCAGGCGTGCGAGTTTGGACCAGGCGACGTAGTCGATGCCTAGCTGCGGTGCGCGGGTGTAGACGCCGGTCATCGCGCGGTGGCCGTGGATGGGTAGGGCGCAGCGTTCTCGGAGCCAGGCGAGGGCGGTGAAGCCGACGAGGTTCACGCAGACCATCACGCAGGTGCCTCCGGCTGCCTGGACGAGGTCCTGGTTGGCGGCCATACGGTCTAGGTCGTCGGTGATGTTGAACGCGTACATCGGGCGGCGTCCGGTGCGCGCGGCGACCTTGTCCAGCTCCTCCGTGACGACGGCCACGCGGTCGGCGAGTGGCGAGTGCGGCGGGTTGCCCATCAGCTCGTCGTCCTTGATGAAGTCGATGCCGGCCTCGGCGAGCTCGCGGACGACGAGGCGGAGCTCCTCCGGCGGCAGCCCGATACTCGGCTTGACGATCGTGCCGAGGAGTACGCCGTCCGGCCGGTCGAGCAGCTCGCGCGTCCCGCGGACGCCGTACTGCGAGCCGGGGTAGCGCTCGGCGAACGGCGTCGGGAGATCGAGGTCCAGCAGCCGGATCCCGGCCAGTTGCCGGAGCTCGAACAGGTTCCCCGCCACCGCGGCGAGCACATTGGGCAAGGAGGGCCCGAAGTTGTCGAGCCCGAAGGCAACCCGCACCCGACCACTCGTCCGTCCGGCCGCGTGTGCCGCATCCGCCGAGCCTGGTGACCCAGCGCCCGGTGACCCAGCTCCCGGCGAGCCCGTGCGCGGTGCGGGTGGTCGGGTGGCTCCTGGGAGGTCGGGGTTGCCGGTGGGGGGTAGTTCTTCGATCGACACGACTCGGGCGGCGAAGCGTTCGCGGAGCTCGGGGGTTTCGCGTGCGACGGCTGTGAACGTGCCTGTGGATTGCTCGCCGGCTACGGCCTCGGCGGCTTGCTCCAGCGGGAGGTAGGTCTCGATCAGATAGGTGGCGACGACCTCGTGGACGCTCATCGGGTCGGGTCGATCTGGGTCTTGAGGTGGGCGGCGCCGCCGTCAATCGCCGCCAGGGTCTGCGGTGTGCGGCCGAGTGGCACGACGTCCGAGATGTACGGACGGACGTCGAGAGTCCGTGTGTTGACGAGCCTTGCGGCCGCGGCGAAATCGGCCGGGGTGTAGATCGTCGAGCCCTGCACTGTGACCTCCTTGAGAACGACTGGATTCAGATCGACCGTCAGCGCGCCGCCGAACATCGGCAGCAGCACGACCTGCCCGCGCGGTCTGCACAACGCCAACGCCTCCGCGAGGCAGCCCGGATGCCCGGAAGCCACCACGACTACGTCGAAACCGTCGCCACCGCTGGCCTCGAGCCCGATCGACATCAGGTCCGACGAGAGCGGATCGACCACGACGTCGACGCCTTGTGCTGCCAGGAACTCGCGGTTGTGCTGCTTGATGTCGCTCGCCAGCACCGTCCGGGCGCCGCGGTGCCGGCCGATCGCGGCCGCGAGACTCCCGATCGCGCCGCCGCCGAGGACCGCGACGGCGTCACCGGCCCGCACGGCCGATGTCGAGCGCCACCCGACGGCGACCGGCTCGATCATCGCGCCCTCGCCGTACCCGATCTCGTCGTTCAGCGGGATCAGGACTCGCCCGGGCGCGGCGAAGAGCTCACTCAGCATGCCTGGCCAGCCCAGGCCGGGGACGCGTTTGTGCTTGCAGAGATGCGGATTCCCGGTCTCGCAGCGGGTGCACTCCCAGCACGACAGGGCCGGCGGCACCGCGACGCGGTCGCCAGGCCGGAAGCGTGGGTCGCCCGACGACACGACCTCCCCGGCGCCCTCGTGGCCCAGCACGACGGGCGGTTTGCGGAACGGATGCCGCCCGCTCCAGGTGTGCAGGTCCGAGCCGCACAGCCCGACCGCGCGCATCCTCAGCAGCACGTCGCCGCCCGTCTCGGGATCCGGCACGTCGGTCACCGAAACCTGCCGCGGCGCCTCCAGAACTGCTGCTCGCACGAGGCCTCTCCTTTCGCTCGGGTCCGCCCAGTCTCCGCCAGCAAACGTCAAGAAAACAAGGCGGATCGGCCAGCCTGTGGATAGCCGGTTGACTTCGGCGGCCGAGGAGGCAAAGGTTTACCTCATGGCGACGATCCCCGCGACACTGCTGCTCGAGGACCGGGCCGCGCTGGCGATGAACGCGGTGACCGGACTGGCCGACGACGACCTGGACGGCATCCCGTTCTTCAGTGCGAACCTGCTGGCCCGCCCGGCCCGCATGGACCACGGCGACTGGGACTACGGCTCCAGCCACGGCCGGCTCACCGACGCGATCCTGCTCACCCGGCAGATGACCGGCGGCAAGGACTGGGACCCGCGGTGGGACACGATCGCCGACCGCTACCGGCGGCGGCTGTTCGCGCTGCTCGCCGATGACGGTCTCACCTACCGCCAGGTCCATCCCAAGGGCCACTGGCTGCCGAACGCGAATCTGATCGATCAGCGCGCCACACTCCTTGCGATGACGACCGCTGTGGTCGCCGCCGATGATCCACAGGCCCGGCGGGCCGCGGACCGTCAGGTGGCAGCGCTGAAGCGGATCGCGATCAAGGAGCGCGACGTCTGGTTCTATCCGGCCTCGGAGTACACGAAGGACGGCTGGCCGTCGTCGAACGCGATCGACCTGCATCTTGCGCCGGACCCGGCCTCCTTCTCCGGCCGTTTGATCATGCCGCTGCTGCGGTACCACCAGGCCACCGGCAACACCGACGCGCTCGAGCTGTGCGAGTGGTTCGCTCGCCTGATCGTGGAGAAGAGCGGTGTGTTCAACGCGGACGGGAGCTTCAACTCCGCCCGTGCCTACCGCAGCGGCCACTTCCACACGCGCGTCGGGACGCTGGAGGGGCTGTCGCGACTGGCCAGGCACACCGGTGACCACGGGCTGACCGAGTTCGTGCGCCGCAGCTACGACTGGGTTCTCGGAGAGGCAACCAGGTTCGGCTGGACGCCGGGCGACCTCGCCGACCAGCAGTACGAGCACGAGACCTGTTCTCTCGTGGACCTCATCGGTCTGGGCACGACGCTGGCCGGGAACGGACTCACGGAGTACTGGCCGGTCGTCGAGCGCTTCGTCCGCAACCACCTGGCCGCGTCGCAACTGCAGGACGTCAGCTGGGTGGAGTCCGCCCCGGACCGCTCACAGGACGAGCCCGGCTGGCGGACGTACGTGAACGTCGGCGAGCGAGTCCTCGGCGCCTTCTGCGGATACGGTGCTCCGAACGACTATGTCTCCGACGTGCCGCTGGGCCGCGGCCACACGAACGACGTGCAGGCATGCTGCGTCGGCTCCGGCGTCCGTGGCCTGTTTTGGGCGTGGAACAGCATCGTCACCGGTGACCACCAGGTGCGGCGGGTCAACCTGCTGCTGACGCGCGGGCACCACGCGGTCGACGTGATCAGCCACCTGCCGGTCGAGGGCAAAGTCGAGCTGCAGGTCAACGAGCCCATGGAGGAGCTCCGCGTGCGGATCCCCGACTGGGCCGGGTATGCGCGGCTGAAACTCCGCCGCGGAGACGACGAGCGGACCGGCGCCGAGCGCATCTGGGCGCCCGACGGCTACCTGTCGATCCCGAAGCCGCAGCCGGGAGAGCGGATCGTGGTGACGTTCCCGATGGTCGAGCAGACAACAACAGAGCTTGCGGCCGGCAACGAGTTCCGAACCACCTGGCGCGGCGACGACGTGATCGCGATCGACCCGCCCGGCACGTCCCGCCCGATGTACGGCGACCGCTCCGAGCACGCCGGCGGCCTGCGGGAGTACGAGCTGCATCGACCCGAGACGGAGTGGTCCTGGTGACAACAGACTGGGTGCAGTCCGAAACGCCGGCCGTGACAGAGCTGCGAGGGCTGACGGCGTACGACCTGCGCTGCGAACACCGAGCCGACCCGCTCGGGGTCGGTACGGGGCGACCGCGGCTGAGCTGGCGGCTGGCGTCGCCGACGCGCGGCGATCGGCAGGACGCCTTCCGCGTGCGCGTGCTGCGCGACGGCGTGCAGGTGTGGGAAAGCGGGTGGCGCAGCGAGCGGACGACATCCGTCGACCACGGCGGTGCTCCGCTGACGTCGCAGACCGATTACGTGTGGCAGCTCGCGGTGCGTGACGCGGCTGGAGCCGTGTCATCGGCCGAGGCGACGTTCGCGACCGGGCTCTTCCATGACGACGAGTGGCAGGCGCACTGGATCGAGCACGACTACGAAACTGATCCGTACTTCGAGCCGCCGGTGGATCGCGCCGAGCCGCGGACGGTCCGGCAGGCGACCATCGCGCCGCCGCGCTACTACCGCCGGTCGTTCGAGTTGACCCAGCCGATCACCAGGGCCCGGCTCTACGCGACCGCCCGCGGGCTGTACCAGTTCCACGCCAACGGCCAGCGGATCGGCAACGACGAGCTGACGCCGGGCTGGACCGACTACCGCGAGCGCGTCGCGTACCAGACCTACGACGTGACTGAGGTGTTGCGCGCCGGCGAAAACGTGATCGGTGCCGTCCTCGGGGAAGGCTGGTGGTCCGGGTACGTCGGATGGGACACGCGCAGCCACGCGCACCACTACGGCAAGAAGCCGCAGCTGCTCGCGCAGCTCGTCATAGATCACCCCGACGGCTCGCGGACCGTGGTCGCGACCGACGGCCGCTGGGTCGAACACGTCGGACCGATCAGATTCGCCGACCTGCTGATGGGGGAGTCGTACGACGCGAGGCTCGAGCTGGGCGACTGGTCCAGCGCCGGGTACGAGGCGAGCGAGTGGGCGCCCGCCGGCGATCTCGGTGGTGACGTGTCGACGCTGATCGCGGCGACGACCGACCCCGTGCGCGTCACCGAGGACGTGCCGGCGGTCGCGGTCACCGCGGTCGAGCCAGGACGCTTCATCGTCGACCTCGGGCAGAACCTTGCCGGTCGCGTGCGGTTGCGGGTGCGCGGCGCCGACGCCGGCGACCGAATCCGGCTGCGGCACGGCGAGATGCTCCAGGCCGACGGCGAGTTGTACACCGCCAACCTGCGGACGGCCGACGCCACGGACTACTTCGTCAGCGCCGGCGCGGCCGAGGAGTTCTTCGAGCCGATCTTCACCGTGCACGGCTTCCGGTACGTCGAGGTCGACGGGTATCCGGGCGAGCTGACCGCCGACGACGTGACCGGTCGGGTGCTGCACTCCGACACGCCGGTCGCGGGGCGGTTCGAGTGTTCGGATCCCGGCGTCAACCAGCTGCTCAGCAACATCCGGTGGGGGCAGCGCGGCAACTTCGTCAGCGTTCCCACGGACTGCCCGCAGCGCGACGAGCGCCTCGGGTGGACGGCCGACGCGCAGATCTTCCTGCCGACGGCGGCCTACCAGGCCGACGTGCTGACCTTCTTCGAGAACTGGTTCGCGGATCTCGCGGTGGCGCAGACCGACGAAGGCGCGATTCCGGACGTGATCCCGCACGTGATCACCGGCCGGCACGGCACGCCGGCGTGGGCGGACGCGGCGACCATCGTGCCGTGGATGCTGTACCGGATCTACGGTGACGAGCGCGTGCTCCGGACCGCGTGGCCGGTGATGCGGCGCTGGGTCGACTACGTCCACCGTGCCAACCCCGACCTGATCTGGCGGCACCGCACGAGCGGTCACTACGGCGACTGGCTGCAGGTCGGCGTGCGCACCGATCGCGACGTCCTCGCAACGGCGTACTTCGCGCGCAGCGTGGAGTTCACGGCCGCGACCGCCGAGGTGCTCGGGCTGACAGACGAGGCAGCGACGTACCGCGAGCTGTGGACGAAGATCGCGGCGGCGTTCGTCGCGGAGTTCGTCGATGCCGAAGGCAAGGTTCGCGGCGACACCCAGACCGGGTACTTGCTGCCGCTGGCGTTCGGGTTGCTGCCGGAGCAGGCCGAACAGGTGGCGGTCAAGCACCTGGTCGCGGATCTCGAGCTCCGCGGGCGATCGTTGACGACCGGGTTCGCGGGGGTTGCGCTGCTGTGCCCGATCCTGACCAGGTACGGGTACGCCGAGCTGGCGTACGACCTACTGCATGACGACCGCTACCCGTCCTGGGGCTACTCGATCAAGCACGGCGCGACGACGATCTGGGAGCGCTGGGACGGGTGGACCGAGGAGAGCGGGTTCGGCCCGGTCGCGATGAACTCGTTCAACCACTACTCGCTCGGCTCGGTCGGCGAATGGCTGTACGGCGACGTCGCCGGGATCAGCCAGGCGCCCGATTCGATCGGCTTCCGTGACCTCGTCATCAAGCCGTCCCCCGGCGGCCGGCTGACCTGGGCCGAGGCGTCGTACGACATCCCCGCCGGCCGGGTCTCGACCCGCTGGGAAATAGCCGACGGCACCCTCACGCTCGACGTCACCGTCCCACCCGGCGCCGACGCGACGATCCACATCCCCACCAAGAGCCCGGACGACACTCGCGAATCCGGCCGGCCACTCGCCGAGGCCGAAGGCCTGACCCGTCTCGAACCCACCGCAACCGCCGCCCGCTGCCGCGCCACCCCCGGCACCTACCGCTTCACCGCCCCCGCCTGACCCACCACCCAAACCAGCCTCGCCCACCGAATCGGTGCGGGTGGGGTCAGCGGCGGCGGGGTGGGCGGGCGGTGGAGCCGCGGACGACGAGTTCGCCCCGGACATGGGTGGTGGCGGTGGTGACCTTGGGTGTGAAGCGTTCCCAGGCCTGGCGGCCGAGCTCGACCGTGGACACGGCGTACGTCGTGAGGCCGGGGTCGGTGTGCGCGCTCATCGGGGCGTCGTCGATGCCGGCGACCGAGATGTCGTGCGGGACCGACAGGCCGAGTTCGCGCAGGCGGCTGAGGACGCCGACGGCGACGTGGTCGTTGAAGCAGATGATCGCGGTCGGCTGGTACGTCAGCGCCTCCTCGACCGCCTCCCGCCCGTCGACGAGCGTCGAGCCGCACTCCACCCGGACGATCGTGAGCCCGGACGCCTCCGGCGAGCGGAAGCCGCGTTGCCGCTGCTGATCGGACCACGCGGCGGTCGGCCCCTGCAGGTACGCGATCCGCTTGTGCCCGAGCGAGGCCAGATGCTCGCACAGCGCCCGCACACCGAGGTGGTAGTCGACAACCACCGAGCCGACGGCGTGGTGCCGCAGCACCCGGTTGATCAGGACGAGTCGCCGCGCCGCCTCCGCGACCTCGCGCAGGCGCGGCGTGCTCATCCGGGGCGCACACAGCAGCAGACCGTCGACCCAACGCGCGAGCTCGATCGCGGACCGGTACTCCTGCTCCGGATCCTCCTCGGTGCCGGCGACCAGCGTGTGGTGCTCGTCCGCGGCCGCCTCGGCGGCGATGCCCTTGAGGATCTCCGCGAAGTACGGGTTGCCGAGATCCGGTACGACGACGCCGACCGTCCGGCTGCTGCCGCGCAACAGCGTCTGCGCCGCCGGGTTCGGCCGGTAACCGACGTCCCGGGCGGCCACCCGGACCCGGTCGGCGACCTCCGGCGACACCGGCTTGCCACCGCTCAGCACCCGCGACACGGTCGCCGTCGACACCTCGGCCAGCCGCGCCACGTCGTGGATTGTCGCACGAGCTGCGCGGTTCGCAACGGGCTTTCTCACCGCCCCATTGGACCATGAGCACAGCGCAGATCGCCGCCGGCAGCATGATGTAAACCTTTTCCCGATTTCCCGAGGCGAACCCTTGACGTCACCGCGCAGCGCTGTCACGGTTGCCAGGAAAAGGATTACCCGCCCACCGCCCCGGGCCTTCTGTTGCGGCGGTCCGCGCGAGGAGATCGCCGTGCGAAATCGTCTGTTGAGCCTGTGCCTGGTCGTGCTCGCCGGAGCCGGACTGCTGACCGTGTCCGCCGGACCGGCCGCCGCCGCGAACCCGGCGACGTACGGCCCGTTCGACCCGCGGATCGAGCTCGACGGTCACTGGGGCCGTGACGACGACGTCGCGATCACGGTCAACTCTGGCTCGTCGGTCCGCTTCCGCTTCACCGGCTCGCACCTGGGTGCACTGTTCGACACCGCGTCGATCACGGTCCCCGCCCAGCTGTACGTCGCGATCGACGGCGGGGCGCCGGTGCTGCACAAGGTCGACGCGGACCACAAGGTGTTCGCCGACGACCTGGACCCGGTGATCGCCCACACCGCTGAGGTCCTCGTCAAGGACGTCGACGAGTACGAGAACCGCTGGAACGTCCCGCTGCAGACCGGAGTCGTGCTGAGGAAGATCGAGCTTGCCCCGGACGCCAAGCTGATCCCGTTGCCGACGACGGCCGAGCACCGGATCGAGTTCTACGGCGACTCGATCACCCAGGGCGTGATGGCCCTGTGCGCCGAGCTCGGCACGGACTGCGCGGACGGCACCAAGGCCTACCCGCACCTGGTCGGGGAGGCGTTCGGCGCGGACACCAACCAGGTCGGCTTCGGCAAGCAGGGCATCCTGCAGCCGGGTCACGGCAACGTCGGCACCGCCGCGGAGTCGTTCGGCTGGAACCTCGCGGGCTTCCCCGCCACGGGCTTCGACCCCGGCGCGGTTGTCGTCAACTTCGGCACGAACGATGCGGCGTACGCCAGCGCGCAGTTCACTCCTGCGTACGCCGCGTACCTCAGCAAGATCCGTGCCGCCGACCCGCACGCGTTGATCGTTGCCCTGCGCCCGTTCAACGGCACACACGCCGACGACATCAAGGCGGCGGTCGCGGCGGCCAACGACCGCAGGATCGTGTACGTCGACACCACGGGCTGGCTCGGACCGGACGACTTCAACGGCAGCACGCACCCGAACGTCAAAGGCCACCAGGTCGCCGCCGCCGGACTCACCGCGGTTCTCGAACGCCTCACCGGCTGGTCCACCAACCCCATCGGCACGCCGAAACTCGCGCCGCAGGGTCTGGCAGAAGCGATCTGCTCGGACACGCCGCTGACCCTCACCTACCAAGGGCCCGTCAGGCTCGGTGTCACCGGGAAGGTCCAGATCCACGCGGCCAACGGGGACGTCGTCGACACGATCAGCCTTGCGGACCTCACCTCGTACCAGCGGTCGATCGGGCAGGCGCGGACGGACTTCGGGCAGCTGCACACGTGGACGTATCAGGCGGTGGTGGTCGACGGGCGGACGGTGAAGATCTACCCGCACCGGCGGCTCGAGCCTGGCCAGGTGTACTCCGTAACCGTCGATCCCGGGTTCGTGGTCGGGGATCGTGGCACCAAGGACTGGCGGTTCAGAACCCGGCACGATCCCAGGACCGATGAGCGCTTGTCCGTAGGCCCCGGCCAGGACTTCTGCACGGTGCAGGCGGCGATCGACTTCGTGGGCGAGGGGCACAAGGCGGCGATCGACGTCGCCCCGGGGCTCTACCGCGAGCTGGTCTGGGTGCCGCCCACGAAGCCCGGGTTGACGATTCGCGGCGCGGGCGCCGGCAAGACCGTGATCGGCTACCCGAACAACAACCTGCTGAACGGCGACTCCGCGATGGGCAACGTCCCGCCCGAACAGTCGTACTGCCAGCGCCGCGTCATCCCGCAGTCCGACCGGTTCAACTGCTGGCGGTCCGCGATGGCCGTGTTCGCGGACGACTTCACGATGTCGGACGTGACGGTGCAGAACCTCACGCCGTACCGCGGTTCGCAGGCCGAGGCGTTCTTCGGGAACGGGAGCCGGATCGTGCTCGCCCGGGTCCGCATCCTCGGCTACCAGGACAGCCTGCGCCTGCAAGGCCAGGCGTTCGTGACGAACAGCTACGTCGAGGGTGACGTGGACTTCGTCTGGGGGACCGGCGGTGTGTTCATGCAGGACTCGGAGCTGAAGGCGCTGCACGAGGGCTACTACAACCAGGTCCGCAACACCGACAACGGTCCCGGCAACATCTTCGTCCGGGTGCGGCTGACCCGTGCGCCGGAGGTGCCCGACGACAGCGTGTTCCTGGCGCGCGCCGAGCTCAGCCGGTTCCCGACCAGCCAGGCCGTCTTCGTCGACTCTGCGATGGACAGCCACGTGAAGACGACCGGCTGGCAGATCACCAGCCCCAACGACTGCGCGGCCGCCGGCCAGATCCGGTTCTGGGAGTACCACAGCACCGACCTGGCCGGCCGGCCGCTCGACACCAGCTCCCGACTGGAGTGCTCCCGGCAGCTCGGCGACGAGGAGGCAGCGCGGCTGCGCGACCCGTCGTTCGTGTTCGGCGGATGGCACCCGGTCGTTCCCCGCCTCGAAAGGTGATCCATGATGAAGAACGTCAACCGTCGGGCCATTCTCGGAGGTGCTCTCGCCGTGACTGCCGGCAGCGCGACCGGATGGCCCCTGACCGCGGCTGCGACGGAGGTCCCCGCGGGCGGTGTGCAGCCGCACCCGGCGCCGCGCCCCGTCGCGCCGGTGAATGCTGAGATCGCGGCCGCCCACGCGGCGACGTACAAGACGCTGCCGCAGGTCGTCGTCGGGGTGGACGTCGAGGAGCTGATGAAGATCCATACCGCCGCCGACGCGGACGCGCTACGTCCGCAGTTGGTGGCGCAGGTCTGGAAGGACACCGGCGTCCTGCCGACCGGGCTGCCGACGGTCCGGCGGGACATCGGCGGACCGCCGGAGCTGCCGGAGTTCACCGGCGTACGGCGGTTCGACAAGCTCGACGTGGCGATGGAGTTCGGGTACGTCGCGTCCGTGTTCGTGCTGGAGCCGACGCAGAGCACGCACCGGCGGGTCGCGTTCTACCACAACGGGCACGGCGAGGGCCTGGACACGATGCAGCGGGTCGCGCAGGGGCTGCTCGACCACGGGTACACCGTGCTGCTGTTCGCGATGCCGTTCTACCACTGGAACCCGAAGACGCTGCAGGACCCGGCCGACCCGGCCAAGCAGTTGCAGCCGTCGCACAACGACCTGCCGCGGTGGGCCTCGGCCAGGTACTCACCGCTCGCCTTGTTCCTCACGCCGCTCGCGGTTGCAATGAACTACGTGCAGGCGACGTACCGTCCGTCGTCGGTGCAGATGATCGGGCTGTCCGGCGGTGGGTGGGCGACCAGCGTGTACCCGGCGCTGGACACCCGGATCACACGGTCCTACCCGACGGCCGGCTCGCTGCCGTTCTTCGTCCGGCCGGGGTCGCCGAAGCCGAGCCCGACCCGCGGCGACTGGGAGCAGCGGCTGGACATGCAGCCGGGGTTCTACGGACTGGCCGATTTCCCGGACTTCTACGCGCTCGCCTCCGTCGGGCCGCACCGGCGGCAGATGCAGATCCTCAACCGGTTCGACGAGTGCTGCTTCAACGGCGTGGGCCACCGGTCGTACGAGGCGGCGGTGCGGCAGCGAATCGCGGTGATCGGGACCGATGCGGTGAGCAACGAGTCCAACGGTCACTGGGAGCTGCTGGAGGACGCGACCCACGGCGATCACACGATCAGCCCGTACGCGCTGTCGGTGATCCTGTGGGACCTCGACGTCCACTGCGCGCATCTGCCCTAACGGATCTGGTGGACGTCCGTCACGGGCCGGCCGTTGACCGTGACGTTGTCGAAGCTCAGCGCCGTGTGCTGCACGGTGCTGGGCTGGTCGACGGTGAAGGCGCAGTCCACCAGCCGGAAGTCCTCGATCCGCGCGTGCCGGTAGCCGCGCAGCAGCAGCGCATTGCGCGCGTGCTCGACCTTCACCCCGCGGAGCTCGACGTTCCGGACGGACGGCGTGAGCGGCCCGGTCTCTCCTTCGCCGCGGTGGAAGTTGCACTGGACGACTTCCTTCAGGACGTCGGTGACGGTGATGTCGCGCAGGTAGACGTTCTCGACGAAGCCGCCGCGGACCGCGTTGGTCTTGATGTACAGCGCGAAGTACGGCCCGCCGATCCGGCAGTCCCGCACATAGACGTTGCGCACGCCGCCGGTCAGATCGGATCCGAGTGTGATCGCGCCGTACTTGACCCGCAGCTCGCAGTTCTCGATCAGCACGTCCTCGGTCGGTACGCCGACCCGCAGCCCGTCCGCCTCACGGCCGGACTTGAGCGCGATGCAGTCGTCGCCGGCGTCGATCACGCAGCCGGAAACGACGACCGAGCGGCACGACTCGAGGTCGATGCCGTCGTTGTTCGGCCCCTGCGAGTCGATCACCAGATCGCGGATCGTCACGTTGCGGCAGAGCACCGGGTGGATCTGCCAGAACGGTGACCGCACCACGGTCACGCCCTCGATCAGCACGTTGGTGCAGTCGTACGGCTGGACGAAGCTGGATCGCAGGCGGGTGCCTCGCACCCGGTCCTCGAGTGGCACGCCGTACCAGCTCTGTTCGCGGAGTGTCCGGAACTCGTCATCGCATTCGTTGAACCACTGCCACCAGCTGTGCCACGACCCCTGGCCGTCGAGCGTGCCGGTACCGGTGATCGCGATGTCGGTGCAGCCGTGCGCATAGATCAGCGGCGCGTGGTTCAGCAGGTCGAGCCCTTCGTACCGCGTCTCGACGAGCGGGAGGTAGTCGGCCGGGTCGGTGCTGAACAGCAGCGTGGCGCCCTCGCTGACGTGGAGCTCGACGGACGACAGCAGGCGGATCCCGGTCGTGTGCCAGCGTCCGGGCGGTACGACGACGCGCCCACCGCCGGCTGCGTGGCAGGCAGCGATCGCGGCAGCGATCCCGGGGCCGGCGTTCGCCTCGACCGCGCCGTACGCGGTGATCGGGAAGTCGACGGCAGGAAAGGCCGGCGGCCGGACGCCGGCCAGAATGCGGTCGGCGTCCGGCCAGCCTGCCGGGTGAGCGGTGTCCGGAGCCGTCACGTGAGCTGCGCCGGGTCGGTGATCAGCCGGCCGTTGACGTGGAAGTTCTGGAACGACAGCTCGGTGTCCTGGATCGAGCTCGCGGCGTCGATGCTGGTGTACGTGCAGTCGATCAGCCGGAAGTCCTCGATCGGCGAGCGCGGGTACCCGAAGATCGAGAACGCGTTGCGGGCGTGCCCGACGTTCACATTGCGCAGCTCGACGTTCCGCACCCGCGGCGTCAGCGGGCCGACGTCGCCCTCGCTGCGGTAGAAGTTGCAGGACACGACTTCCTTGGTCAGGTTCGAGATCTCGAGGTCGCGCAGGTAGATGTTCTCGGCGAAGCCGCCGCGCACCGAGTTGGTCTTGATGTAGAGGCCGAAGTACAGGTTCGGGCTGCCGATCGTGCAGCTGCGGACGAACACGTTCCGGACGCCGCCGGTCATCTCGCTGCCGATCGTGATCGCGCCGTACCGGATGTTCAGGGTGCAGTTCTCGATCAGGATGTTCTCCGACGGCACGTTGATCCGCAGGCCGTCGGCGCCCTTGCCGGACTTGATCGCGATGCAGTCGTCGCCGCAGTTCAGCGTGCAGTCCTGGATGTGGACGTACTGCGAGCTCTCCGGGTTGACGCCGTCGTTGTTCGGGCCGCGGCTGTCGATGGTCAGGCCGCGGACGGTGACGTTGCGGGACAGCACCGGGTGAATCTCCCAGAACGGCGACCGCAGAATCGTCAGGCCCTCGATCAGCACGTTGCGGCAGGACTGGGTCTCGATGAACGCGGCGCGCAGGTGATGGCCCTCGCCGAACACGCGGTCCTCGACCGGTACGCCGTCCGCCGCCATCTGCTGCAACGCCTGGGCGTCCGGGCCGGAGGGCGTGACCCAGGACCACCAGTTGTCCCAGGTCGCGCCGCCGTCCAGGGTGCCGCTGCCGGTGACCGCGATGTTCTCGCAGTCGCGCGCGTAGATGAACGGCGAGTAGTTCATGCACTCCTGGCCCTCGAAGCGGGTCAGGACGACCGGGAGATAGTTGCTCGGGTCGCTGCTGAAGAGCAGCGTGGCTGCGGCGGAGACGTGCAGGTTGACGTCGGACTTCAGGTGGATCGCGCCGGTGCGGAAGGTGCCGGCGGGTACGACGACGCGCCCGCCGCCGGCCTGGTGGCAGGCGTCGACGGCTTTCGCGATCGCATCCGTGGCGAGGGTGGTGCCGTCGGGGATCGCGCCGAACGTGGTGATCGAGAAGTCGCGAGCGGCGAATCGTGGCGGACGGGTGTTGCGGAGGATCTCACTGACTTGTCCCCAGCCAGGCCCGGGGTCGTGGAGGGCGGTGCCGGTCGAGGAGGCGAGCTGCGCACCACCCGCTCCCGCCCCGCCGCTCGAGCCATCGGCGGCGGCCGGTCCAGCCGCCATGATTCCGGTGGGTCCGGCGACAGCCGCGGCTGCGCTTAGGCGGAGGAAGTTCTTGCGAGTCAGGTCATCCATGACAGGCTCCTTCAGTTGTCGACGCGGGCGCCGTTGATCCAGACCTGGGCCAGGCGCAGGCCCTGGACGTTCTCGATCACGTTCTCTTCGGTGATCGCGTCGAAGCGGCACTGGTGCAGGTGGATGTCGCGCAGCGGGTCGTCGGTGAGGCCGAGCAGGTTCAGGGCCCGCGGCGCGGACGCCACGGTGAGTTGGCTGATCGTGATGCCGTGCACGTCCGGCGGGTAGGCGCCGGTGGTCACGTTGGCGTAGTTGAGCACGATCTCGATCGCAGAGTCGGCGGCCTGGCCGACCGCGACCCGGCGGACGTCGATGTTCGCGATCGTGCCGCCGCGGTTCGGGTTGCTCTTGATCCGGATCGCGCGCTCGAGGTGCGGGCTGCTCATCCGGCAGTCGCGGACGAAGATGTCCCGCACCCCGCCGCTGGTCTCGCTGCCGGCCGTCACGCCGCCGTTCCCGTCGGCCATCTCGCAGTTGCGGACGACGGCGTACCGGGCGGGAACACTCACGCGCCGGCCGTCGGCGTCCTTGCCGGACTTGAACGCGATGCAGTCGTCGCCGGTGGAGATCGTGCAGTTCTCGATCAGCACGTCGGTGCAGGACTCCGGGTCGATGCCGTCGTTGTTCGGCCCGTCGGGGCTGTCGACGGTCACGCCGCGGATCGTGACGTTGCGGCAGAGCACCGGGTGCAGGTTCCACATCGGCGAGTCCTTGACGGTGATGCCCTCGAGCAGCACGTTCTCGCAGCGGTTGAACTGCAGCAGGTTCGGCCGCAGGTTGTGACCGGCGCCGAACACCCGCTGCTCGACCGGGACACCGGCCTCGGCCATCTGGATCAGCAGCGTCTTGTCCGGTCCCTCGTTGGGCGGCGGGCCGCCCGTCCAGTCCCACCAGTGCGTCGCGTCGGCGCGGCCGTCCAGAACCCCGGCGCCGGTGACCGCGATGTCGCGCTGTCCGTAGGCGTAGACGAAGGCGGAGTAGTTGTAGCACTCCGTCCCCTCGTAGCGCGTCGGCACCACCGGCAGGTACGCGGCCGGGTCCTGGCTGAACGCCAGCCGCGCGCCGGCGGCCAGATGCAGGTCGACACGACTCAACAGATGAACGGCGCCGGTGCGGTAGTCACCGGCCGGTACGACGACATGCCCGCCGCCGCTGCGGTGACACGCCTCGATCGCCGCGCGCAGCGCCGCCGTGCAGTCGGTGGCGTCGTCGCCGACGGCGCCGAAAGCGGTCACGTCGTACCAGCGGTCGGGGAACCGCGGCGGGCGGATCCGGCCGAGGATGGCGGCGATCTGCGCGTCGGCGGACGCCTCCGGGGCGAGCGCGGCGGCGGCCGGGGCGGTGCCGCCGCCGAGCAGGGATTCGCCGGCGAGAGCGGCTCCGCCGGCGAACAGGACGGTACGGCGACGAACAGTGGCGGGCATCCGCGGCCTCCTAGCATGCAAACGATTGCAATCGATCGTGCCCGCAGACCGCGAGGGTGTCAACGCCTGGGCTTGACCGGTGCGGAATCTCTTGGATACTTGCGGGCAAAGCTTTACCTCACCCGTCCCTGAGGAAGGTGTTCCGCCCATGCGTCCCACCCGTCGTCAACTTCTCGGTCTCTCGGTCGGAGGAGTGGTTGCTGCCGGCATCGGCCTGCCCGCGGCCGCCGATCCGGGCACCGCCGATCCGGGCGCCGAAGGCCTGATCCGGTCGCGGATCCATCCGCCGCGGTTCCGTGACGCCTGGTTCCCGATCACGGCGTACGGCGCGACGCCGGCCGACGCGACCGCGGGGATCGCCGCTGCCGTCGCGGCGTGTCATCAGGCCGGCGGCGGGCATGTCGTCGTACCGCCCGGTGTGTGGCAGACCGGCGCGATCAACCTGCTGAGTCACGTCGACCTGCACCTCGAAGAGGGCGCGACGCTGCGGTTCAGCACCGACCCCGCGGCGTACCTGCCGGTTGTCCGGACCCGCTGGCAGAGTGTCGAGGTGTACAACTACTCGTCGCTGATCCGCGCCGAGGGGCAGACCGACATCGGCGTCACCGGCAACGGGGTGCTCGACGGCGCCGGCGACAACGAGCACTGGTGGTATCTGATCGGCAGCGGGCAGTACGGCTGGCGCACCGGCCTGCCGAACCAGCGCGCCGACTGGGCCGAGCTCGAGCGGATGAACAACGAGCAGGTCCCGGTCGAGCAGCGCGTCTTCGGCGCGGGTCACTACCTCCGCCCGAGCTTCATCCAGCCGTTCCGCTGCGCGAACGTGCTGATCGAAGGCGTGACGGTCAAGGACTCGCCGATGTGGACGATCCACCCGCTCGAGTGCCGCAACGTCACCGTGCAGGGCGTCACCGTGAACAACCTCGGCCCGAACGGCGACGGCTGCAACCCCGAGTCCTGCACCGACGTGCTGATCCGCGACTGCACGTTCGCGACCCACGACGACTGCATCGCCATCAAGTCCGGCCGGGACGCCGACGGCCGCCGGCTCGGCCTGCCGTCGCGCGGGATCATCGTCGAGGACTGCACCTTCGTCAGCGGTGGCGCCGCGGTCGCTGTCGGTAGCGAGATGAGCGGTGGCATCGAGGACGTGTTCGTCCGGCGGCTGTCCGCGCCGGGCGATCCGGCCGCCGACGAGGCGTACCTGCAATGGCTGCTGTGCGTGAAGTCCACCTCGACCCGCGGCGGATACGTCCGCAATGTCGATGTCAGCGACGTGGATTCGCGCGCCTGGATGTATCGTCCTTTGGAAATCACTTTCAGCTACCAGGGAGGCGGCGACCAGTCGCTGTTCCCCGCTGTGCACGGCATCCGTTTCGACCGGGTCCGGGTGGCCCGCGCCGAGCGGGCCTATCGCATCGTGGGGGCGGAGACCAAGCACATCTCCTCGGTGGCGATCACCGACAGCCGGTTCGACGAGGTCGCGGCGGAAGCTGTCGTACAGTACGCCGACGACGTGACGATCCGGAACGTTCGGATCGGTGCTTCTGAGGGGATTTAGGGGAACACAGTGGCGGAACGGGTTCGTTTGATCGATGTGGCACGCGAGGCCGGCACCTCGGTCTCGACGGTGTCGCGCGCGCTGAACGGATCCGACCTGATCTCGCCCGAGGTCGTCGCCCATGTGCGCGCGGTGGCCGGCCGGCTGGGGTACCGCGCCGACAAGCGGGCGCAGGAGTTCAAGCTCGGCCGCCCGCTGACGGTCGGCGTGACGGTGCCCGACCTGGCGAACCCGTTCTTCTCCGAGGTGCTGAAGGGCCTGAACGCCGCGGCGCGAGCCGGCGGCTATCGCCTGCTGATCGGTGAGAGCGGCGAGGATCCGGCCGAGGAGCTGCGACTCGTCGACGAGCTGGTCGACTACTCCGGTGCACTGGTGCTCTGCAGTTCGCGGCTCACCCGCGCCGGCCTGGAGAAGGCGCTGGCGCTACCGGTGCCGGTGGTGTGCATCAACCGCACCGTGAAGAACGCGGGCGTGGTCGCGATCGACTACCGGGCCGCCTCGCGGTTGCTGCTCGAGCATCTCACCGGCCTCGGCCATCGCCGCGTGCTGTACGTCGGCGGCCCGGCGTCGTCGTGGTCCGACGGCGAGCGCCGGCGCACGCTGCGTCGTACGGCGCGGGCGCTCGACGTGACGCTGGACGAGGTCGACGGCGGCTGGTCCGGCAACCATGGGTACGACGCGGGCCCGGCCGTCCTGCACAGCCGGGCCACCGCGGTGATCACGTTCAACGACCTGGTCGGCATCGGGTTGCTGAGCTGGATGTACGACAACGGCGTCGAGGTCCCGTCGGAGTTGTCGGTCGCGTCGTACGACGACATTCCGATCGCGGCGTACTCACGGCCGCCGCTGACGTCGCTGCGCAACGAGCGAGCGAGGCTGGGCGAGCTGGCGTGGCAGCAGCTCACCAAGCGACTCGGCGGCGACGACTGGCCGGCGCTGGATCTGCTCACGCCCGAGCTCGTGGTGCGGGCCAGCACCGGAACCGCCCGGCGACGGGCCCGGATTCGCTGAGTCCCTGCATGCAAACGATTGCACGCGCGGTCTGCCGTCGGTTAGCGTTGGCGCATGCTGCCGCCACATGTCGTGCTGGGGACGGCCTACTACCCGGAATATCTGCCCCGTTCGCTCGGTGACCGGATCCCGGCCGACCTGGACCTGATGGTCGCGGCCGGTATCACCGCCGTCCGCGTCGGTGAGTCGGTCTGGTCGACGTGGGAGCCGCGGGACGGCGTCTTCGACCTCGAATGGATCCGCCCGGTGCTCGACGGCGCCCACGACCGCGGGATCGCCGTGATCCTCGGGACGCCGACGTACGCCGTACCGCCGTGGCTGCAGCGGGCGCACCCGGAGATCGCCGCCGAGCGTCGGACCGGCGTACCGGTGCCGTGGGGGATCCGGCAGGAGATCGACTACGGGCAGCCGGCGTTTCGCTTCCACGCGGAGCGGGTGGTGCGCCGGATCGTGGAACGGTACCGGGACCATCCAGCGGTGATCGGGTACCAGGTCGACAACGAGCCCGGTGTGCTGCTGGCGCACAATGCGTCGGTCTTCGGCGATTTCGTGGCCGGGTTGCGCCGGACCTACGGCGACGTCGAGGCGCTGAACGAGGCGTGGGGACTGACCTACTGGTCGCATCGGCTGAGCGATTGGTCCGAGTTGTGGCGGCCGGACGGGAACAGCACCCCGTCGTACGACCTGGCCTGGCGCCGTTTCCAGGCTTCGCGGACCACGGAGTTCATCGGGTGGCAGGCGGAACTGGTACGCGAGCTGCGACGGCCGGGTCAGTTCGTCACGACCTGCCTGGCGTACGACCGGCCGGCGGTGGCGGACGT
Source organism: Kribbella sp. NPDC051936 (assembly GCF_040680955.1). NCBI lineage: Bacteria > Bacillati > Actinomycetota > Actinomycetes > Propionibacteriales > Kribbellaceae > Kribbella > Kribbella sp. NPDC051936. Next base: position 437,575 of record NZ_JBFAXS010000008.1, on the reverse strand, counting down.
GGACTTGACGTCGCAGCTGGACGTTGCGGCGGGCAACATTTACGTGGATGTGCAGGACGGGCTCGCGCGTCCGGCGGAGGCGCCGTCGGGGCTGGCGCCGGGGTGGATCGGGCGGAGTGTGTCCGAGCTGTTCCTGGCCGCCGACCGCGTATACGGGTCGCGCGGCGAGCCGTTCCTGGTGACCGAGACGAACGCGACCTCGATCGGCGGCTCGCACCAGAACCGGCCGCCGTACGACGGCCAGCTGCGGCAGCTCGCGTGGGCGATGGTGTCGCGCGGTGCGCGGATGGTCGAGTACTGGCATTGGCACTCGATCCACCATGGCGCGGAGACTTTCTGGGGCGGGATTCTCGGGCACGGGCTGGAGCCCGGGCGGGTGTATCGGGAGATCGCCGCGATCGGGGCGGAGCTGACGGCGGCCGGTTCGTCGGTGGCCGAGCTGACGCCTGATGTCGACGTCGCGGTGCTGTGGTCGACCGAGAGCGACTGGGCGATGCAGTGCCAGCCGCCGTTGGCCACCGCGAACGGTCAGCCGGACAAGGCGTCGTACCGGACGATCGTCGAAGCGTTCTACGGCGGGGTCCTGGACGCCGGGCTGCGGCCCGGAGTGGTGCCGGTCGAGCGGCTCGAGGCCGCGCTGTCGGCGCCGGTGGCGGTTGCTGCCGGCCTCTACGTGGCCTCGGATGCTGTGCTGGATCGGTTGGTCGACTACGCGCGTCACGGTGGGCATTTGATCGTCGGTCCGCGAACGGGATACGCCGACCTGGAGGCTCGGCAGCGACCAATGGTCGCTCCGGCCAGATTGCGAGAGGCCACCGGAGTGGCGTACCACGAGTTCGAGAACCTGGACGCCGCGATGCCGGTGAGTGGGTTGGACGGACGCGCCACGCGGTGGGCGGAGACGTTGCTCGTCGAGGACGCGGAGGTGCTGGCGTCGTACGAGCATCCGGGCGGCCGGCGGCCGATCGTCACGACCAAGCGGTTCGGCGCCGGACGGGTGACGTACGTCGGCACGGTGCCGGACGCTGCGCTGGCGGCGGCGCTGTACGGGGAGTCGCGGTTGTGGGCTTCGTCGGTGACCGCGCTGTCGGCGGTGAACGCCGATGGGGAGCGGTTGTGGTTCGTCCACAACTGGTCGGGCACGGCTGTGGTCGTGTCGCCGCCGGTGCCTCTCGAGGTGCAGCAGGCGCGGGTCGAGTTGGGGCCGTGGGACGTGCGGGTGCTCAAGGAGGCGCAGTGAGGTACTTCGAGGATCTGACGCCGAGCACCGGGGCCCGGGAGCCGCGGGCGTGGTTGCGGTCGTCGCGGCCGCGGATCTGCTTGAACGGCCGCTGGAGCTTCAAGCTCTGGGACAGCGCGCCGGACGGCGTACCGGAGATCGGGCCGGACTGGGGTGAGCTGGAGGTCCCGGGGCACTGGGTGCTGCAGGGGCACGACCGGCCGCGGTACACCAACACGGCGTTCCCGTTCCCGATCGATCCGCCGTACGCACCGGACGCCAACCCGACCGGTGACCACGTCCGCTCGTTCGACCTGCCGGGCGACTGGCCGGCTGACGGCGCGGTCCTGCGGTTCGAGGGCGTCGACTCGTGCTTCAAGGTCTGGGTGAACGGCGTCGAGGCAGGGACCGCGAAGGGCAGCCGGCTGCCGAGCGAGTTCACCGTCGGCCACCTGTTGCGGCCGGGACGGAACACGCTGGCCGTCCGGGTGCATCAGTGGTCGTCGGGTTCGTACCTCGAGGACCAGGACATGTGGTGGCTGCCCGGCATCTTCCGGGACGTGACGCTGCTCGCGCGGCCGTTGATCGACGACGTCTTCGTGCACGCGTCGTACGACCATCTGACCGGCGCCGGGACACTGCGCGTCGACACGGCGCCGGACGCGGTCGTCCGGGTACCGGAGCTCGGCATCGTTGCTGAGCCGGGGGTGCCGGTGACGATCGGTGCGGTGGAGCCGTGGTCGGCCGAGCTGCCGCGGCTGTACGACGCGACGGTCGAGGTGCCGGGGGAGACGGTCGGGCTGCGGATCGGGTTCCGGACCGTGCGGATGGTGGACGGGCTGTTCACCGCGAACGGGCAGCCGCTGTTCTTCCGCGGCGTGAACCGGCACGAGCACGACGAACGGCGCGGCCGGGCGATGACGGTGGACGCGATGCGCGAGGACCTCGTGCTGATGAAGCAGCACAACGTCAACGCCGTACGGACCGCTCACTATCCGCCGCATCCGGCGTTCCTGGACCTGTGCGACGAGCTCGGGCTGTGGGTGATCGACGAATGCGACATCGAGACGCACGGGTTCATCTACACCGACTGGCGGGGCAACCCGGCCGACGACCCGGAGTGGGCGCCGATGATGCTCGACCGGATGCGGCGGATGGTCGAACGCGACAAGAACCATCCCAGCGTGGTCATCTGGTCGCTGGCCAACGAGAGCCACCGCGGCCGGAACTTCGGCGAGCTGGCGGCCTGGACGCGGCAGCGCGATCCGGAGCGGGCGCTGTTCTACGAGCGGGACCGGACGTACGAGTTCTCCGACTTCTACAGCCTGATGTACCCGCCGCTGGAGGACCTCGAGGCGATCGGCACGCGCACGGAGGACGTACCGGAGGAGACCGCCGAGCACCCGTCGTTGGAGGCCCGGCGCCGCGCTTTGCCGTTCGTACTCGCCGAATACGGGCATGCGATGGGCAATGGCCCCGGCGGGCTGGCCGACTACCAGCGGATCCTCGAGCGCTACCCGCGGCTGCAGGGCGGCTTCCTCTGGGAGTGGATCGACCACGGTCTGCTGTTGCCTGGTGCAACCGACCACGTGTACGGCGGCGACTTCGGCGAGCAACTCCACGGTATGAACTTCTGCATCGACGGCCTGCTGTTCCCGGACCGCAGCCCGTCGCCGGGTCTGACCGAGTACAAGAAGGTCATCGAACCGGTTCGTTTCACGGGGCCGGATCCGCTCGTCGTCCACAACCACCGGACCTTCACGGGCTTGGACGATCTGGAGTTCCTGTGGTCGGTGGCGGAGGACGGCGTCGAGGTGGACGCCGGCCGGCTGGACCTTCCTCACATCGCGCCGGGGGAGTCGACGGAGCTGCGGCTTGCTCTGCCTGCGCCTGCCCAGGCAGAGCAGGTGTTGACTGTGCGAGCGGTGCTGGCGAAGGACGAGGCGTGGGCTGCGGCGGGGCATGAGGTTGCTTGGGCGCAGTTCGTGCTGGAGCAACCGGCTGCCGTGCCTGTGGTAGCCGCTGCTGTGGAGGACAGGGGAGAGGTGCTGAGGGTCGGTGGGGGCGAGTTCGACCGCAGTACTGGTCGGCTGACGCGGTTGTTCGGCCGGGCGGTCGACGGACCGGTGCTGGACCTGTGGCGTGCGCCGACGGACAACGACAACGGCCAGGGCGGGCGCAACGGCGTCACCCAGGAGTGGCGTGCGGCCGGGCTCGATCGGCTGCTGCACCGCGTGGATGCGGTCGACGTGGTGGACAATGAGCTGATCGTGCGTGCACGCGTGGCGCCTGAGGGGCTCGGCGTCGGCGTGCGTACGACGTACCGCTGGACTGCTGACGAGCATCGCCTCCAGCTGACCGTTGACGTGCAGCCGGACGGAGAGTGGGGCGGCACGGCCGTCACGCCGCGCTGCGGGAGCTGGCCGCGGGTCGGCGTACGCATGACGTTGCCCAAGGCGTTGGAGAATGTGCAGTGGTACGGCGGCGGTCCGGGGGAGGCGTACGCCGACAGTCGCGAGGCGGCTCGTGTCGGGCGGTACACATGCACCGTCGACGAGCTGCAGACGCCGTACGTCGTACCGCAGGAGAACGGTTCCCGGATCGACGTCCGCTGGGCCGAGCTGACCGATGCTGGCGGCAACGGTCTGCGCGTGGACGGTGCGCCGTACTTCCAGCTCACCGCCCGCCGCTGGACCACCGAGGACCTGGAACGCGCCCGCCACCGCTCGGACCTCACCCCGCGCGACCACATCTACCTGAACCTCGACCTGGCCCAGAACGGTCTCGGCTCCGCCTCTTGCGGCCCGGCCGCCACACCCCAGCACCAGCTGGAAGTAGCGCCGTACACCTTCAGCCTGAACTTCGAGCAGATCTGAAGTACGCCTGGAGGCGCTCGGCGTACGGGGCGCGTTGCTCCGCGGTCGCGGGCGCCTCCAGGTGGCGGGTGTTGTAGAGGTCGTCGCCGGGGTAACGCGGGAAGACATGGACGTGGTAGTGCCAGGCGTCCTGGTAGCCGGCTGGCTCGTTGTGCTGGCGGGTGGAAACACCGGCGCAGCCGTAGGTGCTGCGGATGGCGATTGCGACCTCTCGGACGACGTCGTGGACGGCGTGGCCGGACTCCGGTGGTAGGTCGTACAGGTTCTCGTGGTGTTCGGTCGGGACGACCAGGACGTGGCCCTGGTTGTTGGGCCACCAGCGGGAGGCTACGAAGGCCAGGGCGTGCTCACGGCGCAGCACGATGTCGTGCTGCGCCGTGAGGCTGTCCTCGCCCCCGGCGGCCAGTCGGCAGAACGGGCAGTCGTAGCCGTCAGGGGCGTGGTTGAACATGACTAGCGTGGTACCACGAACGTGACGTAGGTGGAATTGCCCTTGCCGGCCACCCCGGAGTTCGGTCCGAGGGTCAGTTGTCCGGCAGGTACGTCGCGTTTGAAGAGGATCAGGCGCTGGTCGGTGGTGCCGACGGTCTCGCCGGTGCGGGTGAAATCGGACAGCCACGCCGGCCACCACACGTTCTCGCCGCGTGGATCGAAGGCGACGTAGACCGTGGCCGGACGGGTCAGGTTGAGCTTCAGGTAGTCCGGCGGTGTGGTCGCCTTGGAGTCGTCGTTGGCACCCTGGACCAACGCCTGCCCGTTCAACTGACCAGGCAGTTCGCTGACCGTGTAGCTGCGGTCGACATAGATCGGTGCGCCGACCTGCGCCTTCACCAGGTTGGACAGCTTCTCCGGCGCCACCACGGACACCAGATCGCTCGCCAACGGCGGCTCACTCTTCTTGATGCCCAGCACCCGGTTCCCCACGGTCTTGACCGCGGTAGCCGGCTGGCCGGTCAGCGGCGCGTACTTGAACGACGAGAGCGGTACGGCGAGGCGCTCCACCGTGTAGGACGCCTGCGGGACGACCGCGACCGACAGGACGTCAGTCGAGGTGGCACCCACGACAACCCGCCCGTGGGAGTCGACAACGCGAACCTTCTGACCCGGCCACGGGTTGCGCACCTTCAGCGTGTCCCGGCTGCCGGCCTGAATACCAACCACCGTCGGTACGCCGTCGTGCACCTCGGTGCTGATCCGGTGCCCGCCCTCGATCTGCACAGATCCCGCGACGTCCCAGTCGCGCGGCCACGCTGGGGCGACGTGCACGACACCGTCGTACGACTGGACCAAGGCTTCTTGCAGGCCGGTGCTCAGGACGCCGCCCCACTCGTTGTAGAAGCTGTGGTTGCGGACCGCCTCCTGGCCGGTGCGGTGGACGGTGAAACCGTTCGGGTAGATCTGGAAGTCGGCGATGCCCTTCAGCAGCATCCGTTTCACCTCGTCCGGCAGACCGAGTCGCGCGGCCCAGGTCGCGTCCATACCCCAGTCCTTGTCCTGCGGGTACACGCGCTGCCGGTACGTCGCCTGCATCAACTCGGACGTCTCGTCGAACACACCCCACGGCCAGAGTGCCTCCATCTCCGGGTTCTGCGTGTTGTGGGCTGCCTCGTCGGTACCGGACCACGCCAGCACCTGCTCGCCGTTGCGCTCGACGGTCCGGAACGGCGGGAGCTTGCCCACCGCGTCCTGCAACTGCGCGGCCAGCGCGGTGTCCCCACGCGTCTGTGCCAGGTCGGCGACGAGCGGGAAGATCACCCGCATCGCGGCCAGGTCCGGCACCGGGTCGGTGGTGTCCCACTGCACCTCCAGCGCGTTCACGTGCTCCAGATGCAGGTAGCCGTCCGCGCCGGGCGTCATGGCCGACAGGTAGAACCGCGCCACGTCCCGCACCAGCGGATAGCTGCGGTCCAGCAAGGCCTTGTCGCCGGTGTACCGGTACTGCTGCCAGATGTTGTTCACCAGCTCAGGACCACTGGTCAGGATCCTCCGCGTCCAGCTGGGCTCCTGTGTGTTGTCACAGCCGTCACCGGTGCCGTCGTACCGCATGAACTCCGGCAGACAGAGCCCCTCGCCGCCGGTCCAGTGCGTCCGCGTCCACTCGCGCATCAGCTCGGCACGGTCCAGGTAGAACTTGAAGTACGGCGAGTTGAGCTCGCCGACACCGGCGCCGAGGTTCGCGGACACCAGCATCCGCAGGTTGAAGTGCCAGTACGAATCCTGTGCCCAGTCGGCCTGGTCTCCGGACGACGAGAACATCCGGACGACGGCGCCGTGCGTGCTCGGTACGTCGCCGCGCATCGATGCGGCCATGGTGTACAGCTGCAGCGTCCGCAGGTCCTCGACGTACTCACCGGAACCGTCGGCCGACGTGATCCGCATCGGCGCCGCCTTCTCCCAGAAGGCATGCCACCAGTCGAGGTGATGACTGGGTGTCTCGACCACTGCCCGCCGGGCGGCGGCGCGCAGTTCACCACCGCGGTACGACGGTACGCCGACCACGAGCCGGAAGCTGCCGTCCGCCCGAGGACGGAACGTCAGCCGCACCGTCAGCGGGTCGACCACCGACGCGGTGACGCCCTGGGCCTGTGCGGTCAGCGCGGCGACCGCACCGGTGATGCTGCCGGACGCCTCGTCGTGGAACGTCTCCGCCAGCGCGGCGATCCCGTTCGCGGCGCTGACCGCCGGCGTACGACCGGCCCACAACTTCAGGTCAGCGGTCTGTGGGCGCGACGGATCCGCTCCCGTGACTTCCAGAACGAACTGATCCGCGTCGGCACGCACGTAGGACCGCGCGGTCATTCCACCGCCACTCTGCACGACCTGGCCGTCGTACAGCGACAGCCGGCCGCTGTAGTCGTCGGCACGCATCAGCGAGTCCAGCCCCGGTACGACGAGGCGCCCGGCGGACTTGAGGTCCGGGAACGTGTCCACGCGGTTGAGCTGAGCGCTGTACCCCTTCTCGGCCCAGACCGAGGCGCCGAGCACACCGTTCCCGAGCGGCATCGCCTGGTAGTAACGCCAGGCAGGGCCCTCTTGGACGAGGTCTGAGCGCGATACCAGGCCGGCTGTATCGCCCTGCAGCGCACCGCCGTGCCACGCGGTCGTCTGCTGTTCTGTAGGCGTAGTGCGGGTAGCTGGCAGCGAGGTGGCGCCGACACTGAGCAGGGCAGCCAGCAAGGGCATCGTCAGTCGCAGGGCGTTCATGCGCGCACCTCCACGAAGTAGTCGATGCCGGGACGAGTGCGGAACTCGACCACGCCGTCCTCCGGCCTGGCGAACGCGACCGGTCCGGCGGACGACTTCACGTCCACCAGAGCGCCGGTCCGCAGCCGCAGCCGGTTGCCGAGCAGCGAGCGGATCTTCGCCTTGACCAACCTCCCGCCGGACCAGGAGAACTCCAGGTCGAAGCCGCCGCGGGCGCGCATGCCCCGGACACTCCCGGTCGGGAACGCCGTCGGCAGACACGGCAGCAGCGCGACCTCGCCGGAGTGGCTCTGCATGATCATCTCGGTGATGCCGGAGACGCCGCCGAAGTTCCCGTCGATCTGGAACGGCGGGTGCAGGTCGAACAGGTTCGGTGCGGTACGTCCCGGGCCCAGCAGTTGCGTGAGGTGCTTGTACGCGTTGTCCGGCTCGAGCAGTCGCGCGCGCAGGTTCAGTTTCCACGCCAGCGACCAGCCGGCGGTGACGGCCGGCCCGCGGAGCTCCAGCGACTTGCGGGCCGCGTCGGCGAGCTCCGGCGTACGGCGGGGCGTCACCTGGTCGCTCGGGAACACGGCCCACAGGTGTGAGACATGTCGACTCGTCTCCAGGGCGGCCTCCTCCCAGTCGATCAGCCACTCCTGGATCTGCCCGAGGTACCCGATCTGGATGGGCGCCAGCTTGGCCCTGGCCGCCGCGGCCTGCGCGGCCATCGTGCTGTCGACGCCCAGCAGCGCGGTCGCCTGCCCGAACACCTTGAACAGGTCGTGCAGGATCTCGGTGTCCATCGTCGGCCCGGCGCACATGCTCACGCCGACGTTGTCGTAGTCGTGGTGCTTGAGCTCGGGGGAGTGCGACGGGCTGGTCACCAGCCAGCCTGTCTTCGCGTCGGTCTGCAGTTGGTCGAGGAAGAACTCCACCGAGCCGCGCAGGACCGGGTAGTACTTCCGCAGCATCTCCAGGTCGCCGGTGTACTCGTACCGCTCCCAGAACAGCAGCGACAGCCATGCACCACCTGTCGGCCAGACGCCGTAGTACGCGAAGTCCACCGGTGCGGTCCCGCGCCAGCCGTCGGTGTTGTGGTGCGCGACCCAGCCCGGAGCGTCGTACATGGCGGCCGCCGTCCGCGCGCCGGACTCCGACAGCTCACCGATCATCTGGAACAGCGGGTCCCAGCACTCCGCGAGGTTGGCCGGGCCGGCCGGCCAGTAGTTCATCTCGCAGTTGATGTTCAGGGTGAACTTGGACTGCCACTCGGGCAGCATCTTGTAGCTCCAGATGCCCTGCAGGTTCGCGGGCTGCCCCGGTGTGCGGGAGCTGGAGATCAGCAGGTACCGGCCGAACTGGTAGTACAGCGCGGCCAGTTGCGGGTCGCCGCCGTTGCGGAACGCGATGATGCGCTGGTCGGTCGGCAGGGCGATCGAGTCCGACGTACCGAGGTCCAGATCGAGACGGCCGAACAGGCGCTGGTAGTCGTCCACGTGTGCGTGCCGGAGTGCTCCGTACGCCGGGCGGCCGACCGCCGTCAGCGGCGCGGCGGCGCGTGCGACCTGGTCAGCGCCGACGTCAAGGTAGTTGCGGTAGCTGGTGCCGACCGAGAACAGCAGCGTGACCTCGTCCGCGCCGGCGACCGAGAGCTTGCCATCAGCAACCGTCGTGGTGCCGCCCTCGGCGAAGGCGCGGAGCAGCGCGCAGAACTTGACCGATCCTTTGAGACCTTCGGCGTCGCCGCTGATGCCGTTGAGCGCCAGCGTGCGCTCGTCGTACGTCGCGGGAGTCGCCGCCTGCTCGGTGGTGTACGTCGCGTCGAAGGTGAGCGCGCCGCGCTGGTTCGCGGTCAGCTTCATCACCAGCACCTGCGCGGGATGGCTGACGAACACCTCCCGGGTGTAGCGCACGCCCGCGTGCTCGTAGCTGACCGATGTGATCGCCGTGGTCAGGTCGAGCTCCCGCCGGTACGCCGTGACCGCGGTCGCGTCGATGCCCGGGAAGGCCAGCGAGAGGTAGCCGACCGGCTGGTACTGCATCTGCTCGGTCGGGCGGCCCATGAAGTGCTGGTCGGCGAGGTTCTGCGCGTCGAGATACTTCTCCTCGGCGATCAGCCGGCGGATCTCGGGCAGCACCTCCTTGCCGACCGGGTCGTCGTACTGGTGCGGGCCGCCGGCCCAGATCGAGTCCTCGTTGAGCTGCAGCGTCTCGGTGGCGGTCCCGCCGTACACCATGGCGCCGAGCCTTCCATTGCCGATGGCAAGTGCTTGGAGCCATTCGGTGGCGGGCTGGGTGTACCAGAGCTTGAGGGGGTTGGTGTCGCTGCCGGTTGTCGCGGCTGCGGACAGGGGATGGGTGAGCGAGCCGGCGACGACTGCGGTGCCGGCCGCGGCACCGGCGGTCTTGAGGACCTGGCGCCGGGTGTATTCGGTCATGGGGCGGTCTCCCTGGGGCGGTAGATGCGCTGGGCGGTGCCACGGAACACGTCGTTGTGCGTGGCGGGTGGCAGCAGTGCGGTGGTACGGCGGATCACCTCGGCGCGGGAGGCGGCCAGCGTGCACACGGGCCAGTCCGAGCCGAACAGCAACCGTTCACTGCCGAAGAGTTCGAGGGCGACGTCGACCAGTGCGCGGAGGTCGTCGGTCGCGAGGTGGGCGGTGCCGGAGAGCTTCACGGTGATGTTCGGGCACTCGGCGAGTGCCTGCATTCCGGCGCGCCATGCGGGGGTGGCGGTCGTCGGGTTGCCGAGGTGGTCGAGGACCAGGCGGGCGTCCGGTACGGCGGTGGCGAGCCGGGCGGCGCCGATCAGGGCGGAGGGGCGGATCAGCAGGTCGATGGCAAGGCCGGCGTCGGCGGCGGCCCGAACTCCGCGCACGTGCGCGGGAGCTGTCAGGAGGTCGGGATCGCTCTGGTCGTGCGGCGGACTACGCACCCCGACCAACAGCGGATCATCAGGCACCCGATCCGGAAACGCCAGCAGATCGAACCACCCCACCACCCCCACCACAGCTGAGTTCTGCTCCGCCAGCGCGAGCAGATCCCCGACCTCGGCCGGGTCGGCGTCAGCCTGCACCAGCACGACCTCCCAACCCCCAACCGTTTCGGTGGTTAACCCCTCAGCCGGTCCCTTCACCTCCCGTATCAGGGTGGGTGAAGGGGCACCCTCGGCGGTTAACCTCCGAAACGGCCCGTCGGCCGAGGCAGGGGCGCGGGCGCGGGTGGGGGTGAGCGCGGTGAGGGGGAAGGTGCGGCGGAGCGGATGCCCGGGCCGCAGCCAGGGGAGTGCCCTGCGCTGCAGGTCCCAGACATGTACGTGGGCGTCAATCATGGTGGCCGGCTGGTCTGGTGATGGAGCTTTCGCCGCGGGCGTGGGCGGCGAAGAGGCGGGCGGAGTCTTCGGGGTCGGTGCCGTTGAGGACGTCGATCAGGTCGAGATGACGGCGAGCCATCAGGCCCCAGTCGCCGGCGTACATCGCGTTCGAGACCACCTGCAGGCTCCACAGGGCCGGCTCGAGCGTCCGCCACACGCGGAGCAGCATCGAGTTGCCACTGGTCGCCAGCACCTGCCGGTGGAACCGCAGGTCGGCCTCGCGGAACGCGCCGATGTCGTGGTGACCGGCGGCCTCGATCATCCGCTGCACCTCGATCCGGAGCAGGTCCAGCTCCTCCGGCGGCACATGCCCGGTCGCCCGCCGCGCCGCCGCGGACTCCAGCAGCACCCGGACTTCGCGGGCCTCCCGGGCCTCGACCTGGGAGATCTCGGTGACGAAGTTGCCCAGCCGCGGCCGGTACGTGACGAGCCCTTCGTGCGCCAACCGCCGTACGGCTTCCCGGGCCGGGGTCTGGCTGGTCCCGAGCACCCGGGCGATCTCGGACTCGACGACCCGCATCCCGGGCGCGAGCTCGCCGGACAGTATCCAGCCGCGGATCGCCTCGTACACCCGGTCGGACAGCAACTCAGGGTCACTGGAGACGGGCGGAGCGGGACGGCCGGCACCCAGGACGATTCCAGCACCGGAGCGGTAGTGCTGGACCTCCTCCCGGCGGCGCCGCGCGACCGTCGACTGCGAGACGCCGTACGCCGCCGCCAGTTCGCGCGTCGAGGGCCGATGTCCGGAATCGGCCATCGATGTTGCCGCGACAGCGCCCAGCTGCACCCGGTCGACCATTCGCGGCCGTCCGCTGCGCATCCCGTCGTCGAGGCCGGCCATGCCCATCCGGAGGAAGCGGCGACGCCACTTGCCGACCGTGCCGGGGGTGACCTCGAGCAGGTCCGCGACCGCCTTGTTCGACCGTCCCTCGGCGCTGGCCAGCACGATCCTGGCGCGCAGCCGCATGGCGTCGGTGGTCCGCGGCGCGGCGGCGAGCTGGCTGAGCGCGGTCCGCTCGGCCACCGACAGGGTCAGCGGCGACTTCGGTCTTCCGGCATCGGGCATGGCTGCATGGTGACCCCGTTCACAGTGTTCTGCCAACCCTATATGGCGCGGACTTCTGACTCACAGCGTCCACTTTGTCGCGTAAACGTTGACACTTCGGTGCGGCGCTCTGCATCGTCACTCGATAACGACGCCCGGCCGCCCCCGACGCCGGGACGATCTGGAGAGGACCCGGAAATGGCTCGTTCGGCACGCAAACCAGGGCGCAAGCTCGGCCTGCTGACATCCGTTGTGATCCTGGTGGGCGCGGCGGGCTGCGGTGGCGGCTTCAGCGACGACAAGGGTGCTGCCGGTGACAGCACCGGCGAAGTCCGGATGCTGGTCAACATCACCCCCAACCTCACCAAGAGCTACTGGGAGGGGCTGGTCAAGCCCTTCGAGGACGCCAACCCGGGCGTCGACGTGAAGATCGAGGCGCCGACCGGGTCGGGTGTGAAGGACACGCTGCCGCAGTTGCTCGCGGCCGGCAACGCGCCGGATGTCGTCGAGACGCTGATGGCCGACAAGGTGCTGGCGCCGCAGATGCTCGACCTGACCGACCAGGCCTGGACCAAGGACACGCCGCTGGTGGAGCAGGCCTCGCTGGACGGCAAGGTGTACACGGTCGGTGTCGGCCAGCAGGCGCAGTCGCTGGTGTTCTACAACAAGGACGCCTTCGCCAAGGCCGGTATCAGCGCGCCGCCGAAGGACCTGGACGAGCTGACTGCCGCGATGGGCAAGCTGGAGGCCGCCGGCTACCTGCCGCTGCAGACGGCCGGCGACTACGTGACCGGCTTGCAGCTGCTGCAGCTCAGTGACCCGTCGATCGCGACCAAGCACCCGGACTGGTACCAGCAGATCAACTCCAAGCAGGCCAAGGTCGGCGAGACGATGCTGCCGCTGCTGGAGCGCTATGAGTCCTGGATCAAGAACGGGTATGTCGACAAGAACGCGCTCGGTCTGAAGGACGTCGGCGCACAGACCAACTTCCTGTCCGGCAAGGCCGGTATGTATGTCATGGGCAGCTGGTTCGTCCGGACCGCCGACGACGCGAAGCCCACGTTCGACCTGGGTGTGTTCGCGGCCCCGACCGAGAAGGGGCAGCCGTCGCCCGGCCCGCAGGGTGTCACGATGGCCGCGCCGTACATGGTGCTGAAGTCGACCAAGCAGCGCGACCTCTCGGTGAAGCTGGTGCAGTGGCTGGTCACCGACAAGACCGCCGTCCAGAGCCAGCTCGCGCAGGACGGCAACTTCCGCAAGGGCTACACCGAGAAGTTGTCGCCGCTCGGCAAGCAGGTGCAGGACATCCTCGACCAGGCGCCGAAGCAGGTCGCCCAGGGTGAGGGGTACGGCGCGAACACGCTGCCGCAGGGCTTCAACGGCGAGTGGAACAAGGCGGTCCAGAGCCTCTACACGGGGAAGAGCGCGAAGGACGTCGCCGCCCGCATCGACAGCTGGATGGGCTCGAAATCGTGAGAGCCCGTCTGACCACCCTCAGTATGGTCGGCCCCGCCCTGGCGCTGTTCGTCGTCATGCTGGTCGTCCCGGTCGGTCTGTCGCTCTACCTCAGCCTGACCGACTGGGACGGGTACAGCGCGAACCCGGCGTTCGTCGGCCTCAAGAACTACGTCAACCTGACGCACAGCGCTGAAGCGATCAGGGCCGGCTGGGTGACGCTGCTGATCGCTGCTGTCGGCACGGTCCTGCTCAGCGTGTTCGGGCTCGGCTTCGCGCTGCTGGTGAACGGTGCCTCCCGGCTGAACGCGTTCTTCCGCATCGTGCTGTTCTACCCGCACGTTCTGAGCGCACTGGTCGTCGGCTTCCTGTGGAGCGCCGTGCTCGGTACGTCGGGCGTCGTGAACGGCTGGCTCACCTCGAAGGGCGCTGAGGTCCTACCGTTCCTGTCTGACCCGAAATGGGCTCTTGCGAGTCTTATCGCCGTACTGGTCTGGGCTGGGTTCGGTGTGAACGTCGTGCTCTACCTGGCCGGTCTGCAGACGGTGTCGAAGGACCTGCTCGAGGCTGCGCGGATCGACGGTGCAACCACCAGGCAGACGTTCTTCAACGTCACGCTGCCCGCCCTGGCGCCTGTCGTCACGGTGAACCTGGTGCTGTCGCTGGTCACGCTGCTGAAGACGTACGACCTGGTGGTGTCGCTGACGGGTGGCGGCCCGGCCGGGTCCACGCAGACCGCGGCGTACCTGATCCTCTGGGACTCGTTCCACAACAATGCCCTCGGCTTCGGCTCGGCGCAGAGCGTCGTACTGATGGTCGTCACGGCTGGACTCGCACTGACCGTCGCCCGGCTGCGGGCGCGCGCTGACCGAGGGGTGCAGGCATGAGCGCGCTCCGGATGCCTCGGGTGGCCACTGTGCAGTTCAAGCCGTGGAAGACCAAGGGCTGGGGACGGGTCGCGTTCCTGGTGGTGACGAGCGTGCTGATGCTGGTGCCGATGTACCTGCTGGTCGTCAGCGCGTTCAAGTCGCAGCAGGACATCCTGGCGCACCCGTTCTCGCTGTCGCCGGACCAGCTGAGCACGGAGTACCTGCGGAAGGCTGCGACGAACCCGGACTTCAATATCCTCAAGGGGTACGCCGTCACGATCCTGTTCGTGGTGTCGGTGAACGTGCTGTCCGTGGCGCTGGCCGGCCCGGTGTCGTACGTGATCGCCCGGCGCAGCGAACGCCGGTACCGGATGCTCCTGCTGCTGTTCGTCGCCGGGACGTTCATCCCCAGCCAGGTGCTGGTGATCCCGGTCGTGTACACGCTGAAGTTCCTCGGCCTGATGGGCACGATCCCCGGGTTCGTGCTGTTCGAGACCACCCTGACGCTGCCGTTCTCGATCTTCCTGTACGCCGGGTACATCATGACGATCCCGGCCAGCCTCGACGAGGCGGCCGCGGTGGACGGCGCCGGCAAGCACCGGGTGTTCTGGTCGATCGTGTTCCCGCTGATGAAACCGGCCGTGGTCACGATGGTCATCCTGAACACCTTCTCGGTGTGGAACGACTTCGTGAACCCGCAGATCATCCTCGGCCCCGGCAGCGGCCTCTACACCGTGACGACCGGTGTCTACGCCGCCGTGAGCCAGTACTCCACCGACTACACGGTGGTGTTCCCGACGCTGCTGCTCGCAGTGGCTCCGTTGCTGGTGGTCTTCGTGCTGCTCCAGCGGCACGTGATCAGCGGCCTGACCGCGGGAGCGACCAAGGGATGACCCCGAAGAATTCCACGCAGACCACGGTCCTGGCCGAGACCCCGATCGGCACGCCGCCCGCGTGGGCGATCATGCAGCGCCGGCTGTTCGACGTGATGGACGAGGGCTGGTGGCTGTTCCGGGAACGCTACTGCCTGCCGGACGGCGGCCTGCGGTACGCCGGCCCGATGCAGAGCCGGGACGGCGCCGACGACTTCTACGAGGCGTTCGTGAACTGGCCGGTGCTCTACCAGCTGGGCGGCGCGGACGACCTGATCGACGTGTCGAAGTGGCACTGGGAAGGTGTCACCCGGCAGCTCACCGACCTGGGGTTCCTGGTCGACGAGTTCGAGCGCGGGTACGACTGGTTCCACATCGGCGAGTCGATGATCTTCTTCTACTCGCTGTGTGCGGCGGATCCGACCGACGAGGTGTTCCGCGAGCGCGCGTACCGGTTCGCCGAGCTGTACCTCCCCGGTTCGCCCACCGGTAACTACGATCCCGCGACCAGGACGATCCGTGCACCGCACAACGGCGCCGGCGGTCCACGGTGGGGGATCAACGACGAGTGGCGGACGTTCGGCACCAACCAGGAGCGGATGCGTGTCTTCGGGCTCCCGCTGTCCGGTGTGCCGGGCATCTCAGGCTGGGACGACCTGAAGGACAACGCGGACCTGATGGGCGCGGAGATGATCCGCCGACTCGGTGCTGGTGACACCGCAGTCAACCTGGCCGCGACCACGCTGACCGCGAACGCCTGGCTGTACGACCACAGCGACCGCTTCGCCGCGTGGACCCTGGAGTACCTGGACGCCTGGGAGGAGCGCGCCAAGGCCAACGGCGGTCTGCTGCCCGACAACGTCGGCCCCAACGGCATCGTCGGCGAACTGCACGACGGCCGCTGGTACGGCGGCAACTACGGCTGGAACTGGCCGCACGGCGTGTACAGCGTCGGCTCGGCCGCCTGCGTCGCCGCGCTGAACGGCGCCGTACTCACGGGTGATCAGAAGCGGCTGGACTTCGCCCGGCAGTTGCTCGACCACCTGTACGAGCGTGGCGTCAGCGGTGCTGTCGACGACACCGAGATGAGCATCCGCGACCGCTGGGAGGCCGAGCTCGGCGAGGACTGCGCGAACCCGACGCTGCTGATCCCGAACCGGCACAACGACGACGGCTGGTTCGACTACCAGCCGCCGCAGCTCGGACTGCCGATGTGGTTGTGGCAGGCGTCGTTCGAAGCGGGCGACCGCGAGCGGCTGGTCCAGCTGCGGGAGCGCAGCGGCTACGACTGGCGGACCGTCCGCGACTTCCGCAACAAGGAGGACGCCGGTCACGAGGCGCCCTGGCTCGCGTACCTGGCCGGCGACAACCCCGGCTACCCGGAGGCGATGCTGGGCGTCGCGCTGTCGCAGGTGCAGCGGCGGATGGACCTGATGGCCGTCGACACCGTCGACCCGGCCGAGATGAACATCCACCACTGGCAGCGGCACAACCCGGTCGCCACCGAAGCGCTGCTGCAGCTGACGACAGGTACGCCGCAACTGCTCTACAACGGCGGCCTGCTCCCGATGCGTGTCCTGTACCTGGACGCCGACCGCGGACGGCCCGGACTGCCGCCGGACGTCGCGGCACTCGTGGACACGGTCGAGCCCGACCGCACCGGACTCCAGCTGGTCAACCTGTCCGCGACGCAGACCCGTCGCGTGATCGTGCAGGCCGGCAGCTTCGGCACGGACCGGATCGACGAGGCGACGGTGTCCACCGCGACCGGGGAGTACCCCGGGCCGTCCCCGGCGTACACGTCGCGGCCGCCGGAGCCGGGGACGCGCACGGTCGTTGTCGGCAGCAACAGACTCGAAGTGACGATGCCGCCGGGCCGGACCATCCGGCTGGACCTGCGGCTGACCAGAAACACCTACCGCGCCGCACATCTGGCGCTTGACTGATCGAGTACCGAGGAGACATATGAGCAGCACGGAACAAGCTCCGGTGACGCCGGTCTGGGATCTGCCGGTGCGCGGCGACACCCCGCCGGCGCCGGATCCCGACCTGGTCGCGCGGCTGTCCGAGATCGGGTCGGCCACCGCCTGCGCCCGGTTGCACAACCAGGGCATCCGCCGGACCTTCGTCGACGGTCCGACCAGCATGTTTCCCGGCAAGAAGGTGGTCGGCCGCGCGCTGACCCTGCAGTTCATGCCGCAGCGTGAGGACATCGCCGACGGGCAGACGCAGGAGTACATCGAGCGCAGTACGGCGCTGTGGGCCGTGCTCGACGAGATCCAGCCCGGCGACGTCCTGGTGGTCCAGGCGTACGGCAGCCACACCACGGGCTGCTTCGGCGACATGCTGGTCCGCTACTTCAAGCTCCGCGGCGGAGCCGGCATCGTCGTCGACGGCCGGATCCGCGACGTACCGCGGGTGTCGCAGCTCGACGTCCCGATCTGGTCCACCGGAGCCACCCCGCACTACGCGTCCCAGTCCGAACTGTTCCCGTGGGCGTACAACGTCCCGGTGGCGGTCGGCGGCGTCCTCACGCTGCCGGGGGACCTGGTGCTCGCCGACGACGACGGTGCGGTCGTCGTCCCCCGCCGGCGTGCCGAGTCCGTCATCGCGGCGGCCGCCGAGCACGACGAGTGGGAGAAGTTCAGCCGGCGCCGCATCGACGAGGGCGCCCCGCTGCGTGACTACTACCCCCTGAACGAGAAGACCCGGCTCGAGTACGAGCACTGGCGCAGCCAGAACGGGAATCACTGACCCCCGAGAGGACCCCGCCCAAAATGTCCAAGAGAACCAGGCGTACGACGCTCAGCGTCGGCGCCGGGGTGGTCGCGGCTGCCCTGGTGACGGTCGCCGCCATCCAATTCAACGCCCAGCCCGCCGGTGCCGTCGACTGCAACACCTTCTGGGTCGCGCCGAACGGCGACGACGCCGCCAAGGGCACCGAGAAGGAACCGTGGAAGACGGTCACCCGGGCCCGTGACGAGATCCGGAACAAGCACCTCAACGACCGGATGAACTGCGACATCACGGTCAACCTGAAGGCCGGCGACTACCCGGTCGCGTCCACCATCGACCTGAACGAGCAGGACTCCGGGAAGAACGGCCACCGCGTCGTGTACCGCAGCGTCGACGGCCCCGGAAAGGCGCAGCTGCAAGGCGCCGAGGAGATCACCGGCTGGACCCCGACGCAGAACGGCATCTACAAGGCCAAGTTCGACGCGTCCAAGCCGTTCTACACGCTCTTCGAGGACGGCAAGCGCGCGACCAACGCCCGCTACCCGAACCGGGGCAGCGACGACACCTGGTCGCCGTACATGACGTCGATCCTCTACGAAGAGGACAAGATGGACGTCCACAACTGGCTGTGGGGCAAGCCTGGTGACTGGGACCCCAGCTGGGACATGAGCCAGGCGTCGGTGACGATCTGGTCCGGTGGCTCCTGGTCCTGGTTCACCGACACCATCCCGCTGCTGGACACCAACTTCAAGAAGACCCAGACCACGCTGAAGTACTGGACGCGCTACGCGATGGTCAACAGCCGCGGCGGCTCCCGCTACTTCTTCCAGAACTCGCTGAGCTTCCTGGACCAGGCGGGGGAGTACTACGTCGACAACAAGGCCGGTGAGGTCTATTACAAGCCGCGCGCCGGCACCATGGACGGCGTCAAGGTGCTGCGGCCGACGGTGAAGACCGTGCTCAACCTGGCCGGCAAGTCGCCGCAGGACCGGCTGCACGACGTCACGTTCGACGGGCTGGGCGTGCAGTACTCCGACTTCGTCAGCTGGTACCGCAACGGCTGGGTGGCCGGTGGCGACGCCGGCGTGGAGCACAAGTACCCGGAGTACGACCGGCAGATCGAGATGCCGCGGAACCGGTTCGGTGCGATCACGCTGACGAACACGAGCAACATCGACCTGAGCCGGCTGCACCTGTCCGACACCGGCTTCACCGGTATCTATCTGCTGTTCGCCAACGACCACACCAGAATCACCGACAGCCTGCTGGAGAACATCGGCGCCGACGGCATCAAGGTCGAGGGCGGCTGGCCGGGTGAAGGCGACCTGAGCAACCACCACACGATCTCGAACGTGTTCATCGACCACATCGGCGAGCTGGTCCCCGGCGACTCGGCCGGCGTCGAGCTGATGGACACCGGCAACAACACGATCTCGAACATCGAGGTCAAGCACGGTGCGCGCTACGGCATCAGCCTGGAGTCCCGGCCCGAGGTGAAGGACGGCGACCAGTACGCGTCCGGCAACAGCTTCAAGTACATCCGGTTGGAGCAGCTCGGCCTGGACAGCGGCGACATGGGCGCGTTCTACACCTACGGCGTCGACAACCAGGAGCCGCACCCGGTCCAGAACACGGTCGACCAGCTGGTCGTCGGGGACGTGATCCCGGACCCGTCGATGCCCGACGCGGGCGGAACGCGCGGCGTTCACATGGACGCCGGCGGCTGTGGGTTCGCCTTCAGCAACGTCGAGGTCGGTACCGTCACCGACGACAAGTACCAGTCGTACAAGTGCAACGAGGTGACGAACGCCAACTGGGTGACCGGCTTCGACGCGTCGAAGATGGAGTACGACAAGATCGGCGTACTGCCGTCCTTCCCGTACGACGTCGCGGGGCGGTGAGCTCGCGATGAAACTGCTCGTGGGAGTAGTCGTGGGTGCTGCGCTGGCTGTGGTCGGCGCAGGCTCCGCGGTGGGAACCGCGGCGCCGACGCAGGACTGTGGCTCCAAATGGGTGTCGCCGGACGGCAACGACCAGGGCCCGGGGACCGAGCGGAAGCCGTGGAAGACCGTGGAGCACGCGCGGGACGCGTTGCGGATCACGGCGCACGCCGAGTGCACGCCGGTGGTGAACCTGAAGGCCGGGATGTACCAGGTCGACAAGACGATCACCTTCGACGACCGCGACTCCGGGGTGACCTACCGGAGCGCGGACGGTCCGGGCAAGGCGGTCTTCGAGGCCGGGCGGGAGGTGACCGGGTGGACGCCGTACAAGGACGGCATCTTCAAGGCGCCGGTGGACATCAGCCAGCCGTTCTACAGCCTGTACGCCGAGGGCAAGCGCGCGACGACCGCCCGGTACCCGAACCGGGCGGCCGACGACAAGTGGGCGCCGTACCTGCGGTCCATCCTGTTCGACCCGACCAAGGAAGCGGTCCGCGACCAGCTCGGGTTCAACAGCGGCGACATCGACCCGTCATGGGACCTGCGGCTCGGTACGTCGTGGCCGGCGCAGGTGACGGTGTGGTCGGGCGGCTCGTGGTCGTGGTTCACCGACACCATCCCGATGCTCGACATCAACTTCACCAAGAAGCGGACCACGCTGGTCTACCCGGCGCGCTACGGCTTCATCAACTCCGGCGGTGGCTCGCGGTACTTCGTGCAGAACTCGCTGAGCCTGCTCGACCAGGCCGGTGAGTACTACTTGGACTACCCGGCGAAGACGCTGTACTACAAGCCCGCCGGCGGGACGATGGACGGCGTCAAGGTCTACCGGCCGACGCAGACCCAGGTGTTCTCACTCGAGGGCGCGTCGCCGAATCGGCGGGTGGAGAACCTGACACTCGACGGTCTGACCATTCAGCACACCGACTTCATGGACTGGTACCGGTACGGCTGGAACGGGACGGGTGACTCCGGGGTCAAGCACAAGTACCCGAAGTACGACACCCAGATCGAACTGCCGCGGAACCGGTGGGGCGCGATCACGCTCACGAACACCCGAGGCGTGAAGCTCACCAGGCTGCACATCCAGCAGATCGGGTTCACCGCGATCGAGCTGCTGTTCGCGAACGAGCGGACCACGGTCTCGGACAGCCTGCTCGAGCACCTCGGCAACGACGGCATCAAGATCGAGGGCGGCTGGCCAGGCGAAGGTGACGTTGCCCATGGCAACACGTTCACCAACAACTACATCCACCACATCGGCGAGCTGGTTCCCGGTGACTCGGCCGGCGTCGAGATCATGAACAGCGGCGGCAACGAGGTGAGCCACACCGTCGTCGAGCACGGCGCCCGGTACGGCATCAGCATCGAGTCCCGGCCGGAGATCCCGAACGCGGACAACTACACCGGCGGCAACACCGTCAAGTTCGTCCGGCTCTCGCACCTCGCGCAGGACAGCGGCGACACCGGTCCGTTCTACGCGTACGGCGTCCGCAACGAGCCGCCGTACACGCCGGACGCCTCCGTCTCCCAGCTGGTCATCGACGACGCGAACGCGGATCCGTCGATGCCGGACGCCAAGCCGTACGGCGTACACATGGACTTCGGCGGCTGCGGGTTCGCGTTCTCCGACATCAAGGTCACCGACACCGAGAGCGACCCGTACCACGGGCCGTCCGCCGGACCGTGCGACACGTTCGCGAACGTCAGCTGGGAGGCCGGCTTCGACGACTCCAAGATGCAGTACGACCAGATCGGCGTGCTGCCGTCCTTCCCCTACGAGAAGCCCTAGAGAGTTCATGGATACCGAAAGGTTCAAGGGCAAGGTCGCGCTGATCACCGGAGCAGCCTCCGGGATCGGCGCGGCCACCGCCCACCGCATCGTCGCCGAGGGCGGCGAGGTGATCATCTGCGACCGCAACCGCGCGGCCGCCCAGGAACTGGCCGCCGACATCGGTGCGCAGGCGTTCGAGCTCGATGTGACGGATCTCGAGCGGACGGTGGAGGTGGTCTCGGGGCTCGAGCGGGTTGATGTGTTGGTGAGTGCTGCTGGTGTGGATGTCTGCGACACCGTGCCGAACACCTCCCCGGACGAGTGGCGGACGATTCTCGACGTCGACCTGACCGGCGTCTACAACTCGTGCCGGGCCGTCCTGCCGCGGTTCATCGCGCAGGGCGGCGGGGCGATCGTGACGATCTCGTCCGCGATCGGCACGGTCGGCGAGCGGAACAGGTCGGCGTACTGCGCGGCGAAGGCCGGCGTCGAGAACCTGACCCGCGCGATGGCCCTCGACCACGGTCGCGCCGGCGTCCGCGCGAACTGCGTGGCGCCTGGCCTCATCGACACCCCGCTGATCCGCAACGGCAAGGTCGGCGGCGAGGACGACCCGGGCGCCATGCGGGCCATGGTCGACCGCCACCACGCGCTCGGCCGGATCGGGCAGCCGGCCGAAGTGGCGGCCGCGATCGCGTTCCTGGCCAGCGACGACGCCTCGTTCGTCACCGGCGCGGTCCTGCCGGTCGACGCGGGATGGACGGCGCAATGAACATCCTGGGCGGTTACCGGGTTCTCGACCTGTCGGTGGCGATGGCCGGCCCGCTGGCGGCGATGCGGCTCGGCGACCTCGGCGCGGACGTGGTCAAGGTCGAGCCGGTGACCGGCGAATGGCAGCGGCACACGTCCGCCGGCGGCGCCGCGGGCAACGAGGTCAACGCGTCTTTCCTGTCGCTGAACCGCAACAAGCGCAGTCTGGCCGTCGACCTCAAGTCGGAAGAGGGCCGCGAGCTCCTGTACGACTTGGTGCGCACGTCGGACGTGTTCCTCCAGAACTACCGGCCCGGCGTAGCAGCCCGTCTCGGCGTCGACTACGACACGCTGCGGGCACTGAAGCCCTCACTGGTCTACGTCTCGATCTCCGGGTACGGCGAGAGCGGGCCGTACGCCGAGTGGCCCGGACAGGACCTGCTGGTGCAAGCGATGAGCGGTGCGCTGTTCAGCGCCGGCCGCCCTGACGAGCCGCCCGTCGCGGCGCCGTACTTCCTGGCCGACGCGGTCACGGCGTACAGCGCGTTCGAAGGCGTGCTGGCCGCGCTGCTGCATCGGGAGCGTACCGGCGAGGGGCAGCTCGTCCAGGTGAACATGCTGGACGCGGTGATCGCCCTGCAGATGCAGGAGCTGTCGGTGCACACCGTCGGCGGCGTACCGCAGACGCGCTCCGAGGAGGTCCACGCGCACAGCTACATTCGTGCGCCGTACGGGATCTTCACGACTGCCGACGGCTACATCTCGTTGGCGTTCGCGAACCTGCCGGTGCTGGCGGAGGTGCTGGACGCGCCACAGCTGGCCGGACTGGACGCGGAGCGCGACGGGTTCGCCCGCCGCGACGAGATCGCTGCCGCGGTGTCGACGGCACTGCGACGGGAGTCCACCGAGCACTGGATGCTCAAGCTTCGTGAGCGTGGCGTGTGGTGCGGTCCGGTGCTGTCGTACGACGACCTGCGCACGGACCCGCAGGTGCTGCACAACGAGTCGTTCGTGACGTACGAGCACCCGACCGAGGGCACCGTGACGACACCGGGATTCCCGTACCGCTTCAGCCGGACACCTGCCGAGGTACACCGGCCCGCTCCGCTGGTCGGTGAGCACACCGACGAGCTGTTGTCGGAGCTCGGCGTCTCACCGGCGAGGCGCCAGGCGTTACTGGAGTCGGGCGCGGTGGTCGCGCCGTGACGGTGGTGTTGCGCGGACTGACCTGGGACCACCCGAGGGGCTATCGGCCGCTGAAGGTGTTCTCACACCCGGAGGTCCAGGTCGAGTGGGACCGGCAGCCGCTGTCCGGGTTCGAGTCGACACCGTTGGTGGAGCTGGCCGGGCAGTACGACCTGCTGGTGATCGACCACCCGGGACTGGGCGCGGCGATCGAGGCAGGCGCCGTACTGCCGGTGGAGGACGTGTTCTCGCCCGACGACCTGGCGTTGTGGGAGTCGCGGGCCGTGCCGCCGACGTGGTCGAGTTATCAGCTGGAGGGGCATGGGTGGGCGTTGCCGTTGGATGCTGCGACCCAAACGTGCGTGTACCGGCCGGACCTCGCTACCCCGCCTGCAGCCTGGTCCGACGTACTGCGGCTGTCCGGTGTCGTTCTGTGCGTCGCAGGCCCACATGCGGGGTTGATGCTGCTGGGTCTTGCAGGAGACCGCAGTGGACACACGCTGCTGGACAGGCAACGTGGCGTTGCGGCTTTGGAGTTGTTGCGTGCGGTGTGGCGACGCAGTGATCAGAGTGCGGCCGACCTGGACCCGATCGGCATTCACGAGTTGCTGGTGGCTGGGGAGGCTGAGTGCTGTCCGCTGGTTTACAGCTATGCCTACTACGGACACACGCTCGCCTGGTCGGCTGCGCCTCGGCTGTTCGATCAGGACTCGTCGGGGAACGGCACGCTCGGTGGGACCGGTCTGGCGGTGACGCCGCGGGCGTACTCGAAGGTGCTTGCCGTGACGAAGTACGTTCGCGGTCTGCTCGACGTACAGACGCAGCTGGAGCTGTCCGCGGTGGGTGGACAGTCGGCGACTACCGCCGTGTGGGAGTCGCCGGAGGTGGACCAGGCGTGGAACGGGCACTACTCCGCCACGCTCGAGACCGTGCGGACGTCGTACGTCCGGCCGCGGTTCGACGGCTGGATCGGGTTCCAGGACGAGCTGTCCGAGCGGGTGCGGGAGCTGCTCGGCAACGACGACGATCTGAGCGCCGCGGTGGACCGGATCGAGGACGACTTCAAGAAGGTGCGCAATGGCTAGCGGCTCGGGGGACGGCGGCCGGATCCGCTTCGACCAGGACGGGTACGTCGGCGTGCTCACGCTCGACCGGCCCGCGAAGCTGAACGCGGCCACCCGATCGATGAGCGCCGAGCTGCTCGAGCTCATCCCGCGCATCGACGAGGACCCGTCGATCCGTGCGGTCGTGGTGACCGGCGCGGGCGAGCGGGCCTTCTCGGTCGGCAGCGACATCGGCGAGCTCGACCGGTACGACGGCCCGTGGCACTTCCGGAACCGGCGCGACTACTGCGACGCGCTGCGCTCGTTGCGGACGCCGGTGATCGCGGCGGTCAACGGGTACGCGTACGGCGGCGGCCTGGAGCTCGCGCTGTCGTGCGACATCCGGCTGGCCTCGTCGACCGCGAGCTTCGCGGCGGCCGAGATCAAGCTCGGCTGGATCGGCGGCGGGGGAGTGACGGCGCTGCTCGCCGCCTCGGTGCCGGCGAGTGACGCGGCGACGCTGCTGCTCACCGGCGATCCGATCGACGCCATCGAGGCGCTGCGGATCGGCCTGGTCAGCAAGATCGTGGCCCCGGACGACCTGTTGCCGACAGCCACCGAGCTGGCGCACCGGATCGCCGCCCGCCCGCCGGTCGCGGCCGCCGCGGCGAAGGCGAACCTGCGTGCGGCCTGGTCGATGGGGCTGGAGGCCGCCATCCAGTACGAGCGCGAGCTGCAGGCGGTTGCCCTCGGCACCCACGACGCCGCTGAAGGGCGAGCGGCGTTCGCGGAACGGCGGACCGGAATCTTCAAGGGACGGTGAGACATGCCTACCGAGATCGCACCGGGGATCCACCGATTGGCGACCGACTACCCGCATGTGTGCGGACTGCCGCTGTGGCTGCACGTGATCGACGCCGGCTCCGAGCTGGTGCTGCTGGATGCGGGTATCGCGTCGACTCCCGAGTCGACGACGGCGCCCGAGCTCGCGGGCCTGGGCCTCGGGTTGTCGGACCTCACCCTGGTCGTCAACAGCCACGCGCACCCCGATCATATGGGCGGCAACGCCGTGCTGCGCAAGCACAGCGGCGCCCGACTCGCGGCGCCCGCGCTGGAGGCCGGGTGGCTGGAGGACAACGAGCGGTTGCTGACCGAGCTGTGGGGTTCGGATCCGGACACGCTGGACCTCTCGGAGGCCGAGCGGACCGAACTGCTGGAGATGCTGGACGACCGGGTCCGGATCGACCTCCTGCTGCGCGACGGCGATCGCCTGCCGGGTGAGCGGCCGCTGCAAGTGATCACGACCAGCGGCCACAGTCCCGGGCACATCGCCGTACTCGACGAGACCTCGCGGACCCTGTTCACCTTCGACGACGTGCAGGGTCGCGGCCGGCCGTACCTCGACAGCTCGGTCTGGCTGGCGCCGCTCTACACCGACGTCACGCGTTACACGAACGGGCTGACCCGGCTCCTGGAGCTCGACTTCGACGTGCTCGTACCGTCGCACGGCGACGCGATGGACGCGACCGCCGGCCGGAAGCTCATCGAGGAGAGCCTCGAGTGGGTCGCCGGCGTCGACGGACTCACCGCCCAGCTGCTCAGGAACAAGGGTTCGCTGACTGTCCGTAACCTGGCCGAAGCCATCGGTACCGAGCTGGGGGCGTACGGCGGTATCAACCTGCAGACCGTGCGGATGGCCCGCGCCCACCTCGAACACCTCGCCCGCCGCGGCGCCGCCGAGACCCGCTGGCACCACCGGGGCTGAGCCGGTTTCGGCCAGACACTCCGACCGAAGCTGCGCGACTCCCCAAGACGCGACACAGTCGAACACAGGAGAACGGAAAGCGCTCTCCACCGTGGGGGGCGACGACCCTGGGAGTGTCGCGTGGCTCAAACAGACCGAATCCCCAGCCGGCAGACCACGGCCGGCGAACCGACCGGCTCCGGACCGCCGGGCGCGGCTACGGACAGTAGGTCCGCACCGCCCCGGCTCAGCGCGAGCGGCAAACCGCTGTCCTGGTGGGCGCGGGCCCGCCGGGACAAGATCCTGCTGCTGATGGCCCTGCCCGGGCTGGCGCTGCTGCTGGTGTTCCATTACCTGCCCCTGCTCGGGAACCTGATCGCGTTCCAGGAGTACCTGCCGTTCGTGCCGCTCGGCCGCAGCGCGTGGGTCGGGCTGGACAACTTCGCGGTGATCTTCAACGGCGACCCGGAGTTCCTGAACGCGCTCAAGAACACGCTGCTGATCACGCTCGTCCAGGTGATCTTCGTGTTCCCGGCGCCGATCGCGCTGGCGCTGCTGCTGAACAGCCTGCTGTCCGAGCGGATCAAGCGGGTCGTGCAGTCGGTCCTGTACCTGCCGCACTTCCTGTCCTGGGTGATCGTGATCGCGATCTTCCAGCAGATTCTCGGCGGCAGCGGGCTGATCAACAACTTCCTCCGCGAGCACGGGCTGGGCACGATCGACTTCCTCGGCAACCCGGACGGCTTCATCGCGCTGCTCACGAGCCAGGTGATCTGGAAGGACACCGGCTGGGGGACGATCCTGTTCCTGGCCGCGCTGACCCAGATCGATCCCGGGTTGTACGAGGCGGCCCGTGTCGACGGCGCCTCCCGCTGGCGGCAGCTGTGGCACGTCACGGTGCCCGGGATCCGCGGTCTGATCATCCTGCTGCTGATCCTGCGGCTCGGCGACTCGCTGACCGTCGGCTTCGAGCAGATCATCCTGCAGCAGAACCTGGTCGGGAGACCGGCGAGCGAGGTCCTCGACACCTACGTCTACAACAACGGCGTCCTGGCCGGCCAATGGGGCGTCTCCGCCGCGGTCGGACTCGTGAAGGGCCTGGTCGGCGTCGCCCTGGTGATCGGCGCCAACAAGATCGCCCACATCTTCGGCGAAGCGGGGGTGTACAAGAAATGAGTCTCGTACAGACGAAGGGGATCGACGACGGTCCCGGCGCGCCCACACGGGCGGTGAAGGGCGTCGTGCTGCTGATCTGCTGCGCGGTCGTCATCATCCCGTTCATCGGTGTGATCGCGACCAGCATCGCCAGCCAGGAACACGTCACGAACTCCGGCGGGTTCGTGCTCTGGCCGGACGGCCTCAACCTGGACGCGTACAGATCGATCTTCAACGGCGGGGTCGTCCAGCGGGCCTTGCTGGTCAGCGTGGTCATCGCCACCGGCGGCACGCTGATCAGCCTGGCCGGGTCCACGATGCTGGCGTACTCGCTCAGCCGGCCGGGCTCGTTCGGGCAGAAGCCGATCCTGATGATCGTGCTGTTCAGCCTGCTGTTCAGCCCGGGCCTGATCCCGAACTACCTGGTGGTGAAGGAGTTCGGGCTGCTCGACTCGTTGCTGGCGCTGATCCTGCCGACGGCGATCAGCGGCTTCAACGTGATCGTGCTGCGCTCGTTCTTCATGGGCATCCCGGACTCGGTGCTCGACTCGGCCCGGATCGACGGCGCCGGCGACTTCCGGATCTTCTGGTCGATCGTGCTCCCGCTGTCCCGGGCCGTGCTGGCGGTGGTCGGGCTGTTCTACGCGGTCGGCTACTGGAACGCGTTCTTCAACGCGATGCTCTACATCAACGACACCGCGAAATGGCCGTTGCAGCTGGTCCTGCGCACGTACGTCGTCAACAACACCGAGCTGAGCAGCGGTGACCTCGGCGGCGCGGCGGCCGACCAGCTGCCGCCGCAGGAGTCGATCCAGATGGCGATCCTCGTGGTGTCGCTGGTGCCGATCCTGATCGTGTACCCGTTCCTGCAACGGCACTTCGCCAAGGGCATGCTGACCGGGGCGGTGAAGGGATGACGTTCAGCAGAAGGACGTTCCTCGGCGGATCGCTGGCCGCCGCGGCGGTCGGCGTGACCGGGTGCTCGACGGTGACCCGGTCCACCGACATCGCGGCGCTGAACAAGCCGGTCGCGCTCCCGACGTACAAACGCTTCGACGGCCCCAAGCCGGATCTGCCGCGCAGTCACCCGCTGATGCCGGACTGCTTCTACCGCTTCCCGGCGAACCCGACGAAGGTGACCAGCGGTACGCCGGGGGACGGGAGCGACGTCGTGGGCTCGACGCTGACGTCGAACCCGATCCCGCCGACGGCCGACCGCAACCCGTACTGGCAGGAACTGAACCGGCGGCTCGGTTCGCCGCTGGAACTGACCATCACGGCGGCGGCCGACTACCCGAACAAGTTCGCCACCGCGGTGGCCGGTGACACGCTGGGCGACCTGTTCAACGTGGACGGCGGCTTCGCATACCTGCCGCAGTTCCTGGAGGCGCGGGCGCAGGACCTGACCGAGTACCTGTCCGGGGACGCGATCCTCGAGTACCCGTTCCTGGCGAACGCGCCGCAAGCGTCGTGGCGGGGCTGTGTTTTCTCGGGCGGTATCCGGGCGGTGCCGATCCAGCGCGGCGTGATGTCGACGAACACCCTGCTGGTCCGGCAGGACCTGCTCGACCAGTTCGGCGTCGAGATCGGGTCGCCGACCGTCGACGAGCTGGTGAAGGTGGCGAAGGCCGTCACCGACGGCAAGAAGAACCGGTGGGGTTTCGCCGTACCGCCGACGGCGGCGGTCAGCGCGATGCTTCGGTTGCCGAACGGATGGGAGGTGCGCGACGGGAAGCTCGTGCACAGCCGAGAGCTGCCGGAGCACAAGGAGATGCTGGCGATCACCCGGCAGATGGTGAAGGACGGCCTGATCCATCCGGACGGGGTCGCGAAGAACAACCAGAAGGTCTGGTTCACACAGGGCTCCGCGGTGATGACGCAGGACACGTACTCGTCGATCCAGAGCTTCTACCGGCGCGCGACGAACAAGAACTTCAGCATCGCGATCCCGGTGCCGCGCTCCGACGACGGGCAGGTCGGACGGGTGCTGCTCGGCTCGCCGAACAACTCGATCGCCGCGATCCGGCCGAGCTCGCCGGAGCGGACGAAGGCGCTGCTGCGGATCCTGAACTGGTTCGCGGCGCCGTTCGGGACCGAGGAGTACCTGTTCCGCAAGTTCGGCCTGCCCGGGCGGCACTACACGCTGAACGGGACCGATCCGCAGCTGACCAAGGACGGCGGGAGCGAGGTGTGCCTCGGCGAGTTCCCGGTCCAGTACCTGGCCGACGGTCCGTACCCCGCGTACTTCCCCGGGCATCCCGAGGCCGTCGACATGGCGTACAACCATCTGAAAGCCGTCCTCCCGACAGCGATCCTGCCGCCGGCGTACGGCCTCTACTCACCCACCCAGTCCACCAAGGGCAAGGTCCTCGACACCCGCATGGACGCCCTCACCAAGGACATCCAACTCGGCCGCGCCGACCTCTCCGCCTGGGACGAAGCCGTCACCAACTACCGCAAGTCCGGAGCCGACGCCATCCGCGACGAACTGGAACAAGCCCTCGCCATCAAGGGCGAGAAGTAAGGAGTCCGGGTGCACCGCCCGCGCGGTGGTGCACCCGGTTCCCACTACTGACAGCGGAGCGAGTCGAGGTTGGGAGCGTTGCCCATGGCCGCACTTCCCGCGTCGTTGGGGTGCAGGCCGTCGCCGCCGTCGTACGCCGCCGCGAGGCGCGACGGGTCGGCGGGGTCGCGGGTGGCGGCATCGAAGTCGGCCACCCCGTCGAACTCACCGCTGCTGCGGACGAACGTGTTGACCGCCTGCCGGATCGCCTCCTTCTCCGGCGTGTAGACGAACGAGCTGCCCATCGGCGTCAGCGTCCCGCCCACGATGCACCGGCCGGACCCGTGCACCCGCGCGATCAGCTGCCGGTACCCGGCGATCAGCTGTTCGGTCGTCGCCCCTGCGTAGATGTCGTTGATCCCCTCCAGCACCAGCACCGTCCGTACGCCGGGCTTCGTCAGCACGTCCTTGTCCAGCCGGGCCAGCGCACTCGCCCCGGCGCTGCCCGCCTTCGCGACCCCGCCGAGCACCCGGTTGCCCGAGATGCCCTCGTTCGAGATCGCGAGCCGCCGCGGTTCGGGCAGCTGCGCGTACCGGGCGGCGAGGACGTCCGGCCATCGCCGGTCGGTGTCGATCGTCGAACCGACCGACGACGTGATCGAGTCGCCGAGCGTCGCGACCGTCTCGACCGGCCGCGGCGCCTCGACGATCGCGGCGTTCAGGAAGAACCAGGCCGACGACTCCGTCTGGTACGCCGTACTCGACTCCTCGGCCGCGTGATCGCCGGACGTCGACTTGTAGCTGTGCTGCATCGCCCGGTTGTGCGCGGTGATCACACCCGTCGTCCCGACCACGTGCAGGCTGACCGTCAGCTTGGTCAGCGCCGGCACCGCGCCCGGCAGCGGATCGCTGATCGCCATCGCGCCCGGCGGGATCGTCACCGTCGTGCTGCCGCCGAACGTCAGGCGCCGGCTCGTCCCGGGCACCACGCTCGCGCCGCTGTCCTGCCGCCCGACGTACACCGAGTCCGACACCAGCGGCTGGTCCCCGTTCGCGTTGGAGATCCGGATCCGCAGGTCCTCCCCGCCGACGGACGTCCGCAGCACGTTCCGCACCGTCATGTCGCTCAACGTCCCGCCGGCGATGTCGTCCGCCGCACCCCAGGTCGTCACCAGCGCGCCACCACCTCCCGTCGTCCCCTGATCGTCCGGCCCGGCCGCCACCAGCCCCGCCGCACCCACCGCCGCCACCAGCAAACTCGCGCCCATCCGGCGCCACGAAGTAGAAGTCATGCCCATCAAGTCACCCTCGAATAGAAATGCTTGCAATCGTTTGCACTGATTCCATCGCCGAACGGTCCCCAAACCGAGCCGAACGGTAGTTGTGCAATCTCGACAGGATGTCTTCGTCCACCTCCGCCCTTGGTGCGCCTGGCGCGTCTCCGGTCGCGGCGTGGTTGGCGGATGACTCCTGTCGACGTTGCACGCGATGCCACCGCATCGACCCGGCGGCGGCAGGCGAGCTACCGGATGGGTGCGCCGGACCCGGCGGCGATGGTGGATTGTCCGTTCGGGGACAATGGTCGGTGATGACGCTGACCGAGAACGTTCCGGGGACGACCGAGCCTGACGACCTGTATGACGCGTTCGCGCGCTGGGTGACCGAGCAGGGGATCTCGTTGTACCCGGCGCAGGAAGAGGCGCTGATCGAGGTGATGACGGGGTCGAACGTGATCCTGTCGACGCCGACCGGGTCCGGGAAGAGCCTGGTGGCGACCGGCGCGCACTTCGCCGCGCTGGCCAACGGGCAGCGGACGTTCTACACCGCGCCGATCAAGGCGCTGGTGTCGGAGAAGTTCTTCGCGCTGTGTGACGTGTTCGGGGCGGACAAGGTCGGCATGCTGACCGGTGACGCCGCCGTCAACGCCGGCGCTCCGATCATCTGCTGTACGGCGGAGGTGCTGGCGAACATCGCCCTGCGCGAAGGGGCGGACGCGGACGTCGGCCAGGTGGTGATGGACGAGTTCCACTTCTACTCCGAGCCGGATCGCGGCTGGGCCTGGCAGGTGCCGCTGCTCGAACTGCCGAAGGCGCAGTTCGTCCTGATGTCCGCGACCCTCGGCGACGTCGAGCGTTTCAAGATCGACCTCTCCCGCCGCACCGCCCGCCCGACCGCGATCGTCGCGTCCGGCGAGCGTCCGGTCCCGCTCATCTACAAGTACGTCACCACCGCGCTGCACGAGACTCTCGAAGAGCTGCTCACCACCCACCAGGCCCCGGTGTACGTCGTGCACTTCACCCAGGCGGCCGCCCTCGAACGCGCCCAGGCGCTGATGAGCATCAACGTCTCCTCGAAGGAGGAGAAGGAGAAGATCAACGAGCTGATCGGGAACTTCCGGTTCAGCAAGGGTTTCGGCCGGACGCTGCAGCGGCTGGTGAAGCATGGCATCGGCGTCCACCACGCCGGCATGCTGCCGAAGTACCGCCGGCTCGTCGAGCAGCTCGCGCAGGCCGGGCTGCTCAAGGTCATCTGCGGCACCGACACCCTCGGCGTCGGCATCAACGTCCCGATCCGGACCGTCGTCCTCACCGCGCTCAGCAAGTACGACGGCCGCCGCCAGCGGATCCTGAAGGCGCGCGAGTTCCACCAGATCGCGGGCCGCGCCGGCCGGGCCGGGTACGACACGTCCGGCACCGTCGTCGTGCAGGCGCCGGACCACGTCGTCGAGAACGTCAAGGCCCTCGCGAAGGCCGGTGACGACCCGAAGAAGCAGCGCAAGGTGCAGCGGAAGAAGCCGCCGGAGGGTTTCGTCACCTGGGGCGAGGACACCTTCGACCGGCTGGTCGCGGCCGAGCCCGAGGCGCTCCGGTCGCGGATGCGGGTCAGCCACGCGATGCTGCTCAACGTCATCGCCCGCGACGGCAACGCGTTCGAGAGCATGCGGCGGCTGCTCCGCGACAACCACGAGGACGCCAAGGCGCAGGTCCGGCTGATCCGCCGTGCGATCCAGATCTACCGCACGCTCGTCACCGCCGGCGTGGTGGAGCGCCTCGACGAGCCGGACGAGAACGGCCGGATCCTCCGCCTGACCGTCGACCTGCAGAAGGACTTCAGCCTCAACCAGCCGCTGTCCACGTTCGCGCTGGCGGCGCTGGACCTGCTGGACCCGGCCGACCCGTCGTACGCCCTCGACGTGGTCTCGATCATCGAGGCCACGCTGGAGGACCCGCGGGCCGTGCTCTGGGCGCAGGAGCACCACGCCAGGGGCGAGGCGGTGAACGCGATGAAGGCCCAGGGCATCGAGTACGACGAGCGGATGGAGCTGCTCGAGGACGTCAGCTGGCCGAAGCCGCTCGCGGAGTTGCTCGAGGCAACGTTCGAGATGTACCGGCAGACGCACCCGTGGATCGCGGACACCGGGCTGTCGCCGAAGGCCGTCGTCCGGGACATGTTCGAGCGCGCGATGACGTTCGGCGAGTTCATCGGGTACTACGGTCTGGCCCGCTCCGAAGGCATCGTCCTGCGCTATCTCAGCGACGCGTACAAGGCGCTGCGGCAGACCGTCCCGCCGGACAAGGTGAACGAGGACCTCGCCGACCTGATCGAGTGGCTCGGCGAAGTGGTCCGCCAGACCGACTCCAGCCTCCTCGACGAGTGGGAGGAGCTGACCAACCCCACCGAGGAGGAGGCGGCCGAGCCGACGCCGGCCGGTCCGCGCCGGATCACCTTGAACACCAGGGCTTTCCGGGTCCTGGTCCGCAACGCGATGTTCCGTCGCGTCGAGCTACTCGCCCTGCACCGCTGGGCCGAGCTCGGTCAGCTCGACAGCGAGGCCGGCTGGGACGCGGGCCGCTGGGCCGAGGCCGGTACGGCGTACTACGCCGAGCACGACGTCGTCGGCACCGGTCCGGCCGCCCGCGGTCCCGCACTGTTCCTGGTCGAGGAGCACCCCGGCTACTGGGAGGTCCAGCAGATCATCGACGACCCGGAGGGCAACCACGACTGGCGCATCACCGCGTCCGTCGACCTCAACGCCTCCGACGAGGCCGGCGAACTCGTCCTGGAAATGGTGTCGTTCAAGCCGTTGTAGGCCACTCCACGTCGACCTCGGTCTCGGCGTCGTAGTCCACGCCGGGTACGTCGAAGCCGTACAGGCGGCGGACTTCGGCGAGGAACCAGTCAGCGTCCGCGACCGACGCGATGTTGTCGGGCGTCACGGACTCCCATTGGGTGCGGACGGCGGACTGGACCTCGTCGTTGAGTTCCCAGCGGTCGAGGCGGATGCGGCCCTCGTCGTCCAGGTCGAGCGGGGTCTCGCCGGTGAGCTGGTCCCAGAGCGCGATCGACTGCTCGACGGGGGTCTGCAGGCCGGTCACCTTGTGCAGCAGGCTGACGTACAGGCCGATGCCGGGGATCGCCGACGACGCCTGCGTGACGGCGGCGCCGTTCACCGATGTCATCGCGGTCACGCCGTCGGCAGCCAGCTTCAGTGCGGTCTGCTCCAGGTCCGCCTTGGCCGCGCCGATCGAGCCCTGGCGATACAGCCGGCCGGTCAGCTCGGAGCCGATGTAGGTGAGGGCGACGGTGTTGAAACCGGGCTTGAGCAGGTCGCGTTCGCGCAGCGCAGTGATCCAGCGGGCCCAGTCTTCGCCGCCCATCACCTTCACGGTCTGCGCGATCTCGTCGTCGGTCGCGACCTCGATCCCGACCTCCTGCAGCACCGGCGCACCGTCGTCGAACGCGAGGCTCTTCGTGGTGTGCTCGGCGCCGATCGCCTTCAGCACCGACTGGTACGTCTCGCCGGTGCGCGGGTCCGTACGACGCGGTGCGGCGACGCTGTAGACCAGGTGATCGATCCCGCCGAGCTGCGAGGCAACCAGGTCGAGGACCTCGTCCTTGGTGGTGTCCGCGAAGGCGTCCGCATTCACGAACGTCCACGAGCGGCCGAGCTGAGCGGCCAGCGCGGAGGTCTCGGCGGTGCGGTACCAGCCGGCGGTCGCCGTACGTCGGGCGGTGGCGGCCTTCTCGAAGCAGATGCCGATGCCGTCGATCCCGTAGCGCGCCAGGCCGGCGATCGTCGTCGCGAGTCCGTACCCCGAGCTGGACCCGATCACGAGTGCCGTACGCCGCTCCGCCGCACGCTGCCCGGCCTCCGCGGCCATGTCCCGTACCACCCGCGCACACCCAGCCGGATGCGAATCCAGGAACAAGAAGCCCCGCCCGACCGGCCGCACCACACGCTCGCTCATGCGTCAGACCCTAACCCGCCCGCGGCAATCCGAGGGGTCAACCCCTGACCTGGTCGGTCTGCCCGCCGGCATGCCAGGTGCCGACCGGCCAGCTGAGGGGTTGACCCCTGAGATGGCCGAGGGGGCGGCGGCTCAGCTCCAGTACATCTCTGCGTCGTCAGGTTCCACGACGACGTCGGCGCCGAGACGGCGGAGGTTGCCGGCGAAGTCGGTGTAGCCGCGGTGCACGTGGTGGGCCGCGGACACCAGCGTCTCGCCCTCGGCGGCGAGGCCGGCCAGCACCAGCGCGGCCCCGGCGCGGATGTCCGAGGCGACCACGGGCGCGCCCGACAGCCGCGGTACGCCGCGGACCACGGCGTGATGCCCGTCGGTCTGGATCTGGGCGCCCAGCCGGGTCAGCTCCTGCGCGAACGTGAACCGGCCCTCGAACAGGTTCTCGGTGACCATGGCGGCGCCGTCGCTGATCGCGTTCAGCGCGATCACGAACGCCTGCAGGTCGGTGGCGAACCCGGGGTAGGGGAGCGTCACCACGTCCACCGGCTTCGGCCGGTCGTCCATCCGGACCCGGAAACCCGGGTTCAGCACGGTGATCTCGGCGCCGGCCTTGTGCAGCTTGTCGAGCGGCAGCTCCAGGTGCTCCGCGTGCCCGTTCGCGACGGTGACGTCACCCTTGGTGATCGCGGCCGCGAACGCCCAGCTGCCGGACACGATCCGGTCCGGCACCACCACGTGCTCGACCGGGTTCAGCAGCCCGTCCACGCCGGTGATCTCGATCCGCGGCGAGCCGGCGCCGTCGATCTGCGCGCCCATCTCGACGAGCATCGCCGCGATGTCCTGGATCTCCGGCTCGCGGGCGGCGTTCTCGATGATCGTCGTCCCGCGCGCGAGCACCGCGGCCATCATGATCGTCTCGGTGGCGCCGACGCTCGGGAAGTCCAGCCAGACCTCGGCGCCGTGCAGGCCCTGCGGAGCCTCGGCGATCACGAAGCCGTGCTCGATGTGCACCTTCGCGCCCATCGACTCCAGGCCGGCGACGTGCATGTTCAGGCCGCGGGAGCCGATGTTGTCGCCGCCCGGCAGCGCGACCTCCGCCTGGCCGCAGCGGGCCAGCAGCGGGCCGAGGACCGAGATCGACGCGCGCAGCTTGCGGACCAGGTCGTAGTCGCACTGGTGCCCGATGGTGCCCGGTACGGCGATCGTCGCGAGCCGTTGCTCGGCGTCCACCGTCACCTCGCACCCGAGGGTGTCCAGCAGTTGCGCCATGAAGGTGACGTCGAGAATGCCCGGCACCTGCCGCAGCGTCGTCGTACCTTCCGCCAGCAGCGCCGCCGCCATTAGCTTGAGCACACTGTTCTTCGCCCCGGCCACCTCGACAGCGCCCTCGAGCCGTGCCTCACCCGCGATTCGAAACCGTTCCACCGGTCGACTGTAGCGTTTGACCTCGCCGGGCTTTGCGTAGAGTCCTGGCATGGCTGTGAACTTGACGCGGATCTACACCCGCACCGGTGACGCCGGCGAGACCCGTCTCGGCGACAACTCCACGACCTCGAAGACGGACCCGCGACTGGCGGCGTACGGCGAGGTCGACGAGGCGAATTCCGCGATCGGGGTGGCCATCGCGGCCGGGCACCTGAACAGCGCGATCGTGGTGCTGCTGACCCGGATCCAGAACGACCTGTTCGACGTCGGCGCGGACCTGTGCAACCCGATCACGCCCGACCCGGAGTACCCGCCGCTGCGCATCACCCAGGACTACGTCGACCGGCTGGAGTCCTGGTGCGACGACTACAACGGTCGTTTGACCAAGCTCCGCTCGTTCATCCTGCCCGGCGGCACCGAGGGCGCCGCGTACCTGAACGTCGCGCGCGCGGTGGTCCGCCGCGCCGAGCGGGCCGGCTGGGCCGCCGTCGAAACCCACGGCCCGTCGATCAACCTGCTCGCGATCACCTATCTGAACCGCCTGTCCGACCTGCTCTTCATCCTCGGCCGGGTCGCCAACCTCTCGTCCGGCGGCGACGTCCTCTGGGTCCCCGGCGGCGAACGGGACTAGCCGATCTCCCAACTGAACGGCATCCGCAGTACGCCGGCGGGCGGCAGCCCGAGTGCGCTGTAAAGGCCGGTGGTCAGGCCGTCGAGCGTCAACGGCGCCGCACTGACCGCCAGATCATCGGTCGTCGTCGGGGCCTTGAGCTGACTCAGCAGGTTGCGGTGCGGGACCGACGTCACGGCGATCTCCTCGCGGTCCAGACCGGCCCGGTTGCAGGCGAGTGTGAGCGCGTGCTGGAAGCCGCCGAGTTCGTCGACCAGCTTGTGACTGTGCGCGTCCGCACCGGTCCAGACCCGTCCGCGGGCCAGCGACTCCAGCCGGTCCTCGGGCAGCCCGCGGTCCTGGGCGGCCTTGGCGACGAAGTCCTTGTAGATCCGGTCGAGCGTCTCCTCCAGGCGCGCCCACTGCTCGTCGGTGAACTCTTCCTGGGCCGAGTACATCTGCGCGTTCTCACCCTCGGACACGGCCTCCCGCGAGATGCCGATCCGCCCCAGCGCGTCGCGGACGACGCCCTTGCCGGTCAGCACGCCGATCGACCCGGTGATCGTGCCCGGCTGGGCCACAATCACGTCGGCCGGCATCGCGACGAAGTACCCGCCGGACGCTGCCACTCCGCCCATCGACGCGATCACAGGGCGTCCGGTCGAGCGCAACCGCAGTACCTCGTTGCGGATCGCGTCCGAGGCGACATACGAACCGCCCGGGCTGTCGACTCGCAGGACGACCGCCTTCACATGGTCGTTGTCCGCGACAGCGCGCAGCGCGGCGCCGATGGTGTCGGAGCCGGAGCCAGGGCCGCCGAGCGGGCTGTTCGAGTTGCGGCCGACCGAGATGCCGCCTGTCACGCGGACGACCGCCACCAGCGGCTTCTGCGGCCAGGGGAGCGCCTTCCGGACGTCTTCGAGGGTCCGCGGACCACGCCGGATGTACCGCTCGGCCAGCAGCCGGTTGTCGTACTGAAGCGTCTTCTCGAGCTCGTCGTACACGTCCGACCGGTAGCCGAGCCGATCGATCAGTCCGGCATCCAGGCCGGCCTGTGCGGCCAGCGGTGCGCTGTCGACGAGCTCCCGGACGCGTGCGGTGTCCAGACGCCGCCGTACGGCGATGCCCTCGACGATCTGCTCGTACGCCGACTCCGCGAGCCGCGACGCCATCTCGCGGGCCGGCGGGGTCATCTCCCGCTCGGTGAACGTGTCGGCAGCGGTCTTGTACTCACGCCGCTTGCCGAACTGCGGGATCACGCCGGCCTTGTCGAGCGCGCCGCGGACGAAGACGGCCTGCACGGAGACGCCGGTGACGGCCAGGTCGCCGGACGGCTGCAGCCAGATCTCGTCGAACGCGGTCGCCAGGTAGTACGGCACAGTGCCCTGACCGGACTCGCCGAACGATTCGGTCCACGCGACGGCCGGCTTGCCCGACGTACGGAAGTCGGCCACCGCCTCACGCAGCTCCTGCACCTGCGCGAGCGACAGCCGGTGTCCGCCGAGGTGCGCCACGACCCCGACCACACTGTCGTCACGCGCCCCCTTCCGCAGCGCGCCCACCAGCTCGCGCAGTGTCGGCAGGTGCCGCGCCCGGAACGCGGCCACCGGGGAAGCGGGCGGTGTCTCGAGCACACCGCGGGTCAGATCCAGCTCAAGCAGAGTCCCCATACCCCGACCCTAGACCCCCACCAAAGACCGGCTACCGGACAGCGGTGGAGGGCGGGGTCGGCTGGTCGTCGGTCCAGCCGGACTCGAGAACGACGGTGGACCCTGTTTTCGGCCCGCGAATCGTGGAGCTGAGCAGGCGCCCGGTGACCGGATCGATGATGTACGTCGCTCCGCTCCAGAACAGGCCGGTCCGCGTGCCGCTCGGCTTGACGGCCGTGATGCTGACCTCGGTGCCGGTGCGGCCGATCGGGTCCTTGATGCCGGTCCGGATGCGCGTCCCGGGCAGGGCGGCCAGCACCCGCAGGGCAGCGCCCCGGAGCTTGGGCGGCGACGGCATCTCGAACAGCAACCGTCCGGCCGCGGCGAACACGGCGTAGTCCTGGTCGACCGCGTTCAGATCCGGACCCGCCGTCTTGGCGAGGACCTTGCGGAGCACCGCGGGGTCGGTCGGCAGCGCAGCGATCTGCTTGGCGCTCAGCGGTTTCTCACCCAGGAAGTAGCCCGGCGGCACGTCGCGGAACGACATCTTGTTCACCACCGGCGCGGTCTTCTCGCCCAGGTTCACCCAGCCGAACCAGGAGGCGACGCCCGGCTTCATCGGCATCCAGCTCTCGGTGATGGTCCGCCGTGCGTATTTGCCCGTGGTCACCTGCAGACTCCGCACCCGGAAGTACGTGCCGGACACCTTCTCGTCCTTCTCCTGCCGTACGGCGACAGCGATCAAAACCTCGGCCGCAGTGGCGAGCCGCGGCGCAGTAGTGGTCGTCGGCCCGCTCGGCATGGTCCCGTCGTCGCCGCGTCCGACCAGCAACGCGCCGCCGAGCCCTGCCACGGCCACCAGTGCGGTGGCTGCGGTAACGGCGGTCCCGAGCCAGCCGGTCCGGACGAGGGACACGCGAGGCTTGCGCATCAGCTCCTGCAGCTGGCGACGCGCGTCCCGGGCCGCCTCGGGAGTCGGCGGCTCTTGCTCCGGAAACGCCTTCCGCAGTACGTCGAACTCGTTCACGACGCGTCCTCCGAAGGATTCGTGACTGCTGCCCGTACCGTCCGGCGGGCCCGTGACAGTCGCGAGCACACTGTGCCGTAGGCGATTCCCAGCGCGGCCGCGACCTCGTCGTACGTCAGCTGCCCGAGCGCGACGAGCAACAGGACCTCCCGGTCCTTCGCGTTCAACCTCGCCAACGCGGCGGCCAGTTCACGGGACGCGCCCTGCGCCGTCACGAGTGCCGTCACCCGGTCGTCGGGTGCTCCCGCGGGCAGCGGCGCCGGCAGCTTCGCCGCGGCCCGCCACGCCCGGACCTCGTCGCGCCGGTGCCGCCGGATCAGGTTGGTCGCGATCCCGTACAGCCATGCCCGGACCGCGCCGCTGCGCCGGTCGAACCGCTCCCGCCGGCGGAACGCGATCAGGAACGTCTCGGCGGCCAGGTCGTCCGCCACATCGGTCCCCAGCCGGCGCGCGACGTACGCGTGCACCTGGCCGTAGTACCGGTCGAAGATCACCGCGAACCGCTCCGGCTCGCGCACCGACGCCTCCAGCATGCGGGCGTCGTCGGTGACGGGTGCGACATCGCGCCATGGTGGATTCTGGTACGGAAACGCGACCCCAGCTTCAGACGTCATGGTGGAGTGACGCCTGAGATCGCTCTCAGGTGGACACGGCCGCTCAGGGAGCGTCGAGCAGGCCGCGGGCGGCGGCCTCGTCCCGCGGCCAGACGTACACCGTCCAGCCCTCGGTGGTG
The DNA here is from genome assembly GCF_040680955.1 of Kribbella sp. NPDC051936. Classification (NCBI taxonomy): domain Bacteria; kingdom Bacillati; phylum Actinomycetota; class Actinomycetes; order Propionibacteriales; family Kribbellaceae; genus Kribbella; species Kribbella sp. NPDC051936. Next base: position 397,160 of record NZ_JBFAXS010000008.1, on the reverse strand, counting down.
CGGGCCGCGGTCGCCTTGATCCCGAAGGTGCGCAGGCGGCTGACCAGCACGCGGGCGTCGTTGTGGTTCGGCACGGTGCGAATGTCGACGAGCAGGCCGAAGGCGTCCCGCTCGGCCGGACGGTGGTCGACGCGGCGGACCAGCGATCCGCCCTTCGCCTTCGAGAACGCCCAGCGGCAGAGCAGGACCATCACACCGGCCAGAGCGAGGGCCACGACCGGGAAGAGGAAGTACTGCTCGGCGAACACGGACACCATTGTCGCGCGAAACAAAAGATCGTGAGGCCTTGGCAACCTTCTATGTCTCCGGGGAGTCTTTACGAACACAAGCGCTGTCACGCGGCCGATGGAAACCTCGGGGGCCGCCGGAAGAGCGGAGGGCACGCACATGCTCGAGCCTGACAACGTGGTGCATCTGACCGGAATCCTGGACGTGCGCTCGGTCGGCGACGTCCGTCAAACTCTCAACGACCTGATCGACACCTGCGACGGCGACGTGATCGTCGACCTGGAGGAGGTCGACGCGGTCGATGCGACCGGTCTGGGCCTGCTGGTCGCGACCCATCGCCGCACCCAGCTGCTCGGCCGCCAACTCGTCCTCTGGCACCCGATGCCGTCGGTGATCCGGATCCTCGCGGTCACCCGCCTGCACCGCGTCCTCAAGGTCGAACGGACCCCGCTACCCATCAGCGCCTGAATGTGACCCACACCCCTGGTGACGCCAGTCACGAGGAGCGGACTCACAAGGGCACAGAGTCCTACTCTCGGGTACATGGCGACCGACATGGATCGACCCTGGGTGATGCGGACGTACGCGGGCCACTCGTCCGCGGCGGAGTCCAACGCGCTGTTCCGCCGGAACCTCGCGAAGGGCCAGACCGGACTGTCGGTCGCGTTCGACCTGCCCACCCAGACCGGGTACGACGCGGATCACCCGCTCGCGAAGGGCGAAGTCGGGAAGGTCGGCGTACCGGTCGCGCATCTCGGTGACGTCCGGGCGCTGTTCGACCAGATCCCGCTGGCGCAGATGAACACCTCGATGACGATCAATGCGACCGCGATGTGGCTGCTCGCGCTCTATCAGGTGGCCGCGCAGGAGCAGGGCGCGTCGCCGGCCGAGCTGACCGGCACCACGCAGAACGACATCGTCAAGGAGTACCTGTCCCGCGGCACGTACGCGTTCCCGCCGGACGCCTCGCTGCGGCTGACCACCGACCTGATCGCGTACACGGTCGCGGACATGCCGAAGTGGAACCCGATCAACATCTGCAGCTACCACCTGCAGGAGGCCGGCGCGACGCCGGTGCAGGAGCTCGCCTTCGCGCTGTCCACCGCGATCGCGGTCCTCGACCGGGTCCGCGACGGCGGCCAGGTGCCGCCGGAGCGGTTCGGTGATGTCGTGCAGCGGATCTCGTTCTTCGTGAACGCCGGCGTGCGGTTCATCGAGGAGACCTGCAAGATGCGCGCCTTCGTCCAGCTCTGGGACGAGCTGACCCTGCAGCGGTACGGCGTCACGGACCCGAAGGCCCGCCGGCTGCGGTACGGCGTCCAGGTGAACTCGCTCGGGCTGACCGAGGCGCAGCCGGAGAACAACGTGCAGCGGATCGTGCTCGAGATGCTCGGCGTGACGCTGTCGAAGAACGCGCGGGCCCGCGCCGTCCAGCTGCCGGCCTGGAACGAGGCGCTCGGGCTGCCGCGCCCGTGGGACCAGCAGTGGTCGCTGCGGATGCAGCAGGTGCTGGCCTACGAGTCCGACCTGCTCGAGTACGACGACATCTTCGACGGCTCGCACGTCATCGAGGCGAAGGTGTCGGCGCTGGTCGACGGCGCGCGCGAGGAGATCGACCGGGTGCAGGCGATGGGCGGTGCGGTCGCCGCCGTCGAGACCGGGTACCTGAAGCAGGCACTCGTCGCGTCGCACGCCGAACGGCGGCAGCGGATCGAGTCCGGTGAGCAGGTCGTCGTCGGTGTGAACAAGTTCGAGAGCACCGAACCGTCCCCGCTGACCGCGGACCTGGACACCGCGATCCAGACCGTCGACCCGGCGGCCGAGGCAGCCGCGCTCGAGTCGCTGCGGACCTGGCGTGCCGAGCGGGACGAAGCCGCTGTCGAGGGCGCGCTGTCGAAGCTGCGCGCGGCCGCCAAGACGACCGACAACCTGATGCCCGTGACACTGGAGTGTGTCCGCGCCGGTGTGACGACCGGGGAGTGGGCCGGCGTGCTGCGGGAGATGTACGGCGAGTACCGCGCACCGACCGGGGTCGCCGGATCCGTCGGTGTGTCCGGCGGCGGCGCCGAGATCGCCGCGGTCCGGGACAAGGTGGCCGCGACGTCCGCGGAGCTGGGCGGCCGGCTCCGCCTCCTGGTCGGCAAGCCCGGGCTCGACGGCCACTCGAACGGCGCCGAACAGGTCGCGGTCCGGGCGCGCGACGTCGGTTTCGAGGTCATCTACCAGGGCATCCGCCTCACGCCGGAGCAGATCGTCGCCGCCGCGGTCGCCGAGGACGTGCACTGCGTCGGCCTCTCGATCCTGTCCGGCTCTCACATGGAGCTGGTCCCGCAGATCGTCGACGGTCTTCGCGAGGCGGGTCTGGAGGACGTCCCGGTCGTCGTCGGCGGCATCGTCCCCGACGCCGACGCCAAGGCACTGCGCGCGGCCGGGGTGGCCGCCGTCTACACCCCGAAGGACTACGACCTCACCGGCATGATGTCCGACGTGGTCGACGTGATACGCCACGCCAACAAGGTGTAGGGCATGGTAGAAGGAGAGCATGACGACTCGCACGCTCTCGAACGGAACTGAGATCCCGGTGCTCGGCCTGGGGGTCTGGCAGGTGGACGACGGGGTGGAGTGCGAGCGTGCCGTGACGTGGGCGCTCGAGGCCGGCTACCGGCTGATCGACACCGCGCAGGCCTACCGCAACGAGACCAGTGTCGGGAAGGCGATCCGGGAGAGCGGCATCCCGCGCGAGGAGATCTTCCTGACGACGAAGTTCTACCCGGGCGGCAAGGACGCGCGGGTCGAGGCGGAGAAGAGTCTCGAGCGGCTCGGCACCGACTACCTCGACCTGTACCTGATCCACTGGCCGCAGGGCGGGCCGACGTGGGCCTGGCCGGCGATGGAGGCCGCGGTCGACGCCGGGCTCACCAAGGGCATCGGCATCTCGAACTTCAGCGCCGCCGAACTGGCCGAGGTGAACAAGATCGCCCGGATCCAGCCGGTCGCGAACCAGGTCCTGTTCAGCCCGTTCGAGTACCGCAAGGGGCTCGTCGAGGCGTGCGAGGAGGCGGGCGTCGTCGTGCAGGCGTACAGCCCGCTCGGCACCGGCCGGCACCTCGACGATCCGGTGATCGCGCGGATCGCCGCGGCGACCGGCCGGACACCGGCGCAGGTCCTGATCCGCTGGGCGATCCAGAAGGGCCTCTCGGTCATCCCGAAGTCCATCCACCAGGACCGGATCGTCGAGAACTTCGACGTCTTCGGCTTCGAGTTGGACGACGCACAGGTCGCCGACCTGGACGCCCTGGACACCACCCATCTGACGGCGGACGCCTTGGCGCAGAGCGGCAAGTGGTGGTCCTGACACCATGATCCAGGAGGTGCTGCGGGAGCCCGCGAAGGCAGCGATCTTCCTCGTGCTCGACGTACGTCCTGGATCCGAGAGCGTCGCGCGGGACGTGCTGGCCGACCTCGCCGGGCTGACCCGATCGGTCGGTTTCCGGGTGCCGGACGACCAGCTCAGCTGCCTGGCCGGCATCGGCGCCTCCCTCTGGCACCGGCTGTACCGCCAGCCGGTGCCGCGCGGCCTGCATCCGTTCCGGGGCGTGTCCGGCGCCAAGCACACCGCCCCGGCGACGCACGGCGATCTGCTGTTCCACCTGCGCGCCCGGAGCCTCGATCTGTGCTTCGAGCTCGCCCGCCAGGTGATGGCCCGGCTGGCCGGCCACGTCAACCTCCGCGACGAGGTGCACGGGTTCAAGTACTTCGACCAGCGCGACCTGCTCGGCTTCGTCGACGGCACCGAGAACCCGTCCGGTGCGGCGGCGGTCGCCGCGGTCACGATCGGCGCCGAGGACCCGGCGTACGCCGGCGGCAGCTACGTGATCGTGCAGAAGTACCTGCACGACCTCGACGCGTGGCAGGCGCTGCCGGTCGCGGAGCAGGAGCGGGTGATCGGCCGGTCGAAACTCGCCGACATCGAGCTCACCGACCAGCCCGCGAACTCGCACGTCGCGGTCACCACGATCGTCGACCCGGACGGGACCGAGCGGCGGATCGTGCGCGAGAACATGGCCTTCGGCGCGCCCGGATCCGCCGAGTTCGGCACCTACTTCATCGGGTACGCCGGGACCTCGGACGTGATCGAGCGGATGCTGCGCCGGATGTTCGCCGGCGAGCCGCCCGGCAACCACGACCGGATCCTCGACTTCTCGACCGCGGTCACCGGCAGCCTGTTCTTCGTGCCGACCGCCGCGTTCCTCGCCGGCGACCAGCCGGCCACCACCAGCGCGGACGGCTCGCTGGGCATCGGCAGTCTGAAAGGGAGTCACGCATGACCAACAACCTGCACCGCGAGCTCGCCCCGGTCTCGGACGCCGCGTGGGGCGAGATCGAGGAGGAGGCCCGGCGGACCTTCACCCGGGACATCGCCGGCCGCCGCGTGGTCGACCTCGTCGGCCCGGCCGGGCCGGGCCTGTCCGCGGTCGGCACCGGGCACACCGAGCCGGTCGAGGCGCCGGGCGAGGGAGTGCTCGCGCTCCGCCGGACCGCGCAGCCGATCATCGAGCTGCGGGTTCCGTTCACCGTCTCGCGGCAGGCCGTCGACGACGTCGAGCGCGGCGCGAAGGACTCCGACTGGCAGCCGGTGAAGGACGCCGCGAAGCAGATCGCGTACGCCGAGGACCACCTGGTCTTCCACGGCTCCGGCGCGGCCGGGATCACCGGCCTCGCCCCGAGCTCGTCGAATCCGGTCCTCTCCCTGCCGGCCGATCCGCGCGAGCTGCCGGACACCGTCGCCCAGGCCCTGCGCGCGTTGCGCCTGGCCGGGGTCAGCGGTCCGTACAGCCTGCTGCTGTCCGCCGACACGTACACCGCGGTCGCGGAGACCACCGACCACGGCTACCCGATCCGCGAGCACCTCTCCCGGCTGATCGGCGACGGCGAGATCATCTGGGCGCCGGCGCTCGAGGGCGCGCTGCTGGTGTCGACGCGCGGCGGCGACTACGAGCTGCACCTCGGTCAGGACCTCTCGATCGGGTACCTCTCGCACGACGCCGACACCGTCCAGCTGTACCTGCAGGAGTCGCTGACGTTCCTGGCCCTCACCGCGGAGTCGAGCGTCGTGGTCCGTTAGTTCGGCCCGTAGTTCCAGAAGTAGCCCTGGCGGCAGGTCTTCGGGTCCGGGTGCGGGTTGTCGCTCTGCCAGACGCTCAGCTTGCCGTTCGGGTCGAGGTAACACGCCCTGCTGAGGGCCGCGGCCTCGCCATCGGTCTGCGGGCTGGTGTACACGAGCTTGCCCGTCGCGTCGTACCCGCGGACGACGTACACGCGACGGGCCGAGTCGACGTGCGGGCCGCGGACCTGGATGTAGGGCACCGCGGTGTAGAAGAAGCCGTTCCGCAGTACCGCCTCGACCGGCTCCTGGTTTCCGACGGCAACGGTGATGCGCTTGATGTGCGCGGCGTAGGCGCCGGCGCCGATCATCCGGGGCTCGACCGCGCGATACAGGTCCTGGTTGTCGCCCTGCGGAAGGGACTGCTTGATGGTGCCCTCGGCGTCCAGCCCGCAGGTGGTCCACAGGCCGGACTCTCGGACGACCACCCAGGAGGTCGTGTACGCGTCCGCCGGAGGGTTCGTGAACCGGAACCCGTCGAGGACCTGGTAGCGCACCGACTCCGGGGAGCGGCTCGGCAGCTGGAGATGCTGCGCGCAGAGTTTCGCGAACCGCGCCTTGTCGGCGTCGTTCAGAGGTGCCACCGCCTGCGGCGGCTGGGTCGCGGGAGCTTGCCCGTCGTCACGGCGCAGTGCCGGTACGCCGAACGCGAGGCCGGCCGTCACGGCGAGGACGGCCGCCGCGGCCAGCAGCGGTACGACGCGGCCGCGCGGCTTGTGGGCCGCCTCGTGCGCGACGATCGCGGTCAGCTCGGCGCGCTGGCGTTCGCGGGTCTCGGGGCGCAGGTCGGGAGGAGAGGTGATCATGCCGGTGACTCCATCGGAGAAGGAAGATTGAGTTCGCGCAGGTGCTTGCGGGCCCGCGACAGCCGGGACTTGACCGTGCCGAGCGGTACGTCGAGGGCGACCGCGGCGGCCTGCTGGTCGAGACCGGCCCAGATGCAGAGTTCGACGATCTCGCGCTCGTGCTTCGGGAGCCGCCGCAGCGACTCCCGGGCCTGCTGGACCCGACGGTCGTCGTCGAGCCGGCCGGCGACGTCGTCGGCGTGGTCGCGGACGTCATGGACGAGCACGTGCGCCGCCGCGAGCGCCCGGCGGTACCGGAGCTTGGCCCGCCACTCGTTCCGCACGGTGTAGTCGGCGGTCCGCAGCAGCCAGGGGAGTGCCGAGTCCCGGTCGAGGACCACGTCCGCGCGCCGCCGCCAGGCGTGCAGGAACACCGTGGACGTGAGGTCCTCGGCATCGCTCCACGAGCCGGTCCGCCGGTACAGGAACCCGTAGATCGCCTGCGCGTGTCTGTCGTACAACTGCCCGAACGCCTCGGAATCGCCCTCGGCCGCGCGGTCCCACAGCCATCCGTCGGACGCCGTCACCGGCCCGTCGTCCACTAGGTGAACCCCCATCGACCCTCCGTTCTCGCCTGACACCTGCAACGTGTCGGGCGGGCGGGAAAGGTTCCCGGGTGGGTCAATCAGTCACCGTAGCCGGAACCGCTGTAGCGCAGCAGGCTCGGAGTCCAGATCGCCAGCGCGGCGACCAGGACGACCAGCAGCAGGGCGCTGACGAAGGTTGTCCTGCCGACGCCGTAGTGCTCGGCGAACGCGCCGAGGGCGAGGGAGGCGACCGGCATGATGCCGATCGCCAGTTCCTGGACGCCCAGGGCGCGACCGTGCAGGGACTCGTCGGTGGTCATCAGGAGCAGCGTCGTCTGGAATACGCCGAACGCGGCGCTCATCACACCGATCGCGGCTGTGAGGACGAACGCGACGATCCTGTCGTGGGACAGCGCGAAGAGGGACCACAGTGTGCCACAGAGCGCCGTACCGATCACGAAGAGGCCGCCCTTGAACCGGAAGTCGCCGAGCCAGGCGATCACCAGCGAACCGGTCAGCCCGCCGACGCCGGCGCAGGTGAGCAGCCAGCCGAGTCCCGCCGCGTCCAGTCCGAGCGACTCCTGGGCGAACACCGGCATGAAGGACTGGGCGACCGGCCACAGCAGCGTGTTCGCGGCCAGCGTGACCAGGAGCACCGTCGAGGCGAGCCGGTTCCTCGCGAGGTCGCGGAGACCGCTGGTGACCATCCGGATCGCCGACCCGGCGTGCGCGCCGGCCACTCGGCCGCGGCCGCGCAACGGCAGCAGCGTGACCAGCGAGACGGCGTACCAGAAGGTCGAGACCCACAACGCGGCCGCAGCGCCGAGCCCGGTGATCAGCAGCCCACCGATCGCGGGGCCGATCACCTGCGTCATGTTGAGCGCCATCGAGTTCAGCGCGTTCGCGTTGCTGAGGTTCTGCCGGCCGACCAGGTCCATCACCAGCGAGGCGCGGGCCGGTTGCGACGGGGACTGCGCGAGCCCGATCGCCAGTCCGCCGACCACGAGCACCCAGTACGACGCCTTGCCGAGCGACGCCAGCGTGGCGACGGTGCTGACCGCGACCAGCGCCCAGGACGCCGCGACGATCAGCAACCGCACCCGGTCGTGCCGGTCCGCGAACGCCCCCGCGAACGGCCCTAGCAGCAACGGCGCCAGCCGCACCGCCGTGTAGACCGCGACCAGGAAGTCGGAGTGCGTCGTCTCCCAGGCGAGCCACCCGAGCACGAGTGTCTGCGTCCAGACACCGCCGAAGAAGAACAGGTTCGAGAACCAGAACAGCCGGAAGACGCGGTTGTCCCGCAGTGAGCCCAGCGTCCGCCCGACCGTCGTACCGGTGCTCACACCCGGAGCTCGCCGTCGCGGACGACGACCTGCCCGCCGGCGATCACGAGCTCGCGACGCGGCGCGCGCACCAGCACGTCCGGCGCGTTCTCGGCGTCGAGCAGCACGATGTCGGCCCGCGCGCCCACGGTGAGGCCATGGTTCGCCCGGTGCACGAACCCGGCGCCGTACGTCGTCGCAAGCTCGACGGCGTACGTCAGGTCCTCGTCGGTGCGGAGCCCGTGCAGCCGGGCGAAACCGCGGGCGACCTGCAGCAGGTCGCCGTCGCCGTACGGCGACCACAGGTCACGGATGCCGTCGGTGCCGAGGCCGAGCGGAACTCCCGCCGCGCGCATCTCGCGGAACGGCAACGGCGCCGACGTCGGCGGGGCGACCGTGGTCCAGGAGATCCCGGCCGCGCCGAGCTGGTCCACCAGCTCGGCCCGCCGCGCCGGCGGCAGTTCGCCGAGCGCGAACCCGTGCGACACGTTCACCTTGCCCTGCAGCCCTGCCTGCACGGTGCGCTCGGCGATCAGCTCGTACTGGAAGCCGCCGAGGTCGCCGCGGTCGTGCAGGTGGATGTCGATCCCGACCCCGCGCCGGGCCGCGACCTCGAACAGCGCGTCCAGCTGGCCGACCGGGTCGCGGTCGATCGTCGCCGGGTCCAGACCGCCGATGCTCGTCGCCCCTTCGGCGGCGGCCTGGTCGAGCAGGTCGAGGACGCCGGGACGCCGGAGCACACCGTCCTGCGGGAACGCCACGATCTCCACATCGACCGCGCCGTCGAGCGCGGCCGCGGCATCGCGCACCGTGGCGATGCCGCGCAGCCCGACCCCGAGGTCGACGTCGACGTGCGTGCGGGTGGCCGTCGTACCGTGCCGGAGGAACTCACGCAGCACGGCCTGCGCACCGCTCACGCTCGGGATGCCGTACTTGTCCCGCTCGGCGCGCTCGTGGGCGATCCGGCCCTGCGTCGTCGGCTCCCCGCCGTACGACACCCACGGCTGACCCCACCAGCTCTTGTCGACGTGCGCGTGCGCGTTCACGAACCCGGGCAGCGCGAGCAGGCCACGCCCCTCGATCCGCCCCTCGATCCGCCCCTCGATCCGCTCCGCGGCCGCTGTGCCGCTCCCGGCGGGAGAGAGGTCGGAGATCACGCCGTCGACGATCGTCACGTCGACCGGGTCGCCGCCCCAGGGGCGCACGTCAGCCAGCAGCAAGGAGGTCATGCGGGGAATGGTATACCAAAATCCTTACTCGCTCGCGCGCTTGTTCCGGATCAGGGACCGGGACTGCGTGAGGTGTTCGCCGGCCAGCCGTTCGGCGGCCTCGACGTCGCGGTTCGCGATCGCGGTGAACAGCTCCTGGTGCTGGTCGGCGACCGCGACCAGGTCGTCGTGCTGGGTCAGCAGCCAGCGCATCCGGCTGCGCAACGGGCGCTCGATCTCGACGAGCAGCTCGTTCGACGCCAACTCGGTGACGAGCTCGTGGAAGTCGGCCGCCGTGCGCCGCGCGACGACGGCGTCCCCGGCTCGCGCCGCGCCGAGTTGCTCGTCCAGAACGGCCCGCAGGCGGTCGAGTCCGGCCCTGGTACGCCGCTCCGCCGCGAGCCGGAACGTCAGCGGCTCGAACGCGGACCGGACCTCGCTCAGGTCCGCGATGTCGGAGTCGGTGAACGTCCGCACCACCGCCCACGACCGCGGCCGCAACGTCACGAGTCCCTCGCCGACGAGCGCCTTCAGCGCCTCGCGCACCGGCACCCGGCTGACGTCGAGCGCGGCCGCGAGCTCCCGCTCGACCAGCCGCTCACCCGGCAGTCGTGCGCCGTCCAGGATCTCGTCCCGCAGTTGCCGTGTGACCCGCTCGGTCTCCGACTCCCGGCTTTCGCTCATCGGCCTCTCCAGAGTTTGGTATGCCATTGTCCAGCATGTCGTACCAGCGGGTCCGCGGGCGAATCAGGTGCTACTGTCCGCGCAATGGAGGCACCGGAACCGCTGACCTGGACCACATCCGCGCGCGGACGGCGCGTCTCGGCGCCGTTCGTGATCTCGCAGCCGTACCTGAACTTCCTGATCGGCGGCGGCGACTACGAGTACAAGACCTGCTTGAACGTCGTCGTCAAGGGCGAGATCGTCCGCACCGAGACCGGCCGCGGCACCGAGCGGCCGCACCCGGCCTCCTTCGACCTGACGGACAAGCTCGGTCAGGAGGCGCATCTGGAGATCGTCTCCGAGGCCGGCCACAGCGACGTCCACGTGACCGACATCGTGCCGAGCTCGACCCCGGCGGTCGACACGATGAGACCCCCGCTGTACCGGGAGGCGCTGCGCCCGCAGCTGCACTTCACGGCCCGGCAGTGGGCCATGCACCGGCTGAACCCGGTCGAGCGCGAGGAGGGCTGGCTCAACGACCTCAACGGTCTGGTCTTCCACGAGGGCGAGTACCACCTGTTCGCGCAGCGCTGGAACAAGTGTTGGATCCATGCCGTCAGCAACGACCTGGTGCACTGGACGGAGCTCCAGCCGGCGTTCTTCGAGGAGTCCCTCGACACCGGCGTACAGTCGGGCAGCTGCGTCGTCGACGTCGGCAACACCTCCGGCCTCGGCGAGCCCGGCGGGGAGCCGGCCATGGTCGCCTTCTGGTCACGCAACGACAACCGTTCGCAGTGCGTCTCGTACAGCCTCGACCGCGGCCGGACTTGGACGCATTACGCCGGCAACCCGATCATTGACCTGCCGGAGCGCGATCCGATGGTGTTCCGCGATCATCGGCGCTCGCAGTGGGTGATGGTGCTGTACGGCGACGACCGGTACCAGCTGTTGCGCTCCGACGACCTGCTGCACTGGGAGCTGCTGGACAGCTCGATCGCGGACAGCTTCGAATGCCCGGACTTCTTCGAGCTCCCGGTCGCCGGCACCGACGAGTCGCGCTGGGTCCTCGTGCGCGGCGACGGCCGCTACTCGGTCGGCAGTTTCGACGGGCAGGCCTTCGTCGAGGAGACACCGCAGCTGCAGGTCGACGGCGGGCCGCACTTCTACGCTACCCAGAGCTGGGCGGCCGATCCCGCCCCGCGCCGCGTCCAGGTCGCCTGGATGCGCGGCGGCCGCTACCCGAACATGCCGTTCAACCAGCAGGTGAGCATCCCCTGCGACCTGACGCTGCATCGCACCGCGGACGGCCTGCGGCTGTTCCGCACGCCGGTGACCGAGCTCGCGAGCCTGGAGCGCGACCGGAACACCTGGCCGGCCCGGGTACTGCCGGCAGACAGTCCCTGGCGGATCGGTACGGCGTGGCCGCTGCTCCGCATCACCTGCGATGTGGCCGTGCCGGCGGACGGCGAGCTGGCGTTCGACATCTGTGGCACGCGAGTCTCGGTGACGTCGGGCAGCGTCGCTGTACTCGACAGTGAACAGCCGACGATCACCGCGCTCACCAAGCTCGACATCCTCGTGGACATGACGTCCGTCGAGGTCTTCGCCAACGACGGTGAGGCCTCGCTGACGGCCTGCGTCCAGCCGGGTCACCACGAGCTCACTCTCACCGCGACCGGAGCCGATTGCACGATCGAACGCCTCGAGGTCGCCGAGCTCGATTCGATCTGGCCGTAACCGGTCAGCTCGCGCTCTTCTGTTTGATCAGGTCCTCGACGGCCTTCGGGATCGTGGTCTCGAAGTCGAGCAGCTTGGCCCAGGTCAGCGTGATCGTGATGACGACCATCTCGTCGTACAGCCCCTTCACACCGGCCTCCCAGGCCGGGTACTGCTCGTCGGTCATCACCTTGTGACCGGCGACGAGGTAGCCCTCGGGGACACCCGGGACAGTGCTGAGCTCGGCGGTGCCGCGCAGCAGCAGGGCCTTGGGCGGGAACGCCCCGGTGTCGATGGTCAGCGCGACCTTCGGATTCTTCCGGAGCGCGGCGACCTTGGCGGCCTTCGGCACGGTGGCGATCAAGATCTGGTCGCCCTCGACCCAGAAGCCGATCGGGACGACCCGCGGGTCCCCGTCCAGGCCGTCGTAGGCGAACCGGGCCGGCTCCGGCCCGTCGAGGAGCTGCCGCGCGTACGGCTTGGCGAGGATCTCGGCGATCTGCTGCTTGTTCATCTCGGTTCCCATCGCTGCGGAGGTCGGTTCTCATCAGGGGGACGGAGCCGCCCGGCGGTTCTCGACATCGATAGGTTGGCGGATCGTGGAAAGTTTTGATTTCGGTCGCGGGACGGTCCAGCTCGCCGACGACGGCTCGGTCGCGCAGGTGCTGCACCCGGACGGCAGACGCATCCTGCTGGACGAGGGCGTCGTGCACGACAGCCTGCACGCCTGGGGCAAGGGCTTCGTGATCACCGATCGCGGCGCGCACCGGTTCGACACCCCCGCGTTCACCCGGTGGCGGAGCAGCGGTATCGACCTCATGTACCGGTTCGGCGATCTCGAGCTGCGCGTCGGCCGCCGATTCGGCGAGCGGTGGACCGAGACGTACGAGCTGCGCAACACCGGCGCGGATCCGGTCGAGATCGGGTCGCTGGCGATCAGTACGCCGTACCGCGACGTCTACACGTCCAGCCGGGAGAGTCTCACCGGTGCGGTGCACGCCCATGTCTGGACCGGCGGCGCGGACGCCTGGGTGTGGGCGGTGCCGATGGACGGCAGCGGTCCGGGGCTCGGCCTGCAGCTCGAGGAAGGCGAGCTCTGGGCGTACTCGGTCGAGTCCCGCGAGCCCGGCACGAGTAGCAACATCCGCGGCCACATCTACCTCCACGTCACCGACCACGCCCGCGCGCCGCACGCGATGGGCGGCCAGCCGACCAAGGTCCTGTACCCCGGCCAGTCGTACCGCTGGACCTGGCAGCTGGCCTGGTACGACGACCTGCCCGCCTTCCACGCGGACCGCGCACCGCTGATCGGCGCCGACCGCCTCGCGGCCGAGCTCGGCGAGACGATCCGGCTGCACGACGGCCGCGAGATCACCAGCACCGAGCCGGGCATCCAGTACGTCGAAGCGCCGGATGGCAACGCGCGGATCGCCGTACTGTTCCACGAACCGCTCCGGCAGGTCGCCGAGCGCCGGGCACGGTTCGTGCTGGACCGGCAACGCCGGCCCGAGCTCGACGACACCCGCAAGTACGCGTTCGTGCCGTACGACAACGACAGCGGCCTCACAGTCCTCTCGAGCGCGTGGCGCGACTGGTCCGATGCCCGTGAACGCGTCGGCATGGCGCTGCTGCTGCAGGAGGTCCGCGACCGCGGGTGGGGCGACCGCGCCGAGCTGGACGAGGCGCTGGCCGGCTACGAGCAGTTCGTCCGCGACCATCTGCTCGACGACCAGGGCACGATCCAGGACGACAGCATCCACCAGAATGCCGTCCGCCTGTACAACTTCCCGTGGTTCGCCCGCTTCCTGCTCGGCCAGGGCGATCGCGCCGGCGCGACCCGCGTCCTGGACCGGTACTACGAGCTCGGCGGCGACCACTTCCTCGCCTTCGACCTCGGCCCGCTGCTCAGCGAGCTCGGCCTGCACGACCACCTGGTCCGGCACGCGAAGACCTTCGTCTCGTACGGCGACGAGCTTCCGCCGCACGAGGTCAACTACGAGCAGTCGATGGTCGCCCCGCTGCTCGAACTGCTCGTCGCGGCGTATCGAATCGCGCCGGACGAGATCGACGGCGCCGAGCTGACCCGGCGCCTCCCATGGCTGACCGCGTTCGCCGCCGACCAGCCCGACGTCCGGCTGCGGCACGTCCCGATCCGGCACTGGGACGGCTACTGGTTCGGGCGGCTGCGGCTGTGGGGCGACGTCTTCCCGCACTACTGGTCCGCGTTGAGTGCGGTCGTGTACGCCGCCTGGCCGCGCGAACTCGTCACGCCCGCGGACGCCGCCTGGCTGGACCGCGCGGAGGACGCGATCCTCCGCGCGAACCTGGTCAGCTTCGCCGCGGACGGATCGGCGACCTGCGCGTTCGTGTACCCGAGCTGCGTCAACGGGCAGCCCGCCCACGTTGCCGATCCGCTCGCGAACGACCAGGACTGGGCGCTCGTCTACGCCTTACGACGTGAGCGTCGGGAGTAGCTCCCGCAGCTGCGCCATCAGGTAGTCGTGCACGCTGGTCCCGTAGGAGATCCGGGTGGCGCCGGCGGCGGCGAGCTCGGCCGGCGTCGGGCCGCCGACCTTCGCGTGGCCGTTGATCGGCCCGCCGACCTCGGCCGCCACCTGGGCCAGCTGGTCCAGCGGCGCGAGGATCGGGTAGACGCAGTCGACGCCGGCGCGACGGTACTCGCGCCCCCGCCGGACGGCCTCGCCGACCGGGTCGTCGACCGGGCGGATGAAGGTGTCGACGCGGGCGTTGATCACCAGCTCGGCTCCCGCGGCGGCCCGCACCTCGGCCAGGTAGTCGGCCTGCCGCGCGACGTCGACCAGCGCGCCGCCGGCCGAGTCCTCGAGGTTGCAGCCGACCGCGCCGGTCTCCAGCAACCGCTCCGCGAACTCCTTCGGTGGCAGGCCGTACCCGGCCTCCATGTCGGCCGTCACCGGTACGTCGACCGCGCCGGCGATCCGCGCGACGGCGGCGAACATCGTCTCCGGCGGGGTCAGCTGCCCGTCGTCGTACCCGAGCACGCGGGCGACGGCTCCGCTGCTGGTGGCCACGGCGGCGAACCCGGCCTCGGCGACCAGGCGGGCGCTGACCGGGTCCCACGCGTTGGGGAGGACCAGGGGAGTGCCGCCGTGGTGCTGGGCCCTCAACTTCTCGGCAGTCATCGATGCGACCTCACGGCTTGTAGTGACCGGGCTCCATCTTCCCGGTCACCCCGACCCGGGTCCACATGTTGATCGTGATGATCAGCGAGATCAGCCGCGCCAGGTCCTTCTCGTCGAACGCCTGCGCCGCGACGTCGTACACGTCGTCCGGGACGTGGTCCACGCTGATCAGCGTGATCGCCTCGGTCAGCTGCAGTGCGGCCTTCTCCTGCTCGGTGTAGAACTTCGCCGATTCCCGCCAGACCGGGAGCAGGGCGATCCGCTGCTGCTGGTCCGCGCCGAACTGCAGCAGGTCGAGGGAGTGCATGTCGGTGCAGTACGAGCACCCGTTGATCTGCGAGGCCCGGATCCGCACCAGGTGCGCGAGCTTCGGATCCAGCCCGGTGGCGGACACCCGGTCCAGCTCGATCATCGCCTGGTAGAAGTCGGGGGCCAGATTGGCGAGCTTGACCCGCCGCGTCGTCGTTGTCATACCTCCAACCTACGGCCGGATCGGCCCAGGTGTATGGTCCACTTCTATGGAGGATTCGGGGGCCAATTCCAGCGGAGCCGACCTGCATCTGGAGCTCGGCGCGGCGCGCGGCCGGGGGGATCTGGTGCGGGCGTTGCACGAGTCGATCCGGAGTGGGCGGCTGGTGGCCGGGACCCGGTTGCCGTCGTCGCGGTCGTTGGCCAAGGACCTCGGGATCGCGCGGAACACAGTCGCGGACGCGTACGGGCAGCTGGTCGCGGAGGGGTGGCTGACGGCGCGGCAGGGCTCCGGGACGGTCGTCGCGAACCGGGCTGCCGTGCCGCCGGCGCCGTCCGTGCTGTTGCCCGAGGCCCGCACCTTCCGGTACGACCTGACGCCGGGAGCGCCCGACGTGGCGACGTTCCCGCGGACCGAGTGGCTGGCGGCGGCACGCAAGGCGCTCATCTCGGCGCCGAACGAGGCGTTCGGGCTGAGCGATCCGCGCGGCCGGATCGAGCTGCGCACCGTGCTCGCGGACTACCTCGCCCGGGCGCGCGGCGTCCGCGCCGACCCGGAACGGATCCTGATCTGTTCGGGCTACGTGCAGGCTGTGAGCCTGCTCGGCGAGGCGGTCCGGACGCTCGGCGGGACGACGATGGCGGTCGAGGAGTTCGGGTACGGGCTGCATCGCGACGTCATCCGGGCCCGCGGCCTGGAGGTGGCCGCCGTACCGGTGGACGAGTTGGGTGCGCAGACGTCGCGGCTGACCGGGCAGGGGGTGCTGCTCACGCCGGCGCACCAGATGCCGACGGGCGTGCCGCTGGCGCCGGATCGCCGTACGGCTGCTGTCGAATGGGCGCGGGAGTCGGGAGCGGTGCTGATCGAGGACGACTACGACGGCGAGTTCCGCTACGACCGGCAGGCGGTCGGGGCGTTGCAGGCGCTCGACCCGGAGCGCGTCGTCTACACCGGCACGGCGAGCAAGAGCCTCGCGCCCGGACTGCGGCTGGCGTGGATGGTGCTGCCGCAGCGCCTGATCGAGCCGGTCGTCGCCGCGAAGCGGACCGCCGACTACCAGACCGCGACGCTGGAACAGCTCGTCCTCGCGGAGTTCATCGCCTCCGGCCACTACGACCGGCACGTACGGCGGTCCCGCCTGCACTACCGGCGTCGCCGCGACCGCCTGGTCGAGCTGCTCGCGGTCCGTGCGCCGACCGTCGAGGTCGCCGGCATCTCGGCCGGAATGCACGTCCTGCTCGACGTGCCCGGGGACGCCGAGGACATCGTCAGCCGGGCCGCCCGGCAGGGCCTCGGCCTGACCACGCTCACGACGTACCACTTCGACCCCACGCCGGCCACCCGCCAAGCCGTGATCGTCGGCTACGGCACACCACCCGACCATGCCTACCCCGGCGCCCTCGACCTCCTCTGCCAGGTCCTGGGTGTCTGAGGGACGAACGGCTCATCCACTCAGAGAACTGAGGCGGCGGATGTCGTCCGGGCCGACTCGGCAGCAACCGCCGATGTACGTCGCTCCGGCCGCCAGCCAATCGGGGGCGAAGGTCGCCGGGCCGGTGCCGTCGCCGATCCAGCGGCGGGCGATCGGGTCCCAGGACTCGCCGCGGTTGGGATAGGCGATCGCGGGTTTGCCGGTGGCGGCGACCGCGGTCCGGACGGCGGGCAGGACGTCCGCGGGACGGCAGCAGTTGATGCCGACAGCAACCACTTGGTCGACGGCCGCGATGCCGAACGCCTCGGCGAGGGGTTGCCCGGCCCGGGTGCGGTCGCCCTCGATCGAGTAGGAGAACCAGGCGGGGAGGTCGAGATCACGCAGGAGTTCGGCCAGGACCTCGGCCTCCTGGGTGTCGGGGATGGTTTCGACGGCCAGCAGATCAGGTCCCGCAGCGGCGAGGAGATCCAGCCGCGGACCGTGGAAGTCGCGCAGGACCGTCGAGCTGACGCCGTACCGGCCGCGGTACTCCGAACCGTCGGCGAGCATCGCGCCGTACGGGCCGACGGAGGCAGCGACCAGCCGTCCGGGGAACTCGTCGCGGACCTCGCGGGCGATCCGCACCGAGCTCGTGATCAGGCGCTCGGCCTCGGAGCGGTCGACGCCGGCACGCTCGAAGCCGGGCACGCTGGCCTGGTAGCTCGCCGTGGTCGCGACCATCGCGCCGGCCTCGTAGTACGCGCGGTGCACCGCGGCGATCTCGGCCGGATCGTCCCGCAGCAGCCGAGCCGACCACAGTGCGTCCGCCAGGTCGTGGCCGCGGTCCTCGAGCGCGTTCGACAGACCGCCGTCCAGGATGACCGGCCGGTCAGACACCTTGGACAAGTTCGAAGACCTCGTCCGCGCAGCCCCAGGAGACGGTGACGCCGCTGCCGCCGTGGCCGTAGCAATGGATGATCGGCTCACCCGAGCGAGTGCGGACGAGCTCGCACCGGATCGTCGGTCGCGCCGGTCGCAGCCCCACGCGCTGCCGGATGACCTTCGCCGTGCGGAGTTGGGGAACCAGTTCGGCGGCGCGCTCCAGGATCTCCGACGAGGTCTTCGGGTCGACCGTCAGATTCCAGTCGCCGGGCTGACTGGTGCCGCCGACGACGACGTCGTTGCGGCGCGGGACCACGTACGTCATCTCGTCCGGCGAGCGGTCCGCGAGCAGCCATTCGGTGAGCCCGCACGGCTCGACCGTCAGCACCTGCCCCCGGACCGGTGTCACGGTCGGGTCGCTCGCGGTCAGCCGGGCGCCCAGCCCCGTGCAGTTCACGACGAGATCGGCTCCGGTCGGCAGCGCGGACAGCGCCGCGCGGGTCAGCGTCCCGCCGGCCGCCTCGAGCCGTTTCACCAGCGCGGGCAGGTACGCCGGCATGTCGATCACCGGCGTCGTGAACGACCACCCGTCCGCGAACCCGACCGGCGGCGAGCCGACCCGGGTGAGATCCGGCAGGACGTCGGCCCAGCGCGGATCCGGCGTCCGCTCCACCAGGAACTCCCGCCCGTGCAGCAGCTGCACCGACGGCTCGACCTCCGCCAGCTTCGCGAACTCCTCGTACGACGTCCGCGACCAGCCGGCCACTCGATCTTCCGGCGCCGACAGGTACGGGTACCAGATCGCGGCCGCCACCGACGACGTGGTCTCCAGCGGCAGGTCGCGGGCGAACACCGCCACGTCGTACCCGCCCTCCGCGAGCCGGATGGCACAGCTGAGCCCGATCACGCCCGCACCGACAACGATCACGCGCATTCACCCAGTGTTACGCACGCACCGACATCGCACCACCCGGCAACGAATCTGCAGCTCGACAGGAGGTGTCCGCCCGTGGGCGCGACTCCCAGGCGTGCGCCGGTCCTTGCCGACTGTCCAGTGGACGTATACGTACTGTCGAGCTGCCGCGCTCAGTGGACGTTGACGGCGAGCGAGTAGAACCGTCGAAGTCGCCAACCTAGTCGCTGACGCCGCGGCTCAGCAGGACGGTCGCGATGAAGGTCCGGTAAAGCTGCAGCGGATCGTCGTTGCGCAAGACAACGACTCTCTCCTCGCGCCGCTCGACGCCGCGCAGCTCGCAGGCCAGCTCGGCGAAGGCCCGGGTGTGGAACCGGACGGTCAGCTCGGCCGGCAGCGTGATGCTCGGCAGCCGGATGTCGCTCAGCCGGGCGAGCGCGCGCCGGGCGCCGTCGTGGATCAGCTCGCGGGCCCGCTCGGGATGGACCGACAGCGCGGCGTTGTGCGACACCGAGTCCTTCACCACGACCGACTCGATGTCCGGGCAGAACGCCTGCGCCTCGTCGATCGTGATCCGGTCGCCGGAGATCAGCACGACGGGCACCCGGCAGGCGAGCGCCACCAAGGCGTTGATCCCGGCCTCGCCGGTGATCACACCGTTCAGCCGGACCTCGGCGATCGCCCGCGGGTTGTACGTGTGGTGCAGCACGGACCCCGTCGCGCCCGCCGACCCGTGGTACGAGACGAAGAACGCGGCGTCGAACGACTCGTCCAGCCCCTGCATCATGTAGAGCGGCTTGTGCTTCCCGGACAGGTAGCTCGCGCGCCCGTGCAGTTCGTCGGGGCGCAGGTTCTGCATCGTCGAGTGCGAGTCGTTCACCAGGAACTCGGTGCCGCCCGCGGCCAGCGCGCCGTCGATCGCGGCGTTCACCTCGGCCTGCAGTTGTCCCCGGTAGTACTCGTACTCCGTGGCGGGTCCGCGGGCCTGGCTCCAGTCGACGACCCCCGCCGTACCTTCCATGTCCGTGGAGAGGAAGACCTTCATCTAACGCACCATACAAGGCCGTTTCGGGTCGAACTCCCAGTCCTCGACCAGATACCGCATGGCGATCGCGTCGTCGCGGGCGCCGAGGCCGTGCTCCAGGTACAGCTCGTGGGCGGCGGCCAGCGCCTCCCGGTCGAGCTCGATCCCGAGCCCAGGTCGTGCCGGTACGGCGATCTCGCCGCCGGCGATCCGCAGCGGGTCCTTGGTCAGCGCCTGACCGTCCTGCCAGATCCAGTGCGTGTCGAGCGCGGTGATCTCACCCGGTGCGGCCGCGCCGACGTGCGTGAACATCGCCAGCGAGATGTCGAAGTGGTTGTTCGAGTGCGAGCCCCAGGTCAGCCCGAAGTCGTGACACAGCTGGGCGACGCGCACCGATCCGGCCATCGTCCAGAAGTGCGGATCCGCCAAGGGGATGTCGACGGCGTCGGTGCGGATCGCGTGCGCCAGCTCGCGCCAGTCGGTCGCGATCATGTTCGTGGCCGTCCGCAGACCGGTCTGCCGCTTGAACTCGGCCATCGTCTCCTGCCCGGAGAACCCGGGCTCGGCGCCGCACGGGTCCTCGACGTACGCGAGGACGCCGTCCAGACCCGAGCAGACCGCGACGGCTTCGCGGACCAGCCACGCGCCGTTCGGGTCGACGGTGATGCGCGCGGACGGGAAGCGGTCGTGCAGCGCCCGGACCGCGTCGATCTCGACATGCGGATCGAAGACGCCGCCCTTCAGCTTGAAGTCCGCGAACCCGTACCGCTCCTGAGCCGCCACAGCCAGCTCGACAATCGCATCAGCAGTCAGCGCCGGCCGCCGACGCAACTCCGACCACCTGTCGCCGGCATCCTCCGTCCGGTAGGGCAGGTCTGCTTGGGTCGCATCGCCTACGTAGAACAGGTAACCCAGCACGGGGACCGCGGTGCGTTGCTGTCCTTCCCCGAGCAGATCCGCGACGGGCACGCCGAGGTGCTGCCCCAGGAGATCCAGCAGCGCCGACTCGAGACCTGTCACCGCATGCACCGTCGTGCGGAGGTCGAACGTCTGTAGTCCACGGCCACCGCTGTCGAGGCCCTGGAATCTGGTGGACACGGTGTGGAGCAGGGATCGGTAGCGGGCGAGCGGTTGGCCGACGAGCAGGGGAGCGGCTTCGCGGATCGTCGCGGCGATCTTCTCGCCGCCGGGGACCTCGCCGAGGCCGGTGTTGCCCGAGCTGTCGGTGACGATGACGACGTTGCGGGTGAAGAACGGACCGTGCGCGCCGCTCAGGTTGAGCAGCATGCTGTCGTACCCGGCGACCGGCACGACCTGCACCGCGGTGACGGTTGGGGTCATCTGACCTTGCCGATCAACTCGGTGAGCTGTGCGAGCTCCTCGTCGCCGAGGTCCTGCAGCGGCGGCCGGACCGGCCCGGCGCCGCGGCCGATCGCGTTCACGCCGGCCTTCACGATCGACACGGCGTACCCCATGGTTCGGTCGCGGATGTCCAGGTACGGCAGCACGAACTGGTTCAGCTTCCGGTACACCGAGGCGCGGTCCTGTGCGATCACGTCGGCGTAGAAGCCGAGCGCGAACTCCGGGACGAAGTTGAAGATCGCCGACGAGTACGTGCTGTACCCGAGTTGCAGCAGCGGCAGCGCGAACGTCTCGGCCGTCGGCAGCCCGCCGACGTACGTGAGCCGCTCACCGACTCGCGCGTAGGTCCGCGTCATCTGCTCGACGTTCCCGACGCCGTCCTTGAAGCCCACCAGGTTCGGGTTCCGGTCCGCGAGCTCCGCGACCGTCACGTCGGTGAGGATCGCGTTCGCCCGGCTGTAGACCGTCACCCCGAGGCTCGTACTGCGACAGACCGCCGACACGTGCTCGATCAAACCACGCTGACCCGCCTCGGTCAGGTACGGCGGGAACACCAGGATCCCGTCCGCGCCTGCCTCCTCCGCCGCTCGCGCACCCGCCACCGCCGACGCGGTCCCGCCGGTCGCCGGCGCGATCACCGGCACGCGCCCGTTCACCTCCGAGACGGCCGTCCGGACGACGGTGTCGATCTCCGCCGGTGTCAGCGAGAAGCCCTCGCCGGTGCCGCCCGCGGCGAACAGGCCCGCGACGTCGTACCGGCTCAGCCAGGACAGGTGCTCGCGGTACCCGGCCTCGTTGAAGCTGAGGTCGGCGTGGAAGTGCGTGACGGGGAACGACAGCAGCCCGGTCTTCAGCTGCGCGGCGAGTTCTGCGGGGGAGTAATGGGTCACGCCGGTCAGCGTAAGAACGTCGGTGGATACCTGTCCAAGATCGATTTTGGATCTAATGATGCTCTGGAAGCATCGTGAGGACGCGCTGCAGGACCGGGCTGGTCGCGTCGCGGCGCCAGATCGCGTGCAGTTCGACCGGGCTGCCCGGGCCGTCCAGGTCGCAGTACGTCACACCCTCGACGCCGAGGTGCCGGGCCGACGCGGGCACCAGCGCGACACCGCGGCCGGCCGCCACCAGCAGGACCACGGTCAGGATCTGCTGCACCCGCTGCTCGATCCGGGGATGCGACTCGGCGAGGAACCGGACCGTCAGCTCGTGGAAGTACCGGGCCTGGGTCGGTGAGTAGCTGATCACCTGCTCGCCGCTGAAGTCCGCCGACGTCAGCGGCCGGCCGAGGGCGGCGAGCCGATGGTTGCCGGGGACAACGGCGCACAGCGGTTCGCGGGACACGATCCGGGAGTCCAGGACGCCGGAGTCGAACGGCGGCCGCCCGAGCCCGAGGTCCAGCTCGCCACGCAGCAGGCCGTCGATCTGTGCGGGCGTGACCCGTTCGTGCAGGATCACGTCGACGTCCGGCAACTCCTCGGACAGCCGGCGCAGCAGCGGGCCGAGCGTCCGGATCGCCGACGTGGCCGTGAACCCGAGCCGCAGCGTCCCCGCCGCGCCCTGATCGACCCGGCGGGCGAGATCGCCCGCGGTCTCGACGAGCGCGAGCAGCCGGCGCGCCTCGGTGAGGAACGCCTGCCCCGCCTCGGTCAGCTCGACCTTGCGGTTGTCGCGTTCCAGCAGCCGGGCGCCGACGGCGCGCTCGAGTTTCTGCACCTGACGGCTCAGCGGCGGCTGGGTCATGTTCAGCCGTTCGGCGGCGCGGCCGAAGTGCAGCTCCTCGGCGACGGCGACGAACGCGCTCAGCTGGTCGAGCGAAAACATGATGCAGGAAAGGTATCACTCGATGCCACATCGGCCTTGGACGCGCATGATCCACCCCCCAGCTAGACAGGCCAGCCGTTCGCGGAGAGGGCGTTCAGTACGGCGGTGCGCTGCGGGTTGAGCGGGACGTACAGCAGGGTCTTGCCGTCCGGGCCGCGAAGGCGCACGTACCGCCGGCCGGTTGTGCTGGAGGTGACCGCCGTCCGCTGCACCACCTGCGAGGCGAGCGTGCCGTGGGCAACCGTGACCCGATCCGGCCCGACGGTGACAGCCAACCTGACCCGCAACGCATGCCGAACAGACAACCCCACCAGGCCCAAGGCCAGCAGAATGCTCGGCCCCAGCACAACCGCCACGATTGCAGCCGGCGACCCGCCCTCGAATGCCAGCACCATCACCCCAGCCGCGACCACCACAGCCAACCCCATCGCAACCTTCGGACCGACCCGACTACCAGCCCATGGCAACGGCCCTCGACCGCCGTCCCGAAGCAGAACGCGGGTGTCCCGCCGGACGGTCGCCCCGCCTCCGCCACCCGACGCGAGCCCAGCAGCACGCCCAGCCCGGGCGGGGGACCAGTGCCAGCCTTCGGTGTGGGTGGCCTCCTGGATCTCGTCGACGTCGAAGCGCGCGAGGGGGATTCGGCCGCTGGACGTCATGCCCTCGAGCTGCAGATAGGGCCGGCCCTGGGACTGCACAATGCGCAAGACGCTGTCGTCGTTGCGGACGAGTTCCCACGAGGCTCCGGACATGCGTAAGGCCGTGATGCCATCGGACCGCACCTCGATCCGGTCCGGATGCCGCCGCACGGCCCGGCCAGCGATCAAGAACGCCACCGGAAGCAGCGCCACTGCCAAGACCGCCAGCACCGCTGCTACCTGCCACACAGCGTTCGCGAACGCCAGCACAGCGAACGCACCCAGCACGACCGACCCGCCGAACTCGACCCGCGTCCGCGTTGGCACCGGCTTGCGGGCGTGTACGAGCTGCGCCATGCCGCGCAACGCTAGCCGGGGCTCTGGGTCAACCGGTGCCGGGTGCCGGACAGGTGCACGCGCATCGCCGCCCGCGCCGCCTCCGCATCGGACCGGCCGATCGCCGCGGCGATGTTCTCGTGCTCGTGCACCACGCGGGTCAGGTGCCCGGGGTCCGACATCTCGTACGCCGGGTCGAGCCGGGTCCGCGGCAGCATGATCATCATCGGCCCGAGTTCCCCGACCAGGTCCGCGTAGAACCGGTTGCCCGAAGCAACAGCAACCTTCAGGTGGAACGCGAAGTCGGCCGCCACCGACCGGCTCGGATCGTCCCCGACCCGCCGGAAGTCGTCCAGCGCCCGCTCGATCCCCTTCAGCTGATGCTCGGTCCGCCTTATCGCCGCCAGCCCGGCCGCCTCGCTCTCGACACCGATCCGGAAGTCCATCAGGTCGAGGACGTCGCGGTGCGATCGCACCTCGCGCAACCCCGGCGTACGCTCCGGGACCTCGAGCACGAACGACCCGCGCCCCTGGAACGTCTCCACCAGCCCGGCCGCCTGCAGCCGCGAGACCGCCTCGCGAACGACCGTCCGGCTGACCCCGAACTCCTCGACCAGGCTGTTCTCAGCCGGCAGCTTCGCGCCCGGCGCGATCCCGCCGTCGAGGATCCGCCGTTTCAGGTCGTCGACGATCTGATCGGCCAGCCCGCTCACGAGAACTCGCAGCGGTCGACCGTCCAGCGCGCGCACTGCTCGCTGGTGGTGAACCCGAGCCCCGGGCGGTCGGGGACCAGCATCCGCCCGTCGACCGTCTCCAGCCGCTCGTTGAACAAGGGATTCAGCCACTCGAAGTGCTCGACCCAGGGCTCCCGCGGGTACGCGGCGGCGAGGTGCAGGTGGATCTCCATCGCGAAGTGCGGCGCCAGCTGCAGACCGTTGTGGTCGGCGAGCGTCGCGAGTTTCAGGAACGGTGTGATACCGCCGATCCGCGGCGCGTCCGGCTGGATGATGTCGGCCGCGCGAGCCTCGATCAGCCGCACGTGCTCGCCGACGCTGGACAGCATCTCGCCGGTCGCGATCGGGGTGTCGAGCGCCGCCGCCAGCTCCGCGTGCCCGAGCGCGTCGTACGCGTCCAGCGGCTCCTCGATCCACACCAGCCCGAACTGTTCCAGCACCCGCCCGATCCGCAGCGCCGTCGGCCGGTCCCACTGCTGGTTCGCGTCCACCATCAGCGGTACGTCGTCGCCGAGGTGTTCCCGCACCGCGCGGACCCGCTCGAGATCGATCCGGCTGTCGGGCTGGCCGACCTTGATCTTGATCCCGCCGATACCGTCGGCGAGCGACTTCGACGCGCGCTCCTTCACCTCGTCGAGAGGGGCGTGCAGGAAACCGCCGGAGGTGTTGTAGGCGCGGACCGAGTCGCGGTGCGCGCCGAGCAGCTTGGCGAGCGGCAGACCGGCCCGCTTGGCCTTCAGGTCCCACAGCGCGATGTCGATCGCGGCGATCGCCTGCGTCGCGACACCCGAGCGGCCGACCGAGGCGCCGGCCCAGAGCAGCTTGTCGTACACCTTGCCGATGTCGGACGGGTCCTCGCCGATCAGGTTCGCCGCGATCTCCTTCGCGTGCGCGTACTGCGCCGGTCCGCCGGCCCGCTTCGAGTAGCTGAACCCGATGCCGTGCTGGTCCTGCTCGGTCGCGATCTCGGCGAACAGGAACACCACCTCGGTCATCGGCCGCTGCCGCCCGGTCAGCACCTTGGCGTCGCTGATCGGCTGATCGAGCGGGAGGACGACGGACTTGAGCTGCACGTGGCGGATGCGGTCCATGCCGAGTGATCATACAAGTAGGAAACTTGTCCTACAACGCCGTCGTTTGATGCTGCCGTAACACCAGGTGACCTCTCCGGAAACACAAGAAGGACAAGCTGCTGCGCGCCGACAGCGTGGTCGTGCACGCCCGCCTGCCGCCAGCTGGGGAAGGAAGCAGCCAATGGACGTCTCGGAGAAGCTGCTCCGGTCGTACGCGACGATCGACACCGACGACGACGGCCGGATCTGGTCCTGGGAGTTGCTCAACACCCTCGGCCGGGCCGGGATCATGCCGGACGATCCGCGGGTCCGTGCGGCGCTGGACGGTGTCCGTGACGCCGCCGGCCGGCCCGCGATCACGCCGTACGCCCAGCCTGTGCAGCTCGATCTCGACACGTTCGCGGAGGTCGCGCGGCACGAGGTGATCCAGCGAGCGCTGACCGGTGATCTCGCCGTTCCCGCGGACGAGTTCGCGGCCTTCGCGCAGGCGGTCGAGCGGATCCACAACGACCTGCTGGACGAACGGTCCGGTGAGACCGCGGACTACATCCCGACCTTGCGGGACGCCGATCCGGAGAAGTTCGGGATCGCGATCTGCACCGCTGACGGCCAGGTGTTCTCGATCGGCGACACCGCGGCGGAGTTCAGCGTCCAGTCGACGTCGAAGCCGTTCAACTACGCGATCGCGCTGGAGCAGCTCGGCCCGGAGGAGGTGCACCGCTGGGTCGGTCAGGAACAGAGCGGCGGTCCGTTCAACGATCCGCTGCTGTCGCTGGGTGCGGACGGCCGGCCGCACAACCCGATGATCAACGCCGGAGCGATCGGGACGCTCGCACTGGTCGACGCCGGCAAGGACCTGTCGGCCAGGTTCACCACCGTCCGGGACACGTGGGCCGCGATGACCGGCGAGCGTCCGCAGCTGCACGGTGCGACGTTCCTGGCCGAGCGCGAAACCGGGTTCGGGAACGTCATGTTCGCCAACGCGCTGGCGCGGAACGGGAAGCTGTACGGCGCGAGCCCGACCGACCGGCGTGCCCCCGAGGACGCCACCGAGCTCTATACCATGGGCTGCTCACTCACCATGACCGCCGACAGCCTGGTGAAGGCCGGTGCCACGCTCGCGAACGGTGGAGTCGCACCCTTGAGCGGCCGGCAGGTGTTCTCCGAGGAGACCGCCGCCCGCGTGCTGTCCATGATGGGCCATAGCGGGATGTACAACGACTCCGGACAGTTCTCGAACGAGGTCGGGCTGCCGGCCAAGAGCGGGGTGTCCGGCAACGTCTTGATGGTGGTGCCGTCGAAGCGGATGGCCGTCGTGGTGTTCTCACCGCGTCTGGACGCGGTCGGCAACTCGGTCCGCGGGGTCGAGGTGTGCAAGCGGCTCGTCAACGAGTTCGGCCTGCACCCGTACCGGAGCATGGGCGCCGAGCGCGGCCGCGCCGCGGGGCAGCTGACCGGCGCGCTCAACGGGGCCGACCGGCGCGCAGAGGCGGCGAGCGCGGCCGACCGCGCCCTCGGCGGACTGGCCCGGCCGGGCAGTGGTGGTGCGGGCGTCGCGCAGACCACCGGTACCGAGCGAGCCGGTACAGCGACGCTTCGACGTCCGTCGCAGCCCGGCCAGCAGCTCTGATCTCGCACGAACAACGGCCGCCGACCACCTTGAGGGTGATCGGCGGCCGTGGTCGTCCGGGCTGCTACTCGACGGTGACCGACTTCGCCAGGTTGCGCGGCTTGTCGACGTCGTGGCCGAGGGCAACGGCCGCGTAGTACGCGATGATCTGCAGCGGGATGGTCAGCAGGATCGGGTCCAGCTCCGCCTCGTTCTTCGGCACGACGATCTTCGCCGCGACCCCGTCCGGTACGTCGACGCCCGGGTGCGTGACGACGTACAGCGGGCCGGAGCGGGCGCCGATCTCGTGCAGGGCGCCGATGTTGCGGTCGAGCAGCTCGTCGTCGGGGACGATCGCGACGCTCGGCACGTCCGGCGAGATCAGCGCGAGCGGGCCGTGCTTCAGCTCGGAGGTCTGGTATGCCTCGGCGTGCCGGTAGGAGATCTCCTTGAGCTTCTGCGCACCCTCGCGCGCGACCGGGTAGCCGCGGGTCCGGCCGACGAAGAACAGGCTCTCGTGCTGCGCGAGGCGGCCGGCGATCTTGGCCAGCTCCTCTTCCTGCGCCACGATCGCGGCGATGTGCTCGGGGAGCTTCTTCAGGCCGTCGATCAGCCGGCGGCCGTCGGCGGGAGAGACGTCCCGGATCCGGCCGAGGTGGATGCCCAGCATCGCGAACCCGACCGCCATGTTGGTGAGCGCCTTCGTCGAGGCCACCGAGACCTCCGGGCCGGCGTGCAGGTAGACACCGCCGTCGACCTCGCGGGCGATGCTCGAACCGACGGCGTTCACCAGGCCGATCACGCGACCGCCCTTGCGCTTCAGCTCCTGGACGGCGACGAGCGTGTCCAGGGTCTCGCCGGACTGCGAGACCGCGACGTACAGCGTGTCCCGCTCGACGACCGGGTTGCGGTACCGGAACTCCGACGCGGGCTCGGCGTCGGCGGGGATCCGCGCGACCTCCTCGATGAACTGCGCGCCCATCTGGCCGGCGTAGTACGCCGAACCGCAGCCGAGGATCTTGACCCGCTTGATCTCCCGCGCCTCGCGGGCGTCCATGTTCAGGCCGCCGAGGTGCACGGTGTGGAAGCGCTCGTCCAGCCGGCCCCGGATGACCCGGCCGACCGCGTCCGGCTGCTCGTGGATCTCCTTCATCATGAAGTGCTCGTGCAGGCCGCGCTCGAACTCCTCGGCCTCCCACTCGACCGTCTTCGCGGTCTTGGTGGTCGGCGACGCGTCCTGGGTGAAGGTGCGGTAGCCGTCGGCGCGGACGGTCGCGAGCTCGCCGTCGTCCAAGTACACGACCTGGCGGGTGTAGCGGATCAGGGCGGCGGCGTCGGAGGCGATGTGCATCTCGCCGTCGCCGATGCCGAGGATCAGCGGGCTGCCGTTGCGGGCGACCACGATCCGGTCCGGGAAGTCGAGGTCGACGACCGCGATGCCGTAGGTGCCCTCGATCCGGCGCAGGCTGGCCAGCACCTTCTCCTCGAGGGTGTCGCCGTCGGCCTGCTCGATCAGGTGCGCGAGCACCTCGGTGTCGGTCTCGGAGCGCAGCTTGACGCCGGCGTCCTCCAGCTGCGCGCGGATCGCGGCGGCGTTGTCGAAGATGCCGTTGTGCACGACCGCGATCCGCTCGTTGCCGCTGGCGTGCGGGTGTGCGTTGTCCTTGCTCGGACCGCCGTGGGTGGCCCACCGGGTGTGGCCGATGCCGAGTTTGCCGCCGAACCGCTTCGGCAGCGACGCCTCCAGCTCACGGACCCGTCCGGCGTCCTTGTGCACCTTCAACTCGCTGGATCCCAGGACGGCGACGCCCGCCGAGTCGTAGCCGCGGTACTCCAAGCGGGCCAGTCCGTCCACCAGGATGGGCGCGGCCGGCTTGGTGCCGACGTACCCGACGATTCCGCACATGTGATGGTGCCCCTTCGTAGGTTCGGTTGAGCGGCCCGGTCAGCCGTAGACGATCCGTCGCAGCTGCCGGGCGGAGAGTTCGGGCGAGCGGACCGGCCAGTGCCGGAGCTCGGCGCCGAGGCGCGCGAAGATCTCGTCGTTGCGGGCGCCGTAGGTCTGCAGCTCACGGTGCCGGCGCCGGACGTACTCCTCGGTCGTCTCGGTGAAATAGGCCAGTACGTCGGCGACCACCCGCCGCGCGACATCGGCCGACAGTCCCGTCGTCCGGCTGACCTGCTCGGCCAGCTCGTCGACCGGCTCCACGGCCGCCGCCTCACTGATCACCCGTCAACCATGCAGTCTTTCCGGGGTCAACGCAAAGCATCTGCCCGAAATCGGGCAAATTCCCTGCTTTGTCAGGAGCTAGAAGAGACGGAGTACGTCGGACTCCATGCCGCGCAGGGCGTCGTAGTCGACAGTCAGGCACTCCAGGCCGCGGTCGGTGGCCAGGAACTGGGCCTGCGGCTTGATCAGCTGGGCGGCGAAGATGCCGCGGACCGGCGCGAGCAGCGGGTCGCGGTTGAGGAGTTCGATGTACCGGGTGAGCTGCTCGACGCCGTCGATCTCGCCGCGGCGCTTGATCTCGACCGCGACGTGCTTGCCGTCGGCGTCGCGGAGCAGCAGGTCGACCGGGCCGATCGCGGTCGGGTACTCCCGGCGGACCAGTGTCCAGCCCTCGCCGAAGGTGTGCACGTGCTCGGCGAGCAGTTCCTGCAGGTGCGCCTCGACGCCGTCCTTGATCAGGCCGGGGTCGGTCCCGAGCTCGTAGGCCGTGTCGCTGTGCACCTCCTGGAGGGTGATCCGGAGCTCCTCGCCGGCCTTGTTGGTGACGCTCCAGACGCCGTCGTCCTCCGTCAGCTTGCACGGTGGCGACATCCAGTTCAGCGGCTTGTACGACCCGCCGTCGGCGTGGATCAGCACGGACCCGTCCGCCTTCACCATCAGCAACCGGGGCGCCATCGGCAGATGAGCCGTCAGCCGCCCCGAATAGTCAACAGAACACGTAGCAATCACCAAGCGCACGACAAAGCACCGTAGTGCACCGGGCGCGCGGAGTGGGAAGGTGGTGACCATGATGCCGAAGGTGAGTGACGCGGCGCTCGCGGCGTACGACGAGGTCGCGGCCGGTCTGGAGACGGCCGGCGTGGTCCGGGGCAGCATGTTCGGTATGCCGTGCCTGAAGATCGGCAAGAAGGTGCTCGCCGGGATGTACGGCGACGCGATGACCTTCAAACTCCCGCCGGAGCCGCGGTCGAAGGCGCTCGCGCTGTCCGGTGTGGAGCAGTTCGACCCGGGGATGGGTCGAGCGATGAAGGAGTGGGTAAGGATCCCTCTGGACCAGTCGGCCGTCTGGCCGGAGTACGCCGCCGAGGCCTTGGAGTACGTCGGTAGATGAACCTGATGTGTCCCGCCCGGATCCTGCTGCTGCCCGGTGACGTCCAGGACGCGGCGGTCGGCGAGCGGGTTGCCCAGGTGTACGCCGGCCCGTTCGAGGCGGCTGCCGGCGCCCGGCTGGCCGATCGCCTCGGTGTCAGGCTGACCGTCGTCCCCGAGCTGACCCAGCGCCCGGATGCCGAGCTGCAGTCGATCGCCGATCTGCATCGCGGCGAGACCGTGGTCGTGCTCGGGCTGGACCTCGGCCTCAGGCTGCCCGCGATCGTCGAGCACACCGGCGACGGCTGGACGCGGATCGCCTCCGACAACGAGGTGACGCTGGCGTCGTACGAGCAGGCCGCCGGCAAGTTCCGCGACTCGATCCCGACCGACCCCAACAACCTCCTGATCGACCTGCTCGCCGACCGCGTGGCTCCGGGCGGACGTGTGCTCGAGCTCGGCAGCGGCACCGGCAAGGACGCGATCGAGCTGGAGAGCCGCGGGTACGTCGTACGGCGCACCGACGCGACCCAGGCGTTCGTCGAGATGATGCGGTCCGACGGGTACGCCGCCGACCGGCTGAACGCGATCACCGACGACTACGGCGGCCCGTACGACGCGGTGTACGCGAGCGCGGTGTTCCTGCACTTCGACCGCGCCCAGCTGGACGGCGTACTGCGGAAGGCGGCCCGCGCCGCGCCGGTGCTTGCCTTCGCCACCCGGGAAGGCAAGGGGGAGGAGTGGTCGAACCGGCACCTCGACCTGCCGCGCCACTTCGTCCTCTGGCAGGAAGCTCCGCTGCGCGATCTGCTGGCCGCGACCGGATGGTCCGTCCGGCGACTGGAGCGCGGCGACTCCCGCATCGGAACCTGGCTGCAGATCCTGGCGGTGCGGGCGTGATCCGCGCCGGCGTCGTGCTGCTGAGCGAGCACGGGATCGCGGCGATCGAGCGGGTCCGCGGCGGGCGGACGTACCACGTGCTGCCCGGCGGTCAGGTGGAGGACGGGGAGAGTCCCGCGGAGGCCGCGCGCCGGGAGGTGCAGGAGGAGCTCGGCCTGCTGGTGAAGATCCGGGCGGCGGTCGCGGTCGTGCACTTCGGCGACAGCACGCAGCACTACTTCGTCGCCGACGTGATCGGCGGCGAGTTCGGGACCGGCGACGGTCCGGAGATGGCAAGCTCGGCCGACTCGGAGCGGGGGAGTTACCGCGCCGTGTGGATGCCGGTGACCGACCTCGTTGCGCGGGACCTCCGGCCACGACCCGTGGCGGCCGCACTGGAGGGCGCGCCCGATCCGTGGTGGCTGCTCGAAGGCTGGATGGAGACCCCGGTCGTCATCGACGAGGGTGTGTGAGGTTGACCTCGCCGGTGACGCAACTCATGGGCGGACCAGTACCTGGACTGGCATAGTGCAGAGCATGGCTCGGGAATTGACGACGGTTGGTGTGGTGGGTCTCGGCACGATGGGCGCCGGGATCGCCGAGGTGTTCGCGCGCAACGGCCTGACGGTGGTCGGTGTCGAGCGCGACGAGGAGGCCGTCGAGCGCGGCCGTGGGCACATCCAGCACTCGACCGACCGGGCCGTGAAGCGCGGCAAGCTGTCGGTCGAGGACCAGCAGGCGCTGTTCGACCGGGTCACGTTCGCCACCTCGCTGGAGGCGCTGGCCGGCTGCGACCTGGTGATCGAGGCCGTCGTCGAGCGGCTCGAGCTGAAGCGCGAGATCTTCGCCGCGCTGGACAAGATCGTCCGCGACGACGCGATCCTGGCGACCAACACCTCGTCGTTGTCGGTCACCGAGATCTCCGTCGCCACCCAGCGCCCGCGGCGCGTCGTCGGCATGCACTTCTTCAACCCGGCGCCGGTGCAGGAGTTCGTCGAGGTGATCAAGACCGTGGTCACCGAGCCGGACGTGGTCGAGGACGTGCAGGCGCTCGCCCGCCGGCTCGACAAGGTGCCGGTGGTCGCCGCCGACCGGGCCGGGTTCATCGCCAACGCGCTGCTGTTCGGGTACCTGAACCACGCGGTGTCGATGGTCGAGTCCCGCTACGCCACCCGCGAGGACGTCGACGCGGCGATGCGGCTCGGCTGCGGGTACCCGATGGGCCCGCTGGCGCTGCTCGACCTGATCGGCCTCGACACGGCGTACGAGATCCTCGACACGATGTACAAGCAGGGCCGCAACCGGCTGCACGCGCCGGCGCCGATCCTCAAGCAGATGGTCACCGCCGGGCTGCTCGGCCGGAAGACCGGGCGCGGCTTCTACACCTACGAGGCGCCGGACTCGCCGGTCGTGGTGGATGACGAGCACACCCCGCACCGCAACGGTGACGAGATCGCAGTCCGGCCGGTCAAGCAGGTCGGCGTGGTCGGCTCCGGCACGATGGCGGTCGGCATCGTCGAGGTCCTGGCCAAGGCCGGGTACGACGTCCTGTACGTCGCCCGCGGCACCGAGAAGGTCGACCGCGTCCGCGGTGTGCTGGAGCGCTCGCTGGAGAAGGGCGTGCAGCGCGGCAAGCTGTCCGCCGAGGAGCGGGACGCGGCGCTGCGCCGGGTGACCGGTACGGCGAAGCTCGACGACCTCGCGGGCGCCGACCTGGTGATCGAGGCCGTGGTCGAGGAGCTCAGCGTCAAGCAGGCGCTGTTCGAGACGTTCGACGAGATCTGCAAGCCGGGCGCGATCCTGGCCACCACGACCTCGTCGCTGCCGGTGATCGACCTGGCGATGGCGACCAAGCGGCCGGGTGACGTGGTCGGGCTGCACTTCTTCAACCCGGCGCCGGTGATGCAGCTGGTCGAGGTCGTCAGCACGGTGAGCACCTCCGCCGACGTCGCCGACACGGTGGCCGCCGTCGCCGTTGCCGCCGGCAAGCATCCGGTACGGTGCGGCGACCGGGCCGGGTTCATCGTGAACGCCCTGCTGTTCCCGTACCTGAACGACGCGGTCCGGATGCTCGAGGCGCACTACGCCGGCGTCGACGACATCGACGCGGCGATGAAGCTCGGCTGCCGCCTCCCGATGGGTCCGTTCGCCTTGCTCGACGTGGTCGGCCTGGACGTCTCGCTGGCCATCCAGCGGACGCTCTACCTGGAGTTCCGCGAGCCCGGCTTCGCCCCGGCGCCGCTGCTCGAACACCTGGTCACCGCCGGCTACCTCGGCCGCAAGACGGGCCGCGGTTTCCGCGACTACAGCAACTGAGCCGCTGTAGCATCACCGCATGCCGGACGAGCCCGCGAAGCACATCTCCGAGGCGCTCGGCGGGCGGCCGGTCGAGCCATTGAGCGATGCGGAGCGCGTGGAGTGGGAGCGCGTCCGCAATCTCGTCCAGAGCGTGGCCTCGTGCTACAACGCGCTGGTCGCGCAGGCCACCGACCCGGGGCGCCGGGCCGAACTCTCCGAGCGGCTCGCCGTGCACGACGCCGAGCTCCGGCGCATCGACGCGATGCCGGCAGCGGAACGGCGTACCGTCATCAGCACCTACCCGGAGCTGCTGACCCGGTTGCGCGCCGAGCTCGACCGATGATCGCGAGCGCTCGCCTCGACCTGACGTTGGGCGAGGCGCAGGCGGTGCTCGCCCGTCGGCTCGCGCAGATCACTCCGGACGAGCCGCCGGTGCGGGCCCCAGGTCAGCGTCCCCTGGTGGTGCTGATCGGCGGGCCGCCGGGGTCGGGCAAGTCGACCACGCAGTGGCTGCTGCAGACGTCGCTCGGCGCGCGGTCCGTCGCGGTGTACGACTTCGACGACGACATCACCGCGCACCCCCGGTACGACGCGATCATGCGGTCCCGGGGGATGGGCGGCGCCGACGAGATCGCCCGCAATCTCCCGCGCGGCATGATGGTGCGCTGCCTCGAACATCTCCGCCGCGGCGAACCGCAGTACGACGTGATCGCCAGCGCCCCGCTGCACCGCGTGCCGCTGGCCACGAACTGGGTGGACGGCTTCCGCGCCGTCGGCTACCGCGTCGCGCTTGTGTACGTCACGACGCACGAAGCCAACTGCCGGCTCGGTCGCGTGAGCCGATTCCAGCAGGCGCTCGACGACACCGGAATCGGCCGGTGGGTGCGGCCGGAGCTCGGGGACCTGGCCTACCGGCTGGTGCCGGACACCGCTCAGGAGCTGGAGTCCCTGGCGTACGTCGATGACCTGTACGTCGTCGACCGCGACGGGTTCGTCTGCTACGAGACTCACCGCGGCGAGGACGGGCGGATGCCGGAGCCGTGGCTGGTCAAGCAGGAGATCCTTGCTGAGCGCAACCGTCCGCCGACGCCGGCCGAGCACGAGCAGTTCCTCGCGACCGCGGTGCCGTTGCTCGACCGCGGCGACGCCCTGGCCGCCCTCGTCATCGCCGAGGTCCGGGCCGCGATGACACAACACGAGGCCCGCGGCGCCCCACAGCCCCGCCAGCTGATCCTGCCGAACCGCCTGGACCACCAAGTAGGCGACCTCCGCCGCTTCACCGCAGCCGGCCTCGCCGCCCCCACCACCATCCCCACCACTACCGGACCGAGCTCGATCAGCGGCTCTCGCAGCCCGCGTCCCTCCCGACCGGCCCCCGCCCACACACGCGACCACTGAGCACACTGACCCGGGGCGGCTGGCAGACTCGGGTGGGTGCGGAGGAGATCGGTGGGGCGCGATCTGGTGTCGGTTGGCGGCACGCTGCTCGTCGTCGCGACGGGGCTCGGGCTGGTCATGATGCCGGGGGTTGTGGGCGCGGACTGGCCGGGCTGGACGTCGCTGATGCTGCTGGTCGCGGTGCTGGTGATTCCCGTGGCCTGGGTGCTGATCGGGATCTCCGCGGGATCGGCCACGGTGGCTCGCTGGATCGCGGTGCTCGGGGTCGGTGCGGTGCTGGTCCGGATCGCCTGGACGACGTACGACGCCGGCCCGGCGATGCTCCTCGCCGTACTGCCGCTGCTGGCCGTGATCGTCCTCCTCGCGTCGGTCCTCGCGTACTCGTGGCCGCGGGCAACCACCCGCGCGGTACAGGACTGCGCGCACCGCAACGGCTGGCGGCTCGTCGATCCGCGGGAGCTGCGGCTGCCGCCGCTCCCGCTGACGGTCGGCCGGACCTGGACCGCCCGGAACGTCGTACAGACTCCGAACGCCGTCGCCTTCGAGGTGCGGTGGCTGCACTGGAACGGACTGCTGTGCCGGCGACATGTCCTGAGCGCCTTCGTCACGACGCTTCCGGTCGCGCTGCCCGGCTTGGAGGTACGGCCGGGCGGGCTCACCCGTTCGGACCTCACGCTGGAGAGCGCCGAGTTCAACCGGAGCTTCGACGTGATCGGTGACGAGCCCCGCTACCTCACCGCGGTCCTGCACCCGCGCACCATGCAAGCGCTCCTCGACGCGCGCCCCGTACGGCTGGCCATCGCAAGCACAGCGCTCGTCCTGTCCCGCGACCAGCCGCTGACGGCCGAGTCACTCACGCAGGGCCTCGCGACCGGGATCAAGGTCCCGCAGCACGTGTACGACGACTGGGGGCAGCGCGCCCCGGAACCCGGCCGCGGACTGCGGTTCCTGGGGCGCCGCTTCGACCCGTCACCCGGCGCGGCACTGCTCCGGATGACCACACTCGCGACCGGGATCCTCGGCCTGACGCTGCTCACCTGCCTGGCTGCCGCGGCCACCGAGACCGGCTTCGATCCGCCGCACTCCGTCGGGCGGCTCCTGATCGGCAGCGCGGTGCTGCTCGCGATCGCGGCGGCCTGTGCGCTGGCCCGGCGGGTTTACGGCTCGGCCTGGGCGTAGTCGCCGCAGGGGCCGCCGCCGATGGCTTCGGGGAGGACGGTCTCGCGGCGGTCGGGGCGGACCAGCGGGTTGTAGAAGGCGGCGATCTCGACGCTGTCCTCGGGGATGTAGTGGAAGATCAGCGAGCGGCGGAAGCGGTTCGCGGTGGAGTTCGGGCGGGAGCCGTGGACGACGCTGCCGTGGAAGAACAGGACGTCGCCGGCCCGCATCCGGGTCTGCACCCTGCTGAGGCCGTCGGGGATCGGCACCTCGACACTGGTGAACGACTCGGTCAGGTCGGCCGGCTCCGGGCAGACCAGCTCGGTCTGGTGCGAGCCGGGGACGACCGCGAGCCCGCCGTTGTCCGCGTCTACGTCGTCGATCGCGATCCAGGCCGCGAGGCACGTCTCCGGATCCGCGCGCAGGAACGTGTTGTCCTGGTGCAGCGCCTGCCCGCGGGCGCCCGGCGGCTTGAAGTAGAACATCGACTGGGCGCCGAGCGCGGGGCCGATCAGGGCCTGCACGACATCGAGGATCCGGCTGTCGAGCATCAGCTCCATCGAGATCCGCCCGGCCTCGGTGTCAGCCGCCCGGTGCGGGTGCACGAACCGCGGGAACTTCGCGAGCGGGTCGTCGTCCGGGACGCCGTCGTCGATCGCGAGCGAGTGGTCCACCGCGACCTGTTCCATGAAGACCGACTTGATCCGCTCGACCTCGGCGGTTTCGAGCAACTGGGGGACCTGGACGATGCCGTCCCGCCGGTAGATGTCCACGACTGTCTGGGTCATGTGTCCAGGATGCGGCGGGCGGGTCGCGGTCGCGATAGCCTATCGAGCTGTGAACCTTCGACATCCTGCTGAGGCGCCGCATCCGGTGGTGCGCCGGCTGGTGACCGGTGAGTTCGACGAAGGCCCTGAGTACGCGACGTATCGGCGGCGCGGGACGACCGACTGGCTGCTGGTCCAGACCCTCGACGGCCAGGGACGATTCGGTCAGGTCGCGGCCGCTCCGGGCAGCGTGACGCTGGTGCGCCCCAGCACCCTGCACGACTACGCGACGGTCGGCGACCGGTGGCATTTCCTGTATGCGCACATGCACCCGAAGCCCGACTGGCTACCGCTGCTCGACTGGCCGGAAGTTGCCCCGGGCACCGTTCAGCTGCACCCGGCCGGACCGGCCTTCGAGCGCGTCGCCGACCACCTGCGCGACGCCGTTCGGCATCAGCGCAGCGTGCTGCCACAGGCCGAGCAGCTGAGCGCCAACGCGCTGGAAGCGGCCCTGCTGTGGTGCGACACCCAGAACCCGAAGGCCGTCCAGATCGACGACCGGCTGCTGCGTGCGATCGAGCTGATCGACCAGGACCTGACCGCGAGCCTCGACGTACCGCGGCTCGCGCGGGCGGTGAACCTGTCGGTCTCGCGGTTCGCGCACCTGTTCCGTGAGCAGCTCGGCGTCGGCCCGCAGCAGTTCGTCGAACGCCGCCGCCTCGACGCGGCCGCCCGCCTCCTCGAACTCACCAGCCGCCCCGTCGCCTCGGTCGCCGCCCAGGTCGGTTACCCGGACCCGCTGTACTTCTCCACCCGATTCCGCCGCCACACCGGCGTCAGCCCCACGGCGTACCGGCTCAGCGGGACGACAGGTAGGTGAGGACCGCCATCACGCGGCGGTTGTCGTCCTCCGACGGGGGCAGGTCGAGCTTGGCGAAGATGTTGTTGGTGTGCTTGCTGACGGCCTTCTCGGTGACGAACAGGGCGCCGGCGATGGCGGCGTTCGAGCGGCCTTCGGCCATCAGGCCGAGGACCTCGGACTCGCGCGGGGTGAGCCGGCTGATCGGCTCGTCGCGGGTGTTGCGGGCCAGCAGCTGACCGATCACGTCCGGGTCCATCGCGGTACCGCCGGCCGCGACCCGGCGGACGGCGTCCAGGAACTCGGCGACGTTCGACACGCGGTCCTTCAGCAGGTACCCGACGCCGCCTCCGCCGCCGGTGAGCAGCTCCCGTGCGTACAGCTGCTCGACGTACTGCGAGAGCACCAGGATCGGCAGGCCGGGGACCTGCGTGCGGGCCTCGATGGCGGCCTTCAGGCCCTCGTCGGTGAACGTCGGCGGCAGCCGGACGTCCACGACCGCGACGTCCGGCCGGTGCTCCACGAGTGCGGGCACCAGCCGGGGTCCGTTGTCGACCGCCTCCACGACCTCGAAGTCGTGCGCCTCCAGCAGGCGGATCAGGCCGTCCCGGAGGAGGGCGTGGTCTTCAGCGATGAGGACTCGCAAGGCAGCTCCATGATCACGGTGGTCGGCCCGGCGCTCGGGCTCACCACGGTCAACGTACCGTCGAAGGCGGCCAGCCGCCGCTCGATACCGTACAGACCGCCGCTGGGCTTGACCGCCGCGCCTCCCACCCCGTCGTCACCGACGATCATGTGCAGCTTCTCCTCCTCATGGGTGATCTGCACCCAGGCGTTCGTCGCGGCCGAGTACTTGACCGCGTTCGCCAGGCACTCGGCGACCGCGAAGTACGCCGCCGACTCGACCGGCGCGGGCGGGCGGCCGGGGACGTCGAAGGTCACGTCGACCTTGAACGGGCAGGTCAGCGCGAGCGCCTTGACCGCACCTTCCAGGCCGCGGTCCGCGAGCACCGGCGGGTGGATCCCGCGGACCAGGTCGCGCAGCTCGGACAGCGCCGTACTCGCGGACTCGCGGGCCTCGGTGAGCAGCGCCGCCGCCTGGGCCGGGTCCCGCGCCACCATCTCCTCGGCCATGCCGAGGTTCATGCTCAGCGCGGCGAGCCGGGCCTGGGCGCCGTCGTGCAGGTCGCGCTCGATCCGGCGCAGCTCGGCCGCCTGGGTGTCGACGGTCTCGGCCCGCGACTCGGCCAGCTCGCGGACCCGCATCGCCAGCTTGGCGCTCTCGGTCGGGCCGAGCAGCGAGCGGGCGACGTACGCGTTCGCCTTCAGCAGCCGCTCACCGGCGGCCTGCCAGATCAGGAACGCGAGCAGCGCCACCGGCATCACCAGGAAGCTGGTCCAGAAGTTGACCGTGACCAGCCCGCCGAAGGGCTCGGTGAAGACGCCCTCGGGAGTGACGCCGACCAGCAGCGGGTAGACCAGGTAGAACAGTCCGGCCAGGAACAGGACGGCGCTGAGCAGGCACAGCGTGAACCCGATCACAGCGTTGACGAGCAGCCAGATGATGTCCCGCCAGGTTT
Source organism: Kribbella sp. NPDC051936 (assembly GCF_040680955.1). NCBI lineage: Bacteria > Bacillati > Actinomycetota > Actinomycetes > Propionibacteriales > Kribbellaceae > Kribbella > Kribbella sp. NPDC051936. The sequence continues at coordinate 357,796 of NZ_JBFAXS010000008.1, read as the reverse complement.
GCGGGTCGGTCAGGATCGTCCGCAGCCGCATCAGCATGCCGGGCATCGGAGGCTTCTTGTACGGCCGGGGAATGCGCTCGCCGAGGAAGCCGGCCAGCATCGTGCGGTGACAGTTCGCGAACCAGCGCGCGGCCGGCACGACCACGAGCAGTAACGGGATCCCGACCCACACCGCGATCAGCGGCACGGACACCACACTGAGCACGAACAAGGCGATCCCGAGCTCGGCCAGGATCGCGAGGAACAGGGCGATCCAGGGCTGGGCGAGCTTCGGGTAGCGCATCGGCGGCGCTTCGGTGGTGGCGAGGGTGGTGGTGCTCATGCCTCCATCATGACCGAGCGTGAGAGCCACGGCAGTGGAGTTATGCCCACTCTCCGCCGGGCGCTGTCACCCCCACCGAATTGGGTAGTAACTCCCATGTTTTCGGGCGTTCGACCGACAACGCTTGATGCCGTACGCTGGCCGCGGCTGTACGCCTAGGCCTCCCCCCGCTACCGAGACGAGGACCTGATGGCTCAGCCGATCATGTCACCTGTTGCGACCCGTCGCTCCGATTTTTCCCCGCTGTTGCGGGAGGTCAAGGCCGCCGGCCTGCTGGAGCGCCGTACGGCGGCGTACGCGATGGCGATCGGGATCAACGTGGCGCTGATGGCGTTGACCTGGGCGGGGATCGCGGTGATCGGCGCCTCGTGGTGGGTGCTGCTGCTGGCGATCCCGCTGGGCATCCTGACCACCCGCGCGGCGTTCTTCGGGCACGACGCCGGGCACCAGCAGATCGCCGCCTCGCGCAAGCTGCACGACTGGATCGGCATGCTGCACGGCAATCTCCTGCTCGGCATGAGCTATGCCTGGTGGAACGACAAGCACAACCGGCACCACGCCAACCCGAACCACACCGGCAAGGATCCGGACGTCGGCGAGGGCGTGCTGGTCTGGACGCTCGAGCAGGCCGAGGGCCGCAAGGGGCTCGAGGGCTGGCTGACCCGCAACCAGGCCCGGATCTTCTTCCCGCTGCTGACGCTGGAGGGCTTCAACCTCAAGGTGTCGAGCATTCGCTTCCTGCTCGCCCGCCGGCGCACCGAGAAGGTCGAGCTCGGCCTGATGGCGGCGCACCTGGTGCTGTACTTCGGCGCGCTGTTCCTGATCATGTCGCCCGGCCAGGCGGTACTGTTCGCGCTGATCCACCACATGGTCTTCGGGCTGCACCTCGGCAGTGTGTTCGCGCCCAACCACAAGGGCATGGAGATGCCCGACGACGACAGCAACTGGGGCCACCTGGAGAAGCAGGTGCTGACGTCGCGCAACGTGAACGGCGGCCTGGTCACCGACTGGATGATGGGCGGACTCAACTACCAGATCGAGCATCACCTCTTCCCGAGCATGCCGCGCGCCAACCTCCGCTTCGCCCAGCCGATCGTGCGCGCGTACTGCGAACGCATCGGCATGCCCTACGTCTCGACCGGCCTGATCGAGTCGTACCGCCTGGGGTTGCGCCACATGCACGAGGTCGGCGAGGAACTTCGAGGCGACCTCAAGGTGAGCTAGGCCACACGACTAGCCTGGAGGGGCTATGTCGCGCAGAAAGCCTTCCAAGTGGCAGCGGCCGGTCAGTGACCGGCCGCTGCTCGGTGGTACCCAGTCCCGCGAGGCGAAGGCGAACGGCGAGTGGAACGTCCGGCGGGTCTCCGGATCCGCCTCGGCGAAGTCGTACCGCTGCCCGGGCTGCGACCAGCAGATCCCACCGGCCACCCCGCACGTCGTCGTGTGGCCGGACAACCCCAGTCTGCTCGGCGCCCTCGGCGGTGCGCAGTCCCTCGACGAGCGGCGGCACTGGCACACGGCGTGCTGGCAACGGAGCCGCTGAAAGGTGTGCGGATGAAGCTTCCGGTCACGGCGTACGGCGAGACGGGATCGCCGGTCGTGGTGATGCACGGGCTGTTCGGCTCGGGGCGGAACTGGATGACCGCCGCGCGCCGGCTCGCGGACCGGCACCGGGTGTTCGCGCTCGACCTGCGCAACCACGGCACGTCGCCGCACGTCGCCACGATGAGCTACCCGGAGATGGCCGACGACGTCCGGGAGACGATCGAGTCGCTCGGGGTCGGGCCGGTCGCGCTGGTCGGGCACTCGATGGGCGGCAAGACGGCGATGCTCACCGCCCTGCAGTACCCGGCCGTGGTCGAGCGGCTCGTCGTCGTGGACGCGGCGCCGGTCGCGTACCCGCCGGCGTTCGTCGAGTACGCGCGGGCGATGCGGACCGCCGACCTGTCGTCGGTCTCCCGGCGCGCCGAGGTCGACGCCCAGCTCGCGGACGCCGTACCGACGCCGGGGACTCGGGCGTTCCTGCTGCAGAACCTGATCCTGGACTCCGACGGCGCCCGGTGGCGGCCGAACCTGCCGGTGATCGAGGCCGCGCTGCCGGCCATCTCCGGCTGGCCCGCGGTCGAAGGGCTGCACTACGACGGACCGACGCTGTTCATCTACGGCGGCAAGTCCGACTACGTCGAGCAGGACCACCGCGCCACCATCGCGACGTACTTCCCGCACGTCCGGTACGCCGAGATTCCGGAGGCCGGCCACTGGGTCCACGCCGAACGCCTCGACGACTTCCTGACCGCTCTGACACCGTTCCTCCCATGACCCTGGCAAACGGTTGTCAGTAATCCATTGACCTTCGGCTGGCTGCGTCGGTAAGTTTTCAACCCAGTTCCTGCAGGATCCACGATCTGGGTTGGGTGTGGTGGCGATGGCGGTCCGGACCGGCGCGCAGCGTCTGGCCGAGGACCCGGGGCTGGTGCCGGACGGGCGCCTGGGACTGATCACGAACTTCACCGGCGTGCTGCCGGATCTCACGCCGACGCCGGTGGCGCTGCGTGCGGCCGGGCTGCCGTTGACGGCGCTGTTCGGTCCCGAGCACGGCCTCCGCGGTACGGCGCAAGCGGGTCAGAGCGAAGGCGAGGGCGTCGACCCGGACACCGGGCTACCGGTCTTCGACACGTACCGGCGCAAGGGGCGGGAGCTCGACGACCTGTTCTCCGGCGTTGACGTGCTGCTGTTCGACATCCAGGACATCGGGACGCGGTTCTACACCTACATCTGGACGATGTACGACTGCCAGCAGGCGGCCGCGCGGCTCGGTCTGCCGTTCGTCGTGCTCGACCGGCCGAACCCGCTCGGGGGACTTCGCGTCGAAGGGCCGATGCTGCAGCCCGGGTTCGAGAGCTTCGTCGGGCGGGCGCCGATCCCGCTGCGGCACGGGCTCACGGCCGGCGAACTCGCCCGGCAACTGGGGGAGGCAACGGTCGTCGAGCTGGAGGGCTGGACGCGAGACAGCCACAGCGTCGAGCCGTGGGTGCCGCCGTCGCCGAACATGCCGACGCTGGACACGGCCCTGGTCTACCCCGGCACCGGTCTCTTCGAGGGCACGAACCTCAGCGAGGGCCGCGGTACGACGCGACCGTTCGAGACGATCGGCGCGCCGTACGTCGACGATCGGCTGGTGCCGGCTCTGCGGGCGTGCGAGCTGCCCGGCGTGATCTTCCGGCGGACGTGGTTCGAGCCGGTGTTCCACAAGTACGCCGGCCAGGCGCTGTCCGGCGTACAGCTGCATGTCGTGGACCGGGACGCGTTCGAGCCGGTGCGGACCGCGCTGGTGATGCTGCGGGTGCTCAACGAGCTGTATCCCGACGACTTCGACCTGCTGCCGTCGCTGGACAAGCTCTGGGGTTCGGACTCGCTGCGGAAGGCGCTGGAGGCGGGCGACGACCCGGTCGAGCTCTTGCCCGCGGCAACGACACCGTCCGGCTGGGTGCGTCCCGACGTCCTGCTCTACGGAGGAGCCTCATGATGCGTTCGTTCCAGGTCGGTGACGGGCCGGCGCTCGCCGCGGCGTGGACCGCCGCCGCGCCGGCCGATCCGATCGGCTACCAGCGCTTTCGGGACCTGTTCCTGCTCGACCGCAACTTCGACGCGGCCGGTCTCCAGGTGGCCGTGATCAATGATCAGATCGTCGGCGCCGCGTACGCCGTCCGCCGCCTGATCGCCGTCGACGCGGACGACCTGGAGCCGGCGTCCGGCTGGATCCCGTTCTTCTTCGTGCACCCGTCGTTCCGGGGGCAGGGCATCGGGCGCGAGTTGTTGTCCGCGGCAATGGACTGGCTCCGGTCGCAGGGCCGGTCCGAGGTGTTCTTCTCGTCGTACACCCCGAACTACTTCCTTCCCGGTCTCGACGCGGAGCGCTACCCACAGGCCGCCCGGCTGCTCGGCGAACTGGGCTTCGAGCGCCGGTACGACGCGGTCGCGATGGACCGCGGCCTGGTCGGGTACGCCGTTCCGGACGACGTCCGGGAGCGGATCGACGCCCTGACGGCCGAGGGCTACACGTTCGGCACACCGTCCGGCGACGAGCTGACCGCGCTGATCGCGATCGCCGGCGCGGAGTTCAACCCGGACTGGGCGCGCGCGATCCGCGAGGGCGTCGTCTCCGGGCTGCCACTCGATCGCATCGTTGTGGCACGCGACCCCGGCCGGGCGATCCTCGGCTGGGCGATGCACGGGACGTACGAGGCGGTGATCGACCGATTCGGGCCGTTCGGCGTCCTGCCGGCCTCCCGCGGCACCGGGCTCGGGAAGGTGCTGCTGCACCTGACGCTCGAACGGATGGTCGCCGCCGGCGCGCACAGCGCCTGGTTCCTGTGGACCGGCGAGAAGTCCGCCGCCGGGCAGCTGTACCTGAAGACGGGGTTCGAGATCACCCGCACGTTCACCATCCTCCGGGCGCCCTTGCACCCGGCTGGCTGAAAAGGAGTGACATGAGCATCGCCAGAGGTTTGCGGCTTGCTGTTGTCCTGGGGCTCCTCGCTACGGGCGCTGCCTGCGGCGGCGGCAGCGGCTCGGGCGGCAGCGGCGACAAGGTCGAGCTGACACTGCTGAGCCACTACAGCGACGGCCCGTCGAAGGACGGGCTGGACAAGATGATCCAGCAATGGAACAAGGACAACCCGAAGATCCAGGTGAAGGCGCAGGTGGTCAAGTTCGACGACCTGCTGACCACGATGACGGTCCGGCAGACCGGCGGTCGCGGCGCCGACATCGTCAGCGCGTACGGCCTGTGGGGCGGCCAGCTGATGAAGGCGAACGTCGTCGCGAAGGTGCCGGACGACATCGCCACGAAGATCAAGGCCGAGTACAGCCCGGCCGCGCTCGGTGCCGTCACCACCGGCGACACGTTGCTCGGCTATCCGACCGAGCTGAACACGTATGTGCTCTTCTACAACAAGAAGATCCTCGCCGCGGCCGGGGTCGACAAGCCGCCGACGACCTGGGCCGAGCTCGCCGACGCGGCCCGCAAGACCGTGAAGCGTGATGCGAAAGGCAACATTCAGGTCGAGGGCCTGAGCCTGATCCAGGACGGCGACAACAAGTCGGTGCATCCGTTCCTGTCGCTGCTCGACGCGGCCGGCGGGAAGTTCCTCGGCCCGGACGGCACGCCGCAGTTCGACAACGCCGAGGGCAGGGCGGCGCTGAAGTTCGAGGCCGACCTCGCGGCCGCGAAGGCGACCAACCCGTCGATCATGCCGACCAAGCAGTTCCGCAGCGGCGGGGTCGCGATGGCGATCCAGGCCGGCTGGTGGATCGGCAGCCTGAAGACCCAGATGAAGGACAAGTACGGCACCGATGTCGGGGTGACCGCGATCCCCGGCCCGACGCCGGGCAGCAAGGGCTCGCTGGCGTACGGCTTCTTCATGGGCGTGAACCAGCGCAGCAAGCACGCGGACGAGGCGTGGAAGTTCCTCACCTGGATGAACGAGCACAAGGCGGCCGAGGGCAACGTCACGGAGACCGGCAAGTGGCTGGCCGACCAGGGCCTGATCCCGCCGCGGACTGCCGACCAGGCGGAGTACAAGAAGTCGCTGTCCGACCCGAACCTGGCGCCGATCTACGACGCCGCGACGTACGCGATGGCCGAACCCAACCAGCCGGGTGCGTACGAGGCGAAGACCGCGCTGCACAACGCGATCATGGGCGTGCTGGCCGACGGCAAGAGTCCTGACGACGCGCTGGCACAGGCGGCCAAGGCGGTCAAACCGCAATGACGACCGCGGTCAGCAGGGTCGGTGCCGTCGCGGCGCCGGCCCGGCGGCTCGGCAAGCTGCATCGCGAGGGACGGGCCGCGTACCTGTTCCTCGCGCCGGCGCTGCTGTTCTTCTGCGTGTTCCTGATCCTCCCGTTCCTCTTCGCGATCGTGCTCGCGTTCTCGGACTGGGGCGGGTTCGACCTCGGCACGCTGAAATGGTCCGGGATCGGGAACTTCCGCGAGGTGCTGAGCTTCGACGGGACGTTCGTCCAGCCGATCCTGGTGAACACGCTGCTGTTCGCGTTCGGCTCGGTGTTCCTGGCGACGTTCGGGTCGGTGCTGGTGGCCTACTGCATCGACCGGCTGGCGTTCCAGGGGTTCTGGCGGGTGCTGTACTTCCTGCCGGTCGTCGCCACGGTCGTGGCCATCGGCAACGTGTGGAAGATGATGTACCAGCCGGCCGGGCTGATCAACGGCGTCCTGAACAAGCTCGGCGTGAACAGCGTCGGCTTCCTGTCCGACTCGTCGTACGCGCTGCCGTCGGTGACCGTCGTCCACGCCTGGGCCTCGATCGGCGGCGCCGTGCTGATCCTGACCGCGGGGCTGAAGGCGATCCCGGAGATGTACTACGAGGCGGCCGAGGTGGACGGCGCGAACGCGTGGCACCTGTTCTGGTCGATCACCCTGCCGCTGCTCCGGCCGGCGTTGCTGTTCGTGCTGATCACGCAGTTCATCGGCGGGCTGCAGTCGTTCGCGTTGATCATCGTGATGACCGGCGACGGCGGGCCGGTGAACGCGACCAACGTGGCAGCGTTCGAGATGTACCAGCGGGCCTTCAAGTACGGCGCCTGGGGGACGGCCAGCGCGATGGCGATGGTGTTGTTCGTGATCATCCTGGCGATCACGCTGCTGCAGCTGTGGATCGCCCGGCGGCGCGGAGAGGAGACCTCGTGAAGCGGCGCGGCAGGTTCCCGTGGTTCGCGTACCTGGTGGTGGTGCTGGGCGGCGTCGCGATGGTGATGCCGTTCCTCGACATGGTGATGAGCTCGTTCAAGGGCCCGGGCGAGTACGGCGTGATCCCGTACCGGCTGCTGCCGTCGTCGTTCGGCCTGGACAACTACCGCGAGGCGTTCTCGCAACTGGAGCTCCCGCGGCTGTTCCGCAACAGCGTGATCGTCACGGTCAGCGTGACGGTGTCGGTGCTGATCACGTCGGCGCTGGCCGGGTACGCGCTGGCCAAGCTGCGGTTCCGCGGCCGCGCGGTGATCTTCCGGTTCATCCTCGCGACCATGATGCTGCCGCCCTTCCTGCTGCTGATCCCGACGTTCCTGATCATGCTCAACTGGCCACTGGCCGGCGGCAACGACATCCTCGGCCGCGGCGGCGACGGCGGGCTGACCACCAGCCTGCTGGCGCTGATCCTGCCGTTCACGGTGTCCGGCTTCGGGATCTTCCTGATGCGCCAGTTCATGGTCTCGTTGCCGGACGAGATGCTCGAGGCGGCCAAGATCGACGGCGCGAACCAGTGGCAGACGTGGCGGCTGATCGTGCTGCCGCAGACCAAGCCGGTCGCGATCACGCTCGGCCTGATCACGTTCATCGGCACCTGGAACGAGTACATCTGGACGCTGCTGATCTCGTCCTCGGACCCCTCGTTGCAGACGCTGCCGGTCGGCATCCAGCTGCTGCAGAGCTTCCTCGACCCGGACCGCACGATGCCGATCGTGATGGCCGGCCTGGTGATCAGCACGCTGCCGGTGCTGGTCGTGTTCCTGATGTTCCAGAAGTACTACGTGCGTGGCGTCGTACTCAGCGGCCTGAAGTGAGGAGACCCTTGTGACCAGAACAGTGCTCGCCGTCGGGGCGCACATCGGCGACATGGACCTGACCGCCGGGCCGACCCTGGCCAAACTCGTGCTCGAGGGCGCGTCGGCGACGATCGTCGCGCTGACGCCGGGCGAGCGCGGTCACCCGCGGATGACTCCGGCGGAGTACAAGACGCAGAAGATCGCGGAGGGTACGGCGTTCGCGGCGGCGATCGGCGCGGACTTCACGGCGCTCGACCACAGCGACGGGTTCCTCCCGTCGACCGACGACGTGGCGCTGCAACTGGCCCAGATCATCCGCGAGAAGCAGCCCGACACGATCATCACGCACTGGAAACACTCCATCCACCGCGACCACGAACACACCGCGGTGCTCGCCGAGCGCGCCCGTTTCCTGGCCGGCCTGCCGCTCTCGGCCGACGACGACTTCCCGGCGATCACGGCGTACCCGGAACTCGCCGCGAAGGTGGCCGCGCTGCCCCGGCACGGTGTCCGCTCGTTCCTGCACGCCGAGAACTGGGAGGACATGGAGGGCTTCGCGCCGTCGCTGTACGTCCCGATCCCCGACGAGGCCTTCTACCTCTGGGTGAACGCCATCCGCCACCAGGCCTTCGCGCGCGGCGAGACGTACGGCTTCCGCTACATCGACTACTACACCGCCCTGATGACCACCCGCGGCTGCCTCGCGTCGTACCCCCGCGCCTGCGCGTTCCACACCAGCCAGTCCCCGGAGGTCAGCAAGCTCGCGGGACCGTAGATTACGTCGTGCCGGTGATCGAGAGGAGTGGGCTGTGGCTGAGGTTCGGTTGGTCGTTCAGTCGGACGATTTCGGGATGTGTCATGCGGTGAACGCCGGCACGGTGCAGGCGTTCCGCGAGGGGATCGTGACGCAGGTGTCGACCATGGCGGCCTGTCCGTGGTTCACCGAGGCGGCGGCCCTGGCGCGGGAGTTCTCGATCCCGGTGGGTGTGCACCAGACGTTGACGTGCGAGTGGGACAACCTGCGCTGGCGGCCGTTGACGGACGGGGCGTCGCTGGTGGGGGAGGACGGCACCTTCCGGCGCACCGTGGCCGAGGCCGCGGCGGGCATCTCCCACGAGGACGCGGTCCGGGAGTTGTCCGCGCAGGCGGCCAAGTTCGCCGCCGAGGGACTGACGGCCGAGTACCTCGACTTCCACATGGGGTCGTCGGTGCCGTCGGCGTACGCCGAGGTGTCCGCGGCGCTCGGCAAGCCGTTCATCTACGGGCCGGACTGGTCGTCGCGGTTCGCGTCGATCGAGATCCTGAGCGACCGCGACGCCGCGGACAAGAAGCCGTGGATGCTCGCGTATCTCGACGCGCTCACCCCCGGCGTACACCTCCTCGTCACCCACTGCGCCGCCGCCGACCCCGAACTCGCCGCCCTGCACCGCCCCGGCTCCGACACCTACCGCTGGGCCGAGGAATACCGCCTCTCCGACCAGGCCCTCGTCCTCGACCCCGACATCCACCAGTCGATCAAGGACCGAGGAATCAAGCTCACGACCGTCCAAGCCGCCTTCGCCGACTGACCCTTGTCCGCCGAGTCGTGGATTTCGGCTGTCATCGTCAGCCACAATTCACGACTCGGCGATCGGGGGCGGAGCCAATCGCCACGACTCGGCGGGTCAGCGCTGTGGGCCAGTCGCGCGTAAGGAGCCTGGTGGGGCGCCGGTCACGGACTTGACGTGACGGGTCAGGTGGCTGACCGAGTGGTAGCCCGTCAGGTCGGCTACGGCTTGGAGGGGGAGGGTCGAGTTGCGGATGTGGGCGAGGGCATGGCGTAGGCGGACTGCTTGCAGGGCGGCCTGAGGGCTGGTGTTGCGGAGGCGGGCGAAGGCGGCGCGCAGGCCGGAGGGTGAGATGCCCAGGTCGGCTGCGACCTGGTTGATGCGGAGGCCGGTGGCGAAGCGTTCCTCGAAGAGCTGTTCTGCTTGGGCGACCAGTTGTTCGGCCGGTGTTTGCGGTGGGGTGGCTGCGGCGCGTTTCAGGCGGAGGTCCAGTTCGGCGAGGAGCAGCGAGCGGATTTCGCCGTCGGTCTCCCGGACCAGGGCGTCGAACACGCGGCGCAGGGTGTGGTCCGTGTCGTCGTAGCACAGGCGCGGCCACGGGTGGGTGGTTGCGGCGTCCACCTGGAGGAAACGGTTCGCGTACCCGGTGCGGCTCAGCTCGGCGTGCCAGGTGTGCGGAGGCGTGAGGAGCACGGTGCCGGGCGTGGCGTCGTACGTCTCGTCGCCGACGGGGCAGGTGATCCGGCCGCGAACGTAGTACACGAGCTCCCATGAGGTGTGCGCGTGCGGCGGGTAGTCCTTGCCGGGCGCGGCGGTGTGGACGCCGGCGCCGAGGAGTCGTGGCGATTTGTGCACAAGCCCTGTCGCCTCCTGCATTGTTTCGCGGGTATGTCGGGTCGATGCTGGCATCGATTCGTGCATCTTGTGAAGGAGTGCTTGGGATGGATATGACGACCGCGCTGCGCGAGCTCGGCGTGACCGACGACGTACTCACACAGGACGAGAAGGACCAGCTCGACCGCGACGGGTACCTGCCGCTGGAGGGAATCCTGACGGCGGACGAGGTGGCCGCGATCAACGAACGGCTGGCCGAACTGACCGCCGCCGAGGGGGACCGGGCCGGCCTGGAGGTGCATCAGGAGAAGGGCACGGACCGGCTCGCGGACCTGGTCAACAAGGACCCGAGGTTCGCGGTGTGCTTCAGCCACCCGCGGGTGCTGGCGGCGATGCGGCACGTGCTGGGTGAGTTCCGGCTGTCGTCGCTGAACAGCCGCGCGGCACTACCCGGCGAAGGGCATCAGGCCCTGCACGCCGACTCCGGCCATCCGGTCGAGCCGGGTGCGTACGAGGTCTGCAACTCGATCTGGCTCCTCGACGACTTCACCCCCGAGAACGGCGCGACCCGCGTCGTCCCCGGCTCCCACCGCCGCGGCACCATGCCCGCCGACGAGATGCCCGACCCCGCCGGCCCCCACCCCGACCAGATCCAACTCACCGGCCGAGCCGGCACCGTAGTCATCTTCAACAGCCACCTCTGGCACGGCGGCACCCAAAACCAGACCGACAAACCCCGCCGAGCCATGCACTCCTACTTCGCCCTACGCCACCTGCCCCAGCAACTCGACCAGCAGTCCTACCTCCGCGTGAACACCTACAACCGCCTGACCCCCGCCCAGCACTTCATCCTCGACGTCACCGCCTAGTTGCCGGGAAAATGGCTCGCCTCGTCTACAGTGAGGTCATGGACGGCGAGCAGATCAACCTGGAGGAGCTGCGGCAGCGCTTCCCTTGGATTGGGCTGGCGAGCATCGACGAACCGGAGCTGTCAGCCCGGTACCGCGAGATCCAGGCCGAGGCTCGGAAAGACCGGGAGATCGTCGAGGCCATCGAAGCGGCTCGGCGGAGCGCGTGACCGCACTGCTCTGCGATTCTGGTCCCTGATCGCCACCTTCAACGTTCGTGATTCGAACCATGTGCGCTGCGCCAAGGTTCTGGCGGAGTGGCCAGGGCGTCTGCTCATTCCAGAGCCCGTGCTGGGTGAGACCTGCAAGCGCGCAGCTGGTCTCGGGACCGCTTGGTTATGTGGATGCAACTGTGCTGGCCCTGGCTGAGCGCTTGCAGGAACCCGCGATTGCCAGTGTCGACTTCAAGTTCCTCGGCATGGCGACGCCCGTTTGCAGGCTTCAGCCGCTCCGTTGGGTTCTTCAGGAACTCTGACGACTCCAGGCCGGCGTGGGCATCCGCTTGGATGCGCCGGACCAGGCGCGAGGCTGGCATTGCTGGTCGGGTGCAGTCTTGGTCTAATCCGTTCTTGTGAATGCGCTGACGAGGAACGCCTGGTGGTCGGGGGCGATGGGCAACCTCCGCACGGAGTTCGAGCTGTACGGCGTGCAGGCTCGGCGGGATGCGGCGGAGTACGCGAATGTCTATGCCGGGCGGCGAGCGGTGATGGTCTTCGATGTGGTGGCGAGTCGTCGGCGGAAGTACGAGACACGGGTCGCCCGGATGGTCGAGCAGTATGCGGGTGATGCGCCGACGCTCGGGTCACTGGCTACTGACGGGCCGGGGGACGGGTACGGTCTGCGCGACGGTGAGGGCGAGACTATGCGACAGGTCGCGGCTGGGCTGTTGCGCTTCGGGGCAGAGCGCGAGCTCGACGACGAGGAGGCGATCAAAAGCTGGGCGGACAGTGTCGCCGAGTTCGAGCATGCGGCCAAGCTCGATCCGTACGTCGGCGCCGTGAAAGGCATCGGGCTTGCGCTGTTCGCGTACTTGAGGATGCGATGCGGCGCGGACGCGATCAAACCGGACGTACGGGTACGGCGCGCGCTCGTCCGGCTCGGTTTCCGGGTACCGGGGGACGAGCACGCAGTGCTTGTCGTCTGCGGTGCGGCCGCAGTCGAGCTCGGCGTCTCCAAGCTCGTGCTGGATCAGCTGCTCTGGTGGTCTGACACGCGTTGACGTTCTAGGAAGCGTCGGCTTTGCGGACCCAGACTTCTCGGATGATGAGGAGGATGGCGGCGGCGGAGGGGATGGCGAGGAGGGCGCCGACGACGCCGAGGAGGGCGCCGCCGAGGAGGGCGGCGATGACGGTGACGGCGCCGGGGATGTCGACGGCGCGGCGCATGATGCGTGGGGCCACGATGTAGTTCTCGACCTGCTGGTAAATGATGCCGTAGATCAGGCAGGCGATACCGATCCAGAGACCAGCGGTGAAGCCGATCAGGGCGACCACGACGACGCCGATCAGGCCGCCGACCATCGGGATGAAGTCGCAGAACATCACCACGATCGCCAGCGCCACGGCGTACTCACGCAGGCCGATGATCTCCAGGAAGATGAACATGCAGACACCCGCGCACAGCGCCACCATGAACTGGCCGCTGACATAGCCGCCGACCCGGCCGAGGACCTCGTCGCCGAGGATCGAGACGCGGGTACGGCGGGTGCGGGGGACCAGGCTGTACGCCGCGCGCTTCACCGACGGGAGCGACGCGAGGAAGTACAGCGTCAGCACCAGGATCGTGAACGTGTTGAACAGCGCGCCCGCGACCACCCTGCCGACACCGAGGATCCCGCCGAACGCGCGCTGCGCCAGCGCCGGGTCCTGGATGTAGTCCTGGGCCTTCTGGATGAAGTGGTACTTGTTGTCGAGCTCGTTGAGGGTCTTCGACTTGGTCAGCAGGTCGAGCCACTCGGGCGCGTTCTTGATCAGGCTGTTGATCTGGTCGGTGACCACCGGCACGATCGCGAACCCGACGCCGGCGACCGCGAGGATCATCAGCAGGAACACCACGCCGACCGACAGACCGCGCTTCAGGCCACGGCGCATGAACCACTCGACCAGCGGGTTCAGGCCGACGGCGATGAACATCGAGACCAGCAGCAGGATCAGGACCGAGCGCGCCTGGCCGGCCGCGTTCCACAGCCCCCAGGCCACGAGCACGCCGAGCGCGGCGAAGAAGCCGAACGTGAACGGGTTGCCCCGGCGCAGCGGCGGGCCCGGCGTACCCATACCGACCGACGGATGCCGCTGCTCGATCAGCAACTCGTCCGCGATGTCCACATCCGCCAGATGCCCAGCCGCCGCAGCCTCCTCCGCGGAGACATCGGCCTTGCCGGGGGAAGCATCGGCCTTGTCGGCCGAGTCGGTTGCCTTGTCGGCGAACGCGTCGGCCTCGTCGGCGGAAGCGTCCGCCTGCCGCGCTGAGTCCGCCGCCTCGTCGGACGACACATCCGCAGCACGCGCGGAGCCGGCTGCCTGGTCGGATGACGAGTCGGCGGAGCCTGCTGAATCGGCCGCCTCGTCCGCGGAGGAGTCGGCCGCGCGTGCGGAGCGGGCTGCCTCGTCGGACGACACGTCCGCGGTGTGTGCGGAGCCGGCTGCCTCGTCTGCGGAGGAGTCGGCGGAGCGGGCGGCGTCGGTTGCCTTGTCCGCGGAGGAGTCGGCGGCTTCGGCTGCGGCCTCCGCCTCGTTGGCGGAGGTGGTGGCTTGGGTGGCGGCTTGTTCGCTCTTGCCGGCGGCGGCTTCGGCCTTCGCGGCCGCGGACTTCGCATCGCGCGTTGCCTCGGCGAGATCCGCTTCCGGGGTCGCTGTGGAGGTGTCGTCGCCGGGTGGCGTCACATCTTGTCCTTCGGGGATCGCGCGCTCGAGGTGGTCGTGGTGTCGCCCGCGGACGGCGTGCTCCCGGACTTCGCCGGGGCGGACGGCCGCGTCTGGCCCCGAGTCTCCTCGCTCGCGAGGTCACTCAGCCGGAACTCGTCCACCATCGTGGAGTCCTTCGGCTCCTCGGCGTCCTCCGCGGCGTCGTCGGCGTCGTCGGCGTCGTCGGCGTCGGCCGGCCCGCCGGCGGACCGGCTGGTCTTGTCCGCGAGGTCGTCGGCGTCCTTCGGGTCGACGCGCAGATTGGTGTCGATCCGGGTCTCGTCGACGCGCGCATCCCCGGCCCCGGCACCGACGAACGGGCTCGCGCCGGTGAACGGCCCCTCTTCGTCGTCGTACGACGTGTCGCTCGAGCCGGACGCGGCCGGCGTCGCTCCGGGGAACGGGTTGTCCTCCGGCGTGGTCGCCGGGTACGGGTTGTCGTCGGCCGGAGCATCAGCCGGGGACTCCGCAGGGAACGCGGCCGAGCCGGCACCGGACGCCGCAACATCGGACGTGGCCGAGCCCGACGAAGCCTCAGGCGCGAACGTGCCAGCAGCCGAGCCCGGCGAAGCCTCAGGCGCGAACGCGCCAACTGACGGGCTTGAGGTGGCCTCGGGGGAGAACGTGGACGAACCCTCTCCGGAGAACGGGCTCGCCGCCGGGCCCTCGGAAGCGAACGGGCTGCCCGCGCCGGAGCCGGACGTGCCGAACGGGTTGCCGCGGCCGGACGGACCCTCGGTGAGACCGGAGGACGACTCGGTGCCTCGGGCAAACGGGTTCACGTACGGCGCCGCGGCGGTCTCGGAGTCGAGCTCGGCCGCCTGGCGGGCGATGTTGCTGGCGATCTCGTTCAGGCCGGCGATCTGAGTGAGGATGCCGTCGCGGCGCTTCGCCAGCCGCTCGGTCTCGCGGGCGACGACGGTCCGGGACCGCTCCGCCTCGTCGGCCGCGTTCGCGAGCTCGGCCTCGGCGCGGGTCCGCGCGGTGGTCAGCAGCTGCTCGGCCTCCCGGCGGGCGCGCGACAGCGTCCGCTCGGCCGACTCCTCGGCCTCGGCGCGGATCTTTCGGGCCTGCTCGGTCGCCTCGGCCACTCGGCGCTCGGACGCCTCGGCGGCCTCCTTCATCTGGCTGGTCAGGTTCTCGGTGTCGGCCGCGATCTGCTGGTGCTTGTCGGCGAGCTCCTTGGCCTGCTGCTCACGCTCGTCCGCCAGCCGCGCCCGCAGCGCCGCCGACTCGCGCTGGATCGCGGTCCGGATCTTCTCGGCCTCGTGCAGTGCGCCGTTCTTCAGCGTGCTGGCCTGCGACTCGGCCGTCAGCTGCAGCTGCTCCGCCTTCCGCTGGGCCGCCTGCAGGACCTCGGCCGCCTCGGTCTCCGCGGTCCGCCGCAGCTCAGCCGCGTCGCCCTCCGCCGTACGCCGCATGCTGTCGGCCTCGTTGAGCGCGACGGTCCGGATGTCCTCGGCCTCGCGGTCGCCGGTCGCCCGCGCGGCCGAGGCCTCCTTGGCGGCGTTGGCGCGCAGCTCCTCGGCCTCGCGCTTGGCCTCCTCGAGCGCCTCGGACGCCTGGTCCTGGGCGAGCCGGAGGATCTGCGCGGCGCGGTCGCCGAGCCCGGCGTACGACGGGTTGGCGCTGGCCTCCAGCTGACGTCGGGTCTCCTCGAGCTGCTGCTGCATCGGCGCGACGCTCTGCTGCAGGCTGTCGGCTCGGTTGCGGGCCTCGACCAGCTGCATCTCCAGCGCGCGGACGTAGTCGTCCACGGCCTGCTTGTCGTACCCGCGGCGGCTGACCGGGAAGCCCCCGGCCGCGGTCGCCGTGCGATCGAAGAACGGCAGGCTCGACTCGTCAGGCATTTCCCGAGATTCCCTTCTGGCGGCTTTCAGTGAATCCCCCACCATAAGCCTGTCAGAACCCGGTTCAAACGCCCAAATGGGCTACCTGTTACGGAAGCGATTAATGGCGTCCAGATGCTTGTCGCGCAGTGCGGTGTCGCGGACGCCGAGGCCTTCGGTGGGGGCCAGGGTGAGGACGCCGACCTTGCCCTGGTGCAGGTTGCGGTGCACGTCGTACGCCGCCTGCGCGGTGTCCTCGAGCGGGTAGACCTTGCTGACTGTCGGGTGCACCATGCCCTTGGCGATCAGCCGGTTCGCCTCCCAGGCCTCGCGGTAGTTGGCGAAATGAGAGCCGATGATCCGCTTCAGGTTCATCCACAGGTACCGGTTGTCGTACTCGTGCAGGAATCCCGACGTCGACGCACACGTCACGATCGTCCCGCCGCGCCGCGCGACGTACACCGAGGCGCCGAACGTCTCCCGGCCCGGGTGCTCGAACACGATGTCCGGGTCGTCGCCGCCGGTCAGCTCCCGGATCCGCGCGCCGAGCCGCTTCCATTCCTTCGGGTCCTGGGTGGTCTCGTCCTTCCAGAACCGGTACCCCTCGGCCGAACGGTCGATGATCAGTTCGGCGCCCATCGCGCGGCAGATCTCGGCCTTCTCCGGCGACGACACCACGCAGACCGGGATCGCGCCGCCGTTCAGCGCGAACTGGGTCGCGTACGACCCCAGGCCGCCGGACGCGCCCCAGATCAGCACCACGTCGCCCTGCTTCATGTTGGCGCCGTTGGCCGACACCAGCTGGCGGTACGCCGTGCTGTTCACGAGGCCGGGGGACGCCGCCTCCTCCCAGGTCAGGTGCGCGGGCTTCGGCATCAACTGGTTGGATTTCACCAGCGCCAGCTCCGCCAGTCCGCCGAAGTTCGTCTCGAAGCCCCAGATCCGCTGCTCGGAGTCGAGCATCGTGTCGTTGTGCCCGTCCGGCGACTCCAGTTCGACCGACAGGCAGTGCGCGACCACCTCGTCGCCCGGCTTCCACGCGTTCACGCCCGGGCCGGTCCGCAGGACGACGCCGGCGAGGTCGGAGCCGACCACGTGGTACGGCAGGTCGTGCCGGGCGGTCAGCGGCGACAGCTTCCCGTACCGCTTCAGGAACGAGAAGGTCGAGACCGGCTCGAAGATCGACGTCCAGACGGTGTTGTAGTTGATCGCGCTGGCCATCACCGCGACCAGCGCCTCGCCCGGGCCGAGCTCGGGGGTCGGGACGTCGTCGAGGTGCAGGCTCTTGCGCGGGTCCTTCTCCTTCGCGTCCAGGCCCTCGAACATCGTCGCCTCGTCGGCGTGCACGGTGATGCCCCGGTAGTGGTCCGGTACGTCGAGCTCACCGACGGCGGCAGTGTCGCCGGAGAGGATCGCATCGAGGATCTGCTTCACGAAAGTACCTCCTGGAACGGCGGTCTGTGTGAGCGGAACTTACCGTCGAGTATGCACGCGTGGCTGTGCCCTGTAACACAGCGGAGGACGGGTGAGACGACCGTCACTTTTCCAGTCCACCGTTGTCAGTGGTCTTATCGCAGTCGCGTGTGCAGCCGTACCTGCGTGAAGCCGTCGCCCGATCGCAGTTGCGCCAGGTCGCACAGTTGGTTGGCCAGCCAGACGCCCCGGCCGCCGAGCCCGTCCAGCGGCGGCAGCACGCGCCCGACCAGCAGGTCGTCGATCCGCCCGCGGTCCAGCACGTCGCAGATCAGCGTGCCGTCGGCGATCCACACCGCCAGCCGGCCGCGCCCGCCGCCGAACCGGATGCTGTTCGTGCAGATCTCGTGCAGGGCCAGCGACAGATCCTCGAGCCGGTCCCGCGACACCCCGTGCGACGCCGCCTGCCCGCTCACCCACTGCCGGATCTCCCCGAGGTCGTCGGGCCCGAACTCCCAGTGCTCGGCGCGGTCCGGGATGTCGTCCAGCGCGGTCCGGAATCCCTTCTCCGCAAGGGCTTCCGCCGCCGAATGCGTCGCCGTCGGATCGATCCCCACGGACGCCTCGTACGCGCAACACAGCCGGAACGACCGGTCGTGCGCGAAGGCGATGCCGGTCAGCGCCTCGTGCAGCAGCACCTCGTCGTACGCCGCCTGGCTGCGGCTGGGGTACGCCGGCTCGCCGAGCGCGCGGACCGGGCCGGGATGCTGGTCGAGGACGTCCCGCCAGAACGGGATCAGCCGCGCGGGGTTGCCCCCGGCAACGGTCATGTCGGTGAAGCAGACGTCGTGCCGCAACGGTCCGAGGGCGTCGCGCAGCACGGCGATCCGCTCCGGTGGCAGCACGGCCACGATGCTTTCCCCCGCCGCCAGCCCCTGCCGTACGAACCTGGCCGCGCGCTGCACGAACTCCTCGTCCGACGCGTGGACGAAGGCGTCGTGCTCGAACCCGGCCGGCGCACCATGGGAGGAATCGGTGGCGCTGTCCTTCAGCACCCGCACAGCTTAGGCCCTGTCCGGCAACTCGGGGCGGTGTTTTAGCGAGCCGTCACGCCGGGTGGGAGGCCGGTGGCTCCACGAGTTCGACGAGCACGCCGCCGGCCGATTTCGGGTGCACGAAGTTGACCCGCGAGCCGGCCGTGCCGCGCTTCGGCTCGTCGTACAGCAGCCGGGCGCCGCGCTCCCGCAGCACCTCGGAGACGGCGTCCAGGTCGCGGACCCGGTACGCGAGCTGCTGGATCCCGGGACCGCGCTGGTCGAGGAACCTGGCGATCGGCGAGGCGTCCGACAGCGGCGCCAGCAGCTGGATCGAGGAGCCCGAGTCGCCGACCGACAGCATCGCCTCCCGGACGCCCTGCTCCTCGTTGACCTCCTCGTGCGCCACGGTCATGCCGAACACGTCGGCGTAGTACCGGACGGCCTCGTCGAAGTCGGGCACCGCGATGCCGACGTGGTCGATCGCGTCGAACAACTGATCCATCCCGCCAGCGTGGCCCAGGACGTCTGCCGAGGCCATCGAAAGTGGCCCACCCGACACGATCCGTGTGACCCGTCTGACGTGCTCGAGCAGCGGCGTACCAGTGCCTGCGCAGGTATCGTGACGGCATGTCTGACACGCGGAACTCAAGCGTCATCGTCGCCGGTGCACGGACCCCGATCGGGCGGTTGCTGGGTGGCCTCAAGGGCTTCACCGGCGCCGAGCTCGGCGGGTTCGCGATCAAGGGCGCACTGGACAAGGCCGGCGTCGCGCCGGACCAGGTCGAGTACGTCGTCATGGGCCAGGTCCTGCAGGCCGGCGGCGGTCAGATCACCGCCCGTCAGGCCGCGGTCAAGGGCGGCGTCCCGATGGACGTCCCGGCCATCACCATCAACAAGGTCTGCCTGTCCGGGCTGAACGCGATCGCCCTCGCCGACCAGCTGATCCGCGCCGGCGAGTACGAGATCGTCGTGGCCGGCGGCATGGAGTCGATGACCAACGCGCCGCACCTGCTGCCGAAGTCCCGCGAGGGCTTCAAGTACGGCGACACCACGCTGGTCGACTCGATGGCGTACGACGGGCTGTGGGACGCCTTCACCGACCAGGCGATGGGTGCGCTGACGGACCAGCAGAACAACACCGTCGAGAAGCTGAGCCGCGCGGAGCAGGACGAGTTCAGCGCCCGTTCGCACCAGCGCGCCGCCGAGGCCTGGAAGAACGGCCTGTTCGCCGACGAGGTGGTCCCGGTCGAGGTGCCGCAGCGCAAGGGCGACCCGATCGTGGTCGACAGCGACGAAGGCGTCCGCGGCGACACCTCGGTCGAGGCGCTGGCCAAGCTGCGGCCGGCCTTCGGCAAGGACGGCACCATCACCGCCGGTTCGGCCTCGCAGATCTCCGACGGCGGCTGCGCCGTCGTCGTGATGAGCAAGGCGAAGGCCGAGGAACTCGGGCTCAGCTGGATCGCCGAGATCGGCGCGCACGGCTCGGTCGCCGGACCGGACTCGACGCTGCAGAGCCAGCCGGCGAACGCGATCGTGAAGGCCTGCGCGAAGGAAGGCATCGCGCCGGCCGACCTCGACCTGATCGAGATCAACGAGGCGTTCGCGGCGGTCGGGATCGCGTCCGCGCGCGAGCTGCAGGTCGGCGAGGACAAGGTGAACGTGAACGGCGGCGCGATCGCGCTCGGCCACCCGATCGGGATGTCCGGCGCGCGTCTGGTGCTGCACCTGGCGCTCGAGCTCGGCCGCCGCGGCGGCGGTGTCGGCGCGGCCGCCCTGTGCGGCGGCGGTGGCCAGGGTGACGCACTCATCGTGCGGGTCCCCCAGAGCTGACCCAGAGCTGATGCCACGTCGTACGGCGCCTGTCGGCGAGCTGGTCGAGCGGGCCCGGGAGGGTGACTCCCGGGCCGTGGCTCGGCTGATCTCGCTGGTCGAGGACGAGTCGCCGCTGCTGCGGGACGTGATGACTGCGCTGGCGCCGTACGCGGGCCATGCGCACATCGTCGGCATCACCGGGTCGCCGGGCGTCGGCAAGTCGACGTCGACGTCGGCGCTGGTGTCGGCGTACCGGGAGACCGGGAAGCGGGTCGGCGTGCTCGCGGTCGACCCGTCGTCGCCGTTCTCGGGCGGCGCGCTGCTCGGCGACCGGGTGCGAATGCAGGACCATGCGACCGATCGCGGGGTGTTCATCCGGTCGATGGCGTCGCGCGGGCATCTCGGCGGGCTGTCGTGGTCGACGCCGCAGGCGCTGCGGGTGCTGGACGCGGCCGGGTTCGACGTGGTGCTGGTGGAGACCGTCGGCGTCGGGCAGTCCGAGGTCGAGATCGCCGGGATGGCGGACACCACGCTGGTGCTGCTGGCGCCCGGGATGGGCGACGGCATCCAGGCGGCCAAGGCCGGGATCCTCGAGGTCGGCGACATCTACGTGGTGAACAAGGCCGACCGGGACGGCGTCCAGTCCGTCACTCGGGACCTCCGGGCGATGCTGGCGCTGGCCGAGCGCACCGAGGGGGCCTGGTCGCCGCCGATCCTGAAGACGGTTGCGTCCCGCAACGAGGGCGTCGCCGAGGTGGTGCAGGCGATCGAGGACCGGCTGGAGTGGATGCGCGGGAACGGCGTGCTCACCGACCGCCGGCGCAGCCGCGCCCGGGACGAGATCGAGGCGATCGCGACCACCGCGCTGCGCGCCCGGTTCGCGCATCTGCACGGCGACGCGCGGCTCGACGTCCTCGCGGCGAAGGTCGCCGACGGCGGCACGGACCCGTATTCGGCGGCCGACGAGCTGATCGCCGCGTTATGAGGTCCCGCGGATCCGTGGTGCCTGCTGCGCGCCGCTCGCGACGGCACCACAGATCCGCGGGACCTCTGTGACGATTGTCTCGCCGTGCAACAGCCGGCCACGCAGTGTCACATTGTGTCTTTGCTTTTCGTTCACCAGGAGTTGTGCCGAATCCGGGCAAATGCCGCGGGATTTACGCTGAGTACGGTGGTGCCCGTCTCAGGGCGGCGCGCCGATGGCTGCCGTGCCCCCCAATCCGTTACAGAATGGACCTTGTAGCTGGTGAGCATTGTGCGGTGGGCTGTGTTCAGTCAGTGACAATTGGTGACGGTCCGTGATACAAACTCAAACACAGTCGACCGAGTGGGTTAGGAACAAGGAGTGGCGACATGCCGAAGAAGCTGTTGATCTGGTCGCTCATCGCCTTTGCCGGCTTCTATCTGTTCACTCAGCCGGCCAACGCCGCCAACGCGGTAGGTGGCGCGTTCTCGGCTGTTGGTGACGCTTTCACCAGCGTCATCGCCTTCCTGACAGCGCTGTTCAGCTGATCTGCCGTTTCGAGTGTCCCGTGACGCGCCGTCGTGCGGGACACTTGGATGTACGGGGTCACACAACAGCGTGACAGGGGAGTGAGCGGATGGCCGGAATAGGCCTGTTCCGGATCTTCGACCCGAAGGTCCGGCGCCATCTGATCTCGGACGAGGGCGAAGTCGTCATCGACGAGGTCCGGCAGCACTGGGTGGTGTACTCGGTGCCGATGCTCGAGGTGGTGCTGGCGGCGGCGCTGCTGGTCACGATGGCCACCACCGCGATCGGCGGGCAGCCGGTGCTGCTGGCCATCGTGCTCGTGCTGTGCGCGCATGCCTTCTGGCAGTTCCTCACGCATCATCGGGACCGGTTCGTGGTCACCAACATGCGGGTGATGCGGATCCGCGGCGTGTTCTCCCAGACCGTCGCGACGACCCCGATCGCGCGGGTCCTCGACATCACCCTGCAGAAGCCGATCATCGGCAGGGTCTTCGGTTACGGCCACTTCGTCTTCGAGTCCGCCGCGCAGGACCAGGGCTTCCGCGAGATCAAGTGGGTCAGCCGGCCCGACGACCGCGACCTGACCATCCAGCGCGTCATCCAGCGCACCGGCCTGCGGGCCTCGGCGAGTGTCGACGTACTCCAGGGCGACGAGGACTCCGACGACGACGGCACCGGTCCGATCGGGATGGACTCGGCGCAGGAGGTCATCGCGAGTACACCGGCGCCGGCCGCCGCGCAGCAGTCCCGTCCGGCGTCTCCGCCCTCGTCCGGCTCGAAGTCGATCTTCAACAGCGAACGCGGCAACTGGACCGACAACGACTGACCCGCGCGGGTTCAGTGCTCGAGCGGTAGTCGCTGGGCGAGCCGGCAGAAATGGGCCCGGCGGCGTTCCCGGTGTGAGCGTTCGGGATGGTTGGGCGGGGCGACGGCCAGCGCTTGGTCCAGTTCGTTGACGGCTTCGGCGTACCGCTTGGTGCGGGCGAGCAGCTCGGCCCGGACCGCGTGCCGGCGGGAGCTGGGCGGGATCGCGTCGAGCAGTTCGAGTGCGGTGTCCACCTCGCCGGTTTCGGCGATCGCGACGACGCGGGCGAGGTCGGCGGCCGGGCTGGGGGAGACCACGACGAGCAGGTCGTACAGCCGGACGATCTCGCGCCAGTCGGTGGCCGGGTAGCTGGGGACGCGCGCGTGCTCGGCCGCGATCGCGGCCTGCAGCTGATAGGCGTCGGCCTGCCGGGCGGACCGTTCGAGTGAGTCGTTGAGCAGCGTCACGCCGCGTGTGATGAGTTCCCGGTTCCACAACGAGCGGTCCTGCAGGTCGAGCGTGACGACGTCGCCGGCCTCGTCGAGGCGGGCCGGTCGACGCGCCTCGGTGAGGAGCAGGAGCGCGAGAACGGCGGTCGGCGTGGGCTGACCGGGAAGCAGCGAATGCAGCAGCTCGGCCAGCCGGATCGCCTCGCCGCACAGGTCGACGTCGTACGCCGCGTCGCCCTCGGCCGGTGCATGGCCGGCGGTGTAGAGGCTGTGGATGACCGCGCAGACCGCGGGCAGCCGCTCGGGGAGCTCGTCCTCCGTGGGCACGCGGTACGGGATCCGGGCGGCCGCGATCTTCTGCCGCGCCCGAACCAACCGCTTCGTCGTCGCCGCCTCGGTGGTGAGCAGGACGCCGGCGATCTGGGCGGGGGAGAGGCCGCAGAGGGTGCGGAGCGCGAGCGCGACCCTGGTCGGCGGGGACAGCGACGGGTGGCAGCAGGTGAAGATCAGCCGCAGCAGGTCGTCCTGGACGACGTCCTCGGTGTCGACCTCCCGCTTGGACAGCTCGATCAGGTCCGCGCCGTCGCGCTCCTTGGCGCCGCGCGACTGCTCCCGGCGGATGATGTCGATCGCCTTGCGCCGCGCGGTCACCGTGAGCCACGCGCGCGGCTCCGGCGGTACGCCGGTGACCGGCCACGCGCCGAGCGCCGCCACCGCCGCTTCCTGGACGGCGTCCTCGGCGAGCTGGACGTTGCCGACGGTCCGGATCAGGGTCGCGAGGATCCGCGTCCCCTCGATCCGGATCGTCTCGGCGAGGGCGTCGTGGTTCATCTGGCCAGGATGACCGGCCTGACCTCGACCGCGCCGCCCCATGCGGCCGGGATCTCGGCG
The DNA here is from genome assembly GCF_040680955.1 of Kribbella sp. NPDC051936. Lineage (NCBI taxonomy): Bacteria > Bacillati > Actinomycetota > Actinomycetes > Propionibacteriales > Kribbellaceae > Kribbella > Kribbella sp. NPDC051936. The sequence goes on along the minus strand of NZ_JBFAXS010000008.1, from coordinate 333,991 downwards.
GCGATCCGCACCGCTTCCTCGAGGTCGGCGGCCTCGATCAGGTAGTAGCCGGTCAGCGCTTCCTTGGTCTCGGCGTACGGTCCGTCGGTGGTGACCACCGGTCCGCCGCGGGCGCCCTCGACCCGGACGACGGTCGCCGTCGAGGTCGGGTGCAGCACGGCGCTCGCCTTGACCTGCTCGGCGAACTCGGCCCCGAACCTGCGGTACTCGGCCAGCTCCTCGGCCTGCTCGGGCGCCCACCAGTCGACGTCGGCGGTGTAGGTCAGTGCTAGGTACTGCGCCATGGGAGTCCTCCTTCTCGTCTGTTGTGAAGGGAACGAACGCCAACCCCCACAGAGGACATCATCACTGCGAGGCCTCGGAAATTCTTCCGCGGAAGGCGCGCACCACGGTCGGGTCGCCCACGACCTCGATCGTGTCCTCTCCGGCCCTGCCCCACAACCACAGGTAGACCTGTGCCGGATCCCCGGTGACCTCCGCCGCCGCATCCCCGTCGGCCCCTTGCCGTACGCCGACCTGCGTCGCGTCGGCGGACACGGTCCAGGAGCGGCCGGCCGCGGTGAGCCGGACGGTCGCGTCGATCGGGTACGCCGTGTCGCCCTCCTCCCACCACGGGCCGCCGAGCGTCGGGTACAGGATCTCGTCGATGCCGTCGAGGGCCAGCTCGGGGTCGATCGGGCTGACCGCGTCGTGTGCCTGCTCGACGTCGATCCGGTGCACGACGGTCTCGTGCGCCATCCGCCGGTGCCAGAACGCCGATGTCGGGTCGCGTGGGCTGAAGGTCCACGTCGGCGTCCCGGTCCCGGCCGCCGCCAGCGCGTCGACGATCGCCGCCCGCGCGTCGTCGTACCACTCCAGAGAGGTGAGGCCGGAGAAGTCCGGCGGCCACGGGTCGGGGAGGGCGCCGAGCTTCAGCACCTCGACCTTGTGCACGTAGACCGTCGCGACGTGCCGCACCACGTCGTCGACCGTCCACCCCGGGCAACTCGGCACGGCCGCGTCGAGCCCGGTCCGCGCCACCTCGCCGAGCCGGGCGCTCTCGGTCCGCACGTGCTCCAGAAAGTCCATGCCCGAACCATCGCAGGGCCCATGGACAGTTTCAGGCGCGCACCTTCAGACGCTTCGCGCCTTGAGCGCCGCCTCCCAGTCCTCGGTCTCGGTGTGGCTGATCTCGACGACCCGCTCGGCGAGCAGTTTCACCGGGTCGCCGGCCTTGGCGTACCGGCCGGCCTTCTGGGCGTACAGCCAGGCCTCGTTCCGCAACTCCTGCGCGGTCCGGGTGTAGGTCGGGTACGAGTCCTTGAACCCGAACAAGGTCCGGATCCCCTCGGCCAGCGCGATCACACCGCCCAGCGTCGGAGCGAGCCAGGTGGGCGCCTTGATGGCCACGGAGATCGCGATCACCAGGGCGGCCAGGAGCTGCACGGTGCCGAGCGCGCGGTACCAGATGCGGGCCCGCCGGGACTGCGCGGCGTACCAACGGAACCGGATGCTGATCAGCTGCTCGGCGGGCGTGTCGGTCCCCAGCGCGGGGAAGTCCGAATCTCTGAGTCTTCTCGACATGGTGGGACAAGTGTGGGGTTAAGGTTCCGCCCATGGCCAGGAAGAGGGCGTTGCCGTTCGATCCGATCGACGAGGCGTCGCGGCAGTGGGGCCGCCGCTGGGGCGCCGTCGAGCAGATGCGGGCCGTCACGTCGCTGATGCGCGCGCAGCAGATCGTGATCAACGAGCTGGACGAGATCCTCCGCAAGCACGGTCTGACCTTCGCCCGGTTCGAGGCGCTGGTGCTGCTCACGTTCTCGCGCCGCGGGTCGCTGCCGCTCGGCAAGATGGGGGAGCGGCTGCAGGTGCATCCGACCTCGGTGACGTCGATCGTGCGCCGGCTGGAGGCGGCCGGGCTGGTGACCCGGACGCCGCACCCCGACGACGGCCGCGCGGTGCTCTGCGAGATCACCCCCGAGGGCCGCGACCTGGTCGAACGCGCCACCGCAGACCTGGTCGCCGCGGACTTCGCGCTGTCCGGCCTCACCGACGACCAGCTGAAGATGCTCTGGTCCGTCCTCGAACCCCTCCGCCACAACGCCGGCGACTTCACCTGACGGGCGGACGCCCACCACTCACCAACCGCGCCACGAACCACGCCGGCACGCTCGAGGCCGGGCGATCCGGCGCGCTCCGCTGAGGTTGGTGAGTGCTGGGCGTCCGGCAGTGGAAAATAGTTGGACGTCCTAGTATTTTGGGACCAGTTCCCGAGGAGGTCTGACTGATGGATGCCGAGCAGATCGCGGCCGGCCGGAGCCGGTGGCAGCAGCGGTACGACGCGGCGCGCACGCGGGAGGCGGATTTCACCACGCTGTCCGGCACCGAGGTCCGGCCGGTGTACGGGCCGCCCGAGGGGGTCGACGACCCGCGGATGGAGCGGATCGGCTGGCCGGGCGAGTTCCCGTTCACCCGCGGGCTGTACGCGACCGGCTATCGCGGCCGCACCTGGACGATCCGTCAGTTCGCCGGCTTCGGCAACGCCGAGCAGACCAACGAGCGGTACAAGATGATCCTGAACGGCGGCGGTGGCGGCCTGTCGGTCGCGTTCGACATGCCGACGCTGATGGGGCGCGACTCCGACGACCCGAAGTCGCTCGGCGAGGTCGGGCACTGCGGTGTCGCGATCGACTCGGCCGCGGACATGGACCGGCTGTTCAAGGACATCCCGCTCCAGGACGTCACCACCTCGATGACGATCTCCGGTCCCGCCGTACCGGCCTTCTGCATGTACCTGGTCGCCGCCGAGCGCCAGGGCGCGGACATCTCGAAGCTGAACGGGACGCTGCAGACCGACATCTTCAAGGAGTACATCGCGCAGAAGGAGTGGCTGTTCCCGCCGGAGCCGCACCTGCGCCTGATCGGCGACCTGATGGAGTACTGCGCGACCACGATCCCGGCGTACAAACCGCTCAGTGTCTCCGGCTACCACATCCGCGAGGCCGGTTCGACGGCCGCGCAGGAGCTCGCCTACACCCTCGCCGACGGCTTCGGGTACGTCGAGCTCGGGCTGTCCCGCGGCCTGGACGTCGACGTGTTCGCGCCCGGCCTGTCGTTCTTCTTCGACAGCCACCTGGACTTCTTCGAGGAGATCGCGAAGTTCCGGGCCGCCCGCCGGATCTGGGCGCGCTGGCTGCGCGACGTGTACGGGGCGAAGACCGACAAGGCGCAGTGGCTGCGGTTCCACACCCAGACCGCCGGCGTCTCGCTGACGGCCCAGCAGCCGTACAACAACGTCGTACGGACCGCCGTCGAGGCGTTGGCCGCCGTGCTCGGCGGGACGAACTCGCTGCACACCAACGCGCTCGACGAGACCCTCGCGCTGCCGACCGCCGAGTCGGCCGAGATCGCCCTGCGCACCCAGTCGGTGCTGATGGAGGAGGTCGGCGTCACGAACGTGGCCGACCCGCTCGGCGGGTCCTGGTACGTCGAGGCGCTCACCGACGAGATCGAGGCCGAGGCCGAGGAGATCTTCGCGCGGATCAAGGAGATGAGCCCGGACGAGACGATGACCGGCGGCATCCTGCGCGGGATCGAGGACGGCTGGTTCATGGCCGAGATCGCCGACGCCGCGTTCGAGTACCAGCAGAAGCTCGAGAAGGGCGAGAAGTTGATCGTCGGCGTGAACACGCTCACCGACACGGTGTCCGGCGAGCTGGAGATCCTCCGGGTCTCGCACGAGGTCGAGGTCGAGCAGTGCCGGGTGCTGGCGGAGCGCAAGTCCCACCGCGACGAGGACCGGGTACGTCGTACGCTATCGGCTCTGGTGGAGGCGGCCAGCGGCACTGGCAACCTGATCGAGCCCATGCTGGAGGCGGTGCGTGCGGAGGCCACGATGGGGGAAATCTGTCACGTTCTTCGGGAGCAGTGGGGAGAGTACCGGGAGCCCGCCCGATTCTGACGAGCCGCCACCGTCCGGTCAGGACGGCGCCCGCGATCCGGCCGACGGCCGCCGGGTCGTGGTTTGCGGTTCGGACCGGACGATGCTGCGCGTGGTGACCGAGCTGGTCAGTTCCGGCGAGCGGGTGACCGCGATCGTGAACCCGGCGTCCCGGCACTACGACCGGATCGGTGAGCTCGGCGCGACCGTGATGGGCGCGCGGGTGATCAGCGAGGGGCTGCTGCGCCGGGCAGGGGTCGACGCGGACGACGACGGTACGCCGTCGACCGCCCGCGCCCTGGTCCTGCTGGACACCGACGACGTCCACAACGTGCACACCGCCCTGACCGCGCGGGACATGGATCCGGAGCTGCGGATCGTCGTCCAGATGGTGAACCCGCGGATCAGCAAGCAGCTGAACGACCTGCTCGGCGACTGCGTGGTGATCAACGGGCCGTCGCTGGCCGCGCCCGCGTTCGTGTCGGACGCGCTCGAGGACGACGAGCTGACCTGGATGGAGCTCGGCGGTCAGCGCGTCGTCGTGGGGCCGGCCGACCTGATCCGCGAGCCGCACCTGACGGTGCTCGCGGACACCACCTCGTCGGCCACACCGCAGCTGCTGCCGACGTCGAGCGCGGACCCGGACGGCGACCTCGTGCTCGGCACCGGCGTACGGCCGATCTGGCGCAGCCGCGACGTCCGTCCGGCGGGCTGGTTCATGGCGGTTCGCGACATCCTGGACAGCCGGGTGCGGAAGATCGCCGCGGTGATGGCGCTCCTGGTCGCGGCCGGTACGGCGATCGTCCACTACTTCGGCGGGATCGAGTGGTGGCGGGCGCTCTATCTCGCGGTCGGCGTCGTGACCTCGGCGGGCATCGACGACGACAAGTTCAACGACGCCCAGCCGTGGGTGAAGGTCAGTGCGGTCATGGTGCAGCTGACCGGGATCGTGCTGATGGCGCTGCTGACCGCGGTCGTGGTCGACTCGCTGGTCGGCGCCCGGCTGTCGCGGATCATCGGCGGCGTCCGCGGCCGGCCGCGCAACCACCTCGTGGTGTGCGGCCTCGGGACGGTCGGCGCGCGGGTGCTGGAGATCCTCACCGAGCGGGGCGTCGCGGTCGTCGGCGTCGACCAGGACGAGGACGCGCCCGGCGTCCAGGTCGCGCACCGGCTGCGGATCCCGGTCGTGATCGGGGACAGCAGCAACGAGGAGACGTTGCGGTCGGCCGGCGTCCAGCGCTGTCAGTCGGTGCTCGCGATCACCGACGGCGACATCACCAACCTGGAGTCGGCGATGGTGGCCCGGGACCTGAACCCGGAGGCCCGGATCACGATGCGGATGTTCGACCACGACCTCGCGCAGCGGGTCGAGCGCCGGCTGGGCCTCGGCCACAGCCGGTCGGTGTCGATGCTGGTGGCGCCGGCGGTCGCGGCCGCGGTCGCCAATCGGCGCAAGCAGGTGACGATCCCGGCCGGACGCCGCGTCCTGCTGCTGACCGAGGTGAACGTCGAGTCCGGGTCGGTCGCGGGCGGGCTGCGACTCGGCGAACTGGACGAGGCCGGCGGGCTGCGCGTGCTGGCCCGGCAGGACTTCGACGGGCCGTGGGACTGGGATCCGGAGCCGGACCGGGTGCTGCGGCCGGGGGACCGGCTCGCGGTGGCGGGCACCCGCAGCGGGCTCGCCCGGCTGCTGATGGCGACCCGGGCGCAGCGCGGTTCGGTCGCGTCGTAGAGGATAGAGCTGTGAACGGTACGTACGGATTGCGAGGACAGTGGTGAGCCAGTCCAACTTCTCTCGTCCCGGGGCGATCGACCTGTCGGCCCTGCGCAAGCCTGCCGGTGCGCCGGCACCCGGAAGCCCGGCAGGCGGTGCGCCGGCCGGCGGTGGCGGTGCCGCGGGGTCGTACGTGCTGAACGTGAGCGAGCCGACCTTCCAGAGCGACGTCATCGAGCGCTCGCTGCAGGTCCCGGTGGTGGTCGAGTTCTGGTCGCCGCGCTCGCAGGCCTCGGTCGCGCTCGGCCCGGTGCTCGCCGCGCTGTCCACGGAGTACGCCGGGAAGTTCCTGCTCGCGCGGATCGACATCGACGCGAACCCGCAGCTCGCGCAGGCGGTCGGCGTGCAGACGGTTCCGCTGGTGATCGCTGTCCTGCGCGGGCAGGTCGTGCCGCTGTTCCAGGGTGCGCTCGGCGAGCCGGAGGCGCGGCAGTACCTCGACCAACTGCTGACGGTCGCGGTCGCCAACGGGATCACCGGCCGCGCCGAGCCGGTCGGCCCGGCGGCGGACGGTCCCGCCGCGGACGAGGAAGAGCCGCCGAACCCGCGGTACGAGAAGGCCGAGAACGCGATCGGCACGGGCGATCTGGACGGCGCGATCGCGGCGTACGAGGAGCTGCTGAAGGAGACGCCGAACGACGCCGAGGCGAAGTCCGGGCTGGCTCGTGTGCAACTGGTGAAGCGGACGCAGGACGTGCCGGCCGACGTCCGGACGCGGGCGGCCGACAACCCCGCGGACGTCGAGGCGCAGATGCTGGTCGCCGACGTGGACCTGATGGGCGGGCACGTGGACGACGCGTTCGCGCGGCTGATCGCCACCGTCCAGGCGACCGCGGGCGACGAGCGGAACACCGTGCGGCTACACCTGCTCGAGCTGTTCGAGGTCGTCGGCGCGGACGACGAGCGGGTCGTCAAGGCCCGTCGCCGGCTGATGGCCGCCCTGTTCTGACCGCGTGTGAATCGGCTGGCCGGAACCGGTCGGCGTGAATTCTTGTAAATAGCGCCGGAGTGCTCTGAGAATTCTTCACATGAGCGCTGTCGAGTCGCCGCCGCCGAGCCTGGAAGCACGCATCCACGGCCTGCTGCCGGCGCTCAGCCCGGCACAGGCGCGGATCGCCGCCGAGGTCCTGAGGGACCCGGCGGCGGTCGCCTCGTCGACGATCGGGCAGCTGGCGGCCCGGTGCGGCACGTCGCTGCCCAGCGTCACGCGGTTCTGTCTCGCACTCGGGCTGTCCGGGTACGCCGAGCTACGCCTCACGCTGGCGGCCGAGAGCGGGCGGACCAGTCCGAGCTGGGAGCGTGGCACCGGCTCCGAGGTCGGCCCGGACGACTCGCTCGACGACGTACTGCGGACCTTGCTGCGTGCCGACACCCGCGCGCTCGAGGACACCGTCGCCGCGCTCGACGTGGACGCGCTCGGGCGCGCCGTCGAGGCGATCTCGAACGCCCGCCGGATCGACCTGTACGCCGTCGCCGGGTCGGCCGCCGTCGCCGAGGACCTGCGCCTGCGGCTGCATCGGATCGGGCGCGGCGCGAGTACCTGGAGCGACGTCCACACCGCGCTGGCCAGCTCCGCGCTGCTCGGCACCGGTGATGTCGCGATCGGGATCTCGCACAGCGGCGAGACGCTCGAGGTCCTGGAACCGATGACCCGGTCCGGCCGGCAGGGCGCGACGACTGTTGCCATCACCAACTATCCGCGGTCGCCGCTGGCGCAGGCGGCCGACATCGTGCTGGTCACCGCCGCCCGCGACGTCACGTTCCGCACCGGCGGCCTGTCCGGGCGGCACGCCCAGATGATCGTCCTCGACGCGCTCTACCTCGGCGTCGCGCAACGCGACTACCCGCTGGCCGAACAGGCCTTCGACGCCACGGCCGACGCGGTGTCGACGCATCGCCACCGTTCCTGAACTCCCGCACTCCGTTCGACCGCCTTCCGAAGGAGAGTCATGCAGAGTCCACACCAGACCCTTGGCCCCAGCCGCCGCAGCCTGCTGCTCGGCGCGGGCGCCACCGCCCTCACCGCGGCGTCCGCCTCGGTCGCCTCCGCCTCCACCGCCTCCGCTTCGATGGCTTCGGCTGCTGCCGAGGTCGCCGTACCGTCGCCGGACGTGCTGCCGCTGACGGGCGGGCCGGACTTCCCGATCGGGTTGTTCTGGCCGCCGCACCCGTTCGCGAGCACCGCGGAGCGGTTCGCGGAGATCAAGAACGCCGGGTTCGACTTCGTCATCTCCGGCAACTACGCCGGCGACGGCAACATCTTCACCTACCAGCTCGGGCTGGCCCGGGACGCCGGCCTGAAGATGCTGATCTCCGACGACATCCAGATCCGCAACATGTCCCGCTGGTTCTCGATCTCCGACACCACGACGGACTTCCTCAGCATCACCCCGGCCGAGGCCAAGGAGTTCTACACCCGGGCCCGGAACGCGTACGGCCCGTACTCGTCGCTGGCCGGCTTCAACTTCTACGACGAACCTGGCGCGGGCTGGTTCGCGACGCTGGCCAAGGCGCTGGCGATCTCTCGTGAGCTCGCGCCGCAGCTGCTGCCGTACATCAACCTGTTCCCGTCCGACGACGCGTCGTACTACCGGAGCTTCGTCGACGTGGTGAAACCGTCGCTGATCTCGTTCGACCGGTACCCGCTGCTGTCCGAGGGCCGTGAGGACGCGAACTACTTCCACAACTGGGCGATCGTCCGCGACGCCGCGCTGCACGGCGACATCCCGTCCTGGGTGTTCATCCAGACACTTGCCTACAACAACCATCGGGAACCGACCGCGGCCGAGCTGCTCTGGCAGGTGAACATCAGCCTCGCGTACGGCGCCAAGGGCATCCAGTACTTCACCTACTGGACGCCGGAAGCCGCTCGCGGGGAAGGGTTCGGGCCGGCGCTGATCACGGTGGACGGCCAACGCACGTCGCGCTACTACGCCGCGCAGCAGATCAACACCACCTGGCTGCACCAGGTCGGACGCGAGCTCAAGCCGCTGGTGTCCGACACCGTGGAACATGTCAACGAGACCCCGCTGCCGAACGGGACCGTCGGCTTCACCCCGACGAGCCTGGTGTCCGGAATCTCCGGAGATCCGGTCGTCGTCGGCACGTTCCGCCCGCGAGACACCACCTCCGGCGACCGCTGGCTGCTGGTCGCCAACCGCTCCCACAGCACCCGCGCCCGGGCAGTGGTCTCGCTCAACAGCCAGACCGTCGGCTCGGCCGGAATCTTCCAGCCGGCCCGTCAGCAGTACGCCCCCCAACGCGTCGGTCAGATCCCGGTGACTCTCGCTCCGGGCGCCGCGACTCTCATCAAGCTCACCGCCAAATAGTCACGTCGCCTGCCCGGTGTAGATGCCCATGGCCCGGAAACGGAGGGCTGGGGCCGCGTACTCCTCCAGGGCGTGCGCGGTCCAGCCCACCATCCGGGCCAAGGCGAAGAGGGCGTCTCCGGCGTCCGGGCGGAAGTCGTACGCATGCATGATCGCGGCGATCGCGAGGTCGCTGTTGGGGAACGTCGGCGTCCGCTCGGCGACCGCCCGGATCGTGCCGACGATCGGGTGGTCGCCGAGCAGCCCGAGCAGTACGTCGGCGCGCGGGTCGCGGTGCTGGTAGATCCGGTGGCCGAAGCCGGGAACTGGTTCGCCGGATCGCAGCTGGTCCGAGAGGGCCTGCACCGGATCCCGTTGCGCCCGCTCCAGGAACTCGTAGGCGAGGGTCGGTGCGGCGCCGTGGTACTGCCCGTCGAGCGCGCCGAGGCCTGCCGAGACGACGGCGTACAGGTTCGCGCGGGCGCTGGCCGCGACCCGGGCCGCGATGGTGGAGACCGCGAGCCCGTGGTCGGCGAGCAGGATCAGCGCGGCGTCGAGCACCTCCGGCCGCGGTTCCGCGTCCGAGAGCTTCGGCCAGAGTTTCCCGCCCAGCGTCGTACCGACGGCCGTAGGTCCCGGCAGCGCCGCGATCAACGTCCCGATCAACCTCCCGGCCGCAGCCGTCACCGAAGCCGCCGACAAGTCGAACCGCAACGGATCCGCAGCCCCCAGCACCGCCACCGCCACCCGCAACCGATCCGTCGACCGAGCCCCCTCCGGCACCACCTCCATGGCTCGCCGAGCCAGCCAGACCCCGTCCCGATCCGCCGTGAACAACCCCTCTCCCGCAACCGCACTCGTGCCGCCGGGTGTCCAGAGGAGGGTGGCTACCTGTTCGAGGGTGGCGGTTGTGGCCAGGTCGCGGGCGGACCGGCCTCGGTAGTAGAGGGTGTCGTTGTCGAGGAGGGTGAGTTCGGATTCGATGCGTTCCACCACGCCGGAGTGTTCGACGGAGCGGGCGGCGAGGCGTTCGACGTCGGCGGCGGGGAACAGGCTGCCGCGGCGGCCGCGGGCGCGGACGCTGGTGAGGAGGCCGCGGCTGACGTAGGCGTAGACCGTCGCCGGTTTCACCTGCAGACGGCGCGCCACCTCGGCGGTGGTCAGGTAATTCTCGTCACCTTCGCCCGGCATTCCCCGCTCCTCGCAGCGTTCATGTTGACTGGATCAATATTGACAACTGTTGATTGCCTGTCAACTCTGAAGATATGTCATCAACGATCACTGCACCGCCCGGCCTGCGCAATGTCGTCGTCACCGAGACGACCCTCGGCGACGTCCGCGGCGACGAAGGGTTCTACCACTACCGCCAGTACTCGGCGATCGATCTCGCCAAGTCCAAGACGCTCGAAGACGTCTGGTACCTGATGTTCGAGGGCCGCCTCCCGACCGACGCCGAGCGCGCCCGTTTCGCCGCCGAGCTCGCCCCGCTGCGCGTCCTCCCCGCCGAGGTCGCCGCGGTCCTCCCGGCGATCGCGACCGCCGGTACGACGTTCAACCCGCTCGCCGGTCTCCGCACCGCGCTGTCGCTGCTCGCCGCAGTGCGCGGTCTGCCGCCGCTCTGGGACGCCGACCCGGCCCGTCGCAAGGCCGACGCCATGCTGGTCTGCGCCGTGACGCCGACCATCCTCGCGGCCCTCTACCGGCTCCGCGAAGGGCAGCAGCCGCTCGAGCCCCGCGCCGACCTGTCAGCAGCCGAGAACTGGCTGTACCTGGTGACCGGTACCGAGCCGACCGCCGTCCACGCAACCGCGATCGAGCACTACCTGGTCTCGACCGTCGACCACGGCTTCAACGCGTCGACCTTCACCGCCCGGGTGATCGCCTCCACCGGCGCGGACGTGGTCGCGGCCGTCGCGGGCGCGATCGGCGCGTTCTCGGGGCCGCTGCACGGCGGCGCGCCGGACCGCGCCCTCGCCAGCCTCGACGAGATCGGTACGCCGGACCGCATCGACGACTGGGTCCGCGCGAAGGTGTCCGCCGGCGACCGGATCATGGGCTTCGGGCACGCGGTGTACCGCACCGAGGACCCGCGCTCGCTGATGCTGCGCGACATCGCCCGCGGGATCGGCGGCGACCTGGTGGATTTCGCGACCACCGTCGAGCAGCGCATCGTCGACGTCCTCGCGGAGCTGAAGCCGGGCCGCAACCTCTACGCCAACGTCGAGTTCTACGCCGGTGTCGTGATGGAGCTGTGCGGCATCCCGCGCGCCATGTTCACGCCGACGTTCGCCGTCAGCCGCATCATCGGCTGGTCCGCCAACATCCTCGAGCAGTCCACCGACCCGAAGATCATCCGCCCGATCGCCACCTACGTCGGCCCGCAACCGCCGGCACCCGTCAGCTGAAGTGCATGATGCCGTCGTCGAGGCGGTTGTAGCGAAGCGTCACCAAGTCGCGAGGGTAGTTCTGCCGTAGCCGCCACGGCCCCTGGGTGCCTTGCCGGGGGAGGAGGGCGGCAGCGCGGCGGATGTAGCCGGAGGTGAGGTCGACGACCGGGCGCGGCGGTGCGTCGTACTCGGCGGGGTCGACGTCGGGGACACAGATCCGGGTGCCGGTCGCGGTGAGGTGGTTGAGCAGCCGCGTGACGTACTTCGAGGTGAGGTCGGAGCGCAACGTCCAGGAGTTGTTGGTGTAGCCGATGCACCAGGCGAGGTTCGGTACGCCGCTGAGCATCATGCCCTTGTAGACGAAGGTGTCGTGCGGCGCGACCCGCCGCCCGTCGACCGTCACCTTGATGTTGCCGAGCGCAACCATACGGAGGCCGGTCGCGGTGACCACGAGATCGGCCTCCAGCTCCCGGCCGGACCGCAGCCGCAGTCCGGTCGGGGTGAACCGGTCGATCTCGTCGGTCACCACCGACGCCGAGCCGTTGCGCAGCGCCTTGAACAGGTCTGCGTCCGGGACCAGACAGAGCCGCTGATCCCAGGGCTTGTACCGGGGCGTGAAGTGCGGATCCACTGGGATCGACGAAGGAAGCTGCTTGGCGACGGTGCTGTTCAGCAGCCACGCCGCGTGCGCCGGCCACTTCCGGAACGCGCCGTACACCGCGGTGCTCAGCGCGACGTTCTTCCCGCGGATGACGCTGTGCGCGAGTTTCTCCGGCAGTACGGCGCGGATGCGGTCGGACAGAGCGTCGCGCGCCGGACGGGAGGCGACGTAGCTGGGCGACCGCTGCAGCATGGTCACATGCTCCGCCGTACCCGCCATCGCGGGCACCAGCGTCACCGCGGTCGCGCCGCTGCCGATCACCACCACGCGCCGGCCGGCGTAGTCCAGCTCGTCCGGCCAGTGCTGCGGGTGCACGATCTGCCCCTGGAAGTCCTCCTTGCCGTCGAAGTCGACGACGTACCCCGAGTCGTAGTCGTAGTACCCACTGCACACGTAGAGGAACGAGCAGGTGTACGCCGTGTCCGCGGTCCGCACCGTCCACACCGCGTCCGCGGACGACCACGAGGCGCTGACGACGCGCTGGTTGAAGCGGATGTGCTTGTCGATGCCGTACGCCGCCGCGGTCTCGTGCAGGTAGTCGAGGATCGCCGGACCGTCGGCGATCGCCTTCGCCGCCTTCCACGGGTGGAACGGGAACCCGAGCGTGAACATGTCCGAGTCCGACCGCACCCCCGGGTACCGGAACAGGTCCCAGGTGCCGCCGAGCGCGGCACGGCCCTCCAGCACGGCGTACGTGCGGTCCGGGCTGCGGGTCTGGATCCGGTACGCCGCGCCGATGCCGGACAGGCCGGCGCCGACGATCAGGACGTCGAGGTGCTCCATGTACCCCACGGTAATAAAGATTCTTCCCGGGTGTTGTCGATTCCGTGTCGAGGCGTTCGTCAGCAAGATGTCCAAGTAGGAAGCGCACGGAGGAAGCGCTAGACAAGGGGAGTCCGAGATGGCGCAGTACATGTTCCTGCTGTTCGACAGCGAGGAGTGGTACGACAACCTGACCCGCGACGAGTGGCAGCAGGCGATGAAGCTGCACGGGGAGTTCGCGGCGGCGGTGGAGAAGGCGGGGGCGCGGATCCTCGGCGGGGAGGCGCTGGAGCGGTCCAGCACGGCGAGCACGGTCAAGAACCGTGAGGGCGCGGAGCCGCTGGTCACCGACGGGCCGTTCATCGAGACCCGGGAGGCGCTCGGCGGGTTCTACGTCATCGAGGCCCGGGACCTCGACCAGGCGCTGGAGCTGGCGAAGCTCTGCCCGTCCGGCAACATCGAGGTCCGGCCCGTGATGCCGACGTCCGAGGACGCCGCACCATCGGCCTGAGCGTGTCGTCGACCCGGGTACGCCGGCGTACTGCCGCGCCGGCGTACCCGTCGGGCAGGGGGAGAAGGTGACCGAAGCCGTTGAGGTGACCCGGGTGGTGGACAGGGTGCACCGGGAGAGCTGGTCGACCGTGCTGGCGTCCGTGGTGCGCTTGACGCGCGACCTGGATCTGGCGGAGGACTGCACGCAGGACGCGTTCGTCCGGGCGCTCCGCACCTGGCCGGACGGCATCCCGGACAACCCGGCCGGCTGGCTGACCACGGTCGCCCGGCGGCTGGCGCTCGACCGGCTGCGTCGCGAGACCAACCTGCGGCGGAAGCTGCCGCTGCTGGTGGAGGAGCCCGGCGACGTCGAGCAGCCGACGGATCCGTTGCGGCTGGTGTTCACGTGCTGCCACCCGGCGCTCGCGCGGGAGTCGCAGGTGGCGTTGACGTTGCGGCTGATCTGCGGGCTGACCACGCGCGAGGTCGCCGCGGTGCTGCTGATCGCCGAGGCGACGGCGGCGGCGCGGATCACCCGGGCGAAGAAGAAGATCGCGGCGGCCGGGATCCCGTACCGCATCCCGGCCGATCACGAGCTGCCGGCGCGGATGGATGTGGTGCTGACCGTCGTCCACCTGGTCTACACGGCCGGGTACGTCGCCACCGGGGCGGAGCTGACCCGGACCGACCTGACCGGGCGGGCGATCGAGCTGGCGCGGTTGCTGGAGCGCCTGATGCCGGACGAGCCGGAACCGCAGGCGCTGCTCGGGTTGCTGCTGATGACCGAGGCGCGCGGCGATGCACGGGTCAGCGCCGACGGCGAGCTGGTCCTCCTGGCGGACCAGGACCGGTCGCGCTGGAACGGGAAGCTGCTGGCCGAGGGAGTCGCGCGGGCCACGGCGGCGCTACAGCGAGGGCACGGGCGGTTCGCGCTGCAGGCGGCGGTCGCCGGTCTGCACGTGACCGCGCCGTCGTGGGAGCAGACGGACTGGCGTCAGGTGGTCCGGATGTACGACGCGATGATGGTGAGCTGGCCGACCCCGATCGTCGCGCTCAACCGGGTGGCCGCCCGCAGTCTGGTCCCGGGCGCCGACCTGGAGGCGGTGCTCGCCGAACTGGATACCCTCGGTAAGGAGCCGGCGCTCGCGACGTACGCGTATCTGCCGGCGACCCGGGCCGACGTCCTCACCCGCCTCGGCCGCCGGCCGGAAGCGGCCCAGGCCTACGAGAAGGCGATCGAGCTGACCGCCAACGAAACCGAGCGCCGCTTCCTGACCGCCCGGCTCACGAGTCTGCGCTAGGCGCCCAGAGCCTGTCCGCGTCGCCTGCTTCGAGGCGGCCCCGGTAGACGTCGATCTTGTGATCGATGAGCTCGAGGCTGTCCTGCAGCGCGGCGAGTTGGGTGAGAATCTCCGACCGGTGCGTCTCCAGCAGCTCCAGGCGGTCCTTCTCGTTGCCGCGGCCGGCCGTGACGAGCTCGGCGTACTTGCGGATGGTGCGGATCGGCATCCCGGTGGCACGGAACCGGGTGCAGATCTTGATCCAGTCCAGGTCGATCTGGCGGTACCGGCGGCGCCCGCCGGCGGTCCGGTCGACCGTGGTGACGACCAGCCCGGCGCGCTCGTAGTACCGCAGTGTGTGGACGCTGACGCCGGTGTGTTCGGCGGCTTCGGCGATACTGATCCCGCGTTCGTTGACTTCGAGCACGCTCTAAATCCTAGCGTGCCGGTATGACAACGCTCGAGGAAACCGTCGGCGCCCGCCGGTACGCCGTGCTCGCGATCTGTTGCGCGAGCCTGCTCGTCTCGGTGATGGACATCTCGATCGTGAACATCGCGCTGCCCGCGATCCGCGACGACCTCGGCGCGTCGACGGCCGGCCTGCAGTGGACCGTCGACGCCTACACGTTGGTGCTGGCGAGCTTCCTGCTGCTGGCCGGCTCCACCGCCGACCGCTTCGGCCGCAAGCGCATGTTCCGCCTCGGGCTGATCGTCTTCGGGCTCGGCTCGCTGCTCTGCAGTCTGGCGCCCGGCATCGAGGCGCTGGTCGCCGCCCGCGCCGTGCAGGCGGTCGGCGGCACGATGCTGAACCCGGTCGCGATGGCGATCGTGGTGACGGTCTTCCCGGACCGCGCCGAGCGGGCTCGCGCGATCGGGATCTTCGGCGCGACCGCCGGACTGTCGCTGGTCCTCGGCCCGATCCTCGGCGGAGCGCTCGTCGACGGCCTCGGCTGGCGCTCGATCTTCTGGGTGAATCTGCCGATCGTCGCGCTCGCGGTGCTGTTCACCAGCCTGTACGTGCCGGAGTCCCGCGCCGCCCGCGGCCGCCGCTTCGACCCGGTCGGCCAGCTCCTGGTGGTGCTGCTTCTCGGCAGCGTGGTGTCCGCGATCATCGAGAAGAACGCCTGGCGGACGCCGTTGATCGTCACGGCCGCCGTCGCCGCGGTCCTGCTGATCGCGTACGAGCGCCGCCGGGAGGAGCCGCTGCTCGAGCTGCGCCTCTTCCGCAGCATCCCGTTCAGCTCCGCGGTGGTGATCGCGATGGTCGCCTACACCGGGTTCGGCGCGTTCCTGTTCGTCACGACGCTGTACCTGCAGAGCATCCGCGACCTGTCCGCTCTGGACGCGGGCCTGTGCCTGCTGCCCGTCGGCCTGCTCATCACGGTGCTCTCACCGCTCACGGGCCGGGTGGTGGGCGCGCGAGGCCCGCGGCTGCCGCTCGTCGTGGCCGGTACGGCGCTGACGCTCGGCGCGTTCGCCTCGCTCGGGATCGGGCCGGCGACCCCGCTGCCGGTCGTGCTCGGGATCTTCCTGCTGTTCGGCGTCTTCCTCGGCACCATCAACCCGCCGATCGCGAACGCCGCAGTGTCCGGCATGCCCGGATCGATGGCCGGCCTGGCGGGGTCGCTCGCATCGGTCGGCCGGCAGACCGGTACGTCGCTCGGCGTCGCGGTCGCGGGGTCGATCATCGGCAGCGCGACGACCGATCCGCAACGGTTCGCCCGCGCCGAGCACGTCGTCTGGTGGCCGACGGTCGCGGTCGGCCTCGTCGTACTGGCGCTGGCCCTGTTCAGTACGAGCCGCCGTGCCCATCGGACTGTGCAGGTAGCCCGAAGCGCGTGACGAGATCCGGGTCGCTGAAGACGTGGATGTGCGTCAGACCGGTGCGAGTTGGCGTCAGTACGGCGACGCCGTACGGCTCGCCCTTGAAGTACGCGCCGACCGCGGGCTGGCCGTTCGCGACGATCGGGAGCATCCGCCAGTCACCGGGGGAGCCGACAGCGGCGGCCAGCACCTGCAGGCACATCACGCGGCCGTCGAACCAAGCCGTCGTACCGACCATTTCGATCGCGGCGTCCGCACGCAGGGCACGTTCGAGCGCCGCGGTGTCGGCGTTCTCGAAGCCGGTGACGTAGTCGTCGAGCAGGGCGCGAGCCACGGGGTCGGTGGGCTCCAGGACCTCGTCCTGCGCCGGCGCCGTCTCGTCCAGGCGGGCCCGCGCGCGTTGCAGCGTGCTCTTCACGGCGGCGACCGAGGTGTCGAGCATCGCCGCCACCTCCGCCGCCGGGAACCCGAGCACCTCGCGCAGGATCAGAACGGCGCGTTGCTTGGGCGGCAGGTACTGCAGGGCAGCGATCAGCGCCAGCCTCAGACTCTCTCGCAGCGTGACGATCGACGCGGGATCGGCGGCGACGAGCGACTCGGCGATCGGCTCCATCCAGGCGGTGCCGTCCGGCTCGGCCGGCGGCGGGGCGGCGAGATCCGTACTCGGCGCGGCGATCCCCGACGGCAGCGCGCGGCGGCGACGTTGCTCGAGCGCGGTCAGGCACACGTTGGTCGCGATGCGGTACAGCCAGACCCGCACCGACGACCTGCCCGCGAAGTCGCCCCACGACCGCCAGGCCCGCAGGTACGTCTCCTGCACCGCGTCCTCGGCCTCGTGCACCGACGCGAGCATCCGGTAGCAGTGCGCCAGCAACTCCCTGCGGAACGGCTCGGTCACCCCGAACCCACCCATCACCACTCCCTCGCCAGTTACCGCCGTCATCGCCCGGTCCTTTCGTTGCAGGTCTGTCACCGGTACAGACCGAGAACCCCGCGAAAAGGAATCGGTGTGCTTGACTTGAGTATGAGTACGCCGAACGCCGGGCCGCCGCTGTCGGCCTCGGAAGAGCGGACGTGGGCGATGGTCGCGCACATCGGGGTGCTGGTCGCGGCCTGGTTCGCGATGGGGTTCCTGTGCCCGTTGATCATCTGGCTGGTGTTCCGGTACCGCTCGGACTTCGTCCGCCGGCACGCGGTGGAGTCGCTGAACTTCCAGATCTCGCTGCTGATCTACTCCGCGGTCGCGGCCGTGCTGATCTTCGTTACGTTCGGGCTCGGGGTGCTGATCGTCGTACCGCTGGTGGCCATCGGGGCGGTCGTGGCGCTGGTGGTGATCATCCTCGCGACGGTCGCCGCCTCCGGCGGGAACGACTACAGGTACCCGTTGACGATTCGTTTCGTCCGTTAGGGTCGGCCCGGTGGAGCTCATCGGGCAAGGCATGGAAGGCGCCGTCTACGACCTCGGCGACGGGACGGTCCGCAAGATCTGGTTCGACCGGCGGCCGGAGGACGTCCGGCCGTTGCAGGCGTTCCTGGACGAGCTGCCGGAGCTGCCGTTCCGGACGCCGCGGATCCGGGAGGTCACCGCGGGGGAGGACGGGCTGGCGATCAGCGTCGAGGACAAGCTGACCGGCGTCCCGCTGCACGAGGCCGGGCTGCCGGAAAAGGTCGCCGTGGACGCTTTTGTCTCAGTCGTCGAGGCGTTAGGTGCCACGACACCCGGCCCGGCCGGCAGGTCGCTTCCCGTCCTCAACCAGCCGTTCTGGGAGGGGGCCTGGGGCGAGAGCCTCGCCGCATTGGTACGCCGCCGCGCCGACGCCTCGGGGGTTCACCTAGCGCGCGACGTACCCGATTTCCCCGACCTGCTGGACACGGTGCTGGCCGAACTTGCCGAGCTCGAAGGTGGGCTCAGTGTGGTGCACGGCGACATCTGCCCGCCGAACGTCCTGATGGACGGCACGCAGGTGGCGGCGGTGCTCGATTGGGGTTTCTTGTCCACAGCAGGTGACAACACCTTCGAGGCTTCCTTGGCGGCCGGCTTCTTCGACATGTACTCACCCGAAGCCCGCCGCCTGGACGACCTCCTGACCCACCGATTCGCAGAACTGGGCCACGACCGGCACCGAATGCGCGTCTACCGCAAGGCCTACGCAATCATCACCGCAACTATCTACGACGAAAACGCCACCGACGGCCACTACACCTGGTGCGTCAGCCAGCTCACCAGATAGCTCGCGCCCCTGCAAGAAAGAACAAAGAAAGAGATAGAGGGGACTTGGGTGCCTGGCAGGGATGGCAGTCCGCTGGCGGTCCGCGTGTCCTGACATGCTGCCGAGCGCCGGCGGGCGCCCCGAGCCCTGCGGTCGGTCATCGAGGACCTGCAGAGAGAACGGAAAGAGCAGGAGTGCGTGTCTGGGGCCGACCGGCATCAAGTGGTTCATGGACCAGCTCAAGATCCGGCGGGCCTGAGGGGGTGCCGGGTTCGTCCTGCTACTCAGCCCTGCCGAGCCGGTGGCAGCAGCTGGGAAGTCCTTGACGTCCTCGCGACCGTCGACCAGACCTGAGCGCAGGTGGTGATGTGTGGATGGTGGCGCGGACGGAGCGGGTGCTGTCGTACGCGGCCGTGGACGCCGAGCCCAGTGTCGGCCGGGGTGTTTGCGGGGGTGTTTGCTGGTGTGGGCCCCCGAACAGCCCACAAAATAAGGGGATTCCGGCTCAGAAACTGTCGGTGGGACCGTCTAGGGTCGATGGCATGGAACTCCTGGGCGAGCGGCCGGTGTGGTCGATGGGCGGCGGCGAACTGCTGTCCACCCTCGACACACTGGAGGCCGAGCTCGCCCGTCTGGAGGCCTACCGGCTGAGCGTGGTCGCGGCGATCGAGTCCACCGGGTACGCGCAGGAGCTCGGCGCCCGCGACACCGCCGAACTCCTGCGTTTCCGGTACCGCCTGGACCCACCGGCCGCCCGCCGCACCCTCCGCCTCGCCCAGACCGCCACGCAGTATCCCGCGGTGTCCGACGCCCTCGAACGGACCGCCTCCTCCGCACCCACCGACGAACCCGACGACGGTGGATCCGATGACAGCGGATCCGGCGACGGTGCTGGTGATGGCTGGCTGCTTCGGCCGGCGCAGGCGGCCGCGATCGTGTCCCCGCTGGAGCGGGTTCGGTCGCGGGTCCCGGTGGAGCATCTGGACGCGGCCGCGGAGCAGCTGGTCGGGCTGGCCGGTCACCTGTCGCCCGGCGAACTGCGTACCGCGGCCAAGGAGATCGCCGGCCTGCTGGACTCCGACGGCCCCGAACCGGAGGAGCTGAAGGCGTATGAACGGGAGTCGCTGACGCTGTCGGCTGCGGACAACGGGGTGAAGTTCAAGGGCTTCTTGGCCAACGAGAACGCCGAGCTGCTGCGGGCGGTTGTGCATGCCGGTGCCCGCCCGCACAAGACTGTCGACGGTGACCACGACCCGCGCCCCCCGTGACAAGCGCCAGGCCGACGCCCTGTCCACGGCCCTAAGCGTTGCCGCCGCCGCATGGGACACCCACACCTGCCCCGCCGCAGGCACCACAGGCACCACAGGCACCACGGACGCCGCGGGCACCACGGACGGCGCGGGCAGCGCGGGCACCGCAGGCAGCGCAGGTGCTGGGGTCGCCGCGGGCCCGGGCGCGGGCACGGGTGGTCAGGTCGCCGGGTACGGCGCCAAGGCCAACATCACCGTCACGATCGACCTCGAAGACCTCAAAGCCGCCACCGCCGACGCGATCGGCCACACCGTCTACAGCGGCGGGCTGTCCGCGGCCACGATCCGGCGGCTGGCCTGCGACGCGAACATCATCCCGTTGGTGCTGGGCTCGAATTCGGAGCCGCTGGATGTGGGCCGCCGCGTGCGGCTGGTCACCAAGGCGATGCGCCGCGCCCTGGACGCACGTGACCGCGGCTGCGTGGTCTGTGGGGCGCCGCCGATCATGTGCGACGCCCATCACCTGATGTCCTGGATCGACGGCGGCGACACCAAAGTCTCGAACCTGGGCTCTGCTCTGCCGTCGTCACCACACCGACGTCCACCGCGGCCACTGGCATATCCGCATCACCAGCGGCATCGTTCACGTCGCCCGCCCAAGCTGGGCCGAGCCCTCACCTACCCTCACCGCCGCCAGGCGCACGGCACCGCCGCACGCCCACCCACCCGGCCGCGATGTGGGCTTGAGCGAGTCCGAATCCACCGCGCCCGGTCCGTGGGCGCCCGAGGACATCGCAGCGGAGAGCGTCGCTGACCGCTCTCGATGGCGGGCAGACGAAGCTGCCCTCCAGCAAGCGGCCGCCTTCGCAGCCACCGGTTGAAGCCGGAGAACACACAACCTCCTAACCGGCGGGCATGCGGGTGGGCCCGTTGTGCTGCGGCGGACAGCAAAGTGGGGCGGTCGTCGACGACAACGGCGCAGCCAAGTTCCACGCGGCCTCCTACCCGCGGCGCGCACACCCGCAGCGCTGCTGTTCGTGTCAGGTGACCGGAATCCTTCAGGGCACCTGCGGCAAGGTATGGCTCGTCCTGGCGCCCAAACCGAGCCAGTGAAGCAACCGCCTACTCGGCAGACGACCTGCTTGGCTCGTCGCCCCTTGCCGACCACACGCACCCCGCGTGTTGCGGCTGCCGGTTTGTCTTCTGCCGCTCGTGGCGAGCGCGGAACCCGCCCGCTACAAAGGCGGAACCGGGGGGTGCCGCGAGGGCGGAACCGGGGTGCCCGCGGGGTCGGGCGGTGGAGCGGCATGCACGCAGCGGTCCCACTTTGGCCGGTGCTACCTGGCGGTTTCGGATTTTGGGAGTTGAAGGAGGGTGTTGGGGCCGGGAGGTGCAACGGGCGCGCCGGTCAGCAGGACGAGGCTGCTGATCAAGGACGCGCTGAAACGCGCAGGCAAGCCTACGGCTGACCGTCGAAGCCGGCCACCACTCCAAATCTCTTTCGTTAGATCTCTTCCCTGAAAGGCCTGCTCGAGACCTTGCTCACGGTGTGGTCGGTGTGATCGGTGTGCCGTTGCTGAGGTTGTGGAGTTCGTTGGGCGCGGCCAGGATCATCGGTAGGCGGCGGGCGTTGAGTGGCGAGACCAGGCCTGCGAGCTCGTCCGGCGCGTGCCAGGAGATCGACCGGATCTCGAAGCCGTCAGGTCGCAGCCGGTCGATCAGCGACGGGTCGTGGACGCCGCCGTCGTACAGGATCTCGACCGCGTCGCCCCAGCCCTCCCACCGCGGCAGCCAGTCGATCGCGAGGATGCCGAGCAGTGGTAGCGCCGTGCCGAGCTCCTCCTCCATCTCCCGGGACGCACCGGTCGCCGGGTCCTCGTCCGGCTCGACCACTCCGCCGGGCAGCTCCAGGTCCTTCTTGTAGCTGACCTGGCACAGCAGCACCCGTCCACCGGTGTCGCGGACGACGACGTGCGCGATCACCCGCTTCTTCGGCAGCGCCGAATCCATCAACGCGGTCCAGCCCGTCACCGTGTCCGGACGCGGATCGTCGACACGCATGCCGTACACGGCCACGTCGCGGCGCTCACCCTCCACCAGCGCGGCCCCGCGCAGCACGCCCTCGCGCCGGAAACCGGACCGGATCGCGACCCGGGCGGAGGAATGCAGCTCCACGTCGACCTCGACCTGCAGCCGCTCCAGACCGAGCTCACCGAACGCGTACTCGCTCAGCAACCGGAGCGCCCGCTGCGCCAGCTCCGCGCCGCCGTCGAGCGCCCAGACCACCAGGCCGGCACCCGGCCTGGTCCGCCGGACCTCGACGGTGCCGACCGGCTGCCCGTTCTCGACGTCGAACCTGACGACCACCTCGTCGTCGAGCGCGAGTCGCAGCGTCAGTTCACCATCGGTCAGCGGAGCGGTCACGCCGTGAACGCTACCCGGTGAACCGCAGATACACCGTCGCCAGGGGTGGCACGGACAGCTCAGCGCTGCTCTCCAGCCCGTGCCACGGCGTGCCGTTGGCCTCCACCGCGCCGAAGTTGCCCACACCGGACCCGCCGTACGACGTGGCGTCGGTGTTGACGACCTCCTCCCAGCGGCCGGCGTACGGCAGGCCGAGCCGGTAGCCGTGGTGCGGGATCGCCGAGAAGTTCGCGATGCACGCCACGGCCGACTGACCCCCGGAGTCGTCAGGGCCGTACCGGACGAAGGAGAACACGTTGTTGCCGGCGTCGTTCGCGTCGATCCAGCTGAACTTCTCCGCGTCGTGGTCGGTTGCCCAGAACGCCGGGTTGTCCTTGTAGACGCGGTTCAGGTCGCGGACCAGGTCCTGCAGGCCCTGGTGGTCGCTGTGGTCCAGCAGCCACCAGTCCAGCTCGCCCTTCTCCGACCACTCCGACTCCTGGCCGAACTCGCACCCCATGAACAGCAGTTGCTTGCCCGGGTGCGCCCACATCATCGCCAGGTACGCGCGCAGGTTCGCCAGTTGCTGCCAGCGGTCGCCCGGCATCTTCCGCAGCAGTGAGCCCTTGCCGTGCACGACCTCGTCGTGGGACAGCGGGAGGACGAAGTTCTCGGAGTAGGCGTACATCATCGAGAACGTCATCTCGTGGTGGTGGAACTGCCGGTGCACCGGCTCGTGCTCCAGGTAGCGGAGCGAGTCGTTCATCCAGCCCATGTTCCACTTGAAGCCGAACCCGAGCCCGCCGAGGTGCGTGGCCCGGGTGACGCCCGGCCAGGACGTCGACTCCTCGGCCACCGTGATGACGCCTGGGACCCGCTTGTAGAGCGTCGCGTTCATCTCCTGCAGGAACGAGACGGCCTCCAGGTTCTCCCGGCCGCCGTACTGGTTCGGCACCCACTGCCCCTCGGAGCGTGAGTAGTCCAGGTAGAGCATCGAGGCGACCGCGTCCACCCGCAGGCCGTCGATGTGGAACTCCTCGGCCCAGTAGATCGCGTTCGCCACCAGGAAGTTCCGCACCTGCGGACGGCCGAAGTCGAAGACCAGCGTGCCCCAGTCGGGCTGCTCGCCGCGGCGCGGGTCCGGGTGCTCGTACAGCGGCGTGCCGTCGAACCGGGCCAGCGCCCAGGCGTCCTTCGGGAAGTGCGCCGGCACCCAGTCCACGATCACGCCGATCCCGGCCTGGTGCAGCCGGTCGACCAGGAACCGGAACTCGTCGGGGTCGCCGAAGCGCGACGTCGGCGCGAAGTACGACGTCACCTGGTAGCCCCACGAGCCGCCGAACGGGTGTTCCATCACCGGCATGAACTCGACATGGGTGAAACCCATCTCGTTGACATAGGCAACGAGCTCGTCGGCCAGCTCGCGGTACGACTTCCCCTTGCGCCACGAGCCGAGATGCACCTCGTACACGCTCATCGGCTCGGCGTACGCCTGGACCGCGGCGCGCCGCTCGATCCACGCGGCGTCGTCCCACTCGTACGTCGACTCGTGCACGACGGACGCGTTCGCCGGGGGAGTCTCGGCGAGGTTCGCCATCGGGTCGGCCTTCTGCCGCCAGACGCCGTCGCGGCCGCAGATGTCGAACTTGTACCGCGTCCCAGGGCCGACACCGGGCACGAACAGCTCCCACACGCCGGAGGAGCCGAGCGACCGCAGCGGATGCGCCCGGCCGTCCCAGAAGTTGAAGTCGGCGGTGAGCCGGATGCCCTGCGCGTTCGGCGCCCAGACCGCGAACGACGTGCCGGTGACGGCGCCGCCCGGACCCTCGTAGCGGCGGACGTGGGCGCCGAGCACGGTCCACAGCTGCTCGTGACGACCTTCGCCGATCAGGTGCAGGTCGACCTCGCCGAGCGACGGGAGGTACCGGTACGGGTCGTCGACCTCGGTCGCGGGGCCGTCGGTGTAGGTGACCTCGAGCCGGTAGTCCGGGACCTTGTCGAGGTCCAGGACGCCGACCCAGACGCCGTCGTGCTCGTGGCGCAGGTCGAGGCGCTGCCCGTCGTACAGCACCGTCACGCTGTTCGCGTACGGACGGAGCGCGCGGACGGTGACGCCGTGCTCGCCGAGATGCGGGCCGAGCACCTGATGGGGATCGTGGAACGTGCCGGCGACCAGCCGCTCGAGGTCGGTCCGGCTGACCGGAACCGCTGTCACCACAGGCTTGTCGGCCGACACCACCGGCTCCTCAAAAGCTTCACGCTCTCCCATAAGCCCCATCCTGCCCGATCACGTCGTCGTACACGGCACCCCGTACCCGTCGAGTCCGGAAGTACACAAACCCAGTCGGTCAGCGCGCAGATTCGGGGTCTAGCGTTCGGCCAACTGTGCGGCCGCCGACAGCGGGATCTGCAGCCAAGTAGGCCGGTTGCGGGCCTCGTACAGGACCTCGTAGATCACCTTGTCGGCGAGGAACGCGTTCAGCAGCACGTGCTGGCCGCGCGGGTCGGTGCCCGCCACCTCGGCGTACCCGTCGCAGAAGGCCTGCTGGTTGCGCGTCGCCCACTCGGCCGCGCGGTACGCGATCTGCTGGTCGCCCTGGTGGTCTTCCAGCAGCGACCGGGCCGCGTAGTCGAACGAGCGCAGCATCCCGGCGATGTCCTTCACCGGGGTGTCCAGCGCCCGGCGCTCGACCAGCGACTTGGCCGGCTCGCCCTCGAAGTCGATCAGCTTCCAGCCCTCGATCGTGCGCAGCACCTGACCCAGGTGGTAGTCACCGTGGATCCGCTGCACCGTGACCGGCTGGTCGTACGCCGCGAGCGCGTCGAACCACCGGCCGAGACCGTCGCGGTAGGGCTGCAGGTCCGGAATCACCGACGCCGCGTGGTCCAGTCGCCGGTGCATCGCGTTCGCGTGCTCGACCAGCTTGGCCGGCTCCCAGACGTCGGTGCCGAGCGCCTTCGCCAGCTCGGAGTGCACCTGTGCCGTGCTCGCGCCGAGCCGGTGCGACTCCGGCGCGAAGTCACCGCCGACCTCCTCGGCGTGCAGGTCGGCCTCGGCGTACAGGTCCCGCACCGACGAGGTCGCGAACGACCAGCCGTCGGTCGAGTTGTTCTGGAACGCCGTCATCATCGCCAGCTCGCCGCTGTCGGTGCCGCCGCCCGCGCGCGGCCACCTGCCGCGCGCCGACCCCAGCACCTCCGGGACCAGCTCGGACCCGGCCTCGGTGAGCGCCGACTCGATCTCGACCCCGGGGTTGCTCCCGGGCTCGAGCCGGCGGAACACCTTCAGCAACGCCACGTCGCCGAACACCAGCGACGTGTTGCTCTGCTCCACGGTGAGGACCAGGGACTGTGCGTCCGGCGGCACCTCGACGTGGTGGTCCGGCGCCTGGACGGGATGGAACTCCAGCCCGTCCAGCTGCCGTCCGTGCGTCAGCCCGTCCAGCCAGTACGGCGTCGCTTCCTTGTCGTGCAGCGCGTCGTACACCCAGACCTCGGTGTCGCCGAGGTCCGGCTCGACCCACTCGCCGACCAGCGCGTGGCCGAGGTTCTCGACCGGTTCGCGGTGGTAGCTGAGCGGCAGCTGGTACACCCGGATCGGGATCTCGATCCCGGGCGGTCCTGCACAGTAGACGAACCCGATCCGGACCGCGGGCCAGGCGTCCGTGTCCGACAGCCAGGCCGAGGTGGCCATCGCTTCGACATGAACGTCGTGTCCCTTCTCGCCGAACCACCTCTGGCCCGCGCAGAAGGACTGGACCTGGTCCAGATGGGAAGTCACTTAAATGCTCTCCTCGTGGTTATCCGGCTTCGCCACCGGCAGCCGGAACCAGTAGAAACCGTGGGCACCGAGGGTCAGAAGGTAGGGCAGTTCGCCGATCGTCGGGAAGTGCACACCACCGAGAAGTTCGACCGGCTCGACGCCCTGCCACTGCCGCAGGTCCAGCTCGATCGGCTGCGGGAACCTGGACAGGTTGTTCACGCACAGCACCACGTCGTCGCCGAACTCCCGGACGTAGGACAGCACGCTCGGGTTGGAGCCGCCCAGGTCGGTGAAGGTGCCCATACCGAACGACGGGTGCTGCTTGCGGGTCTGGATCATCCGCCGGGTCCAGTGCAGCAGCGACGAGGCGTTCTCCATCTCGGCCTCGACGTTCACCGCCTGGAAGCCGTAGACGGGGTCCATGATCACCGGCAGGCTGAGCTTGCCCGGCGTCGCGGTGGAGAACGAGGCGTTGCGGTCCGGCGACCACTGCATCGGGGTCCGGACACCGTCGCGGTCGCCCAGCCAGATGTTGTCGCCCATGCCGATCTCGTCGCCGTAGTACAGGATCGGGGAGCCGGGCAGGCTGAGCAGCAGCGCGGTGAACAACTCCATCTTGTTGACGTCGTTGTCCAGCAGCGGTGCGAGCCGGCGGCGGATGCCGATGTTGGCCTTCATCCGCGGGTCCTGCGCGTACTCGCCCCACATGTAGTCGCGATCCTCGTCGCTGACCATCTCGAGCGTCAGCTCGTCGTGGTTGCGCAGGAAGATGCCCCACTGGCAGGTGTCCGGGATCTCCGGTGTCTGGGCCAGGATCTCCGAGATCGGGAACCGCGACTCCCGGCGCACGCCCATGAAGATGCGCGGCATCACCGGGAAGTGGAACGCCATCTGGCACTCGTCGCCGCCGGAGTCGCGGTCGCCGAAGTACTCGACCACGTCGGCCGGCCACTGGTTCGCCTCGCAGAGCAGGACGCGGTCCTCGTAGTTCGCGTCCACCTCCTTGCGGACCCGCTTCAGGAACTCGTGGGTGCGCGGCAGGTTCTCGCAGTTGGTGCCGTCGGTCTCGAACAGGTACGGCACCGCGTCCAGGCGGAAACCGTCCACGCCGCGATCCAGCCAGAACTTCAGCGCCTCGATCATCGCGTCGCCGACGGCCGGGTTCTCGAAGTTCAGGTCCGGCTGGTTCGAGTAGAACCGGTGCCAGAAGTACTGCCCGCGGACCGGGTCCCAGGTCCAGTTCGAGGACTCGGTGTCGACGAAGATGATGCGGGCGTCGGAGTACAGCTCGTCGGTGTCGGACCAGACGTAGAAGTCGCCGTACGGACCGTCCGGATCCTCCCGCGACGCCTGGAACCAGGGGTGCTGGTCCGAGGTGTGGTTCATGACGAAGTCGACGATCACCCGGATGCCGCGGGCGTGCGCCTGGTTGAGGAACTCCTCGAACTCGGGCACGGTGCCGATCTCCGGCATCACGTTGGTGTAGTCGGAGATGTCGTACCCGCCGTCGCGCAGCGGCGACGGATAGAACGGGGGTAACCAGAGACAGTCGACGCCGAGCCACTCGAGATAGTCGAGTTTCTCGGTCAGGCCCTGCAGGTCGCCGATGCCGTCGGCGTTCGAGTCCTTGAAGGACCGCACGAGGACCTCGTAGAAGACGGCCCGCTTGAACCACAGCGGGTCACTCTTCGTCAGTCCGTGGTGCTGCTCCGGCAGCATGTCGGTCACGCTCACCTCCATCGGGTGTCTCCAAACCTAGCGGTACTGCGGCTGGCACTGCTGCGCGCCGCCACGACGTGACGACGCTGTGTGGACTCGGACGGACATGCATCTGTCCTCGTACCCCGTTGCGGCAGGGTTAAAAGGAGGAACTGCGCGTGGCCCGGACGACTCCGGTGACGTGGTGACGCCGTGGGTCGGACGGTCCCGCAAGGCGTTGCGCACAGTCTGACGGCCCTTCGGCAGTACAAGCAAATAGGGCTCGCGATCCGGTCCTGCTGCGATTCGATGACGACCCGCGGCCGTCAGCGACGACGCCCTTCGTTCTGCCGCTCGGCCCCCTGATCCCGCCGGATCCGCCCACCCCCACGCCACAACCGAGGCCGCCGCTGCACCGCCCCCTTGGCGTCCGCAACCCCCCGCCGAGGATCCTTCTCCGCGAGCACTTCCGCAGCCGTCATCACCTTGTCCGGCTCCAACGCCTCCGGCTTGCCGGGCTCCGCCGCACCCTCTTCCACCGAACCGGTCACGGTTCGATCGTAGGACTGTGCTGGGGTCAGTTTTCCGGGATGTCCACGTCGACGACGAGTTGGTCGGGGGCGCCGGATTCGGCCACTGCGCGGGTGATCTGGGTGCGGAGGTCTTCGAGGGAAGCCTCGCGGGTTTCGCCTTCGCCGGAGACGAAGATGTCCGGGGTGAGGGCGGCCTCGGCGATCCAGATGCCGTCCTCGTCCTGGGCGGCGATGTAGGGCAGGTGGAGCTGGTGTCGCACGGAGTCTCCCGGGGTCATTCGCGTGGGTCCGCGGCCTTGCGCGGACGGCGGGCGTACTTGGTGAAGCCGGCCCGCTCGGCGTCGGCCTCGGTGCGGAACCAGACCTCGGGCTTGGTCCGGCCGTAGTACGGCGAATCGGGCGTGTGGAACAGCATCGACTGCGCGTTCCCCTTGATCGTGAACCCGTCCGGCGGCCCCTGATGCGGCACCGCGTCGGCCGAGCCCTCGCCGTACCTCCCCGCCGGTACGCCGGCCGCGTCGCCCGCGCCCGTCTCCGCGCCCGGCTGGATGTGGTCGAACAGCGTCGGCTCCCCGTCCATCAACTGCGAGAACTCCGCTCGCTTCTCCGGCGCCCGAACAGCGGCCGGCGCGTCGGCAGGCGGCGCCTCCGCGGCAGCCAGTTCCGCCGCCGCGGGCGACTCGCCACCGGCGGGCGGCTCGTGGGCGGCGGACGGCTCATGCGCCGCAGGCGGCTTGCCACCCGCAGACGGCGCCTGGGCCGCGGACGGCTTTCCATCGGCAAGCGGCTCCTGGGCGCCCGGCGGTTCGTGGGCTGCGGGTGTGGGGATCGGGGGAGTGGCGGTGGCGGGGCGGCGGTCCAGGAGGTACCAGGTGATGCCGGCGCCGAGGAGGAAGGCGAGCAGGGAGCCGATCCAGTTGTCGCGGAGGAGCCAGCTCATCGGCGGGCTCCTCTCGCCGGCGTGCGGACCAGGCGGTGCAGCAGCCAGGCGGCCGTGCTGCCCAGGACGAACGCGACCAGCAGCAGGATCCAGGTCTCGGCGATCAGCCAGCTCATTCAATTCCCCTGAACTACTCGGATCTCGGCGCGGCGGTTCGCGACCCGCCCGGCGCCGGTGGCGTTGGAAGCGATCGGGAACGCCTCGCCGTACCCGTGCGCGAGGATCCGGTCCGCGCGCACCCCGAGCCGCACCAGCTCGGCCTTCACCGCGGCGGCCCGGCGCTCGGACAGCGGCAGGCTGGTCGCGGCGGAGCCCAGGTCGTCGGTGTGACCGGCCACCTCGACGCGCACCGTCGGGCACGACTTCAGGACGGCGGCGGCCTTCACCACGGACGGCTTGGACGCGTCGTTCACGATCGACGTACCGGACAGGAAGTTGATCCGGTACTCCCGGCTGAACGCGGCCAGCCGGCTCTGGAAGGTACGGCACGGCTCGCTGAGCGTGGTCTTCGGCGGCGCCGGCAGCTCCAGCTCGTCCGCGATCACCGCGCCCGGAACGGCCGTCGCGGCGGCCCGGGCGATGGTGGCCTTGGTCGCCTGGTCCGGCACCTGACCGGACAGCGTCACGGTCTCCCCGTCGTACCGCACCGAGGCGTCGCCGCTGCCGATCGCGAGCGCGCGCAGCAACGCGGTCAGCGCGGACGCGCCGGCCAGCCCGTTCGCGGTGTCGATGGTGGTGCGGTCGTCGTACTCGCGGTCCGGACCGAGCACCTGCTCGACCTCGGCACGGATCCCGTCCTTGACCGCCTGGCTCTGCACCGGCGCCTGCACCCGGATCGACCGGTCCGTCCGCCCGACCTCGAACGCCGGTACGTCGGAAGGCCGCGGCGCACTGCTGCTCGCCGGAGCGCTAGGAGTCGGCGTGCTGCCGGAGCTGTTCTCGACCGCGACCGACCGGACACCGTCGACCCCGGCCACGATCTCCCGGACCACAGCCGGATCGACCCCGGACGGCACGATGATCCGCGCGCTCCGGCCGTCGAAGTCGACGGAGCCGGCCTCGATACCGCGGGCCTTGAGCGCGGCCTCGGTGCGCTCGCGGAGATCGTCCTCGGTGGTGCCGGCGCGCGCCGGAATCAGCACAGCGGTCAGCAGTACAGGTACTGCGAGGGCCGCGAGCAACCAGATGACGAGCGGCCGCCGAACCAGACCGGGCACTGTTCCTCCGTGGATGCGGTCAGAGTGGCCGTGCCCGAGGAGACTACTCCGCCACCCTTGCCGAGCGCACACCCATCGGGTGAGCGTCGCAGGTTTTCCTGTCCTGTCTCGGACAGGACGCATATGTGCCAGCCTGCCGCGCAGTGAATCCCTTGACTTAGTTCGGGTCGTGAACCGTACTTATGGCGGGTCGTTTCGACTGGGAGGGGCTTCCTGTGTTGGCGATGGCTGGTAAGTCAGCGGACAGACCGTCCGACTCTTCGTTGATCATCGGCGTGGCCGCGACCACGGCCGAGCGTGTCCAGCTGGCCCGTCTGCTGGGTGAGGCCGACGCGCTGCTGCTGGTGTCGAACGCCGACCAGGCGCGCGCGTTCCTGGACCTGACCGGTTTCGCGGTGGCTCCCAGCGCCGCGGTCGCCGTACCGGCCGTCGCGGCGCGTGCGACTGCGGAGCGGCGGATCCAGGCGGTCCGGGCACCCGAGCCGGTCGCCGGCCTGCGCCTCGACGTCGACCGCCGGGTGGTCCGCTGGAAGGACCGTGAGATGCCGTTGACCCGGCTGGAGCACGACTTCCTGCACTGCTTGGTGGCGGAACCCGGCCGGGTGTGGACGTACCAGCGTCTGCACCACGCGGTCTGGGGCAACGAGCACCTCGGCCGCGGCTCGCACATTCACTCGGTCGTCAAACGCCTCCGCCAGAAACTCGCCAACCTCGGCGCCACGGTCACCATCCACGCCGTCCGCGGCGTCGGCTTCCACCTCCTCCCCGCCACCTGACCGCCCCGCGCATCCGGACAACGGATGCGACCATTCCGGCCTGTACCACATTTAGTCCCAGAGGAGATCGCTGGGGAGCGGGGGACGGGCGTGCGCAAGTGGCACACCGGGGCCGACACCCAGCTGACGGTCGTGCTCGGTGCGGGCGTCGTGCTGCTCGCGCTGGTGGCGATCGCCGTGCGCGCCAGGCTCACCGACGAGCGGTGCTGCTCCCGGTACCGGTGCTGCTCCAGGTCGCGGCGGTGTCGACGTACCTCAACTGCTTCCTGAGACCGCGGCAGACCTCCGGGTGCTTGCGGTCCTGGTTGCCGTCGCGCTCGGAGTGCTGCTGGGGTGGCTGCTGACAAGCCGACCGGCCCCGGACGAGGTCCGGGGCCGGTCGGGTCAGCAGAAGCTGACTGCTACTTGATGAACCGCTACTTGATGGACTTCAGGGCGAAGTCCTCGGTGACCGGTTCACCGGCCAGGAGCTTCGTCGTACGGGTCTGGGGCTTGTAGCCGTCCTTCGCGGCGATCAGGGTGAGCGGGTTGTTACGACGGTCGAGCCAGTAGGCGTACTTACCGTCCTTGTCGGTGATGAAGGTGTAGGACTGGGCCCACGAGTCCACCTGCACGATCGCGCCCGGGAGGGCGGCCGAGGCGCCGGACGAGCTGACGCCCGTGACGGTGCCCTGCAGCTTGCTCCAGCTGGTGGGCGGGGTGACGTTCATCGTCACGCCGACCGGAGCGACCGTGTAGGGGGTGTTTTCGCCGATCGTCACGGCACCGCTGTAGGTACCGGGCTGGTCGACGCTCGCCGTGAGCGTGACCTTGACGGTCGTCGACTGTCCCGGGGCCAGCGTGGCCTCGGTCTTGTCGATCGACAGCCAGCTCACGTCCGCCGACGACTCGGCGCAGTCCTCGAGACCCGGCAGGGCCTCGCTGTCCGCGGTGGCGGTGAAGCCACCGGACGAGCCACCGACCTTGTAGAAGCCGCAGGCCGCACCGCCGCGGTACCGCGGCAGGTTGGCGTTCGGCAGCGCGGTCCAGGCGTCCGCCGACGGGTCGTACGAGAACCCGGCGTTGGTCACCGCACCGGCCTGGACACCGCCGACGATCAGCAGCTTCCCACCGGCGACGGCGTACGACGCCGCCCAGTGGTCGGCCGGAGCGTCCGCGATCGCCGTCCACGAGTCCGCACTCGGGTCGTAGACGTAGGCCGACTTCAGCGAGTTCGTGCCGTCGTTACCACCGGCGCAGTACAGCTGGCCGTCGATGGCGCCGCAGGACGCGAACGCGACCGACTTCGGGTAGTTCGCCAGCGTCTCCCAGGCGTTCGCCGCCGGGTCGTACCGGACGACCGTGTTGCTCATCGGCAGACAGCTGGAGGTGGTGCACCCGCCGACGGCGTACAGCTTGCCGTCGAGCACGGCCTGACCGGCCGCGGCCCGCGGGGCCGGGTTGGCGGCCAGTGCGGTCCAGGCGTTGGCGGCCGGGTCGTACGACCAGGTCTCCGGCGCCGGGCCGGACGATCCCCAGCCGGAGCTGGCGATGATCTTGCCGCCGATGACACCGACGCTGATGGCGTTGCGAGCACCCGGCAGCGGGGCGATCGCGGTCCAGGCGAGCGCCGCCGGGTCGTACACGTAGCTGTTCCCGGTGGACGCGCTGCCGTTGCCGCCGGCAATCGAGTAGACCTTGCCGTCGACGTTCACCACCCGGTTGTCCATCACGGTCGCCGGGTAGTCGGCGATGTCGGCCCACGGAGCCGCCATCGGCTTCGCGGCGGCCGGCGAGCCGCCGGTCTTGCCCGACAGCATCCGGGCGAACGAGGTGTCCACGGCGAGCCGCTGCAGCGGGGCGCCGGGCCCGTTCTCCACCTGGGCCTTGGTGGTCGTGGTGCCGTTCGCGTTCTGCAGGACGAAGCCGCCGTCCTTCTCGCCGAACTTGACATCCACCGGCGCTCCGCCGGTGTTGGTGACGGTGAACGACTTGGTGACCTTGCCGGTCGGCAGCTTCAGGTTGCCGGTGACACTGCCCGGCGTGACGGCCAACTGGCCGGCCTTCAGCGTGAAGTCGGCCGTGGTGGTCCAGTCGGCCTCCACCGCGACGGTCGCGGTCGAGCTGACGTAGTTGCCTGCCTTGGCGGTGAAGCCCTGGTTGCCGTCCGCGGACGAGTACAGCCAGTAGAAGCCGTCGTTGAGACCGGTGTCCTCGGGCGTCGCCACGGTCGTCGCGGACTCGGTGCTGCCGTCACGGGTGACGACCGCGCCGTTCACGAAGCCGTTCGTGTTGGCGTCCTTGACGTTGCCGACCACGATGCCGCCGCCGGTCGGTACACAGGTGACCTGGCTGCCGACGAGAACGTTGTCGACCTCCCACCACCATTCGTACGAGGCGTTGTAGTAGTGGAACCGCACCTGCACCGCGGACTGGCCGGCCGCCTGCGGGATCGCGATCTCCTTGACGCCGCGGACGTCGGCGGCCTGGGTGAGCACGTTGCTCCAGGTGGCGCCGCCGTCGATCGACAGGTCGACGTCGGCCTTCTCGCCGCTGAGGTAGTTCAGGTCCTGGTTGAACTTGATCACCGGAGCGGTGACCGAGGTC
The DNA here is from genome assembly GCF_040680955.1 of Kribbella sp. NPDC051936. Taxonomy (NCBI): domain Bacteria; kingdom Bacillati; phylum Actinomycetota; class Actinomycetes; order Propionibacteriales; family Kribbellaceae; genus Kribbella; species Kribbella sp. NPDC051936. Next base: position 300,208 of record NZ_JBFAXS010000008.1, on the reverse strand, counting down.
AGGTCCACGACCGGGCTGACCAGAGACGTGTCCTGGGACCCGCCGCTGCCGTACTTGTCACTGTCGATGACCGCGAACTTGCCGCTGCCACCGGCCAGGTTGCCCCGGTTGCCCGGGTCGTCGAACTTCCAGACCTGCCCGTTGCCCTTGTTGTCGACGACGGTCCAGCCGCTCGGCGCGGCACCGGAGTCGAAGGTCTCGTAGACGCCGTCCGAGCCCCACTTGTAACCGGGCGCGGTGGTGCACGAGTTGGCGTCGGCCGGGACCGCGATGTTCTGGGTCAGGTTGCCGCTGCCGACCGTGATCGGCTGGCTGACGGTCTGGTAACCCGGGTACTTCGTCTCGACCTTGAGGCTGTACGCCGCACCGGACGGGACCTTGAGGCTGTACCGGCCGTTGCTCGGGGTGGTGTAGTCGAACACACCGCCCGGGCCCTCGACCGTCACTTTCGCGTACAGCGGCCAGCCGTGGCCGGAGCCGTCCGTGACCGTGCCGCCGACGCTCACCTGCGGAGTGCTGACCAGGGCGAAGTTCTTCGTGGTGGTCTGACCGGTGGTGATCGTGACGGTGGCGGTCTGGGTGGCGTACCCGAAGGACGCGACCGTCAGGGTGTAGTCGCCGGCCTGCAGCACGGACGTGAACGCGCCGGTGCTGCTGGTGGTCAGCGTCTTGTCGGCCTGACCGTCCTGGTGCACGGTCACGCTCGCACCCGCGAGCGCGGCGCCACCGGTGGCGGCGGTGACGGTGCCGGACAGCGTGCCGGTGTCGCCGATCGGCGCCGCGTCCAGGAGCGCCAGCGCGTCCAGACGGCCCTGACCGAAGACGTTGTTGTTCGCGTCGGTGCCGCCGCACTGGCTGTTCGGCGTGTCGATCGCGGTCGAGTTGAGCAGCGCCCGGGTCGCCGCGACGTCACCCTTCAGCGACGGCGAGGCCGACCAGAGCAGGGCCACGGCGGCGGTCAGGTGCGGTGTCGCCATCGACGTACCGTTGAACGCGCCGTAGGTGTTGCCCGGCAGGCTGGACCGGACGTTGACACCCGGAGCCGAGATGTTCGGCTTGATGGTGCCGTTCTGGCCCACGCCGCGGCCGGAGAAGGACGCGATGTTGTTGTTGATGTCGTAGGCGCCGGCCGAGTAGTTGCTCGTCAGGCTGCCCGGCGAGCCACTGCTCTGACAGGCCGAGCCGCTGTTGCCGTTGGCGAACGCACCGAAGATCCCGGACGCGGTCCAGGCCAGGGTGATGTCCTCCATGAACGGGTCGTTCGACGGCAGCGTGGAGCCCCACGAGTTGTTGATGACGTTCGGCCGCTTGCTCGCGTCCGGGTTCTGCCCCGCGAGGTCGGTCGGCTCGAGCATCCACTGGCCGGACTCGATCAGCGCGGCGTCGCTCGGGCAGCAGCCGTTCGCGGCGATCCACTTGACGCCCGGCGCGACACCGATCTGGTTGCCCGCGCCGTCGTCGCCGACCATGGTGCCCATCGTGTGGGTGCCGTGGCCGTTGCCGTCGGCGGGCGCGCTCGGCGAGGTGCCGGCCGCGTCGAACCAGTTGTAGTTGTGGTTGAAGGTGCCGTCGCCGTTGTTGCCGCGGTACTGGTTCACCAGCGCCGGGTGGTCGTACTGCACACCGGTGTCGATGCTGGCGACGACGATGCCCTCGCCCTTGTCGCCGTACTGCGACCAGACCTGGTTCGCCTTGATGTTCGCGACGCCCCACTCGACGGCCTGGATCGCCTTCTCCTGCTGGCCCGGCGTGACCTTCGGTACCTCGATCTGGAGCGGCGCGTACAGGCCCTCGACCTCGGTGTGGCCGGCCAGGGTCTGGGCCAGGTCCAGCGAGCCGCTCTCGATGCGGATCGCGTTCGTGCCCCAGAACGACTGGTACTTCACGTGCTGCGCGTCCAGCTCGGCGCGGATCTTCGCCTGGCTGTCCGCTGCGGCCTTCTTCAGCGCGGCGGCGACCGCCGTACCGCGCTCGTTCCAGTTGGTGATCTTGCTGGCGGCGGTCAGGTCGGCCTTCGCCGCGAACCGGACCCAGTAGTCCGTCGCGGCCTTGGCGTCCTTGCCGTCCAGCTTCTCCATGAGCTCTGGCTTGATCTTGGAGGCCGGTGTGGCCTGTGGCTTGGTGGGCGGTGACGCTTGGGCTTGGCCGGCGGCGGCCATCCCGGTCGCCAGCACGGCCACCGTCGCCAGGGCACCCACCAGAGATCTGGCGAGTCCCTTCCGTTGATGTGACATCTCTGCAGCCCCTCACTTGAAAGACCCCGAGCCGACTCCCCCGAGTCATCTGCTGCAGGAGGGCTCGTGCGAACTCTGTGTGCCCCCCAGGTCGCGGCATGTGACACCGCAAGCCTGACGAGGAATCTATGTGTCAGAACAACGTGGTAACAAGCACACTTGGTGAGCAAGATGTGACTAGCTGTCGCACCGATCGAAGCAAGCTAGGCAAACCTTGGCAGTCCGTTGACGATCCCGGGCAGATGTTGACATCGTGACCAGATGGTCACCGCCCGTGAACCCGCCCCTCCGGACGCCGATCTGACAGAGAACTTCCCGCTGCTGATCGCGGTCTCGGCCTCGGCCGAACAACGAGTCCGCCTGGCCGAGCTCGTCGACGACGTCGCGCCGTTGCTGCTCGTCTCCAGCCTCGACGAACTGCGCCGCCTGCTGGTTCCCGCGCAGCAACCGCCGCCCGGCGCGCCCGAGCAGCCCGAGCCGCCGGAGCCGGACGCGGTCGACGCCACGGCGGTCCGCGCCGGCGGCGAGGATCCCGACGCGGACGTGCTCACCATCGACCGGGCCCGCTCGGTCGCCCGCTGGCGCGACGGCGAGATCCAGCTCACCGACCTCGAGCAGGAGCTGCTCAGCCGGCTGATGTCGACGCCGCTGCGCGTCTGGTCGTACGACGCCCTGCACCACACCGTCTGGCGGGACGGCAGCGTCCGCGGCACCGCCGACGTCCACTCGGTGGTGAAACGCCTGCGCCGCAAACTCGACGACCTCGGCACGACGGTCACCATCGACGCCGTCCGCGGGATCGGGTTCCGGCTGACCGACCACCAGCGCCCGATGATCAGCGATCTGCGCGCGGGGTAGTCCGCGCGGGGTAGTTTCTGTCGATGTGGCCTTCTCCGCGCTGAGTCATCTCGAATGCCCGCGTTGCGGCGCGACGCACGACGCCGACCAGATCATCGGCCTGTGCCCGTGCGGATCGCCGCTGCTCGCGCGGTACGGCGTACCTGCTTTCGACAAGGCAGATCTGGCGTCACGTGCGCCGGATCTCTGGCGGTATCACGAACTGCTGCCGGTGCGGTCGCCGTCGAACGTGGTGACGCTGGGGGAGGGGATGACACCGCTGCTGCCGATGACGCGGTACGGCGCCTCGATCGGCGTCGAGCGGCTGCTGATGAAGGACGAGGGGCTGATCCCGACCGGTACGTTCAAGGCGCGGGGCGCGGCGGTCGGGGTGTCGCGTGCCTACGAGGTCGGCGTACGGAAGATCGCGATGCCGACGAACGGGAACGCCGGGTCGGCCTGGGCCGCGTACGCCGCCCGCGCCGGGATGGAGGCGCTGATCGCGATGCCGATCGCCGCACCCGAGATCTGCCGGCGCGAGGTGACCGCGGTCGGCGCGCGGCTGCAGCTCATCGACGGGCTGATCGGCGACGCCGCGGCGTATGTCCGGTCGCAGTCCGGGTACTTCGACGCGTCGACGCTGAAGGAGCCGTACCGGATCGAGGGCAAGAAGACGATGGGCCTGGAGATCGCCGAGCAACTCGGGTGGTCGTTGCCGGACGTGATCGTCTACCCGACCGGCGGCGGCGTCGGCATCATCGGTATCTGGAAGGCCCTGACCGAGCTGCGCGACCTCGGCTGGATCTCCGGTCCGCTGCCCCGGCTGGTCGCCGTACAGTCCACCGGCTGCGCGCCGATCGTCCGCGCCTGGGAGAAGGGTCTGACGGAGAGCGAGCCCTGGCCCGACGCCCGAACCGTTGCCTTCGGCATCACCGTCCCCAAGGCCCTCGGCGACTTCCTCGTCCTGCAGGCGATCACCGAAACCGGCGGCTGCGCCGTCGCCGTCGACGACGCCGACATCCTCGCCGAACAGCACTTGGTCGCCCGCCTCGAAGGCGCCTTCATCTGCCCCGAAGGCGCCGCCAACTTCGCCGCCATCCGCACGCTGCGCGACTCCGGCTGGATCACCGCGGACGACCAGGTGGTGGCCTTGAACACCGGCGCGGGCCTGAAGTACCCGGAGACTTGTTCAGCTCTAGCGGGAAGAACCACCCACGCGTGCTAGTTCGGCTCAGGCTTGGCCGCGGCGTACAGCGAGGATGTGGGCTGGTTCGCCGTTGGGGTCGAGGCGGATGTAGTTGCTCTGGCCCCAGCGCCAGGTGGCGCCGCTGATTTCGTCGTAGACGGTGAAGGTGTCTTCGGGGCGCATCCCGAGGGCGGCCATGTCGAGGTGGACCATGGACTCGCGGACCGAGTGCGGGTCGGTGTTCACCACGACGATGACGGTGTCGCTGTGTCCGTCGGCCGCGGTCGAGCGCTTGGAGTAGCACATGATCGCTTCGTCGTCGACGCTGTGCAGCGCCAGGTTGCGCAGCTGCTGCAGGGACGGGTGCCGGCGGCGGATGTTGTTGAGCAGCGTCAGGTACGGCGCCAGCGAGCGCCCCTCCGCCTCGGCTGCCTCCCAGTCGCGCGGGCGGAGCTGGAACTTCTCGGTGTCCAGGTACTCCTCCGAGCCGGGCCGCAGCGCGACGTGCTCGAACAGCTCGTACCCGGCGTACACACCCCAGGCCGGCGACGATGTCGACGCGATCGCGGCGCGGATCTTGAACGCGCCCGGTCCGCCGTACTGCAGGTACGCCGTGAGGATGTCCGGCGTGTTCACGAAGAAGTTCGGCCGCAGGTAGTGCGCGCTCTCGCGAGTGAGCTCGGTCAGGTACTCCTCGAGCTCCCACTTCTCGTTGCGCCAGGTGAAGTACGTGTACGACTGGTGGAACCCGACCTTCGCCAGCTCGCGCATCATCGGCCGCCGGGTGAACGCCTCGGACAGGAACACCACGTCCGGGTCGGTCTTGCGGATCTCGCCGAGCAGGTACTCCCAGAAGTTGACCGGTTTGGTGTGCGGGTTGTCGACGCGGAACACCGTGACGCCCTTGGAGATCCACAGCCGGACGATCCGCAGCACCTCGGCGTAGATGCCTTCGGGGTCGTTGTCGAAGTTGATCGGGTAGATGTCCTGGTACTTCTTCGGCGGGTTCTCGGCGTACGCGATCGACCCGTCGGCGCGGACCGAGAACCACTTCGGGTGGTCCTTCACCCACGGGTGGTCCGGCGAGGCCTGCAGCGCCAGGTCGATCGCGACCTCGAGGCCGACCTCGCGGGCGCGGCCGACGAAGTACTCGAAGTCCTCGAAGGTGCCGAGCTCGGGGTGGATCGCGTCGTGGCCGCCGTCCTCGGAGCCGATCGCCCACGGCGAGCCCGGGTCGCCGGGCTTCGGGTCGAGGGTGTTGTTCGGGCCCTTGCGGAACGAGTGGCCGACCGGGTGGATCGGCGGCACGTAGAGGATGTCGAAGCCCATCTTCGCGACTGCTTCGAGCCGCCGCGCCGCGGTCCGGAAGGTCCCGGACTTCCACTCACCGGCTTCTTCGTCGTACGTCGCGCCCTCGGAGCGCGGGAAGAACTCGTACCAGCTGCCGTACAGCGCGCGGGTGCGGTCGACCCACACCGGGTACGTCTCGGAGGAGGTGATCAGCTCGCGCACCGGGTACCGGCCGAGGGCCGCGCGGACCTGCGGCGAGATGCCCGCGGCCAGCCGGGCCTCCGGCGGCAGTGCGCCGTTGGCCAGCGCGTGCGCCGCGTCGCTCAGCGTGCCGCGATCCGCCCGGACCGCGGGCGGTACGCCGGCGGCCGCGCGGTCGAAGAACGCCGCGCCCTCGGCGAACATCAGGTCGACGTCCAGCCCGGCCGGGATCTTGATCTCGGCGTTGTGCCGCCAGGTGCCGTACGGGTCGCTCCAGCCCTCGACCGCGAACGTCCACGCGCCCTGCTCCTGCAGCGTGACGTCGACGGTCCAGCGGTCGGTGCCCTGGCCGACCGGGGTCATCAGCATGCGTCTGGTCTGTCCCGACGGCGAGGTCAGCACAACGTTCGCGTTCACGGCGTCATGGCCTTCCCGGAAGACCGTTGCCGCGATGGTGAACGTCTCGCCGACCGCTGCCTTCGCCGGATACGCTCCGGCGTCGACGGTCGGGGTGACGTCGGTGATCGGGATGCGCCCAGTCATGGCGTAGACGAACCTTCGCTTTCCGTAACGTGTGGGGCTTCGGATTCGGCGGGTTGGGTAACTACGTCGCGTACGACACTGCTGACGTTATCGGTTCCCAGTACCCCGCTGTGACACACCGGGCTGCAAAATCTTGCTCGCGTTGCAAGATCGATGCATCCCGAGGGTGTCTTGCGCACCGTTGCCCGGTACGGTGTCCCGGTGCGAGCGATACGACGATTCTCCGTCCGCCCTGTCCTGCCCGAGCCGCTGACCGGTTTGGGCACCCTGGTGAACAACCTCCGCTGGGCCTGGCACCCGGAGACGCAGGACGTCTTCGAGGCCGTGGACCCGCAGCTGTGGCGGAGCACCGGCGGTGACCCGGTCAAGCTGCTCGGCGAGGTCCCGGCGGCCCGGCTCGACGAGCTGGCCCACGACCACGCTTTCCTGCGCCGGCTCGAACTGGCCGTAGCCGACCTGGACAGCTACGTGACCGACGACCGGTGGTTCCAGACCGCGGGCGGCTCGCCGCTCGACGCGGTCGCCTACTTCTCCCCGGAGTTCGGCATCACACACGTGCTGCCGCAGTACTCCGGCGGTCTGGGCATCCTCGCCGGCGACCACCTGAAGGCCGCCAGCGACCTCGGCGTACCGCTGATCGGCGTCGGCCTGCTGTACCGGCACGGGTACTTCGCGCAATCGCTGAACCGTGAGGGCTGGCAGCAGGAGCGCTACCCGCTGGTCGACCCGGACGGGCTGCCGATCAGCCTGCTCCGCGACGGTGACGCACCGGCGACCGTCACGCTGACCCTGCCCGGCAACCGCGAGCTGCACGCGCAGATCTGGGTCGCCCAGGTCGGCCGCGTGCCGCTGCTGATGCTCGACTCCGACATCGAGGAGAACGAGCCGTCCGAGCGCGAGGTGACCGACCGGCTGTACGGCGGTTCGACCGAGCACCGCCTGCTCCAGGAGCTGCTGCTCGGCGTCGGCGGCGTCCGCGCGGTCCGTACGTACTGCCGGATCACCGGCCACGCGGCACCCGAGGTGTTCCACACCAACGAGGGGCACGCGGGCTTCCTCGGCATCGAGCGGATCCGTGAGCTTGCCGCCGGCAAGGACCTCGACTTCGACACCGCGCTCGAGGTCAACCGCGGCGGCACCGTCTTCACCACGCACACCCCGGTTCCGGCCGGTATCGACCGGTTCCCGGTCGAGCTGATCCAGCAGCACTTCTCGCCGGACGTGTTCGGCCCCGAGGTCCCGATCGACCGGATCCTCGAGCTCGGCGCCGAGGACTTCGAGGGCGGCGACCCGGCGCTGTTCAACATGGCGATCATGGGCCTGCGGCTCGCCCAGCGCGCGAACGGCGTGTCCAAGCTGCACGGCGTCGTCAGCCGCGGCATGTTCGCCGGGCTGTGGCCGAGCTTCGACCCGATCGACGTACCGATCACCTCGATCACCAACGGCGTGCACGCGCCGACGTGGGTGGCGCGCGAGGTCCACGACCTCACCTACGCCAACTACACGACCGAGGGCGACGAGGTGTTCGAGGGTCTGGACAAGACCACCGACGCCCAGATCTGGGAGACCAAGCGGCTGCTCCGGCAGCGGTTCATCGACGACACCCGCGCGCGGGTCCGGCAGTCCTGGCTGAACCGCGGCGCCAGCGAGGCCGAGCTCGGCTGGGTCGACCAGATCCTCGACCCCGACGTGCTGACCATGGGCTTCGCGCGCCGCGTCCCGTCGTACAAGCGGCTGACGCTGATGCTGCGCGACCCCGAGCGGCTGAAGGCGCTGCTGCTGCACCCGCAGCGGCCGGTGCAGATCGTCATCGCCGGCAAGGCGCACCCGCACGACGAGGGCGGCAAGAAGCTCATCCAGGAGATGGTCCGCTTCGCCGACGACCCGGAGGTGCGGCACCGGATCGTGTTCGTGCCGGACTACGACATCAAGCTCGCCCAGCCGATGTACCCGGGCTGCGACGTCTGGCTGAACAACCCGCTGCGTCCGTACGAGGCGTGCGGCACGTCCGGTATGAAGGCCGCGCTGAACGGTGCGCTCAACCTGTCCATCCGCGACGGCTGGTGGGACGAGTGGTACGACGACGAGTTCGGCTGGGCGATCCCGTCCGCCGAAGGGATCGAGGACACCGAGCGTCGCGACGACCTCGAGGCGCACGCGCTGTACGACCTGATCGAGAAGCAGGTCGCGCCGCGGTTCTACGACGGTGACGTGCCCGGCCGCTGGATCGAGATGCTGCGGCACACGGTCAAGGAACTCGGCCCGAAGGTGCTCGCCACCCGGATGGTGCGTGACTACGTCGAGCAGCTGTACGTGCCGGCCGCCAAGTCGTCGCGGGCGCTCAACTCGACGTACGACGGTGCTCGCGAACTGGCCGCGTGGAAGCAGAAGGTGCGCGCGGCATGGTCGCAGATCCGCGTCGACCACGTGGAGCTGCAGGGCCTCGGCGACGTACCGCAGCTCGGCACGACCGTCGGGATCCGCGCGTTCGCGGCGCTCGGCGACCTGGACCCGTCCGACATCTGCGTCGAGGTCCTGCACGGCCGCGTCGACGCGAACGACGAGATCACCGACCCGGTCCGGACGTCGCTGTCGCTCGCCGAGACCTACGAAGGCAACCGGCACCGGTACGAGGGTGAGCTGAAGCTCGACCGCACCGGCCCGTTCGGCTACACGGTCCGCGTCGTCCCCAACCACGCCGGCCTCGCCAGCCCCGCCGAACTAGGCCTCGCCGCCGGCCCGTCCGACCCCGAGGACCCATCCACCCCCGACCTCCCCGCCGGCTCGGAATTCTGAGCCGTTCCACACAAAAGACACACCCCCGCCTGCCTCACCAGGCGGGGGTGTTTGCGCAGATCTGTGAACAAGCCGCGGGGTCTGGAGACAAGCAATACCTTGTCTCCAGACCCCGGCGGGTGTGCTCGGCCCGCGGGGAGGAGCTACGCGAGGTCCTTCCAGACATACTGGCCGCCGCTGGCCGGGGAGGTGACGAAAGCTCGGCCGGTGAAGGTCAGGGCTGGATCCGCGCGGTAGAGGTCGTTGACCTCCTTGGTGGCCGTTTCGTCTCCGTTGTCGGAGGCAAGCATCAGGTCGGCGATCCGGTCGGTGAGGTCGAGGTCGGCGCCGTCGAGGGTGTCGGACATTCCGCCCCAGTTGTCCCAGAGCAGGAGCTCGTCGCCGTTCAGGTGGGCGAGCTGGTAGTGCACGTAGGTGCGGATGAACCAGCCGCCGTGCAGCTTCAGCGGTGCGTCCGGGTTCGGGTCGGCGCCGAACAGGTCGCCGTCGAGGACGCCGTCGCGATAGCCTCGCCAGACCTCGGCCGCGGACCGGAACGGGCCGGCCGGCATGTCCGCGACGTCGAAGGTGAACCGCGGGTCGGCCGGGTCCATCTCGGCGTCGATCATCACCCAGCGGTCGCCGTTCCAGTACTCCGCGACCACATGGTCGTGGTCGAATCCCTCGGCGAAGTAGTTGCCGAATCCGACCCGGCTGCGGGCCGGGATGCCCTTGTGCCGCAGCATCGACACGAACAGCAGCGTGTAGTCCCGGCAGCATCCGACAACCCGGTCGAACGGTTCGCGCGGCACCGCGAGCGCCGTACCGTTGCGCTTGTGGTCCGTGGCGAGAATCGCCGAGACCCACCGGCTGTCGATCTCGGCGAGCCGGTCACCGGTGAACTCGATCCCGCCGGCACGGTAGTGGATCAGCAGATTCCGAACCACCGCGGCGATCCCGGGGATGTCGTCCGGCAGCGCGTCGAACAGTCCGGCCTGTACGCCGGGATCACTGAAGCGAGTCTGCATCGCGTAGTCCATCAAAGGTTCCTCTCCAGAATGGGCAGTGCGATGTCGACGGCCGGCTCGTCACGGGGGAGCAGGTGGCAGTCCGGGCGGTAGATCTCGCGCGGCGGACCCGCATCGGGGGTGCCGGACGCGCGTGCCCAGTCGTAGACGAGGTCGTACGCGAGCATGATCCGCGGGTACGCGCACTCGTCCATCGTGATCGTGCAGTACGCCTCCCGGTGCGCCGGCTCGACACGGATGCCGATCCGGCCGGACGGGTCCACGAGGCCGTCGAACGGCAGGCAGATCTCGACCGTCGCCTCGGCCTCCGGTGTCACGGCGCCGTGGAAGATCACCCACGAACCGGCGTCCGCGGCCGCGCCGCAGGAACGCAGGTACGACATGATCTCGTCGGTGCAGGTCACGAGGTTACCGACCAGCATCTGCTGGTCGGTGTCGACCCGGATCGAGGCGACCTTGGTCGCCGGCACGTCCCGTGCCAGCACCGGCCGCGGCGCGAGCCCCGGCGTACCCGACCGGGTCAGCCGGTCCCGCAGGTACCCCAGCGTCGCTCGGCGTGCCGCGGTGGTCGCCTCCTCGGCGGCCCACCACCGGTCGAGCCGGATCAACGCCTCCTCGTCGGTCCCCGCGAGGACTTCGGCGATCGTGGTCAGCGGCATGTCCAGCTGCCGCAGCACGCTGATCCGCCGCGCCCGCTCGAGCTGACTCTCGTCGTACCGGCGGTACCCGTTCGCCGGATCCACCTGCGCCGGCGCCAGCAGCCCTGACACGTCGTACAGCCGCAGGGCTTTGTGTGAAAGCCCCGCCCGCCGCCCGAACTCGCTGATCGTCAACACGCGACCATCACACCCCTTGCCCCTGGGGCAGAGTAAAGGGGAACGCCTTCACATCCGGCTCGACCCACCCGGTCCGCGCGGCCGGCGACGCCAGAGCGCGCGAACTGTAGAACCGCGTCAGCAGCCGCTTGTCGAGCAGGCCGGGGTTGCGCCGCACCAGCTCGTCGAAATCACCCGGCGCCTCAGCCATGTGGTACGCCGTCAGCTCGACCCAGGCCCGGCTCACGGTCGCGTTGTACTTCTGCGGCACCCCGGCGTACCGCGCCGTGCGACGGATCCCGTCACTGATCAGCTCGACCGCCCCAGCAGTCCCACAGCGCCGTACGGCGAGCCACGTCAACCGGACATGCTCTCGATGCCCGAAGCGTGAGGCGGTCGACATCACCTCTTCCATCAGTTCGTCGAAGACGCTCATGACGCCGCCAACGCGCTCAGCACCCGCCGAGCCTGCTTGACCGCGGACTCCGGTACGCCGTCCAACGCCCGCGACTCCACCGCCGCGAACGCCTCGGAAATCCGCGCGGCACTCCGCGCCCCGCGCGGGGTCAGCCAGATCTCCACCGCCCGCCGGTCACCTGCGTGCGCGGCCCGGGCCAGCAGGCCCTTGTCCGAGAGCCGATCGAGTACGCCGGTCAGCGTCGTCGGCCGGACGCCCGCAGCCACCCCGATCTCGGAGACCGTCCGCGGCTTGTCGTCAGCGAGATTCGCCAGCACGTTCAACTCAGAAGCCGTCAGCTTCAGATCGGCCAGCTCCGTCGCGAGCACCTGCAACGTCACATGCGTGGCCCGCTGCAGCAACACCAGCAACAACTCATCACTTTCCACGGATCCAGATTATCCGGATTCGTAGTAATTGCCTAGGCGTTTCTGTGAGCCGCCTCACGCCGGGGAACGTCTGCCTGCATGACCTCCTCTTCTGGGTGTCCGAACAACGAGGAGGGGTCATGCGACGGATTGTTGCCGGAGTGCACGTCGCGCTCGCGGCGCTGCACGTCTACTGGGCGACAGGAGCCACTTGGCCGGCAGGCGACGAGCGGAGTCTGTCGCTGGCGGTTCTGAACGCTCCGGTCAGCTTCGCGCCGGCAGTGGTGTTGCCTCTCGCAGCACTGCACCTGTTCTTGGCGGGGGCAATACTCACCAGTGCACGCTGGAGGCTCAGCAGGCTCGTGGTAGGCGGTCTGGCGGCGGGGCTAGCGGTACGCGCGGCTGTTGGGCTGGTGTGGATCACCGGTGCGGGCGACGCGGGTCCTGCCTTCTACTGGCTCAACCTGGTGCTCTATACGCCGCTGTGTATCGCCCTGTGTCTTGCAGACTTGAAGATGCTGCGGATGCGGCGGCTAAAGGTAGCTGTCGTCGCGGGCCCACTGGCTGTCGTACTGGTGGGCGCGTTGGTTGCCTACGGGTACCAGCCGACGGAGCAGCCCCACCCAAGCGCGTCGGCTGACTCCCGGTACGTGGACACTCCACTGGCGCGCTTGCACTACCTACAGCGGGGCAACGGTTCACCGGTGGTCCTGCTGGCGCCGGGCGCTTCACCTGCCGCCGCGTGGGACACCGAGCTGAACGCGCTGGCACAGCAGCACACGGTCTACGCAGTCGACCTTCCAGGACAAGGTGAGACACGTCTGCACGACAAGGCGTTCCCGTTCGACCTGGACGGCATGACGCGGGCGCTAGGTCAGTTCCTCGACGCCCTGCATCTCCAGAGCGTCGCACTTGCCGGCAACTCATGGAGCGGCGGATGGGGCCTCGCTTACACGCAGCGGCACCCGGAGCGGGTCAGCAAGCTCGTCCTGCTCGCTCCGACAGGCCTGGACGAACCGGACGCCTGGAGCTGGGAGATTCTCAAGCTGCCCCTGGTCGGCGAGGCGCTCGCGAAACTCGGGACCGGCCTGTTCGTGCACAAGGACCTGGTCACGCCGCAACTCGTCGACGCGATGTGGATCCCCGGAACGTATCGTGACAACGTGCGATCCCTGTACGCGCTCGAGCGCGGTCTCGACTGGAGCGTCACGGAACGCGCACTGCCGTCGACCCGGCAGCCGACGCTCGTGGTCTGGGGCGACCACGACACGATCCTCCCGGTCGAGCAGGCCGCCCGCTTCGGGAAGCTGTTGCCGAACGCAACCGTGCACGTCCTCCCCGGCTGCGGTCACGCGCTCACCGTCGACTGCCCCGGCCAGGTGTCACGGCTGCTGGCCGCCTTCGTCGAATGATCGAGGCGGCGAGGGTCCGCGCGGCCCAGCGCGGTGACAGCGTGGCGATGAACGACGTCCTGGACGCGTTGACGCCGTACGTCGGGAAGATCTGCGGGCCGATCGCGCTGGCCGACGGGCCGGACGCGGCGCAGGAGGCGCTGATCGCGATCTTCCGGGGCCTCCACAGCCTGCAGGAACCCGCGGCGCTGTTCGGCTGGGCGCGTGCGATCGCCGTCCGCGAGGCGGTCCGGGTCGCGCGGCGCGGGCAGCGGCAGCAGCCGGCCGAGCTCGCGGATGTCCCGGCCGCGGACGATCCGCAGCTTGCGATCGACGTACAGGACGTGCTCGAACGGCTGTCGCCCGAACACCGGGCGGTCCTGGTGCTGCGAGACCTCGAAGGACTGGACGAACAGGCAGCAGCCGCCGTGCTCGATGTCCCGCCGGGTACGGCGAAGTCCCGGCTGCACCGCGCGCGGGCGAGCTTTCGGAAGGCGTGGAGATCATGAACTGGCCACAGGTGGAACTCACGGACGTCGAGCGGTTCCGGGCGCTCGCCGCCGGTGTGCCGGGCGCGGCGGTCACCGAACGCGTGCTTCCGTACGAGCCCGGCCAGGTGAAGGCGATGCTCGCCGATCTCGACGTCTTCGCCGAGATCCACGCGGATCTGGTGTCGGCGACCCTGCTGGAGCGCGACGGCGACCGGGTCGTGGTCCGGGCGACGGGGGCCCGGGGACAACGCGCACGGCTGGAAGGTCAGTTCCGTCCGGGCTGGTGCTGGCTGCAGAGCCGCTTCGTGATTATCGGTACGGCGGTCGCCGCCGAACCGGGCGGCGGCACGCGTGTTGCGCTGACCGGAGGCATCCGCGTACCGGGCCGGGCCGCGATCGTCCCGATCAGGGTGCGACAGGAGAGCGCCAAGACGCTGGACCGGCTGCAGCGGTTGCTGGAAGGTTGAGCAGGCCTGCCGGGAGTGCGGCGAGGAGGGCGTCGGCGTGGCGGCGGTAGCCGAGGTTGTTGGGGTGGAAGGCGTCGGGGGCGAGCAAGCCGCGCCACGGCGGGCGCGCGTATCGCGACACCTCGGCGACCGGCAGGCCGCGGGACGTGGCCGTGGTGCTGATCAGCTGGTTGATGCCGGACACGTACGGGCTCACCGCGCCGCCGATCCGCCAAAGCCGGTCCGGCACCGTCAGGTCCATCACGACAGATGACGAAGGGAGCCGGTCGATCACCTGGCGGAGGCGGTCGCGGAAGCGCCTCGGCGGTGTCGCCAGGATGTCGTTGTTGCCGATGCCGCAAGTGACCAGGGCCGGGGTCAGTCCGTCCAGCAACGGGAGTTGGTCGTCCAGCACGTGCTGGGTCTGTGCACCGGACCGTGAGAGGTTCAGGACTCGCCACGGCGTGCCCTTGCGGCGCAGGGCGTTCAGCACCTGGCCGACGTACCCGTGCAACGGCGAGGACGCGCCAAGTCCTTGCGCGGTCGAGTCTCCGAGCACGACCCAGAGCGGCCCGTCGCCGGTCAGCGTCAGAGAGTTCTGCTGCGTCCAGTACTCGGCGTACGTCCGCGCTTGGACGTCGACGTACGCCACGCCGTCCACCCAGCGCTGGAGCGCCAGCCGCGAGCTGGTCCGCTCCGCCTCGCCCCACCGCATGATCGCGCGATGCAGCGCTCCGATCGGTGTCATCGATCCCCCCAGCACATGAACGGCAGGTGACCGACGAATGTACAGGCGGAAGGTTAACAACCTCTTCGACGGCTCAGAGCGCGCGCAGCAGCACCAAACAGCGCGGGGCGAGCGGCACGGTCGCGCCGGCCTCCACCTCGGTCACCATGCTGTTGCTGGTGTCCAGCACCACCTCGTAGGCAGGTGCCCACGACGCGTCCGGTACGACGACGTTGCGCGTCTCCGGTGTCGCGTTCAGAGCCAGCAGGAACGAGCTGTCGGTCAGCGCGTTGCCCTCGGCATCGGTCGCTCGCAGCGCATCGCCCCGCAGGAACATGCCGATCGTCCGGAGGCTGCCGTCGAACCAGTCCGCGTCGGTCATCTCGCCGCCGTGCGGTGCGATCCACGACAGGTCCTTGCGGCCGCCCGACACCACCGGCTGACCGGAGAAGTAGTGCCACTGCCGCAGCGCGGGGTGCGCGGCGCGCAGCGCCAGCAGCTTCTTCGTCAGCTCGAGGTGATCGGACCACGCGGCCGGCAGCGACCAGTCGAACCAGGACAACGAGCCGTCCTGGCAGTAGGCGTTGTTGTTGCCGTGCTGCGTGCGCCCGCACTCGTCGCCGGCGGTGATCATCGGGACGCCGGTCGACAGGATCAGCGTGGACATCAGGTTCGCCATCTGCCGCTTGCGCAACGCGATCACGCCGGCGTCGTCGGTCTCGCCCTCGACACCGCAGTTCCAGGAGCGGTTGTCGTCGGTGCCGTCCCGGTTGTCCTCGTGGTTCGCCTCGTTGTGCTTGTGGTCGTAGCTGACCAGGTCCCGCAGCGTGAACCCGTCGTGCGCGGTGACGAAGTTGATCGACGCGTACGGGTAGCGGCCGTCGTCGCCGTACAGGTCGCTGGACCCGGACAGCCGGTAGGCGAGGTCCTTCACGCCGTCGGAGGTGTTGCGCCACACGTCGCGGACGCTGTCGCGGAACTTGCCGTTCCACTCCGACCACGGCGGCCCGAAGTTGCCGACCTGGTAGCCGAACGGGCCGACATCCCACGGCTCGGCGATCAGCTTCACCCGGCCGAGCACCGGGTCGGCGGCCACCTCGGCGAGGAACGGGTGGTCCGGGATGTCGACCTCGTGCCGCTCGTTGCGCACCAGCGTGACGGCCAGATCGAACCGGAACCCGTCGACGCCCATCTCCTCGACCCAGTACCGCAGCGAGTCCATCACCAGCCGCCGGACCTGCGGGTGCGACGTGTCGACCGAATTGCCGGTCCCGGTCACGTCGTACATCGCGGCGCCGTGCGCGAGCCGGTAGTAGGCGCGGTTGTCGATCCCGCGGAAGCTCAGCGTCGGTCCGTCGAAGCCGCCCTCGGCGGTGTGGTTGTAGACCACGTCGAGGATGACCTCGATGCCCGCGGCATGGAACGCGGCCACCATCGCCTTGAACTCGGCCACCTGCTCGCCGCGCGAACCCGACGACGAGTACGGCGCGTGCGGCGCGAAGAAGCCGAGTGTGTTGTAGCCCCAGTAGTTCGGCAGGCCGCGCGCCGCGATCGAGGGTTCGGTCAGGAAGTGGTGGATCGGCAACAGCTCGACCGACGTCACCCCGAGCTCGGTCAGGTACCTGATCACCGACGGATGCGCGAGCCCGGCGTACGTGCCGCGCTGGTGCTCGGGTACGTCGGGGTGCAGTTGCGTGAAGCCCTTCGTGTGCAGCTCGTAGACGACCGTCTCGCCCCAGTGCACCGGCTTGCTGATCGGCGGCGGGGGATCCGACGGCGCGACGACCACGCCGACCGGCACGTGCCCGGCCGAGTCGGCGTCGGAGGAGTCGTAGATCACCGGGCTCGCGTAGTCCAGGGCTCCGTCCACCGCCCGCGCGTACGGGTCGAGCAGCAGCTTCGACGGGTTGAAGCGCAGGCCGTGCGACGGATCGAACGGGCCGTGCACGCGGTACCCGTACCGCTGGCCGGCGCCCACGCCGGGGACGAACCCGGTCCAGAACTCGCCGGTGTGGGTCAGATCCAGGTTCCGCTGGCTGCCGTCGTCGGCGATCAGCGCGAGTTCGACGCGCTCGGCCGCCGGGGCCCACAGCGTGAACGTGGTGCCATCGGTCTGGACCACTGCGCCGGGACGCGGAGCGGTGCCGGCGGACAAGCCGGCAGCATCCGGGGCGGCGGTCGCTTCTGTCACCGGGACATTCTGCACAGGTCGCTGCCAGTTCACGATAGTGAGGTGGTTGTGTTCGTGAGACGGTAGTTGCGAACGCCTGTGCGCAGTGATACGCAAGGACCGTTACTAATTTACCCACCCCAGGGGAACACATGTCGGAAGAGTTGGCCGGTCTGACCGTCGGTCTGATCGGCGCGGGCAACATCTCGCGTATCCACGCCGCGTCCTGGAAGGCCGTCGGCGCCCGGGTGCTGGTCTACTCGCTGGAGGGCGCGGAGGAACTGGCGGAGCAGTTCGGGCTGGAGGTCGTGCCGTCGCTGGACGGTGTCCTGGCCGAGGCCGAGTTCGTCGACATCGTCACGCCGTCGGCGACGCACAAGGAGATCACGCTGGCCGCGATCAAGGCCGGCAAGAACGTCATCTGCGAGAAGCCGCTGACGCTGACCGCGGCCGACTCGCACGAAGTGATCGACGCGGCCGCGGCGGCCGGCGTCCGGCTGTACCCGGCGCACGTGGTGCGGTACTTCCCGGCGTACAAGGCGGCGTACGACGCGATCCAGGCCGGGCGGATCGGCGAGGTCGCGGTGGCGCGGTTCTACCGGCAGGCGTCCTCGCCGGCCGGTGCGGGCTGGTACCGCGAAGTGGCCCGGTCCGGCGGCGTGATCATGGACCTGATGGTGCACGACCTCGACCAGGCGCGCTGGCTGTGCGGCGAGGTCGCCACCGTGTACGCCGTGCAGAACCCGCCGACCGTGGACGGGGTCAGCCCCGTGAACGTCGCGGCGCACGTCACGCTGACGCACGAGTCCGGAGCGGTCAGCCACTGTCGCGCGACCTGGGGAGCGACCGGCACGACGTTCCAGACCGGCTTCTCGGTCGCCGGTTCGAGCGGCGTCCTGAAGTTCAAGTCCGACAGCGACACGGGCTACAAGGAAGAGTTGCAGAACGGCGCCACCGCGGGCGATCTGCTGATCCCGGAGTCGTCGCTGGGGGAGAGCCCGTACCTCACGCAGCTGCGTGAGTTCGCGATCGGCCTGCGCGGCGGCGCGGAGCCGCGGGTGCTCGCGTCCGACGGCGCGACCGCGGTGTACCTGGCCGAAGCGGCCCGGGCCTCGATGGAGTCGGGTCAGCCGATCGACATGAAGACGTTCGTCTCGACGGGAGTTGTGGCATGACTTTGAAGGTCGCGATCGCGTCGTTCGCGCACGTCCACGCGGGTTCGTACGCGCACCTGCTCGCGTCGCTGCCCGGCATCGACGTCCTGTCCGCCGACCCCGACGGCGCCGGCGCGCCGGACCCGGGTCCGCGCGGCGCCGACTTCGCCGCGCAGTTCGGCATCCCGTACGTCGACTCGTACGACGAACTGTTCGCCTGGGGCCCGGACGCGGTGGTGGTGACGTCGGAGAACGCCGGCCACCGTGAACTGGTCGAGCGGGCCGCCGCGGTCGGTGCGCACGTGCTGTGCGAGAAGCCGCTGGCCACCGAGGTCGCCGACGGCGAGGCGATGCTCGCGGCGTGCGAGGCGGCCGGCACGATCCTGATGATCGCGTACCCGGTCCGGTTCGCGCCGTCCTACGCGCAGCTGCTAGCGAACGTCGAGGCGGGCCGCCTCGGTGACGTGTTCGCCGTACTGGGCACCAACAACGGGAAGATCCCGTACGCCGCCCGGCAGTGGTTCACCGACGCCAAGCTGGCCGGCGGCGGAGCGCTCGTCGACCACACCGTGCATTGCGCGGACCTGATCGACGGCCTGACCGGCGGCGCGTCCGCGACCCGCGTGTACGCCGCGGCGAACCGGATCCTGCACCAGGACAAGGGTGTGGAGGTGGAGACCGGCGGGCTGGTGACGATCAACTACGACAACGGGCTGCTGGCAACCATCGACTGCTCGTGGAGCGTTCCGGACAACGGCCCGACCTGGGGCGGCGTGACGCTGCAGGTGACCGGTACGAACGGGTCCGTCGAGATCGAGCCGTTCGCGACGCACGTCGGCGGCACGGACACCGACGGCGAGGTCTTCCTCGGCATCGGCGGCAACCTGGACGCGTCGCTGCTCGACACGTTCCTGGACGCCGTCCGCACCACCGGCCCGGCAAAGCCCGGCCAACCGCCCGCCGTCGTCCCCCAGCCCGACGGGGCCGTAGGCCTCCGCACCCTGAAAATCGTCGACGCCGCCCGCCGCTCGGCGGCGTCCGGCCAGGCGGTGGACCTGTAACACTCACCAACCTGCCCGGACGGCCGTCGCCCACGCTCAGGCGCGGCCGTCCGGACTGGTTGCACGGGGTTTGATGAGTGCTGGGCGTCCGCATCCGGTACCGTTCCCGGGGATGTGACCCGTGGGTAGGCGCACAGGCAAAGGAGCGGATGCATGGGCGAGTTCGTCAATCTGACCGTGAGTGACGGGGTCGGGACGATCCGGCTGGACCGGCCGAAGATGAACGCGCTGAACGTCCAGGTCCAGGAGGAGATCCGGGCCGCCGCTCTCGAGGCGGCCGCGAACGACGAGGTCCGGGCGGTCGTGATCTACGGCGGCGAGCGGGTCTTCGCGGCCGGCGCGGACATCAAGGAGATGGCCGACATGTCGTACGCCGACATGGTCAAGCGCTCCGGCCCGCTCCAGTCCTCGCTGTCCGCGGTCGCCGCGATCCCGAAGCCGACCGTCGCCGCGATCACCGGCTACGCCCTCGGCGGCGGCTGCGAGCTCGCGCTCTGCGCCGACTACCGGATCGCCGCCGAGGACGCCAAGCTCGGCCAGCCGGAGATCCTGCTCGGCATCATCCCGGGCGCCGGCGGGACCCAGCGCCTGTCCCGCCTGGTCGGCCCGTCGAAGGCCAAGGACCTGATCTACAGCGGCCGGTTCGTGGATGCGGCCGAGTCGCTCCAGATCGGTCTGGTCGACAAGGTGGTGCCGGCCGCCGAGGTGTACGACGCGGCCGTGGCGTGGGCCTCGCAGTTCTCCAAGGGCGCGGCGATGGCGCTGCGCGCGGCCAAGGAGGCGATCGACTCCGGTCTGGGCGTCGACCTGGCCACCGGGCTGGAGATCGAGCGCACGCAGTTCGCCGCGCTGTTCGCCACCGAGGACCGCACGATCGGGATGAAGTCCTTCGTCGAGAACGGCCCGGGCAAGGCCGAGTTCAAGGGAAAGTAGATGTCTGCAACCGAGAAGCCGGCCGCGACTGCCGAAGAGGTCGAGGCGGCCTGGAACGACAACAAGCTCGCCCAGGTGCTGTACCACGACTGGGAGGCGTCGACGTACGACGAGAAGTGGTCGATCTCGTACGACGAACGCTGCGTCGACTACGCCCGGGACCGCTTCGTCGCGGTCGCCGGATCGCGCGGCTGGCCGTACGGCAAGACGCTCGAGATCGGCGCCGGCACCGGCTTCTTCACGCTGAACCTCAAGCTGGCCGGCGTCCTCGACGAGGCGCACGTCACCGACCTGTCGCCGGGCATGGTCGAGGCCGCGAAGAAGAACGCGAAGACGCTGGGCTTCGCGATCGAGGGCGAGGTCGCCGACGCCGAGAAGCTGCCGTACGACGACAACACGTTCGACCTGGTCATCGGGCACGCGGTCATCCACCACATCCCGGACGTCGAGCTGGCGTTCCGCGAAATGCTGCGGGTGCTGAAGCCGGGCGGCCGGTTCGTGATCTGCGGTGAGCCGACCCGGTACGGCGACTTCGTGGCCCGGCGGCTGTCCCGGTTCACCTGGTGGGCGACCACCAACGTGACGAAGCTGCCCGCGCTGGCGCACTGGCGGCGGCCGCAGGAGGAGCTCGACGAGTCGTCCCGCGCGGCCGCGCTGGAAGCGGTCGTGGACCTGCACACGTTCGACCCCGACACGCTCGCGCGGACCGCGGCGCGGGCGGGCGCGGCCGGGGTGAAGACCGTGACCGAGGAGTTGCTGGCGGCCTGGGTGGGCTGGCCGATCCGGACGTTCGAGGCCGCCGTACCGGAGCAGAAGCTCGGGTTCGGCTGGCGGATGTTCGCCTACAAGTCGTGGCTGCAGCTGTCGAAGGTCGACAAGGTGCTGTCGTCCGTCGTGCCGGACGAGCTGTACTACAACGTCTCCATCACCGGAGTGGCAAGCAAGCAGTAGGGTGTTGCGATGCGGTTGCTGTCCGTGGCGAATCTGCGCTGGGTGGTGCGCCATCGGGCGTGGACGCCGTACTACCTAAAGCGCTACTGGCGGTTCGCCTGGTTCAAGCTGCGCCACCCGCAGGTGATCACCGAGGGTTTCGTGTTCCTCGGCAAGCATCTGGAGATCGTGGCGCGGCCGGGGCACGGCCGGATCGTGCTGGGCAAGTGGGTGCACCTCGGCGACGAGACCCGGCTGCGCGCCCACGAGGGGACGCTGCGGATCGGCGACAAGGTCGTGTTCGCCCGCGACGTGACGGTGAACTGCTACCTGGACGTGGAGATCGGCGCGTCGACGCTGATCGCGGACTGGACCTACATCTGCGACTTCGACCACAAGACCGAGGACCTGGACCTGCCGATCAAGGATCAGGGCCTGGTGAAGTCGCCGGTCCGGATCGGCCCGGACTGCTGGCTGGCCACCAAGGTCACGGTCACTCGCGGTACCGACATCGGCCGCGGCGTGGTGATCGGCGCGAACAGCGTTGCCCGTGGCAACATTCCGGCGTACGCCGTGGCGGCCGGCATACCGGCCAAGGTGCTCGGCGACCGCACCGAGCGGTACGCCGCCAACGTCGAGCGGCGCAAGTACCTGGCCGGCCTGGCCGACGCGAACGACCGGACCGCCGCGCTGCTGCGATCCGGTGGGACGCCCAGTGAGAAGCCCAGTGAGACGCCCCGTGAGAGGCCCCGTGAGAAACCGTCCGCGGAGACACCTCCTGCGCCGCCGCGAAGCGTGGCGCCGGAGGATGCGGGTGGTGATGAGGTAGAAGCAGAAGGTGAAAAAGAGAGCGTGAGGGGTTCTCAAGTTACTCACCAGTCGGGCACTATGGCCCCCACATCCGGTCGGACGCCCACGAGCGGATGAGCATCGGCATCGGCATCGGAGAGGAGAAGTAGCGTGGCCGACCGGACTGCCGATCCAGCTGACCGGTCGCCGCTCGACCAGGCCGCGGCCGACACCTCGATCACGCAGGCGCGGACCCGCGCGGTCGACCCGGTCCCGATCGTGGCCGGGCCAGGAGCCCCCGGCGGCGCTACGTTGGAACCAGTGCTTGAAACGAACGAGTCAGATATGGGCGTGAACACCAGCGTGAACCCGGAAGCACAGGCAGTGGGTGGCACCGACCATATGGACGGTGCGGACGGCAGTACGGCGGTGGCGCCGGTGGCGGGTGCCCGCCGCAGGCTGTCGCCGCGCCCGGTCCCGGTCAGTCGGCGCCGGAGACCGCCGGCCGCTGCGGTGAGCGCGGACGAGGAACGGACCCCGGCTGAGGAGATGGACGACGTGGGTACGCAGGACGAGAAGGCGACGGCTGCCGAAGCCGGCAAGGCCGGTACGACGCCGGACGCCGGCGCGGCGGCGACCGGCACCGGTTCGGGTGCGGCGACCGCGACGAAGCCCGCCCGGCCGAAGACGGCCGCGGAGATCGTGGCCGAGCAGCGGGCCCGGGAGAAGGCGGCCGAGGGCGCGACACCGGATGCGGCCGGATCGGAGGATGCCGCAGCCGGTGCACCGGAAGGCGCGGCGAAGGAGGCCGGGGACGAGAAACCCGCTCCCGCGGCGACCTCTGGTGCGGCGACAGGTGCGACCGGCAAGCCGGTGACACAACCATCCGGTGCTTCGGGCAACAAACCGCCGGCGGCCAAGGGCGGCTCGTCGGGATCGGGGTCCGGCAAGGGCAAGCAGGCGCTGACCTCGGTCGGTTCCGGCGTCCGGAAGCTGCGCAACCTGATCGCGTCGCTGATCTGGCTGGCCGCGGTGCTCGCGGCCGCGGTCCTCGCGCTCGGTGCGCTGTTCACCGCGCTCGACCAGACCAACCAGAGCAACGAGATCGTGCGCTGGATCCTGGAGCGTGGTCACGACCTGGTCGGCCCGTTCAAGGACCTGTTCCGGCTGGAGACCGCGAAGAACACCCTGCTGGTGAACTGGGGGATCGCGGCGCTGGTCTACCTGATCGCCGGCAAGCTCCTCGAGCGGATCGTCCGGCCCTAGCGTCCCGGCCTAGCCGTTCGGCCGCGCAACGAGCAGCAGATCGAGAGATTCGTCCAGGTCTCCTGGGCGGATCTCGAAGTCGGCGTACGTCGTACTCCGCACGAGCGCGGCCAGTTGGTCGTCCCACTGGTCGTGCCCGGCGGCGAGTTGCGCGTCGACGCAGGAGCCGTGCTGCGCTTCCCAGGACGTCAGTCGTTCGCCGTGGTGCAGTCCGAGCGCCTGCGTGATCACGAAGTGCGGCTCGAGCAACTCGGCGAACTCGGCGGGGGTGAGTTCGCGCGTGTGGTACCAGTTGCCGCTGGGGAAGGTCAGCCGGTTCGGCGTACTGAGGACGAGCGTCCCGTCCGGTACGAGGATGCGCGCGCACTCCGCGACGAACCGCGGCTGCTCCCACAGGTGCTCGATCGTCTGCAACGACGTGACGGTCCCGAAAGCGCTGTCCGCGAAGGGCGTCTGGACGAGATTGCCGCGCGCGACATTGACCTGTGGATAAACCCGGCGGACGTGCCGCAACGTCGTATCTTCATAGTCGAGACCGGTCACGGAGCTCGCCCCGGCCAGCCGGAGCAACTCCGCGCCGTAGCCCTCGCCGCAGCCGGCGTCGAGGAACCGTCCGGTCCCGATCGGCAGTTCGGCCGTGATCCAGCGGTAGGCGGCGTCGTGGCGCGCGAACCAATAGTTCTCGTGCCAGATCCCGGGCGCGGTCCTCTCGCCGGTCAGCGGTAACGTCTCGGTCACCTGCGTCAGACTAGTCGGATCCGAGACTGTGATGGGACTCGCATGCAGCTTATGTTTCTCGCGGGTAACATCCGTGGCAGGCTTGGCAGAGACCGTTAACCAGAAGGGGTCCCACACGCTATGAAGATCGTCGTCTGCGCGAAGTTCGTGCCGGATGCCACCGCGGACCGCCGCTTCCGCTCGGAGGACAACACGGTGGACCGGGCCGGTGTCGACGGGCTGCTGTCCGAGCTGGACGAGTATGCCGTCGAGACCGCACTCACTGTCAAGGAGGCCGGCGACGCCGAGGTGACCGTTCTCACGGTAGGCCCGGAGCAGGCCGCGGACGCGGTGAAGAAGGGTCTGCAGATGGGCGCGGATGCGGGCGTCCACGTGCTCGACGACGCGATCCACGGCTCGGACGCGGTCGCCACGTCGCTGATCCTGTCCAAGGCGCTGGCCAAGCTGGAGGCCGACCTGGTCGTGTTCGGCATGGGGTCGACCGACGGCGGCATGGGCGTCGTCCCGGCGATGGTGTCCGAGCGGCTCGGGCTGCCGGCCGTGACGCTGGGCTCGGAGGTGACCGTGGACGGGCAGACCGTCCGGATCCGCCGTGACGGTGACACCGCGAGCGAGACCATCGAGGGCACGCTGCCGCTGGTGCTGAGCGTTTCGGACCAGGCCAACGAGCCGCGGTACCCGTCGTTCAAGGGGATCATGGCGGCGAAGAAGAAGCCGGTCGAGACCTGGTCGCTGGCGGATCTCGAGCTGACGCCCGAGCAGGTCGGCGGTTCGAGCGCGTGGACCGAGGTGGTCGAGGTGACCGCCCGTCCGGCGCGCACCGCCGGCACGATCGTCACCGACGAGGACGGCAGCGGCGCTGCCGGGCTGGTCGAGTTCCTGTCCACGAACAAGTTCCTCTGAGGAGCGGCTGAGTAATGTCGAACGTTCTGGTTCTCGTTGACCACACCGCGGGCACGGTCCGCAAGACGACCGCCGAGCTCCTCACGATCGCCCGTCGCCTCGGCGAGCCGGTCGCCGTGTTCATCGGCGAGGGTGTCTCCGACGCGCTGCCGGCGCTGGGGCAGTTCGGCGCGACCAAGGTGATCGCGCTGAGCAACCCGGAGCTGTCGCAGTTCCTGGTGGCGCCGAAGGCCGAGGCGCTGCAGCAGGTCGCGGCCAAGATCGAGCCGTCGGCGATCCTGATCTCGTCGAGCGCCGAGGGCAAGGAGATCGCGGCCCGGCTCGCGGTCAAGCTCGACTCCGGGCTGATCACCGACGCGGTCGACGTCCAGTCCGGCGAGGGCGGTCCGGTGACGACGCAGTCGGTGTTCGCGGGCAACTTCACCGTCCAGGCGAAGGTGACGCACGGCACGCCGATCATCACCGTCAAGCCGAACGCCGCGACCCCGGAGGCGGCCGAGTCGTCGCCGGAGGTGGAGGAGTTCGACGTGACGATCTCCGACGCCGCGAAGACGGCGCGGATCACCGACTCCAAGCCGCGCGAGGCGACGGGTCGTCCGGAGCTGACCGAGGCCGCGATCATCGTCTCCGGCGGTCGTGGCACCGGCGGTGACTTCGGCCCGGTCGAGTCGTTCGCCGACTCGCTCGGCGCCGCGGTCGGTGCGTCCCGCGCGGCCGTCGACTCGGGGTGGTACCCGCACGCCTACCAGGTCGGCCAGACCGGCAAGACCGTGTCGCCGCAGCTGTATGTCGCGGCCGGCATCTCGGGTGCGATCCAGCACCGCGCCGGTATGCAGACCTCGAAGACGATCGTCGCGGTCAACAAGGACCCCGAGGCCCCGATCTTCGAGCTGGTCGACTACGGCGTCGTCGGCGACCTCCACAAGGTCCTCCCGGCTGCCACCGAGGAAGTCACCAAGCGCAAGGCCTGAGCAAGCCCCGTGAAGGCCCGGCCCGGATCATTCCGCGCCGGGCCTTCGCACGTCTCGTCCAGCGCCCAGCGGATGCTCGACGGGTACGACGAGGTGTGGTTCCGTGGTGCGAGCATCCGCTGACCAGCGCTGCTAGGTGGTCAGCTCCCGGCGGACGGCGGCCAGGTCCTCGGTGGTCGCGGCGTGCCGGGCATCGGCGCTCTTGAGGTAGTCGGCGAGCGCGGTAGCGGCCGTGGTGCACCGCTCGTTGAGGTTGCTGACCTCGCTCGCGGCCCGGGCCTTGTCGTTGGCGACGGCCCGGCGCAACGACAGGTAGCTGTTGAGACCGAACGCCATCACCACCAGACCGACGACGATCCAGAACCAGTGCAGCAGCAGTCCGAGCCCGAGCGCCACCACGGCGCCGCCGGCGAGCAGACCGATCGGGACCGCGCGCTGCCCGGTGGTCACGACACCGCCGGCCGCGGTGAGCGTCGAGGTCGCCTTGCCCAGTTCGAGCGGGTCGGGACCGTCGGCGCGAATCGTGATCGTGTGGCCGCCGCTCTCGACGGACACCTGCGTCGGTCCAGGGAGTTCGGCGGTCTGCGCCAAGGACTCGACCCCCGGCAGCGCCAGCGGCCCGACGACGCGCAGCGCGGTCGCCGACAGGTGCGGGTCGGCGGACAGCCCGAGGTCCTCGGTGAGCAACGTGTCGACCGTGCCGGCCGGATCGTCCAGCGTCATCGCGGCCGACTCGGGTGAACCGGTGACCCGTGCCCGCAGTACGGCGATCCGGGCCAGCGTCTCGCGCTCGGGGTCGCTGCCTTCGGAGATCAGCAGGCGCAGCATCGCCGCCGGGCTGTCCTTGTCGGGCCGGCCGTCCGCGTCGGCGTCGCGCCGGGACTTGCCGTCGCGACGGGATGCCGCGTCGTCGGGGGTGCGGTCGGTCTTGCGCTCCTC
Organism: Kribbella sp. NPDC051936; assembly: GCF_040680955.1. Lineage (NCBI taxonomy): Bacteria > Bacillati > Actinomycetota > Actinomycetes > Propionibacteriales > Kribbellaceae > Kribbella > Kribbella sp. NPDC051936. The sequence goes on along the minus strand of NZ_JBFAXS010000008.1, from coordinate 273,565 downwards.
GGGGTAGTTCAGCTCCGGGTCGGGCTCACGGGCCGCGGTGTTGCCGACGATCGTCTCGACGGCGTTCCGGATCCGGCTCAACCGGTCCCCGGCCTCGTCCTGCGGTTCGGTCGCCTTCAGCCGCGGGCCGCGCGGGCGGGACGAGCTGCCGCGCATCTCGAGCCGGGACAGCCAGGCGCCGTCGGGCGACGCGGCCGACTGCAGCCGCTTCACGACGAGCTCCAGGCCATCCGGTCCGAAGCCGCCGCGCGCGGCTGTCGTCCACAGCACCCGCTGCACCCTGGTCAGGCCCCCGTCGGCAGCCGGCGCGCCGAACGCGACGTCCAGCCATTCGGTGCGCACCTGGTGCCGCTGCCCGAGGACCGCCAACGCCAGTGACAGGTAGATCGACGTACGGCGCTGGTCGAGCTCCATCGCCGTACTGGCGGCCTGCTCGGCGGGCTTCCCGGCGTGCAGGCCGATCAGGGCTTCGGTGGCGGGACCCAACCAGTACCGGGGAACGGGCTTGCCGGTCTCGGGGAGCTCGGTGCTGGACGCCATCGCGGACAGGACCCGCGTGGCGTAGCGGCGGAGCTCGGCGGCGTCGACGAAGCCGGCCGTCTCGTGGCGGAGGTCGGACAGCTCGACGAAGGCGTCGAAGGCCCGCGTCAGGCTGTCCACCCGGTTCTGCAGGCCGCCCTGGATCCGGGACAACTGGGAACGCAGGCTCGAGGTCTCCTGCCGCGCGTACGACATCTCGCTCTCCAGGTTGGAGAGCTGCTCGTTCTGCTTGCGCTCGGTCCACCAGTCGGACATGCTCCGCCTTCCGCTCCACCGGATGTTGCTCTCCGGAAGGATGGCGGGTGAGCGGGTCATCACAACCAGACCGGCCGCCGCGAGTCGATGCCCGTGCCGTACTGCGGGTCGCCGCCGGTGACCAGGATCCAGTGCTCGGTCGGGCGGGCGCGATACAGGCGGATGTCGTCGTGCAGCTCGTCGACGGAATACGCGCGCAGCTCCGGGTAGCGCGCGGCGTAGAGCGCCACGCACCGCTCCAGTTCGTCGTCGGGCACCTGTGTGGCCCGGGCGCGGAAGTACACCGCCGACGCGCCGCCGATCGGGACGCTCGAGTCGAAGATCGCGATGCTGACGTCCGGCCGCTCGGCCACGTTGCGCGAGTGCAGCGCGTCCGGTGACGACACCCAGTAGAACGCGTCGTGCCCGTCGGGGGTGAAGTAGACCGGCGTCACCCAGGGCAGGCCGTCGGCGCCGACCGTGCCGAGCACCAGGTACTTGTTCGCTTCGACGACCGCCGCCGCACGCCGGTCGAGGATCTCCTGGGTCATGGCTTCTCCACGTCGTACGTCAGGTGGCTCGCGTTCGGCGTGCTCGTGCTCTCGCGGGGCACCAGCCGGATCGGTGCGAGCGTGGTCCGCTCGAACAGCGGCGTACCGTCGCCGAGCACGATCGGCGCGACGTGGACGCGCAACTCGTCCACCAGCCCGGCGTACAGGTACTGCCGGCACAGGTGCCCGCCGCCCATGATCATCACGTCCTGCGCACCCGCCGCGTCGCGGGCCAGCTTCAGCGCGGGCCGGATCCCGTCCGGTACGAACTCGAACCAGCCGTCCAGCCGGACCCGGCTCGGCGGGTTCGACGTCACCACGAAGATCGCCGGCCGCTCGCCGCTGAACCCGTCGGCGCTCCAGCCCTGCGGACCGTCGATCAGGTCGAACGTCCGGCGGCCCATCAGGACGGCGCCGATGCCCGTGGAGGTGCTCTCGAACGCCTCCCGGTCCGCGTCCGTCTGCTCGCCGGTGATCCAGTCGTGCAGCGGTTCGCCGCCGATCCCGAGACCGTGCGTGAGGTCCGCGCCCGGCCCGGTGACGAAGCCGTCCAGCGACATCGTGATGTCCAGCAGTACTCGTCCCATGGTCTTCTCCTGACTTCCGAGGTTGTCGTTCCACCTTCGGCGCGGCCGGTACGGAAAGTCGTCCGTACCGGCCACGGAAGGACCACGGATCCCGCATGATGGGCCAATGGCTGGTCCGAAGGACGTGTCGGCGCGGGAGGCCGAGGTGCTCGCCGCCCTCGCGGGTGACCGTTCGAACGCCCAGATCGCCCGGCGGCTGCAGATCAGTGTCCGGACCGTCGAGAGCCACATCTCCTCGCTGCTGCGCAAGTACGGCGTCGCGGACCGCCACGAGCTCGCCGCCCTGGCCGAGGCGCAACCGGAGGGCTTCAGCACACCGACCGGTCCGGGGACGACGTTCGTCGGACGCGAACACGACCGCTCGGAGCTGATCAGAGCACTGGGCAGCAACCGTCTCGTCAGCCTGCTCGGCCCGGGTGGTGTCGGCAAGACCCGCCTTGCGCTCCAAGTCGCCGCAGAGGTCGCCGACAGGTACCCGCACGGCGGTGCCGTGGTTGACCTGGTCCCCGTACGGCCCGGCTTCGTCATCGCGGCGGTCGCCGAGGCGCTGCAGGCCACCGAGCAACCACCGCAGACCCTCACTGACGCAGCACTCGAGCGGCTGAAGCGTGGCCGCACTCTGCTCGTCCTGGACAACTGTGAGCACCTGCTGGACGACGTAGCCGGCTTGGTCGCCCGCATCCTCACTGAGGCGACCGAGACCGCCGTACTGGTGACCAGCCGCGAGCGTCTGGGCGTAGCGGGCGAGCGGCCGGTACAGCTCGGTCCGCTGACGCTGGGGACCGAGGCGGAGCAGTTGTTCCGGGACAGGGCGGCTCTGGTCGCGCCTGAGCTGGCCGACGACAGTCAGCTCGCGCGCAAGGTGTGCGCCGAGCTGGACGGCATACCGCTGGCGATTGAGCTGGCTGCGGCCCGTGCGGGCTCGCTGGGGCCGGACGGCTTGCTGGCAGCGCTCGACGACCGGCTGCGGCTGCTCTCCGGAGGGCGTGGGCCCGACGAGCGACATAACTCGCTGGCCCACGTGATCGGCTGGAGCTACGACCTGCTCGGTGAGGACGAGCGCAGGTTGTTCCGGCGACTCGGGGTCTTCGTCGGGGGCTTCGACCTCGCTGGGGCCGCCGGTGTGTCGCCGGACAGCACGAAGAGCGAGCTGAGCGACCTCCTCGGCCGGCTGACCGACAAGAGCCTCCTGCAGCGCAGCCTGTACGCCGGGACGAGCCGCTGGCGGATGCTCGAGACAGTGCGCGCCTTCGCCCTGGAACAGCTGAAGGACGAGTACGACGAGGTCGCCGCGCTGCACGTGGCGTGGGCCGCCGCGGTGGCGACCAGGCTCGAGCAGCAACTGGAGGCAGGGGAGGACTGGCAACGGGAGTTCGACCTGCTGGCGCCCGACCTGCGCGCGGCGCGGGGCGACGTACGGCCGCTCGCTCGCGCAGTCGCCCACCTGGCCTTCGCCCGGCGGCGCTTCCTGGAGGCGCGGGAGCACTACCTGGCCGCCGCGGACAACGCAGGCACCGCCGCCGAGCTGTACGACGATCTGCGCGACGCCGCCGATGCCGCGATGGTGGTCGCAGACGGCGAACACGCGTACCGGTTGATGATGCGGGCCGGCGCCGACGGCAACCCGGACGCGCTCGGGTACGCCGTCACGATCCTGAACCGCTACGAGATGACCGACCCTGCCAGGCTGCCGGACGACCGTGGCGCCGGGCTGCTGCCCGACACCGGCGGAGACGATCTGGTCAGCGTGCCGCTCCAAGTCGCGCGGGCCTGGATCGACCGATTCGACCTGGCGTCGGCCGAGGCCGCCGTCCGCGCGGCCCGGCAGGGTAACCACCCGCTGGACCTGCTGAGCGCGCTGGACGCCTCCGGCATCGCGGTCGCGGCCGCCGGGCGGCTCCGCGACGCGGACGCGGTCGCGAGGGAGCGGCTCGCCATCGCGGCCACGCTGCCCGATCACGAGCCGCGGGCTGTTGCCGAGATCGTCGACGCGTTCCACTCCGCCTCGACGTCGGCGGTCGCGGTCGGCGATCTCGTCGAAGCGGTCCGGCTGGCGCGGCTGACCGACGACCCGGTGCACGGGCACCCGTACATCACCGCCCCGCGCAAGGTTCGTGCCTACGCGCTGAGCGGGATGTTCGACGAGGCCGTGGCCGCCGCCGACGTGATGTGGAACGGCTGGCGGGCCGCCGGCTGCCCGCCGCGGGTCTGGATGGCCTCGGCCGCCGCTGCGGCCGCGCTGGCCCACGGGCTGCTCGGCACCGGCCAGGAGACGGTGTGGCAGGCCCGCGCCCTCGAGATCGCGCGCGTCACCGACCCGGCCGACGATCCCGGCCTGGCCGCGCCGGCCGCCTTCGTGGAGGCCCGGCTGCTCGTCCACCGCCACGACACCGGTGCTGCGGTCACGGGAGCGGCGGCGGTGGTCCGGCGCGCCTTCGAGCCGTTTCCCGAGCCGTGGTGGACGCCGTACGCGCACGCCGCCGGCGCGGAGCTCGCCGTCGTGTCCGGCGATCCCGGCGCGGCGCAGTACCTCGACCGGGCGGCGAGCGAGAACGCCTGGGCCGACGCGGTCCTGCGCAGGGCTCGGGCCCGCCTGACCGGGGACCGTGCCGCGCTGGCGGAGGCGGCCGGGATGTTCGGGCAGATCGGTGCGTCCTTCGAGCAGCGGCACACGCTGGAACTCGCGCGCTGACTCCCGAGGAGCGGGAACACGGGTGCCGGACATACCCTTGAAACTGTTATGACTCCTCCCGACCGCCGCACGGTGTACCTGGACCACGCGGCGACGACTCCCATGCTCCCGGCCGCGATCGAGGCGATGACGCAGCACCTCGCCCGGACCGGTAACGCTTCGTCACTGCACGGCTCCGGCCGGTGCGCGCGGCGGACGGTCGAGGAAGCGCGCGAGTCGCTCGCCGCCTCGCTCGGGGCCCAGCCGAGCGAGATCGTGTTCACCTCCGGCGGGACCGAGGCGGACAATCTCGCGCTCAAGGGCCTGTGGTGGTCCCGGCTGGCCGCGGACCCGCGCCGGCGCCGGATCCTGCTGAGCGGCATCGAGCACCACGCGGTGCTCGACCCGGCGATCTGGCTCGGCCGGCACGAGCACGCCGAGATCGAGTGGCTCCCCGTCGACGAGCTCGGCCGGGTCGGTCCGGACGACGTCCGGCGGGCGATCGAGCGCGACCCGGAGTCGGTGTCGTTCGTCACGCTGATGATGGCCAACAACGAGGTCGGCACGCTGCAGCCGGTCGCCGAGGTCGCCGCGATCGCCCAGGAGTACGGCGTGCCCGTGCACACCGACGCCGTGCAGGCGATCGGGCAGCTGCCGGTGGACTTCGGCGAGCTCGGCGTCGACGCGATGACGGTGTCCGCGCACAAGCTCGGCGGGCCGTACGGGATCGGGGCGCTCGTCGTCCACAAGGAGACGCAGCTGACGCCGATCCTGCACGGCGGCGGCCAGGAGCGCGACGTCCGGTCCGGCACCCTCGACGTCCCCGCGACCGCCGGGTTCGCGGTCGCGGCCGAGCACGCGGTCAAGCACCAGGCCGACGAGGCGCTCCGGCTGGCCGAGCTGCGCGACACCCTGATCGACGGCATCACCCGCACCGTCGAGGGCGCGCTGCTGTCGGGGGACCCCACGGGCCGTTTGCCCGGTAACGCACACTTGTCCTTCAGTGACTGCGAGGGCGACTCGCTGTTGCTGCTGCTCGACGCACGCGGCATCGAGGTCTCGACCGGATCCGCGTGCAACGCCGGGGTCGCCGAGCCGAGCCACGTGCTGCTGGCGATGGGGTACGACGACCAGCGGGCCCGCGGCTCGCTCCGGTTCACCCTCGGGCACACGAGTACGCGCGCCGACATCGACGCCGTACTGGACACCATCGGGCCGGTCGTGGAGCGGGCGAAGTCCGCCGGCCTGCAGAACGTGGGAAGGAACACCTGATGCGGGTACTCGCAGCCATGTCGGGCGGCGTGGACTCCGCCGTCGCGGCCGCGCGGATGGCCGAGGCCGGGCACGACGTGACCGGAGTGCACCTGGCGCTCAGCCGCAACCCGCAGTCGTACCGCAGCGGCGCCCGCGGGTGCTGCACGATCGAGGACTCCCGCGACGCGCGCCGGGCCGCCGACGTGATCGGCATCCCGTTCTACGTGTGGGACCTGGCCGAGCGGTTCCACGCCGACGTGGTCGAGGACTTCGTCAGCGAGTACGCCGCCGGCCGGACGCCGAATCCGTGCCTGCGCTGCAACGAGAAGGTCAAGTTCAGCGCCGTCCTGGAGCGGGCCCTCGCGCTCGGCTTCGACGCGGTCGCGACCGGGCACTACGCGCGGATCGTGGATACGGCGTCCGGGCGTGAGCTGCACCGCGCGGTGGACCCGGCCAAGGATCAGTCGTACGTGCTCGGCGTCCTGACCCAGCAGCAGCTGGCGCACGCGTTCTTCCCGCTCGGCGACACGGTCAAGACCGAGGTCCGCGAGGAGGCCGAGCGGCGGGGGCTGTCGGTGGCGGCCAAGCCGGACAGCCACGACATCTGCTTCATCGCCGACGGCGACACCGCGGGCTTCCTCGGCGCGCAGCTCGGCGAGGCGCCGGGCGACATCGTCGATGCGCAGGGCAACAAGCTCGGCGAGCACCAGGGCACCCACGGCTTCACCATCGGCCAGCGCAAGGGCCTGCGGATCGGTACGCCGGCCGCGGACGGCAAGCCGCGCTTCGTGCTGGACATCAGCCCCGTCGACCGCACCGTCACCGTCGGCTCCCGCGAGGAGCTGGCCGTGTCGGAGCTGACCGCCTCCAAGCCTCGCTGGTGCGGCCCGCCGCCGGCGGCGGAGCTCCACGCCACGGCCCAGCTCCGCGCACACGGCGAAGAGGTGGCAGTGACAGCAACAGTTCTGGACGATCGAGTGCAGGTCTCCTTCAAGGAGCCCACATCCGCTGTCGCCCCTGGGCAGGCGGTTGTGCTGTACGACGGCACCCGTGTCATCGGCTCGGCGACGATCGACTCGGTCCAGCGCGCCACCGCCGGCGTATGACGACTACAGGCCTGGGCTCCGTCCCCGGCGACGACATCCGCGAGTGGATGCGCGCAGTACTCGAGCTGGTCGACCTCCCGTTCCTGCCCGAGCTCCCGGCGCGCCCGTACGGCGACATGCTGAGCCGGACCGTCGCCGTACTGACGGAGCTGGCCGCTGACCTGCAGCCGGTGGGGTGGCGGCTGACCGGTGGCGGGGACGCGCGGGCCAGTCTGGACCAGCGGCGGGCGCGGGCGTTGCTGCAGGAAGACCTGGACGTGCTGGAGGAGTACGGCGACGGGTATGAGGGCCGGCTGAAGGTACAGGTCACCGGCCCGTGGACCCTGGCGGCTGCGATCGAGCGGCCGCGCGGGGACAAGGTCCTGGCGGACCACGGTGCACGGCGGGACCTGGCGCAGGCGCTGGCGGATGGTGTGCAGCAGCACGTGGCTGAGGTACGGAAGCGGGTTCCGGGCGCCGAGGTCGTGTTGCAGGTGGACGAGCCCGGGCTCCCCGCCGTACTGGCCGGGGCGGTGCCGACGGCGTCCGGTTGGAGCAAGCACCGCTCTGTCGACGGCCCTGATGCCGTGGAGCTGCTCAGCCTGTTCACCACCGGCGGACCGACCGTCGTTCACTGCTGCGCAGCCCGCCCGCCGATTGAGGTCTTCACCAAGGCAGGCGCGAGCGGGGTCGCTGTGGACACGGCACTGCTCAACACCGCGGCCTGGGACCAGATCGCCGTCGCAGCTGAAGCCGGCACGAGCATCTACGCGGGCGTCGTACCCACCACGGGCGCCCTGCCCAAGGCGGAACAGGCGGCCGAGCCGCTCGTACGCCGCTGGCGGGAGCTCGGCCTCGACCCGCAGTTGCTGAAGCAGGTCGTCATCACGCCGGCCTGCGGGCTCGCAGCCGCTCCGTCACCGGCCGACGCCAGGGCGCGCCTGAAACTCCTCCGCGACATCGCCGACGTGGTCGGAGAAGCCGCCGACGAATGAGCCGGAACTGTCCGTGAGCCCCCGCCTCCACACCCGCCGCCGGAGGCGGCGTGACCACGAAACGTCGGTGGGCGGTTGTAAGTTCTCTTCATGAGCGAGAACGGCGGGGCTCCGGCGGATGTGCGGACGCGGCATGCGGACCTGAGCAAGGAGATCGAGGACCACCGGGCGCGGTACTACCTGGCCAGCGCGATCATCTCGGACGCCGACTTCGACGCGCTGATGCACGAGCTGCAGGGCATCGAGGAGGAGTACCCGGAGCTCCGGACACCGGACTCGCCCACCCAGAAGGTCGGCGTGCCGATCTCGACGCTGTTCACCCCGGTCCAGCACCCAATGCGGATGGAGAGCCTCGGCAACGCCTTCTCCGCCGAGCAGATGGAGGCCTGGGCGAAGCGGCTGGAGCGCGAGGTCACGGTCGAGCAGATCACCGACAGCGGGTTCCTCTGCGAGCTCAAGGTGGACGGCCTCGCCCTCGATCTCGTGTACGAGAACGGCAAGCTGGTCAGCGGCGCCACCCGCGGTGACGGCCGCATCGGCGAGGACGTCACGCCGAACGTCCGCACGATCAAGAGCATCCCGGAGCAGCTGCGCGGCGACGAGCTGCCGGCCTTCCTGGAGGTCCGCGGCGAGGTCTACTTCCGGGTCGAGGACTTCGAGGAGCTGAACGCGCAGCTCGTCGAGGCCGGCAAGGTCGTGTTCTCCAACCCGCGCAACAGCGCGGCCGGCTCGCTGCGCCAGAAGGACCCGCGGGTCTCGGCCGGCCGGCCGCTCCGGTTCGTCGTGCACGGCCTCGGCAAGGTCGAGGGCCACCACATCGGCCGGCTCTCCGAGGCGTACGACCAGCTGAAGGAGTGGGGCCTGCCGGTCAGCGACCGCGCCCGCCGGGTCGGCACGCTCGACGAGGTCAACGAGTTCATCGCGTACTACGGCGAGAACCGGCACTCGGTCGACCACGAGATCGACGGCGTCGTGGTGAAGGTCGACGAGGTCGATCTGCAGCGCGCCCTCGGGTCGACCTCGAGTGCGCCGCGCTGGGCGATCGCGTTCAAGTACCCGCCGGAAGAGGTCAACACCAAGCTGATCGAGATCGAGGTGAACGTCGGCCGCACCGGCCGGGTCACCCCGTTCGCGCACATGGAGCCGGTCCGGGTGGCCGGGTCCACGGTCGAGTACGCGACGCTCCACAACGCCAAGGAGGTTGCCCGCAAGGACGTCCGGCCGGGCGACACCGTCGTTCTGCGGAAGGCCGGCGACGTGATCCCCGAGGTCCTCGGGCCGGTCGTCGACCTGCGCCCCGAAGGCCTGCCGGCCTGGGAGATGCCGACCCGGTGCCCGTGGTGCAACACGGTGCTGGCGCCCGCCAAGGAGTCCGACGTCGACATCCGCTGCCCCAACTCGCAGTACTGCCAGGGGCAGCTGCGCGAGCGGCTGTTCTACCTGGCCGGGCGTTCCGCGTTCGACATCGAGGGGCTCGGGTTCAAGGCGGCCGACGCGCTGATCCGCGACGGGCTGATCGCCGACGAGGGCGACCTGTTCGCGCTCACCGAGGAGAAGCTCGCCGAGAGCGCGTTCTTCACCACCAAGGCCGGGGCGCTGTCGGCGAACGCCCGCAAGCTGGTGGCGAACCTCGAGGAGGCGAAGACCAAGCCGCTGTCCCGGGCGATGGTGGCGCTGTCGATCCGGCACGTCGGGCCGACCGCGGCCGCGGCGCTCACCGAGGTGTTCGACAACATCGACGACGTCCGGGCCGCGAGCGAGCAGCAGCTGGCCGAGATCGAGGGCGTCGGGCCGACCATCGCGCAGGCGATGATCGAGTGGTTCCAGGTGCCGTGGCACCAGGCGATCGTGGACAAGTGGCAGGCCTCCGGCGTCGTCATGCGCGAGGAGCGCACCGGGCCGGCGTTGCCGCAGACACTGACCGGGCTGTCGGTCGTCGTGACCGGGACCGTCGAGGGGTTCAGCCGCGACGAGGCGACCGAGGCGATCGTCGGGCGCGGCGGGAAGGTCGCCGGCTCGGTGTCGAAGAAGACCTCGTTCGTGGTCGTCGGCGAGTCGCCCGGATCGAAGTACGACAAGGCCGTGCAACTCGGCGTACCGATCCTGGATGCCGCCGGCTTCCGGGTGCTGCTCGAGGACGGCGCGGACGCCGCCGCCGCGGTGGCGACCACGCCCGCGGCGGACGAGTCGTAACGATTTCGCCAGACTGCGAACCGGATGGATCCAGTGACGGCTCTGAGCCGTCCGACTGTTAACTTTGCACGTCGACACTGGGTCAGAAGGAGCAAATATGACGACGCCGCCGCAGGGACCGTGGGGTCCTGGGCAGCCGGGGGGCCAGCCAGGCGGGCAGCACGGGGGACAGGGTGGCCAGCCGCCGCAGCAGGGCGGCTGGGGACAACAGCCTCCGGGCCAGGGCGGTGGCTGGGGCCAGCGTCCGCAGCAGCCCCAGCAGGGTCAGCCTCAGCAAGGCCAGCCGCAGCAGGACCAGCCGCCGCAGCAGGGTGGTTGGGGCCAGCAGCCTGGTCAGGGGCAGCCCAGTCAGTACGGTCAGCCGCCGGCGGGCGGTTGGGGTCAGCCGCCGCAGCAGCAGGGCGGCGCCTACCAGCAGCAGTCGTGGGGCCAGCGCCAGCAGCAGCAAGGCGGGTGGCACCAGCAGCAGAGCGGTCCGGGCCAGCAGTGGCAGCCGGGCGGTCCGGGCTCCAAAGGCCCGGGTGGCATCAGCAAGGAGAAGCTCCCACTGCTGATCGGCGGTGGCGTGGTCGGCCTCGTGGTGATCGGCCTGCTGGTGTTCCTCGGGATCCGTGCGTTCGGCGGTGACGACGAGCCCACGACGCAGCCCACGACGACCTCGGAGCCGACCGGCAACGGCACCCCGAACCCGACCGGCTCCCCGTCGACATCGGGCGGACCCGGCCAGAACGGCGAGCTCGGCAACGCGACCGGTCAGGCCAAGGCTGCGACCGAGAAGCTGCAGGGCCTCGGCTTCGGCTGCAGCGACCTGTTCAACACCGGTCAGGGCGCGCACCGCGGCTGTTTCAAGCAGGACGGCCGCAAGGAGTCCGAGGCGATCTTCCAGTTCTCGCCCGACGGCACCATCATCGCGGTCCGGCTGCAGGCCCAGGACGACGACAACTTCAACAACGCGCAGGTCTCCTTCGACCAGCTGCTGCAGGCGCTCGGCAACGACACCTTCGGCGCCGACCAGGTCAAGAAGATCCAGGAGTCGGTGAAGACCGGTCAGCGTTCCGACGAGGTCGGCACCACCTGGGGCGAGTTCCAGCTCAGCAACCAGGGTCAGAGCGTGCGGGTGTCCGGCCACAAGTCCGGCGAGGACTCGATGGACCTGCCGGACCAGACCTTCGACACCACCCAGGCGCAGCTGGTGGCGGCGCTGAAGGCCAAGGGCTACGTCTGCACGACGTCCTGCAAGAAGGACGTCGGCAAGTACGGCTACCAGCGGGTCTTCTTCTACGCCAGCAGCGGCAAGGGCATCAAGGACATCGAGGTCAGCGCCTCCGGTGAGGCGGCGGACGCGAAGAAGGCGCTGCCGGCCGCACTCGGCGACGCGTTCGGCGCCCTCAAGGGCGGGAACATCGAGGCCGTGAAGTCGTACGTCGACGCGCACAACGACGGAAAGTCGTACGCTGCCTATGTCGGCGGGTGGAAGGTCGAGATCAGCGGGAACAGCTCGGCCAGCTACACGTCGCAGCAGGTCTCGATCTCGTACGAGTCGTTCTACGCCTGAGCATCCTGACGGAGTGGCACGGAGGACGGTGTGAAGTTCCCCCGGGAGAAGCGGGAGTCGCGGACGGTGGCCCAGCCACCGCCCGAGGCCGTCCAGCGCGTCGACGGCGGCGGGCCCTGGGGCCCCACCCAGTTCGACCTCCCGGACCGGAACGGCAGCAACAGCCAGGCGATCCTGATCGTCAGCCTGGTCGGGCTCATCGTCCTGCTGGTGATCGCCGGCCTCTGGGCCCTCGCCTACTTCCAGTTCACCTGAGCCACACCTCAGCCACAGCTGAGCCCCGCTCGATCCGTCGAGCGGGGCTTTCGCCTTCCCAGCCCCCAGCCCCCAGCCCCCCGGCCACGCCCGCCGTACGCCCGCGGACGCACCGGCACCCGAGCGGTTATCCCCTCGACCGAGGGGCGGCCCGTACGGTCTGGTGCGCGCGGTCAGGAGGTGGCGCGGATGGTGACGGCCAGGGAGGCCAGGTAGGACAGGCGGGCGACCTCGGAGCCCAGGAACTCGGGGCCGCCGCGACGGCCGATCACCAGGATCCGGCGGTCGGACTCCAGCGGCGCGGCGACCAGGACCGACTCCGAGAGGCCCTTGTGATCCGGCGCCTCCAGCGTGGTCGCCTTCTCCATCGGGAGCCAGCGGCCGGCCACGTCGCCGAACTCCGGCGTCGCGCTGGTCTCCAGCGCGACCTTCACCTCGCTGCCGGTGCCGTCGAGCAGCGCCGCCCAGTCCGCGTGCAGCACGGCCGGTGACTGCTCGACCAGGATGTCGATCGCGTCCGCGGGTGCTGACGTCATCTGCTCGACCGCTTCCAGGTCCATGTGCAGCCCGCCGCCCGCGCCGTACCGCGAGAACCAGATGACCTCGACATCCGGGACGCTGTTGCAGGCGGACACCAGCCGGTCCGGGAGCACTCCCGGTGGCAGGTCGACCACGATGTCGTCGACGGCGGTGCCGTTCTCGCGCCGGTGCTCGACGATCTCGATCGCATGGATGTCGGCGTTCACCTCACCGAGGGCCGTCGCCACGGTGCCCAGCGAACCGGGTCGGTCCGGGATGATCAAGCGCAGCAGGAACACCGAACGATCATCTCCCAGCCGATCACCTTGCGCGTAACGCCTTGTCGCCGCCCATGTTACAGAGCGGTAGGGGAGGACACGCCCGCCCATCTCATCCGGCCGTTGTCCACACCCCTGGGGACGGGGAAACGCGACCGTCACACCGGACCACTAGGATGACTGGGTCGTGGCGGAAAGCGCTACGGGAAGTCCTGCGAACCATTGGATCAGTTCATGCCATCGATTACCCGCGAAGAGGTCGCGCACCTGGCGCGACTGGCGCGGATCGAGCTCACCGACGACGAGCTCGACCACCTCGCGCCGCAGCTCGACCAGATCATCACCCTGGTCGGGCAGGTCAGCCAGGTGGCGGCGGACGACATCCCGCCGACCTCGCACGCTCTGCCCCTGACCAACGTGATGCGCCCGGACGAGAACGTCCCGTGCCTCACGCCCGAGCAGGCGCTGTCCGGCGCGCCGGCCGCGGAGGAGCAGCGTTTCCGGGTGCCGCGGATCCTGGAGGAGGACTGATCATGGCCGACCTCACCAGGAAGACCGCGGCCGAGCTCGCGGAGCTGATGACGTCCGGGCAGGCGAGCTCGGTGGAGATCACCCAGGCCCACCTCGACCGGATCGCCGCCGTCGACGGCGCCGTGCACGCGTTCCTGCACGTGGACACCGAGGGCGCGCTGGCGCAGGCGAAGGCCGTCGACGACAAGCGCGCCGCGGGTGAGCAGCTGTCCCCGCTGGCCGGTGTGCCGCTGGCGCTGAAGGACGTGCTCACCCAGGAGGGTGTGCCGACCACGGCCGGTTCGAAGATCCTCGAGGGCTGGATGCCGCCGTACGACTCGACGGTCGTGAAGCGGCTGAAGGACGCCGGGATCGTGATCCTCGGCAAGACCAACATGGACGAGTTCGCGATGGGCTCCTCCACCGAGAACTCGGCGTACGGCACCACCCACAACCCGTGGGACCTGGGCCGGATCCCGGGCGGTTCCGGCGGCGGCTCGTCCGCGGCCGTCTCGGCGTACGAGGCGCCGCTCGCGATCGGCACCGACACCGGCGGCTCGATCCGGCAGCCCGGTGCGTTCACCGGCACGGTCGGCGTCAAGCCGACGTACGGCGGCACTTCGCGGTACGGGCTGATCGCGCTGGCCTCCTCGCTGGACACGCCGGGCCCGTGTGCACGGACGACGCTCGACGCGGCGCTGCTGCACGAGGTGATCGCCGGCTGGGACCCGATGGACTCCACGTCGATCAACCAGGACGTCCCGCCGGTGGTCGAGGCGGCGCGCAACGGCGATGTCGCCGGTCTGCGGATCGGCGTCGTCAAGGAGCTCGGCGGCGAGGGCTACCAGCCGGGTGTCGAGGCCCGCTTCCACGAGGCGGTCGAGCTGCTCACCAAGCTCGGCGCCGAGGTGGTCGAGGTCTCCTGCCCGCACTTCCAGTACGCGCTCCCGGCGTACTACCTGATCCTGCCGAGCGAGGCCTCGTCCAACCTGGCCAAGTTCGACGCGATGCGGTACGGCCTGCGCGTCGGCGACGACGGGGAGAACAGCGCCGAGAAGGTGATGAGCCTGACCCGCGAGGCCGGCTTCGGCGCCGAGGTGAAGCGCCGCATCATGCTCGGCACGCACGCCCTGTCCAGCGGGTACTACGACGCGTACTACGGCCAGGCGCAGAAGGTGCGGACGCTGATCGCCCGCGACTTCGCCAACGCCTACGAGCAGGTCGACGTGCTGGTCTCGCCGGCCACGCCGACGACCGCGTTCGCGATCGGCGACCGGATCGACGACCCGATCGCGATGTACAAGAACGACCTGTGCACGATCCCGTCCAACCTGGCCGGTAACGCGGCCGCGTCGTTCCCGTGCGGCCTCGCCGACGAGGACGGCCTGCCGGTCGGTTTCCACGTGATGGCGCCAGTGATGCGTGACGACCTGCTCTACAAGGTCGGCGCCGCGCTGGAGTCCGCGCTGGCCGAGCAGTGGGGCGGCGTACTGATGACCAAGGCTCCGGAGCTGGAGGTGACCCGATGACTGCCGAGGTCCTCGAGATCGACGACGCGCTGGCGCAGTACGACCCGGTGATGGGCCTCGAGGTCCACGTCGAGCTGAACACGAAGTCGAAGATGTTCTGCGGCTGCCCGACCGAGTTCGGCGCGCCGCCGAACACCCAGACCTGCCCGGTCTGCCTCGGTCTGCCCGGCGCGCTGCCGGTGGTGAACGCGAAGGCGGTCGAGTCCGCGATCAGGATCGGCCTGGCGCTGAACTGCGAGATCGCCGAGTGGTGCCGGTTCGCCCGGAAGAACTACTTCTACCCGGACATGCCGAAGAACTTCCAGACCTCGCAGTACGACGAGCCGATCGCGTTCAACGGCTGGACCGAGGTCGTCGTCGACGGCGAGACATACCGGATCGAGATCGAGCGCGCGCACATGGAGGAGGACACCGGCAAGTCCACCCACGTCGGCGGCGCGACCGGCCGGATCCACGGCGCCTCGCACTCGCTGGTCGACTACAACCGGGCCGGCATCCCGCTGATCGAGATCGTCACCAAGACGATCGAGGTCCCGCCGGCGAAGGCAGCTGCGGTCGCCCGGGCGTATGTGAGCATGCTGCGCGATCTGCTGCTGTCGCTGGACGTCTCGGACGTCCGGATGGACCAGGGCTCGCTCCGTTGCGACGCGAACGTCTCGCTGAAGCCGCACGGTTCCACTGCTCTGGGCACGCGGACCGAGACCAAGAACGTGAACTCGTTCCGTTCGGTCGAGCGCGCGATCACCTACGAGATCACCCGGCAGGCGGCGATCTTGTCGTCCGGCGGCAAGATCCTGCAGGAGACCCGGCACTGGCACGAGGACACCGGCATCACCACGTCCGGCCGGGAGAAGTCCGACGCGGACGACTACCGGTACTTCCCGGAGCCCGACCTGGTCCCGGTCGCGCCGTCGCGCGAGTGGGTGGAGGAGCTGCGCGGGACGCTGCCCGAGGCCCCGTCGGTCCGGCGGGCGCGGCTGCAGCAGGACTGGGGTTTCACCGACCTCGAGATGCGCGACGTCATCAACGGCAACGCGCTCGAGCCGATCGTCGCGACGGTCGAGCTCGGTGTCACGCCGGCCGCCGCGAAGAAGTGGTGGCTGGGTGAGCTGGCCCGCTCGGCGAACGAGTCCGGTCAGGAGCTCGACGCGCTCGGCGTCGGCCCCGCCGAGGTCGCCGAGGTCCAGAAGCTCGTCGACGACGGCACGCTGAACGACAAGCTCGCCCGCCAGGTCTTCGAAGGCCTGCTCGCCGGCGAGGGCACCCCGGCCGAGATCATCGAGAAGCGCGGCCTGGCCCTGGTCTCCGACGACTCCGCCCTCCTGGAGGCGATCGACCGCGCCATCGCCGCCAACCCCGACGTGGTCGAAAAGGTCAACTCCGGCAAACCCGCCGCCGCCGGCGCCCTCATCGGCGCGGTCATGAAGGACATGCGCGGCCAAGCAGACGCCGCCAAGGTCCGCCAACTCCTCAACGAGAAGCTGGGCATCTGACTCTCACCCGCCACCTGACCGGCCATCTCGGGGGTCAACCCCCGAGATGGCCGGTTGGCACCTGAGAATCATCGTCCGCAACCGGCCATCCGAAGGGTTGACCCCTCAGATGGTCAGGCGGCGTCGCGCTGCTGTTGCCCCGGATGCGGGGCGTCGGCGATCACGGTGCGCTCGACTCGGCCGTCGTCGACGTCGGCCGCATCCGCGAGCAGGGTCTGGGCGACCGACAGTTCCTCGGCCGTGCAGCGGACCTCGTAGCGGGTCGGCAGGACCTCGGTGGTCACGGCTTCCGGGCGATTACGGACCAGCCCGCGGAACAGCCCTCCGAGCGCCCCGACGAGTACGCCGTACACAAACCCCCACACCACAACGGCGAGACCGTTCAGCGTCGTCTCGGCCACCAGAGTGACGAAGACCGCCGCGAGTACGCCGAGAAGCGCGCCGTGCGCGGCACTGACCAGGGTGAGCCTCACGGCCGGGACGGTTCTGCGTCTGGTGGCCTGCCGGAGTCCGGCGCCGACGATCTCCAGGTTGGCCGCTGTCATCCCGTAGCTTCTGAGGTACTCGACTGTTCGTTGAGCATCGTCGAATCTGCTCACCGATGCGATCACGCTGCTGGGGACGCCAGACGCCTGGCCGGTCGGCATACCGATCTCCTCCTCAGGTCGTTTCCTTCCAACAAGTACCAGACGACCGAAGAGCTGAAACGGTTGACTTCTGCTCAGGAGGTGCCGATCGTCACGCGCAGGATCCGGTCGTCGCCGTCGCGGGGGTCGCCGCGGCCGTCGGTGTTCGACGTGGTCACCCACAACGACCCGTCCGGTGCGGTCTCGACCGTGCGCAAACGCCCGTACTGGTTGGTGAAGAACGCCTGCGGCTCACCGACCCGCTTGCCGCCCGCGACCGGGATCGCCCAGAGCCGCTGGCCGCGCAACGACGCCATGAAGATGTACCCCTTGGCGAACGCGATCCCGGACGGCGACGCGTCGGCCGTGTGCCACTGCGCGATCGGGTCGGTCATGCCGTCGAGCCCGCTGATGCCCTCCGCGGCCGGCCAGCCGTAGTTCGAGCCGGGGGTGATCGCGTTCAGCTCGTCCCAGGTGTTCTGCCCGAACTCCGCGGCGTACAACTGGTCGCCGTCGAACGCGAGCCCTTGGACGTTGCGGTGGCCTTTGGTGATCCACACCCGCCCGTCCGGGTTGCCCGGCGCGGCCTTGCCCTCGGTGGTGATCCGCAGGATCTTCCCGCCGAGCGAGTCGTCGTTCTGCGAGTTCGGCCGGTCCGACCCGTCGCCGGTCCCGGCGTACAGGAACCCGTCCGGACCGAACCGCAGCCGCCCGCCGTTGTGGATCGCCGCGGCCGGAATCCCCTCGAGGATCACCTGCTGGTCCGACAACTTCCCGCTCTGGTAGGTGATCCGCGCGATCCGGTTGTCGTCGCCACCCGAGTAATAGGCGTAGATGTACGGCTTCCCCGGATACCCCGGATCCACCGCGAGCCCGAGCAACCCACCTTCGGACGACGGGTTCACGCCATCCACCGCACCGACGTCACTCACCTGCCCGTCGGCGATCCGCTTGATCTTCCCCGAATCCCGCTCCGCCACCAACGCACTCTTGTCCGGCAGAAACGCCAACCCCCACGGCACCTCGATCCCCGTCGCCACCGTCGAAGCCACCGTCAACTTCACCGCCCCCACAGCCCCGCTGGCCGTACCCGAGCTGACAGTCGCCGGCGCCGTACCCGCCCCCGACGACGAGTCCTCCGAACACCCCACCACCAACGCCAACGCCGCCACCACCACCGCAGCCCGACCGCGCACGCGAATCTCCTCCACTAGCCCTGCCCCCAAGCTAGCGACAACCACCAGCCCGCACCGCCGGAATGACCCGACCTGCAATCAATTCGAGAGACCGCACGCCGGACGCGGCAGGACTTGATGCGCCCGGCGTATGAGTCACCAGGTAGGTCGCAGCGGGAAGTGGGAGTTGCCGCGGCGGTCGGGTTTTACGGCGAGGACCTGGTGGAGTTGGATGGTGTTGTGTTCGAAGCCGGCTCGGCTGGCGGCTAGGTAGAGGCCCCAGATCTTCGCGGTGGGGTGGCCGACCTCGGCGACGGCCTCGTCCCAGTGGGCGACCAGGTTTTCGTTCCAGGCGGTGAGGGTGAGGGCGTAGTGCTCGCGGAGGTTCTCCTCGTGGCGGACCTCGAAGCCGGCGTCCTGGGCCTCGGTGATGATGCGGCCGGAGCCGATCAGTTCGCCGTCGGGGAAGATGTAGCGGTCGATGAACGCCCCGGTGTTGCGGAACCGGTTGTCCGGCCGGGTGATGCAGTGGTTGAGCAGCCGGCCGCCCGGCTTGAGCCGGCTGTGCAGGAAACCGAAGTACGACGGGTAGTTCCGGACGCCGATGTGCTCGGTCAGGCCGATCGAGCTGATCGCGTCGAAGTCGTACTCGGGAACGTCGCGGTAGTCCAGGAACCGCACCTCGGCGCGGTCCTCCAGCCCGTCCCGTTTGATCGCCTGCGCGGCCCATTCGGCCTGCGCCGCGGACAGCGTGACGCCCAGCGCGGTGACGCCGTACTCGCGGGCCGCATGCCGCACCATGCCGCCCCACCCGCAGCCGACGTCGAGCAGCCGCATGCCCGGCTTCAGGTCGAGCTTGCGCGCGACCAGGTCGTACTTCTCGAACTGCGCCTCTTCCAGCGTGGCGTCCGCGGTCGGGTAGACCGCGCACGTGTACGTCATCGACGGCCCGAGCACCCACTCGTAGAACGTGTTCGACACGTCGTAGTGGTGGTGGATCGCGGACTTGTCCCGCGCCTTCGAGTGCCGCAGCCCCTCGAAGGTACGCCGCCACTTGGGCAGGTGCTCCTGCGGCGGGGGAGGCGGCGGCTTCAGGTGGCTCCACCCAAGGCTGCGGAGGATCCGGACGGCCTCGGCGGCCTTCGGCCGGTGGAAGTGGAACTGATCGAGGATCAGCCGCATCAGATCGTACGGGTTGCCGGGGTGGACGCCGGTGATCTCCAGGTCGCCCATCACGTACGCGCGGACCATCCCGAGATCGCCGGGCGCGGTCAGGATGTACGACAGCCCGCGCTCGTTGGCCAGATGCATGTGAATGGGCGAGTCCGAGGGCCCGGCCTCGCTGCCGTCGTACGCCGAGAACCGGAACGGCAGACCGTCCGGAATCACGGCCGTAAGGGCTTCGGCGATCGATACCTGCTGGGTCGCGAGCGTCGTCATCGGCGCGTCACCGCCTTTTCGTAGAGCCCGGTGAGCCGGGCGTCCGGGTCGTACCGTTTCTTCACCACGTCCAGCGCTGCGACGTTGTAGAGCCGGTCGAAGGTCTCACGGTCGTAGTAGGCGTCGGAGTACAGCGACTTGTGGCCGCCGAAGTCGGTGACGGCGGCCTCGATCCGCCGGTTCACGTCGCCGTCGGCGGCGCCCGGCGCGATCGGTACGGTGCCCCAGAAACCGACGTTGACGTACGTCTCGCCGGGCTTCAGTGGATACAGCGGCCAGGACGCCGCGCCGCGCAGTCGCAACGGGCAGAGCCAGACGGGCCGCATGCTCACGTTCGCGTCGAACCAGCGCAGGAACTCCGCCAGCCGCGCGACCGGGATCTCCACGTCCTGCACCACGCGCTCGCGGTCCGCATGACCGCGGCGGCGGTTCAGCCGGGCGGCGACATGGTGCCGGTTCTCGAAGCCGACGATCTTGTGGAACACGTCGCTGCGCCGCCAGCGGCGAGGCCACAACCGCCGTACGACGGGCTGCTGCGCGCCGAACGCCCTCGAGCACCAGAACCAGTCGGTGTCCCAGCGCCACAGGTAATCGTGGGCGGTGAGGAAGTCCCGCTGCCGCTGCTGGATCGAACGGTAGTAGATCTGCTGACCTGTGTAGTCGCTGGTGCGGATCGCCGCGTCGCTGTTGCGGCCGAGGGTCAGGTACGCCTCCGACGGGCTGAACGCGACGCCGTCGACGAAGTGCACCGGTTCACCGTCGTACGTGCCAGAGGCAACGATCTCGTCGATGGCCGGCGCGAGCTCGTCCAGGCCGAGCCGGACGTGCCGGAGTGCGACGTACGGCGAGATGCGGTCGAGCTCGATGCGCAGCCGGGTGGCGTACCCGAGCGTGCCGTAGGAGTTCGGGAACATCCGGAACAGGTCCGCGTGCTCGCCGGAAGGCCGCGCCGTGACCACGTCGCCGGCGCCGGTGAGGATGTCCAGCTCGAGCACGGACTCGTGCGGCAGGCCGGCGCGGAACGACGACGACTCGATGCCGAGCCCGGTCACCGCGCCGCCGAGCGTGATCGTCTTCAGCTGCGGCACCACCATCGGCATCAGGCCGTACGGAAGGGTCGCCGCGACCAGGTCCTCGTAGGTGCACATGCCCTGGACGTCGGCCGTGCGGGCGGCCGGGTCGATGCCGAGGACCCCGGTCAGCTTCGACACGTCCAGCCCCGGACGGTCGACCGCGTCCCGCGGCCGGAACAGGTTCGAGCTGCGCTTGGCCAGCCGGACGGGCTCGCCCGGCGGGATCAGTTCGTACGACTCCCGCAGTCGCCCGACGGCCTGATCGTGCGCGACCACGACCGCCCTGTCCGATGTCGAAGGCACCGATCCAGAGTACGACGACGGCCGCTCCGTGGCACCGGAGTTCAAAACTGTCCACGATCCCGAGTAGGTTGAAACGCATGGTTGACGTGGTGAAGGCATGGCTTCCGTGGGAGGACCCCGCCAGGTTCCTCGGCGGGGTGCCCGACGGGTTCGACGTGGACTTCTATGCCGGCGGCGAGCGGCCCACGTCGCTCGACGAGGTCGAGTTCTACGTGCCGAGCTATATGGGCGGCGGTGACGTGTTCGACGTCGTCCGCGACATGCCGGCGCTGAAGGTCGTGCAGCTGCAGACGGCCGGGTTCGAGCACGCGCAGTCGCGGCTCGCCGACGGCGTCACCCTGTGCAACGCGCGCGGCGTGCACGACGCGTCGACGGCCGAGCTGGCGGTCGGGCTCATCCTCGCGTCGTTCCGGAACCTGCCGCGTGCGGTCCGTGACCAGGAGCGCCAGGTCTGGCCGGGGTCGTACGACGAGGTCGACGACTCGCTCGCCGACCGCACGGTGCTGATCCTCGGGTACGGCGCGATCGGCGAGGCGCTCGAGCGGCGGCTGACCGGGTTCGAGTGCGACGTGATCCGGGTCGCCCGGAGGGCGCGGGACGGCGTGCACCCGATCGCGGAGCTGCCCGAGCTGTTGCCGCGCGCCGACGTCGTCGTGCTGCTGACCCCCGCGACGCCGGAGACCAAGCGGATGGTGGACGCCAAGTTCCTGGCCTCGATGAAGGACGGCGCCCTGCTGGTGAACGTCGCCCGCGGCGTCGTCGTCGACACCGACGCGCTGCTCACCGAGCTCGGGACGCGCCGGATCCGGGCCGCGCTCGACGTGACCGACCCGGAGCCGTTGCCCGCCGGACATCCGCTGTGGTCTGCTCCGAATGTGCTGATCAACCCGCACCGCGGCGGCGCCTCGACGGCGTTCGCGCCGCGGGTCGCGCGGCTGGTGCGTGCGCAGTTGCAGCGCTACGCGTCCGGGGAACCGTTGATCAACGTGGTGGCTGGCCCGCCACGCTAGAACAGGCTAGGAGGAGGACGACGATGTCCGAGGCCGTACTGCTGATCGGTACCAAGAAGGGGCTCTGGATCGGCCGGAGCGACGCTGCCCGCAAGGACTGGCAGCTGGACGGGCCGGTGCCCGAGTTCGAGATGCAGGGCGTGTACGCCGTGGGCATCGACACCCGCGGCGACCGGCCTCGGCTGTTCGTCGGCGGCACCAGCGAGCATTGGGGGCCGGCGGTCTTCCACTCCGACGACCTCGGCAAGAGCTGGGCGGAGCCGCCGGAGGGCTCGATCGGGTTCCCGGAGGACGCCGACGCGTCGCTGGAGCGGGTCTGGCAGATCCAGCCGGGACCGCCCGGTCAGCCGGGCGTCGTGTACGCCGGGTCCGAGCCACAGGCGCTGTGGAAGTCGACCGACGGCGGGGTGACGTTCGAGCTGGTCCGCGGTCTGTGGGACCACCCGCACCGGTCGGAGTGGGGCGCCGGGTTCGGCGGCGCGGCGATCCACACCGTGGTGCCGCATCCGACCGATCCCGACCGGGTGAGTGTGGCGATGTCCACCGGCGGGGTCTACCGGACCACCGACGGCGGTGCGACCTGGGCCCCGGCGAACCAGGGGATCCAGGCGAAGTTCTTCCCGGACCCGTATCCGGAGTTCGGCCAGTGCGTCCACAAGCTGGCCGCGCACCCCGACGCACCGGAGCGGCTGTTCGCGCAGAACCACCACGGCGTGTACCGCTCGGACGACGGCGGCGCGGTCTGGACGTCGATCGCGGACGGCCTGCCGTCGGACTTCGGGTTCCCGATCGTGGTGCACCCGCACGAGCCCGAGACCGTGTACGTGTTCCCGCTGGTCGCGGACGCGAACCGGATTCCCACCGGCGCGCAGTGCCGGGTCTTCCGGTCCCGGGACGCCGGCGCCACCTGGGAGCCGCTGTCGGCCGGACTGCCCGACGTCTCCTACGTCCCGGTGCTGCGGGACGCGATGTCCACCGACACCGCCGATCCCGCCGGGGTGTACGTCGGCACGCGGGACGGCTGTGTCTACGCGAGCCCCGACGCCGGCGACGGCTGGGTCGAGGTCGCGCGGCACCTGCCCGACGTCCTGACCGTGCGCGCCGCGGTGGTCGGGTGATCGGCGTCCGGCTGCCCACGGTGCTCCGGCCGTTCGCGGGCGGCGCCGAGCGCGTCGAGGTCGAGGCGCGGACCGTGGCCGAGGCGTTCGCCGCGCTCGACGCACCGCTGCGCCGGCGGCTGACCGACGAGCAGGGGGCGATCCGCCGGCACGTCAACATCTACCTGGGCGACGACAACATCCGCGATCTCGACGGTCTGGGGACGCCGCTCGACGACGGCGACGAGCTACTGATCCTGCCCAGCGTCGCGGGCGGCTGACAGCGCGGGAAAACAAAAGACTGCACTTCCGGGCGCCGCTTGGTTAGCGTCGGGCGGCATGAGCAACGTCCTCCTGCTGACCGGGCCGTCCGGCTCCGGCAAGACGACCGTGGCGCGACTCGTCGCGACCGACGCGCCACGGCCCACGATGCACCTGACCACCGACGAGTTCTACCGCGGTATCCGGACCGGCTTCGTCGCGCCGTACCTGCCCGGTGCGGAACGCCAGAACGAGGTGGTCGTCGAGGCGATCGTCGCCACCGTCGCCGTCTATGCGCGCGGCGGGTACGACGTGGTGGTCGACGGCATCATCGGCCCGTGGTTCCTCGCCCCGTTCCGTGCGGC
The DNA here is from genome assembly GCF_040680955.1 of Kribbella sp. NPDC051936. Taxonomy (NCBI): domain Bacteria; kingdom Bacillati; phylum Actinomycetota; class Actinomycetes; order Propionibacteriales; family Kribbellaceae; genus Kribbella; species Kribbella sp. NPDC051936. The sequence continues at coordinate 249,966 of NZ_JBFAXS010000008.1, read as the reverse complement.
CGCGGCAGCGGGGGAGTGGGCGATGTCGTACGTCGTCCTGCGCCCGGACCTCGGGACGACGCTGCAGCGCGGACAAGCCCGGCCCCAGCCCGAGTTGACCGACGCCGACGCCCTCACCGGGCTGCACGGCGCGTTCGCCGACCTCGGCGCGCTGGAGCCGCACGCGCTCGACACCACCCGGCTCGACCCGGACCGAACGGCCGCCGAGGTCCGCAAAGCCGTTGCCTCCGGCTCCTACCTGCTCAACGCCAGCGGATGAGGACAGGCTGTGACCGTCGGCGCCGAGGGGTTGTGACCCTGTCCCGGCCGACCTAGATTCGCGGGTGGGGGCCGGCGGCTGGGCCGTCGCCTGGGGGGTGCCCGGGGGGAGGGGCACCTCATGCATGCATTTCTGCACCGCCTCGGTCGCGGGGCGGCACATTTCCATTGGCTCGTGATCGGCGGCTGGCTGGTGGCCGTCGTCGCGCTGTTCGTGCTCAAGGGTGCGTTCGGCGGCACCTATTCCAACAACTACACGGTTCCGGGCAGTGAGTCATCCGCTGGTTTGAACATCCTGAACAAGGACTTCAGCACCGCCGGCGGCTATTCGGGCTCGATCGTGTTCCACGCGAAGACCGGCACGGTGGCCGAACACTCCGCGCAGGTCAAGTCGTCGATGGACGCCGTCGCGAAGCTGCCCGACGTGGTCAGCGCCGTCGACCCGCTGGCGACCTCGCAGACGGCGTACATCTCCAAGGACGGAGGCATCGTCAACGCGCCGGTCTCGTTCTCGGTGGTCCCGGCCTCACTCGACAGCTCGTACCTCGACAAACTCGACGCGGCGGTCGAGCCGGCCCGCGCGGCCGGCCTCCAGGTCGAGTACGGCGGCGGCGCCGGTCAGATCGGCAAACAGGCCGACGACCTGCCCTCGGAGGCGATCGGTCTCCTGCTCGCGCTGGTGCTGCTGTTCCTGATGTTCCGGTCCGTCGTCGCGGCCGGACTGCCGCTGCTGTCGGCAGTCTTCAGCGTAGGCGGCGGACTGGCGATCCTCGGTCTGCTGGCGGCGGTGAAGACGTTCCCGGTGTCCGCGCCGACGGTCGCGACCTTGCTCGGCCTCGGGGTCGCGATCGACTACGGACTCTTCCTGGTGTCGCGCCATCGCGAGCAGCTGGAGGACGGGATGAGCGTCCGCGAGTCGGCGGGACGGGCCGCGTCCACCTCCGGTGCGGCCATCGTGGTCGCCGGTGGGACGGTCGTGATCGCGATCCTCGGTCTGTACGTGTCCGGCGTACCGTTCGTCGGCGCGCTCGGGCTGTCGTCGGCGATCGTGGTCGCGGTCACGGTGCTGGCCGCCCTGACGCTGATCCCCGCGCTGCTGGGGCTCGCGAACCTGAAGGTCCTGAACCGCAAGGACCGGCACCACCTCACCGAGGAACGCGAACTCGAGGCCGCTCTCCCGGACGATTCTGCGGTCGCCGCGCATCGTGCGGAGGAACACGAACTCCGCGACGCCGCGCACGAGCGGAGTGCGTTCGCGCGCTGGGGCCGCAAGGTGAGCGCCCGGCCGTGGCCGTTCGGCATTGCCGCGACGCTGGTGCTGCTCATCCTGTCGATCCCGCTGCTGTCGATGAACCTCGGCCAGCTCGACGCCGGCACCGACCCGGCCCAGGACTCCAGCCGGAAGGCGTACGACCTGATCGCGCAGGGATTCGGCCCGGGAGCCAACGGTCCGCTGACGGTCGTCGTCCAACTGGAGTCGGTGAGTGCGGCCGACAAGCAGTCGGTGCTCAGCGGCCTGGCTTCGACGCTGCAGAAGACCCCGGGCGTGGCCGCCGTCCAGCAGCCGAGCACGAACAGCGCCGGGACCACCGCGATCATCAACGTCGTCCCGACCACGTCGCCGTCGTCGGCCGATACCGAGGACCTGGTCAACTGGATCCGTGACGACGTGCTGCCCGGCCAGAAGGAACCGACGTACGTCGTCGGCACCACCGCCGGGTACGTCGACTTCACCGAGAAGGTGGGCAGCCGGATGCCGTGGCTGATCGGGGCCGTGGTGCTGCTCGCCTTCGTGCTGCTGACGGTCGCGTTCCGCTCGCTGCTGATCGGCGTGAAGGCGGCGATCCTCAACCTGTTGTCGGTCGGGGCCGCGTACGGCGTGATCGTCGCGGTCTTCCAGTGGGGCTGGGGATCGTCGCTGGTCGGGATCGACGAGTTGGTGCCGATCCCGTCGTTCGTGCCGATGCTGATGTTCGCGATCGTGTTCGGGCTCTCGATGGACTACGAGGTGTTCCTGCTGTCCCGGGTGCACGAGGCCTGGATCGCGACCGGGGACAGCCACCGCGCGGTCGCGATCGGGATCGGCGCGACCGCGCGGGTGATCACCACGGCGGCCGCGATCATGATCGTGGTCTTCCTGAGCTTCGTCCAGGACGACGACCCGACGGTGAAGATGCTGGCGGTCGGCATGGCCGTGGCCGTGCTGATCGACGCCAGCATCGTCAGGATGATCCTGGTCCCGTCCGTGATGACGCTGCTCGGCCCGCGCGCCTGGTGGCTGCCGCGCTGGCTGGACCGGATCGTGCCCGACATCCAGCTCGAGGGCGGATCGCCGCCGGCGCCCCCGGCGCCACGGGAGAAGGTGGGCTCGGCTCCCTGATCAGTGCCGGAACAGCCGGACACCGGTCACGGTCCGGCGGATGCCTCGCTCGGCGCACGCCGTCGCGACCTCGCCGGACCGGATCGACCCGCCGGGCTCCACGATGTGCGTGACGCCGTACCGCTGCGCCTCGTCGACGTTGTCGCTGAAGGGGAGTACGCCGTCGGACACCATCGTGACGCCGGTGAGCGGCTCGTCCGAGCGGCGGGACCACCAGAGTGCGGCCTTCTCGCCGGCCAGGCGGGTGCAGTCGACCCGGGACTGCTGGCCGGCGCCGATGCCGATCGCCACCGCGTCCTTCACCATCACCACGGTGTTCGACTGGGTGTAGCGGGCGACGATCAGGCCGAGCACGGCGTCGTCGGGGAGGTCGCGCGGCACCGGCAGCGCGTCGCGCTCCTGCGTCAGCCGCGCGCCGAAGATCTCGCGTACCTCCTCGGCCGGCGGCTCGAACTCCGGGTCGACCTCGAGCACCAGGTAGGTCCCGCGCTTCTTCGCGGCCAGGATCTCGACGACGCCCTCGTCGTAACCGGGCGCGATGATCCCGTCCGAGACGACCCGCTTCAGCACCGCCGCCAGCTCCAGGTCGACCGGATGCGAGACCGCCACGAAGTCGCCGTACGACGACTTGGGATCGGCGTCCCGGGCCCGGGCGTACGCCGCCGCCACGGTCTCGCCGAGTGCCGCGCCGGCGGGCGAGACGTGCTTGTACGACGCCGCCGCCGGCCTACCGAGCGTCTCCGTGGCCTCGCGCACCAACTGCCATCCGGTCAGGGCGTCGAGGATGTTGATGTACGACGGTTCGCCCGCGACCACCGTGAACGGCGGGTGCTCGACAGCAGCCGTCTGATGAGGATTCGTTCCGTACCGCAGGCGCATCGGGACCTCCGAGTCGATCGGAGGCGCCCAGGCGGACGACGCCCTGTAGTTCGCTCCCTGGTGGTGATCCACCCTCGCCAGTCGCGGTGGGGCCAGACTACTTCGTGGCGCGGACGACGAGCATCGGCGCGTCCGCGGTCAGCGGCTGCCCGTGCCATCCGCTCTCGATCGTCACGCCGCTGAACCCGGCCTGCCGCAGATCGGCCGTGATCTCGTCGGCCGTCCGGAAGTACAAGACGTTGCGGTAGACCGCGTCGTGGCCGTCCGGGAAGACGTTGTGGGCATCGAACACCACGCGCCCGCCGGCGATCTCGATCAGCTCGAGCCACTCCTTCAGATGTCCGGCCGCCGTGTCGCGCTCGCCGTACGTCGCGTCGCTCGTCCACTGCTCCCACGCGCGGGCCGCCGGATTGCGCGACTCGAACGCGAACATCCCACCGGGACGCAGCGCGGCGGCGAGCGCCGTCACCGACGCCTGGTGTTCCGCGACGTGCATCATCGTGTTGCCGCTGCTGACCACGAGATCCGCGTCGCCGCTCGGCTCGACCACGTGATGGTCGCCGTCGATCCAGGTGACCGCCTCGGCGCCCGGCTGGCGGCGTGCGTAGCCGAGCATCGTCGGGCTCGGGTCGATGCCGATCACCGCGCGACCCGGCGCGACGAGGGACCGGGTGAGGAGACCGGTACCGCAGCCGAAGTCGATGACCTTCGTCGTGCCCTCGGCCAGCGACCGGTAGTAGGCGTGGTCGTCGCCCGGCGGGTTGTCCAGGTCGTACAGATGCACCAGCTGCTCGTCGCCGTACGGATCGTCAGTCACGTATCGCATGCTAGGCAGCCGCGTCGGCCGCGGACCAGGAATATCGGGGAGCCGGTGCGGGGGACGAGTGCCGCACCGGCTCGATCAGGGGATCAGACCGCGGAGACCCAGGCGTAGATGTCGGCGGGACGGCCGGCGTTCTCGGCGTGCTGCGGGTCGAACGGCCCGTGTTTGCGCACCTCGTTGCCCGAGTTGCCCTCGACCGTGGTGATCCTGCCGTCGGTGCCGACGGCAACGACCACGCCGGTGTGCACGCTGGTGTCGGTGGTGTCCGGGCCGGTGCCGTAGAGCACGATGTCACCGGGCTGCATGCCGGTGTCGCCGTCATGCGTGCGGCCCTTGCCCTGGCCCCAGGTGTGGGTCACTCCGATCGGGAGAGGGGGCGGTGGAAACCTTCGAGCGCGCGACCTCAGTATGTGACTGATTAACCTCGCAGAGCCATTGCGGCGGCATCAAGTTACCGACCCGCTGATCGTAAGACGGTTGTCCCAGATATTGAGACACGGGCGAGCCTAACTTGACCCGGTCGCCGGTTGTCGGCGAATAATGCCTACATGCGATCGATTCTCCTCGTACTTGTGCGGCGCGCCGACTGACGCGACCACAGAGTCGAGCGCGCCCCTTCAGCCAACCCGGCGGAAGGGGTTTTTTGTTGCCAATGCGACTATCTGCGACCCAGTAGCGCGGCGGGAACGACCACGAGCGAGGATGGATCGGTCGCGAGCAGTGCAGCTTTTTTGGGCAAAACCGCGTGACTGACTGAGGGAAGGCACTCATGAGTGAGCAGCTGACCGGGGCACAGGCTCTGATCCGCGCACTGGAACATGCCGGCGTCGACACCGTCTTCGGCATCCCGGGTGGCGCGATCCTCCCGGCGTACGACCCGATGCTCGACTCGACCCAGATCCGCCACATCCTGGTACGTCACGAGCAGGGCGCCGGCCACGCCGCCCAGGGGTACGCCGCGGCGTCCGGCAAGGTCGGCGTCTGTATGGCCACCTCGGGACCGGGCGCGACGAACCTCGTCACCCCGATCGCCGACGCGTACATGGACTCGGTGCCGCTGGTGGCGATCACCGGTCAGGTCGCGAGCGCCGCGATCGGCACCGACGCCTTCCAGGAGGCCGACATCCGCGGCATCACGATGCCGATCACCAAGCACAACTTCCTGGTCAACGACCCGGACGAGATCGCCACCACGATCGCAGAGGCCTTCCACATCGCCTCCACCGGCCGGCCCGGCCCGGTGCTGGTCGACGTGACCAAGGACGCGATGCAGACCAAGGGCGTCGACTTCCAGTGGCCGACCGAGCTCTCGCTGCCCGGCTACCGGCCGGTGACCCGCCCGCACCCCAAGCAGGTGCGTGAGGCGGCCCGCCTGATCGCCGCGGCCGAGAAGCCGGTGCTGTACGTCGGCGGCGGCGTGATCCGTGCGCAGGCCAGCGCCGAGCTCAAGGAGCTCGCCGAGCTGCTCGGCATCCCCGTCGTCACCACGCTGATGGCCCGCGGCGCCCTGCCGGACACCCACGAGCTGCACTTCGGGATGCCCGGCATGCACGGCTCGGTGTCCGCCGTCGGCGCGCTGCAGCGGTCCGACCTGCTGGTCTGCCTCGGGGCCCGCTTCGACGACCGCGTGACCGGCCGGCTCGACTCGTTCGCGCCCGAGGCGAAGGTCATCCACGCCGACATCGACCCGGCCGAGATCGGCAAGAACCGCGCCGCCGACGTGCCGATCGTCGGCGACTGCAAGCAGGTCATCACCGACCTGATCGCGGCGCTGCGCACCGAGATCGCGAACACCGGCCGCACCCCGTCGTACGACGCGTGGCGCAAGCAGCTCGACGCGGTCCGTGCGCGCTACCCGCTCGGGTACGACGAGCCCGAGGACGGCACGCTGTCGCCGCAGCACGTGATCAAGCGGATCGGCGAGATCGCCGGACCGGACGCCGTCTACACCGCGGGCGTCGGCCAGCACCAGATGTGGTCCGCGCACTTCCTGCCCTTCGAGAAGCCCGGCCACTGGCTGAACTCCGGCGGTCTCGGCACCATGGGGTACGCGGTGCCGGCCGCGATGGGCGCCAAGGTCGCGCGGCCGGACAAGACCGTCTGGGCGATCGACGGCGACGGCTGCTTCCAGATGACCAACCAGGAGCTCGTCACCTGCGCGCTCGAGGGCATCCCGATCAAGGTTGCCGTGATCAACAACCAGTCGCTGGGGATGGTCCGGCAGTGGCAGACGCTGTTCTACGACAAGCGCTACTCCAACACCGACCTGCACTCGGCCCGGATCCCGGACTTCGCCAAGCTCGCCGAGGCGATGGGCGGCGTCGGGCTGCGCTGCTCGGACAAGGACTCGGTCGACGCGACGATCGAGAAGGCGATGGCGGTCAACGACGCGCCCGTGGTCGTCGACTTCGTGGTGCACCGCGACGCGATGGTGTGGCCGATGGTCGCCGCCGGCGTCAGCAACGACGAGATCCAGATCGCCCGCGACATGGCCCCGACCTGGGACAGCGAGGAACTGTGATGAGTAAGCACACTTTGTCGATCCTGGTCGAGAACAAGCACGGTGTGCTCGCCCGGGTGGCGGCGCTGATCTCGCGTCGCGGGTTCAACATCGACTCCCTCGCGGTCGGTCCGACCGAGCACCCCGAGGTGTCCCGGATGACCATCGCGGTCAGCGTGGACGAGCAGCCTCTGGAGCAGATCACCAAGCAGCTCAACAAGCTCGTCAACGTGATCAAGATCGTCGAACTCGAGCCAACGCAGACCGTCCAGCGCGAACTGCTGCTGGTCAAGGTCAAGGCGGACACCCTGACCCGCGGACAGGTGCTGGAGACCGTCCAGCTGTTCCGTGCGAAGGTGGTCGACGTGGCGCCGGACGCGATCACCATCGAGGCGACCGGCAATCCCGAGAAGCTCGAAGCCATGCTCCGGGTGCTGGAACCGTTCGGCGTCCGCGAGCTGGTGCAGTCCGGCATGGTGGCGATCGGCCGGGGCAGCCGCTCCATCTCCGACCGCACCCTGCGACCGGTCCCGGTGCCGCCGCCGCACGTCCAGTCCGGACCCCCGAACGTGCAGGCGCGACCCGCTGATCGCCAGCCTTCGCACCCGGTACCGGCGCCGCCGCCGGGCCGTACCGCCGCCGCCGTACCGAATCAACACTAAGGAGAAGTGCCCGAAGTGGCTGCTGAAATGTTCTACGACGACAACGCCGACCTGTCGGTGATCCAGGGCCGGCACGTGGCCGTGCTCGGCTACGGCTCCCAGGGCCACGCCCACGCGCTCTCGCTGCGCGACTCCGGCGTCGACGTCCGCGTCGGCCTGCCCGAGGGCTCGAAGAGCCGCGCCAAGGCCGAGGCCCAGGGCCTGCGGGTCGTCACGCCGGCCGAGGCCTGCGAGGAGGCCGACGTGATCGTCGTCCTGGCGCCGGACCCGGCCCAGCGCAAGCTCTACACCGAGGCCATCGAGCCGAACCTGGTCGACGGCGACGCGCTGGTCTTCGGTCACGGCTTCAACATCCGGTTCGGCTACATCAAGCCGCCGGCGGGTGTCGACGTGTTCATGGTCGCCCCGAAGGGCCCGGGTCACCTGGTCCGCCGTGAGTACTCCGAGGGCCGCGGCGTCCCGGTGCTGGTCGCGGTCGAGCAGGACGCCACCGGCAAGGCCTGGGACCTGGCCCTGTCGTACGCCAAGGGCATCGGCGGCCTGCGCGCCGGCGGTATCAAGACCACCTTCACCGAGGAGACCGAGACCGACCTGTTCGGTGAGCAGGCGGTCCTCTGCGGTGGCGTGTCGGCGCTGATCCAGGCCGGCTTCGAGACGCTGACCGAGGCCGGCTACCAGCCCGAGGTCGCGTACTTCGAGTGCCTGCACGAGCTCAAGCTGATCGTCGACCTGATCTACGAAGGCGGCATCGCCAAGCAGCGCTGGTCGGTCTCCGACACCGCCGAGTACGGCGACTACGTGTCCGGCCCGCGGATCATCGACGCGTCGGTGAAGGCCCGGATGAAGGAGGTCCTCGGCGACATCACCGACGGCACCTTCGCGGCCCGCTTCATCGCCGACCAGGACGCCGGCGCGCCGGAGTTCGCCGAGTTCCGCAAGCAGAGCGAGGCGCACCCGATCGAGGCCGTCGGCAAGGAGCTGCGCGGCCTGATGGCGTGGGTCAAGTCCCACGACGAGGACTACGTCGAGGGCAGCGCCGCCCGCTGACGAACACGCAGTGCAGGGCCCGGACCATCCAGGTGGTGGTCCGGGCCCTTTTCTTTGGCACAATCAGTGAGGGGTTCGTTGTGAGCGGGTGATGGGGGAGGTTTCCTATGGACGGTCGCGAGCTGCCGCGACCGCCGCGGCGGGTTCCGGCAGGCGCCGGGACGCTCACGCAGATGGAGACCCCGCGCCGCCCGGCCCACCCGTCCGAGCCGCAGCCGCGCCGCCCGTGGATCTTCGGCCGGGTCCTGGCCGGGTTCGTAGTCCTGCTGGTGATCGTCGCGGGCGGAGCCGGCGCGGGCTGGTACATCCGGCAGCAGACCCTCCGCATCGACACCGCCGCGGTGCTGGCGTCGGCCGGCCCGGCCGTCGTCCGGGTGCTCGCGACCACGTGCGCCGGCACCGGTGAGGCGTCCGGCGTCCTGATCGACAACGGGCGGATCCTGACCGCCACCTCGGCGGTCGACCAGCCGAAGTCCATCGTCGTGATGGCGCCGGACGGCCGGATCCGGCGCGCCAACCTGCTCGCCACCAGCGCGGATGGCGTCGCGATCCTGCAGTCGATCGGCTTCGACGAGTCGCCGCTGCGGCTGCCGAAGGCGGACCCCGACCCGAAGGCCGAACGCGCACTGGTCGGCTACACGGCCGCGGGCAAGCAGGTCGTCAACGCGGTCGGGTCGGAGGCCGACCCCGAGGCGCTGAGCCAGTTCATGAACGCGGCCAAGCTCGGCGGCCCGGTCGTCAGCAAGTCCGGCGAGCTCGTCGGACTGGTCACCGGCGACACCGTCCAGGCCAGCACGATCGTCGCGCTCAGCAAGCTCCGCGGATACGTCGCCCAGGCGCCGTCCGGCGTCACGGTCGGGACTCTCGGGGACTGTGCGCAGTCCCGCGGTCCGCAGGGCGCCATCGCGCCGGAGCTGCAGGTCGCCGGTACGCCGCTCGCACAGGAGGCGCGGCAGTTGCTCGCCGGCTATCTGACGCTGGAGAACCAGCAGGACTTCGCGGCGCTGCAGGCGCTGTACTCGCCGAAGTACGCCAAAGGCATGACCGAGGCCGTGGACCGGAACAAGCACCAGACCACGTACTTCTTCAACCCGCGAATCACCGACCTGGCGCCGGACGGGTCCTCGGTCCGGATGGCGTACAACGTGATGTACTCGCCCGAAGCGAAGGGCGCCGGCGGCCAGAACTGCAGCCGGCTGGACACGAGGTTCTCCCTGGTCAGGTCGCGTGGCAAGCTGGTCATCGATGCCACCAAGGCGTTGGGAGGCTCACCCGCCTGCGACACGAACTGACCGGCATCCGGGTGCCCGCGCGGGCCGCGCGACCGACGCGGTACCATCGACTCAGCGGGCACAGCGCGGTGCTCTGTTCTTGATGAGCCCCTACCGCTTCTGCAGGAGATTCCTCCATGACTGACGTAACCCGGCCCGTCGTCCTGATCGCCGAAGAGCTCAGCCCGGCCACCGTCGAGGCGCTCGGCCCCGACTTCGAGATCCGGCACACCAACGGCGCCGACCGCGCCGAGCTGCTCCCGGCCATCGCCGACGTCGACGCCATCCTGATCCGCAGCGCCACCAAGGTGGACGCCGAGGCACTCGCCGCCGCCAAGCGCCTGAAGGTCGTCGCCCGGGCCGGTGTCGGCCTCGACAACGTGGACGTGAAGGCTGCCACCCAGGCCGGGGTGATGGTCGTGAACGCGCCGACCTCCAACATCGTCAGCGCCGCCGAGCTCGCGGTCGCGCTGCTGCTCGCCTCCGCGCGCCGGGTCCCGGCCGCGAACGAGTCGCTGAAGAAGGGCGAGTGGAAGCGCAGCAAGTACTCGGGTGTCGAGCTGTTCGAGAAGACCGTCGGCATCGTCGGCCTCGGCAAGATCGGCGTCCTGGTCGCGCAGCGGCTGGCCGCCTTCGGCATGAACGTGATCGCCTACGACCCGTACGTGCAGGCCGGCCGGGCCGCGCAGATGGGCGTCCGGCTCGCGACCCTGGACGAGCTGCTGGCGACCAGTGACTTCATCTCGGTGCACCTGCCGAAGACCCCGGAGACCATCGGCCTGATCGGCGACGAGCAGCTGCACAAGGTCAAGCCCGAGGTCGTCATCGTGAACGCGGCCCGCGGCGGCATCGTCGACGAGCAGGCGCTTTACTCTGCTCTGAAGGAAGGGCGGGTGGCCGGCGCCGGCCTGGACGTGTTCGCGAGCGAGCCGTGCACGGACTCGCCGCTGTTCGAGTTCGAGAACGTCGTCGTCACGCCGCACCTCGGCGCGTCCACCGACGAGGCGCAGGAGAAGGCCGGGATCGCGGTCGCGAAGTCGGTCCGGCTCGCGCTGTCGGGCGAGCTGGTGCCGGACGCGGTCAACGTCCAGGGCGGCGTGATCGCCGAGGACGTCCGGCCCGGTATCGCGCTGACCGAGAAGCTCGGCCGGATCTTCACCGCCCTGGCCGGCGGCGTCGCGCAGCAGCTCGACGTCGAGGTCCGCGGCGAGATCACGCAGTACGACGTGAAGGTGCTCGAGCTCGCCGCGCTCAAGGGTGTGTTCGCCGACGTCGTCGAGGACAACGTCTCGTACGTGAACGCGCCGCTGCTGGCCGCCGAGCGGGGCCTCGAGGTCCGGCTCGTCACCGACCACGACAGCCCCGAGCACCGCAACCTGATCACGCTGCGCGGCACGCTCGCCGACGGCGCCCAGGTGTCGGTGTCCGGCACGCTGGTCGGCGTCCGGCAGTCGGAGCGGCTGGTCGAGATCGACGGGTTCGACCTGGAGGTCGAGCTGTCCGCGCACCTGGCCTTCCTCACCTACGAGGACCGGCCGGGCATCGTCGGCCAGATCGGCCGGATCCTCGGCGACGCGGACGTGAACATCGCCGGCATGCAGGTCAGCCGGGACCGCAAGGGCGGCAAGGCGCTGGTCGCGCTGTCGGTCGACTCGAAGATCGACCCGGCCGTCCTCGACGACATCAGCGCCGCCGTACAGGCCGACACCGCGCGCACGGTCGACCTCGAGGCGTGATTCACCCCAACGGCTGATTTACTGAAGGCGGTCAGCCGCCCGCAGGCGCATGGCGGCTGACAAGGGCCCGAGCTCCATAGCTCGGGCCCGCTTCATTTCCGCGCCCGCGCTCACCCCACGGCGGCGGCCGCCCCGCAGTGCCGTTTGAGTGGTTAACCTCCGATCTGGTCCCTTCACCCGCTGCATGCGAGGCGGGAAGGGGCGTTTTCGGAGGTTAACCACTCAAACGGCCAGGGTGGAGGCGGGTGTGGAGCGGGGGTCCGCGGACGGGCTCTAGTGGCGGGTGGCGAGGAGGACGGCGGCGTCGGGGGCGACCATCACCTCGACGGTGGTGAAGCGCTTGTCCATCAGCCATTCCTGGCGAAGCGTGTCGACGCGGCCCTCGTACATCGGCGGCCAGACGGCCGATGGGGTGAAGTCGTCGAGTACGACGAAACCGCCCGGCTCGACGACGTCCGCGATCACGTCGCGGGCGGACAGCTTCGCCTCGCGCGCGTCCACGAACAGCAGCGCGAACGGCCCGCGCTCGATCAGCGCCGTCCAGTCGGCCGAGACGACCTCGATCCGCTCGTCGGCGGCGAACAGCTCCGCGACCGCCTGCGCGAGCTGCGGATCGCTTTCCGCGGTGACGATGTTGGTGCCCTCACCCGCGCCGCTGCGCAGCCACGCCGAGCCGACGCCGCAGCCGGTCCCGAGCTCACCGAGCAGGCCGGTCTTCGAGGCCGCGAGGGCGGCGAGCAACCGGCCGGTCTCGTTCCTGGTGGAGCTGACGAACCCGCGCCGGCCGGACAGGCTGAGGGCCGCCGATACCAGCGGCGGCAGTTCTGGAGGAGCACTCACCGGGTGAGAGTCGCACAGGTCCGGTCCAGCGCCCGCACTGCGATCTCAGATATCGGGACAACCTGCCCGCATGGTGGAGGAATAGTCGGATGTGCGAGTAAATTCGTGCGCATCCTGCCGCCCGCGACATCCTTGGGAGGAGCAGCATGTACGAGATGTATCCAGCCAACTGGCCCGCGATCGACGCCCGCGAGCGCAAGGCGACCCGGCGTCGCCGCACCGCCCGTCCGGCCGGTGACGAGGTCAAGGCTGTCCAAGAGGCCATGAACCGCCGCGACAATGGGGGAGAACCCAAGAAGTGAGCGAGAACAAGAACTTCACGCTGGCCGTCGTCCCGGGTGACGGGATTGGACCGGAGGTCACCACCGAGGCCCTGAAGGTCCTCGACGCGGTAGCCGCGCAGCACGGCGTGACGTTCGAGCGGACCGAGTACGACCTCGGCGCGAAGCGCTGGCACGCCACCGGTGAGACGCTGCCGGACGCCGAGCTGGAGGCGATCCGCGGGCACGACGCGATCCTGCTCGGCGCGGTCGGCGACCCGAGCGTCCCGTCCGGCGTCCTCGAGCGCGGTCTGCTGCTCAAGCTCCGGTTCACCCTCGACCACTACGTGAACCTGCGGCCCTCGAAGATCTACCCGTCCGTCGGCTCCCCGCTGGCGAACCCGGGTGCGGTGGACTTCGTCGTCGTCCGCGAGGGCACCGAGGGCCCGTACGTCGGCAACGGCGGCGCGCTCCGCGTCGGCACCCCGGCCGAGATCGCCACCGAGGTGTCGGTCAACACGGCGTACGGCGTCGAGCGGGTCGTCCGCGACGCGTTCGCCCGCGCCCAGGCCCGCCCGCGCAAGAAGCTCACGCTCGTACACAAGAACAACGTGCTCGTGCACGCCGGCCACCTCTGGAAGCGGACCGTCGACAAGGTCGCCGAGGAGTTCCCGGAGATCGCCGTCGACTACCTGCACGTGGACGCCGCGACGATCTTCCTGGTCACCGACCCGGCGCGCTTCGACGTGATCGTCACCGACAACCTGTTCGGCGACATCATCACCGACCTGGCGGCCGCGATCAGCGGCGGGATCGGGCTGGCCGCGAGCGGCAACATCAACCCGGACCGGACCGCGCCGAGCATGTTCGAGCCGGTGCACGGCTCCGCGCCGGACATCGCCGGCCAGCAGAAGGCCGACCCGACCGCGGCGATCCTGTCCGCGGCGCTGCTGCTCGAGCACCTCGGCCTGACCGAGGCGGCCCGCGCGATCGAGGCGGCCGTCGAGGCGGACATCGAGGAGCGCACCGGCGCCGCCCGCAGTACGTCCGAGATCGGCGACGCGATCGCCAAGCGCGCAGCCGGCTGAAGGGCGACACTCGCATGACCACTTGGCCTAGAGGTACGGTGCGCTTATGAGCGCCGATCTGCAGTTCACCGTTGAGCCCGACACCCAACCGGCCAGCGACGACCAGCGCGCCCAGATCCTGGCGAACCCGGGATTCGGGCAGTACTTCACCGACCACATGGCGATCGCCACCTGGACGGCCGAGAAGGGCTGGCACGACGCACGGATCACCGCCTTCGGACCGCTGGAGCTGTCTCCGGCGACCTCGGTGTTCCACTACGCCCAGACGATCTTCGAGGGGATGAAGGCCTACCGGCATCCCGACGACTCGATCCACCTGTTCCGTCCCGAGGCCAACGCGGTCCGGTTCCAGCGCTCCGCGCACCGGCTCGCGCTGCCCGAGCTGCCGACCGCGGCGTTCCTCGACTCGCTGCACAAGCTGGTCGAGATCGACAAGGCCTGGGTGCCGGGCGGCGGCGAGACCTCGCTGTACCTGCGGCCGTTCATGTTCGGCTCGGACCCGTTCCTCGGCGTCCGCCCGTCGGCCCAGGTCACGTATTGCGTGATCGCCTCGCCGGCCGGGTCGTACTTCGCGAACGGCGTGAAGCCGGTCCGGATCTGGCTCAGCGAGGAGTACACCCGCGCGGCCCCCGGCGGCACCGGCGCGGCGAAGACCGGCGGCAACTACGCCTCCTCGCTGCTCGCCCAGGCCGAGGCGATCGAGCAGGGCTGTGACCAGGTCGCGTTCCTCGACGCGGTCGAGAAGAAGTGGGTCGAGGAGCTCGGCGGGATGAACCTGTACTTCGTCCTCGACGACAACTCGGTCGTCACGCCGGAGCTGTCCGGCACAATCCTCGAGGGCGTCACCCGGGACTCGATCCTGAAGCTGGTCACCGACCTCGGCTACACGGTCACCGAGCGCAAGATCTCGGTCGACGAGTGGCGTGCCGGCGCGGAGTCCGGCAAGGTGCGCGAGGTGTTCGCCTGCGGCACCGCCGCGGTCGTCACCCCGGTCGCGTCGCTGAAGTGGAAGGACGGCGAGACCCGGATCGGCGACGGCGACGGCGGCCCGGTCACCGCGGCCGTCCGCACCGCCCTCCTCGACGTCCAGTACGGCCGCGCGGCCGACCCGCACGGCTGGATGACCCGCATCGCCTGACTTTCCACCACGACGTCCGAAGATCCCCTCGGGTTCTTCGGACGTTGTGTTTTTTCGATAGGGTCGGGCGGTATGAGCGGCTTCCCGGACGAGGTTGAGGCGTACTACGCGGAGCTGGGCGAGCGGCGTGGGTGGTCCGGGGAGACCGTCGCCGCGATCCGGTCGACCGTCGAGCTGATCCGGGACCTGGATCGTGGGACGGCGTCGCGGACGTACGGCGCGGCCGTCGACGACTACGGCACTGACTGGCTCTACGAGGCCGTCTGGCACGAGCGCGAATGGGTCGTCGTCCGGCAGCTCGGCGTCGGTGAGGACGGCGAGGTCACGCGGTACTGGTGGCAGCGACTGGAAGACGACGAGGGGATGCTCACCGACCGGTCCCTCGACCGCGACGACTGGGGCCTGCGGCCGCTCACCCGCGAGGACTTCTACACCGCCTGGGACGACCCGGGCTGGTCCCTCACCGCCTGAACTCCGGCCTGCCGCCGCCCTTGGCTCGCACGACGGGACGGGACTCGTTCGAGCGGATAACCCTTCGTGTTGGGGGTTCTTCGTTCTCACGCCAGCGAAGAACCCCCAACACGAGCGGTTATCCGCTGGTGCGACGGATGTCGCGGTGGTGGGTGGGACCGGCAGGGAGTGCTGCACTGGGGCGGGCGCTGGAGTACTGGTCGGCGTACTGAATGTTCGTGATGCGAGACGGGGACCTCATGGTCCGGACATTGTGTGGCAGACTGCAAAACGTCATGAAGCACTATCGGGTGATTATTTCCTAGGCGCGCTCAGCAAGCTGTACCTGAGCGCGCAGACCTCTCGCACCTTGCGGGAGGTTTTTTGTTTGCCTGACAACCCCTCCGGAAGGCCGGCCCATGAGCATCTCGGACGATTTCCACGTCTACGACACCACCTTGCGCGACGGTGCGCAGCAGGAGGGTCTGGCGCTGTCCGTGGCCGACAAGATCGCCATCGCGCAGTACCTGGACGAGCTGGGGGTCGGATTCATCGAGGGCGGCTGGCCGGGCGCCGTCCCCAAGGACACCGAGTTCTTCGAGCGGGCGAAGACCGAGCTGCACCTGCGGAACGCGACGTTCGCGGCGTTCGGGGCGACCTGCAAGCCGGGGTCGGCGGCCGCCGACGACCCGCAAGTGGCCGCGTTGCGGGAGTCGGGGGCCGCCGTGGTCACGCTCGTTGCCAAGAGCCACGACGCGCATGTCGAGCGGGCCCTGCGCACGACGCTCGACGAGAACCTGCGGATGGTCGCCGACACCGTCCAGCACCTCCGGGAGAACGGCCAGCGGGTCTTCCTCGACACCGAACACTTCTTCGACGGCTATCGCGCGAACCGCGCCTACGCGCTCGAGGTGGTACGAGTAGCCGCCGAGGCCGGCGCCGACGTCGTCGCGCTGTGCGACACCAACGGCGGGACCCTGCCGCGGGAGCTGCAGGACGTCGTCCGCGATGTCCTCGCCTCGACCGGGGCCCGGCTCGGCATCCACGCCCACAACGACGGCGGTTGCGCGGTGGCGAACTCGATCGCCGCCGTCGAGGCCGGCGTCACGCACGTCCAGGGCACGATCAACGGGTACGGCGAGCGCACCGGCAACGCCGACCTGCTGGCGATCGTCGCCAACCTCGAACTCAAGCGGGACATGCGACTCCTCCCGCCCGGCAACCTCGCGGACTCGTTCCGGATCGCGCACGCGATCGCCGAGGTGACGAACGTGCCGCCGTCGACCCGGCAGCCGTACGTCGGGCTGTCCGCGTTCGCCCACAAGGCGGGCCTGCACGCCAGCGCGATCAAGGTCGACCCGGACCTCTACCAGCACACAGATCCGGCTCGCGTGGGCAACGACATGCGCATGCTGGTCTCCGAGATGGCCGGCCGGGCGAGCGTCGAGCTGAAGGGCCGGGAGCTCGGTTTCGACCTCGGCAACGACCGTGAGCTGGTCAGCCGGGTGACCGAGCGGGTGAAGGACCTGGAGGCCCGCGGGTACACGTTCGAGGCGGCCGACGCGTCGTTCTCGCTGCTGCTCACCGAGGAGGTCGACGGCAAGCGGCCGAGCTTCTTCGACGTCGAGTCGTGGCGGGTGATCACCGAGTCGCGCGCCGACGGCGAGGCGGTGTCGGAGTCGACGGTGAAGCTGGTCGCGGGCGGCGAGCGGGAGGTCGTCACCGGCGAGGGCAACGGGCCGGTCAACGCGCTCGACCACGCACTGCGGGCCGCGATCGAGCGCGCGTACCCGGTGGTGAACAAGTTCGACCTCGTCGACTACAAGGTCCGCATCCTCGACCAGGGCCACGGGACGGACGCGGTGATCCGGGTGCTGATCGAGACCGCTGACGGCGAGGGCTCTTGGGTGACGGTCGGCGTCGGCCACAACATCGTCGAGGCGTCCTGGGAGGCGCTCGTCGACGGCGTCACCTTCGGTCTGCTCCGCCACAAGGAGGTCGCGCGATGAGCCTGGTCGCGGTGGAACGCGCCGTCACCACCTTCTCGGCGCAGGTCGTCGAGGTCGAGGGACTGCTGGCGCGGGTCGCCGTACTGCTGAACCCGTACGACGTCCGTGAGCTGTCGCTGTCGCTGGACGACGGCACGCTCCGGATCGTCGTCGAGGGCAACGGTTTCGACGCCGACCGGGTCGCCGCCCGGCTGGAGAAGGTGATCGGCGTCCTCGAGGTGTCCATCAGTTCCAACTGAGCAGTTCAAACTGGACAGTTCACGATCGAGCGGCATCCGGATCCCGAGGACGGCCGCCGGCAGGTGGTGTCGCTGCTGACCACGGCCGGTCGGCATCGCCTGCAGGGAGACCGCAAGGTGCGGCAGGAGTGGCTGGCGCGTACGTCGCAAGACCACTGCACGGAGGGCGAGCGGCAGGAGATCATCAAGGCGCTTGCACTGCTGGATCACGCGATCGACGCGGCGAGCGGCCGTTGACCGGTTGGGCCTCCGGGGCGGTCCCGCGGTGACGTCAGCTGTAACGCCGCCCGACCTCTTCGGCCCGCGGCCGCTCTACCTGATCGCCACCAGGCTCGTCGGCGTCGCCGGTCTGGTCGGTGCGCTGGCCCCGACCTCGGTGTAGTCGTCGCCTCGCGGGTTCGCGGCGTACGAACACGGCTACCGCGTCACGCTCGCCACTGACGCTATGACCGACCTGTCGGCCGACGCCCACGAGACCTCGCTCACCCGGATCTTGGCGAAACCGGCGCGACGGCGGAGATCCTCGCCCTGCTCGGCTGACATTTCGCGTTTTCGTTGCCTGGCCGGAGGTGACCGGGCTAGCGTCGCGATCAGGTCGAGCGTAGGAGGGGATTCATGCCGCTGACTGATGGCGAACAGGCGCAGATCGAGCAGGCCAACACGTCCGGCAAGCAACCCGTGGTGTTCGTTCACGGTCTCTGGTTGCTCTCCAGCAGCTGGGACCGCTGGCGCCGGCTGTTCGAGGAGAACGGCTACACCACCGTCGCGCCGGGCTGGCCGGACGACCCGGAGACGGTGGCCGAGGCCCGCGAGCACCCTGAGGCGTTCGCGCACAAGATGGTCCAGGCGGTCACCGACCACTACCTGGACGCGATCGGGCGGCTGGATCGCAAGCCCGCCGTCGTGGGGCATTCGTTCGGTGGACTGATCGCGCAGAAGATCGCCGGCGAGGGCGCGGCGGCCGTCACGGTCGCGATCGATCCCGCGCCGGGGCGCGGTGTGCTGCCGTTGCCGCCGTCCGCGCTGAAGGCCGGCTCGCCAGTGCTGGGGAACCCGGCGAACGCGCGGCGGTCGGTGACGCTGACATTCGACGAGTTCAAGTACGGCTGGGCGAACAGCCTCGACGAGCAGGAGGCCCGGCAGCTGTACGACGAGTTCCACGTGGCGGCGTCCGGCGTACCGATCTTCCAGGCGGCTGTCGCCAACCTGAACCCGTTCAGCGAGACCAAGGTCGACTTCAAGGCGGCGAACCGGGGGCCGATCCTGCTGATCTCGGGAGAGAAGGACCACACGGTACCGCACGCGATGACCTACGCGGCCTATAAACGGCACACGAAGAACCCCGGCGTCACCGAGTTCGTCGAGCTCCCGGGCCGCGGCCACTCGCTGGTGATCGACAACGGCTGGGAACAGGTCGCCCGCACCGCACTCGACTTCGTCCACAAGTACGCCTGAGGTGGAAGGCCCGCGGGGCGGCGAGTTGCGCCGCGGGCCTTCCGGTCTCGGTGGGTCGCCCGGTCGGTCGGGTGTCAGTCCCAGCTGAGTCCGCCGGCGGACTGGTACTCGATGACGCGGGTCTCGAAGAAGTTCTTCTCCTTCTTCAGGTCCATCACCTCTGACATCCATCCGAAGGGGTTCCGCGTTTCACCGAAGATCGGTTCGAGACCGATTTGTTCCGCTCTGCGGTCGGTGACGAAGTGCATGTACTGCTCGCAGAGGTCCGCGGTCAGGCCGAGCATGCCGTTCGGCATCGTGGCCCGGCCGTAGGCGACCTCCAGCTCGCACGCCTCGGTCAGCATCTGCCGGACCTCGGCCTGGAACGCGGCCGTCCACAGGTGCGGGTTCTCCTGTTTGATCTGGTTGATGCAGTCGATGCCGAAGTTCAGGTGGATCGACTCGTCGCGCAGGATGTACTGGTACTGCTCGGCGATGCCGACCATCTTGTTCCGCCGGCCGAGCGACAGGATCTGCGCGAACCCGGTGTAGAACCACATCCCTTCGAACACCACGTAGAACGCGATCAGGTCGCGCAGGAACGCGGTGTCCGCCGCGGGTGTCCCGGTGCGGAAGTCCGGATCCTCCAGATGCCGGGTGTACTTCAGCGCCCAGGCGTCCTTGTCGGCGATCGACGGGACCTCCCGGTACATGTTGAACAGCTCGCCCTCGTCGAGACCGAGTGACGTGCAGATGTACTGGAAGGTGTGCGTGTGCACGGCCTCCTCGAACGCCTGGCGGAGCAGGTACTGCCGGCACTCGGGGTTGCTCAGCTGGCGGTAGACCGCGAGCACGATGTTGTTCGCAACCAAGGACTCAGCCGTGGCGAAGAATCCCAGGTTGCGCTTGAGCATCAGCCGCTCGTCCTCGGTGAGGCCGTCCTTCGACTTCCAGAGCGAGATGTCGGCCTGCATGGAGACCTCGGTAGGCATCCAGTGGTTGTTGCAGGCGGCAAGGTACTTCTCCCAGGCCCATGTGTACTTCAACGGCAGCAGCTGGTTGACGTCCGCGCGCGAGTTGATCATCGCCTTGTCGGCAACTTCCACCCTTGCAGCTCCAACCGAAATGGTGCTCACTGGCAGGCCTCGCAGTCCGGGTCGTCGAGGGAGCAGACCGCTCCGGTGGGTTCAGGGAGTGCTACCGGTACGGCGTTCAGCCGGCCGTCGGTGCCTTGCAGGGTGGACTTCTCCACGTGGGTCGCTGACTGGGAACGCAGGTAATAAGTCGTCTTGAGTCCATAACGCCAAGCTGACCGGTAAAGCTCGTCGAGCGCGCGGCCCGACGGTTGCGCCATGTACAGGTTCAGCGACTGTGCCTGGTCGATCCACTTCTGCCGCCGCGACGCCGCCTTCACCAGCCAGTGCGGATCGATCTCGAAGGCCGTCGCGTACAGCTCGCGCAGGTCCGCCGGGATCCGCTCGATCCGGGCGAGCACGCCGTCGTGGTACTTCAGGTCCGACACCATCACCTGGTCCCACAGCCCGCGGGCCTTCAGATCGGCGACCAGGTACGGGTTCGCGACGGTGAACTCACCGGACATGTTCGACTTCACGAACAGGTTGCTGTACGTCGGTTCGATCGACTGGCTCACGCCGCAGATGTTGGAGATCGTCGCGGTCGGCGCGATCGCCATGACGTTGGAGTTGCGCAGGCCGTCGCGCAGGACCTTCGCACGCAGCGCGTCCCAGTCCAGCTGTGTGCTCCGGTCGATGATCACGTCGCCGTCGCGCGCGGTGTGCAGCAGGTCGAGCGAGTCGATCGGCAGGATCCCGAGGCTCCACAGCGATCCGTCGTACGACGAGTAGCGGCCACGCTCGGCGGCCAGCGCGCTCGAGGCCTCGATCGCGTGGTAGCTGATCTGCTCCATCGACCGGTCCGCGAACTCGACCGCCGCGTCCGACGCGTACGGGATGCGCAGCGTGAACAGCGCGTCGGCGAATCCCATCAGGCCGAGGCCGACCGGGCGGTGCCGCTGGTTGGCGCGCTCCGATTCCGGGGTGGTGTAGAAGTTCACGTCGATGACGTTGTCGAGCATCCGCACCGCGGTCTTTACAGTGTCCCGCAGCAGGTCGGCGTCGAGCCCGTCCTCGGTGAGATGAGCGACCAGGTTGACCGAGCCGAGGTTGCAGACCGCGGTCTCGTCGACGGTGGTGTTCAGGGTGATCTCGGTGCACAGGTTCGACGAGTGGACGACGCCGTCGTGCTGCTGCGGCGAGCGCAGGTTGCAGGCGTCCTTGAAGGTGATCCACGGATGCCCGGTCTCGAACAGCACGGTCAGCATCCGCCGCCACAGGTCGACCGCCTTGACCCGCTTGAACACCCGGATCTCGCCGCGGTCCGCCGCCTCCTCGTACCGCACGTAGGCCGCGGCGAACGCCGCGCCGTACAGATCGTGCAGATCCGGCACCTCGTCCGGCGAGAACAACGTCCACTCGCCCCCGGCCTCGACCCGCTGCATGAACAGATCCGGCACCCAGTTGGCCGTGTTCATGTCATGCGTCCGCCGCCGCTCGTCCCCGGTGTTCTTCCGCAGCTCGAGAAACTCCTCGACATCGATGTGCCACGTCTCCAGATACGCACAGACCGCGCCCTTTCGGCGTCCGCCCTGATTCACGGCTACTGCCGTGTCGTTGGCTACCTTCAGGAAGGGGACGACGCCTTGGGACTCGCCGTTGGTGCCGCGGATGTGGGCGCCGATGCCGCGGACCGGGGTCCAGTCGTTGCCGAGGCCGCCGGAGTACTTGGCGAGGAGGGCGTTGTTGCGGATGCCGGTGAAGATGCCGGACAGGTCGTCGTCAACGGTGGTGAGGAAGCAGGACGACAACTGGGGCCGCGTGGTGCCGGAGTTGAAGAGGGTCGGCGTCGAGGACATGAAGCGGAACGAGCTGAGCAGTTCGTAGAACTCGATCGCCCGCGCGTCGCGGTTGTCCTCGCGCAGCGCCATCCCCATCGCTACCCGGAGGAAGAACGCCTGCGGCAACTCGTAGCGCACTTTGCCGAGGTGCAACAGGTAGCGGTCGTACAGGGTCTGCAGGCTGAGGAAGGTGAAGTTCAGATCGGCGTCGGGCTTGATCGCCGCCGCGAGCCGGTCGAGGTCGAAGCGGCCGAGCTCGGGGTCGAGCTGCCCGGCGTCGATGCCGACCTGGATGTAGCGCGGGAAGTAGTCGGCGTACGCCGTGGTCATGTCGGCTTGGCTGGCCTGACGGGGCTCGCCGTGGACGCGGCCGAGCGCCTCGCGGCGGATCTGGTCCAGCAGCAGGCGGGACGCGGCGTAGCTGTACTGCGGCTCGGTCTCGACAGAAGCTCGGGCGGCCATCACGAGGGCGAGCTCGACCTCGTGCTCGGCGATGCCGTCGTAGCAGGCGCCGAGCGTCTCGTTCAGGATCTTGTCGGGGTCGACGGCGTCGAGTCCGGCGGCGGCCTCGGCGACGACAACCCGGAGCCGGTCGACGTCGAGCGCCGCCCGGCTGCCGTCGGCCGCGCGGACGGTGAGCGGCGGGGGCTCGGTGACACCCGCCGCGTCGGCGGGAGTGCGCGCCTTGGTCCGCTCCTCGCGATACAGGACGTAGGCGCGGGCGACCTGGTGCTCGCCGGCGCGCATCAGCGCCAGCTCGACCTGGTCCTGGATGTCTTCGACCTGCACGCTGCGGGCGCTGGCGCCGCGGCTGGTCAGGGCGGTGACGACCCGGCCGGTCAGGTCGGTCACCAGACCGCGGACCCGGTGCGTGCCGCCGGCCTCGGAGCCCTCGACGGCGAGGAAGGCCTTGGTCATGGCGACGGAGATCTTGGTGGCGTCGAACGGCGTGCTGCTGCCGTCGCGGCGGATGACGGTGAGCTCCGTCCGGAGGTCTGCGGTGGCCGCAGCCGATGAGGAAGCAATGGTCACAGGTGTGTGCTCCAGGAGAGTTCGGATACCCGGGACCACGCGAGCGGACGCACGACGGGACCGGCAGCACCGGCCGGGAACACCGCCGTCACGTCCTGCGATCCACCCGCGAGATCTCGGACCGCGTGCACCGGCGGTGCACGCGCCGGTGGCAGGTATCCGGACTCGCGGGCACCGTTCGACAGCGTGTCCGCTCACCGTTGCGGGGCAGCTCCGGAGTTGCACCGGATTCCCCTGTTGCCTCGGGACGATCAACATCTTGTGGTGTTGCTCGCCCCGAACCACCAGCAGTAGTGATGCTAGGCCGAGTCTCCTAGATCTTGTGGTAGCGCCACGCCGCGTGTCGCACATGTTGTGGTCCTCACGCCGCGACCGCGTAGAGGTCCTGCAGGGTCATGATCTCGGACCCGTGATGGATCAGCTCACGGTTCAGCCGGAGGACGACGTGGCCGAACGGCTCGGAGGCGTCCAGTTCGTTCGCCTGGCTCAGGCCGACCGTCATCGCCTCGTCCTCGTCGAGGGCGGCGATCGCGTCCTGCCAGGCATCGACCCAGTAGGTCAACCAGGCCACCGCGTCCCGGGCGTTGCCGTGCAGCGTGATGTCGTCACGCCCCTGCCTGCTCTCGCCGAACGTCCACTCCCAGCGCTCGAAGAACATCTCGGTCAGGTGCGCGATCAGCCACGCGATCGTGCGTGGCCCGCGATGGTCCGGCTCGGCGGGCCACTGCGCGACCCACTCGCCGGAGCCGAGCGCGCGGAACTGCCCGGCATAGTGCCGCCGGACGACGGTGAGCGCTTCGCTGCCCGGTCGCCAGAAGTACTGCTCGTCGGTCAGTTGGGCGAGTCGTCCGGACAGCACCATCCAGCTGAAGCCGAGCTGTCCGCGGACCATCGCCATCGCCGACGGCCGGTGCAGGATGTCCCAGTCGAACGCCTCCGGCATCACAACTCCCCTGTACGATCGAACATGTGTTCGAATTCTTGCTCGATCGCGACCGGAAAGTCAAACCTTCTGGTGTGTCGGTCGTGGCCTCGACGGGACCGGTCTGCTAGGCGGCTCGACCCGGGTGTCCGCGGCCGGGCTCGCGAACCGGCGCTCCAGCAGCGTGAAGGCGTCGATCAGCTCCGGCGCCTCGTAGACGCGGTTGCGGCGCCCGTCGGTGATCTCGCGCAGGATGCCCGCCTCGACCAGCCGGGCCAGGCCCTGGTTCGCGGCCTGTTGCGAGCGGTCGATGAGCTGAGCCGCGGCGGCGAGGGTGAGGACCGGCGCGGCCGGCAGCGCCTCGATCAGCAGCTCGGCCGCGGAGCCGGCCCGCACCGGGTCCGCCCGCTCCCGCCAGGCAGCTTTCAGGTCGGCGGCGGTCTGCTCGAAGCGCGCGGCCTCGGCCGTCGCGTGCGTGCAGGCGGTCGCGAACATCCGCAACCACGGGTTCGCGGCCGCGCGGGCCTTCGCGGTCGTCGCGCGTCCGACGTACCGGAACGCGGTCAGAGTGTCGACGTACTCCGCGGCGTGGGTGGCGAGTGCGAGCGAGACCGGCGGCACGGTGCGCGTGACCAGCCCGTCGGCGCGCAGGATCAGGTGGATCAGCGCGCGCCCGGTGCGGCCGTTGCCGTCGGCAAACGGGTGGATCGTCTCGAACTGCGCGTGCGCGATCGCGGTCTTGGCCAGCACCGGCAACGGTGACTCGCGCACGAACGTCATCAGATCAGCGAGCAGGTCCGGGATCAGCTGGGCCGGCGGCGGCACGTAGTACGCCTCGGCGGGGGAGCGGCCGCCGATCCAGTTCTGCAGGTAGCGGATCTCGCCGCCGTACTCCGGGTTCGGCGAGTGCGCCATCAGCCGGCGGTGCGCCTCGAGCAGGTGGTCGACCTCGAGCTTGTCGCCGGCCTGGACGGACTCGGTCACCCACGTCATCGCGTCCACCGCACCGAGGACCTCCTCGGCGGTCACGTCGTGCACGCGGTCGCGCAGTACGTCGGCCTTCAGCAACCGGCGCGCACCGACGACGAGGCCTTCGATGTGCGACGACCCGACCGCTTCGGCGCGCAGCAGCAACCGCGCCAGCGCCTCGCTGTTGGTCAGCACGGCGGCGGTCGCGTCCAGGCGGGCCAGGTCGCCGGCGGCGTCTTCGAGCAGCGCCAGGACGTCGTCGCTCAGGTCGAACTCACGCCCGGCCAGTGGATCCGGGAAGTACAGCTCGTACGACCCGCCCAGGCGCTCCGCCCGGGTGAACCCGTCGGGGTGCCCGGGCCAGCGGTGCAACTCAACCCGTGCCATACCCTTATTCAAGCTTATCCACAAACCTTGAACAAGGGTTGTGGAAAACCAACGCCGACTGGACCCCGGTTGTGGGCACACTTCTGCCTGTGACCCTGGACGCGCAGACGCAACGGATGGTGGCCGCCAACGAGGCCGACTGGAACGCTCGCGCCCCGCTGCACGCGGCGAGCGAGTTCTACGACCGGCCCGCGGAGTTCTGGTTCGCGGACTACGAGTGGGAGGACCTCGGCCCGCTCGACGGCCGCGACGTCCTGCACCTGCAGTGCCATCTGGGCACCGAGACGATCGAGTTCGCGCGCCGGGGTGCGCGCACCAGCGGACTCGACCTGTCGGAGAAGTCGCTCGAAGCGGCCCGGGAGATTGCAGCCGAGGCCGGTGTCGAGGTCGACTACCTGCACGCCAACGTGTACGACGCCGTGGGTGCGGTCGGTGGCCGGCAGTTCGACGTCGTGTACACCGGCAAGGGCGCGCTATGCTACCTGCCCGACCTGCAGCAGTGGGCCGAGGTGGTCCGCGATCTGCTCAAGCCTGGCGGCGTCCTCTACATCGTCGAGTTCCACCCGCTGCTCAACGCGCTCCGCGAGCTCTCGCTCCCGGGCGAGTCCGACGAGTTGGTGCTCCGTGCCGACTACCTGGAGGGGCGCGGGCCGATCGCGCACGACTCCACCGTCACCTACACCGGCGACGAGGTGCCCGGCCGCCAGACCAGCTACGAGTGGCGGCACGGCCTCGGCGAGATCGTCACCACGCTCGCGTCCACAGGCTTTCAGGTCACCGGGTTGCGCGAGTCCGACGTCCTGCCCTGGCCCCGCTGGGCGGCGATGCGGCAGACGCGGGACGGCTGGTGGCGCCTGCCGGACGACGCCCCTCGCATCCCGCTGTTCTTCGCGCTGAAGGCGATCCGATGAGCCGCGCGGACCGTGAACAGGACCTGATCGCCTACTACACCGGTGAGATCCAGGCTCGCGTCGGCCGGGACCTGCCCGAGCCACGTGTCGCCCGCCGTACGGCGTACCTCGACCAGCTCCGCGCTGAAGGCCGCGACGCCGTGCTCGAGCTCGGTTGCGGCCCCGGCCGCGACGGCCAGGCGATCGCGGCGGCCGGTTTCACCTACACCGGCGTCGACCTGTCGCCGGCGAGCGTCGAGGCGTGCCGCGAGCTCGGCTTGCATGCGGAGGCCACGTCGGTCCTCGACCTGCCGTTCGGCGACGCGACGTTCGACGCCGGCTGGACGATGAGCACCTTGCTGCACGTGGCGGACGAGGACCTCGATCAAGCCCTGCGCGAGATCGTCCGGGTGCTCCGCCCGGGCGCGCCGCTGGCCGTCGGCCTCTGGGGCGACGTCAACGGCAGCGAACACGTCTGGGACGACGGCAAGGGCTACGGCCCGGGCCGCTTCTTCAGCATCCGCAGCGACGAGGGGATGCAGGAGGTCCTCGGCCGGCACGGCGAGCTGGAGCAATGGACGACCTGGAACGACGGCGGCGCCATGCACTACCAATGGGCGGTGCTCCGGGTCAGCGCTTCCTAGGCCCGCGGATCGCCACGTAGAGCAAAGCGACGCCGAACGCCGCGACGATCGGGCCGACGGTGGCCCAGAGGGTGCTGCCGGTCATCGAGCTGCCTTTGAGGTAGCCGAGGCCTTGGAACGTCCAGACGCCGCCGATCGCGATGAGCAGAGCGGCGAGCGCGATGGCGACGATCTTTCCCATGCAGTGAGGGTAGGCCCTAGCCGAGCAGGTCGTCGCAGAGGTCGACGAGTTGCCGGCGGAGTGGGCGGGCGCGGTCGGCGAAGCCTCGCTGGGCGGCCGTGTACTCCGCTTTGCCGTCAGGTGTCTCGATGCGCACGGGGGAGTAGCCGAGCGGCTGGAGGTCGTACGGCGAGGCGCGCATGTCCAGCGTGCGGATGTCGCGGGCCAGCTCGAAGCATGACAGAACGAGCGAACTCGGGGTGAACGGCATCAGCTTGCACGCCCACTTGTAGAGGTCCATGTTCGCGTGCAGGCAGCCGCCCTGTTCCAGCACCGGCTGCGACTCGCGGCTGGGCTGCAACGTGTTCAGCGGGCGCGCCGAGTCGGTGAAGAACCGGAACGCGTCGAAGTGCGAGCAGCCGATCTTGTGCGATTCGACGACCTGATCGGTGCCCTCGGCCCCCAACCGCAGCGGCCAGGACGCATGCCGTACGTCGGGGGTGCGGTACACCATCGCCCACTCGTGCAGGCCGAAGCAGCCGAACTGGGGCTGGCGATCGAGCGTGGACGCGAGCAGTCGGCGGATCCACCTGATGCTGTCGGAGCGGCGTTCGATCTCGGCCGGATCGAGGGACGCCGTCCCGTTGACGACGACGTACCCCCGGCGATCGCCGTAAGCAGCAGCCTCTTCCAGCCGCACGCCCGGCCCCGGGTGCCAGACCCGCAACTGATTGGGGCGGGTCGGGTAATAGGTGAAGAGGAAGTCCTCGACGGGATGTGCCTCGCGCCGCGTTCGTCGTTCCAGGTGACCGGCCAGCAGGACGTCGACGCGCGCGGTGTGCTCCTCGGCGTACGACGTCCACTCGGCCAGTGTCAGCGTGGTCATAGGTCGAGGGCGAAGGCGTACAGATCGACGCCCGGGATGGGGGCCCAGTCACGCTCCGGGAGGCGGACGAAGCCGAGCCGCTCGTAGATGCGGTGCGCGGTCGTCATGTAGGCGGCGCTGCTCATCACGATCCTGCGATGGCCGAACTCGCGGGTTCGCTCGATGCAGCGTTCGGTGAGCGCGGTACCGATGCCGAGCCCTCGCGCACGGCCGGCGACGCCGAGCATCCGGAACTCGCCCTCGTCGTCCAGGCCGATCTCGCGGTAGACAGAGCCGACAGGACAGTAGGTGACAGTGCCCAGCAGGCCCGACGGATCCGCCGCCACCCACAGCTCGGCCTTCGCCGCCCGGTCAGCCGCGGCACGCAGCGTCATCGCGTAGTCACCGCGCACGAACCCGTCGTGGGAGTAGGCCTCCACCGTCAGGTCGCCGACGGCGTCGTACTCGGCGGGAACCGCAAGGCGGATGTCGAAAGTCACCGCCTAACTGTCTCATCCCACCCCGACGGTAGGCTCGGCCCGTGCGTATCGCCAGATTCTCCGTGGACGACGAGCCGAGGTACGGCGTCGTCGAGACCGACGACCCCGAAGGGCTCGTCGGCACTGTCAACGTCCTCGACTCGGACCCGCTCTACCGGTCGGCGCAGTTCACCGGGGAGAAGCTGCAGCTCGCGGACGTCCGCCTGCTGGCGCCGGTGATCCCGCGCAGCAAGGTGGTCTGCGTCGGCCGCAACTACGCGGCGCACGCCGCGGAGCTCGGCAACGACGTGCCGAAGGAGCCGATGATCTTCCTGAAGCCGAACACGAGCGTGATCGGCCCGCGGGACGGCATCGTCTACCCGGAGCAGACCAACGACCTGCACTTCGAGGGCGAGCTGGCGATCGTGATCGGCCGGATCTGCCGGGACCTGCCCAGGGAGCGGGTCAACGAGGTGATCTTCGGCTACACGATCGCGAACGACGTGACCGCGCGTGACCTGCAGAAGAGCGACGGGCAGTGGGCCCGGGCCAAGGGGTACGACACGTTCTGCCCGCTCGGTCCGTGGATCAGCACCGAGTTCGACGCCTCCGACGTGCGGGTCAGCACCGAGCTGAACGGCGAGCCCAAGCAGGACGGGCGGACGTCGCAGTTCATCTTCGACATCCCCGACGTGCTGGCCTACATCACCTCGTTCACCACGCTGCTGCCCGGGGACGTGGTGCTCACCGGTACGCCGGCGGGCGTCGGCCCGATGCTGCCGGGGGACGAGGTCTCGGTCAGCGTCGAAGGGATCGGAACCCTGACGAACAAGGTGATCGTGCGTGACTGACCCCGTGCTGGGCGATCTCGAGCCGCACGAGGTGCGCGTGCGGTTCCCACCGTCGCCGACGGGTCTGCTGACTGTCGGCAACATCCGCAGCGCGCTGTTCAACTGGGCGTTCGCGCGGCACTTCGGCGGCAAGTTGGTGCTCCGGATCGAGGACACCGACACCTCCCGCAACACCGAGGAGGGCTACCGGTACACCTACGACGCGCTGCGCTGGCTCGGCCTGACCTGGGACGAAGGCCCTGAGGCCGGCGGCGAGTACGGCCCGTACCTGCAGTCCGAGCGGATGGAGCTGTACGCCGACGTCGTCGCGAAGCTGATGGCCGCGGGCAAGGCGTACCACTGCTACTGCTCGCAGGAGGAGCTCGACCAGCGCCGCGAGGCGGCCCGCACGGCCGGCCAGCACAGCGGGTACGACGGCCACTGCCGCGACCTCACACCCGAGCAGGTGCAGGCGTACGTCGGCGAGGGCCGCCGGCCCGTGGTGCGGCTGCGGATGCCGGACCACCCGATCGTGTTCGACGACCTGGTCCGCGGCGAGATCACCTTCCTCCCGGAGAACCTCGGCGACTACGTCCTGGTCCGGGCGAACGGCTACCCGCTGTACCCGTTGGTGAACCCGGTCGACGACGCGCTGATGGAGATCACGCACATCCTGCGCGGCGAGGACCTGCTGTCGTCGACGCCGCGGCAGATCGCGCTCTACGAGGCGCTGGCCGAGATCGGCATCGGCAGCGGCCGGATCCCGCGGTTCGGCCACCTGCCGATGGTGATGGGCGAGGGCAACAAGCGGCTGTCCAAGCGGGACAAGGGATCCGGCCTGACCGAGTACGTCGACCGCGGGTTCCTGCCCGAGGGCCTGCTGAACTACCTGGCGCTGCTCGGCTGGTCGATCGCCGAGGATCGCGACGTGTTCACGATGGCGGAGATGGTCGAGGCGTTCGACATCCGCAAGGTGAACTCGAACGCGGCCCGCTTCGACCCGAAGAAGTGCGAGGCGATCAACGCCGCCCACATGCGGCTGCTCCCGCAGGACGAGTTCGCGCGGCGGATGGTCCCGTTCCTGGCCGCGGCCGGTGCGCTGCCGGCGGAGCCGTCGGCGGAGCAGCTCGCCGTCCTGCAGGCCGCCGTACCGCTGGTGCAGGAGCGGATGAACACGCTGTCGGAGTCCGACGAGATGCTCGGCTTCCTGTTCGTCGACGAGGCCGCGTTCACGGTCGATCCGGATGCCGCCGCCAAGGTGCTGACCGGCGACGCGGACGCCGTACTCGATGCTGCCGTGAAGGCGCTGTCGGACGTGGACTGGACGACCGCGGCGATCGAGGCCGCGCTCCGGGCGTCGCTGATCGACGGGCTCGGGCTGAAGCCGAAGAACGCGTTCGGCCCGGTCCGGGTGGCGATCTCCGGCCGCCGGATCTCGCCGCCGCTGTTCGAGTCGCTGGAGCTGCTCGGCCGGGAGAAGTCCCTGCACCGCCTCGAGCGCGCCCGCCGTACGGCGTCATGAGCGAGAAGACGGCGCTGACGCCGTACCTGCGGCTGCTGAAGAACGACGCGACCCCGCGCTCGTACGTCGTGCTCGGCGCCTTCACGATCCTCGTCGGCTGGATGATCGCGGGCATCGTCATCCTGGCCGCCCAGATGGCGATCCGCGAGGACCCGCCGGGGACGCTGTCCTGGTTCGGGCTGCTCGCGACCAACCTGACGCTGATCCCGCTGATCCCGTTGTCGGTGTACGTCGCGCGGGGCCTGAACAAGCAGACGCCGGGTCTGCTGTCCTCGGTGGTCGGCCGGATCCGGTGGCGGCCGCTGGCCTGGTTCGCGCTCGTCGCGGTCGTGCTCGAGTTGATCTCGTTCGCGATCATCGAGCTGGGCGACGTCCCGCTCGCGACCGGCGAACGCCACGGCGGCGGGATGGCGCCGGACGCGATCGCGGTCGTCCTGGTCACGCTGCTGACCTCGCCGATCCAGGCCGCGGGGGAGGAGTACTACTTCCGCGGGTACCTGCTGCAGGCCGTCGGGGCGTACGCCCGGAGCTGGGTGGTGGCCGTGCTCGTCACGGGCCTGCTGTTCACCGCCGCGCACGGGATCTGGCCGTGGGAGAGCCCGGCGCTGTTCGTCGACCGACTCGCCTTCGGTCTGGTCGCCGGCCTGCTCGCCGTCCGGACCGGCGGCCTGGAGGCCGGCATCGCGTCGCACGCGGCGAACAACGTGGTGACGTTCGTGTTCGCGGCGTTCACCGACACCGTCGGGGCGAGCCTGGGTGTGAAGGACGCGCCCTGGCCGCTGGTCACGATCGACGTGCTGAAGTTCGCGGCGTTCGGCGCGATCGCGCTGTGGATGAGCGGGCGGATGAAACTCGAGACCCGCTCCGAGTTGCCGCTGAGCGTGCTGCCGGTGGGCGGTCCGCGCCAGCTGTGAGGACCGGTGTGACGGGAGTGACAACGCGCCGGAGGGGGCCCGTTTTGCTGTCCGGTCCCTGCCTCGGGTAAGCTCTCCGAGCCGGGTTGATGAGGGCGGAAACGAACTCTTCGACTCAGTGAAATGCCTTTGGGGTATGGGGTAATTGGCAGCCCGTCTGATTCTGGTTCAGTTAGTCTAGGTTCGAGTCCTAGTACCCCAGCGGATTGGACCGCACCGATGAAAATCGGTAGAGTTCAACCTCGTTGCCCGGGCCGCAAAGCCCGGACGACAAACCTCTGGCCCCGTTGTGTAGCGGCCTAGCACGCCGCCCTCTCAAGGCGGTAGCGCGGGTTCGAATCCCGTCGGGGCTACCAGAGATCGACAGCCTCTCATCCGGACGGATGGGAGGCTGTCGTCATTGAGAGGCGTCATTCCGGTTTACGGACCACCGGGACCGGTTGGTGTCTGCGGGCAGCCTCGTGGGCCAGCCTCGGCGTCAGTGCCCGGCCGCCGGCGAGAAACCTCCGCAGTTGCGTGAAGCGGCCGGCCGGAAGGCTGAAGTCTGCCAACGCCCGGTCCACCCGTACATGGACGCCACCCGCGACAGGCGTCGCAGTACCGACGAATGCGGCGTTCTGCTGACCGGTGAAGACCTCCGCATGCTCGTGGAACGTCAGACAGGCCCGGCCGGTGGCCGAGGCACCGAATGAACCGGTCTGGACCACGAACCCGTCCGCGACCCGCTCGACTCCCAGCGATCGCACCGGGAGCGGCCAGCCTTCGGCATCGCGGACCGTCAGCACCGGGTTGCCGAGTCGCAGCGCGCGCTCGGCTCCCGGCCGCCAGTCGGCCGGCGGCGCGGCCCACGCCGGTGGTGCGGCCCCATCAGGTGCCGGGTCGGACGGCGGCGCGGTGACGCCGGCCGCGGCGTCCCACCGCAGCGGTTCGGCGTCGAGACGGCCGCCGGGCCACCACAGGATCCGCAGCGGCGTGACCTCGATCCACAGCCGGCTCCAGTACCACTGCTGCCGTCGTACGACGAACCACGGCTGCCCGGCCACCGTCTGCGGCAACTTCTCCAGAATGCGACGCAGGTACAGGTCCGTGTTGCCCTGCAGATCAGCGTCCCGGACCGTCGCCAGACCCTGAACCAGCACCACCGGAGCGTCACGCAGTCCCGAACCGGTGGGATCGGAGAACAGCAGCGCCACCCGCGGGTCGTGCCGGGCACGCTCCGCCTTGGCCGGATAGGTGAGGCCGGTGCTCACGTCGATGGTCGCCGAAGCGGAGTCGTGGTACGGCGTCAGCGGCCAGGTGATCGGTGCACCGGACCGGGTCAGCGACGCGTACTCGCAGGTGATGGCTCGCTCGACGATCGGCAGGACGGCAGCCGGCCAGACGGAAACCGCCTGTGTGGACAGTGCGTTCATGATTCCCCCTTGTGGTTGTGACGAGTGTCCGGCCAGGTCCTTGGGATCGGCTTGGGGTTCGGCCACAAGTGCTTTCCAAGCGGGTGCCCGCAGGGTCGGAGCATCGGCTCGAAAGGAAGGAATCATCATGACGATCGTCGATCAGCGGCGGCTGCTGCCGGGACAGGCGGCCGCGCCGCCCGGCCCGGTGGACGTGACCTCGATGTACGTCGTGCATCACGCGTTCCGTCGCGACCTCACCGCGTTCAAGGCCGCCGTGATCGGCACGCCGCTGGAGGATCGCTACACCTGGCGGGCACTCGCCGGGCGGTGGGGCAAGTTTCGCGAGATCCTGCACAAGCATCACACCGGCGAGGACGCCGGCCTGTGGCCCCTGCTGATGGCCAGGGCGAACTCCGACGGCCGGGCCACGCTGGAAGCGATGGAAAGCGAGCACGCCGAGATCGACCCGCTGCTGACGTCGTGTACGGCGGGGTTCGAGCGGCTGGCGGCGTACGCCGATGCGGATGCCCGGGACGCGCTGGAGGTCCGGATGGTCGCGCTCAAGGAACACCTGACGCGACACCTCGACCACGAGGAACGCGACGCGATGGCGCTCGTCCAGCGCTACCTGGTCAACGCCGACTGGCATCGGCTGGAGCAGGAGCATTTCAAGCCCGGTTACGCTCCACGGGACATGCCGTTCCTCGCATCCTGGATCATGTACCGGCTACCGGCCGAACACTTCGATCAGGTCCGCGCGTCGATGGCCGGCCTGCCGATGGAGCTGTTGTGGCGGCTGCTCTGGCGACGGCCGTTCGAGCGACGGGAGCGGCTGGCGTTCCGTTACGTGTGAATCAGAAGCCGCCGCGATCCCGCTGCTCCCGGAACCATCGCGCGGCCAGCGGGATCTCCCATTCCGCACACAACTCCAGCGCCCGGTCGGCGTGCCTGGTCGCGAGCTCCCGCTCGCCCGTCGTCATCGCGGTCAGGGCGAGAAAGGCATCCACAGGACCGAGCGGGACGGAGAACCCCGCACTGCAGACCCAACCGGCGAACGGGCTCAGCCACTGGTACAACGACCGTGCCGGGCCCGGCTGTGCGTAGGCATAGGCGACCTCGGCGGCGGCGCAGTGCTGATGCATCGACAACCAGTCGTCGTTGGCCGGAATCACCACTTCGCCGTTGCCGAGGGCCCGCGCCTCGTCGATGCGGCCGGCGCGGACCAGGAGCCATTGGATCGTGAGGTCGACCGGGATCGGGCTGTGCGATCCGAGCGCTGCGAAGGCCGGCGCCATCTCCGCGGTGCGACCTCGCCAGACCTCGATGCCGGCGAGGCCCGAGACCAGCGACTCCTCGCGCTGCGGGAACGACGCCCCGGCGATCAGCTCGCGCCGCTGCTCGAGCAACCGCTCCGCTTCGTCGAATCGTCCCCGCATCGCCAGCCACGGCGCCTCGAGTTCGCTGACGACCACGAGCGCGTACGCCAGCCGCCGCGGTCCGGCGATCGACCGCACTCGCCGCATCTCGTCCCACATCTCCGCGACCCGGCCGAGCTCACACGTGGCGATCACCCGGATCGTGCGGGCCAGCGCTTCGCGCACCGGATCGGCGAGTTCGACCGCGGCGGCTACGGCCTCGTCGGCCAACCGCAGCCGGTCCGGCGCGGTGGCGGGACGCCAGGTGGCGATGAACGCGGCCTGACAGGCCCACACCAGTAGGGCGCGGTCGCCGAGCCTGCGCGCCATCGCCATGCCCTGCTCGCTCAACGCCTCCCGGTAGGCGGGTGCGTCGGAGTGATACAGCTCGGTCGCCAGAACCAGGAGCGCCCGGCAACGCAGTTCGCTGTCCTCGGCCGGCAGCTCTCGCAAGGCCCGTCGCAAGGTGCTGATGATGTACGGATCCGTCTCCCCGTACGGTCGCGTCTGCCACAAGGCGCCCTCGGTCGCGCCGACCGCCGCTCGCGTCATGCGTACGACGTCACCCAACTGCTCCGCCTCGTGCACTGCAGCCGTCAAGGCGGCGTCCAACGAAGCCCGGTCCACGGACCACCGGCACGCGTCGGCACGTGCCATCAACAGGTCGTACCGGTCGAGCGGAGTTGCGGAGCTGTCGGTCTGCTGTACGTCGAGCGCTGCCGCGAGCAAGGCTGCTGCTTCGTCGTAGGCGTACAGCCGGATCGCGCGGTCCGCGGCAACAGCTGCTGCTCGCCAGGCTCGGGCCGCATGAGCCGGCCCCGCGGCCAGCCAGTGTCGTGCTGTCTCGGACGGCGCCGCGTCAGTAACCTCGAGCACCTGGGCGATCGCCGCGTGCCGGCGAGCGCGCCGCGCCGCGGGCAGGCCGGAGTACACCACGTCGCGAACCAGCGCATGGGCGAAGCGGAACCGCTCCACCCGCTCGCCCTCGGCGATCACACCGGCGGCCAGCGCGGGATCGAGGACGTCGAGGAGTTCGTCCGCGTCGCGGCCGGTCGCCGCGGCGAGAACCGCGAGATCGAACTCACGGCCGATCACAGCGGCTGTCCGCAACAGCTCACCGGTTGCCGGTGGCAACCGTGCGACCCGGCGCGCGACGACGTCCGTGACTGCTGCCGGCACGTCGCCGCGGCCGTCACGGAGCAACTCGACCAGAAAGAACGGGTTCCCGTCCGTCCGCGCACGGAGCGCCTCGGCTTCGTCCGTGCCGGGCTTGTGGCGGGTGGCGGCCTCGACGAGTTCGGCCGCCTCGGAGGTCGTCAATCCGTGCAGATCGAGGCGTAGCGCGTGCCGCCGACCCAGGGACTCGGCAACGGCTGCGAGCTGAGCGGTGAGCTCGGGCGCTGCCCTGCGAGTGCCGACGACGAGCAGTCGTCCGGTGTCGAGCACGTCTGCGAGATGCCTCAGCAACTTGAGCGACGACGGGTCCGCCCAGTGCAGGTCGTCGAGGGCGATCAGCAGCGGGCAGGTCCGCGACGCCGCGACCAGGATGTCCGCGGTCATCGTCCACAGCCGGAACCGCGCTGCGTCGACGTCTGCCGCCGACGGTCCGACGAGTCCGGACTCCAGCAGACCGGTCAGCTCGGCGAGGTCGCGCCGTACCTGCTCCGGGAGGCCGGCGTCCGCGAGGGTCCGGAGGATGCGGATCCACGGCCACAGCGGTGGTGCGCCCTCGTCCTCCGAACACCGCCCGGTGAGTACGGCGAATCCGCGCGAACGCGCCCGGGCCGCGATCTCCGACGCCAGCCTGGTCTTGCCGATGCCCGGCTCTCCGACCAGTACGGCGAACTGCGGTGCCGCGGTCGCCTCGTCGAGGAGCCGTTCGAGGGCCGCGACTTCGGCGACCCGTCCGGCCAAAGGCCACTGCGACCCGGCAACGGGCCCGTTCGGATCTGCCACGGTCTTCGGCCGCCAGACCAGTTCGGGGTCCTGGCGGAGTACGGCGACCTCCAGCTCACGAAGCGTCGTACCCGGGTCCAGCCCGAGCTCGTCCGCCAGGATCTGCCGAACCCGGCGCAGTGCATCAAGCGCGTCGGCCTGCCGACCGGTGCCCGCGAGCGCCAGCACACGCAGTGCCCACAGCCGCTCGCGCAGTGGATGCTCGGCGGTCAGAGCTTCCAGCTCGGCGGCCAGCGTTGCGTGTTGACCGAGCGTCAACCGGGCGATCGCGCGGTCCTCGAGAGCCACCAGCCGCAGTTCCTCGAGTCGTCCTCGTTCGGCGACGGCCGCGGGAACGTCGTCCAGATCGGAGTACGGCGTACCTCGCCACAAGGCCAGCGCGTCGTCGAGCGCACTGACGACCTCGGTCAGCTCCAGCGGTTCGAGATCCGGCGCCGTGACGGTGCCTGACGACAGACCGAGCCGGAGATGTGCCGCATCGACCGTCGTGCTGAACCGGGCCGAGTCGAGGCAGTCCGCGGGCAACCGCAAGGCATAGCCCGGCGCGACGGTCACCACGGTCTTCGCCGAGGTGCGAGCCGGCCGGTCCGGTTCCAGCGCCTTGCGCACGCCGGCGAGGTACACCTGCAAGGTCGGCAACGCGCTGGGCGGCGGACTGTCCCGCCAGAGCATGTCGATCAGGCTGTCCACCGGCACCGGCTGCCCGCCGTACAGCGCAAGCGCCGAAAGCAGCATGCGTTGCTTCCGGCCACCGAGTTCGACCGGCTCGCCGTCCCGCAGGACCTGAGCCGCCCCGAGAATCCCCACCCTCACCACCTGAGAGTACGTCGCCGATGCGGTGGACAGCTCAGGTCTAAGCGCTTAGTCTAACCGCTTAGACCGATCAATCGGGGCCGCCGGAGAAGAGGGAACCCCTGTGAAGCGACTACTTCCCGCCACGATCGTTGCCGTCGTTGCCCTGGTCGCCGCGTGTGGCGGCTCGCCCGACGCGGGCTCCCCGGCCGCGGCGGACCAAGGTCCGGAGACCGGGACGATCACGTTCACGGGCACCGACAACGCCGAGACGTACCAGCCCGTGATCAAGGCCTTCGAGGCGAAGAATCCGGGCATCAAGGTGACCTACACCCAGATCCCGTTCGACCAGTTCAACGCGACCATGCAGCAGCGGCTGAGCGCGAAGGACGCCGGCATCGACGTGTACACGGTCGACGAGCCGCGCGTCTCGCAGTTGGCCGCGAAGGGCTTCCTCACCGATCTCAGCGACCTCGACGACCAGGTGAAGACCAAGTTCAGCGCCACGGCGTACAAGACCAACCACTTCCGCGACAAGCTCTGGTCGTTGCCGATGTGGAACTCGACGCAGTTCCTCTTCTACAACAAGACCGCGCTCGCCAAGGCGAAGGTGACCCCGCCGACCGCGGACCCGCAGCAGCGCTGGACCTGGGAACAGGTCGAGGCCGCGGGCCGGAAGGCGATGCAGGCGGGCGGCACGAAGTACGGCCTGTTCATGGAGCAGCCCGAGGCGTACTACCAGCTGCAGCCGCTGGCCGAGTCGCTCGGCGGCGGATCCGGGATCGAGGGCGACGACGCGCTCACCCCGGCGGTCGAGACCGACGGCTGGAAGAAGGCGATGCAGTGGTACGGCGCGACGTTCGCGAGCGGATTGTCGCCGCGCGGCATCGGCGGGTTCCAGACCGGGCCGGTGTTCGCCGCGGGTGACGTCGCGTTCTTCGTCGGCGGCCCGTGGGACCTGAAGATCTTCGGCAGCTCGAAGATCGACTGGGGCGTCGCCCCGCTGCCCTACTTCCAGGGCGGCAAGCCGGTCACGCCGACCGGTTCCTGGTCGCTCGGTATCAACCCGGCGTCCAAGCAGCAGGGGATGGCGCGCAAGTTCGTCGACTTCGCCACGCTGGACGCGGCCGGCAACCTGGCCACCACGAGCACCACCACGATCATCCCGGCGAATCTCGATGCGCAGAAGCGGTACACCCCGCAGCTGGACGGGTTCTCCGGTACCAAGACGGCCGGCGCGGCGGCGATCACGACGTACGAGAGTGAGCACACCGCGGTGTCGCGGCCGGTGAGCGTCGGGTACATCCAGTTCGAGGAAGTCATGGGCAAGGCGTTCGCCGACATCCGCAACGGCACCGACCCGGCCGCGCGGTTGCAGGAGGCGACCCGGCAGCTGACCGACGCCTGGAAGTCTATTAAGTGAGGCAGCGGCAAGGGCTGATCGCTCTCGCGTTCCTGGCGCCGGCGCTGGTGTGTCTCGCCGTCCTGCGAATCGTCCCGGCGATCTCGGCGGTGGTCGAGAGCTTCTACACCGAGAGCCTGCTGCGCGGCGGCCGGGTGTTCGCGGGCCTGGGCAACTACACGGACCTGCTGTCGAACAAGGACTTCCGGCAGTCGGTCGGCGTGACGCTGCTGTTCACCGTGCTGGTGAACCCGATCCAGGTCGTGGTCTCGTTCCTGCTCGCGGTCCTCTTCACCCAGAGGGCCGCGGGCGCGCGGCTCTGGCGCACCCTGGTCATCCTGCCGATCGCCACCCCGCCGGCGGTGTCGGCAGTGATCTGGAGCGTCATCTACCGCCCCGACGGCCTCGCGAACGGCGTCCTGGAACGCCTCGGCCTGCCCGCGCAGCCGTTCCTCACCTCGCCGAGCCAGGTGCTGCCGTCGCTGATCGTGCTGCTGTCCTGGATCGGCGTCGGGTACTGGATGCTCTTCCTGATCGCGGGCATCCAGGAGATCCCGGCCGAGGTCCGCGAGGCCGCGCTGCTCGACGGTGCCGGCCCGTGGCGCCGGATGGTGTCCGTCGTCCTTCCGCTGGTCCGGCGCCCGCTCGCGTTCGTCCTGGTCGCCGACACGGTCTCGAACCTGCTCGTGTTCGCGCCGGTGCAGATCCTCACCAAGGGCGGCCCGAACGGCAACAGCAACCTGCTGATGTACGACGTGTACAGCCGCGCCTACGCGATCGGCGACATCCACGTCGCGCAGGCCGAGGTGGTCATCCTGGTCGCGCTGACGTTGGCGATCGTGGCCGGGCAGTTCCGCCTGCTGCGAGGTGACCAGTGAAGCGCGTCAGCCTCTCGGTGCTCGGCGGCGTCGTCGGCCTGCTGTTCTTCCTGCCGCTGCTGTGGGTCGTGACGAACTCACTGCGCCCGGGCTCGGAGACGTTCGCCAACCTCAGTCCGCTGTCCTGGCAGACGTTCCTCGAGCTGCGCCCGACGCTCACCAACTACGCGTCCCTGCTGGACAGCGCGATCGGACGCGCGACGCTCAACTCGATCCTGGTCAGCGCGGCCACGGTCGTGCTCGGGCTGGCGATCTGCGCGAGCGCGGCGTTCGGGCTCGCGGCCTTCGAGTTCCGGGGTCGCGGGCTGCTGTTCGGCGTCGTCGTCCTGAGTTTCCTGGTGCCGTTCGACGCGATCGCGATCCCGCTGTCCACGATGTTCCGGGACTGGCATCTGACGAACACCTTCGCGGGTCTGGTGCTGCCGGGGATCGGCAACGGGATGGCGATCTTCCTGCTCCGGCAGTTCTTCCTCGGCATCCCGGCCGAACTCGTCGAGGCCGGACGGCTCGACGGCCTGGGCTGGTTCGGGGTGTTCCGCTGGATCTACCTGCCGCTGTCGAAGCCCGCGCTGATCGGCGCCGGACTGATGCTGTTCCTGTTCCAGTGGCAGGCCTACGTCTGGCCGCTGCTGATCGGCACCGACGCGAAACACATCCTCGGCCCGGTGGCGTTGTCCAACCTGCAGGGCCAGAACTTCACCGACTACGGTCTCGTGTTCGCGGGCGCCGTCGTCCTCACCGTCATCCCGCTGGTCGTCATCGCCGGCTTCCAGCGCTACTTCGTCCAGTCCGTGTCGAGCACCGGACTCAAGTGAAGGAGATCCCACAGTCCATGCAGCGATCCCTCATTCTCGATACCGATATCGGCTCCGACGTCGACGATGCGATGGCGCTCGCCCAGATCCTCGGCAGCCCGGACCTCAGCCTGGTCGAGGTGCACACCGTGTACGGCGACACGCGGCTGCGGGCCCAGCTCGCCAGGCGGTACGGCGTACTGGCCGGCCGGGACCTGGACGTCGTACCCGGTCTCGTCGAACCGTTGTCGGGCCGGGAGGTCTGGTGGGCGGGGCACGAGGGCACGCTGCACGACGACCTGTCCCAGGAGACCATCAGCGCCGGCACTGCGCCCGAGCGGCTGGTCGCACGGCTTCGCGAGCACCCTGGTGAGCTCGACGTGGCCGCGATCGGTCCGTTGACCAACGTGGCCAAGGCTTTGGAGCTCGAGCCCGAGGTGCCGCGGTGGATCCGGCATCTGTGGGTGATGGGCGGATCGTTCGGTGACGAAAAGGCGGAGCACAACTTCAAGTCCGACGACGTCGCCGCGCAGGCCGTGCTGAACGCGGGGATCCCGACGACGGTCACCGGGCTGGAGATCACCCAGCAGGTGACGATCGGTGCCGACCTGCTGGAGCGGATCCGGGCCGCTGGTCCGTTGGGGGCGGCATTGGGCGCGGACATCGAGCAGTGGTGGGCGTACTGGAGCGAGACGTGGAACGTGCCGCATGACCCGGTCGCGGTGCTTGCCCTGAGTCGCCCGGAACTGTTCGAGGTGTCCGACCTCGGGCGGGTCTCGGTCGTGGTCGGGGGTGAAGGGGCCGGGCGGAGTACGTTCACCTCCGATCCGGGCGGCACGGTGCGGATCGTCACGGGGGTGGATGCGGAGCGGGTCGCGGAGGAGATCACAGGGCGGATCGTGGCCGCGGGGACGGCTTACGCTGTGCAGCGTGGGGAGATCGATGGCGACGGCGCGTGATGTCGCGGAGCGGGCCGGTACGTCCACCGCGGTCGTCTCCTATGTCTTCAACAACGGCCCCCGGCCCGTGTCGGCGGAGACCCGCCGGCGCGTGCTGGAGGCCGCGGCCGAGCTGGACTACCGGCCGAACATCCTCGCCCGCGCGCTGAGCGCCGGCCGCACGTACTCGCTCGGCCTGCTGATCCCGCAGATCCGCAACCCGTACTTCGCCACGCTCGCCGAGCACCTGGAGAACTACGCGCGCCGGCACGACCACCTGCTGCTGATCGGTGACTCGGCCGGGGACCCGGAGCAGGAGTCGGCGCACATCGGCTCGTTCATCGAGCGCAAGGTGGACGGCGTCGTCCTGGTGTCGTTGCTCGTGGAGCCGGCGATCCAGCGGTTCGCGGCCGCCGGCGTACCGGTGGTCGCGCTGCATCCGGTGCCCGACGGGGTGACGGTGTCCACGCTCTCGATCGACTACGTCGCGGGCGCGGAGGCGTCGGCGGATCACCTGCTGTCGCACGGCTACCGGACCCTCGGCGTCGTCACCGGCCCCGAGGAATCACCCGGTACGGCGGAACACCGCCGCGGCATCGAGCGCGCATTGACGGCGCATCCGCGGGCCTCCGCACGGTACGTCGCCGCGCCCGTCTCGCGATTCGCCGCGCGGGACGCCGTACGGCCGTGGTTCGCGCAGAAGCGGCCGCCGCGGGCGATCTACTGCTCGACGGACGAGCAGGCGTTCGGCGTCTTGTTCGCGGCCTGGGAGGCGGGGCTGCGGGTGCCGGAGGACGTGGCGGTGATGGGCTTCGACGGCACCAGCGAGTGCACGGTGACGATTCCGCCGCTGGCCAGCGTGCGGCAGCCGATCGAGGAGACCGCGCGCCGAGCTGTCGAACTGTTGCTCGATCGCACCGACCCACCCGCCGCCCGCCACGTCCTCGACTACGAACTGGTCCCGAGCACCTCCTGCGGTTGCACCGAATCCGGGTAGCCTGAACGGATGGCTGTCGAGTTCAATCACACGATCG
This sequence comes from Kribbella sp. NPDC051936, assembly GCF_040680955.1. NCBI lineage: Bacteria > Bacillati > Actinomycetota > Actinomycetes > Propionibacteriales > Kribbellaceae > Kribbella > Kribbella sp. NPDC051936. The sequence goes on along the minus strand of NZ_JBFAXS010000008.1, from coordinate 207,821 downwards.
TGAATTCCAGCGACAAGGAGGCGTCGGCGCGCTTCCTGGCCGGCCTCCTGGGTCTCCCGGAGCCGAGTAGCTACGGACCGTTCGCCGTGGTGCAACTCGGGAACGGTACGTCGCTCGACTTCGCCGATGCCCATGGACAGCCGCACTCGCAGCACTACGCCTTCCTGGTGACCGAGCAGGAGTTCGACCAGATCCACGCCCGGATCGTCGAGCGTGGTCTCACCTACTGGGCCGACCCGTTCCACCGGCGCGAGGGTGAGATCAACACCAACGACGGTGGACGCGGTCTCTACTGGAACGATCCCGACGGGCACAACCTCGAGATCATCACCGTGCCGTACGGCGGCGCCGCCTGACCGTGCCGATCTAGGCAGGGGCCGGGCTGGAGTGGGCCGGATCTGAGTGGGCCCGCCGCACCGACAACCCGACGGCGATCAGTACGACGCCCCAGACGAGGGCCGTGACGCCCAGCAGTACGGCGATGCCGACCGCGCCCGCGCCGGGGTTGGCGGCGAAGAGGATGCCGATGAACAGCGACAGCAGACCGCTGACGACCAGCAGCCAGCGCGGCATCACCTGCTGACTGCTGAACGCGCCCGCGAGCTCGAAGATGCCGCGGATGATCAGCCAGATCCCGAGGATCCAGGTCAGCGCCTTGGCGGTCATACCGGGACTGGTGATCGCGAAGAACGCCGCGAGCAGGGCGATCACGCCGAGCGTGATCAGCCACAGCCGGCTGCCCCTGGACTCCCGCTGGAAGGCCTGGACGATCGACCCGATCCCGTCCACGAGGGCCCAGAATCCCCAGAGCAGAACCAGTGCGATCGCCGTGTGGATCGGCCACACGATCGCGAGAATTCCGAACACGATGCCGACCGCACCGCGCACCAGCAACATCTTCCACCCGAGAGTCAGCCAGTCCCGCTCCATGTGGACCTCCTTGTGGGTTCTTTCCCTCATGGTGATCCGGCGATGCACCTCACGGCAATGACCGGCCTACTGTGGGTGTGTGGCCCTGGCTGTCTGCCTGCTCTTCGACCGCCGTACCGATCGGCTCCTCCGGTCCCTGTGGGGCCGGCTGGAGGAGCTCGGGGTGCCGACGCTGGAGACACACACCCACGGCCACCACGTGCCGCACCTGTCGCTGGCAGTGCTGCGGGAATGGGACCACGACAAGGTCATGAAGGCCGTGCAGCCGTTGCTGAGCGATCAGACGGTCGAACTGTTCTTCGATGCGTTGGGCACGTTCCGGCGCGGCCGGGCGTGGCTGGCGCCTGCCGTGGGCGCTGAGGCGCTGCAGCTCCAAAGTGGAGTGGTGTCAGCGGTTGTCGATACGGGCGCTGATCTCCATCGGCACTACCGACCAGGTAGATGGGTGCCGCACTGCACTCTCGCACCACGGGTCCCGTTGGTTGCGTTGCCGGTGCTGGCCGCGGCCGTGTACGACGTACTGCCCCTCGAAGCGACCGCGGACCGTGCCGCCCTTGTCGACAGCGGCACCGGCCAACTCTGGCCGGTGCCGACGCGCGGCTAGCCGGTGGTGTATTCGACGTGGAGCAGGGCCGCCGCTGCGGGCTTTCCGTCGTAGGCGCGGGCGGTGCGGTGCCCGGTGCCGGTGATGACGAGCGCCAAGGCATTGCCGCTGGCCCAGCCTGGTCTGCCGACGACCTCTCGTAGCACCGAGCTGAGATCCGGGGTGCGCTGGTTCGCTCCGGCCTCGCCGACGAGCGTCCAGGCCGCCGGAGTCCATGTGGCCGCGGCCGTACCCAGGGTTCGGGTCGACGGCTTGGTCGACGACGTGAAGGCGGCGGCGTTGTCGGCGGACTGGGCGCGGACGGTCAGGCTCGTTGCCTCGCTCTGGACCTCGTCGGCCTCGAACTGGACGTAGGCCTTGGTGACCGTGGCGCCGGCCGGGATCGTGAGGCCCGGGAAGCGGAGGCCGACCTTCTGGTTGGAGCCGTCGTACACGAGCTCGAGATCGGAGCTGGTCGCGTAGTAGCTGCCGGTGGCGGACTCTTCGACGTCGTCGGCGCCGGCCGCGATCCGGGTTTCGAGCGTGGCCGACCCTGGAGCCGGCGCTGGTTGTACGACGACCTGCACCGTGTCCGAGGCAGTCAGCTGACCATCGGACGCGGACAGCTGGAGCACGTAGGTTCCGGCTGTGCCGAAGGTGGCGGTCGTGTCCACTGCCGCGGCGTTCGCGAAGCTGACGGATCCCGGGCCGCTGACTTGGCTCCACTGCGTGGTGATCGGGCCGTCGTCGGTCGCGGTTCCGTCCAGGGACGCCGTGCTCGGCAAGGTGATGGTCTGGTCCGGGCCCGCATCGACCACCGGCGCGCGATTCGGCGGCGGCGTACCGGTTGTGTACTCCACGTGGAGCAGTGGGGCCCCGGCGGGTTTGCCGTCGTAGGCGCGGGCAGTGCGGTGACCCGTGCCGGTGATGACGAAGGCGAGTGCGTTACCGGCGGTCCAGCCCGGCCTGCTGACGACTTCCTGCACCACTGCGTTCAGGTCTGGTGTGCGCTGGTTCGCGCCGACCTCACCCACCAGGGTCCAGGCTGCTGGTGCCCAGGAGGCCGCCGCGGCGCCGAGAGTTCGGGTCGACGGCTTGGTGGTGGAGGTGAAGGCCGGGGCGTTGTCGATCGCCTGGGCGCGGATCGTCAGGTTGGTCGCCTCGCTCTGGGTCTCGTCGGCCTCGAACTGCAGGTAGGCCTTGGTGATCGTGGCACCCGCGGGCACCGTCAGGTTCGGGAACCGCAGACCCACTTTCTGGTTCGAGCCGTCGTAGACGAGCTCGAGATCGCTGCTGGTCGCGGCGTAGCTGCCGGTCGCGGATTCCTCGACGTCGTCGGTACCCGCGGCGATCCGCCGATCGAGGGCCGACGATCCCGGCGGCGGCGCCGGCGCCACCACGATCTGCGCGGTGTCCGAGGCGGACAGGTCGCCGTCGTCAGCCGTCAGTTCCACCACGTAGGTGCCCGCCGTACTGAACGTCGCCGTGGTGTCCACCGCAGCCGGATCGGCGAACGTCACTGTCCCGGGACCGCTCACCATGCTCCACCGCGATGTCAGAACGCCGCTCGGCAGGCCGTCGTCGTTGACAGTCCCGTCCAGTGTCGCCGCGGCCGGAAGTACCACCGACAGATCAGGTCCCGCACTCACCCCGGGCGCCCGGTTCGAGGGTGCGCCGGCGTACTCCCAGTACCCGAGGTCCGGCGCCGCCCCCACGTAGTCACTCGCCGGGATGCTCAGCACCTGCTCGCCGTTCCAGGTGTACGACGACGTTCCGGCGTCGATCGCCGGGCTCCCGGGCCAGAGCCGGAAGTCCTCGTACAGCAGGGGATCGGCGAACACCGACGAGGTCGGAGGGACCCCTTCCTCGTAGTCGGCCGTGTTGTGCCAGAAGAGGTTGTACGCCACGGCCGACGCGCCGGTGACGCGCCGGAGTGCGGTCGCCCTTGTCCCCGCGAAGATGTTGTTGAGAACAATGCTGTTCGCGCCGCCGACCACGCCGTAGTTTTCGATCGAGAAGGTGTTGTTGGTGACGTAGACCCGCTCGGCCAGCGGGGCCCCGCTGAAGTCCTCGTTGGTCTGCTGGTTCGGCAGGCAGCCGATCGAGGCCGCGCCGTTGTGGTCGAAGGTGTTCCGGTCGACGGTGACGGTCCGGCTCGAGGCACCGTCGGAGTCGATCAGCTGGATCCCGTCTGAGTCGTTGCGGACGAACCGGTTCCGCCGGATCACCACGTCGAGCGTCGGGCCGACGTACGGGTACATCCGGAACTCGATGCCGTCGCCCTGGTTCTCCTGGATCGTGCTGTCCAGCAGGGTCATCGCCACCCGGCCGTTGATGTCGATCCCGTCGTCGGTGTTGGCGACGAAGACGTCGTGGTCGAAGAGCGCGGTCGAGTCGTTGCCGAAGTCCGCACCGTCGCCGTTCGCCGTCAGGCGGCTGTGTGTGACGGTCACCCGCGCGTTGCCGCGGACACCGTCGACCCCGTTCGCGATCGTCAGCCCGTTCACCACGCTGCCGGCGGAGCGCGACCCGAACTCCAGTACGGCGTTGCCCGCGCATCCGGACGCTCCACCGCAGGCGTTCGCGACGTACCCGCTCAGGACGGTCTGGTCGATGTAGGCCGGATCACCTGTGGTCTGGTACCAGGAAGCGAACGTGAGCACCTTGTCCTGGACCCACACACCGCCCGTGTAGGTGCCGGGTGCGATCAGGATCGTGTCGCCGCTCGAGGCCGCCGACACCGCGGCCTGGACCGTCGGCTGGTCGGCCGGAACCCTGATCACCGCACCGGCCGCATGAACAGGCGTGCTGGGCAGCGTGACGCCGGCGATCGCCAGGGCGATCGCAGCCAGAAGGGCGGCGGGACGACGAGAGATGCGCTCCATCTTCGGACTGTAGGAGCGCCGGCGGGGCGTCCACACCGCCCAACTGGCGTAGATCGGTCTGCTCCCCGCAGTACCCGAGATGTCTACCCCGGCAGTTACTCCGAGGCGCGGCGGAGGGCTTCGGAGAGGCGCTCGGCGGCGGCCATGACAGCGGGGGCGTGCATCCGGCCGGGCTGGCGGGAGAGGCGCTCGATCGGGCCGGAGACGGACACCGCCGCGATCACCTTGCCGCTGGGGGAGCGGACCGGGGCGGACACCGACGCGACGCCCTGCTCGCGCTCGCCGACCGAATGCGCCCAGCCGCGACGCCGTACGCCGGCCAGAGCGGCCGCGTTGAACGACGCGTTGTGCAGACCGCGGTGCATCCGCTCCGGGTCCTCCCACGCGAGCAGTATCTGAGCGGCGGAACCCGCCGCCATCGTGAGCTGGCTGCCCACCGGGACGGTGTCGCGCAGACCGGACGGACGCTCGGCGGCGGCGACGCACACCCGGTACTCACCCTGGCGGCGGAACAACTGCGCCGACTCGCCGGTGATGTCCCGCAGCCGTGCCAGCACCGGGCCGGCGGTCGCCAGCAGCCGGTCCTCGCCGGCCGCGGAGGCCAACTCGCTGAGTCGCGGGCCGAGCACGAAGCGTCCCTGCATGTCGCGGCCGACCAGGCGGTGGTGCTCGAGAGCGACCGCGAGGCGGTGAGCCGTCGGACGTGCCAGACCCGTGGCCGCCACGAGACCGGCCAGGGTCGCCGGCCCGGATTCGAGGGCGGACAGCACGAGGGCTGCTTTGTCGAGAACACCGACTCCGCTAGAGTTGTCCATGAGACGATATTGCCGTCTCGAATCGTGGAACGCAAGTCGCTTCGGCAGCCCAATCGAGAGCACTGTGAGCGAAAGCACCCTCGACCACACAAACATTCTCAAGGGAGAGTCTGATGGGTAGGACGTTGTCGGAAAAGGTCTGGGATGCGCACGTGGTGCGCCATGCCGACGGAGAACCCGACCTCCTCTACATCGACCTCCATCTGGTCCACGAGGTCACGAGCCCGCAGGCCTTCGACGGGCTCCGGCTGGCCAACCGCCCGGTCCGGCGGCCGGATCTGACGATCGCGACCGAGGACCACAACGTCCCGACGTTCGACGTCGACAAGCCGATCGCCGACCCGGTGTCGCGGACGCAGGTGGACACGCTGCGCAAGAACGCCGAGGAGTTCGGCATCCGGATCCACACCCTCGGCGACCCGGACCAGGGCGTCGTGCACGTGATCGGCCCGCAGCTCGGCCTGACCCAGCCCGGGATGACCGTGGTCTGCGGCGACAGCCACACCTCGACGCACGGCGCGTTCGGCGCGATTGCCTTCGGCATCGGTACCAGCGAGGTCGAGCACGTGCTGGCCACCCAGACGCTGATGCAGGCCCGGCCGAAGACCATGGCGGTCACCGTCGACGGCGTGCTGCCCGAGGGCGTCTCGGCCAAGGACCTGGTGCTGTCGCTGATCGCCAAGGTCGGCACCGGCGGCGGCCAGGGCTACATCGTCGAGTACCGCGGCGAGGCGATCCGGGCGCTGAGCATGGAGGCCCGGATGACGATCTGCAACATGTCGATCGAGTGGGGCGCCAAGGCCGGCATGATCGCGCCGGACGAGACCACCTTCGAGTACCTGAAGGACAAGCCGCACGCGCCGCAGGGCCTCGACTGGGAGGCGGCCGTCGAGTACTGGAAGAGCCTGGCCACCGACGAGGACGCGTCCTTCGACCGCGAGGTCGTGCTGAAGGCCGAGGAGATCACGCCGTTCGTCACCTGGGGCACGAACCCGGGCCAGGGCGTGCCGCTGGCGGCCACGGTGCCGTCGCCGGACGACTTCGACAACGAGAACGACCGGGTCGCCGCCGAGCGCGCCCTGGAGTACATGGGCCTGACCGCCGGTACGCCGCTGCGCGACATCCATGTGGACACGGTGTTCCTGGGGTCCTGCACCAACGGCCGGATCGAGGACCTGCGGGCCGCGGCCGGGGTGCTGGCCGGGCGGAAGGTTGCCGAGGGCACCCGGATGCTTGTGGTCCCGGGCTCCGGGCGGGTCCGGCTGCAGGCCGAGGCCGAGGGCCTGGACACGATCTTCAAGGACGCCGGCGCCGAGTGGCGTGGGGCCGGATGCTCGATGTGCCTGGGGATGAACCCGGACCAACTGGCCCCGGGCGAGCGCAGCGCTTCGACGTCCAACCGCAACTTCGAAGGCCGTCAGGGCAAGGGCGGTCGCACCCACCTGGTGTCGCCGCTGGTCGCCGCCGCGACCGCCGTCACCGGAACGCTGGCCGCTCCGGCCGACCTGCCGCCCGTCGCCGTACCCGCGAACGCCTGAGGAGCAACGGAATCATGGATGCCTTCACCCAGCACATCGGTACGGCGGCCCCGCTGCGCCGCAGCAACGTCGACACCGACCAGATCATCCCGGCCGTGTACCTGAAGCGGGTCACCCGGACCGGCTTCGAGGACGGGCTGTTCGCCGCCTGGCGCAACGATCCGTCGTTCGTCCTCAACCAGCCCGAGTACGACGGTGTCTCGGTGCTCGTGGCGGGACCGGACTTCGGTACCGGATCCTCGCGGGAGCACGCGGTCTGGGCCCTGCTGGACTACGGGTTCCGCGTGGTCGTGTCGTCGCGGTTCGGCGACATCTTCCGCGGCAACTCGGGCAAGGCCGGTCTGCTCGCGGCCCTGGTGACGCAGGAGGTCGTCGAGCAGTTGTGGACCACGATCGAGGCCGACCCGGGCACCAAGGTGACGGTCGACCTGGAGAACAAGACGATTTCGGCCGGTGACGTCTCGGCGCCCTTCGAGATCGACGACTACACGCGCTACCGGCTGCTGAACGGTCTGGACGACGTCGGCATCACCTTGTCCCACGAGGCCGACATCGCTGCCTACGAAGCGACCCGGCCGTCCTTCAAGCCGGCCACCCTTCCGGCCAAGGCCTGAAGCTCCTGCGGAGTTATCGCCCCCGTAACGTTCGGATGGCGGGGGCCGATAACTCTGGTGTTACCCTTCTGGGGTTGGAAGAACCAGGTGTGCGAGACCGAGGAGGTGAGGCGCTGATGACCAACAGCAGTGACCCCTCCAGACATACCGGTCTCGCTCGGCCTGTGGGGGGTCTTTTCCTCTAGTAGTAGCAGGGTCGGGCAGACGTGTGTTCATCACTCACCCGCACCACAATGCTCCTGGAGGACTCATGTCCGACCTGCGCCTGCGCACGTTCCGTGCGTTCAGCCGTACTCCGTCACTGCGCGCCGCCGCCCGCAAGCACGCCGCAGCCGCCGCGCCCGCGATCGAGCCGGCCGACAAGCAGCATCGCGATCCGCAGAAGCCCAAGGGACACAGCGTCGTCGACAGCGCGATCTACTGCGGCGGCAACCGGATCGCGTCCCCGCAGTCGCTCGCGGACACCTACACGGCGCTGCACACGTCGCCGCAGAGCCTGGCCTGGATCGGGTTGTACCGGCCGGACCACCGCGAGCTCGCCTCCCTGGCGCAGGAGTTCGACCTGCACGAGCTCGCGATCGAGGACGCCAACGAGGCGCATCAGCGGCCCAAGCTGGAGCGGTACGGCGAGACGCTGTTCGTCGTGCTGAAGGCCGCGCGGTACCGGGACGCGACCGAGGAGGTCGAGTTCGGTGAGGTGCACGTCTTCGTCGGCCCGGACTTCGTGGTGACGGTCCGGCACGCCGAAGCGCCCAACCTGGCAGCGGTACGGCGCCGGGTGGAGCGCGATCCCGAGCTTCTCGGCCGCGGCGCCGAGGCCGTGCTGTACGCGATCATGGACAAGGTCGTCGACGGGTACGCGCCGGTGGTCGCCGGTCTGGAGAACGACATCGACGAGATCGAGACCGAGGTGTTCCGCGGCGATCCGAAGGTGTCGCGGCGGATCTACGAACTGTCCCGTGAGGTGATCGAGTTCCAGCGCGCGACCCGGCCGCTGGTCGGGATGCTCGAGCAGTTGCGCGGCGGTTTCCAGAAGTACGGCGTGGACGAGGAACTGCAACGTTCACTGCGGGACGTGGCCGACCACGTCACCGAGGTGGTGGAGAAGGTCGACGGTTTCCGCGAGCTGCTCCGCGACATCCTGACGGTGAACGCGACGCTGGTCGCGCAGCAGCAGAACGAGGAGATGAAGAGCCTCGCGATCGCCAGCAGCGAGCAGAACGAAGAGGTGAAGCGGATCTCTGCCTGGGCGGCGATCCTGTTCGCCCCGACCCTGATCGGCACTGTCTACGGGATGAACTTCGACAAGATGCCGGAGCTGCACTGGCAGTACGGATACCCCTTCGCGATCGGCCTGATGGCCTTGGTGTGTGGAGGTCTGCACCAGATCTTCAAGCGCCGCGGGTGGCTCTGAAACCCCTGCTGGGACCCTTGTCGGGCGAAATTGTGGCCCGAATCGCCTAAAACAAGGCAAATTTGCCGCGTTGGTGTTTGTGCATGGCGGTTAGAGTCCATAACGTTCCTGTGAGATCGAGCGCTGTGCTCGACGCCTAGTGTTCACGGAGGGAAGCAGTGAACAAGAGCCAGTTGGTCGAAGCGCTCGCAGTGCACTTCGACGGAAACCGCCGCCAGGCCCAGCACGCACTGGAGTCGGTGATCGACACCGTCCAGCGTGAGCTGACCAAGAAGGGTGGCAAGGTCGCCATCACCGGATTCGGTGCCTTCGAGGCCATCGAGCGTGGCGCGCGCATCGTGCGCAACCCGCGGACCGGTGAGACCAAGCGCGCGAAGAAGACCACGGTGCCGAAGTTCCGCGCGGGTGCGGAGCTGAAGGCCGTCGTCTCCGGTGCGAAGAAGCTGCCGAAGCTGGTCGTCCCGAAGCCGGCCGCGACCGCCACCAAGGCGGCTGCCCCGGCGAAGAAGGCCGCCCCGGCGAAGGCCGCTGCCACGAAGACCGCCGCTGCGAAGAAGACGGTCGCGAAGAAGGCCCCGGCCAAGACGGTCGCCAAGAAGGCTCCGGCCAAGACCGTTGCGAAGAAGGCCCCGGCCAAGACGGTCGCCAAGAAGGCCCCGGCCAAGACCGTTGCGAAGAAGGCGCCGGCCAAGAAGGCCCCCGCCAAGAAGACCGCGGCGAAGCGCACCGCTCGCTGATCTTCACGCACTGCGGCAGACCGCACAAAGTGCGAAGGCCGGTCACCCCATACCAGGGGCGACCGGCCTTCGCCGTGTCTGCCTTCTGTTACAGGCGGGTGCCGAACTCCACTTTCGTCACGGTCGTTGCCGCACCCGACCCGGTGGTCTCGATCCGCACCCGCTGGCCCACCCGTAGATGCAGGACCGGGGTGTCGGAGATGGCGTGCACGGTGAACGGGAGCTCGATCCCGGTGTCCGTCAGCACGGTGCCGGAGAACGTGTCGCCGTCGTACGCGCTCACTGTCGCTTGCATGTCAGCAGGCTAGACCTTCGCTCCCGGTCGCGGCACCGAGAACCAGCGACATCACGTCCGCGGTCGCCGGGCCGACGCCGAGCTGTACGGCGTGCGCGAGATCGGCCGCGGTGTCGACGTCGCGGCGTACCGACTCGATCGCGGTCAGCTCGATCGGGACCGCGCCGGACGCCTGGTGGGCCAGGGCGGATCCGACGCCGAAGCGGGGATCCAGCGCCACACCGGGCGCGGCGGCGAGCAGCGTCGTCCCGGTGCCGGGCAGGTCCACCACGAACGAGCGCGACGCCGTACATGCGGCGAGCGCGGCGGTCAGCTCAGCCGGGCGCAACGCGGGCAGGTCGGCCGACAGCGCCACGACACCGTTGCCTGCGAACTCGGCAGCGGCCACAGTTGCTCCATGCAGCAAGGCTTCGTTCAGACCGGCGGCGGGCAGGTCCGGGACAACGCGCGCGCCGGCGGCGGTGACGTCCGCGGCCACCAGCGGGTCGTCGGTGACCACCAGCACCATGTGCACCAGGGCAGAGGCCAGGGCGGCCGCAGTAGTGTCGACGGCGAAGGCACGGGCCAGCTCGGGACGGTGCTGAGGGTAGGCCGGAGCGAGCCGGCTCTTTGCGATCGCCGTACGCTTCACCGGGATCACCAGGGTCCAGGGAGCGACCTGTAGGTCTGCCATCAGGCAGGATTCTCCCATGACCGACGGCGGGTACGAGCATCAGGAGGCAGCTGTGGACGCGAGGCAGGCGGATCCACGGCCGCCGCGTGGGTTCTGGTTCGGGGTGATCGTCGCGCTCGTGAAGCCCTTCATGATCGCGTTCACCAAGTGCCGGTTCACCGGCCGCGAGAACATGCCGCGGTCCGGCGGGGTGGTGTACGTGCCGAACCACATCTCGCACTTCGACCCGGTGGTGCTCGGGTACTTCATCTGGGAGTGCCGGCGGATCCCGCGGTTCCTCGGCAAGGCGTCGGTGTTCAAGATCCCGGTGCTCGGCACGATCATCCGCGGCGCCGGGCAGATCCCGGTGTACCGGGACTCCGCGCAGGCCGCGGACGCGTTCCGGGACGCGGTGGCCGCGGTCGAACGCGGTGAGTGCGTAGGCGTGTACCCGGAGGGCACGATCACCCGCGATCCCGCGATGTGGCCGATGACCGGCAAGACCGGCGCCGCGCGGATCGCGTTGATGACCGGCTGCCCGGTGATCCCGGTCGCGAACTGGGGAGCGCAGGAGATCCTCCGGTCGTACACCGGGAAGATGCGGTTCCGGCTGCTGCCGCGCAAGACCCTGCAGGTGCGGGCCGGGAAGCCCGTAGACCTGAGCGCCTTCGAGGGCAAGCCGCTGACCAACCAGCTGTTGCACGAGGCAACCGAGGTGATCATGGCCCGGGTCGCCGAGACGCTCGGCGAACTGCGCGGCGAGGAACCGCCCAAGGAGCTCTACGACCTCCGCAAGGCCCGCAAAGCCGAAGGCGAGGACAAAGCATGACCAAGGTCGCGGTGTTCGGCGCGGGTTCTTGGGGTACGGCGTTCGCCACGGTGCTGGCGAACGCGGGGAACCAGGTGTCGGTGTGGGCCCGGCGGGAATCGCTGTGCGAGGTGATCAACACCCGGCACGAGAACGCCGAGTACCTGCCCGGGATCCGGCTGTCCGAGGCGATCACCGCGACCCACGACCCCGCCGCGGCGGCCGACGGGGCGGAGGCAGTCGTCCTCGCGGTGCCGTCGCAGTCGTTGCGCGACAACCTCGCGGACTGGGCCGGCGTGCTGCCGAACGCCGTACCGCTGGTCAGCCTGATGAAGGGCGTCGAGCTCGGGACGACGAAGCGGATGAGCGAGGTGATCGCCGAGCTCACCGGCGCCGGCCCGGAGCGGATCGCGGTGGTCTCGGGCCCGAACCTGGCGCGCGAGATCGCCGAGGGGCAACCGGCTGCCTCGGTGGTCGCCTGTGCGGATGAAGGGACGGCGGCGCGGTTGCAGAAGCTCTGCCATTCGCCGACGTTCCGCCCGTACACGAACAACGACGTCGTCGGCTGCGAGCTCGGCGGCGCCTGCAAGAACGTGATCGCGCTCGCGGTCGGTATGGCGGTCGGTCTCGGGTTCGGCGACAACGCCCGGGCCTCGGTGATCACCCGCGGCCTGGCCGAGATCGCCCGCCTGGGGACGGCACTGGGTGCCGACGAGCACACGTTCTCCGGGCTGGCCGGACTCGGCGACCTGGTGGCGACCTGCTCGTCGCCGCTGTCGCGCAACCGCACGTTCGGCGAGAAGCTCGGCCAGGGCATGACGGTCGCGGACATCGCGAGCGGCACCCGTCAGGTCGCCGAGGGTGTGAAGTCCTGCGCCTCGATCAGCGAGCTGGCGCACCGGCACGACGTCGAGATGCCGATCGCCGAACACGTCACCAAGGTGGTCGCCGGCGAGATGACCCCCAAGGACATGCTCTTCAGCCTGGTCTCCCGCTCGGCGAAGTCGGAACGCTGGGGATGATCCCGGAGGCGTTCGCCAAGGTCACCGTCGAGCGCGAAGGCGCGACCGGGCAGGCGTGGCTCGACGAGCTGCCCGGGATCGTCGAGGACCTGCTGGATCGCTGGGAGCTCCAGCGCGACGGCGACGTACTGCACGGCCAGGTCGGCGTGGTAGTGCCGGTGCGTGGAGACGCAGTGCTCAAGGTGTCCTTCCCGCATCCGGGCAACGTGCACGAGCCGGATGCTTTCGAGGCCTGGGGAGGGCGTGGCGCGGTGCAGCTGTACCGGCGCGACGACGCCCGGTACGCGATGCTGCTCGAGCGTGCGAACACCAGCACACTCGCCGAGCACCTGGGTGAGATGTTCATCCCCGCCGACGCTGTCGACGCTGCGGCGATTGCCGGGGATCTGCTCCGTCAGTTGACGATCCCGGCGCCGGCCGGACTGCCGCGCATGTCAGAGCAGGCCGGCGCGTGGGCCGAGCAGCTGCACAAGGACGCGGCCGAACTCGACCATCGGTTGCCGTCCGCGGTCGTGGACCAGGCGCTGTCGGTCGTCGAGGACCACTGCCGCGAGCAGCCGGAGACTTTGATCCACGGTGACTTCCATGCGCGCAACATCCTGCGGGCGGACCGCGAGCCCTGGCTGGTGGTCGACCCGAAGGGGTACGTCGGCGATCCGGCGTACGACGCGGCGTTCTTCCTGCGCACCCGGGCGTACTACCTGTTCGTCGGCGGCCTCGCCCTCGACGAGCTGATGCCGTATCTGGACCAGGAGCTCGAGCGGTTCGCCGAGGCGTCGGGGATCGACGCCGAGCACATCCGCCGCTGGACGCACCTGGTCATCGTCCAGTCGGCGTTCTGGACCCGCCGGCACGGCTTCGGCCGCGCCCGGAGCGGCGACCATCTCGACGAAGTCATCACGCTCATCGACAAGATCGCCACCACCTGGGTCAGCTGACCGCCACTCGCGCTGGGGGTCAGGAGTCGTCGGGCTCCTTCTCTGGTTGGTCGCGGGTCAGCTGAGCGTGTGCGCGACGACGAGCGCGGCCGCACCCAGCAGGGCGGCGTCCCGGCCGGTGCGGGACGGGACCACGCGCAGATCGGTCGTGGCCAGGGGCAACGACCGGGCGTAGACGGTTTCGCGGAGGCCGGCCAGCAGGCTGTCGCCGGCTTGGGCGAGGGAGCCGCCGACGACGATGACCGACGGGTTGAGCAGGCTGACCGCGGCGGCCAGGACGGTGCCGATCTCGCGGCCGGCCTGGCGGATCGCGGTGGTCGCCTCGGCGTTGCCGGCCCGGACCAGGTCCACGATGTCCTGGCTGGTCTCCCTTCCGAGCTTGGACGCGAGCGCGGCCGCGGACGCGATCGCTTCCAGGCAGCCGGTGTTGCCGCAGCGGCACAGCTCGGTGTGACCCGGCGCCTGGATATGGCCGATGTCCCCGGCCGCGCCCTGCGCGCCGCGGTGCAGCCGGCCGCCGCTGATCACGCCCGCTCCGATGCCGGTGGCAACCTTCACGAACAGCAGGTGCTCGACGTCCGGGTACGCCGTCGCGTGCTCGCCGAGCGCCATGATGTTCACGTCGTTGTCGACCAGCACCGGCCCGGGCAGCTCCCGGCGCAACCGGCCGACGACGTCGTACGAGTCCCAGCCGGGCATGATCGGCGGATGGTTCGGCCGCCCGGTGCTGTGCTCGACCGGGCCTGGTAGCCCGACGCCCGTTCCGGCCAGATCTGTGCGGGACCGCCCGGCCTCCTGCAGCAACGCCTGACCGGCCGCGGCCACAGCGTCGAGCACGACCTCCGGCCCCTCGGCGATCGCCAGGCGGCTCGTCGTGCGATGCAGGATCGCACCGGTCAGATCGGTGAGCGCGACCGACAGGTGAGTCGCGCCGACGTCCGCGGCGAGCACGAGCCGAGCAGTCGGGTTGAACCGGAACCGCGCCGGTGGGCGCCCACCGGTCGAGGCCGCTTCGCCCGAGGGCACCACGAGTCCCTCCGCGAGCAGTGCCTCGATCCTTCCGGTCACCGTGGACCGCGCGAGGCCGCTGCGCTCGATCAGCTCGGCCCGTGTCCGCGGCTGCCCGTCGAGGAGCAGTCGCAGCACCGCGTCCGCCGTACCGATAGCGCTCATCACCCGGACTTTCGTCGTACTGGCCGTGGACTTTTGCTTGACAGGGTTCAAAAGGGTCCCATAGCGTCCTTCGACGTGTCCACCAATGCGCGAAAGCTCAGGGTCGGGATCGTCGGTGGCGGGTTCATGGGCCGGGTCCACGGCCGGTCCGCGCTGGTCTCGGGAGCGACCGTCGTCGGTGCCGTCGGCTCGTCGCCCGCGCGGGCCGAGGCTGCGGCCGAGGCGACCGGCGCCGAGCGCGGGTTCGCGAGCCTGGACGAGCTGCTGGCCGCCGACATCGACGTCGTGCACATCTGTACGCCGAACAACACGCATCGCGATGTCGCGCTGAAGGCGTTCGAGGCGGGCAAGCACGTGGTCTGTGAGAAACCGCTGGCCACCTCGGCCAAGGACGCCACCGGACTGGCCGCCGCAGCGCACGAGGCGGGCCTGGTCGGCGCCGTGCCGTTCGTCTATCGCTACCACCCGATGGTCCGCGAGCTGCGCACCCGGATCGCCGCCGGCGACGCAGGTGTGATCACCAGCCTGCACGGCTCGTACCTGCAGGACTGGCTCGCCGGTGCGGACGACCAGAACTGGCGCGTGGACGACACGACCGGCGGACCGTCGCGGACGTTCGCCGACATCGGCTCGCACTGGTGCGACCTCACCGAGTTCGTCACCGGCGACCGGATCGCCGCGATCAGCGCGCAGCTGCGGACGGTGCGCGCGCAGCGCGGCGGCGTCGAGGTCCGGACCGAGGATCTCGCGACCGCGCAGTTCCGGACCGAGGCCGGTGTGGTCGGGACGATCGTGGTCAGCCAGGTCGCGGCCGGCCGGAAGAACCGGCTGTACCTGGAGGTGTCCGGCACCGAGTCGAGCTTCGGCTTCGACCAGGAGGACCCGGAGCGGCTCTGGGTCGGCCGCCGCGACGCCTCGCAGCTGCTCACGCGGGATCCCGAGACGCTCAGCCCGCCGGCCGCGCGGGTGAACCGGCTGCCGGCCGGTCACGCGCAGGGGTACCAGGACGCGTTCGACTCGTTCGTCGCCGACAGCTACGCCGCCGTCCTGGGCGACCGCCCGGACGGCCTGCCCGATTTCGCCGCCGGAGCGCGGTCCGCCCATGTGGTCGACGCCGTACTGCGGTCCGCCGCGGACGGCAGCGCCTGGATCACCGTCGACAACTCCTAGGAGCCTTTGAGATGCCTCGTCCGATCACTCTCTTCACCGGTCAGTGGGCCGACCTGCCGTTCGAGGAGGTCTGCCAGTTCGCGTCCGAGGCCGGGTACGACGGCGTCGAGATCGCCTGCTCCGGTGACCACTTCGACGTTCAGCAGGCCGTCGACGACGACTCCTACGTCCAGGGCCGCAAGGACATCCTGGAGAAGTACAACCTGCAGGTCTTCGCGATCTCCAACCACCTGGTGGGGCAGGCGGTCTGCGACGACCCGATCGACTTCCGGCACCAGGCGATCGTGCCGTCCCGGATCTGGGGCGACGGTGACGCCGAGGGTGTCCGGCAGCGCGCCGCCGAGGACCTGAAGAACACCGCGCGGGCGGCCGCGAAGCTCGGCGTGAACACCGTCATCGGCTTCACCGGATCGTCGATCTGGCAGTACGTCGCGATGTTCCCGCCGGTGCCCGCGGAGCGGATCGCGGCCGGCTACCAGGACTTCGCCGACCGCTGGAACCCGATCCTCGACGTGTTCGACGCCGAGGGTGTCCGGTTCGCGCACGAGGTGCACCCGTCGGAGATCGCCTACGACTACTGGACCACCACGCTCACGCTGGAGGCGATCGGGCACCGGGAGGCCTTCGGCCTGAACTGGGACCCGTCGCACATGGTGTGGCAGGACATCGACCCGGTCGCGTTCCTCTGGGACTTCAAGGACCGGATCTACCACGTGGACTGCAAGGACACCCGGATGCGCGTCGGCGGCGGCCGCAACGGCCGGCTCGGCTCGCACCTGCCCTGGGGCGACCCGCGGCGCGGCTGGGACTTCTACTCCACCGGTCACGGCGACGTGCAGTGGGAGGACTGCTTCCGCGTGCTGAACTCGATCGGCTACGACGGCCCGATCTCGGTCGAGTGGGAGGACGCCGGTATGGAGCGCAAGGTCGGCGCGGCGGAGGCGGTCAACGTCATCCGCGCCCTGGCCTTCGACAAGCCGGAAGCCGCCTTCGACGCGGCGTTCTCGACGGACAAGTGAGCTGGCTCGTGGCGACCTGAGACCTGCAACGGTGACCTGGGACCTGCTATTTCAGGGCCCAGGTCGCCACTGCAGGTCTCCGGTCGCCACTTGAGGTCTCCGGTCGCCGCGTCGGTTGTAGGTCAGGTGGCGCGGGTGTCTCGGCCGGCCGCGTAACCCAGTGCGACCTGCGTGGCCGCCAGCGTCGCGAAGACGCCCAGCGTCGTACTCCAGCCGCCGGTCACCTGGACCAGGTAACCCGCGACGACCGGACCAGCCGCGGCGAGCGTGTAGCCGACCGCCTGCGCCATCCCGGACAGTTGCGTGGTCTCGTGGTGCCCGCGGCCGCGGAGGCTGATCAGCGAGAGCGCCGCGACCAGCCCGGCGCCCTGGCCCAGTCCGCCGACGACTGCCCAGACGATCGCCAGGTGCGGCGCCAGCAGCAGACCGAGCAGGGCGACGAGGATCGGCGTACTCGCGATCATCAGGCCGGCCCGCTGGTTCGTCGGATGCTTCAGCAGCAGCGGGATGCTGAGCCCGCCGATCAGCCCGAACACCTGGAAGACGAACAGGTGCACACCGGTGGACCGCTCGGAGACGCCGCCGGTGGTGATCTCGATGGTGGGCAGCCAGTTCACGAACAGGTAGAAGCTCGTCGACTGCAGTCCCATGAAGCCGGTCACCAGCCAGGCCATCGGCTGCCGCCAGACGCTCACCGGCGGGGCCTCGTCGGCTGCACTGGCGGGCTGCATCGGCTCCGGTGACAGCGTCCGCGGCAGCCAGATCACGGCGACCAGGACGGCGAGCCCGCCCCAGACCGCCAGGGACAGTCGCCAGTCGACCGCGTCGGCGATCGGTACGGCGAGGATCGAAGCGATCGCCGCGCCGCCGGTGATGAAGGCCGTGTAGATGCCGGTCGCCCGCGAGACGTGGGCGGCGTAGTCCCGCTTGAGGATGACGGGCACCAGGACGTTGCCGACCGCGATCGCGCCGCCGACGACGGCCGTGCCGATCCACAGCCCGGCCTGGCCTGTGTACGGGCGGAGCGCGCTGCCGGCTGCGAGCACCAGCAGCGAGACGAACACCGCCCGCTCCATGCCGAACCGCCGGGACGCGAGGTGGACCAGGGGAGAGGCCGCCGCGAATGCGAGCAGCGGCAACGTGCCCAGCAGGCCCTGCGCGGCCTCGCCGAGTTGCAGGTCGAGGCCGATCCGGGGCAGCACCGGACCGACCGCGGTCAGCGCCGGCCGCAGGCTCAGCGCGACCACGAAGGCGGTCGCGGTGATCAGTGACGACCGTCCTCGAGTCATCGGTTCGGTCAGCACTGCCACGACACACCTCTCCTGAACTCTCGTGTAGATGTCCTACATTTATATACTGTAGGGCATGACGATGAACGGTCCGGTGCGCCAGGTGCCGCTGGTGCTGCAGGTCTCGGAGCAGTTCCGGGCGCAGATCGAGTCCGGCGCCTGGCCGCGGGGCACGCGGATCCCCGGCGAGAATCAGCTCGCGAGCGAGCTCGGCGTCAGCCGCGGCACGGTCCGGGAGGCGCTGCGATCGCTCAGCCTGACCGGTCTGCTCGAGCCGCGCGTCGGCGACGGCACCTACGTCCGCGCGACCAACGAGATCACCGGCGTCCTGGTCCGGGACGAGCTCTCGGCGTCACTCACCGACGTCCTCGACGCGCGCGCCGGCATCGAGGCGGCCGCCGCCCGGCTCGCCGCCCAGCACGCGGCATCGGCCGACCTGACGCCGCTCACCGACGCGCTCGAGGCCCGCGCCGCGGCGCTCGCGGCGGACGACCTGGACGCGTTCGTGATCGCCGACACCGACTTCCACCGCGGTGTCGTCGCCGCGAGCCGGAATCCGCTGCTGCTGCGGCTGTACGACGCGCTCGCCGAGGTGCTCGCCGCGTCGATCCAGCAGACTGCGACGATCCCCGAGGACCACCGGATCCTCGACGCGCACCTCGACGTCCTGGAGGCGATCCGGGCCGGTGATCCGGAGGCGGCGAGTCAGGCGTCGTACGCGCTGATCGAGTCCGTCAAGGTCGCGGGATCCGGCCAGTAGTACCGGAAGCAGGCAGGCTGTCCGTTGAGCCGGCGCGGTTCGCCGCCGGGCGGTGGGACGTCCTTGCGGTCGCCGCGGATCCCGCCGCGCGCCTCGTAGAAGGCCTGCGCGGCGGTGTTCTGCTCGAGCACCCAGAGGAAGATCCCGGTGTCCCGGACGTGCTCCGCCGTGAGCGCGAGCAGCTGGGTGCCGATTCCTTGCCGCTTGAGCGGTGCCCGGACGTGCAGGTTGTCGACCAGGGCGCCGTACTTCGGGTCCGCGTCGAACACCACGTGCGCGAGCCCGATCAGCTGGCCGTCGTCCTCGGCCACGGTCGTCCGCGTGCCCTCGCGCGCCGCGAGCCGCCGGGCCCACATCGCGCCGAGGTACTCCGGCGACTCGTCGTCGAGGAACGCATCCGCGTACGCGCCGCGGTAGTGCCGCCGCCAACTGTCGCCGTGCAACTCCGCGACCGCCGCCGCGTCCTCTGCTCCAGCTACCCGGAAGGTCGTCATCCCACGATTCGTATCACCGGGGAAGGATGTCACCGTGGGCTGTCCGCGTGCTGGTCGACAGCACCCGGGCGAAGACGGCCAGGCACGCCGCCAGAGCGGTGACGACAACGAACGAGACGGTCAGGCTGCTGGCCTGCGCGATGCCGCCGATGATCGACGGCGCGACCAGGCCCGACGCGTACGTGATGGTGGCGACGCCCGCGATCGCCTGACTCGCGTTGTCGCCGGTGCGGCCGGCCGCCGCGAAGGCGAGCGGTACGACGACCGCGATCCCGACGCCGATCAGGCCGAAGCCGGCCATCGCCACGACCGCGTTCGGCGCGACGACCACGAGCAGGCCGCCGAGGGTCGCGACCACGCCGCTCCAGCGCACCGTACGGACCGCGCCGAACCGGTCGACCACCGCGTCGCCGGTGAGTCGCGCGATCGCCATCGTCAACGCGAACCCGGTCGTCGCGCCGGCCGCGACACCGGCCGAGCTGTCCAGGATGTCGCGCAGGTACACCGCCGACCAGTCCAGGCTCGCGCCCTCGGCGAACACCGCGCAGAACCCGACCGCACCGATCAGCAACGCCGACTTCGGCGGCAGCGCGAACCGCGCCGGCGGCTCCTCGTCGTCCTCGGGGTGGATGTTCAGCACGAACTGGCACACCACCCCGCCGACGAGCGTGAGGACGACGGCAGCGACCACGTGATGGACCTGGGCGCTGAGGTTCTTGTGCGCCGCGATCGTCCCGACCGCGGAGCCGAGCAGGGCGCCCGCGCTCCACAGGCCGTGCAGCCCGGACATGATCGACTTCTTCAGCCGGTGCTCCACCTCGACACCGAGCGCGTTCATCGCGACGTCGGCCATGCCCGCCGTACCGCCGTAGATCAGCAGGGCGGCGCAGAGCGTCAGCAGGCCCGGCGCGAACGACGGCAGGATCAGCGACAGCGTCCAGAGCGCGAGCAGCCCGCGGAGCGCGGTCCGGGTGCCGAACCGATGGCTGACCCGGGCGGCCAGCGGCATCATCAGCGCCGCGCCGAGGGCCGGGAACGCGAGTGCCAGGCCGAGCTGGCCCGCGGACACCCCCGCGTGCTCCTGGATCCACGGCACCCGGGTCGCGAACGACCCGGTCACCGCTCCGTGCACGCAGAAGACGGCGGCCACGGCGTACCGCGATCGCCGGACGAGTGTGGTGTCATCGGTCACAAGCAAACACGCTATCTGTTTGAACGATCAGGCGGATGGTAGTTTTTTGCGCATGAGAAGTGCGGAACGGCACCAAATGATCGTAGAGCGACTGCAGGCCGTCGACCGAGTGTCGGTCCAGGAGCTGGTCGAGGCGACCGAGGCCTCCGACATGACGGTACGCCGCGATCTCGACTTCCTGGCCGCCCAAGGCGTCCTGAAGCGGGTCCACGGCGGCGCGGTGTCCGCGATGCCGTCCGGTCTCGAGCCGCCGCACTCGCTGCGCGCCCAGGCCGCCGTCGCCGCCAAGCAGGCGATCGCCCGCGCCGCCGTCGAGCACCTCCGCGACGGCGAGACGATCGTGCTCGACAGCGGTACGACGGCGCTGGAGACCGCGAAACTGCTGCACGACCGCGCGCTGACGGTGATGCCGCTCTCGCTGCACGTCGCGCACGAGCTGGCCGACGCGCCGCGGATCCGCCTGCTGATGCCGGGCGGTGAGGCGCGCAAGGGCGAGCTGTCGCTGGTCGGTCCGCTGACCGTCGCCTCGCTGCGTGCGCTGCGGTTCGACGCGGCCGTGCTGAGCCCGTGCGCGTTCAGCCTCGACGCCGGGTTGACGGCGTTCGACCTGGGCGACGCCGAGGTCAAGCAGGAGGCGCTCAAGGTCGCGAACCGCTCCATCGTGCTCGCCGACGGCGCGAAGTGGGACCGGGCCGCGCTCGCCTACGTCTGCGCCGCCGACCGCCCCGACCTGATCATCACCGACGACTCCGCACCCGAGGACCAACGAACCTTGCTGACCCAACGCGGCACCCTCGTAGAGGTGGCCTCTTGAGCGCCACTGACATCCAGCTCCGAACTGCACCGCCCCGAGCCGCCCGTGTCGCCACCTGGCTGTACTTCGGGCTGAACGGCTTCGCCGTCGGGATGTGGGTGGTGCACATCCCGAGCATCGAGCAGGCGACCGGGATCACGCACAGCACGCTCGGGCTGCTGCTGCTCGTCCTCGGCGGCGCCGCGTTCATCGGCATGCAGGTCGCCGGTCCGCTCGTCGACAAGCTCGGCCAGCGCCGGCTCGTCCCGGCCGCGGGCATCCTGCTCGGCATCGCGCTCGCCGGGCCTGGCCTGGCCACCAACTGGTGGACGCTGGGGCTCACGCTGATCCTCGTCGGCTTCGGCAACGGCTCGATCGACGTCGGCATGAACGCGCAGGCCGTCGTCGTCGAACGCGGCTACCCGCGACCGATCATGGCCGCCTTCCACGCGATGTGGTCGATCGGCGGCGCGATCGCGGCCGTCATCGGCGCGGCCACGCTGCGCGCCGGCGTACCGACCGAGGTGACGCTCAGCCTGGCCGGCCTGGTCTGCATCGTGCTCTCGCTGGCCGCCAGCCGCTTCTTGCTGGAGGCAACCGTCTCCGACGAGGACGCGGACGACGCGGCACCGCGGGAGAAGCCGCCGGCGAAGCTGGTCTGGGCGCTCGGCGGGCTCGCGTTCGGCCTGATGCTGTCCGAGGGCGTGGCCAACGACTGGGCCGCGCTGCACTTCCGCGACATCCTCGACACCTCGGTCAGCACGGCGGCCTACGCGTACGGCGCGTTCGCGGTCGCGATGACCGTCGGGCGGTTCCTCACCGACCGGGTGGCCGCCGTCGTCGGCCCGGCCGCGATCGTGCGCTGGGGTGCCGCGATGGCCGCGGCCGGTCTGACCCTGGTGATCGTCGTGCCGTGGGTGCCCGTCGCGCTCGTCGGCTGGGCGGTCTTCGGCCTCGGCCTCGCGGGCGGCGTACCGCAGTTGTTCACCGCCGCGGGCAACCTCGATCCGCGCTCGTCCGGCGCCCTGATGGCCCGTGTCGTCGGTCTCGGGTACGTCGGCCTGCTCGCCGGTCCGGCGCTGATCGGCGGCCTCGCGCACTGGATGCCGCTGAACATCGCGTTCATCCTGCCCGTGGTGCTGTGCGTGCTGACGTTCTTCGGCGGGCCGGTGCTCAACTCGAAGCGCTGAGCGCCTGCTCCAGGTCGGCCCACAGGTCGTCGGGGTGCTCGATACCGACGGACAGCCGGATCAGGTCCTCGGGGATGGTCGGCACCTCGATCGGCCAGCGGCGGCGGCGCTCCAGCATCGACTCGACGCCGCCGAGGCTGGTCGCGTGCACCCACAGCTGCGTGCACTCGCAGAGCTTCTGGGCGCCGGCCGCGTCGCCGCCGAGCTCGAAGGCGAGGATGGCGCCGAAGCCGGACATCTGCGCGGCGGCGCGGTCGTGTCCCGGGTCGTCCGGCAGGCCCGGGTAGCGGACCCGGCTGACCCGCGGATGCGCGCGCAGCCGCTCGGCCAGGAACAGGGCGTTCGACTGGGCCCGCTCCAGGCGGAGGGCGAGCGTGCGCAGGCCGCGGAGCGCCAGCCAGGCCTCCATCGGTCCCGGGATCGCGCCGAGACTGCGGCGGCGGAGCTCGAGCGCCGACCACAGGTCCTCGTCCGCGGTGACGACGGCGCCCAGGACGACGTCGGAGTGCCCGGCGATGAACTTGGTGGCCGAGTGCATCACGACGTCCGCACCGAGCCGCAGCGGCTGCTGGAGCAGGGGAGTGGCGAACGTGTTGTCGACGACCACGG
The DNA here is from genome assembly GCF_040680955.1 of Kribbella sp. NPDC051936. Lineage (NCBI taxonomy): Bacteria > Bacillati > Actinomycetota > Actinomycetes > Propionibacteriales > Kribbellaceae > Kribbella > Kribbella sp. NPDC051936. The sequence goes on along the minus strand of NZ_JBFAXS010000008.1, from coordinate 184,901 downwards.
TCGCGCCCGCGGCACGACCGGCCGCGGCGAGCGCCGGGATGTCGGCGACCTCCATCGCGGGGTTGGTCGGCGACTCGATCCACAGCAGGTCGGCGCCGTCGACCGCCCGGACGGCCGCGTCCGTGTCGGCGATGCCGACCCGGTCGACCGTCAGCCGGCCGGTGGCCGTCTGCTGATCGAGCAGCGCGAGGACACCGGAGTACGCGTGCTGTGGCGCGACCACCCGGCCGCCGACCGGGACCAGGTCGATGACGGCCGCGGCGGCCGCCATCCCGGACGCGAACGTCAGCCCCCGACCGCCCTCGAGCTGCCCGAGGGTCTCCTCGAGCGCGGTCCACGCGTCGTTCCCGAACCGCCCGTAGCCACGATCCCCGCCGGCGACGTACGTCGAGCTGAACACCGGGGACTCGCCGAGCGGCGCGTTCGGCACGCGCTCGGGCCGGCCCGCGTGGACGACGACGGTGGACGGATCGAGGTCAGGAGTCATGCCCGAATTGTCCCTGGCGCTCGGCGGGGTCAGAGCGCGGGGGAGTCCGGTACGCCGGGTAGCGGGACGCCGCCGGCGCGCAACAGCCGCATCGCCCGCCGGGCGAGTGTCTTCGCGTCGACCGTGCCGGGGCTGTCGACCCAGACGCGGACCACATTCTCGATGATGTTCATCGTGATGCCGGCGGACAACGCGGCGACGAACTCGATGCTGCGCAGGTCGTCGCCGGGCAACCGGCGTACCAGCACGTCGGCGAGGTCGTTGCGGAAGCGCCAGATCAGCTCGTTGAGGTGCGCACTCACGGACGCGGTCTGTTCGGCCAGGTCGAACACCGCGCGGATCCGGTCCGGGTTGCGTTCCAGCTGCTCGAGAACCCGCTCGATCACCGCGCACAGGCCGTCCGGCAGGTTCATCGCGGGCTGGTCGTGGAACCAGCTGACGGCGTCCGCGAGGCACTCGTCGACGAACTCCAGGACCAGCCCTTCCTTGGTCGGGAAGTACCGGTACAGGGTGCTCGGCCCGACCTCGGCGGCCGCGGCGATCTGCTCGACCGTGGTGCGGCCGAACCCGTTGTCGCTGAACAGCTCGAACGCCTTGTCCGCGATCAGCCGGCGGGTCCGCTCCCGCTTCACCTCGCGCAGTCCCATGGCGGGCAGGGTACCGCCTGCGACGCGCCGCAGGGTGTTCCTTATCGGGAGCGTCAGCCATATGGTAGTCACTACCAAATTCCCGTTGGGGGTGGCGATGACCGAGAGCTTTCCCGTCGGCAGACCGTCCGGCTGCCCGTTCGACCCGGCGCGCGAGTACGCCGTGTACCGCCGGACCGAGGAGCTCGCGAAGGTGGCGACGCCGGCCGGTGTCGACGCCTACGTGATCAGCCGGTACGACGATGTCCGCACGTTGCTCCGGGACAGCCGGCTGAGCTCGCGACCGGCGCCGTCCGATCACGTCGTCCCGGACGCGGATCTGGAGCGGGAGGTGGAGTCGGGCTCGATCCTGCAGGTCGACGGCGCGGCGCACAAACGCCTCCGCAGGCTGCTCGCGACCGAGTTCGCGGCGCGGCGGATGGAGGCGATGCGACCGCGGATCGCCGCGATGATCGACGAGCGGATCGACGCGATGCTCGCCGCCGGAGGACCCGTCGACCTGGTGAAGGAGTTCGCGCTGCCGATCCCTTCGCTGGTGATCTGCGAACTCCTCGGCGTCCCGTACGCGGACCGCGACGAGTTCCAGGAGCGGAGTGCGTTGCTCGTCCGCGTCGACGGCTGGACCGACGAGATCGGCCGGGCCAGTGACGAGCTGAACCAGTACATCGTCGGGCTGGTGCTGGCCAAGCAGGCCAGGCGCGAGGACGACCTGCTCTCCCGGCTGATCACCCGCGGCGAGGAGTCCGGTACGCCGTTGAGCCTGGAGGAGCTCGTCACGGTCGGGGTCACACTGCTGATCGCCGGACACGAGACGACCGCGAACATGATCGCGCTCAGCACGCTCGCACTGCTGCGCAACCCTGACGAGCTCGCCAAGCTGCGGTCCGATCCGACGCTGGCGCCGGCGGCGGTCGAGGAGCTGCTGCGCTACCTGTCCGTCGTGCACTTCGGGCTGTTCCGGCAGGTGACCGACGAGTTGCCGGTCGGATCCTCGACGATCGAGGCCGGCGGCTTCCTGATCGCGGCGCTGTCCTCGGCGAATCGTGACGAGACGGTGTTCCCGGACCCCGACCGGCTCGACGTGGAGCGCGAGGCCGCGGCGCATGTCGCCTTCGGGTTCGGACCGCACCAATGCCTCGGTCAGCAGCTGGCGCGGGTCGAGTTGCAGGAGGTCTTCACCCGGCTCTTCACGCGCATCCCGACCCTGCGGCTCGCCGTACCGTTCGAGGAGATCGACTACAGAAACAACACGCTCGTGTACGGAGTGGCAGCGCTGCCAGTCGCCTGGGACGCCCCGATCTGAACATCTCTTAACCGAACCCCGGTCGGAACCAGATCTCCGGGCCGCTACAGTCGAGCCGGTGAGTGAGTACTCAGAAGGTCAGCGCAAGCCCCGGGTCGCCGTCGTCTTCGGCGGCCGGTCGAGCGAGCACGCCATCTCGTGCGTGACCGCCGCGAACGTCCTGCAGGTCATCGACCGGGACAAATACGACGTGGTCCCGGTCGGCATCAGTACCAGCGGGCACTGGGTGCTGGAGAGCGGCGACCCGGAACGGCTGTCGATCACCGACGGCAAGCTCCCCGAGGTCGACGTGACCGCGATGCCGGTGCTGTTCGGCGCGAACCGCGAACTCGTGGTCAGCGAGCCGGGCCAGGTGCCGAGCACGCTCGGCGCGGTCGACGTGGTCTTCCCGCTGCTGCACGGCCCGTGGGGCGAGGACGGCACCATCCAGGGCCTGCTCGAGATGTCGGACATCCGGTACGTCGGTTCCGGCGTCCTGGCCAGCGCCGTCGGCATGGACAAGCACTACATGAAGGTCGTCTTCGAGGGCGCCGGGCTCGAGGTCACGCCGTACGTCGTGATCCGCGATCGGGACTGGATCCGGGACCCGGAGGCGTGCCGCGCATCGGTCGACGCGCTCGGCTACCCGGTGTTCGTGAAGCCGTGCCGGGGCGGGTCGAGCCTCGGGATCAGCAAGGTGACCAGGCGCGACGAGCTCGACGAGGCGGTCGCGGTGGCGCGGGCGCACGACCCGAAGGTGATCGTCGAGGCGTCGGCGAAGAGCCCGCGGGAGATCGAGGTCGGGGTGCTCGGCGGGCCGGCCGGCCGCGCCCCGGAGGCCAGCGTCTGCGGTGAGATCGCGGTGTCGGGCGGCGGGCACGACTTCTACGACTTCGAGACCAAGTACCTGCCGGAGGGCGAGGAGTACACGGCGCTCTCGGTGCCGGCCGACCTGCCGTCGGAGATCGCGGACGAGATCCGCGCGAAGGCGCTGATCGCCTTCGACGCGATCGAGGCCGAGGGTCTGGCGCGCGTCGACTTCTTCCTGGACGCCGACAACCAGGTCGTGATCAACGAGATCAACACGATGCCCGGCTTCACGCCGACCAGCATGTTCCCGCGGCTGTGGGCGGCGTCGGGCAAGGACTACGCGACGCTCGTCGAACACCTCCTCACCCTGGCGATGACCCGCCCGACCGGCCTGCGCTGAGTCGCACCGTGGTCCTGGTCGACACGCAGCACGGCCCTGTCGCCGGGACCGACGCGCTCGCGTTCAAAGGCATCCCGTACGCCGCGCCGCCGGTCGGTCCGAACCGCTTCCGGCCGCCGGTCGCGCCGGAGCCGTGGACCGCGCCCCGCGACTGCCGCGGCTACGGGCCGACGGCGCCGCAGACCGCGCCCGAGGGCGTGATCGGCGCGCTCGTGCCGCGGGTGATCGTCTCTGGGGACGACTACCTCAACCTCAACGTGTGGACGCCGGCGCTCGACGGGCAGGCGCCGGTGATGGTGTTCGTCCACGGCGGCTCGTTCACGAGCGGGTCCGGAGCGTTGTCGGTGTACGACGGCTCGCGGTTCGCGCGTGACGGCGTCGTCCTGGTGACGATCAACTACCGGCTGGGCGCCGACGGTTTTCTGTGGTTCGGCGACGGGACGCCGAACCTCGGGCTGCTCGACCAGATCGCCGCGCTGACCTGGGTCCGCGACAACATCGCGGCGTTCGGCGGCGACCCGGGCAATGTGACGGTCTTCGGCGAATCCGCCGGGGCGATGAGCGTGTGCACGCTGCTCGCGATGCCGGCGCCGATGGGCTGTTCCGGCGGGCGATCGCGCAGTCGGGCGCCGGGCACAACACGATCAGCGCGGCGAGCGCTCGGGCGGTCGGCAACCGGCTGGCGGCGATGCTCGGCACGGCGCCGACGCGCGAGGCGATCGCGGCCGTGCCGGTGCAGAGGCTGCTCGCCGCACAGGACAGCCTCAGTCGGCAGGTGATGGCCAGGCCGCGTGCCAAGGTGTGGGGCGATGTTGCCCGGACGCTGCTGCCGTTCAGCCCGGTGGTCGACGGTGAGCTTCTGCCTGCCGCCCCCATCGGCGGAATCCGGCCGGACGTCGACCTGATGATCGGCACGAACAGCGAGGAAGCCCGGCTCTTCCTGGTCCCCACCGGTCTCGCCTCGCGTCTCAACACGCCCGCGCTGTACGCCGCGGCCGCGCTTCGCTTCGGGCTGCCGGCCCGCGGGGTCCGTCGCTACCGGGCGAATCGTCCCGGCTCCACGCCAGGCGATGTCCTGGCCGCGATCATGACGGACTCGTACTACCGCATCCCCGCGGTCCGGCTGGCCGAGGCCCGGCCCGGCGCTTATGTGTACGAGTTCGCCTGGAGGTCGCCTGCCTGCAACGGGACGCTCGGCGCCTGCCACGGCCTCGAGCTCGGGTTCGTCTTCGACAACCTGGACGACCCTGCGGCGACGCCGATGCTCGGCGCCGCACCGCCGCAGCACCTCGCGGACCTCATGCACCGGACCTGGATCGACTTCGCCCGCACCGGCGACCCCGGCTGGCCGCCGTACACCCGCGAGCACCGCGTCAGCCGTCATTTCAACACCGCTTCCGGCACCACCACCAACGACCGCGTCGACGAACGCCTCGCCTGGCCTCGCCGCTGAGCAGTCACAGCCTGTCGGCCCGGGCACGCAGGTAGCGCTGTTGCGGGACACTCGTCGTCCGCGTCGCCGCCTCCTCGTACGCGGCTCGCGCGCCGGGCACGTCACCGGACATCTCCAGGAGATGCGCCCGGACCGCCGGCAGCCGGTGGTCGGCGGCGATCCGCTGGTCGTTCTCGATCGAACCGAGCAGCGCCAGCCCGTCGTCAGGTCCGCGCGCCATCGCGACCGCGACGACGTGGTTGAGCGCGACCATCGGATTGTCGGTGAGCTGCAGCAGCACCTCGTACAACGCGACGATCTGCGGCCAGTCCGTCTCCTCGGCCGTCGGTGACTCGTCGTGCACGGCCGCGATCGCCGCCTGCAGCTGGTACGGCCCGACGGGTCCCCGGGGCAGCGTTGCCGTGATCAGCTCGACGCCCTCGCGAATCAGCTCCGAGATCCACAACGATCGGTCCTGCTCCGCCATCGGCACCAGCTCGCCGAGCGGCCCTGTTCGCGCCGGCCGACGGGCGTCGGTGAGCAACAGCAACGCCAGCAACCCGGCGACCTCGGCGTCGTCCGGCAGCAGCCGGTGCAGCATCCGCGCCAGCCGGATCCCTTCGGCGGCCAACTCGACCCGCTGCAGGCTCGGCCCCGTCGTGCTCGTGTAGCCTTCGTTGAAGATCAGGTACACGACCTTCAGCACCGCGCCCAGCCGCTCATCGCGGTCGGCCGGCATCGTGAACCGCGCGCCGCTGTCCTGCACGGTCGTCTTCGCCCGGGTGATCCGCCGCGTCATGGTTGCCTCCGGCACCAGGAACGCCCGCGCGATCTCCGCCGTCGTCAGACCGCCGACCGCCCGCAACGTCAACGCGATCTGCGACGCCGGCGACAGCGACGGATGGCAGCACAGGAACAACAGCACCAGCGTGTCGTCCGTGTCCCCGACGGACTCGCCCTGCGGCGCCCAGGCAGCGACCCGGTCCTCCCGCCGCTGACGAGCCTGCTCCCGCCGGAGCAGATCCGTCAGGCGGCGCGAGGCGACCGTGATCAACCAGCCCCGCGGACTGTCCGGCACGCCGTCCACCGGCCACTGCTGCGCCGCCGCGAGCAGCGCCTCCTGCACCGCGTCCTCAGCCGTGTCGAAATGCCCGAACCGCCGGACGAGCGCCCCGAGAACCTGCGGCGCCAGCTCCCGCAGCAGTTCGTCGAGAGCGCCACTCATGTCCGGTCACTCCACCAGCTCGTCGCGCCCCTCGACGATCGGCCGGATGTCCGCATACGCGGTCGCGCGGGCGAACTCGGGCGCCGGCGTGTCCCCGAGCCGCGCCGCGATCTCGGTGGCCCGGTCGAACGACTCGCACTCGACGATCCAGTACCCCGCGAGCACCTCCTGCGTCTCGGCGTACGGCCCGTCGGTCACCACGGACTGCCCGTCCTTCGACCCCAGCCGCCGGGTGAGCACCGGCGCCGCCAGCCCACGCGTCTCGACCAGCTCCCCGGACGCGACCAGGTCGTTGTTGAACTTCTCCATGAACGCCCCCATCGCCGCGAAGTCCTCCGGCTTCCAGGCCGGCTTCCCGGTGTCCTTCCCGGCCATGCCGTCGTAGTCCTGCTGCGACGCATACGTCAGGATCATGTACTTCATCAGCTTCTCCCGTCGTCCGAGCACCCACCACCGGGCACTTCCACCCGAGACGTCGCCCCCGCGCGCCGCAACCGGACACGAACCAGCAGACGATTTTCGATCTCGTCAGGGAGTATGCCAACCGGCAGAAGTCCCGAGGCCCGCCCGCCCTCAGCCGCCGCCAAGTGATCACCTCCAACCGGATACCTGCCCCCCCCCCCCGCCCGTAGCCCGCAGTTCACGGGTTCACCCCGCAGGTTGTCCGTTCGCGGCTCGCACACCACGGGTGAAGGGGCAACGGCGAAGGTGAACCCCTCAAACGGCCGGGACGGGCCGGGGCCGGGGCCTGGGGCTGGGGCTGGGGCTGGGGCTGGGGGAGGGGGAGGGGGAGCGTGGGGGCAGGGCTGCGCGGGTTGTCAGGTGCAGGGGGTGACGAGTTTGTTGTGTTTCTGGACGGCGTCCGAGACGTCGGTGAGGGCGTTGGCTTCGGGGGAGTACTTGGAGGGCACGGCCACCTCGAAGTAGAGCGTGCGGCCGATGGTGGTGAAGATGAAGCCGTTCTTGACCTCTTTGGCGAACCAGCCGACGCCGTTCACCTCGAAGCACTGGGACTGGGCCTCGGCCATGCCGGCGGGGGCGGCGACGCCGCAGGTCATTTCGATGGGCGGGTCGCCGTACGCCGTGGTGAGCGGGCTCTGCGGCGAGGTTTCCCGGCGCTCGGCGTCGAGGACCTTGTCGGGGAGGGCCTTGATCAGGTCCGCGCAGGCGGCGGCGACCTCAGGGCCGGGGGAGGGGACGGGGACGGGCGTCGGGCCGGGGGTGCAGCCGGCGACCAGCAGCAGCGCGAACGCCGCGGCCACGCCCCGGAACACGCCCGACCGCAACAACGGGACCGGTCCAGCCGCAGTGGCTCGGGCGCGTGCCGATCCGGCGAGCGTTTGCTTGGCCATCTGAGAACGTGGCGGGTCTGGCGTGTCGGGCTTCAGATGTGGACGACGGGGCAGGTCAGCGTGCGGGTGATGCCGGGGACGTTCTGGACCCGGGCAACCACCAGTTTGCCCAGCTCGTCGACGTTGCGGGCTTCCGCGCGGACGATCACGTCGTACGGACCGGTGACGTCCTCGGCCAGGGTGACTCCCTGGACCTCGGCGATCTGTGCGGCGACGTCGGCCGCCCGGCCGACCTCGGTCTGGATCAGGATGTAGGCCTGGACCACCACGTCGTTCTCCACTCAGTCGTCCTCAGCTGGGCTCCAGCCACAGTACTGCCAGGTGGCTGGGCGTACTCGTTGCCCGGTCACGGTACCGCCTAGACTCCGGTCAGCGATATGGGAGGTCTGCTGACGTGACAGAGACGTTGGGGAGCACGGGTGAGTTCGGCCTGATCGCGGCCGTCACCAAGGGGCTGTCCAAGAGTGAGGACGTCCTGGTCGGTCCTGGCGACGACGCTGCCGTGATGGCGGTGCCGGACGGCCGCATGGTGATCACGACGGATCTGCTGGTCGAGGGCCGGCACTTCCGCCAGGACTGGTCGTCGGCGTACGACGTGGGCCGCAAGGCCGCCGCGCAGAACCTGGCCGACGTGGCGGCGATGGGCGCCCGCCCGACCGCGCTGGTGGTCGGTTTCGGCGGCCCCGCCGACCTGCCGACCGCCTGGGCTCTGGAGCTGAACCAGGGCCTGGTCGACGAGTGCGATCTGGTCCGGGCGAGCATCATCGGCGGCGACACGGTCCAGTCCGACAAGATCGTCGTCTCGGTGACCGCGTTCGGCTCGCTGGACGGTCGTGCGCCGCTCCTGCGATCCGGTGCCCGCCCGGGCGACGAGGTCGCGTACGTCGGGCGGCTGGGCTGGGCGGAGGCGGGCTGGACGGTGCTGGCGCGCGGGTTCCGCTCGCCGCGGGCCGTGGTCGAGGCGCACCGGCGCCCGCAACCGCCGTACGCCGAGGGTCCGCGGGCCGCGCTTGCCGGAGCCTCTTCGCTGTGTGATGTGAGCGACGGCCTGCTGGCCGACCTCGGCCACATCGCGACGGCGAGCGAGGTGATCATCGACGTTCACACGAAGGCGCTCACGGTGCCCGAGCCGCTGCAGGCGGTGGCCGCCGCGACCGGTGTGGACGCGCTGCGGTTCGTGCTGACCGGTGGCGAGGACCACGCCCTGGTCGGTACCTTCGAGCCGGCCGACGTGCCCGAGGGCTGGACCGTGATCGGCTCGGTTGCTGAGGGCAACGAGGAACGCCCGACCGGGACCGTGACCGTCGACGGCTCGCCGTATGCTGCGGAGACCGGCCACGCCCACTTCAGGAGTTGAGATGCCGCCCCCCAGAGTGCTGACGATCGCCGGCTCCGACTCAGGTGGCGGAGCCGGCATCCAGGCGGACCTGAAGGCGATGCTCGCCAACGGCGTGCACGGCATGAGTGTGCTGACCGCGATCACCGCGCAGAACAGCCTCGGCGTCCAGGGCGCCTGGGAGCTGCCGGAGGAGCAGGTGCGCGCGCAGTTCCGCAGTGTGGTGGACGACATCGGCGTCGACGCCGTGAAGACCGGCATGCTGGCGTCCGAGCCGATGGTCCGCGTGGTCGCCTCGCTGCTGCGGACGCTGCCGCCGGACGTGCCGGTCGTCGTCGATCCGGTGTCGGTCTCCAAGCACGGCGACGCGCTGCTCGCGGCCGACGCGATGGAGGCCCTGCGCACGGAGATCGTTCCGCTCGCCACGGTCCTCACACCGAACCTGACCGAGCTCGGACCGGTCTCCGGCATCGACCTCGAGACGGTTGAGGACCGGGAGCTCGCCGCGAAGGCGCTGCTCGACGCAGGAGCGGACTGGGTGCTGGTGAAGGGCGGCCACGACGTCGGCACGGCGTCGGTCGACGTGCTGCACGGTCCCGGCGTACGGCGTGCGTACAGCGCGGTCCGGGCCGACAACACGCACACGCACGGCACGGGCTGCACACTGGCGAGCACCATCGCGTCGTACCTTGCTCGTGGGTACGACGTGCCGAGTGCTGTGGGCGCGGCGAAGGAGTACGTGACCGGTGCGATCGGGGCCGGGTTCGCGCTCGGCGACGGTATCGGTCCGGTCGATCACGCGTGGAGATTCCGAGGGAGTGCCACTTGAGCAAGCAGCAGCCCCCTGTCGACGGGTACTGCGAGCAGTGCGGTTTCAACTACGACACCGGTGACCTGCAGGGCACGGTGACCCTGCTCATCCGGCAGTCGGCGGACTGCAGCATGGCGCTGACGAAGGCAGCGGCCGGTCCGGACCCGAATGTGGTGCGGCTGCGGCCGGAGCCGGAGGTGTGGTCCGCGATCGAGTACGCGTGCCATGTCCGCGACGTCCTCGAGGTGCAGCGGCACCGGATCGCGCAGTGCCTGGCCGAGGACCGGCCGGTGTACGCGCCGATGGACCGCACCGGCCGGGTGAAGCAGCAGAAGTACGAGGACCAGGACCCGATGGAGGTCGCCGCCGAGCTGGTCCGCTTCGCCAAGGAGTTCGGCGCCGCGGCGCGGGTCCTCCGGCCGCAGGAGCTGGGCAAGCTCGGCCTCTACAACTACCCGGTCCGCGCCCCCCGCACGCTCGGCTGGATCATCCGCCACACCGCCCACGAGATCCAGCACCACCGCCACGACATCATCGAGATCCTGGCCCAGGTGGAGCCTCCGATCGTCCCCAAGCCGACCGTGGACGAGGACGCCGAGGAGGTCCGGACGCCGGATCTCGAGCCGTCTCAGGAGGCGTGAGCCGCGAGCTCCCGCACGATCGGGTCGCGGGCGGCCTCGAGCCGGCGCATCGCCTGCGGAACGGGCGCCCTGTTGAGCTGTCCGGTCACGCCGAGGATGAGCTGGTCGTGCGGCGGCCCGAGCCTGATGGCGCCGCACCACCAGCCGAGCCGCGCCTCCTCGTACTCCGTCGCGCGGCCGGTCTCCGCCGCCTGGCGGACGCGCGCCTCGTACCTGCCCGGGAGCGTGATGGTGCGGGGAGTGTGCCGCGGTAGCCCGCGGCGCAGGACCCGTTCCATCGCCTCGGGATGGTCGACCGCGACGAGTTGGGCGCCGGCCATCCCCGGAAAGGTGTCGTACTCGAACCGCGTGGGCCACTCGCGGGCCATGAACCGGCCCTGCGGACGATCGTGGGCGGAGTCGGCGATCGCGAGGTAGCCGGTCGCGTCGGTGTGCGCGACCCAGGCGATGGCGCCGGTGCGTTGATGCAGCTCGTGCAGGAACGGCCGGATCAGGTCGGACTTGCAGGCGAGCCGCTCCGCGGTCCTGGCGAAGGCGCGCATCCGCGGCCCGAGTTGGTAGCCGGCAAGGTCACGCTCCAGCAGCCGCCGGCGGACGAGGTCGTCGGCGATCCGCCGGACGCTCGGCTTCGGGATGCCGGTCAGCTCGGTCAGCTTGGCCAGTCCGGTCGGCGCTCCGGTCTCGGCGAGCACGTCCAGGATCGCGAGCACCCGCCCCGTCACGGTGTGGTCGTCCATCTCCGGCCCCCTGTCCCCTGTGCTCCTTCCAGGGTGGCAGCTCAGCGTGTCGGTGTGCAGCCGATTTTGTGATCCTGCCGTGTCACTGAGTGATCCGCGACGCGTGCCCGGCGCCGATCGCGGTGGCGATAGTTGTCGCAACCAACGGGAGGGGACGGCGATGGCCGAGCAGAACGAATGGCGTTTCTGCACCAAATGCAACAGCTTGTTCTACGACGGGTACGACGCGAAGGGCGCCTGTGCCGCGGGCGGATCGCACACCGCGATGGGCTACGACTTCATGCTGCCGTACGACGTGGCGCCGACGGCGACCGCGCAGGACGGCTGGCGCTTCTGCACCGGGTGCCAGGCGATGTTCTACGACGGGTCGCCGGACCAGGCGCCCTGCCCCGCGGGCGGGAACCACGCCGCCGCGGGCTTCAACTTCGTGCTGCCGCACGATGTGCCGGGAACGCCGGCGGCGCAGACGGAATGGCGCTTCTGCGGCGGCTGCCACGCCATGTTCTACGACGGGTACGACGACAAGGGGCGGTGCCCGCGCGGCGGCGCGCATGCCGCGCTCGGGTACGGGTTCGTCCTGCCGCACAGGCCGGACGGCGAGGTGCCCGCACCGGTCGTGGCGCTGCGCTACACCGGGATGATCTGCTTCGGCGAGGTGGACGTCGAACTCGACGGCGAGGACGAGATCTACATCCTGACCACCGTGATCACCTCGGAGAACGGCAACCCGGTCGTGCGGACCGAGCGGCACCCGATCGGTATCGGGACCTACGAGCACGTCAACCAGGGCGGATCGTGGGACGGCCCGGTCGCGGCCTGCTACCAGGGCCCGGCGCAGGACGTGTCGATCGTGGTCACGGTGATGGAGCACGACGAGGGCGATCCGGACAAGTACCGCGAGACGGTCGAGTCGGTGGCGCGGGCCGGCTCCATCGCGCTGCTCGGCGCCGGGATCCCGGTTCCCGACTGGGCGGAGAAGCTCGCCGTGGACCTGGTGAACGGCCTGCTGGATCTCGGCGACGACAACCTCGGCGTGGTCTCGAAGTCCTTCCGGCGCAGCGAGTTGCTGGCGGAGGCGGACAAGCCGCGGCTGGAGGAGCAGGGCGTGAAGTACACCTGGTTCACGATGCACAACGGCGAAGGTTCGACGTACAAGGCGTACTTCGACGTCGTGCCGGCCTGAGCCCCGCTGTCAGGACCGGTGGGCGACCCAGGACGCGATCGCCGGTTCGCTGGTGAGGTGGTCGAGCGCGAGTGCGGCCGCGCCGCGAAGCGGGCCGTCCGGCTGGTGAGTGGCCGGGAGTACTGGCGGGGGAGCGCCGCGGTGGAACGTCATGAGACCGCTCAGGTAGGCCTCGGTGAACGTGTCCTCGGCTGCGGCGCGGAGGGGTATCGCCAGACCTCCGATGGTCACTACGTCCGGGTCGTGCGCGTTCACCAGACCTGCGATGCCGCAGCCGAGCGCCGTGACCACCTTGGTCACGGCTGCTCGGGCAGCGCGGTCCGTGCGCCGGAGTACCTCTTCCGTGTACGCAACGGGATCGTCCGGAGTCGGCTGCCTCAGGTGGCGTGCCAGGGCGCGTCCGTCGATCTCCAGGTCCCAACAGCCGCGTGCACCGCACGGACAGGGGCGAGAGCGGTCACCCAAGGGCATGTGGCCGTACTCGCCGCCGGCTCCCGACGCGCCCTGCGCCGGTACGCCGTCGATCAGCAGCGTCCCGCCGATACCGACCTCGATGATCAGGTGCACCGCCGTACCAGCTCCGGCGGCTGCGCCTGTACGAGCTTCCGCCACGCCACTCAGCGTCGCGTCGTTACCGGCAAGCAGCGGCACGCCCGTGCCTTCAGTGACCTGCGTGAGGTCCAGCTCCACCCACTCGAGAGTGGGAGCCTGCATCAGGTGGTTGTCGCGGACAGTGCCCGGTACGGCGAGGCTGACCATCTGGAGCCGAGCGCCGTATCGCTGCTTGGCCTGCTCCACCTCGCGCCGCAGGTTCTTCAGCACGACCTGTGCGCGCCGACTGCGGTGCCGCTTGTACTGCGGGTCCTGCAGTGAACCGTCGAGCGCTACGACCGCACTGCGCCAACTGCTCTGCCGCAGGTCCAGTGCCAGCACCACAGGGCCTTGCGGATGCGGCTGCAGCACTGTTGTCGGCCGGCCGCGTCCCTGACTGGGGGCAGGTACTTCTGTCAGCAGATGTACGTCGCGTAGCCGGGCGGTCACCTCTGTGGCCGACCCGGTGCTCAGGCGCAACGCCCGCGCGACCGCGGCCCGGGTGATGCCGGGTTGACGGGTGAGCTGGGTCAGGACGTCCGCAGCCGTCTGCCATTGCCCCCGGCGCACTGGAGTCATCGGTGTCCTTCCCCTTATGCTCGGAGGACGAGTTTAATGGGAGGGGTCATGGAGATCCGGGACATCCGCGCCGTGCTGTTCGACATGGACGGCACTCTGGTCGATTCGGACGCGGTCGTCGACCGGAGCTGGAGCCGCTGGGCCACCGAGTTCGGCCTGGAGCCGGCCGAGGTGCTCGCGGTTGCGCACGGCAACCCGGCGATGGCGACCGTGGCGCACTTCCTGCCCGACGCATCGACGGCCGATCGGACCGCGGCATGGGCCCGGGTGTTCGATCTCGAGGTCAACGACGTCGACGGCGTCGTGGCCAAGCCGGGTGCGCTCGAGCTCCTCGGCACGCTGGAGCGGATCGGCCTGCCGTGGGCGGTCTACACCAGTGCGCCGGCCCAGCTCGCGAAGGTTCGGCTGACCGCGGCCGGGATCGCGCCGTCGGTCCTCGTCACGGTCGACGACGTCAGTCGCGGCAAGCCGGACCCCGAGGGGTACCTGCGGGTGGCCGAGCTGCTCGGCGTACCGGTGACGCGCTGCCTGGTGGTCGAGGACACGGTGGTCGGACTGTCAGCCGGGCAGGCGTCCGGTGCGCTGACGGCCGGGCTGAAGGGCATCCCGGCGGACATCGAGCTGCTTGACCTGCACCGCCTCGACGCGCTGTTCAAAGGTCTGGAATGACCGCGCAGGCTCCGGTACAGGCTGGAGCCCGCGCCGACGAGGTGCGGATCGGTGTCGCGCTGTCGGCGATGGGGTTCGTGCTGGCCGGGCTCGGGGCGTGCGTGGCGATCCTCGCGCGGGACCTCGACGAGCCGACCAGCCGGCTGGCGCTGCTGTCGTCCGGGTTCGCGGTCGGGCTGCTGCTGGTGGCGGTGGTCGGCCCGCGGATGCTCCGGCGGTGGCAGATGCCGACCGTTCTCGGGCTCGGCTCGGTCGTCTGCGCGCTGGGTGCGGTCCTGATCGCGGTCGCCCCGTCGTACGGCGTCGCGATCGCCGGCGGCCTCCTGGTCGGTCTAGGTGGCGCCCTGCTCGTCCTGGTCGCCCCGCTGATGCTCAACGGCCCGGCGGCCGCCGCCCGGCTGAGCCGCGTCAACGCGGTCGCCAGCGGGACCGGAATCCTGGCGCCGCTGGCGATCGGCACGCTGGACGGTCTGGGCCCCAGCGGACGGCTGGCCCTGCTCGCCGCGGCCCCGCCGCTCCTCGCGCTCGCTCTTCTGACCCGCCGCTCCAAGGCAGGAAAGCGAACGCAAGACGTCGAGCCGCCCGTGCCCGTCCTGATCGACTCCGCCCCGGCCGTCGGGTTGGGCCGGAAGTGGCGCCGAGTGGGCCGGCGGGTCGTTGTCGACGTGGGGGTCGGTTGGCTGCGCGTCGTGCTCGCCGTGGCCGTGGAGTTCTGCTTCGTGGTGTGGGCGGTGGCTCGGCTGGTAGCTGCCGGCCTGCCGACGGCGACCGCCGCGCTGCTGGGTAGTGCGTTTCCGATCGGTATGGCGGTCGGCCGGGCGATCGGCCCGATCCGGTGGCGCGGCTGGTCGCCGGTGTTCCCGTCCGGCCTGCTCGCCGCGTGCGGGACCTTGCTGGTGAGCATGGTCGACGTACCAGCCGTGGTCGCCCTCGGACTGGTCGTCGCGGGTCTCGGCGTCGCCCCGCTGTATCCGGTGACGCTCGCAGCCCTCGTCGCGATCCCTGGCATCAGCTCGGCCCGGCTCGCGGCGGTCGGCGCGATGGCCTCCGGTACGGCGATCCTGGTCGCGCCGGCGCTGCTCGCCGTCCTCGCCCGCGTCGTCGACCTGCGGACGGCCTACCTGGTCACGCTGCCGCTCATCGGCGTACTTTTTCTGCTGAGCCGTCGATCTGACCGGGCCGCGTTCGTGTAGGGGGTGAACGAGCCCGAAACGACGAACGAGGTGGCGTGATGTCCGAACTGAAGCTCCTGCTGGACGGCCTGGCCTTTCCCGAGTCCGCGCGCTGGCACGACGGCCGGCTGTGGTTCTGCAACTGGATCGAGCAGCAGATCGTCGCGGTCGACGCGGCCGGGAAGACCGAGACCTTCGAGGCGCCGGTCGAGCGCCTGATGGGCTGGTCGATCGACTGGTCGCCGGACGGCCGGCTGCTCGTCACCGGCGACAAACTGCGCCGCTACGAGCCGGACGGATCGATCACCGTGCTCGCCGACCAGGGCGCGAACGAGCTCGTCGTGGATGCCCGGGGCAACATCTACCTGAACGGCGCGGACTTCGACTTCGTCGGCGGCGAGGAGCCGGTGCCGGGCTGGATCCGGCTGGTCACACCGGGCGGTCAGGTGCGGCAGGTTGCCGACGACATCCAGTTCCCGAACGGCATGGTGCTGACCCCGGACGGGCGGATGCTGGTGATCGCGGAGTCGTTCGCCGGCCGGCTCACCGCGTTCGACGTCGCGCCGGACGGCGGGTTGTCGAATCGCCGCGTGTACGCCGAGAACCTCGGCCCGGACGGCATCGTGCTCGACGCCGACGGCGCGATCTGGACGCAGACCTGGGGCGAAGGCGTGGTCCGGGTGACCGCGGGCGGCGAGATCCTGGAGCGCGTCGACATTCCCGAGAACCGGGCGCCGTTCTCGCTCACGCTGGTGGACTTCGACGGACCGGCGCTGTGCGTGCTGACCGCGGAGTGGCGGATGGACGACAGCATCGCCGACAACTTCGCCCGCCTCACCGATGGCCGGCGGACCGGGCAGGTGCACACGATTCCGGTCGCCGTCCCGCCGGTTGCTCGCTAGCATCGCGGGCATGGAGTGCTTCGCCGCCGGGCGTACCCGGCGCTGACCCCGGCCTGTCGCTGCCTGCGCGCGTGCGACGGGCCGGTCGCGCCTGCCCGTTTACTTCACTCGTGAGAGGCACACTCCATGCAGATTCGTTCGTACGTCGACGGCGACCTGGCCCGGCTCGTCGACCTCACCATCGAAACGTTCGGGCCGTTCTTCGAGGAATCGTTCCGGCCGCTGGTCGGTGACCTGATCTTCACCCGCCGGCACGGCGACTGGCGCGGCGACTACCGCAGGCAGCTGCCCGGGTTGCACGATCCGGCGGCGCACAAGTATGTCGCCGTCGCGGAGGTCGACGGCGTACCGGTCGCGTACGTCGCCTGGCACCTCGACACCGAGCGCCGGCAGGCCACGGTCGAACTGCTCGCGGTCGCACGCGAGCACCGGCGCTCGACCATCGCGACCGAGCTGTGCGAGCACGCGTTCGCCGCGATGCGCACCGAGGGAGCGCAGTACGTCGAGATCGGCACCGGCGGCGACGCCTTCCACGCCCCGGCCCGCGCCTTCTACGAAAGCCTCGGCTGCGTGAAGCTCCCGGTCGCCGTCTACTTCCGCGAGCTGTAGCGCCAACCCGGTCCTACGGCTTGGCGTGCTTACCGACCATGCGGACGAGGGTGTCCGGTGGGATGACCTTGACGTGCGGTGCGAGGCCGTCGACGACGGTGAGGACGTCGTCGACGGACTTGCTCCAGGCATGCCAGACGACGATCGAGTAGCCGGCGGTCGAGAACGGGTTGCGGGTCGCGGTGTTCAGTTCGGCGGTGACCGATGCCTCGTCGGCGCCGTCGAGCCCTTCCCAGAGCATGGTGCGCGCGGAGATCACCGGCTTCCCCTCGGACCACACCACCTTGCCCTTGAGGCCGTCGTACCGCGAGTACTCGAGGTAGATCAGGCCGTCGATCTCGGGACGCTTCAGGTACGACGACCAGAGCCGGGTGTTCTCGAACGCGTCGAAATCGATGATCTGCGCCACCGAGAGATCGGACCGGCCCATCGCCTGCGCGAGCGACGCGGTGTGCTTGTCCAGCGCGGCGGAGGGGTAGCGGCTCGGGTACATGTACCCGCCGCCCGACGGGCCGACGACCCAGCGATCTTTCCGCGACTGGTCGTAGAACCACCGCATCACCGACGGCGCCAGGTCGATCAACGACGGCGAGATGCCCCAGCCGAGATCGACCTCACCCCGGCGTGGACTCCCGAACCAGCGCGGATCGGTCGGGAAGTCGCCGAGTGCCCACTGGATGTTGTCCCCGTCGGTGATCAGGAAACTCACGTAGTGCGCGTCCGGATCCGGCTCCGGGAGCTTGGCGGAGACCTGCTGCGTCAGGCGGTCCTCGCGAATGCCCGACAGGACCGACAAGTTGCGGGCGTGGTCGGCCGGCAGGGCTTTCACGCCGGTGGCGGAGTTGACGCCGATGAAAGCGTCCTCGCCGGCCGAGGCGTCGCCCCAGCCGATGACCGTGCCGTCGTCGTCCAGTGCTCCGACCACGCCGGCGCGGAACTCCGAGTTGCCGTCGAAGAAGGCCAGCGCCGCCGCCATCGTGACGTAGTCGCGGAGCCGCTCCGGGATGTCCGCGCGCTGCTCGACCACGACGTCGTGCCGCAGCCGGGGCCAGTAGGTCTCGAACACCCAGCGGTCGTCCTTGTCCCGCACGTCCAGGACCTTGCGCAATCCGTTGCGGATCGCGAGTGCCTCCAGGCTTTCCTCGATCGCCACGGCACCCGTCACGCCGGCGAGCGTGGTCGCGACGTTGACCGACGGGGTCCCGGCACGGAACAGAACATATCCGCGGACGCCGGACCGGCTGACGGTCTTCCACAGGTCACCGGTGCGCGCCCGGACGCCGTACCGTGCCACGAGGTCGTCGAGCCAGTGCTGGTAGCCGAGCCCGGGCAGGTTGAGGTAGAGCGATTCGCCGCCGCGCCGGGCCAGCAGGCCTTGCAGCGTTGTCGCCAGGGTCCGCTCGGGCAGGCTCAGCGAGGACTCGTCGAAGACGTTCAGCAACTGCGGCCGTTGCCCCGTGGGGTACGCCGACGGAGCGGGTGCGGCGCCGAAGGCGAGGGACGGCGAGACGGTGGCGGCGAGCCCGAGCCCGGCGGTGAGACCGAGGGCGTGGCGGCGCGAGAGTCGGCGATCGGACATGAGGTGCCTCCAGGGAGCGGCTGGTGGACTGTCCTCCGTTGTCAACAGGGGGCGACGATGCCACAGCCCCCGCGCCGTCACAAGACCTCAGACCGGAATCGGCAGGCCATGCCGCCGAAGAAGGTCCGCCAGAGCCGGTACGCCGGCGGACAGGTCGTAGTACTCCGCACGCAGCCCGACGCTCAGCGCACCGGCTACGTTGTCTTCGTTGTCGTCGATGAACAGCACGGCCGGCGCCGGCACCCGCAGGGCTCCGAGGATCGCCCGGAAGTACGCCGGATCCGGCTTGGCCAGCCCGAGGTCGCACGAGTAGAACGTCTGGTCGAACCACGCACCGTACCCGCGTTCGTCCTGCATGATCGCCCGCCGGTACGCCTGCTGGTTGGTCGCGAGGTGGCACCCGACGCCGGCCGTGCGCAGCGACTGGATCAGCGCGATCACCGCGGGCTCGGCGTCGAACCAGCTCCACGGCTCGAGGGCGTCGGCGAGCGATGCCGGCGAGTCCCAGCGCCGCAGGACGTCGGCCACCGCGTCGCGGAAATCGCCCTTGCCGACGAGCGCCGGCTTCTCGGCCCGCATCAGGTCCGCGACGAACGCCTCGCCGTCGGCGGGCACGAGCGCGGTGAGGCGCGACCACCAGTCCCGGGACGGGCGCTGGACGACCCCATCGGCATCGAAAAGGACGGCGGAGACGGCGGGTGAGCTCATGCCGTCATCTTGTCACCGGACCTTGACCGGTTCAGTCGGTATGCGCTTACCTACTGGCTACGTAAACATATGTGGACACCTTCCGGCGAAAACCAACAGAAAGCGCCAGGTGAGGCTATGACCCTGAGCAGAAGGCACTTCCTCGCGGTCGGCACATCAGCAGCAGCAGCCGCAGCCGCCGCGAGTCTCACCGGCTGCGGATCCCGCAGCTCACTGGGTGGATCGCACGAGCTCAGCATGTGGACATGGGTCGGATCCGTCAACGACGACCTGATCGGCCAGGCAGAGCAGGCGATCCCCGGGTTCGACACCATGAAGCTGGCCATGACCCGGATCGGCTCCAACTACAAGACCAAGGTGCTGACCGCGCTGGCCGGCAAATCCCTCGTCCCGGACATCGTCGCGATCAACGACGACGTCGCGACCTACTTCCCGAACGCCGACCAGTTTCACGACCTGTTCGAGCTCGGCGCGAAGGACCTCGAGAAGGACTTCCTGCCCTGGAAGTGGAAGCTCGGGATCACGCCGGAGAACAAGATGATGGCGTACCCGATGGACACCGGGCCGACCGCGCTGTTCTACCGCAGCGACATCCTCACCAAGGCCGGTGTCGACATCGATCCGGCCGCGGTCGCGGAGCTCGCGCCCGACTGGGACGCCTACATCGCGCTCGGCAAGAAGCTCAAGCAGGCCGTGCCGGGCTCGGCCATCACCGACAACATCAGCGGGATCTTCGACTACCGGATGGCGCAGCAACCCAAGCGCTACATGACCGAGGACGGGCAGTACATCGGCGACCAGGACCACGTCCGGCAGGCGTTCGACCTGGCCGTCCGGGTCGTCAAGGAAGGCCTCTCGGCGAACGCGCAGAACTCGACCGACAAGAACGCGGTCGTCACCAACGGCAAGCTCGTCGCCTACAACGCGGCCGTCTGGTGGGCCCAGCTCGGGCCGAAGAACGCGGCGCCGAAGACCAAGGGACTGTGGCGGGTGACGGCGGCTCCTGGTGGCGCCGGCAACCGCGGCGGGTCCTTCCTGGCGATCACGAAGTACTGCAAGAACCCCGAGGCCGCGTTCGCGTTCATCAGCTGGCTGGAGTCGGCGAAGAACCAGGCCCAGGCGTTCCTCGACCCGGTGCTCTTCCCGTCGACGCCGGCCAGCTACACCGACCCCAAGCTCGCGGCGCCCGACCCGTTCTTCGGCGGCCAGAAGATCGTCGACGTGTTCGCCGAGTCCGCGAAGAAGTACCCGGGCGCCTTCTTCTCGCCGTACGACAGCATCGTCGGTACGCCGATCGGCAAGGAACTGGTGAACGTCGAGGCCTCCGGCAAGGACCCGGATCTCGCCTGGGCGGACGCCCAGCACCAGGTCGAGCGGGAACTCACCCGGGCGGGGGCGATCTGACATGGCCGTGACCAGCAAGACGATCCCCGCCGCGGTCACTCCGGCCGCGGCCGCTACCGAGAAGCCGCCGAACAAGTACCGGCAGGCGTTCCCGCAGTACGCCGCCGTCTCGCCGTTCTTCGTCCTGTTCGCGATCTTCGGCGCGTTCCCGGTGCTGTTCTCGATCTGGATCTCGTTCCACTCCTGGGACGGCATCGGGCAGATGACCTGGGTCGGCCTCGAGCAGTACCGCTACCTGCTCAGCGACGCCACGTTCTGGCAGACGATCGGGAACACCCTGATCATCTGGGTGCTGTCCACCGTGCCGATGCTGCTGCTCGCGCTGGTGATCGCCAACGCGCTGCACAACGCGACCCGGCTGCGCACCTTCTACCGGATCGCGTACTTCATCCCGAACGTCACCTCGGTGGTCGCGATCACCCTGGTGTTCGGCTCGATCTTCAGCAACAACTTCGGCCTGCTGAACGCGTTCCTGCAGTCGATCGGAGTCGGCCAGGTCGAATGGCTGACCTCGCCGTGGGGCATCAAGATCGCGATCGCGACGATCGTCACCTGGCGCTGGGTCGGCTACAACGCGATCATCTACCTGGCCGGCCTGCAGGCGATCTCGGCCGACGTGTACGAGGCCGCCAAGGTCGACGGCGCCAGTCCGCGGCAGACGTTCTGGCGGATCACCGTGCCGATGATGCGGCCGGTCATCCTGTTCACCGCGGTCACCTCGACGATCGGCGGTCTGCAGATCTTCACCGAGTCCCGGGTGCTGTTCGGCGACACCAACAACATCGGCGGACCCGGCGACGCCGGTCTCACCATCGTGTCGTACCTGTACCAGAGCGCGTTCATCAAGAACCAGTTCGGGTACGGCGCCGCGATCGGCTGGGCGCTGTTCATCCTGATCGTGCTGTTCAGCATCATCAACTGGCGGCTGATCGGCGGCACCGACGACGAACGCCTGACCCGACGCGCCGCTCGGCGGGTGGAACGCAGGATCGCAGCCCAGAATGCCAAGAGGGAGGCCGCAGATGTCCGTTGAACGCGTGCGCACTGCCGTCGGTCACGTCGTGCTGATGCTCGGCGTGCTCGTCTCTCTTTTCCCGTTCTACTGGATGGTGGTGATGGCCTCCAACACCACCCCGGACATCTTCAGCTACCCGCCGAAACTCGTGATCGGCTCGCACCTGTTCGAGAACATGGGCAAGGTGCTCGACAACATCGACTTCTTCGGCTCGATGCTGCTCACGCTGGTCGCGTCGCTCGGCGTCACCGTGCTGGTGCTGTTCTTCGACTCGCTCGCCGCGTTCGCGTTCGCGAAGTACCAGTTCCCCGGCCGGAACCTGCTGTTCGGGATCCTGCTCGCAACCTTCATGATCCCGTCCCAGCTGGCGTTGGTGCCGCAGTTCGTGACGCTCGCCGAGTTCGGCTGGATCGGGTCGCTGAAGGCCCTCATCATTCCGGGCGCGGCGAACGCGTTCGGGATCTTCTGGATGCGCCAGTACGCCAAGGGCGCCATCCCCGACGAGCTCATCTCGGCCGCCAAGGTCGACGGCGCCGGGTTCTTCCGGCAGTACCTGACCGTCGGCCTGCCGGTGCTCCGGCCCGGTCTGGCCTTCCTCGGGATCTTCACCTTCATCAACGTCTGGAACGATTACCTCTGGCCGCTGATCGTGATGACGGACCCGAACCGCCTCACCCTCCAGGTCGCCCTCGACCAGCTCAACGGCATCTACGGCACCGACTACTCGATGGTGATGGCCGGTGCGCTGATGAGCGTCATCCCCCTGATCGGCGTCTTCCTGATCGGTGCCCGCTCGTTCATCGCGGACCTCGCAGCAGGCGCCATGAAGTTCTGACCCGAAACCACAACCAACAACGGGATCTCCTTTGACTGACCACAAGCTCCGCTGGGGCATCATCGGCACCGGCAACATCGCGTCCCGGTTCGCCAGTCAGGTGCCGACGTCGGCGACCAACGAGGTCGTCGCCGTCGGCAGCCGGTCGCTGGAGTCGGCGAACTCGTTCGCCGACAAGTGGGACATCGCCAACCGGCACGGCTCGTACGACGACCTGCTCGCCGACGAGGCCGTCGAGGCGGTCTACATCGCCACCCCGCACCCGATGCACGTCGAGTGGGCGATCAAGGCGGCCGAGGCCGGCAAGCACGTGCTGTGCGAGAAGCCGCTCGCCATCAACCGGGCGTGGGCCGAGGCGATGATCGAGGCCGCCGTACGCAACGACGTCTTCCTGATGGAGGCGTACATGTACCGGTGCCTGCCGCAGACCAAGCTGATCACCCAGCTGGTCCGCGACGGCGAGATCGGCGCCGTCCACCAGATCCAGGCCACGTTCGCGTTCGCCGCCGGGTTCCGGCCGGAGAGCCGGATCTTCGCCGACGACCTGGCCGGCGGCGGCATCCTCGACGTCGGCGGGTACCCGGTGTCGATGGCCCGGCTGATCGCCGGTGCTGCGATCGGACAGCCGTACGCCGAACCGGCCGCCGTGAACGCGGTCGGCCACGTAGGCGAGACCGGCGCCGACGAATGGACCGTGGCGACGCTGTTCTTCGACGGCGGCGTCACCGCTCAGGTCAGCACCGGCGTCCGGCTCGCCGACCGGAACCAGGTCCGGATCTACGGCAGCAAGGGCTACCTCCAGGTCGACGACCCGTGGTTCGGCGGCGACGGCAAGCCGAACAAGGTCGTCCTGCACAAGGTGGGGGAGGAGCCGCGGGAGCTGTCCGCGGAGCCGGCCCTGATCTACACGGCCGAGGCCGAGGCGGTGCAGGCGGCGATCGCCTCCGGCGCGCAGGAGGCGCCGGAGATGAGCTGGGCGGACACGCTCGGCAACCTCACCGTCCAGGACCAGTGGCGGGCCGCGATCGGGCAGCAGTACGCGAGCGAACGGGACGACGCGATCATCCCGACCGCGACCGGCCGGCCGCTCAGCCGGCGCGCCGACGCCCCGATGACGTACGGCACGGTGCCGGGCGTCGGCAAGCAGGTCTCCCGGCTCGTCATGGGCGTCGACAACCAGCAGACGCTGCCGCACGCCGCGGTGATCTTCGACGACTTCGTCGAGCGCGGCGGGACCACGTTCGACACGGCGTACATCTACGGCGGCGGGCGCGGCGAGAAGCTGCTCGGGCAGTGGATGACGTCGCGCGGCAACCGCGACGACGTCGTGGTGATCGGCAAGGGCGCGCACACGCCGTACTGCGACCCCGAGTCGATCACCCGGCAGCTGCACGAGAGCCTCGAGCGGCTGCAGACCGACCACGTCGACCTGTACTTCATGCACCGCGACAACGAGGACATCCCGGTCTCGGAGTTCGTCGACGTCCTCGACGAGCACTTCAAGGCCGGCCGGATCAAGGCGTTCGGCGGCTCCAACTGGTCCACCGAGCGCTTCGACGAGGCCAACGCGTACGCCGAGGCGAACGGCAAGCAGCCGTTCACACTGCTGAGCAACCACCTCAGCCTCGCGCGGGCGTACGACGTGCCGTGGGCGGGCTGCCGGCACGTCAGCGACGACGCGTCGCAGAAGTGGCTCCGGGAGCGGCAGGTCGCGCTGTTCCCGTGGTCGAGCCAGGCGCGCGGGTTCTTCACCGGGCGGGCCAAGCCGGAGGACACCTCGGACGCCGAACTGGTGCGCTGTTTCTACTCCGACGAGAACTTCCGTAGGCTGGACCGGGCGCGGGAGCTCGCGGCGGCCAAGGGCGTCGAGCCGACAGCGATCGCGCTGGCCTGGTTGTTGCACCAGCCGTACCCGGTGTTCCCGCTGATCGGGCCGCGGCACGTGAGCGAGACCCGGACCTCAACGCCGGGGCTGTTGGTCACGCTCACCGAGGACGAAGTGGCCTACCTCACTGCCTGACGGCCGAATTGGTGGGTGGCTGACACCCATGTAACATGATCTGTCGGAGTAACGACCCTGAACACGGAGAATCATGTCTAAGAAGTGCGATGTCTGCGGCAAGCAGCCGACGTTCGGCAACAGCGTTGCCCGCCTGGGTAAGGGCGCGATGATCCGCCGGGTCAAGGCTCGCACGCCGCGGCGGTTCAACCCCAACATTCAGCCGGTCAAGGCGCTCATCAAGGGCACCCCGACCCGCATGAAGGTTTGCACGTCCTGCATCAAGGCCGGCAAGGTCCAGCGCGTCGTCGGCTGATCTCAGCTTTCACTCCGTGTAGGGCCTTTCGGACAGGCGCCCGGGCAACAGCCCGGGCGCCTATTCGCGTTCCCCGACCTCCGTACCCCTCTCCACCGAGCCTCCCGCGCCGAGCCCGCCACCCCGGGGCCGTTTAAGGGGTGAACCTCTGCCCATGTCCGTTCGTCGGCCGTATGCAGGTGGTGAAGGGGCGCGTTCGGAGGTTCACCGCTCAAATTGCTGCGGGCCGGGCCGGGCCGGGCCGGGCCGGGCCGGGCCGGGCCGGGCCGCGCCGAGCGGGGCGGGCCGGGGCGCGCCGGAGCGGGGTGGGGTGGGGTGGGGTGGGGTGGGGCAGGCCCGGGTGGGTGGGGCGGGGTGCGGGGTGGGGCGTGGATCAGTGGTTGCGTCCGACGACGGTGATCTCGTTGCGGTTGTGGTGGAGCTGGCGGGCGTGGCGTACGTCGTACTGCTCGCGGAGCACGTCGAGGCCGCGGCGGGCGCCGTCGAGCGGGTTCCGGCCGCCGCCCTTCAGCGTGACGATCGCCAGACCGTTGCGGCGCAGGTGCCCGGCCGCGTCCAGCATCATCCGGGCGCTCGTCACCTGGTCCATCCGCATGTCGTTGACGACCACGTCGAAACGCACCCGGTTCGCGGCGAAGAACCGGCCCGCCGTCGTCGCCTCATGGTGGATCCGGCGGTCGCCGCGCAGCCGCGGATCGAGCGCCCCCGGGTCGACCGACCACACCTCCTGCCCGTGCTGCCGCAGGATCCGCGTCCAGCCGCCCGGTGCGGCGCCGAGGTCGACGGCCTTCCCGTGCGCGGGCAGCTCCAGCCCGAAGGTCGCGATCGCTTCCTCCAGCTTGAACTCCGACCGCGACACCCGCTCGTCGCCGCGGGCCAGGCGCATCCGCCCACCCGGCCAGTCCGACAGGCTGTCCGCGCGCCGGTTCAGCCCGAGCAGGATCGCCTTCCGGCCGACGAAGCACGAGACGACGTACTCCTGGCCGGAGCGCGTGACGGCCACGCCGCGGCCGGCCAGAGCCTCCTCGATGCGGTGGTAGTACGACCCGCCGGTCCCGGCGTCGTCGGTCCAGGCCTGGACGGCGAGCGCCTCGGGGTGGTGCGGAAGCTCACCCAGGATCACCTCGGCGAGCTCGTACGACGGCGGCAGCTCCTCGAGGCTCGCGATCTCCTCGGTCAGATGCCGGACGAACATGATCCGCCCCGCATCGCACGCCGCGGCCAGGTCGCGCACCGGCGGCCCGTCGACCCGCCCGAGCTCCGCGCCGACCCGCTGGATCCGTAGGTCGCGCCCGAACTCGCCCCGGATCTCGCGCACGGCCAACTCGTAACTGTCGGCCGCCGCCGAGAACAACACACTCCTGCCACCGCTCACCCGGGAACCCTACGCGTTAGCCTTCCGGGCGTGGAGGAACTGACCGTTGAGGTGCTGCGAGCCTGGGCCCGGACCGCGCTGGCCGATCTGGCGCTGGCGCGGACCGGGATCGACGAGCTGAACGTGTACCCGGTGCCGGACGGCGACACCGGCACCAACCTCTACCTGACCTGGGAAGCCGCCTGCGACGCGCTGCCCAAGGGTGAGCTGAGCTTCACCGAGGCGATCCAGGCCTTCGGCCGCGGCGCGCTCCTCGGCGCCCGCGGCAACTCCGGCGTGATCACCTCCCAGCTGATCCGCGCCTGCGGCCTCCGCCTCGACGAGAACCTGCCGCACGACCGCGAGAGCGGCGTCCTGGCCGACCCCCGGATGAGCGAGGCCGCCGCGTTCGCCGACGCGCTCACGTACGCCGCCGACGCCGCGTACGGGGCCGTCGCGCAGCCCGTCGAAGGAACCATGCTCACCGTCGCCCGCGCCGCCGCCACCGGCGCGATGACCGCCGCGAACGACGGCAAGACCCTCGCCGACGTCTGCCTCGCCGCGGTCGCCTCCGCCCGCCAGGCGCTGAGCAGGACGACCGAGCAGCTCGACGTACTGCGGCGCGCGGGCGTCGTCGACGCCGGGGGAGCAGGTCTCGTGGTGATCCTGGGCGCGATGGAATCGGTCCTCACCGGCCGGCACGTGCGGGTCGACGTCCCTGCCCGGGTCGAGCCGCAGGGCGACAGCGCCGAGAGCCAGGACGGGCCGGCGTACGAGGTGATGTACCTGCTCGACGCGGCCGACGACAAGATCGGCGACTTCCGGCAGAGCCTGGCCGCGCTCGGCGACTCGGTCGTCGTGGTCGGCGGCGACGGGCTCTGGAACGTCCACGTGCACACCGACGACGTCGGCGCCGCGATCGAGCACGGCATCGACATCGGCCGCCCGCACCGGATCCGCGTCACCCACTTCGACGACCAGACCCACCACCACGAGCCGGCTCCCGGGCGGGCGGTGATCGCGGTCGTCGCCGGCGACGGACTGGCCGGCCTGTTCGCCGACGCCGGCGCCCGGATCGTCCGCGGCGGCCCCGGCCGGCGCTGCTCCACCGGCGAGCTGCTGCGGGCGATCGAGCAGTCGCAGGCGCCCGAGATCGTGATCCTGCCCAACGACCAGGACTCGATCGCGGTCGCCGAAGCCGCCGCCACCGCCGCCCGCCAGGACGGCCTCCGGGTCGCCGTGATCCCGACCCGCGCGCAGGTCCAGGGCCTCGCCGCGATCGCCGTCCACGACCCCGAGCGCAGCTTCGACGACGACGTCGTACACCTGTCGGCCGCCGCCGGGCAGACCCGGCACGGCGCCGTCACGATCGCGGTCAAGGACGCCTGGACGATGGCCGGCCGGTGCCGGATCGGCGACGCGCTCGGCGTCGTCGACGGCGACTTCGCGCTGATCACCGACGACCTCGAGGCGGCCGCGCTGGGCGTCGTCGACCGGCTGCTCGGCGGTGGCGGCGAACTGCTCACGGTCGTCACCGGCCGGGACGCCGACCCGGCGCTGGCCGACGCCGTGGAGCGCCACGTCCGCCGGCACCGCAAAGATGTCGACGTCATGGTGTACGACGGAGGACAGGACAGGTACCCGCTCTTGATCGGGGTCGAATGAGTGGTGTTGGAATGAGTGGCGATATGGACCGCAAGCTCCGGGACTTCCTCGGGGCGAAGACGGCGAAGACGTTCGCGGACGTGCTCGAGATCGAGACCGTCGGCGAACTGCTGCGGCATTACCCGAGGCGGTACCTGAAGAAGGGCGAGCTGACCCCGTTCGACGAGCTGGAGGTCGGCGACCAGGCCACCGTCAACGGCCGGGTCAAGAAGGTCACCGCCCGGACGCTGGACACCAAGCTCGAGATCAAGGCCGAGGATGCCTACAAGTTCCGCAAGAAGCGGACGATCACCAAGGTCGTGGTCACCGACGGCCGCAACGACATCGAGCTGGCGTTCTTCAACCAGCCCTGGCTGCTGGAGAAGCTGAAGCCGGGCACCGCCGCCCTGTTCTGGGGCGAGGTGACGATGTTCCGCACCACCATGCAGCTGAAGAACCCGGGCACCGAGGTGCTCGACGAGGAAGACCTCACCGAGGCCGAGATCGAGCGCCGGGCCCGCCCGTTCCGCCCGCTCTACCCGGCCACCGCGAAGTTGCCGACCGCAACGATCGAGCGGTCGGTCAAGATCGTCCTGGACAGTCTCGACGACCGCGTCGAGGACCCGATCCCGGACCTGATCCTGCGCAACGAGAAGCTGATGGGGCTCCGCGAGGCCCTGCAGAAGGTGCATCTGCCGGACGCCGAGAAGGACATCGACGACGCGCAGCGGCGGTTCCGGTTCGAGGAAGCGCTGGTGATGCAGACGATCCTCGCCCAGCGCCGCGCGGTGACCGACGCGCTGAACGCCGTACCGCGGCCGCGCGTGACGGGCCGCTTGCTGGACGAGTTCGACCAGCGGCTGCCGTTCGCGCTGACCGAGGGTCAGGCCGAGGTGGGGGAGGAGATCTTCGCCGACCTCGCCCGGCCGCACCCGATGCACCGCCTGCTGCAGGGCGAGGTCGGCTCCGGCAAGACCGTCGTCGCGCTGCGGGCGATGCTGTCCGTGGTCGACAACGGCGGCCAGGCCGTCCTGCTCGCGCCGACCGAGGTGCTCGCCGTCCAGCACCACAAGACGCTCACCAAGATGCTCGGCGACCTGGCCGAGCAGGGCATGCTCGGCGGCGCGGAGAACGCCACCAAGGTCGGCCTCCTGACCGGCTCGCTGAACGCCGCGGGCCGCCGTACGGCGATGCTCGACGCGGCCGGCGGCGCGGCCGGGATCGTCGTCGGCACGCACGCGCTGCTGGAGGACAAGGTCCAGTTCGCCGATCTCGGGCTCGTCGTGGTCGACGAGCAGCACCGGTTCGGCGTCGAGCAGCGGGCCGCGCTGAGCGCGAAGTCCGGCGACAACACCCCGCACGTGCTGGTGATGACCGCGACGCCGATCCCGCGGACGGTCGCGATGACCGTGTTCGGCGACCTCGCGGTCTCCACCCTCACCCAGCTCCCGGCCGGCCGGTCTCCGATCCAGTCGTCGGTGGTCCCGGCCAAGGAGCGGCCCGACTGGCTCCAGCGGGCCTGGGCGCGGGTCCGCGAGGAGGTCGCGAAGGGCCACCAGGCGTACGTCGTGTGCCCGCGGATCGGGGACGACGTGAAGAACGCGACCGACGAGGAAGGCGAGCTGGTCGCCGACGACGAAGAAGGCAAGAAGCAGGCCCGGCCGCCGATCTCGGTACTGCAGGTGTCCGAGGCGCTCGCCGAGATCCTGCACGACCTGCGCGTCGAGATCCTGCACGGGCGGCTCCCGGCCGACGAGAAGGACGCCGTCATGTCCCGGTTCGCGGCCGGTGAGATCGACGTCCTGATCGCGACCACGGTGATCGAGGTCGGGGTCGACGTCCCGAACGCCTCGACGATGGTGATCATGGACGCCGACCGGTTCGGCATCTCGCAGCTGCACCAGCTACGCGGCCGGGTCGGCCGCGGCAAGGTGCCCGGGCTGTGCCTGCTGGTCACCGACCTGTGGGCGGGCTCCAAGTCGTACGGGCGGCTGGACGCGGTCGCGTCGACGACCGACGGGTTCGAGCTGTCGAGGATCGACCTGGAGACCCGCCGCGAGGGCGACGTCCTCGGGGTCGCGCAGTCCGGCCGCCGTTCGAGCCTGAAGCTGCTCAGCGTGCTCCGCGACGAGGACATCATCCTCGCGGCCCGGCACGTGGCGAACTCCATCGTCTCGGTCGACGCCGAGCTGGCCGGGTACCCGGCGCTACGGTCCGTCGTCCGCAGCGCGCTGGAGTCCGAGACCACCGAATACCTGGAGAAAACGTGACGCGCATCGTCGGCGGGGCGGCGGGCGGGCGGCGGATCGGCGTACCGCCCGGGAGCGGGACGCGGCCGACCGCGGACCGGGTCCGGGAGGCGCTGTTCTCGTCGCTGGAGTCGGAGTTCGGCAGCTTCCACGGGCTCGCCGTGCTCGACCTGTACGCCGGATCGGGCGCGATCGGGCTGGAGGCGCTGTCCCGAGGGGCCGCGACGGCCGTGCTGGTCGAGTCGGACCGGCGGGCCGCCGACGTGATCGCCGCCAACATCAAGGTGGTCGGCCTGCCCGGTGCGACGCTGCTGACCCGGCCCGTGGAGAAGGTGACGGCCGGTGAGCCGCCGGCGGTGTTCGACCTGGTGTTCGCGGACCCGCCGTACAAGCTCGAGACCGTGGAGCTGCAGGACGTCCTGACCGGCCTGGCCGCGAACGGCTGGCTCGCCGGCGACGCGGTCGTGGTCGTCGAGCGCGGGAAACGCGAGCCGTGGGACTGGCCGGAGGGATTCGCCGCGCTGCGCGACCGCAAGTACGGCGAGGCCCGGCTTTGGTACGGTCACCGCCATGAGTAAGGCGGTCTTTCCAGGGACCTTCGACCCGCCCACGGTCGGGCATCTCGACATCGTCACCCGGGCGGCGGCCGCCTTCGACGAGCTGATCGTCGCGACCGGCGTGAACCAGTCGAAGAACCGCTTGTTCGGCCCGCAGGAGCGGATCGAGATGCTCACCGAACTCGTCGCCCCGTTCCCGAACGTCCGCGTCGGCGGCTTCGAGGGACTGCTGGTCGACTACTGCCGGGCCGAGGGCGCCGGCGTGATCGTGAAGGGCCTGCGCTCGGCAGCCGACTACGACTACGAGTTGCAGATGGCGCAGCTGAACCGGCGGATGACCGGAGTCGACACGTTCTTCCTGCCGACCGCGCCGGAGAACGCTTTCATCTCCTCGAGCTGGGTGAAGGAGATCGCCCGCCTCGGCGGCGACGTCAGCACGTTCGTGACACCGGCCGTTCACGCTCGGTTACTGGACACGCTCTAGCCTCCCCCGGATTGGGCGCGAAGCCGCGGAGTTGGTAGTCTTGACAACCGGTCTCGACGAGACCGAGTTCATGCCTGCCCACGCCTGAAAGGTTTGCTCTGAGCGTCTTGGACCCGCGGTCCCCTCTCGTGATCGACACGCACGAGCTGACACGCCGCGCCGGGTCCCAACGCGAAGTCACCTTCACGGCGCCGGCGCCGGCAGATCTCGGAATCGACGTGATCGGCGTCCCCGAAGGCGATCCGATCCAGTTCGATCTACGGCTGGAATCGGTGGTCGAAGGGGTGCTCGTCACCGGAACGGCCCGCGGCCGCCTGGTCGGGGAGTGCGCGCGGTGCCTGGTCGATATCGAGGACGAGTTCCTCGCTGACGTCCAGGAGCTGTACGTCTATCCGGAGAGCGACGCCGAGCCGGACGAGGCCAGCCGGATGGAGGGCGATCTGATCGACCTCGAGCCGGTGCTGAGGGACCAGGTGGTGCTCGCACTGCCGTTCCAGCCGTTGTGTACGGACGACTGTCCGGGTCTGTGCCCCGACTGCGGGGTTCGCCTGGCGGACGAGCCCGGCCACAAACACGAGGAACGGAGTGACCCGCGCTGGGCCGCCCTCGGCGGACTGCTCGACGACAAAGAGCAGGACAACTGAAGACAGCTCCACCAGCAGTACCGAAAACGTCAGACTGAGCCGGCCGGGTCCACCAAGGCCTCCGGCCGAACCGAGGAGTCATAACCGTGGCCGTTCCGAAGCGGAAGATGTCGCGCAGCAACACCCGCAGCCGCCGGGCGCAGTGGAAGAGCAGCGCCCCGACGCTCGTGACCTGCGTGAACCCCGCCTGCCGCGCGAAGCACCTGCCGCACACCGTCTGCCCGAACTGCGGCCAGTACGGCGCCAAGGGCGAGCGTCGCCAGGTCGTCGAGAGCTAAACGGCACCAACCCAGTGAACTCTGCCAACGAAACGGGGCTCTACGCCGAGCTGAACCAGCGGCTCGGCGTATCGCTGGCTGACGAACTGCTGGAGCACGCCTTCACCCACCGCTCGTACGCGTACGAGAACGGTGGTCTGCCGACGAACGAGCGGCTGGAGTTCCTGGGGGACTCCGTGCTCGGCGTCATCGTCACGGAGTCGCTGTTCCGGAACCACCCGGACCTGAGCGAAGGCCGCCTGGCCAAGCTCAGGGCCGCGGTGGTGAACATGCGTGCGCTCGCGGGTGTCGCCCGCGAGCTCAAGCTGGGCAAGTACTTGCGGCTCGGCCGCGGGGAAGAGGCCACCGGCGGCCGGGACAAGTCGTCGATCCTCGCCGACTGCGTCGAGGCGCTGATCGGCGCCGTCTACCTGGACCGCGGCTTCGAGGTCGCGGGCGGGGTGGTGCACCGGCTGTTCGACGACCTGATGGAGTCGTCGGCCCGGCTCGGCGCGGGCCTGGACTGGAAGACCTCGCTGCAGGAGCTGGTCGCCCAGCTCGGCGTCGGCGTGCCGGAGTACGTGATCTCGGAGTCCGGACCGGACCACGCGAAGACGTTCGAGGCCCGGGTCCGGATCGGCTCCGACACGTACGGTCACGGCATCGGCCGGAGTAAGAAGGAAGCCGAGCAGCAGGCCGCCGAGACCGCCTGGAAGGCCCTGCGCGCCGCGCATCCCGACAGCGTGGACCCCTCGCAGTCCTGAGTTGCCCGAGCTCCCGGAAGTAGAAGTCGTACGGCGGGGTCTGGCCGAGTTCACCACCGGCCGGACCATCGAGTCCGTCGAGGTGCTGCACCCGCGCCCGGTACGGCGGCACGCCGCCGGGCCGGAGGATTTCGTGTCCCGGCTCAAGGGTCAGGTGTTCGCCGAACCCGCCCGCCGCGGCAAGTACCTGTGGCTGCCGTTGACCTCCGGTGATGCGGTACTCACCCATCTCGGAATGAGCGGGCAGTTCCGGGTCCAGCCGGTCGGCGCGCCCGACGAACCCCATCTGCGGGTCCGGTTCCGGTTCGCCGACGGCGGCGGAGAGGTCCGTTTTGTGGACCAGCGGATGTTCGGTGGTCTGTCCTACTCCGAGGGCGGCGCCGAGCTGCCCGCCGAGATCGCCCATATCGCCCGCGACCCGTTCGATCCTCTGTTCGATCCGGACGCGGCGGCCGCCAAGATCCGCCGGCGGCGTACCGGGCTGAAACGTGCGCTGCTCGACCAGACCGCGGTCAGCGGGATCGGCAACATCTACGCCGACGAGGCGTTGTGGCGCGCCAAGCTGCATTACGCGCGGGCCACCGAAACGCTCAAACCCTCGCAGGCAAAGGGGATTCTCGACCAGGCGCATGCGGTGATGGCCGAGGCACTGACCGTTGGTGGCACCAGCTTCGACGCGCTGTACGTCAACGTGAACGGGGAGTCCGGATACTTCGAGCGCGGCCTCAACGTCTACGGGCAGGAGGGATCGCCGTGCCCGCGGGACGGCCGGCCGATCCGTCGCGAGCCGTTCATGAACCGTTCCTCGTACCGGTGCCCGAAATGTCAGCCCGTCCCGCGCCATGTTCGCTGGTGAGCGAGGTATCGTTAATAAACGTGGCCCAGGTTGACCGGTCGGCGTCGGCGGTGTCACCCTGAAAGACGGCACAACTTTTCAGCGCTCCGTCTTGAACCTCGACCTGGAGCGCATCGGCCAGAACCCTTCCGGAGGACAGCACAATGGCCAAGGCTCTTCTAGGGCATCTTGGAGGCACTGACCCGCGCATGCTCGAGCAGGTTCGTCTGCTCAACCGGCGTGTCGCAGATCTGGAGGCGCACGTGATGCGTCTGCAGGCAGAGAACGACCACCTGGTGGCCCAGATCCACGAGGGTCGGCTGCTCACCGTCGACGAGGCGCTGCGCACTCCCGCCTCGGTCTGACGCGGCAGAGGTACTTTCTTTACCGTCACTACACTCTGTACGGCGGTGGCCCCCGTCCGGGCCTCCGCCGGTTGTGTGTTCACCGAATGTTGTGCTCCCAGATCTTCCGCCGGCCGTCTCCCACCGGCCTGGCCTCCGCCGGATTCCGCAGATCTCTTTGTAGACTGCGAAGCGGAACAACTTCCCCCGGGTAGCGGCAGCGTGACGAACAGCTACGGCGGTTCCTTCGGTACCGTCTGTCCTTTCACGGGTTGGAGACCTTCGCCTTGTACCTGAAGAGCATGACGCTCCGGGGCTTCAAGTCGTTCGCGTCCGCGACGACGATGAACTTCGAACCAGGCATCACCTGCATCGTCGGACCGAACGGTTCCGGAAAGTCCAACGTCGTCGACGCACTGGCCTGGGTGATGGGGGAGCAGGGCGCCAAGTCGCTGCGCGGCGGCAAGATGGAGGACGTCATCTTCGCCGGCACCTCCGGCCGCGCCCCGCTCGGCCGCGCCGAGGTGGTGCTCACCATCGACAACACCGACGGCGCGCTGCCGATCGAGTACGCCGAGGTGACGATCAGCCGGACGATGTTTCGCAACGGCGGGTCCGACTACCAGATCAACGGCCAGAACTGCCGCCTGCTCGACGTCCAGGAACTGCTCAGCGACTCCGGTATCGGCCGCGAGATGCACGTCATCGTCGGCCAGGGCCAGCTGGACTCGATCCTGCGCGCCACGCCGGAAGGCCGCCGCGGGTTCGTCGAGGAGGCCGCCGGTGTCCTGAAGCACCGCAAGCGCAAGGAAAAGGCGATCCGGAAGCTGGAGGCCACCGAGGGCAACCTGCACCGGCTCGGGGACCTGATCACCGAGATCCGCCGGCAGCTCAAGCCGCTCGGGCGCCAGGCGGAGGTGGCGCGCCGCGCGGTGACGATCCAGGCCGAAGTCCGCGACGGCCGCGCCCGGCTGCTCGCCGACGACATCGTCCAGGCTCAGTCCGCGCTCGAGGCCGAGCTGCGGGACGAGGCCCGCCTGACGGAGCGCCGTACCGAGACCGAGGCGAAGCTGCGCGAGGCCCGGGAGTTGGAGGCGGAGCTCGAGGACGCGCTCCGCGAGGACGCGCCGGCGCTGCAGGCCGCCCAGGACACCTGGTACCAGCTGTCCGGCTTCAGCGAGAAGATCAAGGGTACGGCGCGGATCGCGGCGGACCGGATCCGCTCACTGAACGACGAGGCCGAGGACGGGCCGCGCTCGGGACGTGACCCCGAAGAGCTCGAACTGGAAGCCGCCCGGGTCCGCGAGACCGAGGCCCAGATCGAGGCCGAGGTCGAGGCGCACTCCGAGCTGCTCGCCGAGTCCGTCGAGCGCCGCCAGCAGTTGGAGGCCCAGGAGGCCGAGGAGGAGCGCCGGATCTCGGCGCTGATCCGGGCCGCCGCCGACCGCCGCGAGGGCCTGGCCCGGCTGACCGGTCAGGTGAACGCGCTGAAGAGCCGCGCGGCCGCCGCCGAGTCCGAGATCGGCCGGCTGGCCACCAACATGCGTGAGGCCGAGGCCCGGGCCGCGAAGGCCCAGCACGACTTCACCGCGCTGGAGACCCAGGTCGCCGGGCTGGACGCCGGCGAGAAGGGCCTCGACGACCAGTTCGAGGCCGCCCAGGCCGTTCTCGACGAGATGGACGAGCGGCTGGCCAAGGTGCGGGCCGAGGAGCGCGACGCCGAGCGTGAGCGCACCGGTCTGGCGGCGCGGAAGGAAGCCCTCGAGCTCGGCCTGAACCGCAAGGACGGGGCCGGCGCGCTGCTGGCCGCCTCCGAGCAGGTGAACGGCCTGATGGGGTCGGTGGCCGCGCTGCTGAGCGTCCGGTCGGGGTACGAGACCGCGATCGCGGCGGCGCTCGGCGAGGCCGCGGACGCGGTCGCCGTCACCCACACCGACGCGGCGCTGCACGCCGTCGGGCACCTCAAGGAGCACGACCTCGGCCGCGCCGGACTGCTCCTCGGTGACGCCCCGACCGACGACTACGCGCTGTGGCCGGCGCTGCCGTACGGCGCGTCGTACGCCGTGGACGTCGTCGACTGCCCGGAGACGCTGCGGCCCGCGCTGCGGCGGCTGCTGCGCAAGGTCGCGGTCGTAGACGACGTGAACGCGGCCCGGTCCCTGGTCCGGAACCTGCCCGACGTCACCTGTACGACGCGTGCGGGCGACGTCCTCGGCGCGCACTTCGCGTACGGCGGTTCGGACGCGGCGCCCAGCCTGATCGAGGTGCAGTCCGCGGTCGACGAGGCGGCGGAGAAGCTGACCGAGGCGACGGCGCGCAGCGAGCGGCTGCGGTTCGAGCTGCAGGCATTGGAGGACGAGCGGGCCCGGCAGAAGGAGTCCGTCGAGATCACGCTGGCCCGGCTGCACGAGTCGGACGCGGCGATGGCCGCGGTGGCCGAGCAACTGGCGCACTTCGGGTCGCTGGCGAAGGCGTCCCGCGGCGAGGCACAGCGGATGGCCGAGGCGATCGCCGCGGCTGAGGAGGAGCGCGACAAGAACCTGTCCGGCCTGGCCGAGCTCGAAGAGCGGCTGATGGACGCCGAGGCGTTCGACGAGGAGGGCGACGAGCCCGACACGTCGCAGCGCGACCGGCTGGCCGAGGAGGCCAAAGCGGGGCGCGCGGCCGAGATGGAGGCGCGGCTGGCGCTGCGGACCACTGAGGAGCGGGCCCGGGCGCTGTCCGGGCGTGCGGACTCGCTGGAGCGTGCGGCCCGGCAGGAGCGCGAGGCACGCGCCCGGGCGATCGCCCGCGCGGCGCGGCGGGCCCGGCAGGCGGAGGCGGCGCAGGCCGTACACCTGGCGGCCGGTCACGTGCTGGCGCGGCTGGAGCAGTCGCTGCAGCTGGCCGCGTCCGAGCGGGCTACGATCCAGGCGCAGCGCTCCGACCGGGAGCAGGCTCTCGCGCAGGCGCGGTCCGCGACCCGGAACCTGAGCTCCGAGCTGGAGCAGCTGACCAACACCGTGCACCGCGACGCGCTCGCGCGGGCCGAGCAGAAGATGCGGCTCGAGGCGCTGTACGAGAAGGCGCTCGGCGAGCTCGGCATCGAGGTGGACGCGCTGGTCGCGGAGTACGGGCCGGACCAGCTGGTGCCGCCGCTGCCCAAGGCCGGCGAAGAAGAGACGCTCGAGCTGGAGGGGGAGCCGTTCGACCGGACCAAGGTCGAGAAGCGGCTCAAGCAGGCCGAGCGGGCGCTGAACCAGCTCGGCAAGATCAACCCGCTCGCGCTCGAGGAGTTCGAGGCGATGGAGGAGCGGCACCGGTTCCTCTCCGAGCAGCTCGAGGACCTGAAGAAGTCCCGGCGGGACCTGATGGACATCGTCAAGGAGGTCGACGAGCGGGTCGAGCAGGTCTTCACCGAGGCCTACCGGGACGTCGAGGCGGCGTTCGAGCACGTCTTCAGCCGGCTGTTCCCGGGCGGTGAGGGCCGGCTCGTGCTGACCGACCCCGACGACATGCTCGCCACCGGCATCGACGTCGAGGCCCGCCCGCCGGGCAAGAAGGTCAAGCGGCTGTCGCTGCTGTCCGGCGGCGAGCGGTCGCTGGTCGCGGTCGCGTTCCTGGTCGCCCTGTTCAAGGCGCGCCCGTCGCCGTTCTACATCCTCGACGAGGTCGAGGCCGCCCTGGACGACACCAACCTCGGCCGCCTCCTGGAGATCTACGAGGAACTCCGCGAGAACAGCCAGCTCCTGGTCATCACCCACCAGAAGCGCACCATGGAGGTCGCCGACGCCCTGTACGGCGTCACCATGCGCGGCGACGGCGTCTCCGCGGTCATCTCCCAGCGAATCCGCGAACCCGAACCCGTCTAGGCCCTGTCTAGGCCGTGATCGTCATCGAGGCGAGGTGGTCGCCGTCGATGGTGAAGGTGAAGTGGGACGGGCCGTTGAAGCCGTCGCCGCCGACCTGGGTGAGGATGGTGAGGGGGTTGCCCGGGGTGGTGACCTGGGTGTCGGTGAAGGTGGCGCGTTTGCCGATCAGTTCGTTGTCGCTCCAGGAGCGGATGCGGTCGTGGCCGCGGAACTCGCGGCCCCAGTCGTCGACGTAGCCGTCCTCGGCGAACGCTGCCACGAACGCGTCGTTGTCCAGGGCGTCGATCGCGTCGAGCGCGCGCCGGACGGCTGCGGGGATCTCTGCGGGCTTGTCTGGGCTCATGCCGGTGACGATAAACCCTCGCGGTTGAACCGGTTGCGGGATCCGCACGTATGGCGGGTGACGGATCGGGCGACCGAGGAGGATTCCGATGAAGCGACTGGGCAGTGTGATCGCTGCGTCCGTGCTCGGACTGGCCGGGCTGACGGCCTGTGGAGGTAACGACTCGGGGTACGGCTCGGGTTCGGGCTCGGCGCCCGCCGCGTCCGCGGCGCCGGCCGCGGTGAAGCTGACCGTCGCGGAGGTCGGCGACTACGGCAAGATCGTTGTCGACGGCAAGGGGCGGACGGTGTACGTGTTCGACAAGGACACCTCCGGTACGTCGAACTGCTCGGGCGACTGCCTCGCGAAGTGGCCGGCGGTCGCGGCCGGTGCGGGGACGCCGCAGCTCGACGGCATCGACGCGTCGCTGGTCAGCACGGTGACCCGCTCCGACGGCACCAAGCAGCTGGCCATCAAGGGCATGCCGCTCTACCTGTTCGCCAGCGACAGCCAGCCCGGTGAGGCCAAGGGGCAAGCTGTCGGCGGTGTCTGGTGGGTGGTCGGCGCGGACGGCCAGAAGATCACCACCAAGCCGGGCGCTTCCGGCAATGGCTACGGTTACTGATCCGACTGGTGTCGTTGTGGTGTGGGCGCCGACCGATCCCGGTATCGTGCGGTCGGTGGGTGACAACCCAGCGCCGCACGACGCCGAGACGCTGATCCGCATGCTGTACGCCGAGCACGGCCGCAGCCTGCTCGCGTACGCGACCCGCCTCACCGGAGACCGCGCCGCGGCCGAGGACGTCGTGCAGGAGACGCTGCTGCGGGCTTGGAAGCACGCGGACGACCTGACCGGCGGCAGAGGGTCGGTGCGGGGCTGGCTGCTGACTGTCGCGCGCAACCTGGTCACCGACCGGGCCCGGGCGCGTGCGGTGCGGCCTGCCGAGGTGGCGGACGTCCTGGACCGGCCGCCGGTCGAGGGGGACCATTCCGAGTCCGTCGTGAACACCATGGTGGTGATGGACGCGCTGGACACGCTGTCGCCCGAGCACCGCGACGTACTCGTCCAGCTGTACTACCGCGGCCGGTCCGTCGCCGAGGCCGCCAAGGAACTGGGGATTCCGCCGGGTACGGTGAAATCGCGTTCGTACTACGCCCTCCGAGCTCTGCGCGCGGTGATGGCAGGGAAAGCAGCGGAGGTGTCCCATGAGTGAGCACGACCGTACGCAGCTGGGCGCCTACGCCCTCGGCGCGCTGGATGCGGCCGAGGCCGAGGCCGTCGACGAGCACCTGGTCACCTGTGCGGAGTGCCGCGCGGAGCTGGCCGAACTGACCGAGGTGAAGGACTTCCTCGGCGAGGTGCCGCCGGAGGCGTTCCTGGACGGACCGCCCGAGGACGGCGACCTGCTGCTGCAGCGCACGCTGCGGGAGGTCCGGGAGCCTCAGGTGCAGGCGCCGCCGAAGCGTCGTTCCCGCTGGTTGCTGATCGCGGCGGTCGCGGTCGTGGTGGCCGGTGCGCTCGGCGGAGGCGTCGTCCTCGGCCGGTCGACCGCACCGGGCGGCGATCAGCCTGTTGCGGGATCCAGGCAGGTCACGACCTCGGACACCAACACCGGCGCGACCATGGCCGCCACGGTGGAGCCCCGCGCGGGCTGGAGCTGGGTGCGGGTAGAGGTGACTGGCCTGCAAGCCGGTGACGAGTGCGAGATGGTCGTCACCGACAAGGACGGTGAGGCCTGGATCGCGGGTAGCTGGCTGGTTTCGGCGAAGGCCGCGAAGAGCGGGAGTACGTTCGGCGGCGGTGTGCTGGTTCCACCGGACCAGGTGCGCTCGGTCGAGATCAGGACGGTGCAAGGAAGGCACCTGATCACAGCCACCATCTAACCCGGTTGCGGGACACGAGAGGATGGAGCTGTGGCTACTACCTCCGAGGACCTGCGAGAGCGCCGTAAGAACGCAGCGGACAGCTGTGAGCGCTGGCTGTCGCATCGGCGCGTGCCGGCACCGGACCGGTTGCGGCAGCTCGCTGAGGTCGCCACAGACGACGAGGTCGATGGCTACGGCAACGGCGGTGAGGTCGCCGCGCTGGAGCGAGAGGTTGCGGACCTGCTGGGCAAGCCGGCCGCCGTGTTCATGCCGACCGGCATCATGGCCCAGCAGAGCGTCCTGCGCGTGTACGCCGACCGTGCGGGCAGCAGCCGGGTCGCGGTGCACGGACTCGCCCACTTGCTCGTCCATGAACTGAACGCGCTGGAAGAGGTGCACCACCTGCGCATCGAGCGGCTGACGTCGGAGCCACGTCAGCCGCGGCCGGACGAGCTGGCCGCGATTCCGGGCAAGCTGGCCGCGGTCACGCTGGAGCTGCCGCTACGGGACGCCGGGTTCGTGCTGCCGACCTGGGACGAGCTGGTCGTCTTCTCCGAGTCCTGTGCGGAGCGCGGCGTACCGCTGCACCTGGACGGCGCACGGTTGTGGGAGAGCGCGCCGTACCTCGAGCACAGCCTCGCTGACATCGCCGCGCTGGCGTCGACGGTGTACGTGTCGTTCTACAAGGTGCTGGGCGGTATCAGCGGAGCAGCGCTCGCCGGCCCCGAGGACGTGATCGCCGAGGTACGGCGGTGGCAGCGCCGGCTGGGCGGCAACCTCTACTCGCTGTTCCCGTACGCCGTCTCCGCGCGCCACGGACTGCGGACGGTGCTGCCGCTGATGGACGACCTGTACCAGCGTGCCGTCGAGGTCGCAATGGCCTTGCAGAGCGAGGGTTTCCGCGTCTTTCCCGAGCCGCCGCACACGAATTCGTTCCGCGTCTACGCGCCGCGCCCGGCCGAGTCGATCGAGCAGGCGGCCGTCGAGCGGATGGAGCGCACCCGCGAGGCGTTGTGCGGTGCGTGGCAGCCGGCCGACGTCCCCGGGTGGTCGTGGGTCGAGCTGGTGATGACGCCGGCCACGCTGGACTGGCAGGTCGGCGAGATCGCCAAGGCGTTCCGGGAACTTCTGGTGCGCTGAGCGCGTCAGGCAAGGTGTTGGTAGTGGGGATTCGGGGAGAGAAGTGCTGACATTCGTCGTCACCATGGTCGTTCTGCTGGTTCTGTCGGGCCTCGTGCTGCTCGCCGTGGCACGCGGTGAGGGGAAACATTTCGGGTAGCCTCCGGTCATGAGGCGGCTGATCTTCCAGGAGTACGTGACGCTCGACGGGTACGCCGCCGGGCCGGACGGCGGGCTGGAGTTCTTCGACGCGATCGGCGCGGCTCCCGACACCGACAACCTCGAGTTGCTCGACAGCGTCGACACGATGCTGCTGGGCGCCGAGACGTACCGGCTGTTCGCGGGGTTCTGGCCGACCGAGGCGTCGGCCGGCGAGCCGATCGCCGAGAAACTCAACGCGCTCCGGCTGGTGGTGGTCTCGACGACCCTGGCGAGTGCGCCGTGGGGCGATTACGAGCCCGGCCTGGTGGTCCGGGACCTGGACGCGGTGCGTGCGCTCAAGGCGGAGCAGACCGGCAAGGACATCATCCTCTGGGGCAGCATCACGCTGTTCCAGTCGTTGCTGCGGGCCGGGCTCGTCGACGAGGTGCAGCTGCGGATCTGTCCGGTGCTGCTGGGCGCCGGGAAGAGCGCGTTCCCGAGCGGCGGCTCACCGGTGGCGCTGGAGCTGATCGAGGCGCGTCCGTGGGGCGTGGGCGGCGTGCTCGTGCGGTACCAGCCCGGCAACTGACCCGACTAGCTGACCGCGTCGACGATCGCCTTCACGATCGGTGCGGCGACGGTGATCGTCGGCACCACCAGCAGTGCGGCTGCGCCGGCGTACGTGATGGCG
Source organism: Kribbella sp. NPDC051936 (assembly GCF_040680955.1). Lineage (NCBI taxonomy): Bacteria > Bacillati > Actinomycetota > Actinomycetes > Propionibacteriales > Kribbellaceae > Kribbella > Kribbella sp. NPDC051936. The sequence continues at coordinate 143,058 of NZ_JBFAXS010000008.1, read as the reverse complement.
GAGAGCGTGGGCTCGTTGGCCGGCGGTCCGGCGAGTCGTTGCACTCTGAGGACGGTGGCGGACTTGGCTGCGGCCAGGGCTGCCTCCGGAGCTGGTGCACCGGCAAGTGCGACCAGGGCACGCGCCAGCGGGCGGGGGCCGTTGCGGCGGCGTGCGTCGTCGTCGGCGAGCAGCTCGACCAGCGTGCGCGCCTGCTCCAGCGCGACGTCACTACGCACCCAGCGTGGGAAGGCGTGGTGCAGGGCGGTGAACTCCTCCAGCACCAAGTCATGACGCGCTCGCAGATGAGCCTGCTCATGCGCGAGCACGGCCTTCAGCTCACTGTCGTCGAGTCGATCCAGCGCGCCGACCGAGACGACGACCCGGGCGCCCCGCAGCGCCGGCAGGCAGTACGCCAGTGGTGTCTCCTCGGCCAGCACCCGGAGCCCGGGGATCAGGCCGTCAGGCGTTGCCAGTACGTCGACCAGATCGCGGTGCCGCCTGCGTCGGGCCCGCGTACCGACAGCCACGCGGCCGATCGCCCACAGCAGTCGCACGACGACGAGTGCGACCATCGCGAGGATCACCGCGGCCAGCAGGTCCCGTGGCGACGACGGGTCGAACCGCGGCTCACCAGGCCGGCCGGCGATCGAGTAGGACAGCGCGATACCGGAACCGAGCGCAGCCAGTACGGCGGCCAGCGCGATCGCCTGCCACAGGATCACCGCGGCGCGCGGGACCCGGTACGGCCAGTCGGAACGAGCCAGCAGGGCCGGTGCCGGGCCGGTGAGCACCAGCGCCAGGACGGCCAGCAGGACCGCGGCGGTCACCCGGCCGGCTCCTTGCCGTCCAGCTGGGCCAGAGCCTCGCGGAGCAGCGCCGCTTCCTCGTCGGACACCTGGCCGACGAAACGGACCAGAGCCTCCCGGCGGTTGCCCGCACGGTCGAGCGCGTCCCGCATCAGGTCGGCGGCCATCTCCTCGCGGGGTGCGGCGGCGCGGTAGCGCCAAGCCTTGCCGTCGCGCTCGCGCTCGGTCAGCTTCTTCTTCGCCAGCCGGTCCAGGACGGTCATCACGGTCGTGTAGGCGAGCTCACGGGTCCGCGCCAACTGCTCGTGCACCTCGCGCACGGTCAGTGCCTCCGGCGCCGCCCACAGCCGTTCCATGACCAGCCGTTCCAGGTCGCCCAGCGGCCGCGGTGCTCTCTCCTCACTCGCCACGTGACCAGTATAACTACGCGTCGTAGTAGATCCGCGCTAGCATCTACTACGACACGTCGTAGATGCCCCGGGGAGGGCTTTGTGGACACCCTGGATCTGGCCCGCTGGCAGTTCGCGATCACCACCGTGTACCACTTCTTCTTCGTACCGGTGACGATCTCGCTGGTCGCGATCACCGCCGGACTGCAGACCGCCTGGTACCGGACCGGGAAGGAGAAGTACCTGCGGCTGACGAAGTTCTACGGGAAGCTGTTCCTGATCAACATCGCGATGGGAGTCGTCACCGGGCTGGTGCAGGAGTTCCAGTTCGGGATGAACTGGAGCGACTACTCGCGGTTCGTCGGGGACGTGTTCGGCGCCCCGCTGGCGTTGGAGGGGCTGCTCGCGTTCTTCCTCGAGTCGACGTTCATCGGCTTGTGGATGTTCGGCTGGGACCGGTTGCCGAAGCTCGTGCACCTGGGCTGCATCTGGATGGTGGTGCTCGGCACGCAACTGTCGGCGTACTTCATCCTCGCGGCGAACTCCTGGATGCAGAACCCGGTCGGCTTCCGCGTGAATCCCGAGCGCGGCAGGGCGGAGCTCACGGATCTGTGGGCGGTGCTGACCAACAAGGTGGTGCTGGTCACCTATCCGCACACGATTTTCGCCGCGTTCATGGTCGGCGGCGCCTTCGTCGCCGGGGTCGCGTTGTGGCATCTGCTCCGCCGGCCGGACACGGATCGGGCGGTGTTCCGCTCGGCGTTGAAGATCGGCGCGTCGATCGTCCTGGTCGCCAGTGCGGGTGTCGCGATCAGCGGTGACCTGCAGGGCAAGGTGATGACCGAGGTGCAGCCGATGAAGATGGCCGCGGCCGAGGCGCTGTACGAGACCGAGAAGCCGGCCTCGTTCTCGGCGTTCACGATCGGCACGCTGGACGGGTCGAAGGAGATCTTCTCGATCAAGGTGCCGTACCTGCTGTCGTTCCTGGCCACCGGGCACTTCGACGGCGAGGTGAAGGGGATCAACTCGCTGCAGGACGCGTACGAGCAGCTGTACGGGCCGGGGTCGTACAAGCCGAACATCCCGCTGACGTACTGGACGTTCCGGCTGATGATCGGGGTCGGGATGGCGTCGGCCGCGGTCGCGCTGTGGCTGCTGTGGACCACGCGCCGCGGCCGGGCTCCGGCTCCGTGGCTGATCTGGCTCGCGGCCCCGCTGCCGCTGCTGCCGCTGGTCGCGAACACCTTCGGCTGGATCTTCACCGAGACCGGACGGCAACCCTGGCTGGTGTTCGGTCTGTTGCCGACCGCGTCGGGCGTCTCACCCGGGACGACCAGCGGCGAGGTGATCACGTCGCTGGTCGGGTTCACCGCGCTGTACGGCGTACTCGCGGTGGTCGAGACCAAGCTGCTGCTGCGGACGATCCGGGCCGGCCTGGCCGGGTCGGACGCGCCACCGCCGGACCCGGAGCCGGAACAGCCCGACAAGCCGCTGTCGTTCGCGTACTGAGGGGTTCGAGATGGAACTGACGACTGTGTGGTTCGTCGCGATCGCGACACTGTGGACCGGGTACTTCGTGCTCGAGGGCTTCGACTTCGGCGTCGGGATGCTGTACCGTGTGCTCGGCCGGAACGAGCCCGAGCGCCGGGCCGCGATCAGCACCATCGGGCCGGTCTGGGACGGCAACGAGGTGTGGCTGATCATGGCCGGCGCGGCCACCTTCGCGGCCTTCCCGGAGTGGTACGCGACGCTGTTCAGCGGGTTCTACCTGCCGTTGTTCGCGATTCTGGTCGGGCTGATCCTGCGCGGTGTCGCCCTGGAGTACCGCGGCAAGCGCGACGAGCCGGTCTGGCGGTCGCGGATGGACGCGATGATCGTCGTCGGCTCGCTGCTGCCGGCCCTGCTCTGGGGTGTTGCCTTCGGCAACATCGTGCGCGGGGTGCCGCTGGACGCCGATCACGAGTACGTCGGGAGCTTCGGGACGCTGCTCAACCCGTTCGCCCTGCTCGGCGGGCTGACGTTCGTCGCGGTCTTCGTCACCCACGGCGCGATCTTCCTCGCGCTGCGCACCACCGGCGACCTGCGGGTCCGCGCCAATCGGCTCGCCACCCGGACCGGTGCGCTCGCCGCCGTCCTCGCGATCGGCTTCCTCGCCTGGGCGCAGGCGTTGCGCGGCGACACCGTCTCGGTGGGGATCGCGATCGCCGCCGTGGTCGCCTTCGCCGGCGGCCTGGTCGCGAACGCGCTGCGGCGCGAGGGCTGGGCCTTCGCCGGTACGACGTTCGCGATCGGGCTGGCCGTCGTGTCGCTGTTCGTCGCGCTGTTCCCGGACGTGATGCCGTCGACACTCGATCCGGGGTCGACGCTGACGGCGGTCGAGGCGGCGTCGTCGGCGTACACGTTGAAGGTGATGACGATCATCACGGCGATCTTCATGCCGCTGGTGCTGCTGTACCAGGGCTGGACGTACTGGGTGTTCCGTCAGCGGGTTGTGGTCGCGTGAAGCCGCTGGACCCGCGGCTGCTGAGGAGGGCTCGCGGCGCCCGGGTCTTCCTGGCGGCGTCAGTCGTGATCGGTGTTCTCAGCGGCGTGCTGATCATTGTCCAGGCGGTGCTGCTGGCGCATGGCATCGCGGGCGTCGTACTGCGGAGCAGCGGAGTGGTCGCAGTCGCCTGGGGCCTTGCTGCTGTCATCGCCGGACGGGCGTTGCTGGTGTGGGCGCAGGAAGTGGTCGCGCAGCGCGCTGCGGCCGCTGTGAAGTCCACGCTGCGACGGCAGGTGCTCGAGCACTCACTGAAGCTCGGACCGGTGTGGCTGAGCGGTGAACGCAGCAGTGCGCTGACAACTCTGCTGACCAAGGGCCTGGACGACCTGGACCCGTACTTCGCTCGCTACCTGCCGCAGCTCGTGCTGGCCTCCACCGTGCCGGCCGGGGTGGTCGGTTGGATGGCGACCGGAGACCTGATCGCGGCTGGGACCGTGCTGATCACATTGCCGTTGATCCCCGTCTTCATGGCGCTGATCGGCTGGGTGACTCAGGCACGCAGTCGGCAGCGTCAGCACGCCCTGGCCGTCCTGGCGCATCACTTCGCGGACGTGGTCGGCGGACTGACCACGCTGAAGTTGTTCGGTCGCGCGAAGGCTCAGGAGCAGGCCGTACGACGGGTGACCGACCGGCATCGCGCCGCGTCGATGGGCAGCCTGCGGATCGCGTTCTTGTCGTCGTTCGCCTTGGAGTTGCTCGCGAGCCTGTCAGTGGCATTGGTTGCCGTCGGCGTCGGTCTCCGGCTGGTCGACGGGAAGCTGGGCCTCGAAACGGCCCTGATGGTGCTGATCCTGGCGCCGGAGGCCTACCTGCCGTTGCGACAGGTCGGCATGCAGTTCCACGCCAGTGCGGACGGGGTGGCGGCGAGCGAAGAGGTGTTCCGCGTGCTGGAGACGCCGCTGCCGGTGCGTGGCGACCGCATCGACGTACCGGACCTGAGGGTGAGTTCGCTGCACCTGTACGACGTGACCGTGCGCTACCCGGGGCGGAACGAGCCGGTGCTGGACGGGTTCGACCTGGAGGTGCGCCCGGGCGAGGTGGTGGCGCTGACCGGCCCCAGTGGCGCCGGCAAGTCGACGGTGCTCGCGGTACTGCTCGGGTTCGTCCAGCCGGAGCATGGCGTGGTCGTCGCCGGTGGCAGTGCGGCTGACGAGTTCGACCCGGCGGAGTGGAGACGGCAGTTTGCATGGGTGCCGCAGCGCCCCGGACTGCGGCTGGGGACCGTTGCCGACAACGTACGGCTCGGCCGGCCGGAGGCGTCGGACGACGAGGTGCGCCTCGCACTCCTCACAGCGGGCGCCGCCGACCTGCCCCTCGACAAGGCAGTAGGCGAGCAGGGCCAGCAACTGTCAGGCGGCCAGCAGCGCCGAGTAGCCCTGGCCCGGGCCCTGGTCACCAACGCCCCAGTCCTCCTCCTGGACGAGCCCACAGCCGGCCTGGACAGCAGCACAGAAGCTGAAGTGATCGCCGGCCTGCGCGCCAGCGGCCGAACAGTCCTCATGGTCGCTCACCGTCCCGCGTTGATCGCGTCGGCCGACCGCACAGTCGACCTAGCCGCCCGAGAGTTGGTGAACGCGTGAAGCGTCTAACCGCCCTTGATCCCCTCACCCGCCCGCAGAGCTCCGTTTGGTGGCGGCTGGCGTTGGCGTTGGTGCTTGGTGTCGCGGCGGCCGGGTCGGCTGTTGCTCTGCTCGCTACCTCGGCTTGGTTGATCACGGCAGCGTCGGCGCAGCCTCCGGTGTTGCTGCTGATGGTGCCGATCGTGGCGGTCCGTGCCTTCGGTGTCGGGCGCGGGGTGTTCCGGTACGTCGAGCGCCTCGTCGGCCACGACGCGGCGTACCGCGTGCTGGGGGAGACCCGCGCACGGATCACCGGACGGCTGGAGAAGCTTGCACCGCTCACCTCACAGCGAAAGGGCGACCTTCTCGCTCGGCTGGTGCTCGACGTGGACGCAGTCCTCGACCTCTGGCTGCGAGTCCTCCTTCCCGCCACGGTCGCCGCCGTGACAGCAGCTGCCACAGTGGCGCTCCTCGCGATCCTCCTTCCAGCAGCCGGTGCAGCGGTCGCGGTGGCAGTCCTGATCGCGTGCACCGTTGTACCGTGGCTGACTGCCCGCACCGCGGAGCGGGCCGAGCGCAATCTGGCAGGTGCCCGTGGTGATGTCGCAGCCACCACGACCGAGGCTCTGCTCACGGCAGCCGACGTGGTCGCCTACAACGCGATCGACGCGGTGCTGGACGACTTCAGCCGCCGTGACGCGCGTCTGGCCGCGGCCGAACGCCGGTCGGCCTGGAGCGCCGGCCTCGGCAGCGCGCTCCTCATCCTGTGCGTCGGCGGAGCAAGCATCGCCGCCCTGGTCCTTGGGAGTACGGCGAACATCACCGGCGCCGTCTTCGCCGTACTGGTCCTCACCCCGCTCGCCCTGGCCGACGTACTGGGCGGACTCCCTGCGGCAGCCCAGCTGGCCATCCGCGTCCGGGCGTCCCTCGACAGAGTCCAGGAACTGGTCGACACGCCCACACCGGTGTCCGAGCCTGTCGAGCCGCTGCCGCTCCCGGCCGGACGCGACCTCCAGGTGCGGCTGCTCCGAGCCGGGTACGACGACAGCGACGTGCTCGACGGACTGAATCTCGACCTGCCCGCTGGGAGCCGTGTTGTGATCACCGGGCCGAGCGGCTCCGGCAAGAGCACGCTGGCGTCGGTGCTGCTGCGGTTCCTCGAGCCGCGCGGGGGAGAGGTGCTGCTGGACGGTGTCGACGTGGCCAGGCTTCAAGGCGATCAGGTGCGCTCAGTCGTCGGGCTGCTCACCCAGGAGAGTCACGTGTTCGACACGAGCATCAGGGAGAACCTGCTGCTCGCGAAGCCGGGGGCCAGCGATCTCCGGCTGTGGGAGGCGCTCTACCGGGCACGGCTCGGGCTGCTCGTCGAGAGTCTCCCGGACGGCTTGGACACCATGGTCGGGGAGCACGGCGCGCGGCTGTCGGGCGGTGAGCGCCAGCGGCTCGCATTCGCTCGGCTGCTGCTCGCGGACCGCGACGTACTCGTCCTGGACGAGCCTACGGAGCACCTGGACGAGGAGACCGGCCGTGCGTTGTTGGCTGACCTGTTCGGGGCCGCGGGCGACCGGACTGTGGTCCTGCTCACGCACCGGCCGGAGCTGGTGCCTCCTCACGTAACGCGACAACAGGTTTGCCTGACGTGACAAATGCGGGCGGCGGGCCGGGTGTCTGTCAAGATGGGGAATCGTGTTGACCCCACTGCTCGTCTCGCTGCTCCTCCCGCTGCTGACCGACCAGGCTCTGATCACGATCGTCGTCGCGATCGCTGTCGTGCTGGTCGTCGGCACCACCGGTCTGGTCGTCGCACGGCGGCGCCGCGCCGAGCTGCCGCCGGCTGCCCCGAAGCCCGCGGTCGAGGCTCCCGAGCCGAAGGTCGGTGAGGACGCGGAGGAACCGCGGGACACCCCGACCCGCACGCTGGAGGACGCCGAGCTCCCGGAGGCCGAGGCCGCCACGGCGACGATCGAGAAGCCGGAGTCCGCGCAGGGCCGCCTGGTGCGGCTGCGGGCCCGTCTGGCCCGCTCGCAGGGCTCGCTCGGTAAGGGCCTGCTCGCGCTGCTGTCGCGCGACAAGCTGGACGAGGAGGCGTGGGAGGACATCGAGACCACGCTGATCACCGCCGACGTCGGTGTGGCGCCCACGCAGGAGCTGGTCGACAAGCTGCGCACCCGGATGCGTGTCGAGGGCGTCGGCGCCGCCGAGGCCCGCGAGATCCTCCGCGAGGAGCTCATCGACCTGGTCAACCCGTCGCTGGACAGGTCGCTGAACGTGACCCGCAAGGAGGCGCAGCCGGCTGTCGTACTGGTCGTCGGCGTGAACGGGACCGGCAAGACCACCACGGTCGGCAAGCTGGCCCGGGTGCTGGTCGCGGAGGACAAGCACGTCGTCCTGGGCGCCGCGGACACGTTCCGTGCCGCCGCGGCCGACCAGCTGCAGACCTGGGGTGAGCGCGTCGGCGTCCGGACCGTGCGCGGGCCGGAGGGCGGCGACCCGGCCAGCATCGCGTTCGACTCGGTCAAGCAGGGCATCGAGGAGGAGGCGGACGTCGTCCTGGTCGACACCGCCGGCCGCCTGCACACCAAGACCGGCCTGATGGACGAGCTCGGCAAGGTGAAGCGGGTGATCGAGAAGACTGCCGAGGTGGACGAGGTCCTGCTGGTCATCGACGCCACCACCGGCCAGAACGGCCTCACCCAGGCGCGGGTGTTCGCCGAGGTCATCGACGTCACCGGCCTGGTGCTGACCAAGCTGGACGGAACGGCGAAGGGCGGCATCGTGATCGCCGTGCAGCGCGAACTCGGCGTCCCGGTGAAGCTGGTCGGCCTGGGGGAAGGAGCCGACGACATGGCACCCTTCGACGCGGAGCAGTTCGTCGACGCCCTGCTGGACTGATGTAGAGAACCCGCTCGCGGCTTCGTCTCCCGGGTAAAGGCTCCACGAGGAGGAGAAGAACATGACCAAGTTCATGCTGCTGATGAACATGGACGGCGGTAACTGCGACACCCCGATGCTGGAGTGGGACAAGGCCGACATGGACGCCCACATGAAGTACCTGGGCGACCATGTGGAGCGGCTGCGGCAGAGCGGTGAGCTGGTCGAGGTGAACGCCCTGAGCTGGCCCAAGCACGCCAAGGTGGTTCGCTCGACCGGTGTCAGCGCTCCGGTGCTGACCGACGGCCCGTACGCCGAGTCCAAGGAGATCCTGGCCGGGTACACGATGGTCGACGTCGAGTCGGAGGAGCGCGCGCTGGAGATCGCGGCCGAGCAGTCCGCCGCGCCGGGGCCCGGCGGCGTACCGCTGGAGCAGCCGATCGAGGTACGCCGCCTCATGGAGTCGGATGGCGATCTCCACGACTTCTGACCACGCTGACGGCCCGGGCCACGAGCTGGAGGACCTGCTGCGCGAGCTGACGCCGCAGGTCCTCGGCGTGGTCGTGCGTTGGTCCGGTGACTTCGCAGCGGCCGAGGACGCCGTGCAGGAGGCACTGCTCGCCGCGGCGACCACCTGGCCGCGCGACGGCCGGCCGGACAGCCCGAAGAGCTGGCTGATCCAGACGGCGTCGCGGCGGCTGATCGACGAGGTCCGCCAGCAACAGGCGCGCCGGCGCCGTGAGGAGCGGGCGGCCCTGCGCGAAGTGCCGCTAGGAGAGGTCGAGGAACACGACGACACGCTGCGGCTGCTGTTCCTGTGCTGCCACCCCGCCCTCACACCTGCTTCGGCGATCGCGCTGACGCTGCGGGCGGTGGGCGGTCTCACCACCGCCGAGATCGCCACCGCGTACCTCGTGCCCGAAGCGACGATGGCCCAGCGGATCAGCCGGGCGAAGTCGAAGCTGAAGGGCACCAGCTTCGAGCTGGACGCCGACCCGGACCGGCTGCGCAACGTGCTGCACGTGCTGTACCTGATCTTCAACGAGGGGTACACCAGCACGAGCGGACCCGAGCTGCACCGCAGCGATCTGTCCAGCGAGGCGATCCGTCTGACGCGCGCCGTACGGGTTCAGCTGCCGGACGACGGTCAGGTCACCGGACTGCTCGCGCTGATGCTGCTGACCGACGCACGGCGTACCGCACGCACCGGCAAGACCGGAGAGCTCATCCCGCTGGCAGAGCAGGACAGGTCGCTGTGGGACCGCGACCAGATCACCGAGGGCGTCGCGCTCGCGGTCGAGGCGTTCGAGACGCCGCCGCTCGGCGAGTACCAGCTCCAGGCCGCGATCGCCGCACTCCACGACGAGGTGGACCGCGCCGAGGACACCGACTGGCCGCAGATCCTCGCGCTCTACGGCCTGCTGGAAGACCTGTCCGGCAACCCGATGGTGAAGCTCAACCGGGCGATCGCGGCCGCCATGGTGGACGGCCCCGACGCCGGCCTGAAGCTGCTCGAACCACTCGACGACGAGCTGGCCGGCCACTACCGCCTCGACGCCACCCGCGGTCATCTCTACGAGATGCGCGGCGACAACGAGGCCGCCGCCGAACACTTCCGGGCGGCGGCCCGCGGTACGACGAGTCTGCCGGAGCGCGACTACCTGATGACCAAGGCCGCGTCGCTCAGCTGATCAGCTGTACTGCCCGAAGACGGTCAGGTCGTCGTCCGTTGCCAGCAGCAACCGCAGCAGGACGCGCGCCTTGTACGGGTCCAGGAAGCCGCCGTCGATCAGCCCGCGCTGCAACAGGTCTGTCTCCGAGCCGGGGGAGTTGTACGTGTTGCGGACGATCGAGCCGGCGCCGGTGCGCGACGTGAGGACGACCGGGATCCGCGATGCCAGCTCACCGAGCACCGGTGCGAGCTTGGCGGGCACGTGCCCGACGCCGTACCCCGCAACGACCAGACCCTGGTGTGTGTCGGCCAGGCCCTCCAGCAGTACGCCGTCGTCGTCCAGGGTGACCGTGTAGAGCGCAACACGGGTGTTGTCGAGCTCAGCAGGCTCAGCACTGCCCTGCACGCCGTCCAGCCGCAGCGGACGCGTCAGGACGCGGACCTGGTCCTCGACCACGTGGCCGATCGGGCCGGTGTTGGGCGACACGAAGGTCGCCGTACTGGTGCTGTGGGTCTTGCGCACCCAGCGGGCCGCGTGGATCTCTTCCTTGAAGACGACCAGTGCGCCCAGGTCGCGGGCCGCGGGGGAGCAGGCGACGCGGAGTGCGGCCAGCAGGTTCGCCGGCCCGTCCGGGCCGGCCAGTGTCGGGTTGCGCATCGCCCCGGTGAACACGAGCGGCTGCGGGTGCGGCCACACCAGGTCGGCGAGGAAGGCACTCTCCTCGAGCGTGTCGGTGCCCTGGGTGACGACGACGCCGACGGCTCCGGCAGCGACGGCCTTGGAGGCGGCGTCGACGACTTCGAGGATCTTGGCCGCGGTCAGGTTCGCGCTCGGGACCTTCTCGATGTCCTGGATCTCGACCGGATGGCCCAGGTCGGGCAGCCCGGGCATGGCGGCGGTGAGGTCGTCACCGGTCAGCCGATGGGCGCCTGCCATCGAGATGGTCCCGCCCAACGTGAACAACGCGACGCTCACTGCTTGTCTCCTATCGGGTCCGCGCTCTGACGTGCATCCGCTCCCCTTGCGGGCCGTATAGACATAGCAGTTCTGCCGGTCCAGGGCCCGGGTTGGCGAACCAGTGCGGCACCCGGCAGTCGAACTCGACCGCTTCGCCCTCCTTGACGACGAAGTCCTGGTCGCCGAGTTTCAGCCGGATCCGTCCCGACAGCACGTAGAACCAGTCGTAGCCCTCATGCGTCTTCTGCTCCACGTCATGGCCCGGGTAGCCCTCCGGCAGGATCTGCTTGAACGCCTGCAGCCCGCCCGGCCGCCGGCTCAGCGGGATGTGCACGGTGCCGTGCCGCTTGATCGGCTTCGGGTAGATCCGCGGGTCACCGGTCGGCGGCGCGTCCACCAGCTCGTCCAGCTGCACCTGGTGCGCCCGAGCCAGCGGCAGCAGCAGCTCCAGCGTCGGCCGGCGCTGCCCGGACTCCAGCCGGGACAGGGTGCTGACCGAGATCCCGGTGGTCTCGGAGAGCTGGGCGAGGGTCGTGCCGCGCTCGCCGCGGAGCGCCCGCAGCCGCGGCCCGACCGACTCGAGAACGTCCTCGTCGTTTGCCATACCGGCAACAGTACTTGTCGAAAATGAAAATCACCACGCACCCTGGGAGCAGACCTGGAGACAACGGAGGAGTCCCGAGATGACGAAGTACGACGTGATCGTGATCGGCGGCGGTGCGGCCGGGCTGAGCGGAGCGCAGGCGCTGGTCCGGTCCCGCCGGTCGGTGCTGGTGATCGACGACGGTTCGCCGCGGAACGCGCCCGCCGACGGCGTGCACAACTTCCTGACCCGTGACGGCGTACCGCCGCGCGAGATCTACGCGATCGGCCGCGAGGAGGTGGAGGGGTACGGCGGTGAGTTCGTCGACGGCACCGTGACAACGGCCCGGCGCGACGAGCAAGGGTTCACAGTGGAGCTGGCGGACGGTACGGCGTACCGGAGCAGGCGGCTGCTGGTGACGACGGGCCTGACCGACGTGCTCCCCGACGTACCCGGGCTGGCTGAGCGGTGGGGCAAGGACGTGGTGCACTGCCCGTACTGCCACGGGTGGGAAGTGCGCGACCAGGCGATCGGTGTGCTGGCGACCAGCCCCATGGCGCTGCATCAGGTGCAGCTGTTCCGGCAGCTGAGCGATGACGTCACGCTGTTCCTGCACACTGCGCCCGAGCCGACCGGCGAGCAGTGGGAGGAGCTGGCTGCCCGCGGAATCTCCGTGGTGCAGGGGAAGGTCGAGCAGCTCGAGGTGACTGACGACCGGATCACCGGCGTGCGGCTGGAGGGCGGCAAGGTCGTTCCGCGGCAGGTGCTGGCGATTCAGACCACCGTGCGGGCCCGTGCGGGCTTCCTGGCCGACCTGGGGCTGGAGCCCACCTTGGTGGAGTCGAACGGCGTCGAGGTCGGCACCGCGGTCCAGGTCGACGGCATGGGCGCCACGCAGGTCCCTGGTGTGTTCGCGGCCGGCAACGTCGCCAATCCGATGGCGCAAGTGATGCCCTCCGCGGCGGCCGGACTGATGGCCGGAGCCGGCCTCAACTTCGACCTGATCTCCGAAGAGACACGGTTGGCAGTAGCAGCCCGCAGTAGTTGAGGAGTTGAATGGGGCTGGGAGGGTGGATGCGCGACACGGTCGACCCGGACTTCGCCTCGTTCGTCGATGCGCGGCAAGGCAGCTGGCTCCGCACGGCGTACCTCGTGTACGGCGACCTGCACCGGGCTGAGGAGCTGCTGCTGCACGCCTTCACGCAGCTGTCCGTGCGCTGGGCGAGGGTCGACGACCCGGATGCGTTCGTCCAGCGCCTGCTCTACCAGCCGGCTCTGCGTCCGTGGAACCGTGCGAAACCGTTCCCGGACGACGAGGACCCGATCAGGGCCGCCCTGGCCGAGCTGACGCCCGCGCAACGCACCGTGCTCGTGCTGCTGCACTTCGAGGAGCTCACCGAGTTCGAGGTGTCCGATGTGCTCGGGATGTCCCAGACCGCCGTGCACGCGAACGGCATGAGCGCCTTCGGCCGGTTCCGTACGGCGCTCGGCGCGGGCGACTGGCGTGATGCCCGATGAGACGCGAGGACGTCCGGCCGCTGCTCCTCCAGACGACCGATCGGCTCTCGGAGCCCGACCTCGCCGACGCCGCCTGGGCGGCCGGTCTGGTGGTCAACCGGCGCCGGCGGCGGTTGACGGCGCTCAGCGTGATCGCTGTCATCGCACTGGCCGTCGTCGCCTCGATCCTGATCGGGGCCGGGACCCGCGGCAGGGCCGACATCACGCCGCCGCCGACGCCGCCCGGTTACATCGAGGCGTCGGGGAAGATCAGCGGGATCGACTTCTGGGTGGCGCCGCCGCCCGGCAGCGAGCGCTTCCTCGACCGGCTGGAGACGCCGCTCGGTGATCGGCTGGACCTGCCCCACAAGGTCCGCCCGTTGGCGAAACACACCCTGCACAACATCGCGGCGGTCGTCCTGGTGAAGCACGGCGACCGCTATGCGCCGCTCATGCTCGACGCGAACGGGTCCTGGGTCCAGGCGGACGTCGGTCTCGCGCCGGTCGACAACGGCCCGCCGCTGAGCCCGGGCGCGATCTCTCCGGACGGCCACGTCGCCGCCTTCCCGCAGCCGGGCGCGCTGGTCACGGTGGACGCTACGACGGCGCAGATCGCCCGGTTCCCGCTGCCCGGTGGCGACTATCTCAGCGTGTCCTGGGTCGCCGACGGGCGGTGGGCCCTGGTCGGCGGGCGCGATGCGACGTACCAGGTGCTCGTCGGAGAAGGCGGCTACGGGGAAGACCCGGTGTTCCGGGTCGCGGCGACCAGGGACCCGAACGAGGCCACTTCGCCGTTCCGCATCCAGACCGGGGCCGTGATGCGCTACATGTTCAACGGCCAGTGGATGGAGGACAACCCGCTCACGCTGCCGGTCCGGTCCTGGCAGGGCCAGACGTTCTCGTCGATCACCGGCGCGGCCCGGGTCTTCGTCTCGGAGACGCTGCCACAGGTTCCGACCCGTGTGTCGCAGCCGCAGGTGGTGGCGGCGATCTCCACGCTCAGCACGATGCCCAGCCGGCTGCTGGTGCTCGGTGAACCACAAGACAGTCCCCCGACCCAGGAGGGGGCGGGGGACCGTCCGTTCGTGCGTGAGGTCGGTTGCTGCGCCGTACTCGGCTGGTACGACGACAACAACGTCCTGTTCCGGGTCCGTGGCTGGGTCTTGGCCTGGAACCTCGACAGTGGCCGGGTCCGACGCGTCACCGAGTTGGGCGTGGACCAGGTTGCTCTCGGGCCTGGACTACGGCCCTGAGGTCGGCATCTCGAGTACTGCGCGCAGGGTGATGTCGGCCAGGCGGTCGGCATCCTCCGGCGGCGGCATCGGCTGTCCGGTCAGGGCGCGAATCACGAACACCCCGGCCATCCATTCCACCATCAGCACCGGGTCGGCGGTGCTCTTGATCGGTTCACCGCGCTTCCTGGCGCGTTCCAGTGCTTGTCTGGTGAGTTCGATCCGACGTTCCAGCACTCCGCGGTAGATCGCCGCGGACCGCTCGTCACGGGTCGCTTCCGAAACGGCCAGGCGGATCATTGCCCGGCCGTAGTCGCTGTTCGCGAACGCCAGCGCGACCCGGTAGACCTGGCGCAGGTCTCCCGCGATCGAACCGGTGTCCGGATCCGGGATCTCCAGATCGAACAGTTCGGCCATGGCGTCGTTGGCGAGCAGCTCCTTGCTGGCCCACCGGCGGTAGATCGTCGCTTTGCCCACTCCCGCGGCCTCGGCGACGTCGTCCACCGTCATCCCGTCGAATCCCCGCTCCAGCAGCAGTTGCACGGCGTACCGGCGGATTCTCGGCTCCGCTTCCGGGTCCCGTGGCCTGCCGCGTCGCGGTCTCACCCCGTAGTTCGGCTCCATTTCGTCGTCCCCAGCTCGGACGGGGGCAGTGGCGCGGCTGCACCCCGTGTGGTCCAGGCCAGAGTGCCACACTCCGGCCCGTCGTGGCTTATGTCACCTCGATGTCACCTGGGAGCCCGCTTTGTCACATGCCTGAAACAAACCGACCGATCGGCTGAAACGGCGCGCCGACACCGTTTGCGGTGTGGCCGAGCGGCGGGCTCCCCGGCGTTGTGGAGACCTCCCGACTGAGGACGCCGGCCACCCCCAGTTCGATGGAAGGGATGACGTTGATGGAGATCAACGCCGGCGATACCGCCTGGGTTCTGGCCAGTGCCGCCCTGGTGATGCTGATGACCCCGGGCCTGGCTTTCTTCTACGGCGGCATGGTGCGCGTGAAGAGCGTGCTGAACATGATGATGATGAGTTTCGTCACCATCGCCGTCGTCACCATCCTCTGGGTGGTGGTCGGCTACTCGCTGACGTTCGCGGGTGACACCGGGCACGTGATCGGGAACTTCTCCGAGGTCGGGCTGAAGGGCCTGCTCGCACCGGAGGCGGTGAGCGGGACGACGCCCACGCTCGCATTCGTCGCCTTCCAGTTGATGTTCGCGATCATCACCCCCGCGCTGATCTCGGGCGCGATCGCCGACCGGGCCACGTTCCGCGGCTGGATCGTGTTCGTCGTCGGCTGGACGACGCTGGTGTACTTCCCGGTCGCGCACTCGGTCTGGTTCCTGGACGACGGCAACGGCGGCTGGATCGGCGACAAGCTCAAGGCGATCGACTTCGCCGGCGGTACGGCGGTGCACGTGAACGCCGGTGCCGCCGCGCTCGCGCTGGCGATCGTGCTCGGCAAGCGGATCGGCTGGAAGAAGGACCCGATGCGTCCGCACAGCCTGCCGCTGGTGCTGCTCGGCGCCGGTCTGCTGTGGTTCGGCTGGTTCGGCTTCAACGCCGGCTCCGCGCTGAGCGCCGGCACCACCGCCGCGGTCACCTTCGTGAACACCCAGGTCGCCACCGCCGCCGCGGTCATCGGCTGGCTGATCGTCGAGCGGCTGACGCACGGCAAGGCCACCACGCTGGGCCTGGCGTCCGGCGCGGTCGCCGGTCTGGTCGCGATCACCCCGTCCTGTGGCGCGGTCACGCCGGTCGGCGCGATCATCCTCGGCCTGTTCGCCGGTGCGATCTGCGCCTTCGCGGTGTCGCTGAAGTACAAGCTCGGCTTCGACGACTCGCTCGACGTGGTCGGCGTGCACCTGGTCGGCGGTCTGTTCGGCTCGCTGGCGATCGGTCTGCTCGGCTCGGCGGCGGCGCCGTCCGCGGTCAACGGCCTCTTCTACGGCGGCGGCGTCTCGCAGCTCGGCAAGCAGGCGCTGGCCAACGTGGTGGTCGGGATCTACTCCTTCGCCGTAGCCTTCATCCTCGGCAAGGTCATCGACAAGACCATCGGCTTCCGGGTCACGGAGGACGACGAGGTCACCGGCGTCGACCAGGTCGAGCACGCGGAGACGGCGTACGACTACCTCAGCGCCGCGGGTCTGCGCGGTGCGCTCTCCACCCGGCCCGCACCGGCGACGGTCCCGGCCGAGGAGAATGGCTCCACCGAGGCGTCCGAGAAGGAAGGTGTCAAGGCATGAAGCTGATCACCGCGGTGGTCAAGCCGCACAAGCTGGAGGACGTCCGGGCCGCGCTGGAGACGTTCGGCGTCACCGGCATGACGGTCACCGAGGCGAGCGGCTACGGCCGGCAGAAGGGCCACACCGAGGTCTACCGCGGCGCCGAGTACGAGGTCGACCTGGTGCCGAAGGTACGGCTCGAGGTCGTCGTCGAGGACGGCGACAGCGCCGACGTGGTGGACGTGATCGTGAAGGCCGCGCAGACCGGCAAGATCGGTGACGGCAAGGTCTGGGTCACCCCGGTGGAGACGATCGTCCGGGTCCGGACCGGCGAGCTGGACGGAGACGCGCTCTAGATGCAGGACCGGGCAGAGCAGCGGCGCGGCCGCGCCGAAGAGGCGGACGCGCTGCTGCAGCTGCTGCTCGCGAAGGCTTGCGACGCCCTCGGTGTGCCCACCGAGGGCGTCGCGCTGGTCGCGGTGGGCGGCTACGGGCGTGAGGAGCTGTCGCCGTACAGCGATCTCGACGTGATGCTCGTGCATGCCGAGGGCTATCCGCGCATCGACGAGCTGGCCGCGCAGATCTGGTATCCGCTGTGGGACTCCCGGACCAAGCTGGACCACAGCGTGCGCACGCTGGCCGAGGCTCGGGACGCCGCGGCGGCTGATGACAGGGTTGCCTTGGGGCTGCTGGACGCGCGGCATGTGGCGGGGGACTCGCACCTGACGCTGCAGCTGCGGTCGGTGCTGATGGCCGATTGGCGGCGTACTGCGAAGTCACGGCTGCCCGGTCTGGCGCAGGCGTGCCGCGACCGGGCATCCAGTGTTGGAGAGCTCGCACATCTCGCGGAGCCCGACCTGAAGGAGGCGTACGGCGGTCTGCGCGACGCGGTCGTACTGCGTGCGCTGGTGGCGTCGTGGCTGGTCGACGTACCGCATCCGGTACTGGAGCGGGCGCGACGGGACCTGCTCGAGGTCCGTGACGTCCTGCACGAGGTGGCAGGGCGCGCGACAGACCGCCTGGTTGCCGACCTGGCCGGTGAAGTGGCGGCCGGGCTCGGGTTGGCCGGGCGGGACGAGCTGCTGCGGCATGTGTACGCGACGGGCCGGACGCTGGCGCACGTGTGCGACGTGTCCTGGCGGCGCGTTGAGAGCTTGATGACCAAACCGCCACGGTCCCGGCGCAGGCAGCGCACCGGTGGGCCGCTGCTGCTCGCACTGGACGAAGGCGTGGGGCAGCACGAGGGTGAGGTCGTGCTGATGCCGGACGCGCGTCCGGAGCGGGACGCGGTGCTCGGTCTGCGTGCTGCTGCGGTCGCTGCCGACCGGGAGCTCGTGTTGTCGCCTGCTGTCTGTGCACGGCTGGCGGCGTCGGCAGCAGACTTGCCAGAGCCGTGGCCGGGGGAGGCGCGGCGCTTGCTGTGCGCCCTGCTCGGCGCGGGCCATGGGCTGCTCGAGGTTTGGGAGGCCCTGGACCAGGCCGGGTACATCTCCCGGATCCTGCCCGAGTGGGACGCGGTCCGGTTCCGGCCGCCGCAGTCGGCGATCCACCGGTTCACCGTGGACCGGCACTTGCTGGAGACCTGCGTCGAGGCCTCGGCGATGGTCCGCGACGTACGGCGCCCTGACCTGTTGCTGGTCGCCGCGCTACTGCACGACCTGGGCAAGGCGCTCGACGGCGACCACAGCGTCACCGGTGCGGGCATCGCGGCCCGCGTGGCGCGCCGGATCGGCTTCAGCGAGGCGGACTCCGACATCATCACGCTGCTGGTCCGGCAGCACCTGATGCTTGCGCAGGTCGCCACCCGGCGCGATCTGGAAGACCCGATGACCGTGGACATGGTGGTCGGGATCGTGCGCAGCACCGAGACCCTGGACCTGCTGGAGGCCCTGACGTACGCCGACGCGCGGGCCGCTGGTCCGGCCGCGTCGTCGCCCTGGCGCATGCGGCTGGTCGGTGAGCTGTGCCGGCGCGTGCGCAGTGAGCTGGCCGGCGGTGGCGAGAGCATGTGGGCCGAGACGCCGCCCGTTCCGGTGCCGGTGCTGCACCAGGTCGTCGGCGTGGGCCGGCTTGGTGTCACCGTGAGCGATCACCACGGGGACCTGCGGGTGAACGTCGCCGTACCCGACCAAGTTGGCACGCTGTCGACCGTCGCCGCCGTGCTCGCGGTGGAGCGGCTGGCTGTGCGGTCCGCGGTCATCACGTCCGTCGACGGCCTGGGCATCTCGCAGTGGACCGTCGCGGGCTCGCCTCCCGACCCTGTGCGGCTGCGTGACCGGCTGGCTGTGGCGTTGCGTGACTCTGCCGACGTCGTACGCCGGTTGGCTGCAAGGGACTCGTCGCGACCTCGTGTTGCCAGCCGGGTCGACTTGCTGCCTGAGGCCTCCGAAACCGCCACTGTGCTGCAGGTGCGGGCGCATGACCGTCCAGGGCTTCTGTACGACGTCACAGCGGCCATCGCGGCTACTGGCGCCGACATCCGCTCCGCCCACGTCAGCACGCTCGGTGCGGAGTGTGTCGACGTCTTCTACCTCACCGACCGTCACGGCGCGGCACTAGAACCCGAGGACGCGCGGACGACGGCAAAGTCGGTGCTGGATCGACTGAGCTTCTAGGCTCCCTTTTGTGGATGTTGTAGAGGCACTGCAGCGACAAGCGACCGCGTGTGAGGGTCTGGGGTCCCCGATGTATGCCGAGTTGCTCCGGCTGCTCGTGGACGACTACGAGGTCGGTGGGGTCTCGGGCGAGGTACTGGCCGAGTACGAGGGCCGTTCGTTCGGCGAGGCGATCGGTCTGCGGCTACTGGCGGCTGTGCACGGCATGGTGCTGTCCGGCACCGCACCGGAGTTGGCGGCGTTCTACCCGAGCGCCGGCGGGGCCTGGGACCCGGTGCTCGGCTGGGAGGCGTTCGAGCAGCTCCTGCAGTCGCGGCTGGGCGAGGTGCGGTCACTGCTGACACAACCTCCGCAGACGAACGAGGTCGGCCGGTCGGCGGCGCTGTACGGCGGTCTGCTGCAGCTGGTCGAGGCAGTCCCACTGCCGGTACGGCTGTTCGAGATCGGCGCCAGCGGGGGACTGAACCTGCGCGCCGACCGCTTCCGATACGTGGCGGACGGGACGTCGTACGGGCCTGCTGACAGTCCGGTCGTTTTCGAGTCGGCCTGGTCCGGACAGGTGCCGTCGGTGGAGCTGCGGATCGCGGAGCGGGTCGGCTGTGACATCGCGCCGGTGAACCCGTTGACGCCGGACGGTGCGCTCACGCTGACGTCGTACGTCTGGCCGGACATGCCCGATCGCTTGACCCGGCTCCGCGGCGCGCTGCAGGTCGCCCACGAGGTCGCGGCCGACGTACGCCGTGAAGACGCCGTCTCGTTCCTGAACGG
The DNA here is from genome assembly GCF_040680955.1 of Kribbella sp. NPDC051936. Lineage (NCBI taxonomy): Bacteria > Bacillati > Actinomycetota > Actinomycetes > Propionibacteriales > Kribbellaceae > Kribbella > Kribbella sp. NPDC051936. The sequence goes on along the minus strand of NZ_JBFAXS010000008.1, from coordinate 123,359 downwards.
GCTGGAGCTGTCGGAAGGACACGTCACCGTCGTCTGGCACTCGATCATGTGGCAGTACCTCCGCCGTGCCGACCGATCCGCGATCCAGGCCCGGCTGGCGGAGCTCGGCGCGCAGGCCACCGAGTCCGCGCCGTTGGCCCACCTCAGCCTCGAGCCGCACGCCGTGATGACCCACGGCCGCGGCACGGACGGCTACGAGTACCGCGTGGACCTGCAGACCTGGCCGGATGGCAAGACGCGCGCACTGGGCACCGCGGCTCCCCACGGCCAGGACCTGGTCTGGGGCTAAGCGCTCCGACGGGTAGCGCGCATCTCCTGGAACAGCTCGAGCTCACCGTCGGATGCCGCGCTGAATCCCTGCCAGTGGAAGGAGGTCGGAGTGACGTCGGTGAACGTCCACCGCGAGCGAACGCCGGCCGCGTCCGTGCCCTCCTGGATCATCCCGCCGGAGCCGTCGGGGCGTCCCGTCTGGATGAAGTACGACGGAATGTTCGGCGAGATCCACGTGATCTGCCACAGGCCGGTCTGTACGTCGTACATGCGGACTGTGGTGCCGGGGAAGCGTCCTTGGAACTCGGGGCAGTGCAGTACGTCCTGGATGACCCGTCCGCCCAAGGTCCAACCGAAACGCCATTCACCCGCGGCGGTGCGCCACTGGCCGTCGGGGAACCGGTAGCGGTTGCTGATACTCCACGTGCCGACCAGGCGGCCGTAGAGCATCAGCGCCTCCGCGTGGTCAGGGTCCGGACCGTCCGCCGACAGCAACTCGAGCACCTCACACCCCCTGCAGTGCTGCGACGAGAGTGTCAGTGAGTTCGGCGGCGTAGCGGCCGTCGGGGTCGAGGTCCGGGTCGAAGATGCCGATGTCGAAGCCGACGCACCGGGGTGACGCGAGCAGCGGGCGGAGGAGCGCGCGGAGCTGGTCGTGGTCGATCCCGCCCGGGTCCGGGCTGTCCACGGCCGGCATGACAGCGGCGTCGAGGATGTCGACGTCCAGGTGCACCCAGAACCCGTCCAGGTGGTCGAGGTGCGCGAGCGTCCCGCGAGCCGCCGCGTCCGGGTCCTCGGCGATCTTCGCCGCCGGCCACACCGGGATGCCCGCCTTCTCGACGTCGCCGACGTACTCGTCGTCGGCCCGGATCCCGAGCAGCACCGCGTCGGTGTCGAGCGTGTACGGCCCGAGCGCTTCGAGATCGGTCAGGTCCGCCTGGCCCCGCCCGGTGACCAACGCCAGCGCCTCACCGCCGGCGGCCCCGACGTACGGCGAGTTGCCGACGGTCCGGAAGTCCGAGTGGCCGTCGATGTACACGACGCCGTACCGCCCGAGCCGCTTCAGCCCCAGCGCCGGGCCGAGGAGGTTGCTGCACTCACCCCCCAACAGCACGACGAACTTCCCCTGCCCGACGAACCCGGCCACCCGATCCGCCAAGCGCACCGTGTACGCCGCCATGGCCGCCGCGTTGAACACGCCGTCGCCCGGAGTCCACCCGGCCATGTCGTACCGCGGCGGCGTCACGCAGCCGCCGTCCTCCGCCCCGATCCGCGCCAGAAAGCCCCGGTCCCGCACCGCGCCCGCCAACTTGTAGCACCCCGGAACCACACCGGCAGCCGGCGCCCGCAACCCCAGGTTGGACGGCCCGTCCAGCACAACCCGCATCCATATCTCCTAACCGGTAAATGCAATTCAACCGGTTAGATGCTGGCTGTCCGCGCTGTAGCTTGTCAACGGGGCGCGGCTACTCGAGTCCCCGCGGAGTCGGTCCGGCCCCGCGATCGACGCCGGGCCGGCTGATTCCCGCACCGGCGGGCGCTCCGGCGCCACGCGCACCGTCGCCGAGCTCCGGCCGACGATGAGTGGCCCCCGCGGCCGGGGCCTGATCCTGCAGGAACCGCATCGCGTCTCCCTGCCCGGCGCCGACCGAGACGCGCGTGCCGGCATCCGGCGGAGGAAGCGTGTCGAGCTCCGCCGGCTCGGTGCGGCCGGCCGACTCAAGCCGCGCACCGGTCTCGTTGGTCACGGAGCGCTGCTGCTCCCCGGCCTGGAGATCCGTGGACACCGCGGCAGCGGGGTTGGGCATCCGCGCGGGATACGGCTCGCCCGGGTTCTGCTGGTAATGCTCTCGGAGCTGTCCGACGCCCCTATCGATGCCCTCGACGGTCAGCTCCGCGACCATGCCGCCGCGGCCCGGACGATGCTGGACGCCGTCCCACTCGGGGATCGCCATCTGGTTCACCAGGTGTGCACGCGCGGCCTGCTGGTGCTCGGGATCGGGCGGTACGACGTCCGCCAGCTCGTTGCGGACAATGGTGTCCGCGACCGTGTCCCAGCCCATCACCGTCGGCTGGTCCACCACCGCCTGGAGCAGTTGGTCACGCTGCTGCGCGGAGGTCGTCGCGCGGTCCAGCAGCGCGTTGCCCGCCTGCACCGCACCTTGGTACTCCGGCTCCGGATCCGGGACCCCGTCGTACGCGGCCTGGTCGGCGAACGTCCGGAAGTCCTCGACGGCGCTGATCTCGACGAATGCCTCGTTGACCGCGATCGACGTGCCGTTACGTACGGCGTTCGGCTCGTTCGGGGCGTCGATCGGCGAACGGGAGTGCTTGGACTCGTGCAGCACCGTGGCCAGGGCCTGCGCCTGGGCCTCGGGGTCGGCGCTCGGCGCACCGCCGGTGAGGTGGTCGAGCACGAGCCGCTGGTTCAGCCGGATCGAGCCGTCCTTGTTGTGAAACCCGCCCCACTTGGCGTCGGTACGGGCGTACAGGTCCTGCTTCCAACCGTTCTCGCCGCCGGGGTGCAACCCCTGGGCGATCTGGTAGAGGCGGGCGAACTCCTTGTACGTCTCCGACGACCGATCGACCAGGACTATGCCCTCGCTGTCGGCCACGGTCAGTTGCCGGCCCTCGGCTCGTCCCAGGGCGCGCCCTCGGCCAGCAACTCCTCGGAAGACTCCAGGCCGCGGGTCAACGCGCGAATCGCGGTGCTGTCGGAGCCCGCCCGATCCGCGATCGCCCAGATCTCCTCCCGAGCCCGCGCGAACGCCGCCAGCCGCTCTTGCCTGGAGCCCTGCTCCAGGTCCGCGGACTCCAGCACCCGCAGCGCCTCGGCCATCTCTGCCGACTGCTCGCCCTGCATCTGCACCCTCCCCGCACTCGAACCGACATCAGCACAGTAACCGGACGTGAGGCCCATCCACCCGTACAGCGGGGTGTGGGGTCGCGCAGTCGTCTGACGGGGTGGGGCTGCCGCAGGTGATCCACAGGTTGCGGGGCCGGTAGACTCGGGGAGTTCATCGCTTCGACGAAACGGACTGTTTCTCGTGTTCGACACGCTTTCCGATCGGCTCTCCACCGCGTTCAAGAACCTGCGGGGCAAGGGCAAGCTGACCGACGCCGACATCGACGCGACCGCCCGGGAGATCCGGATCGCGTTGCTGGAGGCCGATGTCGCGCTGCCCGTCGTGCGGGAGTTCATCGCGGCGGTCAAGGAACGCGCCGCCGGCGCCGAGGTGCGCGGCGGGCTGAACCCGGCGCAGCAGGTCATCAAGATCGTCAACGAGGAACTGATCAACATCCTCGGCGGCGAGACCCGCGAGCTGCGGATGGCCAAGAAGCCGCCGACGGTGATCATGCTCGCCGGTCTGCAGGGCGCCGGTAAGACCACCCTGGCCGGAAAGCTCGCGAAGTGGCTGCGGGAGACCAAGCACCAGACCCCGATGCTGGTCGCCGCCGACCTCCAGCGGCCGAACGCGGTGACCCAGCTGCAGGTGGTCGGCGAGCGCGCCGGCGTCCCGGTGTTCGCGCCCGAGCCCGGTAACGGCGTCGGCGACCCGGTCGAGGTCGCCCGCAAGGCGATGGACGAGGCGCGTAGCAAGCAGCACAGCGTGGTCATCGTCGACACCGCCGGCCGGCTGGGCGTCGACGAGGAGCTGATGAAGCAGGCCGCGGACATCCGCGACGCCGTCAGCCCGGACGAGATCCTGTTCGTCGTCGACGCGATGATCGGCCAGGACGCGGTCACCACCGCGCAGGCCTTCCTGGACGGCGTCGGCTTCGACGGGGTGGTGCTGTCCAAGCTCGACGGTGACGCCCGCGGTGGCGCGGCGCTGTCGATCGCGCAGGTGACCGGCCGCCAGGTGATGTTCGCCAGCAACGGCGAGAAGCTCGAGGACTTCGACGTCTTCCACCCCGACCGGATGGCGTCGCGCATCCTCGGCATGGGTGACGTGCTCAGCCTGATCGAGAAGGCCGAGCAGACCTTCGACGCCGAGGAGGCCGCCAAGACCGCGGCCAAGCTGGCCAAGAAGGGCGGCAAGGACTTCACGCTGGACGACTTCCTGGCCCAGATGCAGTCGGTCCGGAAGATGGGCCCGCTGACCAAGATCTTCGGCATGCTGCCCGGTGCGAACCAGTTCAAGGATCAGTTGGAGAACTTCGACGAGCGGGAGATCGACCGGATCGAGGCGGTCATCCATTCGATGACCCCGGCCGAGCGCGCCGACCCGAACATCATCAACGGCTCCCGCCGGGCCCGGATCGCGAAGGGTTCCGGGACCGAGGTGGCCACCGTCAGCGGCCTGGTCGAGCGGTTCTTCGAGGCCCGCAAGATGATGGCCGCGATGGCGTCCGGCAAGGGCATGCCGGGGATGCCCGGGATGCCGGGAATGCCCGGCATGGGCGGCGGCGCCCGGAAGGCCAAGCAGCAGCAGAAGAAGGGCAAGAAGCGCGGCTCCGGCAACCCCGCCAAGCGGGCGAACCAGGCCGGCCGGCAGCCGCAGGCTCCGGAGCCGGGCCAGTTGCCGGCCGCGTTCGGCGGGCAGAACGGCGGCGACTTCGAACTGCCGGACGATTTCAAGAAAATGCTCGGCGGCAACTGACCCTCCTGGTCTTCCCGAAAGGGCAGTACCGACGCGTCCTGTCAGCTGATCGGATGGCAGAACTGTCATCCGATCACCCGGCGCGAGGGATGCCCCCTCCGGCTTACGGTGGTGGGGTAGTGACGTGAACAACCGGCGACGGGCACCCGAACGAACCGTTCGGTACTCGGTGACGGCGCACCGGCGCCGGTTGTGGCCGACCTCCCGACGGCTAAGATCGTGCCTACGCCCGGAAGACACACCAACGCCCGTATTGCGTCGAGGACGGTTCGGATGAGGCAGCAGTTCAAGAACCTGGATACCTGGCGGGGAAAGCTGACCGCCACCTGGGTGTGCCTTGCCCCGCCCACCGCCATGGTCGCCGTGTTCGTGGTCGGCGGAGTCACCTCGAACACGTTCATCGTCGACGCGCACGCGCTGTCCGCCCCGCGCCAGGACGCGGTGTTCGACGACCTGGCGAACAACGTGCCCGACCAGCCGGGCGTCGACGGCAGCCTGCCGACGCAGGACAAGTCCACCGTCCAGGTTCCCGTCACGGGGACGACGGACGGCACCGTGCAGCCGATCCCCGGCGCTTTCGGGAACGCCTCGGGCATTCCCGGCACCGTGCTGGCGGCGTACCAGAAGGCCGCGCGGGACCTGGCGATGTCGATGCCGGGCTGCCACATCACCTGGCCGCTGCTCGCCGGGATCGGCAAGGTCGAGTCCGGGCACGCCAGCGGCGGCAAGGTCGACGGATTAGGCAACACCCGCGGCAAGATCCTCGGCCCGGTCCTGGACGGCGGCCCCGGGATGGCGGCGATCGCCGACACCGACCAGGGGCTGTACGACGGGAGTGCGACCTGGGACCGCGCGGTCGGGCCGATGCAGTTCATCCCGGGCACCTGGAGGGCCTTCGGTGCCGACGGTAACGGCGATGGGGTCAAGGACCCGCACAACGTGTTCGACGCGGCGCGCGCGGCGGGCGACTACCTCTGCTCCGGCGGGGCGAACCTCGCCGATCCGCAAGGCCTGGTCCAGGCGGTGCTGCGCTACAACCACTCGATGGACTACGTGTCGACCGTCCTGCGCTGGATGCAGTCGTACAGCAACGACACCGTGAGCATCCCGGACAAGCCCGGCATCATCGACACCCCGGACGACGACGGCAACGCCGACGACCGCGAGTCGACGCCGACGTCGACCCCGCCGACCACCGCGCCGCCGACGACGGTCCCGACCACGGCGCCGACGAGCTCCAGCCCGACCGCCGCAACGAGCTCGACGCCGACGTCCCCGCGGCCGACGAACAGCCCGGCGACGTCCACGTCCACGCCGCCCACCACCTCGAAGCCGACCAGGCCGCCGCTGAGCCCGCCGCCGAGCAGCCCGACCAAGACGCCGACGAGCCCGACGACGAGCCCGACCACGACGCCGACCACGCCCACGGAGTCGCCGACCAGCACGCCGACCTCGCCGACGACCTCGCCGTCGGGTGACCCGACGAGCGACCCGACCTGCACCCCGGCGACGACCACCGCGCCGACCAGCAGCCCGACGCTGACACCGACGCCGGAGCCCTGCAGCACGACGTCCCCGCAGGGTGAGTCGTCGGCCAGCCCGAGCGACGCACCCTCGGCGGCCGGCTGAGGCCCGATCGATTCAGGCCTGCTACGGTCAGTAAGCCGAGATAGCGGCGATCGTTACCTCGGTGCCGGTTTTCCGAGGGGTTTCTGGGCGGCGTAACTTTGCGTCGTCTTGATGTAACTTTCTGGCGCATGGTTCGTTGAAGGGGCTATGCGCCTAACCCGTAGTGGTAACCGTCGGGTCAAAATAATCATCGCTTCTTTGTGTACGGCCCCGCTCCTGGTCGGGGCCATCGTGACCGTTGCCTCGGGGGGAGCCGGTGCCTCCGGACCGCTCGAGGCGGGCAGCCCGGTCGCCCCGTCACCCGGGGCCGGGCTGAACAGCGGCGAGTTCGACGAGCTGACGATGATCGTGCCGCAGCGTCCCGGTGTGGACGGCCGGCTCGGATCCGACAAACCTGCCCGCGACGACGTCCCCGTGCAGGGGGCCACCGACGGCCGCTCGGTCGTGCGTCCCGGGCGGCCGGGAGCCGTGAACGGCATCCCGCGCGGGGTGTTCCCCGCCTACCGCCGCGCCACCGCCAACCTCGCGGTCGTGCGGCCGAACTGTGGGCTGACCTGGCCGTTGCTGGCCGGGATCGGCAAGGTCGAGTCCGACCACGCGAGCGGCGGCCGCGTCGACGTGGCCGGCACCACCCGCGGCCGGATCCTCGGCCCGGTGCTGAACGGCCGGCACGGCAACGGCCGGATCACCGACAGCGACAAGGGCAAGTTCGACGCCGACCAGACCTGGGACCGGGCCGTCGGGCCGATGCAGATCATCCCGCAGGTCTGGGACGAGTTCGGGGCCGACGGCAACGGCGACGGCTACCGCAACCCGAACAACGTGTACGACGCGGTCACCACGGTCGCCGTGGTGCTCTGCGCCGAGGGCGACGACCTGCGCCGGCCGCGCGACCTCGTCGCCGCCCTGCTGCGGTACCAGCACTCCAAGGACTTCGTCGCCACGGTGCTGAAGTGGATGCGCGTCTACAGCAAGAACGCGGTCCTCGTGCCGAACGCGAAGGGCAACATCTCGACCGCGAAGACGAACGGCAACGCCGAGCGCCGGGTCGACCCGCGCCAGGTGCCGGACGTTCCGGACGACACCACGACGCCGACGCCGACGCCGACCGCGGTGCCGACGACACAGCCGCCGGTGGTGCCGACGTCCACACCGGACGACCGGACGACGGTGCCGAAGCCGGCCGGGACGCCGACCGACTCCCCGACCAGGACGCCGACGAAGACCCCGACCAAGACCCCCACCAGGACGCCGACGAAGACCCCGTCGCCGACACCCACCCCGACCCCGACTCCCACACCGACCCCGACGCCGACGGCGACCCCGACGGAGACCCCGTCCGGGACCCCGTGCGCCGGCAACGAGACCACCACCCCGACCTGCACGCCGGGCGGCGGCTCGCACGGGTAGCTCGCACCGGGTAGCTCGCACCGGCTGCGCCTCGCCGGATACCGTCAGCCGTATGACGGTTTTGAGGCTCGTCGGCACGGTGCTGCCGGCTGGTGAGCAGCAGGAGATCCACCTCAGCGGTAGGCTGGTCGTCGACCGGCCCACCGCTGCTGATGTGACGACCGTGCACACCGGCGGCTGGATCGTGCCCGGCCTGGTCGACGCGCACTGTCACATCGGCCTCGACCAGCACGGCGGCGTCGACCGGGAGATCCAGGAGCAGCAGGCGATCGCCGATCGGGAGGCCGGTGCGCTGCTCGTCCGGGACGCCGGCTCGCCGGTGGACACCCGCTGGATCGACGACCGTGCGGACCTGCCGAAGATCATCCGGGCCGGCCGGCACATCGCCCGCTCGAAGCGTTACATCCGCAACTACGGCTGGGAGATCGAGCCGGAGGAACTGGTCGCGTACGTCGAGCAGGAGGCCCGGCGCGGCGACGGCTGGGTCAAGCTGGTCGGCGACTGGATCGACCGCGACGCCGGTGACCTGACCCCGTGCTGGCCGGCCGAGGCGCTGAACGCCGCGATCGCCCGCGCCCACGAGCTCGGCGCCCGGGTGACCGCGCACGTGTTCGGCGAGCACGCCCTCCCGGATCTGCTGGCTGCGGGCATCGACTGCCTCGAGCACGGCACCGGCATCGAGCCCGGACTGCTCGCCGGGATGGCCGAGCGCCAGGTGGCCGTCGTACCGACGATGATCCAGCTCGAGAACTTCCCGCAGTACGCCGAGCAGGCCGCAGCCAAGTTCCCGATGTACTCCGCCCACATGCGTGACCTGTACGAGCGCCGCCTGCACCGTTTGCGGGACGCGTTCGAGGCCGGCGTCCCCGTCTATGCAGGGACCGACGCGGGCGGTGTTCTCGGGCACGGCCTGGTGGCGCAGGAGATCCAGGCGCTGACCGAGATCGGCATGTCGGGGGAGCAGGCGCTCGCCGCGGGGTCGTGGGCGGCCCGGGCCTGGCTGGGCGCACCGAGCGAGCTCGGTCCCGGCGATCCGGCCGATCTGGTCGTCTACGACGAGGATCCGCGGGCGAATCCGGCCGTGCTGACCCACCCGCGCCTGATCGCGCTGCGTGGAAGCGTGATCTTCTCCCGGTGACGGGAAGAAATTCACTCAAACACTGGAATCAGCGGAAGATCTTCCCTTAGCGTGGCTCTCGGGACCGCCGACGCCCCTCGGCGGACCAGACACGGGAAGGAACCGCCCCGATGGGTAAAACCGCCCTGATACCCGCATTCCTGGCCGTCGGCGCACTGGCCTTGACGGCTCTGCCGAGCAATGCGGCCCAGCCGCCGTCCGAGTCGGAGCTCGCCTCCGCGTTCCGAGCCGCCTCCGCGAAGTACGACGTACCGCGGGAGGTGCTCGTCGGCGTCGGGTTCGCCGAGACGCATCTCGACGGCCACGACGGCACACCGAGCCAGGCGAACGGCTACGGCGTGATGCACCTGGCCGCCAACAACGTGAACAAGACGATGTCCGAGGCAAGCAAGCTGACCGGTCTGCCGGTCGCGACGCTGTCCAAGGACGACACCTCGAACGTCCTCGGCGCCGCCGCCGTCCTCGACTCGTACGCCGATCAGGCCAAGCTGACCGACCGCGGCGACCTCGGTCAGTGGTACGGCGTGATCGCCAAGTACTCGCACTCCGCCGACGCGTCGACAGCACGGCTCTACACCGACGAGGTCTACCGGATCATCGCGCGCGGCGTCCGTACCGCGGGCGTCTCGACGGACCCGCAGGCGGTCACCCCGGACCGCGGCGCGTACGCGAAGGCCGCTCCGCTCGGGACCGCGGCCGTCGACTACCCGGGCGCGATCTGGAACCCGGCCAGCACCAGCAACTACCGCGTCGGACGGACCGCGGCGATCACCACGATCGTGATCCATGTGACCCAGGGCTCGTACGCCGGCACGATCAGCTGGTTCAAGAACCCGTCGGCACAGGTCAGCGCGCACTACGTGGTCCGCTCCAGCGACGGCGAGGTCACCCAGATGGTGGCCGAGAAGGACACCGCGTGGCACGTCCGGACCGAGAACCCGTACACGATCGGCATCGAGCACGAAGGGTACGTCGACCAGCCGTCCTGGTTCACCGACGCGATGTACCGTTCGTCGGCCGCCCTGACCCGCAACATCGCCGACCGGCGGGGCATCCCGAAGGACCGGGCCCACATCAAGGGCCACAGCGAGATGCCGAACAACGACCACACCGACCCGGGTCCCAACTGGAACTGGGACTACTACATGCAGTTGGTGAACGGCGGCGACCCGAACCCGCCGACGTACAACTTCACCACCTGGGGCAGCGGCGTGAACGTCCGCTCGGCGCCGAAGCTGTCCGCCTCGATCGTCACTACGCTGCCTGGCCCGACCCAGGTGTTCGTCGAGTGCCAGATCCAGGGCGACACGGTGACCGCCAACGGCTACACCAACAACTGGTGGGCCAAACTGCGCGACCAGCACGGCTACATGACCAACATCTACATCGACGACCCGAACCAGAAGCTCCCCGGCGTACCGGACTGCTAGAAGGCGAAAGGTAGAGCCTGCTGTACCGACTGCGCTGCCGCTGTGCCGCAGGATGGGTGCATGCTCACGAAGATCCTCTCCCGGGGTGGTCCGGCCGCCGGCTATCTGGTGATCCGGTACCTGAAGTCGGTCACGTTGCTGGCCGCGACACCGATCAGCCTGCTGCTCGGCTGGATCATCCCGGGCGTCACCGCCGGCCTGGTGAAGCTCGCGAACAGCGAGCGGTTCCGGGCGGCGAAGTACCTCGGCATCCCGCAGGCCGAGGAACTGCCGCCGGCCCTGCCGCGGCAGCCCGGCGACGTCACGACGCTGTTCCGGGACAAGTCGTTCAAGCGCAGCCTGCGCTGCCTGCTGATGCCAGTAGCGATGATCCCCGAGCTGCTCGTGGCCGTCATCGCGGTGGTCGGTGCGCCGGCGGCGATCGTCGGCATGCTGCTGTGGTGGCTCGACCCGGGCAACTTCAGCCTGATGGGTCTCGACGTCGACAACTGGTTCGAGGCCCTCACGCTCGGCCCGCTGCAGGTCGGAGCCAGTCTGTGGTTCCTGGGGCGGGTTGCGCCCGCTCTGGCTCGCGGTCACGCCAAGGCGGCGCTCCGGTTGCTCGCGCCCAGCCCGGACCAACTGGAGACGGCCAGGCTGGCGCAGCGCGTCGAGGAGCTCACCAAGAGCAGGGCAGGTGCAGTCGACTCGCACGGTGCCGAGCTGCGCCGGATCGAGCGCGACCTGCACGACGGGACGCAGGCCCAGCTGGTGTCTCTGGCCATGCGGATCGGTATCGCCAAGCAGACCATGGCCGAGGACCCCGAGAAGGCAGCCAAGCTGCTGGACGACGCCCGTGACGGCGCAGAGCAGGCCATGACCGAGCTGCGCGGCGTACTGCGGACGATGTACCCGCCGATCCTTGCGGACCGCGGTCTGGCCGGAGCGGTGTCGGCACTGGCCGCCCGGTGTCCGCTGCCGGTCGAGCTCCGCATCGGTGCGCTGGGCGAGGTCCCGGCAGCAGTCGAGGCCGCTGCGTACTTCGTCGTCGCGGAGTCGCTCACCAACATCACGAAGCACAGTGCGGCGGGGCATGTCGACATCCAGCTCGAACGGCGTGGTCCCGAGCTCTACCTGGCGGTCACCGACGACGGGATCGGCGGAGCACGGGTCAATGCCCAGTTCGGTGCGCAGTCCGACCTGCTGGGCCGGGGGAGCGGACTGCATGGCATGCTCCATCGCGTGCAGGCGATCGACGGTCAGATGGAGCTGCAGAGCCCGATCGGCGGGCCAACCACCGTCGAGGTGATCCTTCCGTGCGGGTGATCATCCTCGAGGACAACCCGATCCTCGCCGAAGGCCTCAGTCTGCTGCTCGACAACTCCGGCTTCCAGGTCGTCGCCGTCGCCACCGACGCGGACGAGTTCGCCAAGGCGGTCGACGAGCACCCGGTGGACATCGCGGTGGTCGACGTACGGCTGCCCCCGACGTTCACCGACGAGGGCCTGCGGGCGGCGATCGAGGCGCGCCGGGTGCGGCCAGGGCTTCCGGTGCTGGTGTTCTCGCAGTACGTCGAGGAGGTGTACGCCGCCGAGCTGCTGGCGGCCGGCAGCGAAGGCGTTGGCTACCTGCTGAAGGACCGGGTGTCTCGCGTCGACGAGTTCCTGGAGGCGGTACGGCGCGTCGCGGCCGGCGGGACTGTGCTGGACCCGGAGGTGGTCAGCCAGCTCATGGTGAAGCGGAGCAGCCCGCTGGACCGGCTGACGCCGCGGGAACGCGAAGTGCTCGCGCTGATGGCCGAAGGCCTCGGCAACACGGCGATCGGGGAGAAGCTCGTCATCTCCGACGGCGCGGTGCACAAGCACGTCGGCAACGTGTTCCTCAAACTCGACCTGCCGCCGACGGACTCCGGTCACCGGCGCGTCCTCGCCGTTCTCGCCTACCTCGGCCTGTGAACCCTTGACGCGCCTGACAACGTAGGCCACTCTCGATCTGAGAGCGCTCTCATCCACCGAACCGCCCCTAGGTGAGGAGAGTTCAGATGAAGGTCCTCCTGGCCGCCGTACTCACGGCGGCTGTCCTGACTGTGCCCGCGCAGGCGCTGGCCGAGCCTCTGGCCGTGCCCGGCCAGTCCGCGGCCATGCAACGCGATTTCGGGCTGACCGAGCAGCAGATGCAGCAACGGCTGGCAGCCGAGACCTCCGCGGCGAAGCTGTTGCCCGCGGCCCAGAAAGCAGCCGGTGCCGCGTACGGCGGAGCCTGGTACGACGCCGCCACGCAGAAGCTGGTTGTTGGCGTGGTCGGCTCCGCGCGTACTGCCGCAGTACGTGCAACCGGCGCGCAAGTGGCCGCCGTACCCGTGCCGGCGAAGGCCCTGGATCAGCGCAAGGCTGCCGTCGACAAGCTGGCCGGTAAGGCAGTGCCGGCTGCGGTCAGCGGGTGGGCAGCTGACCCGCGGACCGGCAGCGTGGTGGTCAACGTCCAAGCAGGTAAGCGTTCCGCGGCCGTCGACGCGTTCGTCGCCAGGGTCGCCAAGGCCGGTGCGGTGACGGTCAAGGAGGTCGCGGCGCAGGCCCCGCGCACCTTCGCGGCCGGGACGGTCGGCGGCGACCCGTACTACGTCAGCAACATCCGCTGCTCGATCGGCTTCTCGGTGTACGGCGGGTACGTCACGGCCGGCCACTGTGGCCGGAGCGGCATCGTGCGCGGCTGGGACGGCTCCGACCAGGGCTCGTTCCGTGGCTGGTCGTTCCCCGGCAACGACTACGCGTGGGTGGCCACCGGCTATGGCTGGTGGACCGTGCCGGTCGTGCTCGGCTGGGGACAGGTGAGCGACCAGTTGGTCCGCGGCTCGTGGGAGGCGCCGATCGGTTCGTCGGTCTGCCGCAGCGGTTCGACCACACACTGGCACTGCGGCACGATCCTGGCCAAGAACGAGACCGTGAACTACGGCAACGGTCAGCTGTTCTACGGCGCGACCAAGACCAGCGTCTGCGCCGAGGGTGGTGACTCGGGTGGGTCGTTCATCACCGGTGACCAGGCGCAGGGCGTCACGTCCGGCGGCTGGGGGAACTGCAGCAGCGGTGGCGAGACGTGGTTCCAGCCGGTCAACGAGATCCTGCAGGCGTACGGCCTGACGTTGCACACCGCCTAGACGCGAGTGGGATCCCCTTGCACGCAAGGGGATCCCACTGGTTCAGCAGGTCGGTACGCCGGGTAGCTGCGCGTTCGGGTCGTCGATGTAGATGTTGCTGATGAACCCGTTCTGGTCACGCAGCTTGGACCACCAGTTGTTGGTGTAGCCCTCGGCGTTCACTGTGTCGCCCTGCTTCTGGCAGAGCACCCACACCGATGTCGGTCCGGCCAGCGTGGTCACGACCGGCGAGCTCAGGTGCGCGTCGGAGCGGATGTTCACGCCGGAGCCCCAGGTCATGTAGTTCTTGCCCGGGCCGGAGCAGCCGTTGTCGCTGGTGAGGAAGTAGGAGCCGTACGAGCCTGGGTAGGCCAGCGCCGACCCGTTGATGACGATGTTCTGCCCGATGCCGTTGAGCAGCTGCTCGTAGTGGATGTGCGGGCCGGTGGAGTTGCCGGTGCTGCCGGTGACTCCGATCTGCTGGCCCTGCGAGACCTGCTGACCGTTGCCCACCGAGTACGCGGACAGGTGGAAGTAGTAGGTCTTCCAGCCGCCGCCGTGCTCGATGGCGATGTAGTTGCCGGCGCCGCTCGGCTGCGAGTAGCGGTACGCCGTACCGCCGGCGGACGCGAGCACCGGCGTGCCGTTCGTCGTCCCGCCGTCGGCGCGGACGAAGTCGAGTGCGCGGCGGACCTCACCGGAGTGGTGGCTGTAGGTCCAGCGTTGGCCACACGGGAACGGGGCCTTGAAGTTCGGCGCGGCCTGCGCCTGCGTCGGCACCGCCACCAGGGCGGCGGCGCCGAGCAGGAACGCGGCGAGTACTGCGAGGATTCTTCTGGGCGGCATGAGGCTCAGTGTCAGCCGTCAAGCAGCAACCTTCAACGGTTTGCGTCTGTAGTTAATTGTCAGGCCGATTCGTCGGCCACCGGCTCCAGCTTGGGGGTCTGGTCCTTCTTCGTGGCCAGCGAGTCGATCAGCTGCTTGGCCAGCGCGAAACCGGAGCCGCCCATCGTGATCGTCTTCACCAGGGTGTCCTCGATGCCCTGGGCACCGTTCAGGACCACCATGTTGCCGACCTTCTCGAACGAGCCGGCGGCCGCGGAGACGATCTCCGGGTAGGCCTCGGCCAGCTGCTGCGCGACGACGGCCTCGGTGTTGGTGGCCAGCGCCTCGGCGCGCGCCTTGATACCGGCGGCCTCGGCCATCGCCTTGGCCTGCACCGCGGACGCCTCGGCCTTACCGGTGAGCTCGGTGGCCTTCGCCTGCGCCTCACCGCGGAGCTGGACCTCGCGGGCGTTCGCCTCGGCGGCCGCGATCTGCGCGTCCCGGGCGGCCTGGGCCAGCGTGCGCTGCCGGTACGCCTCGGCGTCGGCCGGCTTCAGCACCGACGACTCCAGCTGCTTCTCGGCCAGCGACGCGTTGAGCTTCGCGGTCTCGGTCTCGGCGACGACGACCTCCTGGCGGGCCAGCGCCTCGGCCAGCGGGCCGGACTGCGAGGCCTTCGACTTCGCCTGGTCGACCTCGGCCTGGTAACCGGCCTGGGCGATCGAGCTCTCCCGCACTGCTGCGGCCTTCTGGGCGGCGGCGGCCTGCTCGCGCTCGGTCGCCTCCCGGTCCCGCTCGGCCTGGGCGATCCGGGCCGCGGCCTCGACGGCGGCGGCCTGCGGACGGCCGAGGTTCTTGATGTAGCCGGACTCGTCGTCGATCTCCTGGATCTGCAGCGAGTCCACTACCAGGCCGAGCTTCTCCATGTCCCCGGCCAGCGAGCCGCGGATGTTGGTGGTCAGCGTCTCCCGGTCGTGCAGCATCTCCTCGACCGTGGTGGAGCCGACGATCGCCCGCAGGTGACCCGCGAACAGCTCGTGGATGGTGCCCATCACCTGCTCGTCGCTCTGCTCCAGGAACCGCCGGGCCGCGTTCGCGATCGAGCCGTAGTCGTCACCGACCTTGTAGGCCGTGACGCCCTTGATGTGCAGCGGGATGCCCTGGCTGGACACGCAGGTCACGGTCAGCGGCGTCGCACGGATGTCCAGCGGCAACCGCCGTACCGTCTGGAAGCCGGGCAGTACCGCGGTGCCGCGGCCGACGACGATCTTGAATCCGAGGGTCTCGTTGACCTGGTCGGTGCTCGAGTGCGCGCCGAGGCCGGAGATGATCAGCGCCTCGTTCGGCTCCGCCACCCGCCAGACCGTCCGGAACAGGATCAGAAGGACGACCACCGCGACCGCCGCGATGATCAGGTACGTCCAGAGCATTTCCCCTCCAAGGGAACGTCAATTAAATGGCACGAGCGACGTACACGGTGCGGGGCGGGTCGAAATCGACCACGACCACCTGTGTCCCCACCTCGAGCACCTCGTCGGTCGCCGGGTAAGCGTAGAAGGCCTCGGTGGCACCCCGGACCGGCAGCATCACCTCGCCGACGATCCCGGGTGCGATCCGGCCGATCACCCGCCCCCGCTTGCCTGTCATGTGTCCCTCCGACGTCGCCGCGCACGATCCAGTTCCCGAAGCCTACGTTGTCGATGGCTTGTGGCCGGACCCGCAACGGCCGCATTGTTGGAGCAGCGGCCTGGGGGTGGGGAGGGGCCATGGCTGGGGAGGTCCGGGTCGAGGTCGTCGACGGCAGCGTGGACACCGAACGGCTCGAGGTACTGGCGCTGCTGCTGCGCCAGGAGTTGCTGATGCTCGACGTCCGGTCGGTCGAGCCGTACACCGAGGGCGAGGCGCCGCCGGGTTCGAAGGGCGGACTCGCCGCGGTGGCCGGCGTGCTGAGCGTTTCGCTGGCGCCCGGGCTGCAGGCGATCGGCGGGGTCGTCGGGGTGATCCGCGAGTGGCTGCGCAGATCCGGCGGCGGGCGATCGGTCAAGGTCACGATCGACGGCGACGTGATCGAGCTCACCGGCGCCTCCGACGAGATGCAGCAACAGCTGATCGACACCTTCGTCCGACGGCACGCCGGAGCGGACGTGTGACATGTCCGGCGCGCGTATCGCCCTCGTGGTGGCCAACGATCATTACGACGATCCGGGACTGCGCAGCCTGGTCGCACCGGCGCACGACGCGGCCGCACTGGCCGAGACGCTGGCGGACCCGTCGGTGGGCGGGTTCGAGGTCCGGGTCCTGCGCAACGAGTCCGCGCAGGAGATCCGGGTCGCGGTCGAGGACTTCTTCGCCGACCGGCAGCCCGAAGACCTGTTGCTGCTGCACTTCTCCTGCCACGGCCTGAAGAACGCGGCCGGCGAACTGTTCCTGGCGGTCGCGGACACCAAACCGGCCCGGCTGGCGTCGACAGCGGTGGCCGCCGACTTCGTCAACCGGCAGATGTCGGACAGCCGGGCGCAGCGGATCGCCCTGTTCCTGGACTGCTGCTACGGCGGCGCGTTCCCGCGCGGCATGGTCGTGCGTGCGGCTGGTGAGGCGCAGGTACGGGACGCGTTCGCGGGGCAGGCCGATGTCGGCGGCGGCCGTGGCCGGGTCGTGGTGACGGCGTCGAGCGCGATGGAGTACGCGTTCGAGGGCGGACAACTGGCGACGGACGCGACGCCGGTCCCGTCGGTGTTCACCGGTGCCGTGGTCGACGGCCTGACGACGGGCGAGGCGGACCGGGACGGCGACGGCTGGGTCGGCCTCACCGAACTGGTCGGGTACGTGACGGACCGGGTCCATCGGGTGACGCCGAACCAGAACCCGCAGATGTGGACGTTCGGCGCCCAGGGCGAACTGCTGATCGCGCGCAGCCGGATCCGCCGGATCACGCCGACGCCGTTGGCGCCGGAGCTGGTCGCGGCGCTGGAGAGCCCGTTGCCGGCGGCAAGGTTCGGCGTGGTCGACTACCTGCGCGAGCGCCTCGCCGGCGCCGATCTGGGCCAGGCGTACGCCGCCTGGCAGGCGCTGCAGCCGATGGTGAACGACGACAGCCGACGGGTCGCGATGGCCGCGGCGGAGGCGCTCGAGGAGGCCGTTCCGCGGGTGACACCCGAGGCGCTCGACCTCGGCCCGGAGGGTGCCGAAGTACGGCTCGAAGGTCCGCCGATCGTGCAGACCGCGGTCGCGACGTCGAGCGTGGAGTGGCTGAAGGTCCAGCAGGACGGCGACGTCATCACAGTTCGTGCCGACGCGTCCGGCGGGAGCGAAGCGACGTTGATCGTGAGCGGTCCGACCGGCGAGCGGACCATCCCGGTCCACCTGACGTTGCCGGACACCGAGTCCGAACCGCCGCCGCGCCCGCCGGAACCGGAGCCCGAGCCGTCGCCCGAGCCCGCGCCGGTCCCCGAGCCGCCGCGGCGCACACCGTCGTCGTCGCGCCAGGTTCCGTGGTGGATCGTCGGCGTTCTGGTGGTCGGCGCCGGGCTGCTCATCTACCTGAACTGGCCGGGGCAGGCCAACTCGCGCAAGCTCTGGTTCGACGATGACACCGGCTGGTACGTGTACCGCAGCTCGGGGGACCCGATCATCGTGTCCTCGTTCGTGATCCTGCTCGCGAGCCTCGCGGCCCGGTCCGCGCGGCCTGTCGTCCTCGGCGTCCTCGCGGGATGTCTCGCCGCGATCCTCGAGGACGGCGTGCTGATCCTTGTCGGCGGCATCTCGTCCAGCGAGAGCGTGAAGCTCTTCGGCATCTGGACCGACGAGACCACCGCGTGGCTACTGACCGGCGCGATCGCCGTGGTGCTGGCCGCCGTACTGCTGTTCTACTACCGGCCCGACCGGCTGCCGCTGTGGCCCGTCCCACGAGTAGCGGCGGTCCTGGTGATCGCAGGGGGCGCGCTCTTGATGCTCAGCGCGCTGTTGCAGGACTCCAGCGGTGTGTCCTTCTTTCACGTCACAATGCTGGCCGCGCTGGAGCCCCTCGTCGCGGTCGCGCTCGGCTGGTTCGCCTTGGCGTCGAAGTGGGGCTCCGACGCCGGCAACTGGCTCAGCGCGACCGTGACGACGTACGGCCTGATCGGCATCCTCTCCGTGATCCCTGCCGCGACCCAGGCGGACACCCCGTCCGTCTTCGTCGTCGCGCTGCTCGGCAACGTACTGATCATCGCCGGCGTGCTCAGCCGCGGACTGCGCCTTCCGTCGCACCCTTGATGAACTGGCGGGCGAAGATCGCGAAGACGATCACCAGCGGGACCATCGCCATCAGCGCACCGGTCATCACCATGCTGTAGTCCACACCGTGCGAGCGGTTCAGCGTCGACAGGGCGACCTGCAACGTCACGTGGTCCGGGTTGGTCAGCACGATCAGCGGCCACATGTAGTCGTTCCAGGAGCCGACGAACGTGAAGATGCCGAGGAACGCCAGCGCCGGCCGCGCGGACGGCAGCGCGACGTGCCAGTACGTGCCGAAGAAGCCGCAGCCGTCCAGCGTCGCGGCCTCGACCAGCTCGTTGTGGATCGAGTTCTGGAAGTACTGCCGCATCCAGAAGATGCCGAACGCGTTCGCCGCGCCGGGGATGATCAGCGCCTTCAGCGAGCCCACCCAGCCGAGCAGCGCCATCGTCTGGAACTGCGGTACGGCGGCCAGCTGCGCCGGCAGCAGCATCGTCGCCAGCAGGATCACGAACAGCGCGTTCCGCCCCGGGAACCGGAACTTGGCGAACGTGAACGCCGCGAGCGAGTCGAAGAACAGCACCAGCAGCGTGGTGCAGACCGCCACGACCACGGTGTTCGCCATCGACTGGAAGAACGCGACGTTCTCCAGCACCTGCCGGACGTTTTCCCCGAAATGCCCGCCGAACGTCAGCTTGGGCGGGAAACGGTAGATGTCCGCGGTTGTGTTCGACGCCATCAGGATCGTCCACACGAACGGGAACATGAACACCAGCAGCGCCAGGACCAGCGCCGCATGCAGCGCGAGACCGCGCAGCCGGTACCGGGTCATCGATCCTCACCCCGTCCGCGGAAGATCCGCCAGTTGATGGCCGTGAACAACAGCACCAGCGCGAAGATGCTGAGCGCGATCGCCGCGGCGTACCCGTAGTCGTTGTCCAGGAACGCGGCTCGGTAGAAGAACAGCACCACGGTCATGCCGCTCTGCCCGGTGCCGCCGCTGTTGCCGACCATCACCTGCGGCTCGGTGAACGTCTGCAGCCCGCCGATCGTCGACATCACGACCGTGAACAACACAACGGGACGCAGCTGCGGCAACGTGATCGCGAAGAACGTCCGGACCGCCCCGGCCCCGTCGACCTTGGCGGCCTCGTACTGGTCCTTCGGGATCGCCTGCAGCCCGGCCAGGTAGATCAGCGTGTTGTACCCGACCCACTGCCACACGATCATCGTGGAGATCGCGATCTTGATGCCCCACGGCTGCCCGAGCCAGTCCTGCTGCGGGATGCCGAGCGACCGCAGGGCGGCGTTCACCAGACCGAAGTTCGTGCTGAAGATCGAGCTGAAGAAGATCGCCATCGCGACCAGCGACGTCACGTTCGGGATGAAGTACGCGATCCGGTACACGTTCGTGAACCGGACCGCGGACTGCAGCATCACCGCGAGCAGCAGCGCGAGCACCAGCGTCGGGACCGTCGACATCAGGAACAGGACGACGGTGTTCTCCAGCGACTGCCAGAACGTCGGGTCCTTGACCAGGAAGGCGAAGTTGTCCAGCCCCGTGAACCTGCGGGCGCTCAGGCCGTCCCAGCGCTGGAAGGCCAGCACGATCGTGGACAGCATCGGGTACAGCCCGAACACCGCGAACAGGATGTAGAACGGTGACAGCGCCAGGTAGAACCGCCAGTACGACCAGATCCGCCGTCTCGGCGCCGCCGTCGTCGCCCTGGCGGCGGGCACGGTCACAGTAGCGGTCACTGCACTCCCTGTCGTTTGGCGATCGCCTTCGCCTTCGAGACCGCGGCCGACCACGCCGCGTCCGAGGTCTTGGCGCCGGTCTGCACCGTCTTCAGCTCGTCGTGGAACGGCGCCGCGACCGAGTCGTCGTACGGGCTCTGGTACGCGACCGGGATCGCCTTCGCGGCCGGCCCGAACACGTCGATCGGGACCTGGCCGCCGAAGAACTTGTCGGCCGCCTTGAGCTGCGGCTTGTCATAGGCCGCCGGCGTCGACGGGAAGATCTGTGCGTCGGCGAACGCCTTGGCCTCGTTGTCGGGGTTGAGCATGTACTTGATCACGTCGAACGCCTTCTGCGGATCGGCCGCGTTCTTGGTGATCGCGAGGAACGAGCCGCCGAAGTTCGCCGGGCCGCTCGGCGTCGCCGCCAGCCGCCACTTGCCGGCGCTGGACTTCACCGCGGACTTGATGTCCAGCGCCACCCAGGCGGCGCCGATGTGCGCGGGCACCGTGCCCTGGTCGAGGCCGGCGTTCCAGTCCGGGCTGCCGCTCGGGGTCTTGCCGTCGATCTTCAGCGTCATCGCCTTGACCGAGGTGTCCCAGGCCTTCCGGATGTGGTCCTGGTCGCCGATGAACTTGTTGTCCTTGGAGATGTACCGCTCGGTGCCCTGGCCGACGACCATGTCGTAGAGGTCGGTCGCGTCCCAGACCAGCAGCGCCTTCGGGTTCTTCGCCTTCAGCTGGACCCCGGCGTTGAAGAAGTCGTCCCAGCTCTTCAGCTGTGCGGCCACCTGGGCGGGGTCGCTCGGCAGGCCGGCCGCGGCGAAGATGTCCTCGCGGTAGTACAGCGCGGTCGGGCCGACGTCGATCGGCAGGCCGATCACCTTGCCGTCGAGGGTGGTCGCCTGGTTGACCTTCCACTCCAGGTAGTCGCCGAGGACCGAGTCCGCGCCGACGGTCTTCAGGTCGACGAAGCGGTCGGCCTGCGGCAGCAGCGAGGCGATGTCCTCGCCCTTGATGCCGGTGATGTCGGGGATCCCGGTGCCGCCGTTGAACGTGGTGACCAGTTTCTGCTTGTAGTCGCCGCCGATCTCGGAGTACTTGATCTTCGGGTCCGGGAAGTGCGCGATCGTGTCGTCCAGCACCGACTTGCCGAGGCCTCCCGGCCAGCACCACATCGTCAGCTCGGTGGTGGTGTTCTTCTTGGCCGTCGTACCGGCGGTGTTCATCCCGGACGAACAGCCGACGAGGCTGCCGCCGAGCACGGCCGTGAAGCCCCCGAGCAGCGTCCGACGTGAGAGCTCCATGGTTCTACCTTCCTGAGTGTGCGCTGATCAGCGCTTGGAGGTTCTGGTCTTCGGGATGCGCGGCCTGCCAGTCCGCGAGGTCGGCCCAGCGCGGTGCGGCGTCCGCGCCGCCGAGCCGGGTGACGGAGAGTGCGGCGGTGAGCGCGGCGAACCGCACCCGCTGCGCCAGCGGCAGTCCCCAGAGCGTGGCGGCGATGAAACCGGCGGCGAACACGTCACCCGCCCCGGTGCTGTCCGCCGCCGGGACCGGAAACGCCGGTACGGCGACGTGCTCGCCGGTACTCGCGTCGAGAGCGATGGCGCCCGCGGCGCCGTTGGACACGACCACCAGCGGAACCCGCTCGGCCAGGCTGCGCAGGGCCTGCTCCGGCGAGTCGGTCCGCGTGTAGGCCATCGCCTCGTCGGCGTTGGGCAGGAACACGTCGCAGTGCTGGAGCTGGTCGAGGACGGCCGGGCCCCACTGCTCGGTCGGGTCCCAGCCGACATCGGCGAACACCACGCTGCCGGCCGCCTTCGCCTTCGCCAGCCAATCGTTCGGCCAGGGTCCGATGTGCGCGGCGACGGCTCGGGCAGCCGGCGGCGTGGTGATCAGCTCGTCGGCCGACAGCAGGGGTGACGTGCCCCTCGTGACCAGTGCCCGGTCGTTGTCATAGGCAAGGGCCACGGTGAGCGGCGTCTGCCAGCCGGCGAGTCTGCGGGAGAGTGACAGATCGATGCCCTCGGCGCTCAGGTAGCCCCAGACCTGGTCACCGGTGGCGTCCGCACCGAACGCCGCGGCCATGCCGGTGCGCAGCCCGAGCCGGGCGAGCGCCACCGCGAAGTTCGCGATGCCGCCGGGGCTCTCGTGCGACTCGGTGGCCCAGACCTCGGTGCCCGGACGCGGCGCAGTGGGCAGGCCTAGCACCAGGTCCTTGAATACCAGACCAGACACGACCACATCCAGAACCGGTACGTCCAGCTCGTGCATGGGTAGCCACACTCCGTCAGGCTCGATCAAACTCGTTCATGAATCTTGAAACTCTTGCTCAGGATCCGCAATACCTGGTCACAACTTTGACTAAAAATGATTGAGTTTGCGTGATACGGTCTCTCTGTGTTGCCGAAGCAGCGACAGGATCAGATCGTTCGTGCGCTCCGGGCCGATGGGGCCGGGGGCGTCAAGGTGCTGGCCGGGAAGCTCGGCGTCAGCGAGGCCACCATCCGGCGCGACCTCGAGCAGTTGCACGCCGAAGGCCGCCTCACCCGGGTGTACGGCGGTGCGCTGGCGGTCGACGGCGGTGACGAGCCGTTCGCCGACGTCAACGCCGTGCATGCCGAGGAGAAGGACCGGATCGCGCGCCGCGCTGCCGAGTTGGTCGCCGACGGCGAGTCGGTGCTGCTCGACATCGGTACGACGGCGCTCCGGGTCGCGCAGCACCTGCACGGCCGCTCGTTGACCGTGGTGACCAGCAACCTCGCCGTACTGGAGGAGTTGCAGAACGACGAGCAGATCGAGCTGATCGTGCTGGGCGGGTTCGTGCGCCGCAGCTACCGCTCGCTGGTCGGCTACCTGACCGAGGAGAGCCTGCGGCAGATCCACGTCGACTGGCTGTTCCTGGGCACCAGCGGCGTCCGTCCGGACGGCCGGGTGATGGACAGCACGATGATCGAGGTGCCGATCAAACGGGCGATGATCAACGCCGCCGACCGCGTCGTCCTGCTCGCCGACCGCACGAAGTTCCCGGGCCACGGAGTCGCCCGGGTGTGTGAGCCGGGGGAGCTGACCATGGTGGTGACCGAGCCCGACGCCGACGAGGCGACCCGTGCCCAACTGACCGAAGCAGGAGTAGAGGTGGTCCTCGCGTGAAGCTGACGATTCTGGGCGGGGGCGGCTTCCGGGTTCCGCTCGTCTACCACGCCCTCCTGGGCGACCGCGGCCCCGGCCGCATCACGTCGGTGGTCCTGTACGACACCGACTCGTCCCGGCTGTCGGCCATCGCGGCCGTCCTCCGCCAGCAGGCAGCAGACACCGCCGACGCACCGGTCGTGACGGCGACGACGGACCTCGATGAGGCCCTGCGTGGCGCCGACTTCATCTTCTCGGCGATCCGGGTCGGCGGCCTCGAAGGCCGGACCGTGGACGAGCGCGTCGCGCTGGACCTCGGCGTCCTCGGCCAGGAGACGGTCGGCGCCGGCGGTATCGCCTACGGCCTGCGCACGCTCCCGGTCGCGGTGCAGATCGCCCAGCGGATCGCGGCCGTCGCCCCGGACGCCTGGACCATCAACTTCACCAACCCGGCCGGCATGGTGACCGAAGCCATGATCCCGTTCCTGGGCGATCGGGTGATCGGTATCTGCGACTCGCCGTCGGGCCTGGGCCGGCGCGCGGCGCTGGCGCTCGGAGTGGACCCGTCGACCGCGTTCTACGACTACGCGGGGCTCAACCACCTCGGCTGGCTGCGCGGGCTGCGGTCCGGCGGTGTGGACCGGCTCCCCGATCTGCTGCAGTCGTCCGATGCTCTGGGCTCCTTCGAGGAGGGCCGGCTGTTCGGAGCGGACTGGCTGCGATCGCTCGGCTCGATTCCGAACGAGTACCTGCACTATTACTACTTCGCGCGCGAGACGCTGGCCGCAGTCCAGGGGGTCCGGCAGACGCGCGGCACCTTCCTGCTGGAGCAGCAGTCCGCGTTCTACGCCGAGACCGGCAAGCACCCGGACCAGGCGCTGGAGCTGTGGCAGAAGACCCGGGCCGAGCGCGAGTCGACGTACATGGTGGAGAGCCGTGAGGTCGCGGACGCGGGGGAGCGCGACGAGCGCGACATGGCGGCCGGCGGGTACGAGCAGGTCGCGCTGTCGCTGATGCGGGCGATCGCGCACAACGAGCGCGCCTCGCTGATCCTGAACGTCCGCAACCGCGGCGTCCTGCACCACCTCGACGACGACGCCGTGGTCGAGATCCCGTGCACCGTGGACGCCAACGGGGCGCTGCCGGTGGCGGTCTCCCAGCTCACGGACCACCAGGCGGGCCTGATCAGCGCGGTGAAGGCCGTCGAGCGGTCCACCATCGAAGCGGCGACCGCGGCGTCCCGCTCGGCCGCGCTGAAAGCGTTCGCCTACCATCCGCTGGTCGACTCGGTGACGGTGGCCCGGCACCTGCTCGACACGTACGTCGAGCAGCTGCCGAACCTGGCGTACCTGCGCGCGTGAGGCCGATTGGTCCGAGCGGTGCCGAATCTGGCACAATGGCCTGCTGAGTCCGTCCTGGTTCGTGCAGCCCTCTAACTCCACGGCCCGGCCGGCCCATCGAGTGTCACTCCGTTGTCCCCACGACGCTGTGCTGCTCACCCAGTCTGTAATTCCAAGGGAGACCACCCGAAAGTGGCAGTCAAGATCCGTTTGAAGCGCATCGGCAAGAAGCGCACCCCGCACTACCGCATCGTCGTGATGGACGCCCGCACCAAGCGGGACGGCCGGGCGATCGAGGAGATCGGGATCTACAACCCGAAGGCCGAGCCCTCGTTCATCCGCGTCGAGTCGGAGCGGGCGCAGTACTGGCTGGGCGTCGGCGCGCAGCCGAGCGAGGCCGTCGAGGCGATCCTCAAGGCCACCGGCGACTGGCAGAAGTTCAAGGGCCAGGACGCCCCGGCGCCGCTGCGGGTCGCCGAGCCGAAGCGCGACAAGCAGGAGATCTTCAACGAGGCGCTGGCCGAGGCCCACGGCTCGCTGAAGACCGAGGCGGTCACCGCCAAGAAGACGGCGAAGAAGGCCGAGAAGAAGGACGAGGCGGCCGAGGCCCCCAAGGCTGACGAGGCGAAGGCCGAGGAGCCGAAGGCCGACGAGGCTGCGGCCGAGACCACCGAGGCCTGACGATGATGGAGACCGAGGCGCTCGAGCACCTGGTCCGAGGCATCGTGGACAACCCCGACGACGTCAGCGTCCGGGCCCGGAACCTGCGGCGTGGCCGCACCCTCGAGGTGCACGTCCACCCCGACGACATCGGCAAGGTGATCGGCCGCAACGGCCGCACCGCCACCGCGATCCGCACCGTCGTCGGCGCCCTCAGCTCCGAGTCCTCGCTGCGCATCGACTTCGTCGACGAGTTCAACCGGCGTCCGCGCCGCTGAGCTCAGCAGTCCTCCGAAGGGCCGCCCCCCGCTGTGGGGTGCGGCCCTTCACTTCGTACAAAGGAGTAGTGCACGTGTTGGTGACTGTCGGGCGGATCGGCCGGGCGCACGGGATCAAGGGCGAGGTCGGGATTGACGTGCGGACCGACGAGCCGGACCGCCGGTTCGCGGACGGCGCGGTCCTGGTGACGGACGCCAAGGTGTCCCGGAGGCTGACCGTGGCCGCGAGCCGCTGGCACAGCGGACGGCTGCTGGTGAAGTTCGCCGAGGTGCCGGACCGGACCGCCGCCGAGCAGTTGCGCAACCTGCTCGTGCAGTGCGAGGTCCCCGACGACGAGCGACCCGAGGACCCGGAGGAGTACTACGACCGTGACCTGATCGGGCTCGCGGTCCGGACCACCGACGGCGTCGAGGTCGGCGAGGTGACCGACGTGGTGCACCTGCCGTCGCAGGACCTCCTCGAGATCCGGCGCACCGCGGGCAACCTCGTGCTGGTTCCGATGGTCGAGGAGCTGGTCCCGGAGATCGACATCGACAAGCGGTACGTCCTCGTGGCGGACCGGCCCGGACTGCTCGACCCCGAGGGCGCAGAGGTGGTCCAGACCGAGCCGGGGGACTGACATGCGGCTGGACGTCGTCACGATCTTCCCCGAGTACCTGGCCGCGCTGGACGTGTCCCTGGTCGGGAAGGCAGCCAAGAGCGGTCTGCTGGACATCCACCTGCACGATCTGCGCGAGTGGACGCACGACCGCCACCGCACCGTCGACGACACTCCGTACGGCGGGGGAGCGGGGATGGTGATGAAGCCGGAGCCGTGGGGCCAGGCGCTGGACGCGGTCGCGCCCGCCGACGGTCCGGCGCAGCCGCGGCTGATCGTGCCGACCCCGGCCGGGCGTCCGTTCACGCAGTCGCTGGCCTATGAGCTGGCGGCCGAGCCGTGGCTCGCGTTCGCGTGCGGTCGGTACGAGGGCATCGACGCGCGCGTGGCGTCGTACGCGGCGGAGCGGATGCGCGTCGACGAGGTCTCCATCGGCGACTACGTCCTGAACGGCGGCGAGGTCGCCGTACTCGTCATGGTCGAGGCCGTGGCGCGTCTGCTGCCCGGTGTGATCGGCAACCCGGATTCGCTGGCGGAAGAGTCGCACTCGGGCGACGGCCTGCTCGAGTACCCGGTCTACACGAAGCCGCCGAGCTGGCGCGGGTACGACGTACCTGAGGTGCTGCTGTCCGGGAACCACGGCCTGATCGCCGACTGGCACCACGAGGAAGCGGTACGGCGTACTGCGGAACGCCGGCCGGATCTGCTCGCGGCTTGGGGCGACGTGCTGGCGGACAAGGACGACACCAGCGGGGTCCGCCTCCTGCCGGCCACCGCGGCCGATGCGGGCGAGATCCACGTGTTGCAGCTGGCCGCCTTCCTGTCCGAGGCGCGGCTGTACGACGACTACACGATTCCGCCGCTGACCGACGACCCTGCCGCCACGGCAGCGCGTCTCGAGCGCGGGACCGTCCTCAAGGCTGTCGCGGGCACCCGCATCGTCGGCTCGGTCCAACTCCTCGTCGACGGCTCCGAGGGGCAGATCGAGCGCCTGATCGTGGCTCCGGACTGGCAGGGGCGTGGCCTAGGCGCCCGGCTGCTGCGCGCCGCCGAGCAATTGGCTCCCGCCGAGGTCACCTCGTACACGCTGAACACCGGTGCGCTGAGCGAGCGCAATCTGGAGCTCTACCGGAAGGCGGGCTACCGGGAGATCAGCCGGGAGGCGCAGACACCGAAGGTCGACCTGGTGCGGCTCGGCAAGCGGCGTCGCCGTAAGTGACGTCCGGCTGCTCACGGTGCGCACGCGACGACCGCGGATTTCGTCACCGTGTGGGGCGTATGGCAAGATTGTCTGCTGCTGCCCTTCGGTGCTCCTGCCACAGGGGGTGACCACCGACCGGCAGCCTTTTGATGACTTCATCACCACCGACATTCGTGGGTGACCTGTGGCACGCGCGAGAAAGAGACACCTGATGAGCAACGTCCTGAACGAGCTCGACAACGCGAGCAAGCGCGACGACATCCCCGCCTTCCGCGCCGGTGACACCGTCAAGGTGCACGTCAAGGTCGTCGAGGGCAACCGGTCCCGCGTGCAGGTCTTCCAGGGTGTCGTGATCCGCCGCCAGGGTGGTGGCCTGCAGGAGACCTTCACGGTCCGCAAGGTCAGCTTCGGCGTCGGCGTCGAGCGGACCTTCCCGCTGCACACCCCGATCGTCGAGAAGATCGAGGTCGTCACCCGCGGCGACGTCCGCCGCGCCAAGCTGTACTACCTGCGCGAGCTGCGCGGCAAGGCGGCGAAGATCAAGGAGAAGCGCGAAGTTCCGGCTTCCTGACGCCGCGTAGCGACGACGGTCACCTATGGCGCCGAGCACTGCGACTCGCGCTCGCCCTCGCCCGGTCTCGAAGAGGGCACGTCGCAGCAAAGGACGTCACCGCAGGCTGAAGCAGCGGAATCCGCTGCTCAGCCTGCTCGTCGAGATGAGCACCGTCACGGTGCTCGCGCTCGTCATCACCGTGGTGCTGCGGCTGTTCGTCGCGGAGGCGTTCTACGTCCCGTCGGAGTCGATGTACGACACGCTGACCAAGGACGACCGGATCCTCGCCGAGAAGATCAGCTATCTGCACC
This sequence comes from Kribbella sp. NPDC051936, assembly GCF_040680955.1. Taxonomy (NCBI): domain Bacteria; kingdom Bacillati; phylum Actinomycetota; class Actinomycetes; order Propionibacteriales; family Kribbellaceae; genus Kribbella; species Kribbella sp. NPDC051936. The sequence goes on along the minus strand of NZ_JBFAXS010000008.1, from coordinate 94,915 downwards.
GGGACGTCGACCGCGGCGACATCATCGTCTTCAAGGACCCGGGCAACTGGCTGAACGAGGAACAGGCGCAGCCGGGCGCGGTGCGCCGGATCGGTGAGTTCGTCGGCATCCTGCCGCGCAGCGGCGAGGGACACCTGGTGAAGCGGGTGATCGGCATCGGCGGCGACCGGGTGGTCTGCTGCAACAAGGACGGCCAGATCACCGTGAACGGCATCCCGCTGGACGAGCGGGAGTACCTTTTGAAGGACGCCAAGCCGTCGGAAATGCCGTTCAACGTGCTGGTGCCGGCCGGCCATCTGTGGGTGATGGGCGACAACCGGGCCGAGTCGGCCGACTCCCGTGCGCACATGGGCGGCCCCGGAGGGGGCTTCGTGCCGGTCGAGAACGTGGTTGGCCGGGCCTGTTGCGTAATCTGGCCGTCTGACCGGATGACGATGCTGCGTCCTCCGGAAACCTTCAAGAAGCCGGGGCTGAAGAAGTGACCGATACACCGACCAAGTCGGACGCCAAACCCGCTCATCGCTCGGGCTTCGCGGCCGCTGCCCGCGAGTTCGTGCTGATCGTGGTCGGTGCCCTGATCGTCTCCTCGATCCTGCGGGCGTTCGTCGGGCAGATGTTCATCATCCCGAGCGAGTCGATGGAGAACACCCTGCTGGTCGGTGACCGGGTCGTGGTCGAGAAGCTCACCGACGTGAAGCGCGGCGACGTGGTCGTGTTCGAGGACCCGGGCGGCTGGCTCGGCGCCGAGGAGAGCGGCCAGAAGCGCGGCTCGGTCGGCCGGTTCTTCGAGATCGTGGGTCTGCTGCCGGACTCCAGCCACGGCCACCTGATCAAGCGCCTGATCGGCATGCCCGGCGACAAGGTCGCCTGCTGCGACTCCAAGGGCCGGCTGCTGGTGAACGGCCAGCCGCTCGACGAGACCAGTTATCTGTACCCGGGCGACGCCCCGTCCCAGATGGAGTTCCAGGTCACCGTCCCGGCCGGCCGGATCTTCGTGATGGGCGACCACCGCTCCGCCTCCGGGGACTCCCGCGTCCACCTGCAGGACCTCGACGCGAACGGCAGCAACCAGGGCGACGCGGCGTTCGTGCCGCTCGACAAGGTCACCGGGCGGGCGATCATGATCGTCTGGCCGTCGAGCCGCTGGGGCAAACTCGGCGTACCGGACACGTTCAAGGCGGTGCCGGCCGCCGGGCCGGCGCCGGACAAGCCCTCGATATCCCTCACACCGCCGCCTAAGTGAGCCGCTGCCGGCTCTGGTGCCAAGGGTGGGATGTGTGATTCGGAGGGCTGGATGAGCGCGCTGCCGCGCGGGAGCACGGTCCGGCGGGACGCCGGGCTGTACGGGTACGAGCGGGCCCTGCGCCGCGTCGGGCTGGACCCGATCGCCGGCGTCGACGAGGCGGGTCGCGGGCCGTGCGCCGGGCCCTTGGTGGCCGCGGCGGTGATCCTGCCCGAAGGCAAGCGCGGCCAGATCCCGGAGCTCGCGGACTCGAAGCTGCTCACCGCGAAGGCGCGGGAGCGGTGCTACGACGAGGTCCGCAAGCGGGCTCTGGCCTGGTCGGTGGTGTCGATCGAGGCCGCGGAGTGCGACCGGCTCGGCATGCACGTCGCGAACGTGGAGGCGCTGCGCCGGGCCCTGTTCCGCCTGGACGTCCGGCCGTCGTACGTGCTGACGGACGGGTTCGGCGTCGACGGCCTCGACGTCCCGGGGCTGGCGATCTGGAAGGGCGACCGCGTGGCGGCCTGTATCGCTGCCGCGTCAGTGATCGCGAAGGTGACCCGGGACCGCGTGATGGAGCACTGGGACAAGGTGTACCCGCAGTACGGGTTCGGGATCCACAAGGGGTACTGCACCCCCGAACACCAGGCCGCACTGGACGAATACGGTCCGTGCCCGCAACATCGACGCCGGTTTGAGAATGTCCGCCGCAGTCTGAAGCCCGTTATGGGACAGAATGTGACCAGTCCCACCGGAGTGGAGAGCCGATGAGTGCTGACGACCTTGAGAAGTACGAGACCGATATGGAGCTGCAGCTCTATCGGGAGTACAAGGACGTCGTCGGGATCTTCAAGTATGTCGTGGAGACCGAACGGCGCTTCTACCTGTGCAACGCCGTCGACCTGAAGGTCCGCACCGAGGGCGGCGACGTGTACTTCGAAGTGACGATGGCCGACGCGTGGGTCTGGGACGTGTACCGTTCCGCCCGCTTCGTCAAGAACGCGAAGGTCGTCACCTTCCGCGACGTCAACATCGAAGAACTCGCCAAGTCCGACCTGGAGGTCCCCAAGGACTCCGACTTCGGTCGCTGACCGGTCGGCGGTTGTCCACAGGCGGAAAGTGACGTCCGTTTCCGAGGCCTGATCCCGGCATCTTCTCTGCCGGAGGTGGTCATCGATGCGGACCAGCAACACCGTCGGACGGTACGGCGAAGATCTCGCCGCGAGATATCTCAGCACGCACGGTTTCGCCGTGCTCGAGCGCAACTGGCGCTGCGAGCTCGGCGAGATCGACATCGTCGCGCGCGAAGGCGACACCCTCGTCGTCTGCGAGGTGAAGACCCGGCGCGGGCTGAACTACGGCTCTCCGGCGGAGTCCATCACCTACCGGAAGCTGGCCACTCTCCGGAAGCTGGCCGGCCGCTGGCTGCAGACGCATGAGCTCAGACCGGCTGAGATCCGGATCGACATCATCTCGGTCCTGTTCGACCGCACCACGCCACCCAGCGTGGACCACGTGCGGGGAGCGAGCTGATGGCCCTCGCACAGACCTGGTCGGTCGCCCTGGTCGGCCTGGAGGGCCACCTCGTCGAGGTCGAGGCCGATATCGCCCAGGGCCTGCCGAAGACGACGCTCATCGGTCTCCCCGACACGTCGCTGTCCGAGGCCCGCGACCGCGTCCGCGCCGCCGTGGTGAACAGCGGCGAGCGATTCCCGGACCGCAAGGTGACCATCGGCCTCTCACCCGCCACGCTGCCCAAGACCGGATCCCACTACGACGTCGCCATCGCGTTGTCGCTCCTCACCGCGGCTGGTGCGGTCGATCCGGCCGTGCTCCGCCGGACAGCGATCATCGGCGAGCTCGGCCTCGACGGCCGGATCCGCGAGGTCCGCGGCGCCCTCGCGATGACCCTCGCCGCCGCGCGGGCCGGCTTCGACCGCATCGTCGTCCCGGACCTCAACGTCGGCGAGGCCCGCCTCGTCCCCGGCATCGAGGTGTACGGCGCTCGCTCGCTGCGCCAGGTCCTCGCCCTGCTCCGCGGCACCGAGATCCCCGACGAGGCCCCGCCGCGCGCCGAGCCGCGCCTGGTCTCGGAGTCACTGATCCGGGTCCCGGGTGTCGATCTCGACGACGTCATCGGCCAGCGCGAAGGCCGCCGGGCGATCGAAGCCGCGGCCGCGGGCGGCCATCATCTGTTCCTGCACGGCCCACCGGGCTCCGGCAAGACGATGCTCGCCGAGCGCCTCGCGGGACTGATGCCCGACCTCAGCACCGACGACTCCCTCGAGGTCTCCGCCGTGCATTCTCTGGCCGGCCTCCTCACGAACGATGCCGAGTTGGTCCTCCGTCCGCCGTTCATCGCACCACACCACACCGCGTCCCTGGCCAGCCTGGTCGGCGGCGGCTCAGGCATGCTGAGGCCAGGCGCCATCAGCTGCGCGCACCGCGGCGTCCTGTTCATCGACGAAGCGCCCGAGATGCACCCGCTGACCCTCGACACGCTCCGGCAGCCACTCGAGTCCGGCTTCGTCGAGATCCACCGGGCCGTGGCCGTCGCCAAGTTCCCTGCCCGCTTCATGCTGGTCCTGGCCGCCAACCCGTGTCCGTGCGGTCTCTCCGGCACCAGGGAGGGCATCTGCAGCTGTTCGCCGCAGCACCTCGCGCGTTACCGGCAGCGCATCAGTGGCCCGATCAAGGATCGGCTCGACATCCAGCGCCAGATCCTGCCGGCCGCCCGCACCGTCGCCGACGGCGAGCCCCCGGAGTCGACCGCGACCGTAGCCGCCCGCGTGCAGGCCGCCCGCGACCGCCAGCTCCACCGCTACCGCGACACCGCCTGGACTCTGAACAGCGAGATCCCCGGTCCCGTCCTGCGCCGCGATCACCCGCTGGACAAGGCCAGCCAACGCCTCCTCGAAGACCACTACACCGCCGGCCGCCTCACAGCCCGAGGCTTCGACCGCGTCGTCCGCCTCACCTGGACCCTCGCCGACCTCGCCGGCCTCCCCGCCCCCACCGTCGAGCAAACGCACGAAGCCTTCCAACTCCGCTCCGGCGAGCCGCTGACGCCCCTCTCCGACCACCGCCCCCTCAAAGGACCCACTCAATGACGCCGACCTACGCCCTGTCGCCTGAATCGCTCGCCGCTCCCGGTGGTGCCGGGGGAGCGGGCACGCGAATGCCTCACAGCGGTTCCTCGCCCGGACCCGAAGGCTCCGGATCCGGCCAAGGAACCGGCGGCTCGGAGCTAGTTGCTGGCGGCAACGGAGATGACGAGCGGCTGGCCCGCGTGGGCTTGTCGCGGGTGCTCGAGCCGGGAGACCTCGCCGCGTTGAAGGCGTTCGACGGCCTGCACCCGGTGGAGATTTGGGACCGCCTCCAGCGCAATGCGCCCGGCCTGGAGCGCTGGTCGACCCGACTGGCCGCGGCGAACCCGCACCGCGATCTCGATCGAGCCGCAGCCGCCGGCGCGCGATTCGTGATCCCCGGCGATGACGAGTGGCCGGAGCAGGTCGACGTACTCGAAGAAGCCGGCCAACTGACCCGCCGCGCCGGAGTGCCGTTCGGCCTCTGGGTCCGCGGCCGCGCGAACCTCCGCCGCGCCCTGACCAGCTCCGTCGCGGTCGTCGGCGCCCGCGCCTGCTCGTCGTACGGCGAACACGTGGCCGCCGAGCTCTCCTGCGGCCTCGCCGACAACGGCGTCACCATCGTCTCCGGCGGCGCCTTCGGCATCGACGCAGCAGCCCACCGCGGAGCCCTCGCCGCCGACGGCGTCACGATCTCGGTGCTCGCCTGCGGCGTCGACGTCAGCTACCCGAGACGCAACTCCGCCCTCTTCAGCCGGATCGCCGAGAAAGGCTTGATCGTCGCCGAACTCCCACCCGGCTGCGCCCCGACCAAGCTCCGCTTCCTCGCTCGCAACCGGCTGATCGCCGCCATCACCGAAGGCACCGTCGTCATCGAAGCCGCCGTCCGCAGCGGCGCCCTCAACACCGCCGGCTGGGCCGACCAATGCGGGCGCCCGGTCCTCGCCGTCCCCGGCCCGATCACGTCCCGCATGTCCGCCGGCAGCCACCTCCTCGTCCGCGAACGCAACGCCGTCCTCGCCACCAACGTCGCCGACATCATCGAGGCGATCTCTCCCCTCGGCACCAACCTGACCCAACCGCCCCGAGCCCCCCAAACTCTCACCGACACCCTCGATCCCGACCTCCAACGCACCCTGGGCGCCGTCCCCGTCCACACTCCCGCCCCCACCCACCGCATAGCCACCACCGCAGGCCTCGACGTCCCCACAACCCAACAGTGCCTGGAAACCCTCACCACCTTGACCCTCATAACCCAAACCGCCACTGGCTGGCACCTGACCCCCACCCCGCCGCGCGGCTGTTAGCTCAAGGCCCGACGTCGGATCCGACTCATGCTGAATCTGGTCAGCGCGTTGGCTAATCGGGGCGACCGGTGACCGTAGTGGTCACCGGGTATCTGCAGCGCCACCCTCGCTGGGGCCGTCGTTCCTCTGCGCGGGCGGAGTGCTGAGGAGGTCAGCTGCAAGCTCGTCGAGGCGGTGACGCCACATCGTCAGCGCTTCATCCGGACCGCTCAGACCGGACTGGGTGAGGATCAAGCGGGCGCCGTGACCAGTGCCCTGCGTCAGCTCCCAGCGGACCCTGCCGCCGCCGGACGGTTCGTACTCCAGAACCTTCGGCTCAGACCGTTCGATGACGGTGCCCTCGCTGGGCAGCTGCGACCAGACGACTTCGGCCGGGCGTGTCAGCTGCCGTTCGAACCGGACGCCCCAGCCGTCCGCGGTCTGCTCGGCCGAGCCCTGATTCAGCCCGAGCAACTCCACGAAGCGGTCGTGCAGCGAACCGGTGTCCGGCTCGACGTCGATCGACTTGCCGTCCAGGATCATCTCCATCCCGTCCAGGCAGAGCGTCCACCCGGAAGCGAAGCTCGCCGCACCGAAACGGTCGTCGAAGGTGTGGCTCATCACGAGCAAGCAACCACTATCGGCCGGAAGGAGCTCCCACCTCAGCACCTCGCCGTTCCAGGTGATCGCGAACACGCGCGGCGGATCGAACTCGAGTACCTCACCGCCGCCTGCCGGCTCACCGTCCATCAGGTACTCGACGGTGCTGCCGATGCGCGGCTGCAGGTTGACCGAGGCCGGGAACCAACGAGCCAGTTGCTCTGGCTCGGTCAGGGCCCGCCACACCTTCTCGGCCGAATGCCGGAGCCGGCGCTCCATCCGCAGTACCGAGCGACCTTCGATCGTTCGCAGGGTCTCGTTCGCCATCGTCAGCCTTCCGTTTCCGCCGGACCGGTGTCCGGCATCGTGTCCAGGTGGTCTTCGAGGTCGTCCAGTGCGCGATCCCACAGCAGCCGGTACGGATGCAGCCAGGCGTCGAGCTCGCGCAACGGCCCGAGCCTCAGCTCGTACCACCGCCGCTGCGCATCTACCCGGACGTCCACCAGCCCGGCCTCACGGAGCGCCCGCAGATGCTTCGACACCCCGGGCTGGCTGAGCCCGAGCTCATCGGTCAACTCCCCGACCAGGTGCGGCCGCCGCCGCAGCAACTCCAGAATCTGCCGCCGCCGCGGCTCAGCCAGAACTTCAAAAGGTGCGCCCACGAATTCAACATACTCGTACAGCTATATAACCACAATGGCATGTACGAGTATCGGACCTGCTCGCTCCACCCTGCTGGCCGCGGTCGGCCTCGAGGACCCGACCCCGGTCAGTAGCTGCGATCCGCGCCTTCGTGCCAGGCTCTCTGCACCGATCCGGAGCCGATCTCACGGGATGAGGATCAGCTTCTCCCGCGTGGCGGCCTCGAGCTGACGGTGGGCCTCGGCGGCTTCGGGAAGCGGCAAGGTCCGCTGTGCCCGAAGCCGTAGCCGTCCGGCCGCGAGCATCTGCATGGTCTCGGCGAGCGCGGCCGTCGCCGCTTCCGGGCGCGGACCGGACAGTCGTACGCCGAAATCGGCCGCCTGCGGATCGGAGAGGCTGACCACCCGTCCCGGATCGCCGACCGTGGCCAGAGCTTGTCGAAGCACCCCCGTTCCGGCCGCATCGACCGCCGCGTCGGCTCGTACCGTATCGCCGAGCTTCACCGGCTCGGCGCCCAGTTCGCTGACCAGCCGCTCGTCGTGGCCACGGACCACGCTGAGCACCCGAGCGCCCCGGGCCACCGCCAACTGGGTCGCGATGGTGCCGACCGATCCTCCGCCGCCGAACAGCAGGAGCGTCTGCCCGCGTTCCAGCCGGACGTCATCGAGTACCCGGACAGCCGCCTCGGCCGACGCGGGCAACGCGGCGGCGTCCTCCCACGACACGCCCGCCGGCTTGGCGGTCCAGATCTCGGCGATCGCGAGCTCGGCATAACCGCCCAGGCTCAGCAGTTGCGCGGCAATCTCGTCGCCCACCGCTACCCCGGTGACGCCAGGCCCGACCATGTCCACGGTGCCCGCCGCCTCGAAGCCAAGTACGCCGCCCGGCGCTGCTCCGAATGCCCGCAGATGGCCGGAGCGGATCGCCAGGTCGGTGGGACCGACACCCGCCGCAGCCACCTTCAGACGTACCTGCCCCGGACCTGGCTCAGGCGGGGCAACCTCCTGCCAACGCAACACCTCGGGCGCCCCGAAGTCGGTCAACACAACTGCGTTCGACATGCTCTCTCCTTGGTGACAAATCGTTCAAATGTGCATTCTTGGCTCAACCCGGCCAGCAGCGGACCTAACTGCCCTTCCTGCGGCGACGGCAGCGGACGACCTACCAAGCCAACCGCCGCCCGCAGTTCGACAGCAGACCGCCTCCGGCCGAACACAAGGTGTTCCGTCGGGCCGTTGCGCGCTACGCGGAGCACGACATGGCGTACGCCCGGGAGGCGCTCGCGGAGCCGACCGCGTACGCGACCGTCGAGAGGTTCTTGAAGGCGAACGCAGATGCACTGACACAGCCCGGCCGGCCCGCCGGCTGTCTGTCGATCCAGGGCGGCCTGGCCGGCGGGAGCGACAACGGTCAGGTGGCGCAGTTCTTGGCCGCGAGCCGCCTGGCCGGCGAGCAGCAGTTGGCCGAGCGCCTGGCCCGCGCGGTCGACGCGGGCGACCTGCCCGCCGACACCAACCCGGTTGACCTCGCGCGCTACGTGATGACCGTGAGCGAGGGAAACGCGGTCCACGCCGCCGCCGGTGCTGACCGGGCAAGCCTGTACGCCACGGTGGAGATCGCCCTGCGCGCCATCCCCAAACCCTGACCGCTGCGCTCTTCCCAGATCCTGGGCGCTGCGCGCCCTATCCGGGGCGTGAGCGGTGCGCGCTCTTCCCGGAGCCTGGGCGGTGCGTGTCCTTCCCGGAGCCTCGGCGGTGCGTGTCCTTCCTGGGGCGTGGGCAGTGCGCGCTCTTCCAGGGGCGTGCGGTGCGCGCCTTTCCCAGTACCTGGACGCTGCGCGCCCTTTCCAGATCTTGGGCGGTGCATTCGGGCGCAGCGAGCAGCCCGCGAAGCGGCGGTGCACGTCGGCGGCCGGGGCGAGCAGCAGCGTCCGGGGCTAAAGGGCGGGGTCGGCCGACGTACAGCCGGGCTGTGGCCAGGCGGGGCGGTGGCCGGGCAGACCGTGGCCGTGAAGGTGCGCGACGAGGCCTGGGTATGGGGCGAGGCCTGGGTGTGGGGCGAGGTGGGGCGTCGCCCGGCGAAAGGTGGGCGAGGTGGGACGGTGGCCGGGCGGGGCGCCGACCCCCTCCTCCGGTCAAGGTGCGCGTGAGGATTGGCGGTTCTTCTATGACCGCCGGGCGCTTCTGGCGTGGCAGGTTGGGCGGTGGCTTGGTCTGGCCGGGGTTGTGCCGTGGCCGCCTACGGCCAGCGCGGTCACCGGTTGGCGCGTCGGTCCGATTGTCTGCGGATGCGTGGCTGTTGGTGGGTGGTTAGTTGCGCATGTGTTTGCCGCGGGTGGGTTTTTGGGGTGCTTCGGGTGGGGTGCGGATGGCTCGGAGTTCGGTGGGGCGGTCGTGGTCGCGGATGGCTTGGAAGCCGCCGGTTCCGGGGTCGGTGTCGCCGAGGTCGAAGTCCCAGCTGTCCTCGTTGGCGAGGCGGCTGTGCCAGCGGCCGTACAGGCCGTAGATCGCGATGCCGATGACCATCCAGACGCCGAACTTGGTCCAGGTGCTGATCTTCAGGTTGAGCATCAGCCACAGCGTGGCGGCCAGCGACAGGAGGGGGATCAGCGGGACCATCGGCACCCGGAAGCCGCGCTCCAGGTTGGGCTCGGAGCGGCGCAGGGTGAGGACGCCGATCGCGCAGAACGCGAAGCAGAACAGGGCTCCGATGACCAGCAGCTCCTCGAGCTCCAGGACCTTCGGGTAGAGCGTGAGGGCCAGTGCGGCGATGCCGGCGGCCGTTGCGGCGCGGGCGGGGGAGGAGTAGACCCGGCTGACCCGGCCGAGGCTCTTCGGGAGCAGGCCGTCGCGGCCCATGTTGAACAGGACGCGGCTCTGCGCGATGAGGACCACCATGATGACCGTCATCAACGCGAGCAAGGCGCCCAGGTTGACCACCTTCGCGGCCCATCCGACCCCGACCGCGGCCAAGGCCTCGGACACGGGTGCGCCGCCGCCGAGCTTGCCGTACGGGCGCATGCCGACCAGGACGACGGCCATCGCGATGTAGAGGATCGTCACCGCGCCGACGCCGAGCAGCATGCCCTGCGGAACGGTCTTGCGCGGGCTGCGGGCGTCCTCGGACGCGGTCGCGATCAGGTCGAAGCCGATGTAGGCGAACACGATCGTGCTCGCGGCGGTGAAGATACCCATCGTCCCGAACGAACCGAACGACGAGTCCAGGATCCAGCCCAGCAACGTCGGACTCGCGGTCGCGGGCGCTGCCCGGGCCGGCGGGACGAACGGGTGGTAGTTGTCCATGTTGATGTGCGCGGCACCGACGATCACCACCAGCAGGATCACCGCGACCTTGGCGATCACGACGACAGTCAGCACCCGGGCCGACAGCTTGGTGCCGGTCACGATCAGCGCGGTGAGGATCAGCAGCAGCAGCGGGGCGACGAGGTTCACCTTGGCCTCGGGGCCGAAGAACTGCGCCACACCTTCGGGCAGCGTCACGCCGAACCCGTCCAGGGTGGCCAGGAAATACGCCGACCAGACGCGGGCGACGATCGCCGCCGCGGTGACGAGCTCGAGGACCAGCGCCCAGCCGACCAGCCACGCCCACGCCTCGCCGAAGGTGACATAGCTGAACGTATAAGCGCTACCGGAAACCGGGATCGTGGACGACAGCTCGGCGTAACAGGCCGCGGCCAGCACACAGACGATCGCGGCGATGACGAACGACAGGATCACTGCCGGTCCGGCGACATTCGCCGCCTGGACGCCGCTGATGCTGAAGATGCCGGAGCCGATCATCACGCCCAGGCCGAGTACGACCAGGTCGCGACGACCGAACAGGCGCGGCAGACGGTGCCGCGCATCCTCGACTCGAGTGAACGCCGACTCGACCGGCAGGCGCCGGCCTACGGTCTGTCCGTTCGCTGAGGGGGCCATGGTCAGGGGTGCCTCCGTTGCTACTAGGGCAATCGGGCCGAACAGTAGTCGACCGTTGGGCTATCGACCAGACCTCCTCTGCTCGGCGTCCGCGCGGTGGCTTGCGATGCCGGGCCACCTCACGCATCGTCGAGCCATGACGCCGGACGAAGTCAGTGGAAACCGTTCCTGGCCGGAGGGTTTCGCTGCGTTACTGGCTGACTACGAAAGGCATCTGACGGCGGAAAGAGACCTCAGCACTCACTCGGTGAGAGCCTACATCGGAGACGTCGCTGATTTAGTCGAACATTTGATTCGGCTTGGTCACGATGATCTCGGGCAGTTGGACATCCGGGGATTACGGTCCTGGCTGGCCAAACAGCAAAGTCTGGGGAAATCCCGCAGCACGATGGCTCGCCGTGCGACGGCCGCGAGGGTGTTCACGGCGTGGGCGCAGCGGACCGGGCGGATCGACACGGATCCGGGAGCGCTGCTGGCGAGCCCCAAGGCGCACAAGAGCCTCCCCGGGGTGCTCGGCGAGGCCGACACCCGGGCTGTGCTCGACGCAGCCGGAGTCGCGGCGGACGACGGCAGTCCGGTCGGGCTGCGGGATCTCGCGATCATGGAGTTGCTCTACGCAACGGGTATTCGCGTCGGCGAGCTGTGCGCTCTCGATGTCGACGACGTCGACCGGGAACGTCGCGTCGTACGAGTCTTCGGCAAGGGGCGGAAGGAGCGGTCGGTCCCGTACGGGGTGCCGGCCGGGCAGGCGCTCGAGCGATGGCTGTTCGAGGCGCGGCCGAAGCTGGTGCGCGAGGGGAGTGGGCCGGCGGCCTTTCTCGGGGCGCGTGGCGGCCGGATCGACCAGCGGACCGTACGGCGGATGGTGCACCAGCGGATCGCCGTCGTCGACGCACCCGATCTCGGTCCGCACGGACTGCGTCATACCGCGGCCACGCATCTTCTCGAGGGCGGCGCGGACCTGCGGAGCGTCCAGGAACTCCTCGGGCACGCGTCGCTCGCGACCACGCAGATCTACACCCACGTCTCCACCGATCGCCTTCGGCAGGCCTACCAGCAGGCCCATCCGCGGGCCTGAGGGCATGCGCTCGGGCGGTTCGGGCCGAGGGATGTTCGCGGGTGATGCGGCGTGTGGGCGCCGGGATGCGGCAGACTGCGGGACATGCGGGTTTCGGCGAAGTCTGACTATGCGTTGCGAGCTCTGATCGAGATCACCCAGCGATGGGTCGCGGGCGACCCGGCGGTGGTGTCGGCCGAGGAACTGAGCCGGGCGCAGGGCATTCCGCACGGGTTCCTCCAGGGCATTCTCGCCGACCTGCGCCGGGCCGGCGTGCTGTCGAGCCAGCGTGGGCAGTCGGGCGGCTGGCGGCTGGCCGTCGACCCGAACGAGATCTCCGTCGCCGACGTGATGCGGGCTGTCGACGGCCCGATCGTGAGCATCTCCGGCGTCCGGCCGGAAAGCGTCACGTACAACGAGCATGCGGTCGTCCTGCAGCGCGTCTGGATCGCGGCGCGCGCCAGTCTGCGGGACGTCCTCGAGAACACCACGCTGGTCGATCTCGCCAAGAACAAGCTGCCGGCCGGCGTGGAGCGCCGCTCGCGCGACGAGGATGCCTGGCAGGCGCGGGTCCCCGGGAGCTGATCCAGTGTTACAGTCGTGGCTTATATAAGTCACGACTGAAGGAGATGGGCGATGCAGCAGATCAAGACGTTTCTCATGTTCGAGGGCGGCGCGGAGAAGGCGATGAGCTTCTACCAGTCGCTGTTCGACGATGCCGAGGTCGTGTCGATGGTCAAGTACGGCGCCGAGGGGCCGGGGCCCGAGGGCTCCGTGATGGTTGCCGTCTTCCGGCTGGCCGGGCAGGAGTTCATGTGCAGTGACAGCTATCTGCATCATGGCTTCACCTTCACTCCTTCGATGTCGTTGTTCGTGGACTGCAGGGACGAGGCAGAGCTGGAGCGGCTGTACGGCGCGCTGAGCGAGGGCGGCGGCGAGCTGATGCCGCTGGGGGACTACGGGTTCAGCAAGAAGTTCGGCTGGGTGAACGACCGGTACGGGGTGTCGTGGCAGCTGAACCTGCCGCACGAATGAGCCCTATTCGCGCCTGATCAGCAGGCCGGCCGTCAGCGTGAGCGCTGCCGTGGCGGCGATGACGAGCTTGGCCGCGCGCCGGCTGCCGTCGGGCGGGTCGCCTGCCGGTTTGTCAGCTGGGTTGCCGACTGAGTTGACTGCTGGTTGGGCGGTGAGCGGAAGCAGGCGGATCGGGCGGCGGGGGAGCAGGGTGAGGGGATTCAGGTACCGCTTGCCGTGCAGGAGGCCCCAGTGCAGGCAGGCTCGGGGCAGGCAATGCGAGCCCGCGGCGGACAGGCGGCCGATGACGGTGCCGGTGGTGACGGTAGCTCCGACGGCGACCTCGGGGACGACCGGTTCGTACGTCGTACGGCGGGGGCCGGTCGTGATCGTGACGACGCCACGGCCGGCGAGCGGGCCGGCGTACGTGACTTGGCCGGGACTGGCGGCGAGGACGGGCTGGCCGACGCGGCCGGCGAGGTCGACGCCGCGGTGGCCGGGGAGCCAAGGTTTCGCGGGTAGCTCGAAGCCGCGCACGATCTCGGGGCGCGGCTGTAACGGCCAGGCGGCAGGGGGTGCGGGTGGGAGGGCGGCGAGGGTCAGGACGGCGAGGGTCATGCCAGGGAAGATGCCGTGGTCGGGGCCGGATTCGACCGGCCGGATCCGGAATTGTGGACAACGGGGGCCGGTTCGCGTCCGGCGGCCGTGGTCCCGTACACTTCCGGTGGCGCCACACCTAGGTGGGGCGACTACGCATGCCCGCACAAGTGCGTCGGTTCCAGCGGTCCCGGAGTGATCCGGGCGGAGTCGCGCGACGGGCATCAGGAGCTGCGGATCATCCGATCCGAGGCGAGACAACCGAGTAGACCCGGGACGATCCGGGTCGCAATAAGGAGACACCTCATGGCCGTCGTGACCATGAAGCAGCTGCTCGAGAGCGGCGTGCACTTCGGGCACCAGACCCGGCGCTGGAACCCGAAGATGAAGCGCTACATCCTCACCGAGCGCAACGGCATCTACATCATCGACCTGCAGCAGTCGCTGTCCTACATCGACCGCGCGTACGAGTTCGTCCGCAGCACCGTGGCGTCCGGCGGCGCGATCCTGTTCGTCGGCACCAAGAAGCAGGCGCAGGAAGCGATCGCCGAGCAGGCGACCCGGGTCGGGATGCCGTACGTGAACCAGCGCTGGCTGGGCGGCATGCTGACGAACTTCCAGACCGTGAACAAGCGGCTCCAGCGCCTCAAGGAGCTCGAGCTCATCGACTTCGACGACGTCGCCGCCTCCGGTGTCACCAAGAAGGAGCTGCTGCAGAAGCGTCGCGAGCACGACAAGCTGCTCAAGACCCTCGGCGGTATCCGCGACATGGCCCGGGTTCCGGCCGCCGTGTGGATCGTGGACACCAAGAAGGAGCACCTCGCCGTCGACGAGGCGCGCAAGCTGAAGCTGCCGATCATCGGCATCCTGGACACCAACTGCGACCCGGACGAGGTCGACTACCCGATCCCGGGGAACGACGACGCCATCCGCTCGGTCGGCCTGCTGACCCGCGTGGTCGCCGACGCCGTCGCCGACGGCCTGATGGGCCGCTCGGGCCAGGGCGCCGCCGCGGCCGGTGAGGAGCTGGGCCAGGAGGAGCCGCTGGCAGCCTGGGAGCGCGAGCTGCTGGAGAGCCAGAACAGCGCCGCTGAGGCGAAGGCCGCCGAGGCCGCCCCGGCGACCGACGCTGCCGAGGCCGCCCCGGCGACCGACGTGCTGACCGAGCCGGTCGCGACCGACGCTGTGGTGACCGAGGCCAAGGCCGAGGAAACCCCCGCCGTCGAGGAGACCCCGGCCGCCGAGGCGCCGAAGGCCGACGAGGCCTGACAGCCCGTATGCCGCCCGGTTCACGCCGGGCGGCGCCGGGCTACGCCGCGAGGCCTCGAAGCGGGGCCTTGCAGGCAGCCCGTCCACCCAGCCGCACCAGACAAGACGAGAGAACGAGGAATGGCGAACTACACCGCCGCTGACGTGAAGAAGCTCCGCGACACCACCGGCGCGGGCATGATGGACGCGAAGAAGGCGCTCGAGGCCACCGACGGCGACTTCGAGAAGGCCATCGAGGAGCTGCGCATCAAGGGCGCGGCCAAGGCCCAGAAGCGTGGCGCCGAGCGGTCCGCCACCAACGGCCTGGTGGCCGCGGCGGAGAACGCGCTGGTCCAGCTGAACTGCGAGACCGACTTCGTCGCCAAGAACGAGCAGTTCCAGCAGCTCGCCGCCGACATCGTCGCGCACGCCGCGGCGAGCAAGGTCGGGGACGTCGAGGGTCTGCTCAACGAGAAGCTCACCGACGGCAAGTCGGTCGCCGAGAACATCGAGGCGCTGGCCGCCGTCATCGGCGAGAAGCTGGAGCTCGGCAAGGTGGCCGTCTTCGACGGCAAGGTCACGGCGTACATGCACAAGCGCGCCGCGGACCTGCCGGCCCAGGTCGGCGTGCTCGTCGAGTTCGAGGGCGACGACGTCGAGGCTGCCCGGGGCGCCGCCATGCAGGCCGCCGCGATGCGCCCGCTGTACACAACCCGCGACGAGGTCCCGGCCGAGACGGTCGAGAACGAGAAGCGCATCGCCGAGGCGACCGCGCGCGAGGAGGGCAAGCCGGAAGGCGCCCTGCCGAAGATCGTCGAGGGCCGGGTGAACGGGTTCTTCAAGGACGTCGTGCTGCTGGAGCAGCCGTCGGTCACGGAGAACAAGAAGTCCGTGAAGGCTGTGCTCGACGAGGCCGGTGTCACCGTGAAGCGGTTCGCCCGCTTCGAGGTCGGCGCCTGATCCCGCGAAGGATCTGAGCACACAGTCAACGAACGAGGAGGCCGGAATCGTGACGGAAACCCTGGGTACCGAGACGAGTCCGGCCTCTTCGCCGTTCTCGCCCGCCTATCACCGGGTGCTGCTGAAGCTCTCGGGTGAGGTGTTCGGCGGCGGCAAGCTCGGCGTCGACCCCGACGTGGTGAACTCGATCGCCAAGCAGATCGCCGACGTGGCCCGGTCCGGCGTCCAGGTCGCAGTCGTGGTCGGCGGCGGCAACTTCTTCCGCGGCGCCGAGCTCCAGCAGCGCGGGATGGAGCGCAACCGCGCCGACTACATGGGCATGCTCGGCACCGTGATGAACTGCCTGGCGCTGCAGGACTTCCTGGAGAAGCTCGGCATCGAGACCCGGGTGCAGACCGCGATCACGATGGGCCAGGTCGCGGAGCCGTACATCCCGCGCAAGGCCGAGCGGCATCTGGAGAAGGGGCGCGTGGTGATCTTCGGCGCCGGCTCCGGCATGCCGTACTTCTCCACCGACACGGTCGCCGCCCAGCGGGCGCTGGAGGTCGGCGCCGAGGCCCTGCTGATGGGCAAGCAGGGTGTCGACGGCGTCTACGACTCCGACCCGAAGAAGAACCCGGACGCGGTGAAGTTCGACCAGCTGTCGTACGACGACTTCCTGGCCCGCGGGCTCCGGGTCGCCGACGCCACCGCGATCAGCCTGGCCCGCGACAACGCCCTGCCGATCGTCATCTTCGGTCTCGAGGAGGGCAACATCGCCCGGGTGATCCACGGCGAGAAGATCGGTACTGTCGTCTCCCGGGGGCAATAACCGGGCGTAGCACGGCGTACCACTAGGATCGTTGGACACAGGCGAAGTAGGACCGGCCGCGCCGATGCGGCCTGAGGAAGCGAGGAATGTCGTGATCGACGAAGCTCTCCGCGATGCCGAGCAGAAGATGGCCAAGGCCGTGGAGGTTGCGAAGGACGACTTCGCCGCGATCCGCACCGGCCGGGCGCACCCGCAGATGTTCGCGAGCATCCTGGCCGACTACTACGGCAGCCCGACTCCGCTGCAGCAGCTGGCCGGTTTCCAGGTGCCGGAGCCCCGGACCGTGCTGATCTCGCCGTACGACAAGGGCGCGATGGCGGCGATCGAGAAGGCGATCCGCGACTCGGACCTGGGCGTGAACCCGGGCAACGACGGCGCGGTGATCCGGGTGGTGATGCCGCAGCTGACCGAGGAGCGGCGCAAGGAGTACATCAAGGTCGCGAAGACCAAGGCCGAGGAAGCCAAGGTCTCGATGCGCAACATCCGCCGGCACGCCATGGACCAGGTGCACAAGACCGTCAAGGACGGCGAAGCCGGCGAGGACGAGGGCAAGAGTGCTGAGAAGCGGCTCGACGGGTTGACGAAGAAGTACGTCGACTCCATCGACGAGCTGCTCAAGCACAAGGAAGCCGAACTGCTCGAGGTGTGATGGGCGTCGAGAGCACGCCTGCGCCGAGCCCCAGCCCGAGCCGTGCCGGGCGTAATCTGCCTGCGGCGATCGCGGTGGGGGTCGGGCTCGGCGCCCTGATCCTCGGATCGCTGTACTGGCAGAAGGTCCTGTTCGTCGTTCTCGTGCTGGTGGTCGTCCTGGTCGCGGTCGACGAGATGATGAAGGCGCTGCGGACCGGCGGCGCGGTGATCCCGCGGGTCCCGCTGTTCGCCGGTACGGCGGCCATGCTCGTGGCGGCGTACTTCGGTGGACCGATGGCGCTGCTCGTGGCGCTCGGCATCACCGTCCTCGGGACGATCTTCTGGCGGATGCCGGGTGGATCGGTCGGATTCGTCCGGGACGTGAGCGCCGGGGTGTTCCTGATCGGCTACGTTCCGCTGCTCGCCGGGTTCGCGATCCTGCTGGTGCAGCCGGAGGCGGACGGTCCGGGGCGCGTGGTGACGTTCTTCCTGGTCGTGGTCGCCAGCGATGTCGGTGGCTACGTCGCGGGCGTGCTGTTCGGCAAGCATCCGATGGCGCCGACGATCAGTCCGAAGAAGTCCTGGGAGGGCTTCGCCGGTTCGACGCTCGCGTGTATCGGGGCCGGGATCGCGTCCGTCGTCTTCTTGCTGGACGGTGACTGGTGGGCCGGCGCGATCGTCGGCGCGGTCGCGGTGGTGACCGCGACGGTCGGCGACCTCGGCGAGTCGATGATCAAGCGCGACCTGGGCATCAAGGACATGTCGAACCTGCTGCCCGGGCACGGCGGCGTGATGGACCGGCTGGACTCCCTGCTCGCGACGGCGCCGATCGTCTGGCTGCTCCTTCATCTGCTGGTGAAACCATGACCGTTGCTCCGGACGGACGGTCGCTGGTCGGCGACGTCGTGCGGCTCGATCGGATGCAGGAATCCGACATCGACGAGCTGTATGCGGCGATCGGCAACGAGCAGGTGTACGCCGGTGGGTTCGGCGGCGGGCCGGCCGCGATGCCGGCGAGCGCGGACGAGATGCGCGCGAAGTGGATCCCGGCCGCGGCCAAGCGGTTCGCGTACGTCGTCCGCCTGGTTGCCGACGGCACCGTCGTCGGTACGTCGAGCCTCGGCGACGTCGACGTGCTGAACGAGCGAATCCACCTCGGCTGGACGGGGTACACGCCAGCTGTCTGGGGTACGGCGGTGAATCCGGCCACGAAGCTCCTGCTGCTCGAGCACGCCTTCGAGGTCTGCGGATTCGGTCGCGTGAAGATCCAGACCGGCTCGAAGAACACCCGCTCGCAGGCGGCGATCGCCAAGCTCGGCGCGACCCGGGAGGGCGTGCTGCGCCGGCACATGCTGATGGCCGACGGCTCGTTCCGCGACACGGTGGTGTTCTCGATCCTGGCCGACGAGTGGCCGGATGTGCGGAAGCGGCTGGAGGACCGGATCAGCCGGTGAGCTTCGCCAGCGCGGCGTAGTTCGCGAGCAACGCGCCACGGTCGAAGGTGTTCGTGGTGATCAGCAGTTCGTCCGCCGCGGTTCGTCGTACCAGGTCGCCGAGCGCTTCGTCGACGTCCGCGGGCGTTCCGTAGATCTGTCCGCGGAGCGCGTTCTCGAAGAACTCCTGCTCCCGCGCGGTCATCGACTCCGGCACGTCGGGCTGCAGCGGGGGAAACACGCCACGCGTCCGCGAGTACGCCGCTGACCATGCCTCGGGCAGCAAGAGCTGCCGCGCGGCCTCGGTCGAATCGGCGATCGCGGCGGTGACAGCAAGGATGACGTACGGCTCGGACGCCCAGGCGGACGGCCGGAACGCGCTCCGGTAGTCCTCGAGCAGCGCGGCCGAGTCGGGACGCGCGGCCAGCACCAGAGGCAGGCCCAGCGTCGCCGCGATGGAGGCGCCCTCACCGACGGCCAGGATGAACGGCGGGATGCGCAGTCCTTCGCCTGGTCGGGCGTGGACGTCCGACGTGCCGGCGAGGTACCCGAGGAGCTCCTGCACCTGCGCGGTGAAGTCCTCCGCCGCGTCCTTGCCGACGCCGAGCGCGCGCCGTACGCCGTTGGTGAAGCCGACCGAGCGCCCGAGCCCCATGTCGATCCGGCCCGGGGACAACGACTCCAGTACGCCGAACTGCTCCGCCACGACGAGCGGGTTGTGGTTCGGCAGCATCACGCCGCCGGTGCCGACCCGGATCCGATCCGTGCGGGCGGCAACAGCCGCGGCCAGCACTGTCGGCGCGGAGCCGACCACTCCTGGCACGCTGTGGTGCTCCGACACCCAGAAACGCTTGTAACCAAGCTCTTCCACCTGCTGAGCGAGATCGACGGTCGCCCGCAGCGTCTCCGCCTCGGACTCGCCGGCCCGCGTCCGCGAGCGGTCCAGGACTGACAGCGGCACGGAGAGCATGCAGAGTCCAACTGACGCGCTGGAGTCGTCATTCCCCCAGCAGCAGCCGCAACTCTTCCCGGAACCGCGCGCCGTCCGGGAGGGGAGAGAGGAACTCCCGTTCCACCTCCAGGCGGATCCGCTCCGCGGAAGCGAAGGTCGACTCGCCTTGCGGCGTCAGTGCGACGACGTTCCGCCGCCGGTCCTCGGCGCTGCGCCGGCGTTCGACGAGCCCGCGGTCCTCGAGTCCGTCGAGCAGATCGCCGATCGACGTCCGGTCCACCCGCAGCCGGGCCGCGACCTCCAGTTGGGACAGCGGCTCGCCGGCCGCGATCGCCGACAGCACGGCCAGATCCCGCCCGGTCACGCCGTACGGCGCCAAGGCCGCGGTCTGCGCCTCGGTCAGCTGCGCGAGGACGTGTTTCAGCAGGTACCCGAGCCGGTCAGACATAGGTCAAATCTACCGGGCCGCTGATCGTCAGTAGACCTGATCATCAGTTATCCTGACGATTATGGAGCTGACGTTCGGTCTGAAGACCACCCCGATGCACGTCCCGTACGCCGACATCCGCCGCGTCTGGCTGGAGGCGGACGAGGAGCCGCGGATCCGCGACGCCTGGCTGTGGGACCACTTCCTCCCGCTCGCCGGCCCGAAGAACGGCGACGTCCTCGAGGGCTGGACCCTGCTGACCGCGCTCGCCGCGCAGACCACGCGGCTCCGTCTCGGCCTGCTGGTCACGAGCAACCGGATCCGCCCGCCGGCCGTCCTCGGCAAGATCGCCGGCACCCTGGACGTGATCTCAGGCGGCCGCCTGGTGATGGGGCTCGGCGCCGGCGGTACCCACCAACCCACGGGCCCGAATCCCGCGATCGAGGAGTACGCCGCCTACGGGCTGACGCTCGTGCCGCCGGGCGAGGGGGTCGAGCGGTTGCGTGAAACGATCGAGATCCTGCGCCTGATGTGGAGGGAGGACGAGTTCGACTTCGACGGCCGGTATTACACACTCGAGCGCACCCGCAGCGCGCCGAAGCCGGTCCAGGCCGGCGGCCCGCCGCTGCTGATCGGCGGTTGGGGAAACCGGATGATGCGGCTGATCGCGGAGTACGCCGACGTCTGGAACATCAGCGGGCCGCCGCACACCGACCTCGACACGCTGGCCGATCGGGCCCGCCGCCTGGATCTGGAATGCGAGCGGATCGGCCGCGACCCGTCGACGATCAGCCGCTCGCTGCAGCAGATCGTCTCGTACGACGACCCGGCCGGGACCCGCGAGATCGTACGGAAGGCTGTCGGCCTCGGGTTCGACCACATCGTCTTGTCGCTGCCCCGGCCGTATCCGGAGCGGGCGGTGCGCTGGCTGGTCCGCGAGTTCATCGAGCCTTTCGACTGATCTGGAAAGGGTTGGTGATTTTTTCACCACACTGCAATACGTCGTGTCAGGATCAAACCGGACGATCCGCCCCGGTCGTCCAGTGAGGAGCTGACATGATCCCCACGACGAAGTTCAAGGCCGCCCTGTGCGGTCTCGCCCTCATCACGGCCGCGGCGCTTCCGGTGAACGCGGCCACCGCCGCACCGCAAGCTGCGGCACAGGCTGTGTCCGCCGAAGCGATCGCGGCGAGCAAGCCGGTCCCGAAGCTCGGCTACTCGACGCAGACCCTCAAGACGCTGAACATCGACTTCCAGTACCAGCAGACCGGCTACTGGTGCGGCCCGGCCGCGACCCGGATCGCGCTCTCGGCCCGGATCTCCCCGCCGAGTCAGCAGCAACTGGCCAACGAGCTGCCCACCACGACCAACGGCACCGACTGGATCGGTCAGGTCACCCGGGTGCTCAACAACCACCTCGGCACCGGCTGGTACGAGACCAAGGAGATGCCGAACGACCCGCCCACCCAGGCGCAACGTGACCTGCTCTGGCGCGACGTCGTCCTCGACATCAACAACAACTACCCGATCGTCGCCAACATCGTCGCCCCGGCGAGCAACCACCCGCCGGGCTACCCGAACTACACGATCTACCACTACTTCACGGTGATCGGGTACGACGACAGCGACCAGACTGTCCTGATCGCCGACCCGGCCGGCTTCGCGCCCACCGCGACGTACTGGCTGACCTTCAACCAACTGGCCACCCTCATCCCGCCGAAGGGCTACTCGGCCTGAGGCCCGCTTTGTGCACCAGATCCGTACGGCGACCGCGCTGAGACACGGATCTGGTGCACAACGTCGGCCGGTACGGTGAGGGCGTGAGTCGAGCGCCGCGGTTGGAGATCGAGTACTGCACGCAGTGCCGGTGGCTGATGCGGGCGGCGTGGACGGCGCAGGAGCTGCTGACGACCTTCCCGAAGGAGCTCGGTGAAGTGGCGCTCGTGCCGGGGACCGGGGGAGTGTTCGACGTCAGCCTCGACGGGGAGCTGTTGTGGTCGCGGAAGTCCGAGGGCGGGTTCGCCGAGATCCCGTTCTTGAAGCAGCTGGTGCGGGACCGGATCGCTCCGGACCGCAAACTCGGGCACTCCGACCGCAAGCCGGGTGATGCGGGTCATGGGATGTGAATTTGTGAAGCGTCCCGCCGGCGGGCGACAATAGGTCGGTTATGTCTACCTCCCTGCCTCTTGTGTTCGATGAGCCGCGCCGTGCCAAGAAGCCGCCGCGGCACCTGGCCGACCTCACCGGGGAGGAACGGCGGACGGCGGTGGCCGCGCTCGGCGAGCCCGCGTTCCGCGCCAAGCAGCTGTCCAACCACTACTTCTCCCGGCTGGTGTCCGACCCCGCCGAGATGACCGATCTGCCGGCCGCGACCCGCGACAAGCTGGTGGCGGACCTGATGCCGCCGCTGCTGACCCGGGTCCGCGACCTGGAGTGCGACAACGGGGAGACCCGCAAGACGCTCTGGAAACTGCTCGACGGCTCGCTGGTCGAGTCCGTCCTGATGCGGTATCCGGGCCGCGCGACGATGTGCGTGTCCTCGCAGGCCGGCTGCGGGATGGCGTGCCCGTTCTGCGCGACCGGCCAGGGCGGCCTGACCCGCAACATGACGACCGCCGAGATCGTCGAGCAGGTCGTCGACGGCGCGCGGGCGCTCGCCCGCGGCGAGATCGCCGGCGGCCCGGGCCGGGTGTCGAACATCGTGTTCATGGGCATGGGCGAGCCGATGGCGAACTACAAGGCCGTGATGGGCGCCGTCCGGCGGTTCACGGACCCGTCGCCCGAAGGCCTCGGGATCTCCGCGCGCGGCGTCACCGTGTCGACGGTCGGGCTCGTGCCGCGGATCAACCAGCTGGCGACCGAGGGGATCCCGGTCACGCTCGCGCTGTCGCTGCACGCGCCGGACGACGAGCTGCGTGACGAGCTGGTGCCGATCAACAACCGCTGGAAGGTCGACGAGGTGCTGGACGCGGCCTGGGGGTACGCGCGGCAGACCAAGCGGCGGGTCTCGATCGAGTACGCGATGATCCGCGACATCAACGACCACGCCTGGCGGGCCGACCTGCTCGCCGAGAAGCTCAACGCCCGCGGCGACTGGGGCTGGGTGCACGTCAACCTGATCCCGCTGAACCCGACACCGGGCTCCAAGTGGACCGCGTCCGACCCGGCCGACGAGCGCGAGTTCGTCCGCCGCCTCGAGGCCGGCGGGATCCCGGTCACCGTCCGCGACACCCGGGGTCAGGAGATCGACGGCGCCTGCGGTCAGCTCGCCGCGAGCGAGTCCTGATGCTGAAGCCCGAGTTCCGGGTGCGCCGGCTCGGGCAGCGCTACGACTGCGGACAGGTGGACGCCCTGGTCGCGCGCATCCTCGCGACGGCCGAACGCCGGTCCGTCGGGCCGGACGTCACCCGCGACGAGATCCGCGGTGCTGCCTTTCGTACGCCGCTGCTCGGCCCCGGGTATCCGGTCGAGGACGTCGACGATTTCCTCGCAGAGGCAGAACGCTGGCTGCCTGGGCAACCGGCGGCTGAGCCCGCGGTCGCGGCGGAGCCCGGAGGACGTCCGGCGCCGCAGTTCAGCACGGTCCGGCTGCGTGAGGGGTACGCCGTGGACGAGGTCGACGATTTCGTCGACCGCGTGATGGCGACCGTGAACGGCCGCCCGGTCAGCCGGCCGGTGACGGCGCAGGAAGTCCGCAGGGTGCAGTTCAGCCCGACGCGGCTCTCCGAGGGGTACGACATCGAAGAGGTCGACGCGTTCCTCGACACCGCGGAGGCATGGCTCAGCGGAGCTCGGTGAGGAGCTTCGCGAGCGCGGCCGGCTGGGAGAACATCGGCCAGTGGCCTGTGTCCAACTCCAGCAGCTCCCAGGACGGGGAGGAGAGCTGCTCGACCACGGCCGACGAGGGCGTCGCCCCGTCCATCAGGCACTTGATGTACGTCGTGGGCAGCTCGCCGATCGGCTTGATCAACTGAGCCGGCTCGGTGATCGATCGGCCGGGATGCGGCGTGCCGCGCTCCAGAATCAACGCGACGCTCTCGTCGGACAGGTCCTGGCCGACATAGTCCTCCGCGGTCAGCGGCGGCCAGTAACCGTCGGCGCTCTCCATCTGGCCGCGGACCCAGGCCTGACCCTCCGCCGACCAGCCGTCGACGAAGGACTGCCCGTCGGCCGGGATGTTCGAGTCGACGTACACCACCCGGCGCAGCCGGTCCCCGATCCGGCCCGCCGCCTGCCCCACCGGGATCCCGGAGTAGCTGTGCCCGGCGAGCACGACGTCGCGCAGGTCGTTGTCCTCGACCACGGCCACGACGTCCTCGACATGCTGCTGCTGGCCCGCATCCTCGCCGTGCCGCTCAGCCAGCCCGCTCAGGGTCACCGCATACACGTCGTGGCCCTCGGCTCGCAGCACGCCCGCGACCTCGTCCCAGGCCCACGCCCCGAGCCACGCCCCCGGCACCAACACAAAGTTCGCCATGCTGCGCACCGTAAACCACCCCACCGACAATCCGACCCGCTTGCACGGGCGCCGGTCCGAACGGGCATGATCGAGCGGTGAAGATTCTCTCGATCCAGTCCGCGGTCGCGTACGGGCACGTGGGCAACTCGGCCGCTGTGTTCCCGCTCCAGCGCATCGGCGTGGAGGTGCTGCCGGTCTACACGGTGAACTTCTCGAACCACACCGGGTACGGCGCGTGGCGGGGCCCGTTGATCAGTCCGGACGACGTGCGCGAGGTCCTGCTCGGGATCGAGGAGCGCGGGGTCCTGCCGCAGATCGACGTGGTCCTGTCGGGCTACCAGGGCGGCGAGGGGATCGCCGACGTCATCCTGGAGGCTGTGAAGC
This sequence comes from Kribbella sp. NPDC051936, assembly GCF_040680955.1. Classification (NCBI taxonomy): domain Bacteria; kingdom Bacillati; phylum Actinomycetota; class Actinomycetes; order Propionibacteriales; family Kribbellaceae; genus Kribbella; species Kribbella sp. NPDC051936. The sequence goes on along the minus strand of NZ_JBFAXS010000008.1, from coordinate 70,169 downwards.
GGGTCAAGGCGGCCAATCCGGCGGCGGTGTACTCGTGCGACCCGGTGATGGGGAACGCGAAGTCCGGCTGCTTCGTCGCTCCCGCCATCCCGGTGCTGCTCCGCGACCGGGTGGTTCCGGCGGCCGACATCATCACACCCAACCAGTTCGAGCTGGGCTTCCTGACCGGCACCGAGCCGGACACCCTCGAGTCCACGCTGGCCTCGGTGGAGCTGGTGCGCGCGACCGGGCCGCGGACGGTGCTCGTCACGAGCGTCGAGCGTCCCGACCGCGAGGACGGCACGATCGAGATGCTGGCCGTCGACGACAGCGGCGCCTGGCTCGTGCAGACGCCACACATCCCGATGAAGGCGAACGGCTCGGGTGACGTGACGGCAGCGCTCTTCACGGCGCACTACCGTCGGACCGGCGATCTGGCCGAGGCGCTCGCCCGGACGACCTCGAGCGTCTTCGACCTGCTCACGCGCACGCATGAGTCGGGGGAGCGTGAACTGCAGCTCGTCGAGTCGCAGGACGCGTACGCCGCCCCGCAGATGCAGTTCACGCCGCGCCAGGTCGCCTGACTGGTTCGCTGACCCAGACCGCTGACCCAGACCGCTGACCCAGACCGCTGACCCAGACCGCTGGCTCAGACCGCCGCGAGGATCCTCGCCAGCTCGGCCGGCTGGGAGAGCATCGGCCAGTGACCGGTCCGCATCTCGACCAGCTGCCACTGCGGTGACTTCAGCTCCTGCTGTACGTCGGGAGCAGGCTCGTCACCCGCCATGAGGCATTTGACGTACGTCGTCGGCAGCTCACCGATCGGCCTGGTCAGCCGTGCGGGCTGCGTCAGCGTCAGGCCGGGGTGCGGCGTACTGCGGGACACGAGCCGGCTGACAGCCTCGTCGGACAGGTCCTGGTCGACGAAGTGCTCCGCCCCGGCCGGCAGCCAGGTGCCGTCGCCTTCGAGCAGCTGCTCCTCCAGCCAGGCCTTGTCGTCGTCCGACCACCCGTCGGCGAACGAGAGGCCGTCAGCCGGAATGCTCGAGTCGACGTACACGACGCGGCGCAGCCGGTCTCCGATCTGCCCGGCTGCCTGCCCGACCGGGATCCCCGAGTAGCTGTGCCCGACCAGCACCACGTCGTACAAGTCGTTGCCCTCGATCACCGAGACGATGTCGTCGACGTGCTGTTGCTGCCCGACCCGCTCCGAGCCCGGCCCCTGCCGCTCCGCCAGTCCGCTCAGAGTCACCGCGTACACCGCATGCCCGGCGTCCCGCAGCCTCTCCGTGACGGCGTCCCAAGCCCAGGCTCCCAGCCGAGCCCCCGGTACCAACACGAACTCACCCATGGAGACCATTTTCAGCCGACGAGGGCGGCGGCGTCGTCGATGGTGTCGACGAGGTGGATCGACCGTGCGAGTGGGCGGCTGGTGGCGAGGGACTCCAGGAGCGGCCAGACGGGGAGTCGCACCGTCCAGTGGTCGATACCTACCAGGATCAGCGGGATCTGGGTGGCGGCGTCGCCGTAGTAGTTGGGGGTGACGGCCTGGAAGACCTCCTGGACGGTGCCGGCCGCGCCGGGGAGGTAGATGATGCCGCCGCGGGCGCGGCCGAGGAGGACGTCTTCGCGCTGGGCGTTCGAGAAGTACTTCGCGATCGACCTGGCGAACACGTTCGGCGGCTCGTGACCGTAGAACCAGGTCGGGATCGACACGCCGCCGTCGCCGGGGAAGCGGGCGCGCACGCTGAGCCCGGCTGCGGCCCAGGCGCCGATCGACGGCCGGAACGACGGTACGGCGGCCAGTTCGGCCAACGCGGCCTCGACACCGGAATCGTCGTACGACGCGAGCGACGCGCCGAGGTTCGCCGCCTCCATCGCGCCCGGCCCGCCGCCGGTGACGACCATCTGGTTGCGACGGGCAAGCGTACGACCGAGCAGCACCGCGGCCCGGTAGTTGTCGTCGCCGCGCAGCACGCCGTGACCGCCCATCACGCCGACCCAAGGCTTGTCATCGGGCAGTTCCGCCAGAGCGTCGGCGATCGCGTGGTCGTGGAGCGCTGCGGCGAGCGTCCGGCTCGTGTCGCCCCGCTCGTCGTGCTGGCGGGACCACGCGTAGATCTGCGCGTCGGGCGTGGCGGCGTACCCGTGCTCGATCCCGGCGTACAGCTCGTCGGCGTCGTACAGCCGCCCGCGGTACGCGTCGAACGGCAGCGCCGGGATCGCCGGGAACACCAGCCCGCCGCCGTCGCGGATCCACAGCTCGGCCTTGTCCTCGAGTGCGCAGCCGAGGAACACCGATCCGGTCGGCCTCAGCATCAGCAGCTCCGCCGTCCGCCCGGTCAGATCCACCGACTGCACCCGCCACCCGGTCATCGCGGTGGCGCCCGCGGCCAGCAGCCGGTCGAAGTGCTCCAGGGACTCGATGTCCACATGCGGAATGCTCGGCAACGTCACGCTGAGCACACTAGCGATTGTCCGGCCCGATAGACGTGCTCTATCAGGTGAGGTAATGGTTGGACATGACACATGCGGAGCTCTGGGAGCGTCACAAGGCCGTTATGCCGGCTTGGCTCGCGTTGTACTACGAGGAGCCGATCGAGATCGTGCAGGGGTCCGGCCGCCGGGTCACCGACGGTGAGGGGAACACCTACCTGGACTTCTTCGCGGGGATCCTCACCAACGCGATCGGGTACGACATCGCGGAGATCTCCGACGCGGTCCGCGAGCAGCTCGGGTCCGGGATCGCGCACACCTCGACCGTGTACCTGATCCGCAAGCAGATCGAGCTGGCCGAGCAGATCGCCGAGCTGTCCGGGATCCCGGACGCCAAGGTGTTCTTCGCGAACTCGGGCACCGAGGCGAACGAGACGGCCCTGCTGCTCGCCACCCAGAACCGCCGCTCCAACCAGGTGCTGGCGATGCGCAACTCGTACCACGGCCGCGCGTTCGGCACCGTCGCGATCACCGGCAACCGGGGCTGGTCCGCGAGCAGCCTGTCGCCGGTGAACGTGCAGTACGTGCAGGGCGCGTACCGCTACCGCAGCCCGTTCCGGGACCTGCCCGACGCGGAATACGTCAAGGTCTGCGTCGATGACCTGCGCGACGTCATCGAGACCACGACCGCGGGTGACGTCGCCTGTCTGATCGCGGAGCCGATCCAGGGCGTCGGCGGGTTCTCCTCGCCGCCCGACGGCCTGTACGCCGCGTTCAAGGAGGTCCTGGACGAGTACGGGATCCTGTTCATCTCCGACGAGGTGCAGACCGGGTGGGGCCGGACCGGCGACCACTTCTGGGGGATCCAGGCGCACGGCGTCGTCCCGGACGCGATGACGTTCGCGAAGGGGCTCGGCAACGGGTTCGCGATCGGCGGCGTGGTGGCGCGCGGCGACCTGATGGACAGCATCAAGGCGAACTCGCTGTCGACCTTCGGCGGCAACCCGATCTCGACCAGCGCCGCGAAGGCCACCATCGACTACCTGCTGGACAAGGACCTGCAGGCGAACGCGGCCAAGCGCGGCGCGCAACTCGCCGACGGCCTGCGCGGCATCTCCGACGAGTTCCCCGAGCTCGGCGACGTCCGCGGCAAGGGCCTGATGCTCGCGGCCGAGATCGTCAAGCCCGACGACAACGCCCCCGACGCGGCCGCCACCGCCAAGCTCCAGCAGGAGACCAAGGACCGCGGTCTGCTGGTCGGCAAGGGCGGTCTCTACGGCAACGTCCTCCGGATGGCGCCGCCGATGACGCTGACCGAGGAGGAAGCCGCGGAGGCGCTGGAGATCGTCCGCGACTCGTTCAACACGCTGCGCTGACGGTCGCGGGACCGAACCAGGTCGTCATCGCCTCGTCCAGCCCTTCGGCGTCCGGCTCGTCCGTGGCCCAGGCGACGTATCCGTCCGGCCGGATCAGTACCGCGGCCGGCGCGGGCACGTCGCCGACGCCGGGGATCGTCCAGCGCTCGGCGCCGCGCTGCGCCTGGACGCGGTCCACGCGGTCCGCCCACCCGTCGACGGACGGTACGACGCCGTCGTCGAAGGCCAGCAGAACGGGTCGGCCGGCGGTCAGTAGGCGATGGATGCGGGTGGCCTCGCCTCCGACAGCGAGGTCCGCGTCCGGGACGCGACGTCCGGTCAGCGGGTGATCGCCCTTCACGTCGTACTCGAGGTCGAGGGCGGTGATCATCAGGCCGATCCGGAACCGCACGTCGTCGACGTCGAGCAGCCCGGTGAACGTCTCGCGCAACGCGTTCACGTGCGCGCCGGGGCGTGACAGGGCGGTCTGCGCCCGGGTGTTCTGCAGCACGCGCGCAGCGACCGGGAAACGCTCGGCCTCGTAGCTGTCCAGCAGTTCGCCCGGCGCCTGGCCGCGTACGACGGCCGCGAGCTTCCAGCCGAGGTTGACCGCGTCCTGTACGCCGAGGTTCAGCCCCTGGCCGCCGGCCGGGAAGTGGATGTGCGCGGCGTCCCCGGCCAGGAACACCCGTCCCTCGCGGTACCGGTCGGCCTGCCGTGCCGCGTCGCCGTACTGCGAGACCCACCGCGGGCTGTGCATCCCGAAATCGGTGCCCGCGACCTCGCGGAAGGATTCCCGGAAGTCCTCGAACGACGGCTCGTGCGCACGATCCAGGACCCGGTCGTACCGCTGCACCATCAGCCGGTGCCAGCCCGGCTGGAACTGGATCACCGAGAAGTCGCCGGAACCGCGCCGCTGCCCGAAGACCGTGCCGGCCGGCGGCTCGGCCAGCTCGACGTCGGCGAGCATGCCGACCATCGTCGCGTCCGTGCCGTCGAACCCAATGCCGGCCAGCTTGCGGACGGTACTGCGCCCGCCGTCGCACCCGACCAGGAACGAGCAGCGGATCACCCCGCCGTCCGGGCCGCCCACCTCGACCTCGACCCCGTCGTCGTCCTGACGGATCCCGACCACCGGCGAGGACCAGCGGACGGTGGCGCCGAGCTCGGTCGCGTGGGCCTCGAGCTCGCGTTCGATGACCGCCTGCACGATCCCGAGCGTGAACGGGAAGCGGGTCGGGAAGTCGCCGAACTCCATCCGCAGCCCACCGAAGTGGCCCGCCTGGATCGGCCGTCCCAGCGGCAGCAGACGGTCCATCAGGCCGCGCTGGTCGAAGATCTCCATCGTGCGGGCGTGAATGCCGCCCGCCCGCGACTCGCCCGTCCGGGCCGGGAGCGCGTCGACCACGACGACGTCGATCCCGGCCAGCCGCAGCTCGGCGGCCAGCATCAGCCCGGTCGGCCCGGCGCCGGCGATCACCACATCCATGAGCATCTCCTTAACGTTCTTCAATTTCCTTTAACGCTGTTAAGGAGAGCAAAACGTTGTTAAGCTTGTCAAGGACGAACAGGAGATCGACGTGACGCTCGACGCCAGGACCATCGCCACCGCGGCGCTGCCGTTGCTCGACGACGGCGGGGTCGACGGCCTGACCATGCGCAAGGTGGCCACCGCGCTCGGCGTCCAGGCGCCGGCGCTCTACTGGCACGTCAAGAACAAGCGCGAGCTGCTCGACGCGATGGCGCGCGTGCTGTTCGTCAGCGCCGTCGACGGGCTGGAGGCCCCGCGAAGAGGAACGGACTGGCAGGAGTGGCTGGCCGAGCTGGCGGGCCGGCTGCGCAAGACCCTGCTGCGGTACCGGGACGGCGCCCGTGTGCTCGCCGGCACCAACGTCAGCGACGACTCCATGTGGCGGGTGACCGAGTTGACGCTGCGCACGCTGGAGGACGCCGGGTTCTCGGCGCGTGACGTCACGCGGGTGTTCCCGCTCCTGCTGCACTACACGATCGGCTACGTCATCGAGGAGCAGGCGCAGACCGGTGTCGACTACCCGGACGGCAATCCGTACCAGACGGACGAGATCAGGCAGTCCGTCGACGCCGAGCGCTACCCGTTGACGGCGCGGATGGTCGTCGACCTCTTCGCGGCCGATCCCGACGCGGAGTTCGAGCACGGCGTCCAGGTGATCCTGGCCGGCGTCCGCGCGACGTACGACCTCCGCCCCGGGAACTGAGAAGGCCCCTCCGGGGTGGGGAGGGGCCTTCGGTCAGATCTTGTCGTCGGCGTCCAGGGTGCTGGCGGCGTCAGGTGCCTCGGTCATCGGCGGCGGGGCGCCGGTGATCTTGCGGCGCCGCCGGGAACGGCCCTCGAGGTAGCGGGCGAGCAGGGACAGCAGCGAGCACAGCCCGATGTAGATCAGCGCGACGACGATGTACGTCGGGATGTACGGGAAGCCGTACGTCAACCGGCCGCCCATCTGCTTCGCGACGTACAGCAGCTCGGCGTAGGTGATGATGAAGCCGAGCGCGGTGTCCTTCAGCAGCACGACCAGCTGGCTGACGATCGCCGGCAGCATCGCGCTGATTGCCTGCGGCAACAGCACCAGCCGGACCACCTGGTTCTTCCGCAGCCCGAGCGCGTACGCCGCCTCGCGCTGACCCTTCGGTACGGCGGCGATACCGGCGCGGAAGATCTCCGCGAGCACCGAGCCGTTGTAGAGCGTCAGGCCGAACACGACCGCCCAGAACGGGCTGAGCCCGAGCTGGAACTGGATGTTGCCGAAGTAGAAGTAGAACATCAGGATCAGCAGCGGGACCGCACGGAACAGCTCGACGATCAGCGTCGCCGGGGTCCGGATCCACTTGTGGTCGCTGATCCGCGCCGCCGCGAAGACCGCGCCGAACAGCAGCGCGAGCACCGCCGCGAGACCGGCTGCCCGCAGGGTGTTCAGCAGGCCGTCCAGCAACTGCTGCTGGATCGACGAGTACTGGAACTGCCGCCAGAGCCGGCCCTCGAACTGGCCGTTCTGGTACATCCGGTTGATCAGCCACGCGAGCGCGCCGACCAGGACGACCAGGACGACGATGTTGGTGATGCGGTTGCGGGCCTTCGCCCGCGGCCCGGGAGTCTCGTACAGGACTGTGCTCATCAGGCCACCGCCGTCCGTCGTTCGGCCCATCGTTGCAGGAAGATCAGCGGCACGATCAGGATCAGGAAGCCGATCGTGATCCACAGCAGCGTGAGCAGCTGGTTCTCACCGCGCTCGGACATCGCGGCCGGGATCGAGCCGGCCTCGGCGACCGAGAACCCGGCCGCGATCGTGGTGTTCTTCAGCAACGCGATGAACACGCTCATCAGCGGCGGGATGATCGCGCGGAACGCCTGCGGCAGGACGACGATCGAGAGCACCTGGTTGAACGACATGCCGATCGCGCGCGCCGCCTCGGCCTGGCCGGGGGCGATCGTGTTGACGCCGGACCGGACCACCTCGCAGACGAACGCCGAGGTGTAGATCGTCAGCGCGCCGACGCCGGTCCAGAACGGGCTCGGCAGCGCGAGCTGCATCTTGGCGGCGCCGAAGAACAGGAACGCGAAGACCAGCGTCAGCGGAGTGTTCCGCAGGACATTCACGTAGCCGGTGCCGATACCGCGCAGGGCGGGCACCGGGGAGACCCGGAACGCTCCCAGGATCGTGCCGAACACCAGACTGAGCACACCGGACACCACGAACAGGCGGATCGTCAGCCAGAAGCCGTCCCGGAACAGCGGCCAGTTGTCGGTGAGGACCGAGAACATCGCGACCTTCCTCTTGCCTTCAGGAACAGAATCCGGCCGCGGCGCCCGTTGCGGACACCGCGGCCGGCTGATGGATCAGTACTTCTCGAGCGGCGGCGGCGTCGAGTCGGAGCCCGACTTGCCGAGCGTCTCGTCGTAGATCGCCTTCCAGGTGCCGTCGGAGGCCGAGGTCTCGAGGATCGAGTTCACCTTGTCCCGCAGCGCCTTGTCGGCCAGCGGCAGGCCGATACCGTACTTCTCGGTGCTGAACGGCTTGCCGACCACGCGGAGCTCGTCGGGCGCCGTGGCGGCGTACCCCTTGAGGATCGCGTCGTCGGTGGTGACCGTGTCGACCTTCTTGTCCAGCAGCTGGGAGACGCACTCCGAGTAGGTCTTGAACTCGGAGATGTTGCTCGCCTCGGTCAGGTTCTCGTCCTTGACCCGCTGGATCGGGGTCGAACCGGTCGCGGAGCAGACCTTCTTGCCCTTCAGGGCGGTCTTGCCGGCGTCCATCGAGGTGTCGTCCTTGCGGACCAGCAGGTCCTGACCGGCGATGAAGTACGGGCCGGCGAACGAGACCTGCTTCTTGCGCTTGTCGGTGATCGAGTAGGTGCCGACGTAGTAGTCGATCTCACCACCGGCGATCGCGGTCTCGCGGTTCGCCGACGGGATCTCCTTGTACTCGATCTTGTCCGGGTCGAAGCCGAGACCGGCCGACACCATCCGGGCCACCTCGATGTCGAACCCGCAGCGCTTGCCGTCGGCGTCCTTGTACCCGAGGTTCGGCTGGTCGGCCTTGACGCCGACGATCACGTTGCCGCGGGACTTCGCCTTGCTGAAGGTCTGGCTGCCGGCCACGTCCACGCCGCTCGCGGCGGTGAACTTGTGCAGCTCGCCGCAGGAGTCGGACGCGTTGCCGCCACTGTTGCCGCCGCCGGCGCTCGGCTCGTCCTTGCCACACGCGGCGGCGGTCAGCGCGAGCGCTGCGACGCCGAACGTGGCGACGAGGGTGCGCATTCTCATGATCAGGTTCCCCTTCGTTTCGTTGCTGGTACAGCCCGCGGGCGGTGTGACTGCCGGATCAGTGCTTCAGGATCTTGCCGAGGAAGTCCTGGGCCCGCCTCGAGGTCGGGTTCGTGAAGAAGGTCTCCGGGTCGGCCTGCTCGACGATCTCGCCGTCGGCCATGAACACCACCCGGTTCGCCGCGGTCCGGGCGAAGCCCATCTCGTGCGTGACGACGACCATCGTCATGCCCTGCTTGGCGAGGTCGATCATCACCTCGAGGACCTCCTGGATCATCTCCGGGTCGAGCGCCGAGGTGGGCTCGTCGAAGAGGATCACCTTCGGGTCCATGGCCAGGGCCCGCGCGATCGCGACGCGCTGCTGCTGGCCGCCGGACAGCTGGGCCGGGTACTTCGCGGCCTGCGAGGCCACCCCCACCCGCTCCAGCAGCTCCATCGCCCGCTTCTCGGCCTGCTTCGGGTCCGTCTTGCGGACCTTGCAGGGACCGAGGGTGACGTTCTGCAGGATCGTCTTGTGCGCGAACAGGTTGAAGGACTGGAAGACCATGCCGACGTCCGCGCGCAGCCTGGCCAGGTCCTTGCCCTCACTGGGCAGCGGCTGCCCGTCGAGCGTGATGCTGCCGGAGTCGATCGGCTCCAGCCGGTTGATCGCGCGGCAGAGCGTCGACTTGCCGGACCCGGACGGGCCGATCACCACGACGACCTCGCCCTGGTCGATGGACAGGTTGATGTCCTTCAGGACGTGCAGTTCGCCGAAATGCTTGTTGACGCCGGTCAGCGCGACCAGACCGGTTTGCGTCAGCGTGTCGGAATCGCTCATGGCCAGAACCTAGCGGAGCGGGGGGCCCGGTCGCAGCGCTGGGTGGTACCACGGTGGTAACGATCTGCAATAAAGGCACGCTCCGTGCCAAGGTCGTCACGGATCGCCGAAATGCATGTTTTCCCTATGTAACTGATGGTCGGAGGACGATCACTTCCACGCCTGCGGGACGTGGACGTATGGTCCCTCCGGCCCTCGTACGACAGGGCTACGGGAGCGCCGCCACGGGACGGCGACCCGCCAAGAACCACACCGGAGTGCGTCATGCGGATCTCGCTGACCAAACGCAGCCGTCAAGTCATCGCCGGCGGGCTGGGGACCGCCCTCGTCGCCGCCGGTATCGGCGCCTACGCCGGCCGCTACGAGCTGAAGGAGGAGTGGCTCAAACATCAGTGGGCCGGGCGGCACTACAACGCCGCCGTGATGGAGAAGGCGCTGATGATCGCGGGCGGCAACCCCGCCGAGATCCAGAGCGAGTCGAAGGAAGCCTTCACGATCGCCGACGAGTTCGAGCAGGCCCGGACTGCGCCGGGCGGCATCGTCGCACCGGGTGCGTACTCGGCCGCCTTCGCCCAGCTCACCGCCCTGCCGCACACAGCCGGTGCGTGGCGTGAGGTCACCAAGGTGCCGTACGACGCCGACGATGCCCGGTACCGCGACTGGTACTCGAACTCCAGCGGCGGCGCCGGCTATGTCACCGGCCGGATCACCGGTCTTGCCGCCGACAACGCCAACCATGTGTACGCCGCCGGCGCGAACGGCGGCGTGTGGCGCTCCAGCACCGGGGGTGGCAACTGGACACCGCTGAGCGACACATTGCCGTCCCTGAGCGGCGGTGATCTCCAGCTCGCCGGTGACGGCTCGCTCTGGTACGCGACCGGCGAGGCGAACACCGGCGGTACGTCGTACGTCGGATCGGGCGTCTACCGCCTCGCGAATCCCACCACCGGCACCTACTCGCCGTCCGACCGGGTCGGCGGCAAGGAACTGGAGTCGACCACCGTCGGCCGGCTGCGCTGGGGCGGCGGGCAGGTGTTCGCGGCGACCAACCGCGGCGTCTGGTACCACGACGCGTCGACGACCGCCGGCGCCTGGAAGGTCGCCTTCTACCCGAACCCGGACTTCATGCCGCAGATCAAGGACGACGCCGGCAACGTGCTGGTGCCGGCCGGCAGCCAGACCGGCGGCGCGACGAACGCGGCGTACAAGAACATCGTCAACGACATCGCGATCGACCCGAAGAACCCCAAGCACGTGATCGCCGCGATCGGCTGGCGATCGGGTGACACCTACAACGGGTTCTACGAGACCAACGACTACACCGCCGGTCCGTCGAGCTGGAAGCGGCTCGACGTGGTGCTGGGAGGTATCAAGAACAGCACCGACGTCGGCTACACGACGTTCGCGTTCAGCAAGACCGGCGATCGTCTCTACGCGATGGTGCAGCAGCCGAGCAAGATCAACGGCAGCACGAGCCTGGCCGGCATCTTCGTCTCCAAGACCGGCAGTCCGTCGGGTCCGTGGAACAAGATCGCCGACCCGCAGATCCTGCACAACAGCGGCTCGGCTCTGGACCGCAAGGGGTACGCCGTCGGGGTCCAGGCCTGGTACAACCAGTTCCTGACCGTCGATCCGGCCAACGCCGACCACGTCTGGGCCGGGCTGGAGGAAGTGTTCGAGACGACCGACGCCGGCTCGCACTGGGCCACCGTCGGGCCGTACTGGAACTTCGGCTTCCCCTGCTGGAACATCGACGACTCGAAGAACACCTGTCCGATGGCACCGCACTCCGACCAGCACTCGGTCGCGGTCGGTACGTCAGGCGGCAAGCCGGTCGTCTTCGTCGGCAACGACGGCGGCATCTATCAGCGGCCGGTCAACGGCCAGGTCAACGCGAACAAGAACGGCACCGACTGGAAGTCGCTGACCACCGACGGGACCATGGACGCCCTGCAGTACTACTCGGTGTCGGTCGGCAAGGACACCGAGCACGGCGGCGTCGTGGTGTCCGGCGGCTTGCAGGACAACGGCGTCTCGAACCTGTTCGCCGTACAGCCGAACGGCAGCAACAGTGACACCAAGATGGGCTCCAACTTCGGCGGTGACGGCGGCGACGGGGCGGCCGATCCGCAGAACGGCTGCAACCAGCTGCAGGAGTACGTCGCTCTCGCGGTCAAGATCACCAACAACTGCGCGCTGAACAAGGGTGCGCTGAGTGAGGCCGAGGCGAGCTCGTGGAGTCTGGACCCGGGTGACCCGAGCCCGCGGTTCATCGCACCGATCGCGATCGACTCGGCGAACTCGAACGGCTTCATCGCGGGTGGTCAGTACGTCTACACCTCCACCAAGGGCTGGGGCATGCGCAGTGCGTCCGAGTGGACCAAGGCGTTCGATCTCGGAGCAGGGCACTCGGCGACGGCGGTCGCGATGCGCGGCGGTGTCGGCTGGGTGAGTTGGTGCGGTCCCTGCAACAACGCGGGCTTCGCGCGCGGTCTGGCCACCAATGCCGGCGGCAGCTGGCACCAGGTGACCTTGCCGTCGGAGTTCCCGAACCGGTACCTCGCGGGCGTCGGCATCGATCCGGCCAACGGGCAGCACGCGTACGTCGCCGTGAACGGCTTCTCGCGCCGCTTCACCGAGGGCCCGGGCGCGGGTGTCGGCCACGTCTACGAGACCAAGGACGGCGGCGCCACCTGGTCGGACATCTCGGCGAACCTGCCGGACGTCCCGACGAGCGCCGTCAAGCAGCTGGCGAACGGAGCACTCGTGGTCGGATCGGACCTGGCCACGTTCTACCGGGCGCCGGGCGCGACCAACTGGCAGGTGCTCGGCACCGGCCTACCGACCACCACGGTGATGGACATCGAGTCCGGCCCCGACGGCAACATCTACGCCGCCACCCACGGCCGCGGCATCTGGAGCATCACGCCACCCGCGTGATCCCTCCAGCCCGACTTTGAGCACCCACCAACCAATTCTCGACGAGGATTTTGGTTGGTGGGTGCACAAAGCAGGTGTCAGGCGGGGCGGTGGGCGCCGCAGCAGCCGCCGGCGGCGAGAGTCGCGGCGGCGGGTTCCTTCACGGCTGCTTCGACGTCGGCCAGCATCCGCTCGCGCTCGGCGGGGGAGATCACCCGGCCGCGGGTGACGACCGTGTGGATGCGGCGGGTGTTGCGGATGTCGGCGAGCGGATCGGCGTCCAGTACGACGAGGTCGGCGATCTTGCGTGGCTCGACCGCGCCCGTGTTCAGGCCGAGGAACTTGGCCGGCTCGGCGGTGGCGGCGTACAGGGCCTGACGTGGCGTGGCGCCGGCGCCGACCAGGTGCTCGAGCTCGTCGTGCAGGGCGAACCCCGGCACGGAATACGGCGTACCGGTGTCGGTGCCGGCCAGGATCGGTACGTCGTGTGCGAACAGTTCCCGGACGAACCGCTGCCGCCACGCCCACATCTGCCGCTGGTGGGAGACCTCCTCGGCGGTGCGGTTGGCGGCGTACAGGTTCTGGATGACGTAGTCGTAGGTGCCGATCGAGTCCGCGCTGAGGTACTTCGCGAGCGCCGGGTCGAGGCGGGTGTAGTCGATCTGGTCGAGCACGTTGTGCATGGTGAGCGTCGGCGTGACCCGGGTCCGGTTGCGGCGGAGCGTTCCGAACACGTCGGCGGCGCGCGCCGGGCTGTAGGTGTTCGCGGCGATCCACTCGATCGGGTGCAGCTGCCGGAACCAGGCGTTGTAGTCGCCGGTCGGCACGGTGATCGCGAGCAGCATCCGCCGTACCTCGGCCTCGCGGGTCGAGACCGCCAGGCCGAGCGAGTGGATGTGCTCGATGCTGCGCTGGCCGGCGTCGCTGACCTCTTTCGAGGTGACCTGGTCGGGGCCGTGACCGTGGACCGTCAGACCGACCTTGCGGGCCTCGTCGACGATCGCGCGCCAGGACTCCCGACTCAGCCGCGAGTAGACCTTGACGAAGTCGGCGCCCTCGGACTTCACCCGCCGTACGGCGGCCCGCGCCGCGGCGGCGTCGTCGACGACGATGACCTGGATCAGGTTCGGGTCCCACAGGGTGGGGTCGCCGTCGATGATGTTGCTCGCGACCACCATCCGCGGGCCGAGCAGCGTGCCCGCCTCGATCCGGTCGCGCCAGTCGTACAGCATCGGGTTCGTGCCGGCCATCTCGCGGACGGTGGTCAGACCGTTGGCCAGATAGAGAGGTGGCGACACCCGCTCGTCACCGAGGCTGTGGACGTGCATGTCGGCGAGGCCCGGGATGACGTACTTCCCGCTCAGGCGGATCTCCGCGGCCCCGCGCGGCACCGGGAGCCGCCCGACACCGATGATCCGGTCGCCGCTGATCAGCACGGTCTGGTGCGGGTTCTTCCGGCCGGTGCCGACGTCGACGACGGTGACGTCGGTGAGCGCGGTGATGCCGGTACGGCGTGCTGCGGCGACCGCAGGAGCGGCGGCGAACGAACTTCCGGCAAGGACAACACCGCCGGCGGCGGCACGGACAAGGAACTGACGACGAGAACTGTTCATGGGTTCCAGTGTTCTGCCGGTGAACGGCGCCGGCACTGGGCGCACGACCACCCTCCCGGTAGGGGAATGTCCCCCTTCAGCGCCCCCGGGTCACGCTTACTCTCTGCCCATGAAGGTGGCGCGGGGGCTGTTCGTCGGATCGATCGTCGCGGCAGCGGCTGGACTCGCAGCAGTGATGTGGGCGGTTGCAGTACCGCGTCCTGGACTGTACGTCGCCGGCGTGCTCGCCTGCGCATCTGCTCTGCTGGTCCGGCTTGCCGTCCATCGAACGCGCCGTGAGCTCGTCGTCCTGTCGGTGATCGTCGCGGTCCTCGTTGCCGCCGCCATCGCCGTACCGAAGGCTGTGCTGGCGGCACAGCTCCGACCCGAGATTCGCTGGTCCGCGGAGCTGGCGGATCGGGCCCCGGGAGACCGTCTCCTCCGGACGTGGGTGATTGGTGACCGCATCTACGTTGCGAGCAGTTCGTTGCCGATGCGGTCGTACGACCGTGGCACCGGCCGGCTGGTCGCAACGTACCCGGCGGCAACCGCAGACCACGTCGCGGTGACGGCGGACGGCTCGGTTGTCGGCTGGACGGCTGGGGAGGCACAGAAACGTCAGGTGACGCTTTACGCACCGGACGGGAAGGTGCGGTGGACAAGACAGTTCCACGGGCGGTCGACGATCGACAGGCTGCCGCAGCGGACGCCGGTAGTCGCTGCGGCCGACGGCGTCGTCGTCCTGGCGGACTGCCGCGACGGGCGTCAGGAGTCGTACGGCAACTGCACCTGGACCGGTGTCGATCAGACCGGGGAGACGAGCTGGACGCGAACGACCGACTGGCAGCCTTCGGCGGAGAACGAGCAGAGCATGATGTTCGGCCGTACCCTGTCGGCCCTGCCGTCGATCATCCTCGGCAAGGGCGAAGAGAATTACGTGGTGCTGGCTGCGGCCGACGGGCGCGAACTGTTGCTGCACAAGCGACTGGTCGGCACACGCACCGCCGTACAGGGCGATATCGCTGTCTTCGCGGAGTTCAGTGGAGATGGCTGCCGAATCGTCGGGTACCGGGACGGCGAACAGGCCTTCAGCACCGACGGTGTGCGGTGTTTGGTCCTGGGGCGACTGACGATCGTCGGGGAGCGGGCGTACATGGACGGCGAGGCGGGCCGCGGACAACTCACCGTGGGCATGACGGACGGCGCCGCGCAAGCATTGGAAGGCGTGGGACTGAGCGGCTGGCCGGGCAGCACTCCGGCGCCCGGACCGGATGTGATCGTGTACCGCGACGGCAAGACGCTCACCGCGAGGGACGCCGGCAGCGGGCAGGAGCTCTGGAAGCAGGACGCTCCGGGCAAGGTGATCGGCGTACTCGTGGACAACGGCGGTGTACTGGTCCGGAGCGAGGTGAGCAGCCACAACCCCTTCTTCCCCCGGAAGGATCAGTACAGCTGGCTGACGACCTGGGACGCCCGGACCGGCGAGCGGATCGCCGGGCGGCTGGCGCGCGGCGGCGACATGTCCCGGCAGTCGTCGATCGGTCCGGGACAGGCGCTGGTGCAGTCGGAGGACGGCCGGACGGTATCGTTGCTGGGCTGAGGTGCTTTTCGGAGCCGGGGCGGCGAGGACGTACTCTTGGTGGCTGTCATGCGTACTTATGAGGTCCGCACCTACGGGTGCCAGATGAATGTCCACGACTCCGAGCGGCTGCGCGGGCTGCTGGAGGACGCGGGCTATGTCCGCGCGCCCGAGGGCGACGAGGCCGACGTGGTCGTCTTCAACACCTGCGCGGTCCGGGAGAACGCCGACAACAAGCTGTACGGCAACCTCGGTCACCTGGCGCCGGTCAAGGCTCGCAAACCCGGTATGCAGATCGCCGTCGGCGGCTGCCTGGCGCAGAAGGACAAGGCGTCCATCACGCGCAAGGCGCCGTGGGTGGACGTGGTCTTCGGGACGCACAACATCGGCTCGCTGCCGGTGCTGCTGGAGCGGGCCCGGATCGAGCAGGAGTCGCAGGTCGAGATCCTCGAGTCGCTCGAGGTGTTCCCGTCGACGCTGCCGACCCGGCGCGAGTCGCCGTACTCGGCCTGGGTGTCGGTGAGCGTGGGCTGCAACAACACCTGCACGTTCTGCATCGTGCCGGCGCTGCGCGGCCGTGAGAAGGACCGCCGGCCGGGCGAGATCCTCTCCGAGGTCGAGGCGCTGGTCGGCGAGGGCGTGCTCGAGGTGACGCTGCTCGGCCAGAACGTGAACTCGTACGGCGTGGAGTTCGGCGACCGGTATGCGTTCTCGAAGCTGCTCCGGAGGTGCGGGGAGATCGACGGGCTGGAGCGCGTCCGGTTCACCTCGCCGCACCCGCGCGACTTCACCGCGGACGTGATCGAGGCGATGGCCGAGACGCCGAACGTGATGCCCTCGCTGCACATGCCGCTGCAGTCCGGTTCGGACACCGTGCTGAAGGCGATGCGCCGGTCGTACCGGCGGGACCGCTACCTGAAGATCATCGAGGACGTGCGCGCGGCGATGCCGGACGCGGCGATCACCACCGACATCATCGTCGGGTTCCCGGGGGAGACCGAGGAGGACTTCCAGGGCACGCTCGACGTGGTCCGGCAGGCGCGGTTCGCGGGGGCATTCACCTTCCAGTACTCCAAGCGCCCCGGCACGCCGGCCGAGTCGATGGACCACCAGGTCCCGCGGCACGTCGTCCAGGAGCGGTACGAGCGGCTGGTCGCCCTGCAGGACGACATGGCCTGGGCCGAGAACAAACAGGTTGTCGGCCGGTCCGTCGAGGTGCTCGTGGCCGAGGGGGAGGGGCGCAAGGACGCCACCACCCATCGGCTCAGCGGTCGCGCCGCGGACAACCGCCTCGTCCACTTCGCCGTACCGGAGGGCGCCGAGACGCCGCGACCGGGTGACATGGCAACGGTCGAGGTCACGTACGCCGCGCCGCACCACCTGGTCGCGGACGTGTTCGGCGCCGTCCGCCGGACCCGCGCCGGGGACGCCTGGGAGCGGGCTCAGGGCGCACCGGCCGCCGCACCGGGCGTGATGCTCGGGATGCCGACGATCGGCGCGAAGCCGATGGAGCCGGCAGTGGGCGGCTGCCAGGCCGGATGAACCTGCCGGCGGACGCGGAGCCGTTCGCGTTCGGCCGGGACGCGGACATCTACGCGATCGACGACGACTGGGTGCTGCGGCGGTACCGCAACGGTCACCCGGTCCGCGACGAGGCCGACTTCATGCGGCACGTCGCGCAGCACGGGTATCCGGTGCCCGCGGTCCGCGACGTCGACGGCGCGGACATGGTCATCCAGCGCCTCGACGGACCGACGCTCGGCGACGCCGCGATGGCGGGTGAGCTCAGCGCCACCGAGATCGGCCGGATCCACGCCGACCTGCACCACCGGCTGCAGGCCATCCCGGCCCCGAGCGGTACGCCGGGTCACGTCGTCGTGCACGGCGATCTGCATCCGCTGAACGTGATCGCCACCGCCGGCGGCCCGGTCGTCATCGACTGGCGCAACGCCGAGGAGGGCACGCCAGAGTTCGACGTCGCGATGACCGCGATCATCTTCGCCCAGGTCGCCCTCGACCCGACGTACGAGAACTTCAGCGACCTGCTGCGCGACGCACTGGCGACCTACCTGGCCAACACGATCGACCCGACACCCGGCCTGCCCGACGCACTCCGCCGACGCGGCAACAACCGCACCCTGACACCAGAAGAACTTGCCCTGCTCCCGGCCCAGGAAGCACTCATCCGCTCCCACCTCTGAGCGTGCCTGGGTACCGAAGAACAGGAAGTGTCCCGCTCGCACAGCCGGCTCATGAGGACGCGGAGCGTGTCCGTGGCTGTCCGGGCGGTCGCACCGGGAACACCTCCTGTCCGTCGGCACCGCTCAGGCGTTCAGGAACTGTGAGGGCTTGAGGGGGCGGGCGACGATGCGGAGTTCGCCGATGTGGCCGGCGAAGCCTTGGTCGATCGTGTTGGCGTAGTGGCCGGCGCCGACCAGCCACGGTTTGCCGGTGGGGGCGAGACCGTTGGACGGGGTCGCCGGGTTGCGGAGCAGCTCTGAGGAGTCGACGTACACGACGCTGTGCCGGCCGTCGTTCACGATCGCCAGGTGGAACCACTCGCCGGCGCGCTGCTCGTGGCCCCAGTTGGTGAACGTGTCGTTCTTGTCGGCCGGGTACACCGCCCACTGCACCTGCAGACCGCCCGAGAACCCGAGCTTGGCGGCCGGCTCGTCCGGGTCGCTGCCCGTCTTGCCCGCGTCGCGCCCGCTGCCGAGCCGCGTGAACAGCCCTTCCCACGCGTGGTCCTGCCCGTCGTCAGCAAGCTTCACGAACGCCTCGATCGTGTAACCGTTCGCGAAGGTCATCGCGTTCAGCGGGGCGTCGTCAGCGGTCTGCAGGTATCCGCCGCGGGCCGGGTTCTTGCCGCCGGGGAACAGCCAGCTCGCATGACCCGGCTGATCCGGGTGGTGCTCCGCCGATGCCGTCGGCAGGTCGGTGCTGAGCTGCACGCGGGTCAGGTCGTTGCCGTGACCGGACTGGTCGGCCACCTTGTCCGCGACCGGCCCGTCGAAGCGCCAGTACGCCACCGTACCGGGGATGACGAGCTGCTTGGCCGGACGCGCCGGACGGACGGGCTCCGGCGCGAACCCGGCGAACCGCTCCGCGAAGTCGATCGGCACGCTGAACCGGTTGACGTCGTCGCTCAGCTCGATCTCCGCCTCTGCGAGCTCGTTGCGCCGGGCCGGGTCCTGGGCCAGGATCCACGGCGCGATCGTCTCGACGTCGATCGTGTTCCGGGCCAGGTCGAAGTGGTACAGCCGGACCATCCCCGAACCGCCGTAGTACCGGTCCTGGTAGTTCGTGATGTGCAGGTGCACGTCGTTGCCGGCGGCATTCTTCCGGGTGATGCGGCCGGGCGGCCAGTAGTGGCCGTTGAGCGTGAGGAAGATCTGGTCGCTGCCGTCGACGAGCTGGTCCCAGACCCGGTTGCCGTGGTCGCTGAAGTACGCGACCGGGTTGCCGTGGTCGGCGTTCACCAGCTCGTGGATGGTCAGGATCACCGGCAGCTTCGGGTGCGCCTCGATGACCGCGCGGGCCCAGGCGAAGCTCGCGTCCGACGGCCGCCAGTCCATTGCCAGCAGCAACCACTGGCGACCGGCCACGCGGAACACGTGGTACGAGTTGTAGCCGTTCGGCGTCGACCCGCCGTACGTCGGCATCCACCGGAACCGCCGCGGGCCGAACGTGTCCAGGTACGGCGACGGGCCGCGGGTGTCGTCCTTCGAGCCGTCGATGTCGTGGTTGCCGGCCAGCACGGAGTACGGGAAGCGGGCGCGGTCGAGGATCCGGAACACCGGGTCGGCCTGCGCGAACTCGCTCGCCAGCGCGTTCTCCACGACGTCGCCGAGATGCGCGACGAAGACGATGTTCTGCTCGCCGCGCTGGTCGATCAGGTACTCGAACGTCGCGGTGAGCGGTGCGGCGTCACCGCGGTCCTGGTCGAACTGGTACTGCGTGTCGGGCACGACCGCCAGCGTGAACCGCGGGTGCTCGGTGTCGATCTTGGTGGGGCTCGCCGCGGCGGTCGTGGAACCCAGTACGCCGGGTGCTGCGATCGCGCCCGCCCCGAGTACGCCCGCCTGCAGGAGCCGTCGCCGGCTCGTTCCGTCGTACCGCTCGTTCATCGCCCCACGCTCCTGTGCTCGCTGACACCGCAGCGAACCTCATGGCGGGGGCCCGGCGGTGAACTCAGGCGAAACCCTGGGCGATCACGGCGGGAAGCACGTCACCGGTCAACGACGCGAGCACCCGCGCCTCGTGCGGGACCACGGGATCCGGCAGGTTGTCCAGCGGATACCAGTCGAGATCGGCCGCCTTGTCCGGCTCCATCAGCCGCGGCTCGCCGCTCCACTTCTCGGTCACGAAGAAGAAATCGACCCGCTCGTCGATCGGATCCCCGGTGCCGCCCGTGCGGTGCATCGCCGTCACCGGTTGGAGGTCCGACGGGTCGACGTCGATCCCGACCTCTTCCTTGAGCTCCCGCACCGCCGCCGCGAGCACCGACTCACCCCGCTCCACATGCCCCGCGGGCACCGCCCAGTACCCATCCATGTATCCGGTGTCGGCCCGCAGCAACAACAACACCTCGTCCCCCCGCCGAACAATCACATAAGCCGCCGGCACCACCACAAACCGATCCATACCCGCACCCTAATCACCCCACCCACCCGTCATCCTCTGGGGCAGGACGGCACAGGCCGGGGGACGTCAGTTGCTCGGAGCTACGGTCTTGCTCATCACGCAGTGGTTCTTGCCTTTGGGGCGGTCGTAGGTGAAGCCGGCTTTTTCGAAGAGGGTGCGGGTGCCGTTGTAGAGGAAGGAGGCGGTGATCTTCTTGCCGCCCCCGCCCATGAGCCGAGGGTACGACGCTATCCGGACGATCCCCGTCCGGAACGTCAGACGGTGTACGTCGTACCGGGGGAGGCGTACTCGATCGTCCCCGAAAACCTCTCGGCCGCGCGCGCAACCGCGACAGACGGCGTGAGCGAGCGGCCGATATGCGTGAGAATCAGACGCTTGGCGCGCGCCGCGGCCGCCGTGTCGCCGGCCTGCTCGGGAGTGTGGTGCGCCGGCTCCTCGGTGGAGGTGTCCGCCTCGCAGAGCAGTACGTCGCAGTCGGTCGCCAGCGCGGTCAAGCTGTCGCACGGCGCACTGTCACCGGAGTACACAAGCGAGCGCCCACCGGTCTCGACCCGTACGGCGTACGCGGGCATGCCGTGCTCGACCGCGCGACTGGTGAGCCGGACCGAGCCGACGGCTGCAACCTGTCCGTCATACAGCTCGATGACCTCGAACGCAGACTCGATCGGGCTCCGAGCCGGACCGTTGGTGAGGAAACCCGCGAGCCGGTCGGCGATCCCCGGCGGGCCGTACAGCGGGATCGGCGCACGCAAGGTGATGTCGGCGTACAGCGCCCCGTAGTACGCCGTCAGCAGGTCGGCGCAGTGATCCGCATGCAGGTGCGAGATCCAGATCGCGTCGAGCTCGTCGAGCCGCGCGTGCTCCTGCAGCGGACCGAGGGTCCCGGTGCCCGCATCCATCCAGATCCGCGTGGCGCCGGAGGCGACCAGATATCCCGAGCACGGGTTGCCGACCGCCGGGTACGGCGTGGCAGACCCCAGCACGGTGAACTGCAAGGCTCCCATGCGCAAACCCTCTCCCGGACACGGCGAAGGGCCGCAAGCGGGGTGCTTGCGGCCCTTCGTGGGTGTGCGTCAGGCGGGGTTCTGCCGATCGGGGATGTCGTCGTTCTGGCCGTCCAGGTTGTCCAACCCTTCCTTGGCCTTGTCGACGCCCGTGTCGATCTTGTCGCCGTACTTGCCGCCCGTCTTCTCGTCGACGAAGTCACCGGCCTTGTCCAGACCTTCACCGACCTTGTCGCCGTGGCTGTCGACCAAGTCGGTGGCCTTGTCCTTCAGGTCCTCGGCCTTGCCCTTGAACTTGTCGAAGATGCCCATCTCGGGGCTCCCATTCCTGCGTAGTTGAGTGCTTACAGACAGCTAGCGTGATCTTTGCACCCTGAACGCCGGAACTGTGGGATCTCCGCGAGCGCCGTACCCAAAACGATGCCGGACAGGCTACTACTCGACGTCGCCGCCGCTGTCCGTCGTGCCACCGCCGGATTCGACGTCGCCGCCCGACTCCACGTCCCCGCCGGACTCCACGTCGCCGCCGGAGTCGCCACCGGGCTCGACATCGCCGGCGCTGAACTCGACGTCACCACCACTGCGCTTGGCCGCGGACACGTTGTCCGCCTCGTCCCCCAGGCCGAGCGCGTCCTTGGCCGCGTCCGACTCTTCCTCGAACGGATTCGTCACTTCGTTCCTCCCGTAGAAATGTTGCGAACTCCAGCGTTCCTACCGAACTTTCCGGGTCATCCACAAGGCTGGTCCAGACCTCTTGGCGAACTCTTCATCACGGTGCTGCCAGACTGGAGCGATGTCTGCTCCACTCGTCGTCGCGGTCGTCGGTCCCACCGCGGCCGGGAAATCCGACCTTGCCATCGCGCTGTCGCAACGCCTGGGCGGCGAGGTGGTGAACGCGGACGCCATGCAGGTGTACCGCGGGATGGACATCGGTACGGCGAAGATCGGTACCGCGGAGCGCGCCGGCGTACCGCACCACCTGCTGGACATCCTCGACGTGACCGAGACGGCGACCGTGGCCGAGTTCCAGGCGCTCGCCCGGCAGGCGATCGACGACTGCATCGCGCGCTCGAAGGTCCCGGTGCTGGCCGGCGGCTCGGCGCTCTACGTCCGCGCGATCCTCGACGACTTCGTCTTCCCCGGCACCGACCCGGTGGTCCGCGCCCGCCTCGAGGCCGAGCTGGAGGCCCACGGCTCCGGCGCCTTGCACGCGGAACTGCGCCGGCGGGACCCGAAGGCCGCCGATCAGATCCTGCCCAGCAACGGCCGCCGGATCGTCCGCGCGCTGGAGGTCATCGAGATCACCCAGGGCCAGTACGTCGCGACGCTGCCCGAGCACCGCTACGTCTACGCGGGCGCGGTCCAGCTCGGTCTCGACGTCCCGCGGCCGGTTCTCGACGAGCGGATCGGCCGCCGGGTGGACCGGATGTTCGACGCCGGATTCGTGGCCGAGGTGCGAGGTCTGCTGAACAAGGGTTTGATTGAGGGGAAGACTGCCAACCGCGCCCTCGGGTATTCGCAGGTGATCGCGTTGCTGAACGGTGAGATCGACGAAGCGCAGGCCCGCGAGCGGACCGCCCAGGCCACCCGCCGGTTCGCGCGCCGGCAGGACTCGTGGTTCCGTAAGGACCAACGCATCACCTGGCTCCCGTACGACGCCGACGACCTGGTGGAGAAGGCACTCGAAGTGCTCAGTAGAACTGATGTGGCCCAAGGCAACCGCGAAGCCGTCCCCGGCGTAGTCGAGGTGACAACAGGCCCGGGCAACGACACTGGGGCCGTCGATGCGAGGGGGTGACCGTGAGGCCGAGTTCCGTGAGTACCTGCTCGCGGACCGCACGAGGCTGATGCGTACGGCGTTGCTGCTCACCGCGGGGGATGTGCACACCGCCGAAGATCTGGTCCAGACCGCCTGCACCCGGGTGTACGTGCACTGGCACCGGATCAAGCACGAAGGCGCGGGCCCGTATGCGCACCGCATCCTGGTCAACGCCTTCCTGGACGAGCGCCGCCGCGCCGGCCGCCACCCGGAGGTGGTGACCGCGGAGGCGGTCGAGCCGCGACTGACCGATGTAGCGGACCAGGCGGACACCCTCGCCGTCCGGGGCGCGTTGCTGGACCTCGCGCCGCGGCAGCGGGCGGTCCTGGTCCTGCGGTACTTCCAGGATCTCGACGTCGCCAGCTGCGCGCGGATCCTGGACTGCACCGAGGGCACGGTGAAGAGCCAGACAGCCAAGGCGCTGAAGCGCCTCAAGGAACTGATGACGGAAGAGACGGGGAGTAGCTGAGAGCACAGTGGACGAGGTCAAGAAACTACTGGAGGGGTTCGCGGACCGTGCCGCCGAAGGGCTGCCGGACGCGGATATCGACGCGGACGTCAGCCGTGGCCGGCTCGCGCTGCGCAGGATCAAGCGCCGGCGCCGGGTCACCGGGGTGCTGTGCGTCGCCGCGGCGTCGGCCCTCGTGCTCGCGATCGGCAACCAGGTGAAGTGGTGGGGCAACGGCAGCGAGGTGGCCGGCGGCACCGCTGGCACCGTCGAGCCTGAGACGTCGGCCGCGAGTCCCTCGACGGCACCGCCTGTGACGCCGCAGAGCAGCGAGCCGGTGTCGATGTTCGGCGCGTCCGTCGTCGAACTGGTGGCGAACAAACAGCCCTGGAGGACGATCACCTGCTCGCTGGCGCCGAAGGGCTGGAGCGCCGAGACCCCGATCGCGGCCAACCAGGTCGTGCTGTCCCAGCCGACGATGCGAACCGCGGACGCCGCCGCCAAGGTGATCCTGCAGACCGCGCCGCAGGCCCACAGCCTGTTGCAGGTCCGGGTGACCGACGCGAGCGGCAAGACCTTCCACATCGGCACCCTCGGCGGCCGGCTGAGCGGTCAGGTGAAGCTCGCCGACCAGTGGCTGCTGGTCGAGCTCCCGGCCGGCACGGTCGAGTGGCCGGACGACGTGCTACGCCGCTTCATGAACTCCTGCACCGTGAACTAGACAGAACCTAGGCGCGCCACAACTGGCGCGCGACCCCCAGGTGGGATAGGCAGGGCTTGTCCCTGTCCCCGAGTCCGTGTGGGGGAAGTTCGTGAAGAAGCTGGTCGCAACCCTGTCCGCAGGCACTCTGATCCTGACTGCCTTCACCGCAACAACGACCACCGCCGGTGCGCAAGCCCCGACCAGACAGCCGACCTCGATCGGGTACGGCGGCGCCGTGTCCTCCGTCGACCCCGACGCGACGAACATCGGTCTCGACGTCCTGCGTCGCGGTGGCAACGCCGTCGACGCGGCCGTCGCCACAGCTGCCGCGCTCGGCGTCACCGAGCCGTATTCGGCCGGCATCGGCGGCGGCGGGTACTTCGTGTACTACAACGCCAAGACCCACAAGGTGTACACGATCGACGGCCGGGAGACCGCGCCCGCGACGATGCCGTCGAACGCGTTCGTCAACCCCGCGACCGGCCAGGCGTATCCGTTCGCGCAGCTCGTGACGTCGGGTGTGTCGATCGGCGTACCGGGAACGCTCGCGACGTGGGACCGGGCCCTGGAACAGTGGGGTTCGCTGTCGCTCGGCAAGGCGCTGAAGCCGGCCGCGGACCTGGCCGACCGCGGTTTCGTGGTGGACCCGACGTTCCGCCTGCAGACGCTGGAGAACAAGGACCGCTTCGCGCAGGTCGTCCCGACCGCCAAGCTGTTCCTGCCGAACGGTGACGCGCCGCAAGTCGGCTCGCTGTTCAAGAACCCCGAGCTCGCGGCCACCTACAAGCTGATCGGTCAGCAGGGACCGTCGGCGTTCTACAGCGGAGCGCTGGCCGGTGAGATGGCGGCCGTCGCCAAGAATCCGCCGAAGACCGCGGACGCCACGCTGCCGTTCTTCCCCGGCTACCTGCAGACCAGCGACCTCGCGGCGTACAAGACGATCGACCGCAAGCCGACGAAGGTCAGGTACGACGGCCTGGACGTCTACGGCATGCCGCCGTCGTCCTCGGGCGGCAGCACCGTCGGCGAGGCGCTGAACATCCTGCAGCCGCAGCACATCCGGCAAATGTCGACGACGCAGGCGCTGCACACCTATCTCGAGGCGTCCGCTCTGGCCTTCGCGGATCGCGGCGCGTACGTCGGCGACCCGGCGTACGTCGACGTACCGCTGAAGGAACTGTTGTCGAAGGGGTTCGGGGCCGAGCGGTCCTGCCTGATCGACCCGCAGCACGCGGCGACCAAGCCGGTCAAGGCTGGTTCGCCCGACGGCGACTACTCGAAGTGCGGCAAGAGCAGTGCGGTCGAGGAGCGTCCGGACACCGAGGGACGGTCGACGACGCACATGGTCGCGGCCGACAAGTGGGGCAACGTGGTGTCCTACACGTTGACGATCGAGCAGACCGGCGGCAGCGGGATCACCGTGCCCGGGCGCGGCTTCCTGCTGAACAACGAGCTCACCGACTTCTCCGCCGTACCGGACCCGAAGGACCCGAACCGGGTCGAGGCCGGGAAGCGGCCGCGGTCGTCGATGTCGCCGACGATCGTGCTGCGCGGCGGGCGGCCGTACATCGCGCTCGGCTCACCGGGCGGCTCGACGATCATCACGACCGTCCTGCAGACGCTGACGAACCGGCTCGACCGCGGCATGACGCTGCCCGAGGCGATCGCGGCGCCGCGGGCATCGCAGCGCAACACCGCCTCGGTGACCGCGGAGCAGGCGTTCATCGACCGGTACGGCGCGGCGCTCGCGCCGTACGGCCACACGTTCACGCCCGCCGGTGCACCGGGAAGCTCGGCCTCCGAGATCGGAGCGGTCGCGGCGCTGGAGTTCTTGCCGGGCGGCGCGATCCTCGCGGCCGCGGAACCGGCCCGGCGCGGTGGGGGAGCGGCCGGAACGGCCTGGCCCGTCAGAGTGCGGTGATGATCGCGGCGACCAGGCCGGCGCGCTCGGCCAAGGTCGCCGCGACGATCTGTTCGTGGACGGCGTGGGCCCCCTTGCCGAGCGGGCCCAGGCCGTCCAGCGTTGGGATCCCCAACCATCCGGTCAGGTTGGTGTCGGCCGCGCCGGACGCGGCCGCACCGCCGACCTCCTGGCCGACGGACCGTCCGGCCGCGGCCACCTTCGCCAGCAGCTCGTCGCTCGCGGGTGACGGTTGCCAGGCCGGCCGGTTCGACATCACCCGCACCGTCAGCTGAGCGTCCCGCACCGGCCGCAACGCGGTGACGGCCGCCAGCACCGACTCCTCCGTCGACGGATCGACGAAACGGAACCCGATGTCGGCCGCCGCCGAGCCCGGTACGACGTTCGTGCGGCCGCCGCCGGTGATCGTGCCGACATTGCACAGCACCTCGTCGTGCTCGGCGACGATCCGCCGGACGGCGACCAGTTGGTCGACGAGTTCGTCGATCGCGGACACACCGCTCGCCGGATCGAGAGCGGCATGTGCCTCGCGGCCGGTGACCTCGATGCGGACCCGCGTGCTGCCCCAGCGGGACGTCTTCAGGTCGCCGTTCGGATGCGGCGGCTCGAAGCCGAAAGCGGCGTACACGCCGGCTGCCTCGGCCGTCACCAGCTCCCGCGCCGACGGGGAGCCGATCTCCTCGTCCGCGACGACCACGACCCGCAGCGGGCGGTGGTCGCGGTCGGCGACCTGCTCCAGCGCGGTCTCGAGAACGACGAGGCCGCCCTTCATGTCGAACACGCCGGGGCCGTGGATGATCCCGTCCGCCTCGCGCCACGGCATTGCGTCGGTCAGCTGCCCGATCGGCCAGACAGTGTCGTGGTGCGCCAGGAAGAGCAGCGGCGCCTCGCCGGCGCGCCCGGGAAAGTCGGCCACCAGATGGTCGCCGGTCGGCGTGGGCACCCGGCGGACGGTCCCGCCGAGCTCCGCGTAGCGCGCCGCCAGCCGGTCGGCGAAGGCGTTCAGCGCGGTCGCGTCACCGGTCGGGGTCTCCGCGCCGACGTACTCCCTGAGTCGCTCGATGCTCATGGATAGTCAACGTATCATCATCCGATCGGCGATTGACCAGCGTGGATTGAGCGAGGTTAGGATCGAGATATGAATCGTATCTCTGAGGTGAGCTTCCGCGCGGTCTCGCTCACCACGGCGGCGAGGTTCGCCGAGGCCTCGACGCTGTACCGCGAGGTCTTCGGCTACCTCGACCCGGCGTACGGGCTGAACCCGCGGCTGCTCGGCGCGTTGGCGAGCAACGGCGGCTCGGTGGTCGGCATCCTCGACCAGAACGACGTGCTGGTCGCCTTCGCGTACGGCTTCTGCGCCACCGACCGGCGCGGTTTCTACCACTACTCGCAGTCGGCCGTCGTCGCCTCCGACCAGCAAGGGCACGGCCTCGGCCGGATGCTCAAGCACGCCCAGCGCGAAGTTGCCCTCAGTCATGGCATGTCGCGGATGCGCTGGACCTACGATCCGGCGCAGATCCGCAACGCGCACTTCAACCTCGACGTGCTGGGCGCCCGCGGCCGCTGGTTCGCTCCCGACATGTACGGCCCGGGCACCGACCGCGTGATCGTCGAATGGGATCTGACCCGTGAGCAGCCCAGCACACCGTCCGGCTTGACCGAACTGGTCGTGCCGGCCGACGCGGGTGAGTTGCGGCGGTCCTTCGAGGAGTTGCTGGCGAAGGGGCTCGTCGCCGTTTCGTGCCGCCGGCTCGCCGACGGCGCCGGCGCCTACTACTTCGGACCGGCCGACGATGCCTGACGACCCGCTGAACCGCGAACTCGCGACCCCTCACGAGCGGTACGACGCCCGGCTGCAGCGCCGCTCGTCCACGATGCTGCAGCGCCGCGTCGTCGAGCAGGAGCGCGCCTCGATCGACGAGGCCTTGGACCAGATCCTCACCGACGAGTCGATCGCCCAGGCCGCGGCCCGGATCGTCGCCGCCCGCCGGCGCTTCATCATCGGCTCGGCGAAGTCGTTCTCGTACGCGTCCCTGCTGGCGTTCGACCTCGGCGTCGGGCTCTCCCAGGTAACGCTGATCGACGGCACCGTGGTGCGCGGTGTCGACGTGCTGGCCGACGTCCGGTCCAACGACCTGATGGTGGCGTTCTCGTTCCGCCGGTACCGCCGCGACACCGTCGAGATCGCCCGCCGTTTCGTCGAGGCGGGCGGTGAACTCGTCGCGGTCACCGACTTCGAGGACGCGCCGCTGGCGAAGCTCGCCGACCAGTGCATCTACGTCGCGACCGGCAGCGCGTCGTACGTCGACTCGCCGACGGTCGTCGCCTCGGTGCTGCATGTCCTCGCGACGCTGACCACGGCGAGTGCGAAGGGCGCGCGCCGGCGGCTGATGGAGCGCGACCGGTTGAACACGGAGCTGGGGTTGTATGTCAACTGACCTGAAGATCGTCGCCGCCCGGCTGCACCGGGTCCGGATGCCGCTGGTGCACGAGTTCCGGACCAGCTCGCACCGCAAGGCGTTCCTCGACCACGTCCTGGTCGAGCTGGAGGACGCGTCCGGCGCGGTCGGCTGGGGCGAGATCGCGTCGTCCTCCGACCCGTTCTACGCCCCCGAGACGGTCGAGACCTGCTGGCACATCGCCTCGAAATACTTGCTGCCCGCCGTCTTGGATACCCCTTGGACGCATCCGGATCAGCTCGCCCGCAGGTGGTCCAAGGTCCGCGGCAACAACTTCGCCAAAGCAGGCGTCGACATGGCGACCTGGGTCCTGTGGGCAGAGACCCACGGACTGCCGCTCGCGACAGTTCTGGGCGGGACACGGACCGAGGTCGTCGCGGGTGTTTCGCTCGGCATCGAGCCGACGATCGACGAACTGCTCGGACAGGTACAGCGTCAGGTCGACGCCGGGTATCCGAGGGTCAAGCTGAAGATCGCCCAGGGCTGGGACATCGAACCGGTTCGTGCCGTGCGTACGGCGTACCCGGAGCTCGATCTACATGTCGACGCCAACGGCATCTACACAGCCGACGACCTGGCACACCTGCAACAGCTGGACGCCTACCGGCTGACGATGATCGAGCAACCGTTCGCGCCCCGCGACCTGCTCACCCACGCCGAGTTGCAGCGCCGGATCAGCACCCCTGTCTGCCTCGACGAGAGCATCGAGACGGTCGCCGACCTGGAGACCGCGCTGGAACTACAAGCGCTGCAGGTCCTCAACATCAAGGTGTCCCGGATGGGCGGGCTGACCCCAGCGCGTGAAGCGCACGACCGGGCGCGGGACGCCGGGATCCCGGTCTGGTGCGGCGGCATGCACGAATTCGGGATCGGCCGGCTGGCGAACGTCGCGCTCTCCGCTCTCCCCGGGTTCACCCTCCCATCGGATGTGTCCGCCTCGGAGAAGTACTACGCCAGGGATGTCGTCGTACCCGCCGTGACCGCGGTCCGGGGCGTCGTCCAGGTGCCTGAGGCACCCGGTCTCGGGCATGCCGTGGATCGCGAGCTGATCGCCGCCGGCACGGTCGCCGAGCTGTCCCTCGGACCAGAACAGGAGTGATTCGATGCGCGTGGCGCTGACCGGCGGCCTGGTCGCGGACGGCACCGGCGCCGAGCTCAGGCCCGGTACCGTGCTCGTCGAGGGGGAGCGCATCAGCGCGGTGCTGCCGCCCGGCGATCCGGTGTCCGACGCAGAGGTCATCGATGCCACAGGCAACATTGTGGCACCGGGATTCGTCGACCTGCACTCGCACGCGGATTTCAGTCTCGGCTCGAGTCCGGCGGCAGCGTCGCAGCTCACCCAGGGCGTCACCACTCTCGTCGCCGGGAACTGCGGCTGGTCCCCGTTCCCGATCACCGATCTCGAGACCCTGCGGGCGGGCACGGCGTTCCTCGATCCCCGGCACGACTGGTCGTGGCACGACCTCGCCGGCTTCGCGACGACGCTGGAACCGGCCGTGAACCTCGCCCTCCAGGTCGGCCACTGCACGCTGCGGATCGCCGCGATGGGCAGCGCGCAGCGACCGCCGTCGCCGTCCGAGCTCCGGACGATGCAGGACCTGCTGCGCGCGGCGGCCGACCAGGGTGCCGTCGGCTTCTCCACCGGCCTGATCTACGCGCCAGGCACCTACGCGTCACCGGAAGAGGTTGCCGCGCTCGTCGGCACTGCCGCCGAGTGCGGTCTGCTGTACTCGACCCACATCCGCAACGAAGGCGCCGGCCTGCTGTCCGCACTTGACGAGGCGATCGCGGCCGCACGGGCCGGCGGCGCACGGCTGGAGATCTCGCACCTGAAAGCCGTTGGCAAGGCCAACTACGGCTTGGTCGCCGCGGCCCTCGAACTGCTGGACCGGGTCGACGATGTCGACCTGGGCTGGGATGCCTACCCGTACACGGCGACGAGCACGACGCTGACCACCAGGCTGCCGACCTGGGCGCTCGCCGACGAGACGCTACCGGCACCCGCGCGAGGCAGCGCTCGTCGCCCCGCGTTGCTCGCCAGGCTTGCCGATCCCGCCGAACGAGCACGGATCGCGGACGCTCTGCGGGCCGACGTCCTGCTCTCACCCGATACCGTCGTGATCGCATCCCTCCCACCCGGGCGCTACGCGGACTGCCGCGGCCTGAGCCTCGCCGAGATCGCCCGGCGGGACGGGGTGGACGCCGCCGAGATCGTGCTCCGCATCCTCGAGTCGCACCACGCCGCGGTCAGCGTCGTGAACCATGCGATGAGCGAGGACGATGTGACGACGGTCCTCGAACATCCCCGGACCGCGGTCGCCAGCGACGGCTGGATCATGGACGCGACCGGACCGGGCCACCCGCATCCCCGCAACTTCGGCACCTTCCCGCGCGTCCTCGGCCACTACGCCCGCGACCGGGGTGTCCTCACCCTTCCCGAGGCGATCCGCCGGATGACCTCGCTCCCAGCCTCCCGCCTCGGCTGGTCCGACCGCGGTGTGATCCAACCCGGCGCCATGGCCGACCTGGTCGTCCTCGACGCGGCCCAGGTCGCCGACAAGTCGACGTACGACGACCCCTGGCAGCTGTCCGTCGGCGTACGGCACGTCCTCCTCGCCGGCCAGCCAGCCTTCACCAACAGCACACCGACCGGTCGCCGTGCCGGCCGGGTTGTCGCCAGCTGAACAGTACGTACAAAGCGCCTACATAGTGCACCTGAGCGTGATCGTGTCCGCGCGTACACCGTCTCGCCGGTGCTCTACCTGTCGAGCTGCCGACCCTTGAACCGCTTCGGCCGGTCCGGCAGCGGGGGAGGAGCTGCCGGCGCCTCGTCCGTTTCGGTGTCGAGCCACCCGTCGTGCTCAGCCAGCAACGCATCCAGCGCGGCCCGGTCCACGTCCTCCAGTACGACGACCCACGGGTGATCCTCGTCGTCGTCCTCCCCGTGGAACCGCCCGCGGCCGACCTCACCGCCCAGTTGGTCCGCGACGGCGACGGCGTCGTCCCGCTCCCAGAAGTACGCGATCAGCTGCACGGACGACACCGTACGCTGTCCGCATGAGTACGTTTCCCTGGCTGAAGGGCCATGGCACGGAGAACGACTTCGTGGTTCTGCCCGACCCGGACGGTTCCGTGCACGGCGAGCTGGACGCGGCCGTGGTGCGGTTCCTGTGCGACCGGCACGCGGGGCTCGGCGCGGATGGGGTGCTGCGGGTGATCCGGGGCGACCAGCAGTCCTACGTCGCGGACGGCGGCGACTGGTTCATGGACTACCGCAACGCGGACGGTTCGATCGCGGAGATGTGCGGGAACGGTGTCCGGGTCTTCGTGAAGTACCTCGCCGAGGCGGGCCTGATCGACGGCAAACCGGTCCGGGTCGGCACGCGCGCGGGCGTCAAGGAGGTCCGGCAGAACGACGACGGCACGCTGACCGCGGACATGGGCGAGCCGACGCTCCCCGCAGCGGCCGGAATCGTGGTCGAGGCCAACGGTCACCAGTGGCCCGCCGTGTCCGTGGACATGGGCAACCCGCACGCCGTCGCGTTCGTCGACAGCCTGGAGGAGCCCGGCAACCTGTGCGATCAGCCCGGCTGGTCTCCGGCTGAGGCGTTTCCGGAGGGTGTCAACATCGAGTTCGTCGTACGCCGGGGTGCGCACGACGTCCAGATGCGGGTGCACGAGCGGGGCGCGGGGGAGACCCGGTCCTGCGGGACGGGCACCTGTGCCGTCACGGTCGCGGCCGCGCGCCAGGCCCGCGACGAACTTCCGGTGACGTACCGCGTCGGCGTACCAGGCGGTGAAGTGTCGGTCACGTGGCGTGCCGACAATCATCTGGAACTGACCGGACCGGCAGTGCTGCACGCGCGCGGCGAGTTCGATCGGGCCTGGTTGGGAATCTGATTCCTGCGTGGGGCGTTGACTCCTGGTAAACGGGTCGCCTGTACTAGGAGCCCGTGCCACCATGGAAGGTATATGACGACCCATTCACAGGCATACGAGACCACCGACGTCGAAACCGACCTCATCGAGGGCGATGACTCCGGCGCTTCGTTGACGGGTCACGATGAGTATGACCAGGATCTGACCACCGAGGGCCTCGACCTCGAGGAGCGCCAGGCGCTGCGCCGCGTGGTCGGTATGTCGACCGAGCTGACCGACATCAGCGAGGTCGAGTATCGCAAGCTGCTGCTCGAGCGGGTGCTGCTGGTCGGCGTCTGGACCGAGGGCAGCGCCGAGGACGCGGACAACTCGCTGGCCGAGCTGAAGCTGCTCGCCGAGACCGCCGGCTCCGAGGTGCTCGACGGCGTGATCCAGCGCCGCAAGAAGCCCGACCCGGCGACCTTCATCGGCTCCGGCAAGGTCGCCGACCTGCGCAACCTGGTGGCGTCGCTCGGCGCCGACACCGTGATCGCCGACGGCGAGCTGGCGCCCGCGCAGCTGCGCAACCTGGAGGACAAGCTCAAGGTCAAGGTCGTGGACCGGACCGCGCTGATCCTGGACATCTTCGCGCAGCACGCGAAGAGCAAGGAAGGCAAGGCCCAGGTCGAGCTGGCTCAGCTGCAGTACATGAAGCAGCGCCTGCGTGGCTGGGGTGGAAACCTGTCCCGCCAGGCCGGTGGCCGCGTCGGTGCTGCCGGTGGCGGTATCGGCGGCCGTGGTCCCGGTGAGACCAAGATCGAGACCGACCGGCGCCGGATCAACACCAAGATCGCGAAGCTCCGCCGGACGCTCAAGGAGATGAAGAGCACCCGGTCGACGATGCGTCAGGAGCGGCGCCGGAACCTGGTTCCCTCGGTGGCGATCGCCGGGTACACCAACGCCGGCAAGTCCTCGCTGCTGAACCAGATCACCGGCGCGGGCGTGCTGGTCGAGGACGCGCTGTTCGCGACCCTGGACCCGACGACCCGCCGGACGACGACCGCGGACGGCCGCGTGTACACGCTGACCGACACGGTCGGGTTCGTCCGGCACCTGCCGCACGACATCGTCGAGGCGTTCCGGTCGACGCTGGAGGAGGTCACCGACGCGGACCTGCTGCTGCACGTCGTCGACGGTTCGCACCCGGACCCGATCGCGCAGATCCAGGCGGTCCGTGAGGTGCTGGCCGAGATCGACGCGACCGACGTCCCGGAGATCGTGGTGATCAACAAGGCCGACGCCGCCGATCCGCTGGCGCTGGCCCCGATCCTGCACCGGGAGCCGAACGCGATCGTCGTGTCCGCGCGCACCGGCGAGGGCATCGACAAGCTCCGCGAGCTGATCGAGGGCGCGCTGCCGCAGCCGCACATCTCCCTCGACGTCCTGCTCCCGTACGACCGCGGCGACCTGGTCTCCCGGATCCACTCCGAAGGCTCGGTCGAACACCTCGAACACACCGCGGACGGCACCCGCATCACCGCCCGGGTACACCCCGCCCTGGCCGGCGACCTCACGCCGTACGCAGCGGTCTGAGCGAACGCGAAGCGGCCCCCGAGTTTCCTCGGGGGCCGCTTGCTGTTTCAGGACGTCACTTGCGCTTGGTCACCTGGACCGTCATCGAGGTGCCGGTCTTCGACAGGACCTTGATGTTGACGCCGTTGTTGGGGATCTTCACGCTGCTCGTCGGCTGGTCCGCGGTCCAGTACGACTTGCTGTCGTTGAAGGTCGGTACGGCGTTCTGGCCGCGGATGTAGCTGGCCTGTCCGTTCACGTGCAGCGTGAACGAGTCCGCCTTCTCGAGACCGAACGGAGCGTCGTACGCCGCGATCCGCGGACGCCAGATCTGGCCGTCGAGACGGTTGATCGGAGTCGGGTGCGAGTCGATCGGCAGGACGAGGCCCTCGCCGGGGTGCTCGTTGGTGTTGTTGTCCTCCTGCGAGGTGTCCCAGTACCAGACCAGCAGGCCGTCCTGGTACGGGAAGTGCTCCACCTTGTCCGGCAGCGAGTTCGCCCAACCGAAGTTGTACGGACCCGTCTTCAGGTACTGGTCGTAGGAGGTGTAGTTGATGTTCGACGCCAGGTAGTAGTTGTCGTGCAGGCTGGTGTACGACGCGCCGACCGAGCTGAAGCCGTTCAGCGTCCAGCCCTCCGGGGAGGTCTCCGCACCCGAGTCGACGACCGTGGTCGAGCCCGACGTCACCTTGATGTCGTCGGCGAAGAACCCGATCCCGCCGGCCGCCGGGTCGGTGGCGTAGCGGAACTGCAGGGTGATCGTCTTGCCGGCGTACGCCGACAGGTCGAACGTCGCGGGCACCCAGCCGGCGCTCTTGCCGTCGATGCCGTTGCCCTCGGCGTCCTTCGTGATGCTGCCCTTGATCGGCTTCGAGCCGGTCCCGTCGTTCACGTCGACGTAGGCGTAGTCACACGCGTCCGGACCGCAGTCCTCGATGTCCCAGTTCGCCTGGAACGTGAGGCTCGCGGGCTGACCGGCCGGCAGCGTGACCTGGCGGCTCATCGTGTGCGTGAAGCCGTTGCCCTGACCGCTCCACCAGGACTTCGTCCCGGTCGCGGGCTGGACGAGCTGGTGCGTGACCTCCTTCTTCGGCAGCGTCACCACCAGGCCCTGGGCCTTCGTCGAGTTGTACTCGTGCGGGCCGAGCTCGACGGTCCGGTTCTGGCCGGCCGCCACGATCTCGTAGTCGAGCCAGCCGAGCTGGATCTTGTCCCACGCGTTCAGGTCGGCGGCGCGCTCACCGATGCCGCCGTCCGTGGCCGCGCTGACCCGGCTCTGCGCCATCAGCGTCCACCAGTTCACGCCGTTCTCGACGGCCGCACCGGAGGTGTCGTACTCGTCCGGCAGACCGAGGTCGTGGCCGAACTCGTGCGCGAACACGCTGACGCCGCCGTTCTCCGGCTGGATCGTGTAGTCGCCGACGTACAGGCCGGTGTCACCGATCTGCGCGCCGCCGTTCGGGTTGGTCGCGGGACCACCCGGGAACCCGGCGTACCAGCGGTGCGACCAGATCGCGTCCTCGCCCTGCTGCGGGTCGCCGTCGGCCTGGTCGCCGCCGGCGTGCACGATCTGGAAGTGGTCGATGTAGCCGTCCGGCTCGTTGAAGTTGCCGTCACCGTCGAAGTCGTAGCGGTCCCACTGGTCGAACGACTTCAGGTCCGCGGTGATCTCGGCCTTGGTCCGGCCCTTGGCCTCCTGGTCCGCGACCCACTGGTTGACCGCGTCCTGGATCAGGTACCAGGTGTTGCTGCAGACGTTGCCGCCGCACGGGTAGCCGTTCGACCGGCCGTACCGCGCCTCGTTGTACTTGACCTTCACCCAGTCGGTGACCTCACCGTCGACGGAGTACCGGCCGGACGACTGCTTCTCGTAGTACTTCTTCAGCGAGTTGCCGGTGCCGAAGTACATGTCCTGGTAGTGCTGCCGGCTGTAGTCGGCCTGCCAGACGGTGGAGTTGTCCACCGAGCGGTCCGGCGCCGGGATCGCGTTGTGCAGCGGGCCCTCGAAGGTGGCGGGGCCGGGGATGTTCGCGTTCTGGTCCTTGTCCGGGTAGCTCGGGTGCCGCTCGTTGCCGAACTCGGCGAGCACGACGAAGATCTTGTCGGTCTTCTCCCGGGACAGCTCGACGTACTGGTCGACCTTGCCGGCCGCGTTCTTGACGCCCTTCGCGCCGGCGGCCTTGGTGCCGAGCTTGACGACCGTGCTGCCGTTGCGCTGCTCGGGCGTGGCCTGGCCGTTGATGACCTTGGTCAGCGCCTCCTGCCGCAGCTCGCGGCGCTTGTCCTCGAGCGGGCTGGGCAGCTCGTCGGATACCGGTGCGGGCTCACTGGCGGCGGGCGCCGACCCCTGCGTGGACGGTGTGGCGGCGTTCCCGGACGAGGCCGCGGCGATGCCGAGCCCGGTCGTCGCCGCCAAGGCCAGGCTGAACAGCCCGGCGGGTAACTTGCGCACGATTCCCCTCCGTTGTCGATGACGCAGTGTGTTCGTAGCTCCCCCGAGCGTGTGCGCGCGACAGTACGGGGAAAATCCGCCCAGCTGAAGTGGATCCTGAGGAAAAGCTGTGAATCAGCGGGGAATCCTGCGTGTCTGAGTAGAAGGGCTCACGCTCCCCAGCCCTTTGCCTTGGCAGACTGTGCGCGTGGAGCGCGAGACGGTCGACCTGCTGCAGCCCCTGTGGCGAGCGCTGGTCGTGTTCCGCATCCTCACCTGGGGGTTCGCCTGTTTCGGCGTCTGGACCCGCTGGGACGGCATCGTGCACCCGTACGGCGCGGTGCTCCAGCTGGCCGTGATGGGCGTCTGGACGCTGATCTCGTCGTACGGCTACAGCCGCCGCTGGGGCCGGCGCAACACGCGGCTCGCGTTCGCGGATCTCGTGGTGACGGTCGGCTGCATGTACGCGACGTTGTGGGCGCAACCGCTGCTCGACATCCGCGCCGGGGCCTCCGTGCTCACGTCGGTGTGGGCCGCCGGGCCGGTCCTCGCACTGGCGATCTCCCGCGGACGCGACGGCGGGCTGCTCGGCGCGGCAACGATCAGCCTGGCGCTGCTCTCGCTGCGCGGCGTCGAGCACGCGGCGAAGATCCTGAGCAATGTTCAGCTGCTGCTGGTGGCCGGTCTGGTCGTCGGGTACGCCGCGTCGACCCTGCGGCAGGCGGGACGGCGGCTGCGCGAGGCGATCGCCGTGGAGAGCGCGACCGCCGAGCGGCTGCGACTCAGTCGCTCGATCCACGACGGCGTACTGCAGGTCCTCGCCCAGGTGCAGCGGCGCGGTACGGCGATCGGCGGCGAGGCGACCGAGCTGGCCCGGCTGGCCGCCGAACAGGAAGTTGCCCTCCGCACCTTGATGTCGACGCGCCCTGCCGTGGCGGAGGGGGATCGCGTTGATCTGTGTGGACTCTTGTTGCCGCTGGCCACGACCCGGGTCGACGTCGTCGTACCGGCCGCCCAGGTCCTGCTGCCCGCACCGGCCGCCGCCGAACTGGTTGCCGCGGTCAAAGAAGCGCTGAGCAACGTGGTGAAGCACGCCGGCCCGGAGGCCCGGTCGTGGGTCGTGGTCGAGGACCTCGGCGAGGAGGTCGTGGTGTCGGTGCGCGACGACGGGATCGGTACCACCCCCGCCCGTCTCGAGCAGGCCCACGTGGACGGGCACCTCGGCGTGAGCCAGTCGATCGGCGGCCGCATCGCCGACCTCGGCGGCACCGTCACCGTCCGCACCGCCCCCGGCGAAGGAACCGAATGGGAACTGAAAGTGGTGACCGCATGACGCGTGTGATGATCGTCGACGACCACCCGATGTGGCGCGAAGGCGTGGCCCGGGATCTGGGCAGTCGCGGGTACGACGTGTGCGCGACCGCCGCGGACGTCGCGAGCGCCGTGAAGATCGCGCTGGCGACCCGTCCCGACGTGGTCGTCATGGACCTCCAGCTCGGCGACGGCTCCGGCGTGGACGCGACCCGCGAGATCACCACAGCCCTCCCCGACACCCGCGTCCTGGTGCTGTCGGCCAGCGCCGAGCAGGACGACGTACTCGCCGCCGTGAAGAACGGCGCGTCCGGCTACCTGGTGAAATCCGCATCGCTGGACGAGTTCGACGACGCCGTACGCCGGACCGCCGAAGGCGACGCGATCTTCAGCGCGGGCCTCGCCGGACTGCTACTGGGCGAGTACCGCCGCCTGGGCAGCACCGGCCCCGAGGTCCCCCGGCTCACCGACCGCGAAGCCGAAGTACTCCGCCTCGTCGCCCGCGGCCTCACCGCCAAACAGATCGCCACCCGCCTGGTCCTCTCCCATCGCACCGTCGAGAACCACGTCCAGAACACCCTCCGCAAACTCCAACTCCACAACCGAGCCGAACTCGTCCGGTACGCCATCGAAAACGGATTCAGCGAGTAATCCGGCCCAGCCGCCAACTTCGTCGCTCCGCTCCTCAGACACGGCCGCGACGCGCGCTCCCACGGACCCCGGGCTAGCGCCCGAAGCATCAACTCCCCGGCTGGCGCCGGGGAGTTGCGGCTGGCGCCGCGGGGTTGCGGCTCCGCCGACCGTATCCGGCTGCCGCCGGAGTTGTGGGCTGGCGCCCGCGAGTTGCTCGCTGGCACTCGCTTGCGACGAGCTGGCTCTGAATGGTCGCCGCCTTCGACTCCGAGTCGTGGCTGTTGGCTCCCAGGCCCTGAGTCGAGTCGTGGATATCGGTTGGATTTCACCGCCAATCTCCACGACTCGACGACCCCGACTCCAGCACGCGGCGCCAGCCCACAAGCCCGGCGCCAGCTGCAACTCCCGGTGTCAGCCGGAGGCAAATGCTCGGGGAGTGGGGTGGGAGCGCGCGGAGCGGCCGCGTTTGAGGAGCGGCGGAGCGACGAAGCTAGCGGCTGCACAGGCAAGCGGGGCTTCGCACGCGCGACGCCGTCGCTTGTGCGATTGTGTAGCGGCCGGTTGAATGGCGTCCGTACACTGTGCGTTCCACATCCACGTGGATGCTCTCTGTCATGACACTCGCACAGCGGGTGCCCAGCTCCGGAGGCTTCGGTGAACCGGTCGTCCCTTGTCCGCGCGCTTCTCGCGTTCCTGGTCCTCGCGGGGGCGACGTATGTCACCCTGACCGCGAAACCACAGCTCGGTCTCGACCTGCGCGGCGGGACGCAGATCGTCCTGGAGGCGAAGGATTCGCCGACGGTCAAGGCGACCAAGGAGACCACGGACAAGGCCACCCAGGTCCTGCACCGGCGGATCGACGCGCTCGGTGTCAGCGAGCCGAACGTGACCCGCCAGGGCGACAAGCGCATCATCGTCGAGCTGCCAGGTGTGCAGGACCCGCGCGAGGCCGCGAAGGTGATCGGCAAGACCGCGCAGCTGACCTTCCACGAGGTCCTCGACCAGGTGGCGGCCAAGCCGGCCAAACCGGCGGCGGGGGAGACGTACCTGCAGCCCGAGAGCGGTCAGGGTTTCCTGCGCCTCGCCAAGCCCGCGATGACCGGCGAGCTGGTGAGCGGCGCCGAGCACCGGCTCGACCCGCAGCAGGTCGCGCAGGGCTGGTTCGTCGAGATGAACTTCAAGGGCGACGGCGGCAAGATCTGGGCGAACATCACCGGCAAGGCCGCCTGCCAGCCGGTCGGTACGCCGCAGCGCCTGATCGCGATCGTGCTCGACAACGAGGTGATCAGCTCGCCGCAGGTCGACCCGAACGGCGGCAACCAGCTCTGCAACACCGGCATCGCCGGCGGCACCACCACGATCTCCGGCTCGTTCACCGAGGAGAGCGCGAAGGATCTCGCCGCGCTGATCTCCGGCGGCGCCCTGCCGGTACCGGTCGAGGTGATCGATCAGCGCACCGTCGGCCCGTCGCTCGGCCAGGACGCGATCCAGGCCAGCGCGCTCGCCGCGATGATCGGCCTGGCGCTGACGGCGCTGTTCATCATCATCGTCTACCGCCTCGTCGGCCTGATGGCGGTCATCGGCCTGCTCGGGTACGCCGCGATGTCGTACGCCGCTCTCACCGCGCTCGGCGCCACGCTGACGCTGCCAGGCCTCGCCGGATTCGTCCTGGCGATCGGTATGGCGGTCGACGCGAATGTCCTGGTCTTCGAACGCGCCCGGGAGGACTACATCGCCGGCCGCACGGACGGCCTGCGGAGATCGCTCCGCAGCGGCTTCCAGAACGCGCTGTCCGCGATCGCCGACTCGAACATCACCACCCTGCTGGCTGCCGGTTTGCTGTTCTTCCTGGCCGCCGGCCCGGTCCGCGGCTTCGGCGTCACGCTGTCGATCGGCGTGATCGCGTCGATGCTGTCGGCCCTCGTGGTGACCCGCGTGCTCGCCGAGTTCGTCGTGGCGCGCGGCTTCGTCCTGCGCCACCCGGGCCTGAGTGGGATCGCCGGGCACGGCCGGGTGCGGACCTGGCTGGAGGCCCGCCGGCCGTCGCTGATGAAGCACAGCCGCCGCTGGCTCGTGATCACGGCCGTCGCGATCGTGGTGAGCGTGGCCGGTGTCGCCGTCCGCGGGCTGAACCTCGGCATCGAGTTCACCGGCGGCCGCCTGATCGAGGTCAGTACGGCGCAACGCGTCACGCCGGACCAGGCACGCGCCGCCGTCGCCGAGGCCGGGTACCCGACCGCCGTCGTACAAGCCTCCGGCACCGACGACATCACCGTGCGGACCGGGACGATCAGCGACGACGAGGCCGTGAAGATCAAGGAGTCGCTCGCCAGGATCGGCGGCGACGCCGAGGTGATCCGCAACGAGAGCATCGGCCCGTCGCTCGGTGCAGAGCTGCGGAACAAGGGCCTGATCGCGCTCGGCATCGCCCTGCTCGCCCAGTTGGCGTATCTCGCCGCGCGGTTCCGCTGGACCTTCGGCGCCGGTGCCGTGCTGGCGCTGGTGCAGAACGTCGCGGTCGTGGTCGGTGTGTTCGCCTGGACCGGGAAACCGATCGACGGCATCTTCCTGGCCGCGATCCTGACCATCATCGGCTACACGGTGAACGACTCGGTCGTCGTCTTCGACCGGATCCGTGAGACCCGCAGCGCGCGATCCACCGACAACCTCGGCACGATCATCGACACCGCGATCGTGAACGTGCTGCCGAGAACCGTCAACACCGGTATCTCGACGCTGTTCATCCTCGCCGCGTTGCTGTTCCTCGGCGGCGACTCACTGGCCGACTTCGCTCTGGCGCTGCTGCTCGGCATCCTCGTCGGCACGTACTCCTCCAACCTGACCGCGGCCCCGCTGCTCCTCGAGCTCGAGCGCCGCTACCCGGCCCCGCCGCCGCGTCCGAAGCGCGCGCAGGTGGATCGGGACGCCCAGCCGGACCGCGGCGCAGTCGTGTAGCACAGCGGGTTATCCACACCCCGGCCGCCGGACCGGAAATCTGTCCGTCCGGCGGGCTAGGGTGTGGCGGTGGGTGTAGATGTGCGGGAACTGCTGGAAGCTGCCGTGTCCGGGATCGCCGGTCAGACCCGGCCGGGGCAGGTGGAGATGGCGCAAGCCGTGGACACCGCGATGCACGACGGGTCGCATCTTCTCGTCCAAGCAGGCACCGGCACCGGCAAGTCCCTTGGGTACTTGGTGCCCGCGCTGCTGCACGCGATCGAGGACCGTCGCGTGGTCGTCTCCACGGCGACTCTCGCCCTGCAGGCGCAGCTCGTCGACCGTGATGTGCCCGCTCTGCTGGACGCGACCGAGAAGCTCCTGCCGCGCCGCCCGAAGTACGCGATCCAGAAGGGGCGGAACAACTACGCCTGCCTGCACCGGATCCGCGAGGGTGCGCCGGACGACGACGGCATGCTCGTCGACGTACCGCCGGCGGGTGAGGTCGGCCGCCAGGTCGTCGAGCTGCGCGACTGGGCCGAGCAGCAACTGGCCGACGGCGGCGCCGGCGACCGCGACCACGCTCCCTCGCACCAGTACCAGGCGTGGCAGCAGGTCTCCATCGCCGCCCGCGAGTGCCTCGGCGCCGAGAAATGCCCGTACGGCGAGGAGTGCTTCGCGGAGAAGGCGAAGGATGAGGCCCGCAAGGCCGACATCATCATCACGAACCACGCGCTGCTCTCGATCGACGCCTTCGAGAACCGGATCGTCCTCCCCGAGCACGACGTCGTGATCGTCGACGAGGCGCACGAGTTGCCTGCGCGCGTCACCGGCGCCGCGGGCGACGAGCTCTCACCGCAGATGGTCGAGCGCGCCGCCAAGCGCGCCCGCCGGTTCGTCGATGACGACAAGGCCGACGACCTGATCGACGCCTCCGACGCGCTCCGCGCCGCGCTCGACGGCACCCGCGAGGGCCGGATCGAGGCGTCCAACGGGCCGGTCCTGGAGGCCGCCGCCTTGGTCCGCGACGCGGCCCGCGCGATGTACTCCGACCTGAACAAGAAGTCCGACGACAAGGACGACGACCCGGACGGGGCCAAGCGGCAGTCCAAGGGTGCGGTCAAGGAGATCTTCGACGTCGCCGAGCGGGTCGCCGCACTGAGCGACGCGGACGTGGTCTGGATGATCGACCGCGACCGCTTCGGCCACGAGCTCCGGATCGCCCCGCTCACCGTGGCCGGCCTGCTGCGTGAGCTGGTCCTTCGCGACCGTACGGCGGTGCTCACCTCGGCGACCTTGACGCTGGGCGGCGACTTCGACGCGATCGCCCGCCAGGTCGGCCTGCGACCGGCCGACAAGCTCGACGACGACGAGGAGATGCCCGAGCTCGACGAATCGTCGGAGACCGGTCCGTTGCCGTGGCGCGGCCTCGACGTCGGATCCCCGTTCGAGTACGAGAAGCAGGCGATCCTGTACGTCGCCAAGCACCTCCCGCCGCCGCACCGCGACGGGCTGGGCAAGAAGCAGTTCGAAGAGATCATCGACCTGGTCACCGCGGCCGGCGGCCGGACCCTCGGCCTGTTCTCGTCGCGTCGTGCGGCGGAGGCGGCGACCGCCGCGGTGCGCGAGGCGACCGACCTCAAGGTGCTCTGCCAGGGCGACGCACAGCTCGGCGAGTTGTCGCGCGAGTTCGTCGAGGACCCGGAGACCTCGCTGTTCGGCACGCTGTCGCTGTGGCAGGGGATCGACGTGCCCGGGTCGACCTGCAACCTGGTGATCATCGACCGGATCCCGTTCCCGCGCCCGGACGAGCCGCTGATGGCGGCCCGCCAGCGCGCCGTCGACGAGGCGGGCGGCAACGGGTTCATGGCCGTGGCCGCCACGCACGCCGGGCTGCTGCTCGCGCAGGGCACCGGCCGGCTGATCCGCCGCAGCTCGGACCGCGGCGTGGTCGCGATTCTCGACCCCCGCATCGTCACCCAGCGGTACGGCGCGTTCCTGCGCGCCTCCTTGCCGCCGATGTGGCCGACCGCCGATCGTGAGAAGGTGCTCGGGGCCCTGAAGCGACTGCAGACGACATGAGCCAGTCATGAGCCGGTCATGAGTCCGGTGACCGGTCCGCCGGTGCTGCCGATGATGGCGGCGCTGGGACAGATGCCGTCCGGCGCGGGCTGGTCGTACGAGCTGAAGTGGGACGGCATCCGCGTTATCGCCGAGGTCGACGACGGCGTCTGCCGGCTCTGGTCGCGGAACAGCCACGACGTCTCCGGCGGGTACCCGGAGCTCATCGGTCTCGCGGAGGCGCCGGGTCTGCGTCTGCCCGCCGTACTGGACGGGGAGATCGTCACGCTCGACGAGAACGGCGCGCCGTCGTTCGGCCTGCTGCAGCGGCGGATGCACGTCCGCGATCCACGCCAGCTCCGGCATCTGATCACGGAGGTGCCGGTCTCGGTGCGGCTGTTCGACCTGCTCCGCTTCGACGGCCAGTGGTTGCTGGACGCAACGTACGACGATCGTCGCGGGCTGCTCGAGTCGCTGGACATCGGCGACCCGTTCTGGGAGGTTCCGCCGGCGTTGACCGACGGCGACGAGGCGCTGGAACAGTCTGCCGCGCAAGGGCTCGAGGGCGTGGTGGCGAAGCGCCGCAAGTCGCGGTACCTGCCAGGCCGGCGCAGCTCCGACTGGATCAAGATCAAGCCCGTGCAGACCAGGGACGTCGTCCTGTGCGGCTGGCACCCGGGGGAGGGGAACCGGGAAGGAAGAATCGGCTCCTTCTACTGCGGCGCCTACTCCGACGGTGAGCTGGTCCTGATCGGCAAGGTCGGCTCCGGCCTCGACTTCGCCACTTTGGACATGCTGAGCGCCGAGCTGACCGGGCTCGAGATCGCCAAGCCGGCCTTCGACCCGGCAGGCATCCCCACGACGGACCGGCGGCGCGCACACTGGCTCGACCCGGTGCTGGTCGCCGAGGTCACGTTCTCCGGCTGGGGCGGCGACGGCCGCCTCCGGCATCCGGTATGGCGTGGTCTACGCCTCGACATCGACCCGGAATCGGTTCTCGTCGGACGCGACTGAATGCATTCAGGTCCGGTGACGACATGCAGTCCCGGGCGGAAATGTTCGAAATGCGGTGAATGTTCTGCGGCGCTGAGACGCTTTCTGTTCAACTGTCGCAGAAAATGCCGGGAATTCAGTCGTTCGTTTCCCGGGACGGGGCCGGGACCGCGAGTGCGGCCTCGATCTTGTCGACCAGCTTCTCCGGCGAGTTTGTCGGCGCGTAACGCGCGATCACCTGGCCGTCCCGGCCGACCAGGAACTTGGTGAAGTTCCACTTGATCCGGCCGCCGAGCAGGCCGCCCTGCTCGCGCTTCAGCCAGTTGTACAACGGGATCGTGCGGGACCCGTTGACGTCGATCTTGGCGAACATCGGGAACGTGACGTGGTAGATCGTCGAGCAGAAGTTCGCGATCTCGTTCTCGTCGCCGGGCTCCTGGTGGCCGAACTGGTCGCAGGGGAAACCGAGCACCGAGAAGCCCTGCCGGCGGTAGGTCCGGTAGAGCTTCTGCAGACCCGTGTACTGCGGGGTCTGGGCGCACTGCGACGCCGTGTTCACCACCAGAAGCACCTGGTCGCGGAAATCGGCAAGAGACT
The DNA here is from genome assembly GCF_040680955.1 of Kribbella sp. NPDC051936. Taxonomy (NCBI): domain Bacteria; kingdom Bacillati; phylum Actinomycetota; class Actinomycetes; order Propionibacteriales; family Kribbellaceae; genus Kribbella; species Kribbella sp. NPDC051936. The sequence continues at coordinate 25,303 of NZ_JBFAXS010000008.1, read as the reverse complement.
GTTCATTGCCTTCGATCCGGCGCGCGCTGAAGTCATAGACAGTCGTCATGACTCAATGCTGACACGACACGCCCGACTTCGCTCGCCGTCCGATATGTCAGACTCGGCGCAGAACTGTTACGACCTTTCCGAGAATGATCGCGTCCTTGCCGTCGATCGGCTCGAAAGCAGGGTTGTGTGGTAGCAGCAGGATCTCGGTCTTGCTCTTCTTGAACGTCTTCACGGTCGCCTCGCCGTCGATCATCGCGGCCACGATGTCGCCGTTCTCCGCGGTCGGCTGCTGACGGACCACGACCCAGTCGCCGTCGCAGATCGCGGCCTCGATCATCGACTCACCTTTGACCCGCAGCATGAAGAGCGTGCCCTCGCCGACCATTGCCTTGGGCAACGGGAAGACCTCTTCGATCTCTTGTTCGGCGAGGATCGGGCCACCGGCGGCGATCCGGCCGACAACCGGCACGTACGCCGCGTCCGGGTGCGCGTCACCGGCGCCGGTCTCGTCGTACGCCGTCTGGCGCACCGGGCCGAGCGCCGACTTGCGGGCGGCCGCGTCGACCTCGCCCGGGTAGCGGACCTCGATCGCGCGCGGCCGGTTCGGGTCGCGGCGGAGCAGGCCCTTCTGCTCGAGGACCCGGAGCTGGTGCGACACCGAGGAGGAGCTGGTCAGGCCGACCCGCTCGCCGATCTCACGCATCGACGGCGGGTAGCCGCGGCTGTCCACCGAATCGCGGATGACGTCCAGCACGCGGCGCTGGCGCGGGGTCAGCCCGGTCGCGTCGGCCGGCCCGTCGGGCAGTTCGGCGACCGTGCGGTCCGCCTTGCCCGCCGCCTTGCCCGCCGACTTGTCGGCCGCCTTGTCCACGGTCTCGTCCTTGCTGGAACCGCTCGGCGTCCTGGCCATCGCTGGTTGCTCCTCGGGTCGGGCCGGCGATCGTCCACCGGCCGAAGCTTGCTCGACTGAGATGACCGTAGACCGAATCCTGAGATTCTTCAAACATCTGTTCGAAGGCGTGTCGGTTCGCATGTTTGTTCGGGTGTCAGGTTATAAGGCGTGCGCGGGGTGTTGCCGCGGCAGGGAATTTCCTGGGCGTGTCCCGGTTGGAAGTGGTTGCGCGACGGGCGGCTGTCGGTTAATCATTCGTACAGGCGTTCGATCGAACAGGTGTTCGGGCCGGTCGGATGAGGTGGTCTTCGGAACAGACCGGGGCGGTGGGGTGGGGACCGCAACGAAACTGTCGGAGGCGGCCGATAGACAGGAACCAGCACCGCAGAACGCGCACCGACCGAGGTCTTGGAGGATCCGATGAGCACAGCAGCTGTCGCCGCCGACGTGCCGGCCCCGCGCCGCTCACAGCAGGCGTCGCCACGGCCCCTGCGCGTGGTCCCGCCCCCGATCTCCCACCCCACCGCCCCGACCACCACCGGACACTCGACCTCCACCGCGACCGGCCGCTCGACGTCGGCCCCGACCGGGCGGCGTTTGGCTGAGCCGGTCGCGCGCTCCGCGTCGCCTGCGGCGGTGCCGCCGCCGGTGGTCGCGCCGCGCCGCCGTCCGCGGATCGAGGGCGCATCCACCGACCGGCTCCCGGTGCGCGGCTGCTCGGGGGAGTCGCTCGGTCGAGAGGTCCACCCCGAGCCGGCCCTGCGCCTCACCCGCCGCGGCCGGATGCTGCTGACCGCCGTGTCGGTCCTCGTCTTCGGCGCCGCGATCCTGGTCCTCGGCCTCCGCATCGCAGGCGTCCTGGAGCCCGGGCCGCACTTCACTCACACCGTGCCGGTGCAGGTCGCGCCGGGCCAGACCCTCTGGTCCATCGCCGAGGACACCAACCCGACCGTCGACCCCGTGGCGGTCGTGGAAAAGATCGCCGACCTCAACAAGCTCGCCACGCCCGCCGACATCCTTCCCGGCCAGACCCTGCAGATCCCGGTCGCCGGCTGATCACCGCGCTTTGACGGCGTAGCCCATGTAGGACACGCGGGTGCTCGCCACCTGCCCGAGGTCCAGCGCCCGGCTGAACTCGCCGATGCTGATCCTGCCCCGCCGCACCCGGACGAAGTTCCGCAGTACGCCGAGCTTGCGAGCCCGCACCCCGAGCCCGGTGATCTCGCCCAGCCGCAGAGCGTGGAGGCGCAGACCCTCGGCGAGTTCGGGCGGCTTGATGAACATCTCCCACGCGTGCCACGCGACATCGGAAGCCCTGGTCAGCCGCCATTCCTGCATCACCTTGATCACCAGGACCTTCGACGCGAACGTGCGATTGATCGTGTCGAACAGGTAGACCCCGCCCGGCTTCAACACCCGCGCGGTCTCCGCGAGCACCCGGTCGAGATCCGCGACATGCTCGAGCACGTCACAGCAGTACGCGAGATCGACACTCTCGTCGGCCAGCGGCAGGTGTTCGCCGGCCGCGACGACGTACCGCACAGGCAGGCCGGAAGCGCTCGCGTGACCGACGGCCGTACGGACCGAAACCTCCGACGGGTCGACGCCGATCACCCGGCAGCCGAGCCGGGAGAACTCCTCGGCCAGGAAACCGCCGCCGCTTCCGATGTCGACGACACGCCGCCCGGCGGGATCGGTCCCGGTCCGCGCGAGTACGTCGCGGAAGTACGCGAAACGCCCCGGCGTGAAGCTGCCCTGCAGCAGGTTGAGCGGATTCTCCTCGTCCCACCAGCCGTCGCCGATCCGGTCGTAGACCTGGTTGTCGATCCGCATCGCAGCCCCCTGCCGAAACTCTCCGGCAGTGTCGGCGTCCGATCAACGCCTCGGGCCACGCCATTCGTCCTCGAGCAGCGCGTACACGTACTCGTTCGCCCATTCGCCCTTGAACCACGCGGCATCCAGATGATGTGCCTCCCGGCGCATCCCGAGTCGTTCGAGCAACCGCGCCGACGCGGTGTTCCGGTCGTCGAGGATCGCCACGACCCGGTGCAGCCGGAGCTCGTCGAAGCCGACCCGCAGCATCTCCCGCGCAGCCTCCGCCGCGAGCCCCTTGCCCTGGTAGTCCGAATGCAGCGCGAAGCCGATCTCGCCCTGACGGTCGGCTTCGCTGGCCCACTTCAGCAGCACCTCGCCGATCACGGTCCCGGTCTCGCGCAGCTCGATCGCCAGCACCAGCCACTGCCCGTCCTCGGTCAACTCACCCTGCGGCAGCTTCCGCTCGAGCGCGGCCCGGGTCTCCTCCCGGTTCCGCACCGGCCACGGCGTGTACCGGACCACGTCCGGCCGGGAGTGGAACGCGAAGAGGTCGTCCAGGTCGTCCATCCGGTGCGGCCGCAGCTCCAGCCGCTCGGTCAGCAGCGGGTACGCGGGTCGGAATCCAGTCACGGCACCATCCTCGGCTATTCTGTCTAACGACGTTAGACAGTACCTCCGACCCTCGACCCCGGACAACGAGATTCCGTGAGCAGACGCGATCCTTCGTCCCACGCCGCGGCCGGCATCTCCGGCGCCGCGATCGCCGATGCCGCGCTGGCCGTCATCCGCACCGACGGCGTGGACGGTGTCACGATGCGCGCGGTCGCGGAGCGTCTGCACGTCCGCGCCCCGTCGCTGTACCACCACGTCCACAACAAGTCCGAGCTGCTCGACCTGGTCGCCCGGAACGCCTTCGACCAGTTCACCGCGGACACCACGGCGTACGAGGAGCTCACGACCGTCGACGAGTGGATCGAGCTCACCCGGTCCGGCTCGCTCGAGTTGCGCGCCTTCTACGCCGACCATCCAGGGCTCGCCGGACTGATCCAGTCCAAGGCGGCACCGGACCGAGACCAGGGCGCCGGTTCCCGGGCCGCCTTGATCCGCGCCCAGATCGAGGCGCTCGTGCGCATCGGCCTACCGGAGTCCGACGCGCGTCACCTCTTCGAAGTCACCGCCAGATGGAGCCTCGCCGCCGTCGTGTCCGATCCCCCCGAGGACTTGTTCGCCGCGGGCCTCGACCTGTTCCTGTACGGCGTACGCGCCCGGTTGCTCGAGCTGCTCAGCTGACGGTCGCCAGCCACAGCTCGGCGTACCGCTTGCCGTCCACCGCCGTCGCGACCCGGATCGGCGTCGCCGGCCTGTGCGGGTCGTTCGCGACATCGGCCGCGTGCCGCGTGTCGACGATCGTCCGGCCGCGCGACCAGCCGCCGGACAACTCGATCCGCACCGGGTACTCCTGAGTCGTCAGGCCGGACGGGTCGATCACCGCGCACACCGCGCCGCCGTCGCCGATGCTCCCGCCGTCGGACCCGAACCGCTCGCTGCGCTTCTCGATCAGCTTCCCGGCCAGCTCCGCCGAGGGGGATCCGCTCAGCGCGCGGGCCTGGTCCAGTGTCACGACGACGTCGTAGAAGACGTCCAAGCCGTACATGGTGAGCGGGATGCCGAGGTCACGGGACGCGGCCAGCACGATCGCGGCCGCCTCCGGGTCGGTCCAGATGTTGAACTCGGCCGACGCCGTCGCATTCCCGATCCCGGCGGCTCCGCCCATGAAGACGATCTCGCGCAGCCCGCGCGCCGCCTCCGGGTACGTCCGCAGCAACAGCGCGACGTTCGTCAGCGGCGCCAGCGGGATCAGCGTGATCAGCTCACCGGTCGCGGCGGCGTCCCGCAGTACGTCACGCAGCAGCTCGACCGCATGCCGGGGGTCGGTCGGCCGCGTCGACCGCGGCCAGTCCAGGTCCCCGAGCCCGTCCTCACCGTGCACGTGCCGAGCCGCCCGCACCGGCTGGATCAGCGGTACGGCGGCACCGCGAGCCACCGGTACGTCGGGGCGGCCCGCGGCATCGAGCACCGTGAGGGTGTTGCGCACGACATCGTCGATGCCGACGTTCCCGCCGACGCACGTCACTGCCTTCAGGTCGAGCCCGGGATGCCGCGCCGCCAGCAGCAGCGCACACGCATCGTCCAGTCCCGTGTCGACGTCGAGAATCACCGGCTTCATGCGCACATCCTCAGGCATGCCGCTCAGGAGCGCACCAAGCGTGCGATCGCGGCGGACGCCTCCTTGATCTTCTGGTCGGCCTCCGGACCGCCGGCCGCGGCGGCGTCGACCACGCAGTGCGCGAGGTGGTCGTCGAGCAGGCCGAGTGCGACCGATTCGAGTGCCTTCGTCATCGCCGAGATCTGGGTGAGGATGTCGATGCAGTACTTTTCGTCCTCGACCATCCGCTGCAGCCCGCGGGCCTGGCCCTCGATGCGCTTCAGTCGCGCGAGGTACGCCTTCTTGTCGCCGATGTAACCGTGCTGCGCATGCTCGCCGGCCGGTTCGGTCACGCTCACCACATCCTCCCTGGGTCCCGCTGAACCCTATCGCCCACGGGATCACTCTTGCGCTTTCGGTAGATACCCCCCTATGGTATCCGAGCAATCCAAGCTATACCCCGTACCCGTAGGGAGTTTTAGATATGAGTGAGACGATGTCGCCGCGGCGGTGGTGGGCGCTTGCCGTCATCGCCGCGGCGCAGTTCATGGTGATCATGGACACCTCGATCGTCGGCGTCGCGCTGCCGAAGATGCAGTCCGACCTCGGCTTCGGCCCGGGCAACCTGTCGTGGGTCTTCAATGCGTACGTCGTGGCGTTCGGCGGGCTGCTGCTGCTCGGCGGCCGGTTGTCGGACCTGCTCGGCGCCCGCCGCGTCTTCGCGGCCGGCTGGGGCGTCCTGCTCGTGGGGTCGCTCGTCGCGGGGCTCGCGACCGGTGTCGGTGCCGAACTCGCGGGCCGGGCGGTGCAAGGCATCGGTGCCGCGCTGATCGCCCCGTCGGCGCTGACGCTGCTGATGATGCTGTTCGGCGCGAACCCGCGTGAGCTGACCAAGGCGATCGCGTTGTACGGCGCCGCGGCGCCGGCCGGCGGTACGGCGGGCGTGTTCCTCGGCGGTGTGATCACCGAGTACCTGTCGTGGCCGTGGGTGTTCTACCTGAACGTCCCGATCGCGCTGGCGGCCCTGTTCGCCACGCCGGCCTTGATGCCGCGGGCCGCCGCCCGACCCGGATCTGTCGACGTCTTCGGCGCGCTGACCGTGACCGGTGGACTGGCCGCGGGCGTCTACGCGATCGTCCGCGCTCCGCAGGTCGGCTGGGCGTCGGCGTCGACGCTGCTGGTCGGCGCGCTGGCCGTCGTACTGCTCGGCGTGTTCGTCTTCGTGCAGGCCAAGCGGCGGGAGCCGTTGATGCGGCTCGGGATCTTCGCGACGCCGAACCTGGCCGCGGCCAACGTGGCGCAGTTCCTGCTCGGCGCGGCCTGGGTCCCGATGTGGTTCTTCCTGAATCTCTACCTGCAGCAGGTCCTCGGGCTGAGTGCGTTCCCGAGCGGGGCGGCGCTGTTGCCGATGACCACGTTCATCATGCTCGGGATGATCGTCGTCGCGCCGAAGTTGATCGCCAAGGTCGGCCCGAAGAACACCCTCGTCGGCGGTATGACGGTCCTCACCGCCGGACTGGTGATCTTGTCGCTGCTGCGTCCGACCGGCTCGTTCTGGTTCGACGTACTGCCGGGATCGCTCGTCGCGGCGGCTGGCATGTCGCTGGCGTTCATCCCGAGCCTCGGCATCGCCCTGTCGTCGGCGCGGCCCGAGGAGGGCGGACTGGCGTCCGGCATCGTGAACACCAGCTACCAGATCGGTTCCGCGCTGGGGCTGGCCGCGATGACCGCGGTGGCTGCTGCGAACGGCGCCGACCTGCTGGACGACGCGGCGGCGCTGACCGACGGGTACTCGGCGGCGCTCATCGGCGCCGCGGTGATCGCGGCCGCGGGCGCCGTCCTGGCCGGTGTGACACTGCGGACGCGGAAGGCTCCGGCCGAGCCCGGAGCGGAGACCGTTGCGCCCGGCCGGTGAGCTGTGGACAACTCCCCGGGGCGGCTTCGGCCGGCTCCGGGGAGTGGTCTGTGCGGGCCGTAGTTTGCGCCTCGAAAGGGTCGTCGCGGCGACGCCACGCGGGAGTACACGAGGCCGCTTCGGTGTTGAAATCTGTGACACGCCCGGGCAATCCGAGCGTGCTTGCAAACTGTCGGAGCAGCGATCTAGGATCCCTATATGTAGTGGTTACACGGGTGTAATTTTCCACAGGTAGTGGTTGGTTGCACACAGGTTCTACACAAGTTGTCCCCAGGCCGATCCACAACCCGCCCCTTCCGGGGTGGTCACGGGAGGAGTGTTCGCGTGCACTGTCCGTATTGCCGGCACGCCGACTCCCGGGTGGTCGACAGCCGGGTGGCCGAGGACGGCGGAGCGATCCGCCGCCGGCGGCAGTGCCCGGTCTGCGAGAAGCGGTTCACCACCGTCGAGCAGATGCAGCTCACGGTCGTGAAGCGCTCCGGCGCGACCGAGCCGTTCAGCCGCGAGAAGGTCATCAACGGGGTCGGAAAGGCGTGCAAGGGCCGGCCGGTGAACGCCGACCAGCTGGCGCGCCTGGGTCAGAAGGTCGAGGACGCGCTGAAGGGCGGCGGCTCGCCGGAGGTGCCCGCGCACGAGGTCGGACTGGCGATCCTCGGGCCGCTGCGGGAGCTCGACGAGGTCGCGTACCTGCGGTTCGCGAGCGTGTACCGGCAGTTCGAGTCGGCTGACGACTTCGAGACCGAGATCGCGCTGCTGCGGGCCGAGAAGGAGCCGCAGGGCACCGAGCCGGGCCAGTTGAAGCCGACCCAATAACCGGCCCAGTAGACGTAAACCGGGGGAACGAGAAGTAGTTCCACAAGTAGTGGCGTCGCGCAGTACTCCAACGGGGCGGTCCCGACAGACCGCGGTAGTAGACACAGGGCGAGGAGCAACCATGACAGAGACGGTGACCGGCCACTCGGGGTCGACCAAGAGGTCGGCGGCCGGGTTCCGGGGGCGCAAGAACGCGCCCGCGGGACTCACCATCGAGCGAGTCTTCAGCACCGAAGGCGTGCACCCGTACGACGAGGTGACGTGGGAGCGCCGCGACGTCGTGCAGCAGAACTGGAAGACGGGTGAGACGGTCTTCGAGCAGCGCGGGGTGGAGTTCCCCGACTTCTGGAGCGTGAACGCCTCCACCATCGTCACCACGAAGTACTTCCGCGGCGCACTCGGCCACGACAACCGGGAGTGGAGCCTCAAGCAGCTGCTCGACCGGGTCGTGAAGACCTACCGCAAGGCCGGCGAGGAGCACGGCTACTTCACGTCGCCGCAGGACGCCGAGGTCTTCGAGCAGGAGATCACCTGGCTGCTGCTGCACCAGTACTTCAGCTTCAACTCGCCGGTCTGGTTCAACGTCGGGACGTCCTCGCCGCAGCAGGTGTCGGCCTGCTTCATCCTCGCCGTGGACGACTCGATGGAGTCGATCCTGAACTGGTACAAGGAAGAGGGCCTGATCTTCAAGGGCGGCTCGGGCGCCGGCCTGAACCTGTCCCGGATCCGCTCCTCGAAGGAACTGCTCCAGTCCTCCGGCGGCACGGCGTCCGGCCCGGTCAGCTTCATGCGCGGCGCGGACGCGTCGGCCGGCACCATCAAGTCCGGCGGCGCCACCCGGCGCGCGGCGAAGATGGTCGTGCTCGACGTCGACCACCCTGACATCGAGGAGTTCGTCGACACCAAGATGCGCGAGGAGGAGAAGATCCGGGTCCTGCGGGACGCGGGCTTCGACATGGACCTCGGCGGTCGCGACATCACCTCCGTGCAGTACCAGAACGCGAACAACTCGGTCCGGGTCTCGGACGAGTTCATGCGTGCGGTCGAGGAGAAGGGCGAGTTCGGGCTGCGCGCGCGGCTCGACAACTCGGTGATCGAGACCGTCGACGCGCGGGCGCTGTTCGACAAGATCTCGCAGGCCGCGTGGGCCTGCGCCGACCCCGGCCTGCAGTACGACGACACGATCAACGACTGGCACACCACGCCGGAGACGGGCCGGATCACCGCGTCCAACCCGTGCTCGGAGTACATGCACCTGGACAACTCGTCCTGCAACCTCGCCTCGCTGAACCTGATGAAGTTCCTCCGCGACGACGACCTGTTCGACTCGGAGAAGTTCGTTCAGGCCGTCGAGCTGATCATCACCGCGATGGACATCTCGATCTGCTTCGCGGACTTCCCGACCGAGGCGATCGGCGTCACCACCCGCGCGTACCGGCAGCTCGGCATCGGCTACGCGAACCTCGGTGCGTTGCTGATGGCAACGGGTCACGCGTACGACTCCGACGGCGGCCGCGCGCTCGCCGGCGCGATCACCTCGCTGATGACCGGCACGTCGTACAAGCGGTCCGCCGAGCTGGCCGGCATCGTCGGCGCCTACGAGGGCTTCGAGCGGAACAAGGACGCCCACACCCGGGTGATGCGCAAGCACGCCGCGGCGAACGACGCGATCCGGACCGTGCACGAGATCGACAAGGACGTCCAGAAGCACGCCACCGCGGCGTGGGAGGGCGTGCTGAAGATCGGCACCAAGAACGGCTGGCGGAACGCGCAGGCCTCGGTGCTCGCGCCGACCGGCACCATCGGCTTCATGATGGACTGCGACACGACCGGTATCGAGCCGGACTTCTCGCTGGTCAAGTTCAAGAAGCTGGTCGGCGGCGGTTCGATGCAGATCGTCAACACGACGGTCCCGCGGGCGCTGCGTCAGTACGGCTACACCGAGGAGACGATCGAGGCGATCGTCGAGTTCATCTCGGAGCACGGCCACGTCGTGGACGCGCCGGGCCTGAAGCCGGAGCACTACGAGATCTTCGACACCGCGATGGGTGAGCGGGCCATCAAGCCGATGGGCCACGTCCGGATGATGGCGGCGGCGCAGCCGTTCCTGTCCGGCGCGATCTCGAAGACGGTGAACCTGCCGGAGACCGCGACGGTCGAGGAGATCGCCGACGTCTACTTCCAGGGCTGGAAGCTCGGCCTGAAGGCGCTCGCGGTGTACCGCGACAACTGCAAGGTCGGTCAGCCGCTGGCGGACGCCAGGGCGAAGAAGGCTGCGGAGGCTGTTGCCGCCGAAGCTGCCGTCGCGGAGAAGATCGTCGAGAAGGTCATCGAGTACCGGCCGACCCGCAAGCGCCTGCCGAAGTCGCGGCCGTCGCGGACCACGTCGTTCACCGTCGGTGGCGCCGAGGGCTACATGACCGCCGGCTCGTACCCGGACGACGGTCTCGGCGAGGTCTTCCTGAAGATGGGCAAGCAGGGCTCGACGCTCGCCGGTGTGATGGACGCCTTCTCGATCGCGATCTCGATCGCGCTGCAGCACGGTGTGCCGCTGGAGACCTACGTCCAGAAGTTCACCAACCTGAAGTTCGAGCCGGCCGGTCTGACCGACGACCCGGACGTCCGGATGGCGCAGTCGATCATGGACTACATCTTCCGCCGCCTGGCGCTGGACTACCTGCCGTTCGACGAGCGGGCCGCCCTGGGCATCTACTCGGCGGAGGAGCGGTCCCGGCAGCTCGACACCGGTTCGTACGAGCCGGTTCCGGTCGAGGTGTCCGAGGCCGAGTCGCTGAAGACGGTCGAGCCGGCCGCCGAGATCGAGAAGCCCGCTGCGGTGGAGGCCGCCTCCGCGAAGCCGGTGAAGGGCGAGGCGCACACCACCGCCGAGATGCTGGAACTCATCACCGGCACCTCCGTGGACGCCCCGCTCTGCTTCACCTGCGGCACGAAGATGCGCCCGAGCGGCTCCTGCTACGTCTGCGAGGGCTGCGGCAGCACCTCCGGCTGCAGCTGATCCACCGGCCGGTCCAGCCGGCACCAGCTGAAAGCGCCACGGCCCCCGGGAACTTCCCACTTCCCCCGGGGGCCGCAGCGCGTCTACCGTCGAGCTGTGGAGGGGATCGACGGTCTCCTCGCAGCCGGGGAGAACGCCCTCGGCGCCGGGGACTGGGTCGCGGCTCGGGCCGCGTTCGGCGAGTCGGTCACCATCTCGGCAACGGCCCGGGGTCTGGCCGGACTGGGGGACGCCCACTGGTGGCTCGGCGACATCGGCGCCGCGTTCGCCTGCTGGGAACTCGCCTACGGGTACTACCGCCGTACCGATCCCGCGCAGGCCGTGGTCACGGCGATCGGCCTGAGCCTTCTGTACGACGCCAACTTCGGTGACCGTGCCGCGGCGCGAGGCTGGGCCGCGCGGGCGGTCCGGGTCTCGTCGCAGGTCGGCGATCCGGTCGTGGCTGCGTGGGCGTCGCTCGCGCGGGCAGGCTGTACGGACGACGCATCGCAGGCCGCCGCCGCGTCCGAGGCGGCGTACGAGGTCGGGGTCGAGGCGGGGGATCACGATCTCGAGTTGTGCGCCTTGAGTCTGTGGGGTTCGGCGCTGATCAACCGGGGACACGTGCTCGAGGGCACGGAGTTGCTGGACGAGGCGCTGGCGGGTGCGCTCGGCGGTGAAGACACCCGGCTCGACACAGTCGTCTTCACGAGCTGTCTTCTGATGCGCTCGTGCGTCCGCGGCGCCGATTTCTTGCGCGTTGTGCAGTGGACCCGATCGCTAGACGGCTTCATCGAGCGGTACGGCTGTCCGTACCTGCACGCGACGTGCCGGGCGTCGTACGGCGCTGTCCTCGCCTGCACCGGTGATTGGCCGCGGGCCGAGACTGAACTGTCCGCGGCTGCGGAGCTCGCGCGGGACGCGTTGCCGGCCGTGCAGGCCGAGGCGGCCGCGTTTCTCGCCGATCTTCGCTTGGCGCAGGGGCGACTGGCCGAGGCACGGCGGCTTCTGATCGGGTTCGAGGACCGCATCGTCGTACAGCCTGTGCTTGCTGCCGTTCAGCTGGCCGGCGGCCAGCCGGCGGTGGCGATCTCGCTGATCCGACACCAGCTCGATCGGGCCACGCCGTTGGAGGAGGCTCGGCTGCGGGAGGTACTCGGCCGGGCCTGTCTGGCAACCGGTGACGCGGCCGGTGCCGCCGCGGAGGCTGCTCGACTGACTGCGCTCGGCTCCAAGACCGACAGCGGTCTGATCGCTGCCCGCGGCGCGCGGCTGTGTGGCGTGACCTTGATCGCGGACGGTCGGCATCATGACGCAGTGCCACGGCTTTCGGCGGCCGAGACCTGGTTCGGCTTGCTGGAGATGCCGCTCGAGGTCGCGCGCACCCGGATGCTGCTGGCCGACGCCATGGCTCCCGATGAGCCGGCTGCTGCGGTCGCGGAGGCACGGATGGCTCTGGCGGTGTTCGAGGACCTTGGCGCTGCGCTGGATGCTGATGCGGCCGCGGCCTGGCTCCGCGCGGCCGGCGCGGGTGCGGCCCGCCGTGGACCTCGTGGTGTCGCGCTGCTGACGAAGCGCGAGTACGACGTACTGGCCGTACTCGCGGAGGGCCTGCCGAATCCGGAGATCGCTGCCCGGCTGTACATCAGCCGCCGGACCGTCGAGCATCACGTGGCGAGCATCCTGTCCAAGCTCGGCGTACAAGACCGGACCGAGGCCGCCGCCTGCCTGACGAGGGCGACCGAATAGGCCGTGCCGGCAACGCGTACTGGTCGTTGGGAAGCGCGGTCAGCCGGAGACGTAGCTGACCGCGACGACGCTCGAGCTGCTGCCCTGGTCGACCTTCTTGCCATTGACAACCAGTACGACGCTGATGCCGTCGGCCCCCTTGGTCTTGCGGAGATTGACGGTATACGCCCCCTTCGAGGACCTGACCTGGAAGGTCGCGGAACCACAGCCCTGCTTCGTCGTGGTACCGATTCTGCCCGCCCAGCAGGTCCTGTTCGACGTCGTGATCTTGACCGTGGCGCCGGACTGTGCCGTCGGTTTCGGCTTTCCCTTGCTGCTGGTCGACCTGCCGCCGGGCGTCGTGGTGTCGAGCGGCTCGCAGGCGGTCAAGCCGAGCGTTACCAGGGCAGCGACCGTGGGGACGACCCATCGACGGACAGACATGATGCGACCTCCCGTCAGCCGGTCTCGATCGTGACCTTCGGCGTCACACTGACCGGCTTCAGTTCTTTCCGGACCAGCGCGTCGATCCCGGATGACGCAGGCGTGTTCTTCGCCGCCGCGAGGCGATCGGCCTTGGTCCGGGACGAGAGCTGAGCCTGGAGCTCATTGGCCAGCGCCTCCAGCTGCTGCCGGCCCTGGCGGGAGAATGCGCGGTGCTTGCTGGTGACGACCACGAACTGCACCGCGACGGCCGCTGACGTGCAACCGCTGCAGGAGGCGTTCACCGCGAAGGCGCGGTTGCGGGCAGCCAGCGTCGTACCGGGCCGGATCACGACGACCTGGAAGGAGACGCTCGTGGCGCGACAGTTGCTGCAGCTCGACCACGCGTTGGCGAGGTTGTCCGCTGTCGGCTTCTTCGCCTTGTTCACATAGACCACCTGTACGGCGGCCGCCGTACCCCTGCACCCGTCGCAGGTGGCGGAAGCGCTCGCCACCGCATCAGCTTGCACACGTTTGCCCCGCGCCCGCTCGACCATGGCGGTGCGGTCGGTGTCCGAACCGCCCGGCGTCCCCGGGTTGGCCGACGCGACCAGATCCAGGTCCTGGCCTTTTCGGAACGTCACCATGCTCGCGGTACCGGTCGCACTCGCGAGAAGGGACGCGATCACCAAGATGACTTCGAATCGCCGGCTCATGACACTCCTTCGGGGGTGGTGGACGGGTCGGTCAGCGTTCCGGTGGTCCAGCGGTTCACTGCAAAGCCGTCAGCGACCAGTTCCGCGAGCTCCAGGTAGGCGTCGCGGGTGCCAGGGCGCAGGTCGTTCAGATCGACAGCGGCGCCGCTGTCCAGTGCCGGATCCCAGGGGATCCGGACTGTTCCGGCGCAGCGGGAGGAGAAATGGTTCTCGATCTCGTCGAGTTGCAGCCAGCGTTGCCGGCCTCTGGTCGTGTTGATCACCGCGACCGCGGACGCCACCAGGTCGGCGTGCCCGTGCTGGTCCAGCCAGTCCAGCGTCCCGGCCGCGACCCGTGCTCCGTCGAGTGCGGGCGGCATCACGACGACGATCTGGTCCGCCTCGCGCAGGATCCCCTGGATGGCGCTGTCGAGAATGCCGGTGCCGGTGTCGACGAGGATCATGTTGTAGTGCTGCGTCAGCAGGTCGAGTACGACCCGGTAGTCCCTGGCTCCCAGGGCCTGACTGATGGTCGGGTCGTCGTCCGACGCGATGACCTCGAGTCGGCTGGGGGCCTGCGAGGTGTACTCGCGCAGGTCGGCGTACTTGGTGATGAGGTCGCGTTCCCCCAGAAGATTGGTGACCGTGGCCGGCGACTCCCGCCGTACTCGGTAGCCGAGCGAACCCGCATCCGGATTGGCGTCCAGCGCGACCACCCGATCTCCGCGGTACATGGCGAGGGTATGGCCGAGCATCAGGGTCGTGGTCGTCTTCCCGGCCCCGCCCTTGCGGCTCAGGGTGACAACGCGCCGCGGACCGCGCAGCGGCGCACGAACGCGATCGATCCGCTCCTGCCGGCGTTGCTCGGCAGGACTGGGACCTACGTTGATCCGGCCGCTGGAGACGAAGTACAGACCGTGACGCCAGCCATGCTGCGGTGGTGGGAGCCGGTGGTGGAGCATCCGTTCCTCGGTGAACGCGGCCGCGCCCGGGAGTTCGGTGTCCATTGGCTCCTCCTCCGCGGGCTCTGGTGGCTCGGCATGCCGGGACCGCACCGCGCGTACGACGTGCAGCACCGACCGAACCAGGACGACGCTGAGGCCGATGATCGGGATCGTGATCGCCAGCAACGAGAGGAACGCGACGACCGCGGCGCCGATCTCACCTGCCGCGGCGAGTCCGCTCGCGCTGCTCCACAGCTCCGCGGAGCGATCCCAGAAGTTCGCGAGGTAGCTCGGCGCGTTCCAGGTGAGGAGTCCGAGTCCGATGAGCAGCGCCGGCACAGTGATGAGCACCCACGTCGTGACAACGACCCGGGTGCGCAGCCGCAGCTGGGCGACGCCGGCGGCGGCGCGACCTCCGGGGAGGAGACTCCACAGGATCGGCCGGACGTGCCCGAACAGGTTCGGCACTCCGGCGAGATCGCCGAGGATGTAATAGCCGTCGAACCGGACGATGGGCAGCAGTTGCTGAGCGATCTCCAGGTGGGACAGGGCGATGATCGCCAGCAGCGGGGTCCATCCGGTCCGCAGATACAGGCCGGCCGAGGCGACGATGAACACCGCGTTGAAGTAGACCCCACCCAGGTCGGTTCGTAAACGGCCGGCGCGGTTCAGCCGGTACGCGGTGGTGACGTTGGTGTAGAAGGCGGGAATCCACAGATAGATGCCGACGCCGATGCGCCCCGGCTTGGCTCCGCCGTAATGGCAGCCGGCCGCGTGCCCGAACTCGTGGAACAGCGTTGCCGCCAGCAACAAGATCAGTACGGCGATGACGCCGGCCGGTTCGACCAGTGCGGCGAACACGTCGGACGGTGCCATGCTGGTCACGATCCAGACGTCGAACGCGAGGACCGACGCCAGGACCGCGACGATGACCGGGAGGTGGAACAGCGGCGCGAGGACGCGTGCGATCACCCGGACCGGACCGGCCGGCAGCAGGACGCCGCGGACGCTCAGCGCCAGCAGCGGATCCGCCTTGCGCTGCCCGACCGGCGCGCCGTTCCACAGCGCGACCAGGCCGGACGGTCCGAGCTTCTCCTGGATGAGCTTGATCAGGTCGTCGGGATCGAGCCGGTGACCGTACTCCCGGCTGACCCGATCGGCCAGCAGGTCGGTCGACGCATGCCCGTCGGCGTTCTCCACGATCAGGTAGAGCAGCTTCGTGAGCAGGACCATCTGCCGGTCGGCCCGCTCGGCCAGGTACCGCTCGTCCCGGAACCCGGAGCCCTCGTACCGCCCGAGCAGCCGCACGCCGGCCACTCGGCGCGGCCTCGGCCCACCTCGTACCGGCACCGTGCGAATGCCGCTCTCCGTCGCCGTCACGACCCCGCCCCCTACCGTTGCCTCGCGTTCCCCCGGAGACCGCCCGCACGCACCCGCCCGCCGCGGCAGGCGCCGGGCGGGAACGTGATGCCGCTGGAACCAGCGCTGGAACCAGTACTGGAACTAGCGCTGGAAGGCGGCCACATGCTGCAGGGCAATGGCGGTCGCGTTGGAGCCGACCGATGCGGCGTTCACCGCGATCGCCAGGTTGACAGCTGTGATGTTGGTGATGTTGATCAGTGCCAACGCCTCCCGGGCCGGGAGCAGCTCGGCCGACTGGCCGGCCATTTCCGTCCGGGAGATCCTGCCGAGATCCGTCATCGAAACCCCCTCGGTACTGCGGCGTGCGGACGGCGAACTCGATGCTCACCGCCCGCACACCCGATCCGGCGCTGTCAGCGCTGCTTGACCACGATCGTCTGGAAGGCCGCGGCCTTGGCCACCGACCAGTACGACGACGCGTTCAGCGCGACCGCCGTGTTGGACGCGTAGATGTTCGCCCAGTTGTAACCGCCCAGCGCCTCCCGTTCCGGAAGTACCTGGCATTCCTCCAGGTCGAGCTCTACCGCCGTCAGTTTCTCGTTCATGAGTCACCCCCTCCGTGCGATCCGGTGCTCCCAGCCAGTGGATGCCGGGCCGCATGATCGCAGCGCTGTCACATCGCTGTCCCGGCGTTGTCCCGGCGTTGTCACAGCGTTGTCAGGAATGCGGTGGTCGACGTAACCGCCCGGGCCGAGGGATCGTTGCCTCATCGTGGGTCTTCCGGTTGTCCGTGCTGGGCACGGCGTGAGGCAGCGGTCAGTCGGCCCGTGGGGGAGTGGATCATGACCGATCAGATGCAGTCCGGGAGCGGTTCCGTGCCCGACGCGGCGGCGATGGTCATCCGGGTCTGGCGGGAGACCGACGAGGCGACCGGCTTGCGCGCTCGCATCACCCAGGTGTCCGACCTCGCCGGAGAGGTTGAAACGACCGTCGTGGTGACGTCCGCGGAGGCGGTCTACGACGAAGTCCGAGCCTGGCTCGAGGCCTTCGTCGGGCGAACCTGAGTCTTGACAACGGGCCGGTCCTGGCCAATGGTGCAAGGAAGTACGTGGCGGTTGGTGGTTCGGCCGTTACACACAGCGGGGACAGACTGCGAGCAACACAGCCGTGGGGCAGGGCTCGTCCGACGCGCGCCGCCTCAGCGAGGGGGGCCGTGCGATGCGAACATTCCTGCGAGGTGAGCTGCGCCTGCAACTGCTGGGCGACTGGCTCCTGACGGTGACGGACCCCGCAACCACACCATCCCTTGCACAGAACGGTTCTCCTGCCCCAGCACCCAACGGTCGCCCCACCCAAGGATCGCCCGGTTCGCCCGACCCGGGGGAGAACAGTTGGCCCACCCAAGGGTCGAGCGGTTGGCCTGGCCCAGAGCCGAACGGTTCTTCGGGCCCAGAGCCGAACGGTTCTCCTGCCCCGGGGGCGAACAGTTGGCCCGCCCAAGGGTCGATCGGTTGGCCCGCCCAAGGGGCGATCGGTTGGCCTGGCCCGGAGCTGACCGGTTCTCCGGGCCCGGAGCCGAACCGTTCGCCCGGCCCGGCACCCAACTGCTGGCCCGGCCCGGCAGCCAACGGTCGGCCAGCCCAAGGATCGAACGGTTCGACAGGGCCGGCGGCGAACAGTTGGCCCGCCCATGGGCCGAGCGGTTGGCCAACGCAAGGATCGAACGGTTCTCCTGCCCCGGCACCCAACGGTCGGCCCGCCCAAGGATCGAACGGTTCGACAGGCCCGGCGGCGAACAGTTGGTCCACCGAAGGGCCGAGCGGTTGGCCCGCTCAAGTGTCGGACGGTTCTCGTGGCCCGGAGCCGGACGGTTCTGGTGGCCCGGGGCCGGACGGTTCGCCCGGCCCGGCAGCCGACGGCTGGCCCGGCCCGAGGCCGAACGGCTGGCCCGGCCCGAGGCCGAACGGTTGGCCCGCCGCGGGGCCTGACGGTTCGCCCGCGCCGGCACCGAACGAGCTTCCCGCCCCGCCACCGAACGGGTTTCCCGCCGCGCAGGTCGACGGCCCCGCCGACCTGCCGTCGCCCGCATCTGGCACCGACCCGAGCCGCCTGACGGCGCCGGCCAACGGTTCAGCGGCGCTGGTGCACGACGGACCTCCCGAGAGCCGACCCGATCACGTGTTCGCTCAGGGGTACGACGGACCTCTTCCGGCCGGAGACGATCGTTCCGCCGCGACGTACCGCGACGGTTCGCCCGCGATGTATCCCGACCGCTCCTTCGAGCACCCGTCGTACGGACCCTCTCCCGACCTGTCCCACGGCTACTCGGCCGCCGCACACTCGGCGTACGACCGTCTTTCCACACCTCTCGCGCGGCAGGCCGGCGACGGTTCCGCGCCGACGGTGCGGCAGATCGATCTGCCGGCGGGACCGAAGAACCTGATCGCCCTCCTGGCGCTCAACGGCCGGTGCGCCCGGACCCACGCGGCCGCGACCCTCTGGCCGGACTGCACCGACGAGGTCGCCGCAGCCCGTCTCCGCGCCGTCCTCTGGCGCCTCCGGCACCGGCACGTCGGCGTACCGCCCCTGATCGAGATCGGCGATTCCTCCCTGGCCCTGGCCGACGCGGTCGCCGTCGACGTCGACCGCTTCCGCGACGGCGCCGAGCTGCTCATCCGCGACCCCGACAACGGCAGCACCGAAGCCGAGGATGCCGCCGACGCGGTCTTGCACTCCGCCGAGCTGCTGCCCGGCTGGTACGACGACTGGGTCCTCGCCGCCCGGGAACGCCTGCAGTACCTTCGCCTGGGCGCACTCGACGCTCTCGCCACCCGCCGCCGGAAACAGGGCCGTACGCACGAAACCCTCGAGGCCGCCCGCGCCGCGATCAGCATCGAGCCGCTCCACGAGAGTGCTCATCGCACCATCGTCCGAACCCATCTCGACAACGGCGACATCGTCGAAGCCATCAAGCACTACCACCGCTTCGAAGCCATGCTCGACCGAGAACTGGGCCTGCCACCCAGCCCTCTCTTCCTCGAGCTGGTCGGCCCCTATTTGGCGCTCTCGTCCCACAGACCAGCCCACCCAGACTGACGATCCCGCGAGAGGGCCGGACCAAGCTGCGCCGGACCAAGCTGCGCCGGATCGAACTGCCCGGGAGGTCAGGAATCAGTGACCGGTGTGATCCGAGTCCGCGGGAGGCCGGGCGGTTCCGTCGAGGCCGGCAAGCGCGGACAGCTCGCCGTCGGTCAGGTCGAAGTCGAAGATCGCCAGGTTCGCCGCAAGCCGCCCGCGATCGGCCGACTTCGGGATCGGTACGACGTCCTGCTGCGTCTCCCACCGCAGAACGACCTGTCCCGCCGACCGCTCGTGAGCCTTCGCGATCTGCTGCACCGTCGGGTGACTGAGCAGGTCGGTCCCCTTCCCGAGCGGACTCCATGCTTCGGTGACGATCCCGTGCGCCGCATGGAACTCCCGCTCGGCCGCCTTCGCCCAGACTGGGCTCAGCTGGACCTGGTTCACCTCGGGCGCGACGCCGGTCTCGTCGATCAGCCGTTGCAGGTGCGCCGGCTTGAAGTTCGACGTACCGATCGCGCGCACCAGGCCCGCCTCGCGAAGCGTGATGAGCCCGTGCCACGCCTCGACGTACCGGTCCTGCTGGGGGTTCGGCCAGTGGATGAGCAGGAGGTCCAGGTACTCGACGCCGAGTTTCTCCGCGCTCGCCTCGAACGCCTGACGCGCGCCGTCGACGCTGTGCCAGCGCTTGTTGAACTTCGACGTCACGAACACCTCGTCGCGCGGGGCGTTCTTCAGCGCCCGGCCGACGCCGGTCTCGTTGCGGTAGTTCTCCGCGGTGTCGATCAGGCGATACCCGAGCTCGAGCGCCGTGCCGACCGCCCGCTCGGCGTCCGCGTCGTTCATCGGTGACGTCCCGAGCCCGATCCGCGGCATCGCGGTCCCGTGACTCAGCGTAACCGTCGGAACCTGATTCATCGGTTTCCTCCTTCGGCGCCCGTGCCCGGCCCACGATAGGCCGATCACGGTCCGCACTGGTTCTCGCAGCCTCCGATCCGCCGTACGACGTACGGTTCGGGCGGGCCGTCTCAGTACCGCACCACCCGCGCGCGAACTGTCGGATCTGTGGTTCATCATGGTGCGACGGGCCGCGAAAAGTGGGGAAAAGCGTTGGAGGGGTGGGCTTATGAAGAACCGGCTGATCACTCTGGTGGATCTGGGTCTGGACAGTTCGTTCGACGCGTCGATGTCGTTCGTCCAGGGCATCACCGGCAACATCAACGCCGGCTGGGACCGCCCGTACCTTGATGTCAACTTCGTCCGGACCCGGGACCACGAGACCGCGTTCTCGGCTCTCACCACCCCGTCGACCGTCCTGCACGTGATGGCACACGGTGACCACAGCGAGGAGCCGTCGTTCCTGTCCACCGACGGTGAGACCCAGGTGTCGCTGCGGTCGCTCGCCGACTGGTTCCTCGATCACCAGTGGGGTATCGCCAGCGGCGTCGTCATCGCCGACGGCTGCAAGACCGGCATCGGCAAGTGGCAACGTGCGATCCGCGACTGCATCCAGGACGACATCACCTACATCGGCACGAGCACGGTCATCGGGTGGTACGAAGCCACGGTCTTCTGCTCCGCCTTCTACGGCGCTCTGGTTCGCAACCGCGGCCTCGGCCGGACTCCCGCCGAGCAAGGCTGGGACGCCGCCAACCGAGCCATCCGGGCCTACGAAACCCTCACCGACCAACGCTGCCCCTACAAACCCGTTCTCCTGACTCCTTCCCGCCAGGCCCTGCGCTCGCTCACCGGCTGACCGACACGCAGAGCAATCGCCACGCTCCGCAGCCCATGGGAAACTTTCTGTGGACTTGGTCCACCTGCTGACGTCCGCCCGACGCGGTGAAGGAACGGCGCCATGAAGCTCCATCGGAACTCCCTCCTCACCGCTGCGGCGATCGTGCTGGTTCTGTACGTCGTTTCGCTGGTCGCCGGTCTGCCGGCGTGGGCGGCCGTCGTGCTGATCGTGGTGCTGCTGGTGTTGCTGGCCGTTGTGTGGAAGCAGCCCGACGAGCCCCGTCCGGTGGTCACCAAGCCGGCGCCGACGCCTCACGTCGTCCTCCCGGACTCGGAGCCGGTCTTCTCCGGGCCGCCGTCCAGGACGGTCGCCGACGTACGGTTGCCGTCGGCCTCTCCGGACTTCCAGTTCAGCTTCTCGGCGATCGTGCAGTGGTCGACGGTCCTGTCTGGCTCGCGCCACGCGGACCTCGGTGCGGTCGCGGTCGATGCCTTGCTGGTCAGGGCGCGATCGCTCACCGCCCGGCAGCAGGTGACGGAGGAGTCCCTCAACCAGCACCGCCTGGCCGCGCTCCTCGGCGAGCCCGCGCTGGACGAGAAGGGCCTGGTCCGCAGTTGGGCCACCGAGGTGAGGCTCAGGCTGCCGGATGCGGACCAGAAGCACCTGCAGCACCTCGCCTCGCTGCACCGGCGGGAGCAGACCACGCTGCTCGAACGCCGCATGGAGCAAGACAAGCGTGCCTACCTGAAGGACGACGTCTTCGCGACGCCAGGCTCGGCCGCGGTCTGGTGGATGGTGAACCACCCGGGCGAGGTCGAGAACGCGCTCGGCCTCCTCGACACCCTCGCCGAACTGTCGGCCGCGGCGAACGATCTCCCGGTCCGGCGAGCCGCCGCCGAGGAGATCGAACGCCGACGGCCGACCCGCGCCGAACTCGCCTTCAGCACGGCAGTCGAGGAGCTGACCGACACCGACCAGGACGGAACCATGCCCGACCCGGCCGGCTCGCTCACTCCATCCGAGCAGCGCCCGATCCCACGACACGGCGGTCACGAAACCCGTCCCACCAGGTCGGACCAGAACGATCCCGCCGAGCACAACGGCTCCACCCCCGGGCAGAACGGCTTGGCCGTCGAGCGGAACGGCTCCGCGCCTGAACAGAACTGTTCCGCCGTGGGGCAGGGCCGTCCCGCCCCCGAGCAGAACGGTTCCGCCAAGCAGGCCCGCTCCGCCCTCGAGCAAAACGGCTCCGCCCCCGAGCGTTCCGCGCAGGCGGCGGATACGCCGTACCGGGAGCAGTTCTTCACCGAGTAGGCCGGTGAGGCGGGCTGTCTGCAGGGTGGGCCCGCCCCACCGGAGTCGACCGCGCATGCCTACTCGTCCAGCCAGCGGATCACGGTCGCCCCGTTGTGACCGTGAATCGCGAGCAACGCGTCGATCCCGTCCTGCCACACGGTGGTGGTCGGGTAGTTGCCGCCCCAGCGCAGCGCGACCGTGCCGTCGCTCCACTCGATCCCCTCCGCGACAACGCCCGTACCACTCACGCCGGAGATGTCGCGGTGGCGGACGAGCTCGAAGCGGCGTGGTCCGGACGTGTGTGCGACGCGCAGATGACGCTGTCTGGTGTTGCGCAGCAGCGTCGCGGTTCTCCCGCTGATCTCGTCCATGAGGC
This sequence comes from Kribbella sp. NPDC051936, assembly GCF_040680955.1. Lineage (NCBI taxonomy): Bacteria > Bacillati > Actinomycetota > Actinomycetes > Propionibacteriales > Kribbellaceae > Kribbella > Kribbella sp. NPDC051936. Next base: position 3,036 of record NZ_JBFAXS010000008.1, on the reverse strand, counting down.
AAGTCAACGCGTGGTCCGGCGTCCTCACCAGGAACTCAACCGGTATCCACAGCGCACAAATTCTGCCCACCAGCGGTGACCGAAACGCCATATTCTCATTGCAGGGAGTAGTCGATGTGGAAGGAGCGGCACGGATGACAGTCATCGAGGAATGGACCGGCCGGCACGCGCACGCCTTGCGTACGGCGCTGCGGCTGACGAACGAAGCCTTCGCCGAGCAGCTCGGGATATCGCCGCGCACGCTCACCAAATGGCGCGAGAGACCAGAGGTCGTGCCCAGCCCCTATCTCCAGCAGGCACTCGACACCTACCTCGAAAAGGCGCCGCCCGACGCTCATGTTCGGTTCGCCGCCAACCTCGGACTGGACCGCGCCGGCGGGCCGCTCGACAACGCTGTGCTGACCGAGCTCAACACGGCGCTCGGCGACCTGACCCGGGCTCTGGCACGCCTCCAGGCGCAGGACCCGGAGCGATCTGCGTGATCATGACCGCCGGGGCAGGCAGACTGAGCGGCTGAGCGCGTGCGGAAGGAGCCGCGGATGAGGCGACGCCCGGTGAACTCGTCGAGTGTGCGATCGGTCGGATGGTCCGACGGGACGCTGGAGCTCGAGTACGTCAACGGCTACGTCTACCAGTACTTGGACGTTCCGCAGCCGGAGTATGCGGCGCTCATGGCCGCGCCGAGCATCGGCTCGTACGTCAACAAACACATCAAGCCGTACTACGACGTTCGCGAACTCTGAGTTTCCGCTCGTTTCCCGACGGGCACTTGGGAGGCGTTCACACGGGGGTGTGCGCCCAACCCTGGAGGTGAACATGCGCACTCGTAGGTCCTCTGCGACTGGTTCCCGAGCTGTTGCGATCATTGCTGTGGTCTGGCTGCTGATCGGTTTCGCGGCCGCCGCGCAACGCAACTACTTCGCAGGCTCCGACGCGACCTGCGCCAGGGTCGGTACCACGCTGGTGACGATCGTGGCCGGCCCGCTCAACTACATCGGCGCCAACCCGAAGATCGACTGCTCGGCGCCGCAGCCGTCGCGATAACGACTGCCGCGAGCCCCGTTCGCCGTACTGTCGCTGCGAGGGTTTCCGACGGAACCGGCGAGGGGCAGGGACATGCTGCGCGGTGGAATCGAAGCCGATCTGGACGAGTTCGGTGTGCCGGGTGCGAGCTGGGTCGTGTTCGAGGACGGTGCAGTCGCCGAGACCGGGGCAGCCGGCGTCGTCGACGTGTCGGGTGGGGGACCTGTCACGCCGACGACGCTCTTCCAGGCGGCCTCGATCAGCAAGCCGGTCACCGTACTGGCGATGCTGAGGCTGGTCGATCGCGGCCTCCTGGACCTCGACGAGGACGTGAACCGCAAGTTGACGTCCTGGCTGGTTCCGCCGGTTGGTCAATGGCAGCCCGCGGTCACGCTTCGTCAGCTGGCGAGCCATAGCGCCGGCATGACGGTCTCCGGCTTTCCTGGATACACGCGGGATGCGGCGTTGCCGGCGACAGCACAGATCCTCGACGGCGTGCGGCCGGCCACGAACATCGGCGTACGCGTCGATCTCGTGCCGGGAACGCAGTTCCGCTACTCCGGGGGCGGCACAACGGTGATCCAGCAACTGCTGGAGGACGTGACGGGTACGCCGTTCCGCGAGCTCATGCAGGAGTTGGTGCTGCAACCGCTCGGCATGTCCGACAGCGACTACGCGCAACCGCTTCCAGCGGAGCTCCACCCGAGAGCAGCCACTGGACACGACGACGCTGGCAGCCCGCTGGACGGGAAGTGGGACGTGTATCCGCAGCTGGCCGCCGCGGGGCTCTGGACGACGCCGACGGACCTGGCGAAGTTCGCTCTAGGTGTGCAGCGCGCGTACGCCGGGGCGGACGACGCGGTGCTATCGGTCGAGCTCGCGACGGAGATGCTGACTCCACAGATCGGAGCGACCTCACGCATCGGCGGGCTGAACCACTTGGGCCTCGGCCTGTTTCTGGACGAGTCGGGCAGCCGCTACGGACACAGTGGCGGCAACGCAGGCTTCTGCTGCCACATGTTGGCGCATCGCGACGTCCGGAAGGGCGCCGTTGTGATGACCAACGGGGATGCGGGGACATGGGTCGTACTGCGTGCGTTCGCCGCCATCGCGTCCGCGTACGGATGGTCCGGCTACCCGGATGAGCTCGAGGACCCTGATCTGCCGACGGATGACCAGCTGGAGGCGCTGGCGGGGGCATATTCGCTGGGCAACGGGATGACCTTCGTGGTGGAGCCGGCGGCGCGAGGGCTGGGAGTGCGGTTCGACGGGCAGCCGCCGCTGCAGTTCAGAGCGCTGTCTTCGGAGCGGTTCGCCGGAGACGGTGTCGACGTGCAGCTCGAGGTCCGGGACGGCGGTCTCGCTCTTCGGCAGGGCGGTGCGGAGTTCCTCTGCGTCCGGGAATAGGTCGTGGGGGAGGGCGGTTACACCTGATGCCGTCCGGAACATGACCCCGGGCCTCAACCTCAGCCGCTACGAGCGGCCACTCGCCGAGAGGCGTCTGCTGGGCGGTGCAGTGCGTGACAGGTGGGAGCCGATCCGGCTCCCACCGTGTCGTTCCCCAGGTCGTTCCACGAAAACGACTTGTGTGGGTACGGCATGATGGAGGTGTCGCTCGCGGAGACGCGTGCGAGTGGAGTGACCAGAGGGATCAGCACTGCTTCCCTCGACGCCGGAGGACCGGTGCCGAGGGCAGGTGCCGGGAGGCTCGGACGAGGTCCGGGACCCCGATTTGCATCTGCACCGCGAATGTCAGTAATGTCCTTCTTGTTGGAGCGAAGCGCAGGACGCGGAAGCGGCCGGCTCTCTGACAAACTCCCTGAAGGTCTCGGAAGCTGAAACACGCCTTGGCGGGTTTCGGGCATTGAGTCGTGTAGGGAGGCTGGGTCGAAAAAGGGCCGATTTGACCGGCTCGGGTCGAAACAGTAAAGTTTGGCGGGTTGCCCCGGAGCTTCGAACGAGAGTGCGAAGCGCGGTGTGCGTCCGATTCTTGAGAACTCAACAGCGTGCCGA
>NZ_JBFAXS010000007.1:160718-635836 GCF_040680955.1 Kribbella sp. NPDC051936 | reverse complement strand
CCGCCACCAAAACCAACGACTAACAACCAACAACCAAACCGGGTGGGTCAACCTTCACCCGGAACAGCTGGGTCAAGGTTCGACCGGCGTTGACAATGGAAGAGATCAGGGGTTCGAATCCCCTTAGCTCCACCGCAAGAGTTGACAGTTCAGAAGGCACTTTCGCCCTTGGCCTGTTTTCGTTAGAGGCCCCGGTGGGAGAGATTTGGGAGAAGCGCTCGCCTCCCACCGACTTGGCCGCAAGCGTCTCAGCCTCCGGCTGACCTTCTCGATGGTGGCCTTGATTACGGCACCCACGTGAGCAGCTTCTCCCGCTCGTCGCCGTCCATCGCGAGTACCGACGTGATCCAGCGGTCCTGCCCTTCATGTTGTGACCAAGACGGTGTCGGCGGCAGCTGAATACTGACCAGTGCACGGCAACTGAAAACTGACCAGCTTCCCGGGACCCTGGCTTGTAGCGAGCCGGGGAGGGAGCCAGGTGTTGAGCGTGGAGGACTGGGCGGAGATCCGGCGGTGCGTCGGTCTGAGGGTGTGTCGGTTTCGGAGATCGCGCGGGTGTTGGGGATCTCGAGGAACACGGTGAGGTCGGCGTTGGCCAGTGATGGACCGCCGAGGTACGAGAGGCGGTCTGCGGGTTCGGTGGTGGATGGGTTCGAGCCGCGGATCCGGGAGTTGTTGCGGGCGTTTCCGATGATGCCGTCGACGGTGATCGCTGAGCGGATCGGCTGGCCGTACTCGATCCGGACGTTGAGCGGTCGGGTGGCGGAGTTGCGGCCGGTGTATCTGCCGCCGGATCCGGCGTCGCGGACCAGCTATGCGGCTGGTGAGATCGCGCAGTGTGATTTCTGGTTCCCCGACATTGTGCTGCCGGTCGGGTTCGGCCAGACCCGGACCGCGAAGAAGTTGCCGGTGCTGACGATGGTCACCGGCTATGCCCGCTGGGACTCGGCGGTGCTGATCCGTCTCGTCAGGCGGAGGACTTGTTTGCCGGCTGGTGGCGGCTGATTGCCGCGTTGGGCGCGGTCCCGCGGGTGCTGGTCTGGGATGGCGAGGGCGCGATCGGCAGGTGGCGGGGGCGGCGCAGCGAGCTGACTGTGGAGTGTCAGGGGTTCCGCGGCACGCTGGCGGCCAAGGTGGTCATCTGCCGGCCCGCCGATCCCGAGGCGAAGGGGCTGGTCGAGCGGCTGCACGACTGCCTGGAACGCTCGTTCCTGCCCGGCCGGACCTTCACCGGTCCCGGCGATTTCAACACCCAACTCCAAGGGTTTCTGGTCCGGGCGAACACCCGCCAGCACCGTGCGTTGGGGTGCCGCCCGGCCGGTCGGATCGTCGCTGACCGGGCCGCGATGCTCGCCTTGCCGCCAATGCCACCCACAGTCGGTTGGCGGTCGTCGACCCGGCTGGCCAGGGATCACTACATCCGCCTGGACAGCAACGACTACTCCGTCCACCCCGGCGTGATCGGCCGGCGGATCGACGTCCACGCCGACCTGGAACGGGTGCGGGCGTTCTGCGACGGGCGCCTGGTCGCCGACCACGAACGGGTCTGGGCCAAACACCAAACCCTCACAGCCGCAGAGCATCTCGTCGCGGCCCGGGCATTGCGCCGCGACCGATTGGAGATCCTCAGACCCGCCCGGCCCAGCCGCGATCCAGTAGTCGAGCAGCGGCAGCTGACCGACTACGACACCGCCCTTGGACTCGATCTGACCGATGGCGGGGTGGCGTGATGACCACCCGCTCAGCGACCGGCACCGCGCACCGCGACCTGAAAAGCGAACTCGCGTTCCTGACCCGCTCGCTCAAGGCGCCGACCCTGCGGGAGTCGGTGCCCCGGCTGGCCGACCGGGCCCGAACCGAGTCCTGGACGCACGAGGAGTTCCTGGTCGCCTGCCTGCAACGCGAGGTCGCCGCCCGCGAATCCCACGGCGGCGAGGGCCGGATCCGCGCCGCCAGGGTTCCCGGCCCGCAAGAGCATCGAGGAGTTCGACTTCGACCACGCCCGCGGCCTGAAACGCGACACCATCGCCCACCTCGCCACCTTGGACTTCATCACCGCCAAGGACAACGTGGTGTTCCTCGGCCCACCCGGCACCGGCAAGACCCACCTCGCCACCGGGCTCGCGATCCGCGCCTGCCAAGCCGGCCACCGCGTCCAGTTCGCCACCGCATCGCAATGGGTCGCCCGGCTCGCCGACGCCCACACCACCGGCACCCTCCAAACCGAGCTCGTCCGGCTCGGCCGCTACCCACTGCTGGTCGTCGACGAGGTCGGCTACATCCCGTTCGAACCCGAAGCCACGAATCTGTTCTTCCAACTCGTCTCGTCCCGCTACGAACGCGCCAGCCTGATCGTCACCAGCAACAAACCCTCCGGCCGCTGGGGCGAAGTCTTCGGCGACGACGTCGTCGCCGCCGCCATGATCGACCGCCTCGTCCACCACGCCGAAGTCATCGCCCCCAAAGGCGACAGCTAACGACTCAAAGACCGCAACCTCGGCCGCGTCCCAACCGCCGCGACCGACGAACCATGAACCAGAAGGTGGTCAGTTTTCAGTTGCCGCCAACTGGTCAGATTTCACCTGCCGTTGACAGACGGGCCCCCGGGGGCCGAGAGCGCGCCGCCATCACAGGGCGGGCCGCCTGCCCACATTTCGCTTCGCTGCGCTATGGGCGCGTCCCTTGGCTTGGCGCGCACGTGCCGACAGGGTGCCGGGTCGAAGACATGAGAACTCGCCGTCAACGCTCGACGTCCTGTCGGTGACAGCCACTCGCCGGCAGGGCCGGCCACTCGCCGTCGCTTGCTGGCCCATGCCGCCCTGTTGGCCTGCGCGGTTCCCGCATCGCCCGCTTGCAATCATGGAAGGGACCGCCCGGCCCGGAACGCGTCAGGGGCGCCTACGGCTTCCCTACAGGAACTCCGCCCCTTGACCCGCACCGCACCGAATCTGAGGTCGGCAGCTATCGGGGTGATGCGGGAGGTCTGCCCGTGCGCTTGACACGTAACCGTCACCGTTTGACGGCCGCCTCAAACGGCAGCCTACTCGCCTCACGTCGACATCAGCTGTCCCATAGCGGAGACAAGATCTCAATAGCAGCTGACGTGGTCGATAACTTGATCGGCGCCCAATGGACCATCCAAATTCCGTGGCCGCGTTTCCACCACAGGATCCACCGACCGCATTCCAGTTGATTCCCCGGGGATGGCGGACACTCAAAACCGACCAGGACACTGCCATCCGGCAACGACCGCGTCTGCTCGCCGTCTGGCTCACGGCGCTCGGGAAACTTGTTCCAGTAGTAGCCATTCCAGCCCGGAGAGAAGACCTTCGCCGCAAACCAAGCACCCGATCTGCTCGAATAATCTAAGGCGGTTACGCCGAGATACCCGCCATCGGCAAGCTTGATGTCCAAGATGCTGGACCCGCGCTCGTACATTCGGTGAACTGGATCAGATCCTCTCGGCCGAATGGTCGAACCCGGCCAGGCAGTCCGCGCAGCGGCATCGCTCGGTAGGAAATCGATAGCCGACGAATCAGGCCCGCGGCGCGACACTAACCAGACTCCAGTGCTGGCAGCCACGACGACCCCGACAATCGCAAGCGACACACAGCGCCGACCACATCGCCGCACCGGTTGAGGCAGACCGATCCTGGTTGGCGGCATGGCGCCAACTGTAAACGGCATCAGGCCGACCTCGTGAGTCCACCTTCGCGACAACGCTCGGCCAAGCTGGATGCGGTAGCTCGCGTTGCCCGGCAGACCACAGGACCGCCTACCAGCGTGGGAGGATTTTGGAGCGAGCCGCGCGTATAAACGGCGCCCGACCCGCATTAACCAGGATGGCGAAAACGCCTTGCAGGCAAGGAAATGAGCGTTGTTCCGGGTAGGCGATCATGCGACCCGCGCCCATCGCATGGAAGAGGTCAGGGGTTCCCCTAAGCTCCACCGCGGGTCAGAGGCCGGTTTCCCGAGTGGGAGACCGGCCTCTTGCATGACCTGAGTGACTACCGGTTCCGGCGCAGGATCTCGTCCATCGCCTCGGCACCCTCGGTCAGCACCGGTCGCAACTCGTGCAGGTACACCGTCTCGTCACTCGGGGTGCTCTTCTGCCCAGCCAACTGCGAGATGCTCACGCCCTTGGCACTGAGCAACGTCACGAAGCTGTGCCGCAGCCCCCGAGGCGCCCGCTCCGCAGCACTCAGTCCAGGTGTCAGGTCGACCAAGCGGCGGAATGCACGCCGGACGTTGGCGGCGTCCTGTTCGGTGCCGATCGATGTACAGAAATCCAGATTGTGATGCCTCCACCGATCGCCAGCGGCGGTCTTGCAGTCTCCTGGTGTTTCAGGTGCTCGGCCAGCGCATCAACGCATCCTTCAGGCAGACGGAGCGTCCGGCGAGACTTGTGCGTCTTGGTGTCGCGCGCTGGCGAACCGACCGCCATACCTCGATCGACGGCGGCTGGGGCGGATCGTCGTACGACGCTCCCTTCAAGTCCACGTGATCCCACGTCAGGGCGCGTGATCGGGCACCCGTTACGTGGTCGACCTCGGCGTCTACATCGAAGTCAGGGGAGGCTGGGGCTGCACGTACTAGCTCAAGGTCAGCACCCTGACTGAGCAGCCACCAGAGCACATCCTCTGGGTGACGCAGCCGCGGTCCTGGTCGACATAAGCAAAGGATGACCAGCCGTTGGCATGGCGCCAAGACATGGCAAGAGAATACGAACCGGACTCCGGCGCCAGCATGGTCGAAGAGTTCGGCGTCACCTGGAGACACAGTCAGGTGGGCGGCCCCCGGCGAAGGGCGTTCCCTCAACTCAGCGCGGCTTAGCGGGATCCGGGGGACCTGCTGCTCCAAGGAACCCAGGCGGCAGGCTGGGCCATCCTGCCCCTGGACGCTACGACGTGGCTGACGGCCCAGGTCAGAGAGAAGCGTCCCCAGAAGGCTCGATGACGACGTCGTCTTCGTTGACTCGGGCGCCAACCTTCCCGTGGTCATCGAGGCGGTACAGGGCGTGGCCTCGAGGGCCGCCGTCGTGATTGGATCCGAGCTCTGCCCGCCGTCGCTCACGCCCAGATGTATTCCTCAGCGATCGCGCCGTCCTTCCACTTGGCGACGGTGACCATTCGGCTCCCGTCCTCGAATTCCCCAATCACGCACGTCCACTCACCCGATCCGAACCCGATCGGATGGGACACGATCTGGGGCGGCGTTCCACCTGCAGACGCGACGTACTCCTTCATCGCGCCGATGTGTTCTTGGATGCCGTGCGTGGGCGGCGTCCCCTTCCAGTCGACCAGCACGTCAGCTGTGTGATGATGGGCGAACACGCCGTCCCAATCGGCGTTGTTCCATCCTGTGAAGTCAAGGTCGTCCATACCCTTGAGGTTGCGTGCCACCTGGTCTTCGCTCATGCGCCGCCTCCAATTCGATCAACGGACCGGCTTGGGTCGCAGGGTGCGGCCATCTCTCGACTCTAGGCACATCGACATGGCCTGACTAGTGAGATGGGCGGCGAAACCCGAACGCGGGGAGCCGAGGACCAATCATCGAGGTCCAACGCGATGGACCACGTCCATGCGGCGGCGCCGTCCTGTGGCGAGTCTCAGCACGCAGCAACGTCCTCAATGCGGCGCGTCAGCGCGCGACTCAGCAGTCTTGACTGACTCCCTGAGACACTCGCCGGGTGAAGGATGGGCGCGTCGAATACCTGCTGTTGTCGGATGGTCTGGATTTCGCGAGACGAGGCGTGGCCGTCCACGAGGCACTGACGCTTGTTGCAGCCGAGATGGGCCGTGCCGAGACGGACATACCGTGGTCCATGTGCAGCGACTGGCCGCCGGAGGTCGTTGAGGCAGCGTCCAGACTGTGCGATCGCTTTGTCCCCGACTCGAAACGCAACGATCACTACATGCAGACAGGTGTCCAGTCCACCAGTGACTCCGAGGTGCGGGACGACTTCATCACCGTGGCGCCACACGCCTACGACGCGACGTTCTGGCGGCGCGATTATGGAGAGGTCGCCAGCCTCAGCGATGAAGGAACCTCCTGCGCCATCTGGCTCACCGACGACCAGCGGAACGTCCTTGCCAATGTTGTCGGTGCCGACCGGGTGGTGAGCTACGAGGATTGGCGTCGCGCGCATCCCTCGTCCTCGCGTCGGCAACTGCATCGCCTCAAACCGAGACTGCCTCGAGCTCGATCAGACTAGAGGACCGATCGCGCCGCCGATGCCAACCGTCCGGCCCGATGTTGATAGGTGTCAGCTCGCGGTGCTGAGCGCTTCACAAGACACCTTCATTGATCCGTGGCATGACGGTGCCACCGTCGGTGCTGGTACCAGATCGCGGCGGCGCACACCGCTGCGCCGACCCAAGGAAACCAGAGTCCAGCCCTCGACCAGGAGGCGGTGTGCACGACGTCGTTGTCGTCGTCCCCCATTGGACCACCCGGTTGGTAACTCGCCCGCACAGAGCGTCCTCGTTCGACGAAGCCATCGAGCGTCACGCGGTCCCTGACAACCGCCCCATCGTCGCTCACCCATCGACCCGAGTTGGTGCATGCCCCTCGCAGACCGGAGCAGGTGGTCGACGTCTCCGTGAACGTCCCCCAGTACGCCGGCCGGCCGCGGCCGGCGAATGTCATGACGCCGATCACGATGAGCGCTATGCAGACGCCTGCCATGCTCGCGTAGAAGAGTGCATGCCCCGTGGCGCGCAGGCGGCTCCAGACCGTGCCCCAACTCGCCATGAGCTAAGCATCGCACAAGACGATCTGTGAGCCCGCTCAGGCATGCGCGGAACGTGGCATTGTGCGGATCTTGGCGCGACAGCACGACAGTCGCGAAGCCTCGTTGTCTCTGGGCGTAGCCGCTTGGGTCCTACTGCCTACGCGGTGCCTGACCTCCGGCTCTACCGGCGGGGTTAGCTACCGGATCGACTAGGAGTGGACCTTTAGGAGGCAATCATGACAACAACCATGCAAGATCAGTCTTCAGTTCGGTCCCCTAGTGGAGGCTGGGCTGCACGGATCCTTGTTCGCGAGATGTGGGCCACGCTGGCGATCGTCGCGATGTGGGTGGCCGTGCTGTTCGTCGGCGTTTATGGAGGCGAGGCGACGTTCCACGGCGTCGATTCGAGTTTCAGCAGCGTTCCCTCGGGGGTGTTTGTCGCCCTCTTCGCCGCTATCGGCACCGGCTCCGTCGCCAAGCGAGTGTTCGGGCGCAAGTCGGAGTAGCGGCCAAGGCAGGTCGTTCGGTAGTGCGAGGTACCGATCGGCCACGCTCGTGATTCAAGAGCGGTCAGCCATCGACCGCACATCGGCATGACCGCGCGGATCGCGTCGGATCCGCGCGTCTAGCTAGCGTCTGAGTAGGCAAAGTGGGTGCCGCAGTGGAGGCATCGGAACAGGTAGCCGGTCAGCTCGCCGTCGCGATGCATTGCGGCGATTTGTTCTTCGGCAGCGGATGCATCGACGCCCAATTGGACCAGGTCGGCTCGCAGCGAGGCGAGAGCATCTGGCAGGGGTCTGACATCGTCCCAGCCGACCCGCCCCAGGAACGCTGCGGCGTCCGCGCAGTGGTAGAGCCAGTGTTCTTGCTGCCAGCCGATGAAGCCGGGTGTTCGCTGCGAGATCTCCTCGCGGACAGCCTTCGGCACGTCGTCGGGTACGCCCCAGCCAACGTCGGTGAACTCAGCTCGGATGCCGTCCCGCAACCCTAGACTGATGGCAGCCGTGCCGTCCGCAATACACCGCAGGCAAACGACCTCCGGTTGACGCCCAAAGACAGGCCCCGCATACCGAAAGCCTGCCGGCCGACTACAGAGGTCACACGCCGACCGCCACGCACCGCGCAGGTTCCATCCTGAAGCCCGGAGCCCCAGCAACACCCACCCCGTGGCCGCACTAAGGCAGGCGAGACCGAGTATGCGCAGAGCCGTCTTCACGATCGGACAGTAACGGACCGCCCCAGCCACCATCCAGCCGCTCGAGCAGGGCCGCGCCGCTGTGGATGTGAGCGGACAGCGGCAGATCCGAGCGCTCATGCGAGGCACTGACATGCCTCCGCGACCAACGAACTGATCGCAGCAACTTGTCAGGTCGAGCGTAGCCGCGCTCAACGCGGCATGTCCGTGGAGCATGACCAAGCACCGCCGGGCATCATCGGCTCATGTTGATTCGCGATGCCGAGGCCGACTTGTTGACGATGCTGGCCGACGGCGGCGTGACCTCTGGTCCGATCAGGTCCGGTGACGTAGCGACTGTCGTTGAGGTCTTTCGCCGATTCGCAGCCATCCCTGCCGATGATGCCGCACCCGCCGATGAAGACGGAGACGGTGTTCTTGCTCAGTTCGGGACGTACACGTTCCGGGACACCCCGGAATTCGACACAGACCTGACCCGCCAGTTCGTCGGACAGCTCCAGGAGGATCCCCCACTTTGGCAACTGAGCTGCACGATTCACTGGGACCCAACTCCCGAAACAGCGGCCCTGGCGCAGGGCAACCTATGGTCGTTCGGCGTGAGCCTTGACGACTTCTTCGCCCAGGCGGCAGCGCTTCCGGGTTGGGCATGGGCCCTCGGTGGCAGGGCGTCACCCCGGGACCTTGAGATCTGCTTCGAAGAGGTTTGTTGAGCCGGTCTTGCATACTCCGATCGTGAGCCCGAAGTGGCACAGCCGGGCAGGAACACACGGTCGGCGGCAGATGAGGCCGTTGGATCTACGCCTTGCGCGCAGCGAAGGCCTCGATTAGCGAGATCGCAAGCCAGTGACCGTGGAGCAGAGCTATGTGGAGAGCAGAACCCACCCCGCCGCCTACAGGCGACGCAAGTGGATCTGCCCCTCGGGCGAGTAGGTACGCCGTGACGTCGACGTGAAGCGGGTCGCCCGTCTGGGTGTGTGCGTCGATTTCGACGTCGACCGCGTGCTGCAGCAGGGTCAGACCGCCGTTGATCTCTTCGACGTCGACACCGCCATCGAGCAACTCCCGCAGTTTCGGCAGGTCCTCATTCTCGACGGCAAGATGCGCGGGTGTCATCGTCATTCCTTCGGTTGGCGCAGAAGGTATCTGCGTAGCACACGGACGACGTCAGCCGCAGTACTCGCGGCTGGTCGGATGCCTCCATCCCGACAGCGGCAGATGCGGAAGTTCGGTCGTCGGCGTGGCGCACTACACTGCTCGGCTGTGCGATCGGCCGAAGTCCTCGAACAGCTCGACGCCGGAGCCGAAGAGTTCCTGTTTCCGGACCTCGGCCACGGCTACTACTACGCTGTCGACGCGCGGCTCCATGGATACCATGACGCTAGGCAGTGGGCCCTCATCGTCGAGACGGTCGGCTACTCTCCACGGGCCGGCAACCTCATCGACGTGCTCCATGTGTTCGCAAACTGCTTAACCAGCGGCGAACCCGGCCTCGACAACGGCGACTTCCTCGATCGGGTCGACAACTGGGACGAGATAGAGGACCCCGACGAGCCCGAGACGTACCGGGGAGGACCCGTAGTGCTTCGTGGTCAGAAAATCGCGGTCGCTGCCAAATCAGGCGAGGACATGGTCGACGTGCTGCGTCGGCTCGTCCCGCGCCATCGCGAGCTTCTCCTGGCTGACGAGGGGGAGCTGCGGCGCCGGATCCCGGTCGACATACCTGAGATTCTGCGGCTGGACCAGTGGAACCACCCCGACCTGGCCGGCGAGTCACGACCGAGCCAGTCTGAGACGTTCCGCCAGATTGCCGATGTCCTGACGACCGGCGACCTCAGGCTGTACACGCCCAGACTGCCGCCCAATACTCACTGGTCCAATTGGCCGGACTCGGGAAGTCTGTAGCCTGGCGAACGCCAAGCCGCCCATCGGCACGACAGCCACCGCGCGGCTCGAGACAAGGCGCGGACAGCGGCATATCCGGACGTTCGTGCCGCTGATCTCAGGGACGCTCTCCGAACCAGCGGAGTTCCGCCGGGGCAAGAGTTTCGATCAACTGGCCGTCGCGGATGGTCCACGACGTCGATTGTTGCCGTTCGTCGCTCAAGAGGAAGAAGCCAGCCGGCATGTCCAGGTCCTCATCCACTGGGGCCAGTCGTGCGAGCTCGGCAACCAGTTCGCGGAACGAGGCCACTGCTGATTCCCGGATGTCACCGCCGTAGAACACGTAGAGCGTCCAATTGAATGGCTTGACGGGAAAAGCCCAACCACCTGCATAGGCGTGCTGGCCGTACTTGGCCACGATCTGCTCGACCTGTTGTCGCTGCTTGTGGTCGACCTCAAGCCATCCGCGAACGGCGACGTACATCCCCATGAGGGCAATATAGGGGCCGCGCCTCAGACTTTCCTGATTGGCCCCATTTGAACGGACCGCGGCAGATCCGAGCGATCGCTAGTCGACTGGTTTCGATGCCATGCTGTCCCACCCGCACCAGTCATCGCGGTCGAATTCGTCGGGGTGGTCGATGACACGCTTCGACCGCCGCGCCCAGGTAGATAGCCATAGGTCATTCGATCGGCCGGCTATTTCGATGGCAGCGGCGATTCGCGAGTCTGAATGGTCGGAATGACCGATGGTGCAATACAGGCTTCCGAGCAGGTCCCGGCGTGATGGGCATCCCGGATCCCCAACTAGCTGAACGAGCGCCTCGAGATTCTCGGGCTCGGCCATGAGGATGTCCCAGTCCTGCTCAGGCCACTTGGCACCGCTGTAAGCCCATGCCCGGATCTCCTCCCCGGAGGGCTCGTAGACACTCCGAATCGGTGGTCCGTCGTATTGGGACATGAGCCCACCTTGGCACGTCGCTTTGCCCACCCGCATTTCGGCAGTTCCGTGCTTCACGGACAGCGGCAAGTCCGGACGTCTGGGAGCGCGGCCTGAGACGATCGGGCGGTGGAGAACAGTCTGGTTCTCGGCGCTCTTGACGCTGAGCATCTCGCCGTCAGCGTGCTCGGTCGGGCGCATCCGGGCGCCTCCGACTACTGGGACGGGAACTGGATCCGCTCCACGATCAAGGTGCGTGCAGGCGGCTTCACCGCGGACGTCAGTGCGGATCTCCGGACAGACGAACTACAGAGGCTGGCCGAGGGATTGAAGTTCATCAACGACAACCTCTCCGGCACCGCGGTCTTGCAGAGTATGGAGCACTGGATTGATCTGACGATCGAATGCAAGCCGAACGGAAGCCTGACGGTGTCCGGCGAAGTCATGGACCAGCCCGGCGTAGGGAACCGGTTGGCCATCGAACTGCACGACCTCGATCAGACGCACGTACAAGCCTGGCTGTCCCAGCTAACCGAGATCGAACGAGCCTTCCCGATCGTTGGCCGGCCCTGACCACCACCCGCTCAACGTCCTCAACTCGGCAAATCCGTGCTTCACCGGCAGCGGCAAGTCCGGACGTTTATACAGGCCTGGTCGGATGACGTGCAGGGAGCACGATTTCTAGTGACCGTCGTCCCCCTGGCTCCAGTCAGCGCAGCGTTCGATTCCGCGGAAGTGACTCGTTCAGGTGAGTGCGACGCGGCGGCCAGTGCCTATCTCTTCGCTTGAGTCGTCGGTGACCACGGCGAAGGCACCGGACGGGACGCCAGGCAGTGCGGCGACGTCCGCGGCGACGCTCAGCAGGACCTCTGCTGGGGCGCCGGCGACGAAGAAGACGTAGGCTCCGTCGATCTCGTCGCCGTCGTCGTAGATGTCGAAGCTGCCGTCGCTCGACTCGTCATCGAGAAAGTCCTCGATGTCGTCGATCCAGCCGTACTCATACCCGGGGTCACCGGGCGGGATGCCGCCAGCACCCTTCAGCAGAACGTGGATCTCGACCACGAGCTCCCCGGCAACGCGATCCTGCAAGGCGCCGCGCGGCAGTGCCGTCAACTGCGCCGCCTGCGGGCGTAGTACCGAGCGCACGGTCGACGTGCCGGCATCCCAATGCGGGAACGGATCCTGCGGCAACGGGAGGTTCGGTTCGCCGCGGAGTTCGCGGAGACGTCTGCGCCGCAGCGTCCCCGCGGCGAGTGGAGCGGGCCGCACACGGTCCGGGATCGCCGGGTGCTCACCAGGCAGGTCCAGCGCCCGCTGTACGCGCGACACACCTTCCAGCACGGCCGGCAGCGCAAGCAGTCTGCGTTCGTCAGGCTCCAGTACCTCGAGCTGGCCGAAGTCGATACGCAGCTCAACCAGATGCCGCTTCCGGCCGCGAACCACGCGCTCCTCGACGGGCCTCTCGTACGCCGCCCTGACCACGATCAGGTGGATCTCCAGCACCGGCGCCGTACTGATCCCTCGCCACCAGGCCAGCCACGACTCGTCCTCACCGAGGAGCTCGACGACCCGGTCGACCTCCTGCAGAAAGCCGTTCTCGGCGCCCATTGCGCCGGCCTCGACACCGCCCTCCAGCCAGTAGCCCGCAGCACCATTCGGATCGACCATGACGAGACTGTAGTCTCCGGGCGCCGTCCAGCGCCGGATTCAGGCCCGATCCTCTACGTCCCTCAACATCGGCAGTTCCGAGCCTTTCACTAACGGCGGCAGATGAGTACGTTTCGGCCGCCGGAGTCAGATGCCTCAGCGGTTGTCTTGCCTGATTCCCTCGAAGGTTCCGCGAGGTCCCGGGCTCTGATCCGTCATCTCCCGGCGCAACTTTGGGACTGCCGCGTCGTGACGTACCACCAAGATCTCGGCGACCAACGGTTCGGTGTCCTGCGAGGTGTACAGCCTCCACCAGTGATCGCGCCCGTGGGTGAGGTGGCCGATGCGCTGCAAATAGCGGTGCGGCCCGATCCTGTTCGGCGATGGCTTGGCGGACAGGTGCGGGGAGCGTTCTCTCGCGTCGTCCCATGCCTGCTTGCCGACGACGAGAAGGTTGATGGTGAACTTCACCCATTCGGCGTTGCTCGCACTCGAACTCTGGAAGCCCAGCATTACCCAGTCTCGGTCGTCAGGAAGCACGAAGAGGCGGCCCGAGCCCTTGAAGCCCGACTCTCGGAGCGCAGGGGGCCCAGCGATTCGCTAACACGCTCTTGAAGAGCTCGGGTGCCCGCTCGTCCGCCGGTGGCGTCTGGGGACTGTCGCTGGCTCGCTGCTTCTTGCGCTTGAGGAACGCCATGCCGAAAGTCTCGCAGCGGCCCCCCGACCGGCGCACTCATCGGCATGGGCACTTCACCATCGGCGGCAAATGAGTGCGTTCGAGCGCCGCAGCTGATTGAGGTGGGCCTGTGGCCTCACGCGTCAGACGATGGAGTGTTCACCCTCGTGTCGTGGTCCCACCACTGCTCTGAGATCACAGCACCGCTCTCGTCGTAGGTACGACTCACGCCATGGCGAACGTTGGCACGCCAGAAGTCCTCGGCTCGGAGCCGTCCTGAGGCATCCCAGTCCCGTGCCGGTCCATGCTGTCGACCGTCGACATAAGAGAGTTCGCTACGGGTACCGTCCTCCATGACGTCGAAGGCGATGCCCGTGAACGGTTGGCCCCAATAGTGCATGACCAAGTCTGGCCCAAACTCCAGTTCAGCGTCGGGCACCTGCAACTCGCTGCCTTCCTGGCCCACGTCCACGCGAGCACAATGCCACGTCCCTCCCCGCGTAATGCTCACGGGGATGAGCGCGCGCGCACAGCGGCTGCCATGTCCGGACGTTGAGTTCACCTGATCAGCGTGTCTGGCCGCATCATGTGTCGATGTTGTTCGGCGACGGATCCGCCTCGCCCTCGGGCAGATCCTCGATGAAGTAGACCCGATAAGGCGAGCATGTTCGCTGAACTGCTTCGGCCACGGATTGCGTCCAGGGGTTCAATACCACACCGACCTCGCCGGGCCGAGCAGCGAGGAACTCAACTCCCTTGACTGCGTCATAGGCGGTGAGATCTAGTGCAACTCGCTGCCTCTGGCCGGATTCGACTGCGTCGTGCTCGACATCGATGGGCGAGCCAATGGTCTGTTCGGAGTCGCCCCGGTCTCGCGTAGCTCGTTCTCGCAGGAACTTGAGCGGGTGGCGAAGGGGCCATGATGGCTCTACGACAGTGCGTGCGATCTCGAGCAGGGATGACTGTGGCCAGATGGCTCCGTCTGCAGCCGCAGCCTGACGAAGGACTTCGGCGGCCTCCGTGACGGTTGGCCTGGGTCGCGGGCTGCGGAGACTTGCGAGAGCCGCATCAAAATGCTCGGCCACGCCCCGTTCACGGTCGTCGGTCAACATCCGCCCCGCTCAATGCACCCCAGCCGCCGCGCCACGGTAGAGCGGCGCGCGCGTGTCATCCACCTGGGACTAGCCCCGCCTACAGTCATGCGCACAGTCTGACGGATCAGGCCTGGCCGTGGCGTCCGCCGGCGCGCAGATCCGCAAGATCTTCCCGCTTTCGCAGTTCCGCGCTTTACTCTCCGCGGCAGATGCCATCGGATGTACGGCGCACGAGCACCGACGACCTCGATCGGGCAGCTGTCAGCTGCCAATGACCGCCAATCCGGGCCATATGAAGTGCAGCGCCCAACCCGCTGACTACCATCGTGCGGTGAGTGTCTCTGAGCGTGTCCGTCGGGCCGGGACTGCGCCGCTGCCAGCGGGCGAGTGGGCACAGCTCGTTGCAGATCCCAGCCCGAGCGTGCGGCGTGTGCTGGCTGCGCGTGAGGATGCGCCGCGCCTGGTGCTTGAACGCTTGGCTCGGGACCGTGATCGTCAGACGAGGCAAGCGGTGGTCAGCAATCCGGGCTGTCCACCGGAGGTGCTACTCGTCTTCTTGCGCGACAGCGAGCGGCAGATCCGGTGGGATGCGGTTCAGCATCCCAACGTCGACGAAGCTGTTCGGCGTGCCGCGGTTCGGTCTGCCGACAACGACGTCAGGTGGGCTGCGGCCCAGCTGCATGACCTGGAGCCTGACCTGATCGAGGCTCTGCTTGCAGACGCCGAGTGGCAGGTACGCGAGCAATTGGCGGTGAATACTCGCAACGCGAGCGTCCTGGAGGCTCTGATGCAGGACCGCGATGCGCGTGTGCGCGGCGAGGTCGCTCTCAATGAGCTGGCGACAGGCGACCAACTGCGCAGACTCGCCGAGGACGCCAGCGCCGGGGCCCGGGCCAAGGTGGCCGCCCGTGATCTCCTTCCAGTGGACGTTCAACTCCGGCTCGCAGGGGACCGATCAAGCAATGTTCGCTGGTGGCTCTGCGTCAGCCATGACGACGATGTCGGCCTGATGAGAAGAATGAGCGCCGACCCCGACAAGCTGGTTGCCGACCACGCAAAGGCTGCACTCGATCAGCGGCAGCCCGGCCGGTGACTCGCGGAAACATCCTCAACTCGGCAGATCCGTGCTTCACCGAAAGCGGGTATAAGCGGGCGTGTCGTCGATCCCGTGGGGGAACCGCGACACCTCCCGCTGAGGAGTGAGTTCCCCGGACCCGGCCCGGCTCGAACGGACAGCCACCCTCACCGAACAGCGGGCAGGGCGCACCCTTGCCGAGTAGATGCGCATTGGGCGGGCTCGTGCAGTCTAGTTCGCTCCGCCCGCTCATCGGCTGCTTGTGTCATTGCTGTTGGGACCGATCCTGGCGCCGCCTCGCGATCCTCCAAGGCGCCGGCATTGCAGACGGTAGCGCGCAGCGGGTCGGTTCGGGGATCATCAACCCCGTGCACAGATACTCCGCTGACCCGCCAAGGTGGCTGTTCGCGATCTGGTATGGCGTGGTCGGCGGCGTGGTGGTTGGGCTGTGGGTCAAGGCGGTCACCGAGGCTAGCTGGGCAAGATCAGGGATTGTGGCCGTCATCGGCACGATTGTCGCTACGGGGGCCGTCTGGTGGTTGGAGCCCGGCTGGCGGCGTCAACGCGACGAACTCGAGGGCGGTCTATCCGCTGACAAAGTGGCGCTCGCGCGGCGTGCGGCTGTGCGTGGACCAGTACCGAACGATCCCGAGGTCCGGGCTGCGGCCCTCCGGATCGCCTCCAAGAGCCTGATCAGGTCCCGCTGGCAGCCAGGACCCAGGCTCACCACGGCTCTCGGCGGAATGATGGCGATCGGTTCCGTAGGAGCGGGGCTGTCCGGCTCACTCTGGACTGTGCTGTATGCGCTCGCTGCGGCCGGGATGTTGTACTCGGGTCTGTACCTTCCCAAGCAACTCCGCCGACGCATCGAACTGCTCTCGCAGCAGTAGATATCCCGCCTTATTGTTGGCTTCCCGCACCGCCCCAGGCAACGTTGCCTGGCGGAGGCTCTCGTGGGACAACCCAAGCTGATCATCAGTATGTCGGCTGCGCTCTCATCGGCAGTTCCGTGCTTCCCTGACAGCGGCAGATCAGTGCGTTCGAAGGGTCATCGGTGGACGTGAAGCTCGACCAGTTGGTAGAGCAGACGAGGAGGAAGCGACCGCTCGCACGTCTCGCATGTCACGGCTCCATCCGTCTCGCGCATCGGCCTTCCATCCGCTGGGCAATGCCACGAGCCGCCCCATTTGACGCGTGAGGCGGCAGGCCGAGCCGGTGGCTTGGCCACCAACTCCATCAGGTCTGTGCCAACGACCTGGGAGAAATCCATGTTCGTTGCCGTGCAGTAGAGCGTGCCTTCTCGGACCTGGGTCGACGCACCGCAACGGGGACAGAACATGCCTGTCACGGTAACCCGGTCAACTCAGGCTCCGCACGTCGGCAGTTCCGCGCCTCACCGACAGCGGCAGATCCGCGAAGATCCGTTGGCTAACGTCGGCGCGGTTCAGCGTCGTAGTAGACGGTGATCGTCAACTCGTCCTCAGCGGCAGTGACGTTCGACTTGAAAGTCAGGTCCTCCACCTGAACATCGCCGAGGGAGTCCAGGGTGTCGGCGACCCTACGAAGCAACGCTGCTACGTCACCAGAGCCCCTTCCGGACGGGTTCGACTGCGAGAAGTGCCGGATGGTCCAACCCGGATCAGCGGAGGACGGGCGCACGTCGGTCACAGTTGGAGTGTTTCAGGCCCATGGTTCATATGTCCGCTCATCGGCAGCTCCGTGCTTCACGGACAGCGGCAGATCCGGACGTGTGGCGTCTCAGCAGTGGTCGTTCGCCTCTGACCTCAACGCGGAAGCGGTCGAACGATCGAGATTGAATGGAGGTGCAGGGACCATGTCATCTACGACGTCGTACCCATCACGTGTCCAAGGCGATTCTCGGTCAGGCAACAGCGTGCGTGAGCACAGGGCTGCCGCCACGACAGCGGGGATCCTGTTCATCGTCGGGACGGTGGCCGGCATCCTCAGCAAGGCCGTCACTTCTTTCCCTGTGCACAATGCGGACGACCCGCTCGCCTACGCCGCGGACCACTCCGGCACCGTCGCGACGGGGGCGCTGCTCGTGCTCGTCATGGGTCTGTCGCTCGCGTTGGTCGCGGTGGTGCTCTTCCCAGTGTTGCGGCGGGGGGACGAAGTGCTGGCCACGGGCTACCTGATCATCCGAGGGGCGGTCGAGACGACCACCTATGTCATCGTCGCCATCGCGTGGCTGGTGCTCGTGCCACTGGCCGAGACCATGTCGGCAGGACCGGGCACGGCCTCACCATCTGGCGTGCGTCTGGGTACCCTCGTGATCGACTCTGATGGGGCCAGCGTGATCATGTCGCTGGTGTTCTGCCTTGGTGCCGCCCTCTTCTACGTCCTGCTCTTGCGATCGCGCATCGTCCCCCGCTGGATCACGGTCTGGGGTCTCACGGGGATCCCGTTCTACGTTGCCGCCTACCTGCTCGCGATGTACGGAGTTGTCGGCATCAACTCCTCCGAGGTGAATGTCCTCTGCCTGCCCCTGGCCGTCCAGGAGATGGTGCTAGCGGTCTGGATGATCGCGCGCGGCTTCCGTCCGGCGGCCGTCTCGAGCACGGCCAAGATCTGAAGGAGGCCACAATAGAGGCCCACTCATCGGCTGCTTGTTTCGCGGGCAGCGGCAAATCCGGACGTCTCCGAGGTAGGCGTGTTGCCTCCTGCGACCTTCAGCGGACACCTCGGACCAAGATCACTCGGTCGGGCTCCCCAAGACCTTCAGTTTGGATCCAACCCCTGCCGTGCACAAAGCCCTTGGCGAAGAGTTCGGCTTCCAGTCTCCGCGGCGCCCAGTCGCTGCGGTACATGTCCGCCAACCGTTCACCAGTGTCCTCAAACAGGTGGCACGTCGCGTACACCCGCCGTCGGTGCAGCCACTCGTACTTAACGACCGGCCGACGGACGTAGGTGTCCAGCAACTCGCATCCCCGGTCAGCGAGGTCGGTCGGGGTGCCTTCTAGAACGAATCCATCACGGGTCGGCGTAGGCGGGAACGTCCGATCGTGGACGCTGATCCGGTCTCCTCGCAGCCGATTCCCGCTGAGTTCCAAACCGACGTTGACCAGGGCAACGTCGGGCGCGTCGATGTCCAAGGAGAGCAGGAGTCTGTCGTCGTCAAGCTCAGCACAATACGGGCGAAGGCGTCCGTCAACCAAGACTCGCAGTGCCGCCAGGAACCTGAGTTGGAACGACGTCAGCTCTGCATCCTCTAACTCGAAGTATTCACGGTCGTCCACGTCGGACACGCTAGTTGAACATGTCGCCCCTGGGGGTCTAGGACGACCTCTCATCGGCAGTTCCGTGCTCCACCGACAGCGGCATGTCAGCGCGTTCTCCGTCGTCCGGTCTCGTAGACGAAACGGCCCTCAAGCTCGCCGCTTCGTCCGACACCCTGCAAGGCGATGCACGCACACCGGCATGTGCGTGCGTTGGCCAGCCCCTCAGGTGGTGGTCACGCATCGAGCCTGTCGCGAATCGGGTGGTGGTGGATACGTGTCGAAGATCTACGGGCCGCTCACATTCGGAGTGACAACGGGGCGGTATGCAGCCGGACATAGATGGACGTTTACGGACCGTCGCCGGGTGCGAGGCAGTGGCAGTTCACCGGGGAATCGCGAGTACCTTGGCGACTGCGTGCCATGCGTTGTTCGCGAGCTTGGGGTTCGTGTCCTTGAATTCTCGCAACACGATCAGGGCCTGGGACAGCACTCGCCCGCGGCCGCGGAGCCAGGTTGCGTCGTCTACGTTCAGCGTGGCGCGGAACTCGTCGTGGACGTTCGCGGGCAGCAGGTACCAAGCGGGAAACAGATCGCACGCCGGATCGCCGACACCGCATATCTCGAAGTCGAGCACCGCCGTCAGTCGGCCCGCCGCCGACACGAGTAGGTTGCCCGGCGTCAGGTCTGAGTGCACCCACACCGCCCGCCCGTCGTACGGTGCCGCGAGCGACTCCTCCCAGGACGCCTGCGCTGCGCGAGTGTCGATCAGGCCATCCAGCTCGACGATCGCCTTTCGCGTCAAGGCGTCCATCGAGAGCATCGGCGCGCGTGTTCGGCGTTCGCCCGGATACGCCGGCGGCCGGTCCGGCAGGTCGATCCGGCGGAACGCGTCGACGAACGCCGCGAGGTCCGCCGCGAGCCCACGCGGATCAGCCAGCGCCTCGGGGGAGGGGGGCGTACCGGTGAGCCAGCGGTGGACGGACCACTCGCCCGGAAACGCGTCGGTGGGTGAGCCGATCGCTTCGACAGAAGGGATGGTCACAGGCAGGAGCGGTGCGAGTGCCGCGAGCTTCTCCTGCTCCTGTTGCACTATCTCGGTGATCGAGGGGCGGAGCGGCAGCCGTACGCACAGGTCAGAACCGAGGCGGTAGATCGCGTTCACCAAGCCACTGGAGTCGACCGTCTCCAGCAGCGACGCGGCACTGCGGGAACTGAGCGTCCACGAGCTCGCGGACGAGTGGTGTGTCGATGTCGGTCTGGTCGGCGTTGATATTGCGGGGACGCACGTGCCCATACCAGCGATCGAATCTGTCAGCCGTCAACCGAGTATCCAGGTCGTGCCGGGCGATGGATCACCGCGACGGCGAGCATGCTGCGCTCTTCAGAGGCCGGTTCCCATGCAAGGGCCGGCCGCTTGTGTGACCGAGGCGTCGTTCGGCGCGGTGAGTGCGAGGAGGACGCCGCGCTGCCGGTGAGTGGAACCCTGGGATTCAGTGCGCGCGGCGGTAGTGCATGGCCACCACGCCGTTGTGGAGCGGTTCCGCCGAGAGCAGTTCGAGTCGGCGCGTGTTGGGCAGCCCGCCCTGGTACAGCGTCGGGCCGTGGCCTGCGATCCGGGGATGGATGAGCAGCTTGTACTCGTCGATCATGTCCAGCCGGTCGAGCTCGGTCGCGAGCTTGCCGCTTCCGAGGAGGACCCCGGCGGGGGTCGCATCCTTGAGCTTCTGTACGGCCTCGCGCAGATCGCCGGCGAGGTGGTGGCTGTTCGCCCACGGGAAGTCCTTGCGCGTCGAGGACACCACGTACTTGGGCTTGGCCTCCAGCTTGACCGCCCACTCGCGCATGGCCGGCGGTGCTTCCTCGTCGCCGCGGGCGACGGCCGGCCAGTAGCTCTCCATCAGCTCGTAGGTGACGCGACCCCACAGCATTGCCCCGCTCTCGTCCATGAGACGGGTGAAGAACGCGTGCGTCTCGTCGTCGGCGATCCCCTCCTGGTGGTCGACGCAACCATCCAGGGTGAGGTTGAGGCTGAAGGTGAGAAGTCCCATGGCCGGCGAGTCTAGCGCCACTACGGCGGCGTTTCCGTCGTACGCCGCACCGCCTCCCAGGGACGCCATCGGTCCGGAATCCATTGCGCGGAGGGTCAGGGGGTTCGAGTGCCCTAAGCTCCAACCCCAGATTCGAGGCCGGTTCCACTCGGGAGACCGGCCTCCTGCGTGGCATGAGTGACTACTGGCTTG
Organism: Kribbella sp. NPDC051936; assembly: GCF_040680955.1. Taxonomy (NCBI): domain Bacteria; kingdom Bacillati; phylum Actinomycetota; class Actinomycetes; order Propionibacteriales; family Kribbellaceae; genus Kribbella; species Kribbella sp. NPDC051936. Next base: position 615,116 of record NZ_JBFAXS010000007.1, on the reverse strand, counting down.
CGGAATCGGCGGGCTCTCGTCCAGATGCTTCCACCATCGAGGCGGGTCCGAAGCTCCATCGAGTCCACCCGAGCGAGGTGAGACCCGAGAGCCCGGCCGAACCGCATGCCGGCACGCATCCGAACCCCGCGCGACCCTCAGCCGCCGCCCCAAGCAGACAACCGCGCTTTCGTGACGAAGCTCCCGGCCACCCGGGGCGCCGCCAGAGCCCTAGCCGTACAGCGTCCGCGGGCGTCCGGATCTACCGAGGCGAGTGCGAGCACCGGTTCCCGCGGACATGGCGCACCGCGGATACGGCGGTGCTTCAGGGCCAGGCTCAGCAGGTGCCGTTCTGCACCGGAAAGTGCATGACGACCACACCGCCGGTGGCGTAGTTGGCGACATCCGCAGACGCCTCGCGGCCCTGCGGAGACGACCTCGCCGCGGTCAGGGCCGCAGCGTCGGCGAACTCGGCCTCGAAGACCGCGAAGTACGGCGTCTGCCCCTGCGTCGCTGTCACCTCGAAGCTGTAGCGAAACGCGAGCAGGCCCGGCATGCGCGCGACCAGCGGGAGATGCTTGCTCACGTAGTAGTCGCGGAAATGGTCGGGATCGGCCGGCTCGGGATACAAGACCAACAGCTTGTGCACAACAACCTCCGTTCAGGGGCGAGCGACCACCGATCGGTCGCACGACCCGGTAGTAATCGCCTCCCGAAGCCAATCCCCAAGCGCTTCGGAAATCGAATCGATGGGCAATACGATAGTGTGTCTGATATCGAAGCAGCAAGAGGGGACGGTACGACGGATGGCGGCACCCAGGCCGGGACGGGCGGTCCGAGGGTCGAGCACCGGCCGCCCACTGATGGCCGCCCTCGACCTGCTCGGCCGTAGGTGGAACCTGCGGATCATCTGGGAACTGCAACATGGGCCGGTCGGGTTCCGTGCATTGCAGGAGCGCTGCGACAACATGTCCTCAAGCGTGCTGCGGCAACGGCTGACCGAACTGGTCGACGCCGCCCTCGTCGAGCAGCATCCGGACACCACCTACGCCCTCACCGAGCTGGGCCACGGCGTCTACCGCGCGCTGCGCCCGCTCGTTCGGTGGTCCGCAGAGTGGGCCGCGACCCTCTCCGCCGCCGATTCCGAAGACACCCGCTAGCGATCGACCCTTGAAGAGCCCGCGGTACGGGTCGATGCCAGGATCCACAGGTACACACGCGGCGCCGGCAACACATGGGTGTACCACTCCAAGGCCTGTCGGGATCCCGCGACGCGACCGGTCACAGTCTGGATCAAGACGGTTCTGCGTTTCCCGAGGGCACCGAGTGGTTGGTCGGTGATCGGCTTTATCGACTGGAACGCCTGCGCCGCCGCGACGTGATCGGCGGCGAGTGGTCACCCCCGTGTTCGAGGTCATGCGGATCCTCGCCGATCTGCACGGGCCCCGCAATGTCCGGCTCGTGGTCTGGTTCGGCGCCTGACCGACCCCTGAGAGCGGATGAACTTACGTCAGACGAAGTGCGTGCTCGAGGTCGGACACGCACGCCCGGAGGTCCTCCACGGCGTCGTAGTGGCGAGTATCCAGATGTTCGAGAGTTCCCCACTGCATCTCAGCCTCGCCGGAGCTCCAGACCGTCAGCTGCCCCGCGATCTCATCCTTGCTCAGGATGAGCCAGGCTGCCGGCTTGTCGGTCAACGGGCCGTCGACGACTTCATGGGCCGCCCCAGCCTCTGCCCAGCGTTCACGCCGTTCGTGGGCGATGGCATGGAGGCTGGTCAGGTCCATGCTGCACATAGTCGCAGGCTTCGAGAGGCGAGTTCCAGCGATGGCGGCCGACCTGGTGGCCGGGGTGGAGGGGAGGGCAGGGATAGCCTGCCTAGGGGTGGTTTGGGTTGTGGGAGTGGAGGAGTTGGGATGGCGGCTGGGCGAGTGGTGCCGACTGAGGATGAGGTGCTCGGGTATTTCGACACGTTGTCCAACTGGGGACGGTGGGGTGAGGACGACGAGCTCGGCACGTTGAATCTCATTACGGACGACGTACGGCTCGCGGCGGCTCGGGGAGTGCGGTATGGGCGGAGTGTGTCGTGCGCGTGGGAGGTCGCCGTACCGGCGGAGATGGAGCGGGCGACTACGACGTGCCCGTGTGCCGCGGATATGCCGGGTGCGGAGCACATGCCGGCGGCGTTTCACGCTGATCGGCACTGGGGTTTCTCCAACGAGCGGCTGGGGATCCTGTTCCACGGCAACACGATCACGCACCTCGACTCGCCGTGCCACATCTACTGGGACGGCAAGATGTACAACGGGCGCTCGCACTCGTTGGTCGACGCGGAGACGGGATCGGCGTGGGGCGCTGTGACGGCGGCGGCGGACGGGATCGTGACGCGTGGTGTCCTGCTGGACGTGGCGAAGGTTCGTGATGTGCCGTGGCTGGAGCCGGGGCAGGGTGTGTTCCCCGACGACCTCGAGGAGGCTGAGCGCCGCCAAGGGGTACGGGTGCAGCCGGGCGATGCGGTGCTGCTGCGGACCGGATACGGCCGCGCTCGGCACGAGGCCGGTCCATCGGGCGGTATCACGCAGGCCGGCTGGCATGCGTCCTGCCTGCCGTGGCTGCATGAACGCGGGGTCGCGCTGATCGGCGCTGATACTCCGCAGGACGTTCAGCCGTCGGGGTACGACGCCGTACTGATGCCGGTTCATGCCGTGAGCCTTGTCGCGATGGGCCTGTGGATGCTCGACAACTGCGACCTGGAGGCGTGCGCGGCGACAGCTGCCGAGCTCGGTCAGTGGGACTTCCAGTTCGCGGTCGCGCCGGTCCGATTCGCGGGCACTTCCGGCAGCCCGGTCAACCCGATCGCGACGTTCTGATGGCAGTACGGCGCATCGAGAGGGCTGAACTCGATGGTCGCGGCCGGTATCGACTGTGCCGATGCCCGCAACGAGTTCACCAACACGTACGTCAGCCGGCCGTCGGCTGTGCCTTGTCGTAGTATCCGGGCTCGGCGATCAAGACAGATTCGAAGTAGTTGCCTTCGGCATCGTCGCGACCTTCGGGGGTTGTCGGGCGCCAGAGGGCGAGCAGCAGGTCGGGGGCGGTGTACGAATGTCCGTTCTCCTCTTCGAGGACTCGGGTCGTCCGGCGCAGGGCTTCCACGAGATCCGTGGCAGGGGTCCGGAAGATGTCCAGGCCGCCGTACGTCACGGTGACACCCGGGTCGGTCGGTCGCCCGAGCTCGATGGCCTCGGCACGATCGTCCGCGTCGAAGTACGCGCTGAGGAACAAGCCGCTCGGATGCATCACGCACCATCCCGCTCGGTCACCTGCAGCTCGGCAGAGCACCTCCGGCCCACCGAAATGCCTCATCGTCGCGACGATTTCGTGGCCCGTCGCGGCGAGTTCGAGCGGGCCGACGGACCTCGGCGGGTGCAGCTCGATGATCACCAGCTCATCATCTCCAGTCGCTGCTGCTGCGTGGAGCGGACACCCGGTGTGTTCGGGGTGCCTAGGCCCTGTCAGGGTCGGCCGCCGGAGTTCGGCGGGCTGTTCCGCGGTGCAGGGCGAGGTGGCCGCCGAGGAATCCTGCGCCGGCTATGACCGCGTTGCCGGCCAGGGCGAGTTTGGCGCCGGTTCGGTGGTTGCCGCGGAGTCGTGCGACGAGGGAGCTGGTGAAGAGGAGGATCGCGGTGTCGGCGCCGAGGGCGTGGACTGCGCCGATGCGGCGTTCGGAGCCTGAGAGGTCGGCCCAATCCGCGGCGCCTGCGAAGGCGGTTGGCAGCGACGCGAGTACGCCGAATCCGGCGAGCAGTGTCGACGCGCGACGCGAACCCGATCCGCCGGTGAGGTCCAGGAGAGACGTGCTGAGCCAGCAGCCCGTCGTCACGTCGGTGAGCGGTGGATGGAGTGAGTGACCGAGTACGTCGCTGTGCAGCGGGCTGCGCTGCATCCGCTCGGTGAACGGCCCGTACGCCAGCTCCTGGGCGCGAGCGATCCGCTCGGCGACCGAGCTTTCCCCGACCGCTCGAGCTACGCGTTGCGGCAAGGACTTCGATGCCACGATTTCACGATAGCGCCGGGTGGCCCTGCCGTGGAAGGAGTCGAGATCCCACCTCAGTGAAGCAGCGCCTCGCGGTGTGAGATGCGTGTGGTGGCCGGCAGGGCCCGCATGCTGTAGGCGGCGGCCATGAGTTGTGCTGCACGGGCCGGTGGTACGCGGCCGTATCCGGTGCCGAAGCCGGGCGCTGCGATGCTGCCGATTGTCGTGTCGCGGCTGACCGCTAGCAGGGCGGCCCAGAAGGCGTCGTGTACGGCGATGTCCATCCCGCCCGACAGCGGCATCGGCACGCGCATCGTCGGTGCATAGACCAGCCATCGGCAAGGGTCGTCGCCGGTGGCAACCATGTTCGCTGTTCCGACCGGTTGATAGCCGTGGTACTCGTCTGCGATGGCCGCCCAGACCGATCGTTGGACATCCGGCCAGTAGTCGGCGAGTGCCCGGTCGACACCGCCGTCCATCTGCCCGTAGCTGTTTCCCGCGGTCAGTACGGCGTCGACGTCCGGCAGCACGTCCAGCAACGACCCTCGCCGTACGTCCACCACGCCGTCGTCGATCTGTGCGGCGAGAACGTACGGCGTGGCTCACGGGCCGGTCGTACGACTCGTCGGCGACTGCTCGCGTAGACCTGGGCGGTGGGAGACTGAAAACTTCGATGTCGCGGCATCGGACTCGCGCCGATGAAGGGGAGTGGTCGGGTGGCGGGTGACCTGGGTGGGACGACGGTGGTCCCTGATCTGACGGTGAACTTGGTCGCGGCCGCGATCGCTGCGGGAGCCGGATGGGCTTGGGTTCCGGTCAAGCGAAGGATCAGGACGCGGCGGGCCCGTGGTTTCTGGCGGATGTACCGCGGGCGGGTCGGGCCGAGCATCGTGATCGGCCGGCACGACACGTTCAAGGACTTCGAGCCGAGCGGGTTCGTGGGTGGCGGCGATGCCATGGCGTTGCGGGAACTGCAGCGGATCTTCGACGAGATCGGCATCGGTTCGCCCGACATCATCCACTCGAACGCGATCGACGCGAACCTCCTGAAGCAGAGCAACCTGATCGGTCTCGGCGGGCCCGACGGGAACTGGCTCACGCGAATCGTGCTCGAGCGTGTCGTCACCACCATTCGGCTCGGCAGGCCGGAGATCCACGAGATCGCGATCGAGGACACCGTCGAGAACGAGGTGTACACGCCGTGGTTCAGGCCGAGCTGGGACGAGGGCGTGGACTACGGGGCGATGTACCGGATCCCGAATTCGTTGTTCGGGAAGGAGGTGCTGCTGATCGCGGGAGCGTTCGGGTACGGCACGTGGGCGGGGGTCCGGTTGCTCGCGGGCAAGGAGTTCCTGCGCCATCCGGCGGTGGCGGGGAATCGCCCGTTCGAGTGCCTGTACCGGGTCGACGTCGTGGGGCGCGATCCCGCGCGCGTCGAGATCCTGACGGTACGAGAACTGGCCGTCAGCCCAGGCGCGACCTGACAGACCTGCCTGGACCTGATGGGACCCGACGCTACGAGACCTGACGGAACCGGTCCGTCAGATGGCGCTGCGCCGGTTGGCTCCCGTCCTGCCGTGGCGTTTGGGCAGGCGGGGCGTCCCGTTGGCCGTGGACGCGCGCAGTCCCGCGGGACCGGCGCCGCGCACGTCGCGCTGCGCCGGTCGGCTGTGCCACGTGTCGTGCTGGCCGGTTGTCCGTCGTGCCGCACCGATCGGCTGTGCGTCACGCCGTACCGGTCGGGTGCGGGCCGTACCGGTCGGGTGTGTGTCAGGCCGTATCGGTTGGGTGTGCCGTGGCGGTTGGGTGTGCCGTGGCGGTTGGGTGTGCCGTGCTGTGCCGCCCGGCCGTGCGTCACGTCGTACTGGTCGGGTGTGCGGCTGGTGCCGTATGGCATCGCCGGGTCGAAGGCGCATGCCGAGGTGCGAGGAGGCGGTCCACCGCTCCGTCGCGTACCGCATCGCGGGGGCCTCTGAACTCCGGCGGGGCGATCGCCTGCATTGGGCCGGAAGGCTTGTCGGGCTCGGGATCGTGTTGGCGTCGCACCCACGGCTGCGATGGGCCGTATTGGTCGGGTGTGCGTCACGCTGCACTGGTCGGTCTGCGGCGTGTTCAGCGGGACTGTGGGGGTACGGCGGTCCGGCGTCGGTCAAGAAGTTGCGCGTGGGGTGGTCATGATTTGGTGGGCGGAAGTTTCTGGGGTCTGGGTGGTGGTGTCTACCCAGAGGTCGTAGTGCATTCCGTCGTGTACGCGTGCCTCGGACCAGCGGGAGAGGCCTGCTGGGTTCTTGCGGGTGACCTCGCGGCGTTCGAGTTCGGCCAGGTCGCAGCGGACTCCAACCGTGAGAACGTCGAGGTCTGCGAGGGTTGTGAACCAGTGGTCTCTCACCTCGGAGCCGAGCATCATCTCGTCGACGATGACCGGGTTGCCCGCCTGGACGAACTCGCGGACGGCGCGGTGGAAGCCTTGCAGCATGCGTAGTCCGATCGGCCCGTACGCGATTCCGCACACGGGTTTGCCGTTGTCGTCGGGCAGGTCGACGTACTGGAAACCCTGCGCGCGATGGGCCCCCATCGAGCCGCCCGCCCACTGGGAGGGGACCGTCGCGAAGCAGGTGTCCAGACCCATCAGCAAGTACGGCTCGTCGAGGGCGTCTTGTAGTGCGGTGCCGAGCGTGGTCTTGCCGGCGGACGAGGCGCCGTTGAGGAAGATGACCGAAGGCTTGGAGGTTCGCGTCACCCGCATGAGGATATCCGCGAGGCGCGATCAGCTCAGATGTCGAGCTCCGGGTCGCGCATGAACTTGCGGACGTCCTGGGCGCAGCGGCAGGCGGTGGCCTGTTTGGCGGCCCACTGGAGCGCGTCGTCGCGGGTGGGGACCTTGACGATCATGAAGCCGCCGATGAGCTCCTTGGTCTCCGGGAACGGGCCGTCGGTGACCAAGCCGTCGGTGGCGACGACGGCGTGCTCCACGTCGTTGTTCTCGTAGTCCAGGCCGCCGCCGAACACGTACACCCCGGCGTCGATCGCCTCCTGGACCACCGCGTGCGCGGCCTTGCCCACCACGGGCCAGTCCTCCTCCGCGAAGTGGTCCATCGAACCCTTCTCGAACGAGATCAGGTAATGCGGCATCTCATCACTCCTGTCCGGCGGCCGATCCGCGCCCGCCTCTCACCTGTGCAACGAACGCCGCACCGCGAATCCGACATGCTGCCGGCCGGATACGCAGGCGGTCGCGGGTACCAGCACATCCGGGTACGCCGTCGTACGGCTGGGGCCGCGATCAGGAGTCGGCGACCTTCAGGACGGTGTCGACGACTTCGCTCAACGGGCGTGCGGTGTCGATGATCGTTCCTTCCGGCACGCCTGCTCTCGTGGCGTGCAGGCGGAGTATGAACTCCCTTTGCTGGGCGTCTCCGCCCCAAGCGCCCCGGTTACGGAGTCTGTGCTCGAGTGTCTCGGCGTCCACGTCCAGCACGATCACCTTGTCGAAGAGATCGAGGAACTTGTGGAGGTTCCGCGATCCGCCGCAGAAGAAGGTGACCTCGTTCGTTGTGTCGGCGACGAGTTCGCGGACCTTGGCGACGTCCCAGATATGGTGCTCGTAGCGGATGTCACCTTCGGTCGGCGTACCGGTTTCCGGGTCTCCCTGATAGGCCAGCTCGTTGTCGCCGTCCACGGCGTTGTACCCGCGCCGCCGGAGTTCGTGGCAAACCGAACTCTTGCCGGTCCCGGAACCTCCTTCGACGAGGTAGTTGCGCTTCGCCATGCGCGCCATCGTAACGACCGGCGGTCGCGCTTGGGTTGCCTCTCGGGGTGTGCGGGTCCGTTCGTTCCCGGAGCGGCCGTGGCGCAGTACGTCCAGCTCGCCGAGGATGCTGGACACGGAGGCCGGGCCGGGATGATGGACGCCCGCCGGCCCTGATCGTCAGCGGCAGACCCGGTGGTCGCCGCAGGGTATGCACAGCCGGGTTTGCTCGGGCTCTTGCCCGGCTGATGTCTGCAGGGCGGTCGGCCGCGGCCCGCGTGCCTTCGGGTGCGAATCCGGGCGCGGTCTCGCGTGTTTGTGCGAGCGGTTCGGGTCTGCGTGGTTCGAGTGCGGGCTGGGGCGGCCGTCTGGTGCGTTTGTGCGGGTGGTTCGGCCGCCCCTGCTCGTCTCTGTTTGGTGCGGTTCAGTTTTGGGTGCGGCGGTAGCGTTCGTAGATCAGGCGGGTGGCGACTGTTCTGGTCTCGATGAGGTCCAGGGGTATGGGCTTGGTGACCGGGGGCAGGAACGGGGTGCCGCCGCCGATGACGACCGGGTGGCGGAGCATGCGTAGTTCGTCGACGAGGTCGAGCTCGATGGCTGCCGCGGCTAGGGCGGCGCCGCCGATACCGACATGCTTGTCGGTCGCGGCCAGCGCTTCGGCGATCTCGTCGGCCAGTGGGGCGGTGGCCAGCCGGGCGTTGCCTTCAACGCTGTCCAGCGTGCGGCTGAAGACGACCTTCGGGAGGGCACACCAGACCTCGGCGAAGGCTGCTCCTCGTTCGCTGTCTCTGAGCGACTTGTCCGTGTCCCAGACGAGCATGGTCTCGTACAGCCTGCGGCCGAGCAGCATGCAGCCCAGCTCGCTGGTCTCGGCGATATGGAAGCGGTACTGCTCATCGTTCGTGTCGCCCCAGTCGAGCCCACCGTCACGGTCGGAGATGTAGCCGTCCGCCGACACACCCATCGAGTAGATCAACATGCCGTCACCCCACCGTTGCCGAACCTCATCATCCCACCACTCCTAGTCTCCGGCAGCCCGCTTCCGGCCACCTCTTATCTGGACTACGAACAGCCCGGCCCCGATCCGACAAACCGCCGGACCCCAGATCCTCGAAGGTACGAAATCCGTCGCCGGCGTCGGCCTTGAGGCCTACCTGAGGGTCCTCAGGAAGCGGGACGAGGTTGTGGACTGGTTGCTGTAGCCGTGGGATTGGTAGAAGGTGTGGGCGGGGGTGCGGTGGTTGGAGCTGGTTACTTCCAGGCGGAGGCAGCCTTGGGTGGTGGCGAAGGACTCGGCGGCCTCCAGGAGCAGGGCGCCTACGCCTTGGCGGCGGGCTTGGGATGAGACGACCAGGGCTACGATGCGAGCCCAGGTGCCTTCGCGTTCGAAGAACGGGATGACGTGGACGGCGATGACGCCGAGGAGACGGTTGTCTGCCTCGGCGACGTACGCCGCCCCGGCCGGGTCCGCTGCCCACGCCTGCAGGCGGGCTGCGGTGACGGCCGGGTCCTGCTGCGGATAGCCCAGTTCTTCGAGCAACGCGTCGATGGCATCGGTACCGCGCGCCGGTCGGATCCGCATCACACGATCGGAAAGTCGAAGTACGTGTCGGGATACGGCTCGTCCCGCAGCGTGTAGTGCCACCACTCGTGGGCGCAGCCAACGAAACCGGCGGCCTCCATGACGGCGCGGAGGTGGTGCCGGTTCTGTGCCTCGAGCTCCGAGATTCCGGGTGCGCCGTGGTGCGAGATCGGGTCCATCAGGTCGTGGCCGCCGCCCATGGCCGCGAGTTCGCCGGTCCCCAACGAGTACAGCGTCAGGTCGACGGTGCTGCCCCGGCTGTGGCCGGATTTCACAGCCACGTAGCCCGACGAGATCATGTCGGTCCGTGCGATGTTCGGGTAGTGGCGCGACTTCGTCCTGCCGTCTTCCGGCTGCGACGACCAGCGCAGGAAGTGGTCCACGGCGCGCTGCGGGCGATATCCGTCCCACAGCAGCAGTCCGAAGCCGCGCGCCTCGGCCTTCCCCGATGCCGTTTCCAGCGCCGCGCACAGCGCCGTGGTCCCGACGATGCGGTTCACCAGATACCCGTCCACGGGTTTCCCGACGAAGTTGTCCCAGGTCGCGTACTTCGCGTCCCAGCGGATCCCGGGCACGTCGACGTACCCGAAGTCGGTGTTCACCGGAGCTTCCCGGTCAGCGTCACCGACACGAGCCGGTCGATCACCTCGCCGAGCGGTACGCCGGCCGCCGCCATCATCCGGGGATACCGGCTGTACGACGTCATGCCCGGGAACGTGTTCACCTCGTTGAGCACCGCCCGCCCGTCCGTCGTGAGGAACATGTCGACACGCGCCAGCCCGCGGCAGCCGAGCGCGCCGTACACCGCCTTCGCCGCCTCCTGGACGAGCACCCGTGCCGCGTCCGGGATGTCGGCGGGAACGATCGGCGTCGAGTTCTCGGAGCCGCTCTCCGGCGAGTCCTCCTGGTGGATCTTGAAGAACCCGTGGGTCAGCGCGATGTGGTCCAGTTCGCCGGTCATCAGATCCAGGTCGTTGCCCATGACCGCGCAACCGATCTCACTGCCGACGACGGCCTCTTCGATCAGGATCTTCGAGTCGAACTGACGCGCGGTCTCCAGCGCGGCCGGCAGCTCGTCACGATGCGAGACCTTGCTGACCCCGAACGACGAGCCTGACCGGGCCGGCTTCACGAAAACGGGGTAGCTGAACTGCTCGGCGTCGACCGGCTGATCTGCCGTGACGATCCAGAAGCTGGGCGTCGCGATCCCCGCGCTCCTGGCGACGGTGTACGTCAGCGCCTTGTCCATGCACTGCACGGAGCTCTGGATGTCGCAGCCCACGTACGGAATGCCGGACAGCTCGAGTAGGCCCTGGATCGCGCCGTCCTCGCCGCGCTTGCCGTGCAGAACGGGAAGCACCACGTCGAGGTTGATCGTCCGGTACTGCCCCACTCTGATCCGCGATCCCAACCGGTCGGACTCCAGGACGAGCAGGCCCTGCGTACTGCTGTCCGGCGACAGCACGACCGGGCTCGACTTGCCGATCTCCCAGTCCGGACCGGGACCGTCGCACAACTTCCAGGCGCCCTGCCGGGTGATTCCGATGTAGTACGGCTCGTACTTGTCCAGGTCGAGGTTCCGGGCGATCTCCTGCGCGGACTTGACCGAGACCGGGTGTTCCTCGGAGTCGCCGCCGAAGAGAATGCCGATCTTCAACTTATCCATGGTGCTCCCTGCTTCCGAAGTTCAGGCAATTGACGATGGAGTTCTCGACTGTGTCGCGGAGTGCGTGGTCGGTGTAGTAGGCGGTGTGCGGGCTGATCAGCACGTTGGGCAGCCGCTGCAGTCGCAGCAGCAGTTCGCTGTCGACCGGTTCGTTGCGGCGGTCGGCGTAGAAGATGCCTTCTTCGCCTTCGAGTACGTCGAGTGCTGCGCCGCCCAGCCGGCCGCTTTCGAGGGCGTCGATCAGTGCGGAGGTGTCGAGGAGTGCTCCGCGGCCGGTGTTGATCACGTACGCGCCGGGCTTGAGTTGCTCGATCCGGCGGCGGTTCAGCAGATGCCGGGTTTCCGCGGTGAGAGGCGTGTGGAGCGTCACGATGTCGCTCTGCAGCAACACGTCCTCGAGTGGGACCCGTAGACGCTTGTCATAGGCAGCGACTTGGCAGCCGAAGCCTTGCAGCCGGTCGATCACCGCGGTGCCGATCCGGCCGGTGCCGACGACGCCGACGGTCAGGTCGCGCAGTTCCCGCCCACGGATCGGTTCCAGGCGGTAGTCGTGGGCGTCGGTGCGGCGGAGGATCGATCTCATGTTGCGGATCGCCATCAGCATGAGCATCACCGTGTAGTCCGCGACGCTGTCGGGGGAGTAGGTGACGTTGCCGACCGTGACGCCGAGCTGTTCGGCGTACGTCACGTCGATGTGGTTGCAGCCGATGCTTCTGGTGGAGATGTACCTGACCCCGGCGCGGCTGAGTGCGCGAAGCGTGCGGTTCGTGACTCTGGTCTTGTGGCCGACGCTGATGCAGCTTCCGGCGACCAGGTCGATGGTGGCCTCGGAGATCGGTGCTGCGGTGATGATCGGGGTGATGCCGAAGTGTGCCGACAACTCCTGGAACAGTGCGGCTTCGTCCGGCTCGCATCCGAAGATCGTGATGCCCGCGAGCCGTTCGGCACTCCGTACGGCGGTCCCTGCCGGTTCGCTGTAGGTCATGCCTTCAAGTCAAGGGGAGGTGGTGTTGCCGGTCCGTATCCGGTTTTCGATATGCCCACGAAATGTGGGGTGCCACCAGGGGCGTGAGGCCAGCGCTGCCAGCCCGGCGCCGAGTGCGTTGAGCAGTACGTCGTCCACCGACGTCACTCGGTCGAGCCGCAGGACGAGCTGCGCGAGCTCGATCAGCACCGAGCAGCCCGCCGCGAGGCCCAGGACCCGCGGGAGCGACGCCAGCCTCGCGAACCGCAGGGGAGCGAAGAAGCCCAACGCTGCGAAGACCAGTAGATTGCCGACAATCTGCAAGGGTGACATCGACAACAGATCGCGCAACGGGACCAGGCTGAGCCGGCCGGCGACCTCACCCGCCCCGCTGCCCGGCAACATCGTCATCCAGACCCAGGGCACCGTCCCGTAGACCATGCCGACGTCGGCGACCGCCATCCACCACACCCGCGCCGACGCACGCCGCGGGACCGCGGGCATGGGCGTGGCGTACGGCGGGGATGCGGGGGTGTGGTGTGGGGTTGGCGGTGTTGACGAGGTTGGTGTGTGGGTTGTGTTGTGGGTGCTTCGTCGCAAGGCCAGTGTGCAGGTGAGGAGTATGGCCAGTGGGGCGGTTGCGACGGTCAGCAGCGCTACGCCGGTGTAGGTGCCGAGCAAGTGGGGCCAGTCGCTGATCATCGTGTTACTTCCGCTTGTTTCTCAGGTGTTCGCGTCGCCTCATGTACAGGTCGAAGGCTCGGTACATCACCGGGCGCAGCGGCAGGTCCCACTCGCCGACGTAGCGCACCGCCTGACCGCCGGTGCCGACCTTGAACTGGATGAGCCCGACGTGCGGATCGTCGGCGGAGAGCGTGGGAGTGATGCCGCGCAGGTCGTAGACGTCGCACCCCGCCGCCAGTGAGTCGCGGATCATTGCCCACTGACAGGCGTTCGAGCCGCGGACGTCGCGTTTCTCGGTCGCGGAGGCGCCGTACGAGTACCACGCGTACGCGCCGACCCGGACCAGGATCGTGGCGGCGACGAGGTCACCGGAATGATGTGCCAGGTAGAGCTTGATCCGCTCGGGATCCTCAGCGCTCATCGCCGCGAACATGGTCTCGAAGTACCCGAGCGGCCGGGGCGTGAAGTGATCGCGCGCAGCCGTGTGGACGTACAAATCGTGGAACGCCTTCAGGTCGTCTCCGGCGGTGACCTCGACACCCGCCTTGGCCGCCTTCTTGATGTTGCGACGCCAAAGCTGGTTCATTCCCCTGAGCACGTCGTCCTCGCTCCGGCCGGCCAGCGGGACCTCGTACTTGAACTGAGGCTGACCAGCGCCGAACCCATCCTCCGGGCTCTGCGGCAACCACCCGGCTGCACTCAGCCGGCTCGTCACGCGAGCGCCCAAAACATCGACGGCACCAGGCACCTCGGTAAGCCGCGCGACCTCCGGATCGGCGATCCCCGCCTTGACCTGATCGGCGCTCCAGCTGTGCGTGCGCAACGGCGGCACAAGCCGGATCGCGAACGCCCCCTGCGCCTTCAGGTACGCCGCCAGCGGATCGAGCCATCTGCTGAGATCACCGGTCCAATCAATGGACGGCCCCTCGGGCAGATAGGCCAACGTATGCCGTTCGAGCCGCGGCACCGGCCGATGCAGAACCAGCCCGGCCCCAACGAGCCGCGGGCCGTCGTACCAGCCGAGCGACTCGCTCCGCCACTCGGTCTTCACACGGCCCCACGCCGGCGTCTGCAGGAAGCTGACCGACCGCTGCGTGCCGATGTACGCGAGGTGCTCGGCGGAGCTGATCGGCGCGACGCTCAGCGTCACCCCTGCATCCTCGGGTCGTGCGTCGGGTCGGCGTACCGCGGCGGGCAGCCGTGGGAGACGGCCTCGGGCCGCAGCTCGTAATGCCACGGCTCGTTGTCGTAGATCTGGCACAACCCGTACCGCGCGCCGTGCTCGGCCAGCCAGGCCGTGGCGTCGGAGCGCCCGATGTCGATCGCCTGCCCCAGAACATGCGGGGACGTGGTGGGCGTAGCGACCCAGCGGGCCGCTTCCTCCATCGAGCCGTACTTCGAGACCGCGTCCCGCAACAGCTGCTTCTGGTACGCCGGTGTGCGCCACCCGCTGTTGACGTAGAACTTGACCCCGTCGTTCCCCGCGTCCGTCGCGGCCCGGCGCAGCGCGCCGAGCAGGGCGGGATCGAGGTTGCCGACTGCCGGGATGTGGTCGTCGAAGACCGTCAGACCCTCGGGTACGGCGCCGTCCGCCTCGCCGAGGGCGGCGCCGGCCGAGAACGACGGGAACGCCAGCGTCTGATGGACGAACACGCCGATGATCGCCACGTTCGCGACGACGAGGGCCGCGCGGATCGACAGTCGGGTACGGCGGCCTGGTGCCGGTGCGCTGACGGACATGTGTCCAGTCAAGTCAGCGCGGTGTTGCCGGCGCGTATCCGGTTTTCGATACGTGCGCGATATGTGCCGCCTCGTACTATCGAGGATGTGCGGGTGCTGATTGTGGAGGACGAACCCGAGATGGCCGACGCCATCCGCGACGGCCTGCGCCTGGAGGCGATCGCCGCGGACGTGGCCGGTGACGGCGACACCGCGCTGGAGCTGCTGAGCATCAACACCTACGACATCGCCGTTCTCGACCGTGACATCCCGGGCCCGTCCGGCGACGAGGTCGCCAAGCGGATCGTTGCCTCCGGCAGCGGTCTGCCGATCCTGATGCTGACCGCCGCGGACCGGCTCGACGACAAGGCGTCCGGGTTCGAGCTCGGCGCCGACGACTACCTGACCAAGCCGTTCGAGCTGCAGGAACTCGTGCTGCGTCTGCGCGCCCTCGACCGGCGGCGCGCGCACAACCGCCCGCCGGTGCAGGAGATCGCCGGACTGCGCCTGGACCCGTTCCGCCGCGAGGTCTACCGCGACGGCCGGTACATCGCGCTGACCCGCAAGCAGTTCGCCGTACTCGAGGTGCTGGTCTCTGCCGAGGGCGGTGTCGTCAGCGCCGAGGACCTCCTGGCACGAGCCTGGGACGAGAACGCCGATCCGTTCACGAACGCCGTACGGATCACGGTCTCGGCGCTGCGCAAACGCCTCGGTGAGCCGTGGCTGATCGCGACGGTGGCCGGTGCCGGCTATCGCATCGACACGGGGCCGAAGCATGGTTAGGGAGCCCGGGCTGAGCGTCCGGCTCAAACTCACGCTCAGCTATGCGGGATTCCTGATGCTCGCCGGCGCCTTGCTGCTGGCCGCCGTCTGGGCGTTCCTGCTGCGGTACGTGCCCGATCGGGCGATGCTCATCGTCCCCGACGGGATCGACGACGGTGTCTTCCCGGTCCGCTCCGTGCTGCTGCGCACGTTCGCGCCGCGGGCCGGCGTCGTACTGCTGATTCTGCTGGTCTTCGGTCTCGCGGGCGGCTGGCTCCTGGCCGGCCGCATGCTCGCCCCGCTCACCCGGATCACCGACGCCACCAGGCTGGCCGCGACCGGGTCGCTCTCGCACCGGATCCGGCTCCCCGGGCCGAGCGACGAGTTCCGCGAGCTCGCCGACGGGTTCGACACGATGCTGGCGCGGCTGGAAGCGCATGTCAGTGAGCAGCAGCGGTTCGCGGCCAACGCGTCGCACGAGCTGCGTACGCCGCTGGCGATCACCCAGACCTTGCTCGATGTCGCCCGTAACGACCTGAACAGCGACAACCGCGTCCTCGTCGACCGTCTCCGGGCCGTCAACAACCGCGCGATCGACCTCACCGAGGCGCTGCTCCTGCTCAGCCGCGCCGACCAGCGGTCGTTCACGCCGGAGCCTGTCGACCTGTCGCTGCTGGTGGAGGAGGCCGTCGAAACCTTGCTGCCGCTCGCCGAGAAGCGCGGTCTGACGATCGAGGTCTCCGGAGGCGTCGCCCTGGCCGGCGGCTCGCGTGCGCTGCTGCTGCAACTGACGACGAACCTCCTGCACAACGCGATCGTGCACAACCTGTCCGACCACGGCACCGTATGGATCACGACCGGCGTTCACTCCGGCACCGCGGAGCTGGTCGTCGAGAACACCGGCGAGGAACTCTCGCTGCGGCTGGTCGCCACGCTCGTCGAGCCGTTCCAGCGCGGCGCCGAGCGGACCCGCACCGATCACGGCGGCGTCGGGCTGGGCCTGGCGATCGTCAACACCATCGCCCGCGCCCACGAGGGGAGCCTGGCGCTGATGCCGCGGATCGGCGGCGGGTTGCGGGCCACCGTGCACGTGCCCGCCGCCCGGTAGGTCTCAGCCCTTCTTGAGCGTGAACGTCAGGTGCGTGACACCGCTCGGGGACGCGACCACCTCGACGGCGTACCTGTCGTCGAGCGCCTCCAGGCCGTCCCACAGCCGCACGCCGCGGCCGAGCACGATCGGGACCTGCGCGACGTGCAGGTAGTCGATCAGGCCCTCGGCGAGGAAGTCCCGGACGACGGTGGCTCCGCCCCCGACACGGACGTCGGCGCCGTTCGCCGCGGCCTTCGCCTGCTCGAGCACCTCGGCCGGGGTCGCGTCGACGAAGTGGTACGTCGTACCGCCCTCCATCTCGACCGACGCGCGCGGGCGGTGGGTGAGGACGAAGACCGGTGAGTGGAACGGCGGGTTCGGGCCCCACCAGCCCTTCCAGTCCGGGTCGTCCTGCCAGCCGGGCGGGCCGAACTTGCCGGCGCCCATGATCTCGGCCCCGATCCCCGGCTCGTGCTGCTCGGCGTACGCGTTGTCGACGCCGCGCGTGCCGCCGGGCAGCCCGTCCGCGGCGTGGAAGAACCGCGTTCCGACCAGCCACTCGTGCAGCCGCTCCCCGGCATGCCCGAACGGCGCCTCGAGCGACTGGCCGTCACCCGTGCCGTACCCGTCCAGCGAAATCGCGAAGTTGTGAACCCGCACTTCGGACATCTGAAGCTCCTTCACATCACCGGCACCGCCTCCCGGCGCCCTCACAGTAAGGTCGGAGCCGATCACCCCACCTTGACATCACCGCGAAAGAGCCCGGAAGTAGCGCTTCCGGTAGAACCGCTGGGCCAGGAGCGCGACAGGGTAGGCGACTCGCCACGCGCCTGGCGCCGCCTGGGTTCGGGAGCGGATCGTCAGCTGGACGGAGCCGTCCGGCCGCCGCTCGACCAGGAAGGTCTCCGTGCCCCGGACCGGATGCCCGCGGAGCGTGCCGTAGGTGAAACCCTTCAGCTCCGGCTCGTCGACGACCTCGAGGATCTCGACGGGTTCTCGGACGCGGAACGGGCCCAGGTGGGCGACCAGCCAGTAGCGGTCTCCAGGAGCCACGCGGTCGACGACGGCGGACTCGACGGAGAAGCCGCTGCGGGTCTTCACGCCCCAGCGCAGCACCTCGGTCGAGGCGAAGGTCCACAGCGGCGATCCGTGGCCGAGACGCACGGTGCGCTCGTACCCGGGCCGGATGCCCTCGTACGTCGCCGCAAGCTCCGGCAAGGCTGGTCTCACACCGCTCATCATGAACCTTTTTGCCGGTTCTTCACCGTTGAAATGAGTCTGACTAGCGTGCGCGCATGGAGATCAACAGGAGAACGGTTCTCGGCGGTTTGGCGGGGGTTGTCGGCGCGGCGGCGCTCCCTTCCACGGCGGCGTACGCGGATGCGGGGCGGTACCCGGCGGCCTGGCCCCACCCCGAGCCGTACGGCGCGGCCGACACGCGGCTGGATCTGTGGCCGCGGGACGACAACTCCTTCGTGCTGCCGCTCGAGCTGCGGCCGCGCGACGCGGAGCTCGGCCGGGTGTGGATGCGCGACACCTACGTGAACTGCTTCAAGGTCAACGGCCGCCCGCTGTACGTCGCGACGGGTACTACGCGCGTACCGGGCCTGCCTGCGGCCGGGCCGTGGAACGACGGCATCTTCGTCTGGACAGCGCCCTCGTTGCACGGGCCGTGGAAACTCGCCGACACGACCGGGATCCGGCCCGACGCCGAGCGGGGCAAGGTCTGGTCGCCCGAGTTCGTCGGCGAGAACACGCCCGGTCGCACCGTCGTCGCGCCGTGGCAGGAGTACTGGTACGACACCCAGTTCGGCAAGCGAGGCCAGGCCTGGGCGCCCGAGCTGCACTACTTCCGCGACACCTGGTACATCGTGGCCTGCATGGGCGACCACTCCCGCAAGGTCGGCTCGTTCCTGCTGATCAGCGAGGGCGGCGTCGAAGGACCGTACCGCCTGGCCGAAGGCAACCTGGACAAGCCGTTCGGGGACTCCTTCATCGGCGGACCGGGCTTCATCCTGCCCGGCGCGTACCACCACATCGACGGCGGCCTGTACTCCGAGGGCGACCAGGCTTGGCTCGTCCTGCACAACAACCTCTACGCGCAGTTCCGCGACGACATGGAGGACATCGTCCCGACGACCGGTCTGCCGGCGTTCCAGCAGAGCCCGTACACCCCAGAGCCGTACCTGGAGGGCGCGTACGTCTTCAAGCACGGCGGGAAGTACTACCTCCTGCACGCCGCCTGGGACCGGGCGTCAACGAACCCGGACGGCACCGCCCGGAACGCCTACGACCCGCCGGCGCCGGGCCGTGTCCAGTACCAGTACGACCTGATCATGGCGGTCTCCGACCACTTCGAAGGCCCGTACTCACACAGGTGGACAGCCGGTGTCGGGGCCGGCCACAACAACATCTTCACCGACGCCGCCGGCCACCTGTGGGCAACGTTCTTCCGCAACCCTGCCTTCGGCTACTGGTCGGACCTCACCCGCGCAGGCGACGCCGCCGTGCCAGGCGTCGTCCGGATGGAGTGGACCGGCCCGAGCAGCAACCGCATCTACGTGCAGCGGCGGAAGAACGCCTGACCAGACCGCGGGGCCCTCTCACTCAGAGGGCCCTGCGGCGCGTTACTTCCGGTACGTCGTCTCGTCGAGGCCGCTCATCGTCGGGTCGTAGCCGACGTCGCCCACGTCGTACATGGAGGTCATCCAGTGGTAGAAGTTGTCGCCCCGCTCGCGCAGCACCGTGTACAGCCGCCGCATCAGCTGCGACCGTACGCCGGCCTGCTCCGGGTGCTCGTACACGTTGAGCAGCTCGTCCGGGTCGAGCTCCAGGTCGTACAACTCGTTCACCGAGTCCGGATTCACCACGAGCTTGTACCGGTCCGTGCGCAGCATCCGTTGCGGATAGGGAAAGTGGTGCCCGTGGAACTC
Source organism: Kribbella sp. NPDC051936 (assembly GCF_040680955.1). Classification (NCBI taxonomy): domain Bacteria; kingdom Bacillati; phylum Actinomycetota; class Actinomycetes; order Propionibacteriales; family Kribbellaceae; genus Kribbella; species Kribbella sp. NPDC051936. The sequence continues at coordinate 595,953 of NZ_JBFAXS010000007.1, read as the reverse complement.
GCAGACGATGTCGTCGTCCCACTCGGCCGGCTCGCCACCTACCAGCGGCAGCAGGCTCCGCGAGTCGACCGCGTTCTTCGGGTCGGCCCCGGCCAGTTCGAGGATCGTCGCGGTGCAGTCGAGCAGGCTGACGAACTCGTTCCGTACGACGCCCTCCGGCTGCCCGGGCACCCGCAGCAGACCGGGCGTGCGGTAGATGTCCTCGTACATCGCCGGCCCCTTGTCGTGCAGCCGGTGCGAGCCGGTGAACTCCCCGTGGTCGCAGGTGAAGAACACCGACGTGTCGTCGGCCAGCCCGAGCCGTTGCATCGCGTCCAGCACCCGGCCGAGTTCGAAGTCGATCAGCGCGACGTACCCCTGGTAGATCGCGATCAGCTTGCGCGTGGTCTCGATCGGCATCGTGTCGAACGTCCAGTGCGCGCTGTAGTTCTTCTGCACCATCGGCTTGCCCTGGAACGTCTCCGCCACCGACCGCGGCAGCTCGACGTCCGCCGGGTCGATCAGGTCGAAGTACTCGTCCGGCAGGATGTACGGCAGATGCGGCCCGAAGAGGTGCAGCGCCAGGAAGAACGGCTTCCCGCCGTCCGCGGCGTACCGCTCGAGCATCTCGATCGCCCGGGTCGCCAGGTAGTGCTCGAACGTCGCCGCGACCGGCTGGTGCAGGCGGGCGGCGAGCAGGTTGCCCGGTCCGCCGTTCGGCAGCGTGCCGCGGATCCGGTCCGAGATCTCGTACGGCGGGAGGTCCCGCTCCGCCAGGTACGCGAGGTAGTCGGGGTGCTCGACCGGGTTGTGCCAACCCGGCAGGTCAGGACCGTCGAACCCGAAGTCACCCGCCGACTTCCGCGTGCCGACGTGCCACTTGCCGATCAGCCCGCAGTTGTACCCGCGGTCGCGCAACGCCTGGGAGAACGTGAAGGTACCCTCGCCCAGGTCTTCGAGATAGCCGACGTTCCGCTCGTAGTTCGCCAGCAGCTTGTGCCGGAACGGCGCCTGCCCGGTGAGCAGGCTGGCCCGGGCCGGCGTACAGATCGCCGTCGGCGTGTACCACCGGTCGAAGCGGGTCCCGGTCCGGGCCAGCTCGTCCAGGTTCGGGGTGGTCCCCAACTGGTTGCCGTAGGCACCGAGCGTGTCCGCCCGGTGCTGGTCGGTCATCAGGAAGAGGATGTTCTTCGGCTCGGTCACTTCGCCACCGAGCCGGAACGTGCCGCGGTGAACAGGTCGCCGGTGTAGTACGTCTTCGGGTCGGTCTTCGACTTCAGCTTGCCGGCCTGGACGAAGTAGTCGGCCATCCCGTTCAGCCACTTGTCGATCGTGCCGTCCTTGGTCTTGGCGTCCAGCTCGTCGACCGACAGCACCTTGACGTTGCCGGCGTCGGCTTTGACCTGGCCGACCGGCACGTTCAGCATCTTCGCGGTCAGCTCGATCGACTCGTCCGGGTTGGCGGAGCGGTAGGCCATCGCGTCGCGCAGGACGGCGATCGTCTTCTCGGTCTTGCCCTTCTGGCCGGACACGACGTCGTTACCGGCCACGAACGCGGTCGGGAACGAGACCTGCGCCTCGAAGTCGGAGTTCTTGGCGAGCTCGGTCAGGTCCGGGACCTGCTTCTTGATCGTCCCGATCGCGGGGTACCAGAAGCCGGCCGCGTCGATCTTCTTCGACGCGAACGCCGACACGATCGTCGAGGCGTCCATGTTCACCACCTTGACGTCACTCTTCGACATCCCGGCCTTCTGCAGCGCCAGCGTCAGGATCATGTCGCCCGACGTGCCTTCCGGTACGCCGACGGTCTTGCCGCGCAGCTGGTCGATCGACGTGGTCCCGGAGCGGGCGATCACCCGGTCGGCGTTGCCGAGCGTGTTGATCGCGATCACCTTCGCCTGCCCGGAGGCCGGCAGCCAGAACGCGCCCGGGCCGATGTAGCCGAAGTCGAGGTCGCCGGTGCCGAGCGCCTGGATCTGCAGCGGGCCGTTCGTGAACACCTTGGTGCTCGCCTTCAGACCGTGCTGCTGCCAGAGCTTCTGGTCGTTCGCGATCGCCAGCAGGCTGGTGCCGTTGTAGTCGGCGATGTAGCCGAAGTTCACCTCCTGCAGTGGGCCGCCGTCGGCCGCCTTGTCATCCGACCCGCCGCAGCCGGCGAGCGCGAGCGTGAGAGCAACGGCCCCGGCGGCGAGGGCCGAGAGCTTGCGTGAGACAGACATGAGCTTCCTCAGGATCGGACGGTGACGGTGGATTCGGCGGCCGTGCGGCCGTCCTGGTGGTAGACGGAGTGCCAGACGCGGTTGCGCAGGTCGGCGAACTCGGCGCTGAGCCGGAATTCCTCCGACCGCGGGTAGGGCAGGTCGACGTCGATCACGTCGTAGATCCGCCCGGGCCGCGCGGCCATCACGATGACGCGGTTCGCCAGGAAGACCGCCTCGTCGACGTCGTGGGTGATGAACAGGACCGTGCGCTGCTCCTGGCTCCAGGTGTCGAGCAGTTGCTCCTGCAGCTTCACCCGGGTGAGCGCGTCCAGGGCGCCGAACGGCTCGTCCATCAGCAGGATCGACGGGTTCACGGCGTACGCGCGAGCGATCGCGCAGCGCTGCCGCATCCCGCCGGACAGCATCTTGGGCAGCGCGTCGGCGAAGTCGCCGAGCCCCACCACGTCGATGAAGTGCTGCGCCCGTTCGCGGCGCTCGGCCTTCCCGACACCGGCGGTCTTGAGCCCGAACTCGACGTTCTTGCGCACGGTCAGCCAGGGGAAGAGCGCGTACTGCTGGAAGATGACGCCGCGCTCCGGCCCGGGCCCCTCGACCGGTACGCCGTCGACCAGCGCGCGCCCCGAGGTCGGTTCCTCCAGGCCGGCCAGGATGTTCATCAGCGTGCTCTTGCCGCACCCCGACGGGCCCACCACGGTGATGAACTCGTTGGCGGCGATGTCCAGCGACACCTGGTCGAGCGCCGTGAACGTGTCCTTGCCCAGGGCAAAGGTCTTGGTCACGGACCGGACGGAGATCTTCATCGGCGCTCCTGCCATCCGGTGAGTTTGCGTTCGGCGGTCAGCAGGATCCGGTCCATCAGCAGTCCGAGGATGCCGATCGAGATCAGGCCGACGAAGATCGTCGGCAGGTCGTAGTAGAGCTGCGCGTTCTGCATCCGGAAGCCGAGGCCCTGCTGGGCGGCGATCAGCTCAGCGGCCACCAGGGTCGCCCAGGCCGATCCGAGGCCGACCCGCATGCCGACCAGGATGAACGGCGTCGAGGCCGGCACCACGACGCGGGCGAAGATGCCGGCGTCCTTGGCGCCCAGCACCCGGGCCGCGTTGATCAGCGTACGGTCGACGTTGACCACGCCCTGGAACGTCGAGATCACGCAGGCCAGGAACGCGGCCAGGAAGATCACGAAGATCTTCGGCGCCTCGCCGATCCCCATCAGCACGATGGCCAGCGGGATGATCGCCAGCGGCGGGACGGTGCGGAAGAACTGGATCCACGGTTCGACCAGTCCGCGCACCACGGCGTACCAGCCCATCAGGAAGCCGACCGGGATCGCCGCGGCGGTGCCGAGCGCGAAGCCGATCAGCACCCGCGTCAGGCTGGCCAGGACGTCCTTGCCCAGCGTCCCGTTGCCGATCAGGGTGATCGCCTGCGCGACGACCTCGGGCGGCGTCGGCAGCTTCAGCCCGGCGAGCGCCAGCGCCCACCACACCGCGATGCCGAGACCGACCGACACCGCGTTCAGCAGCAGGGGAAGACCACCGGCCCGGCTGCGCGTTCGCCCTCCCGCGCGGTCGCGCGGCTTGGCGCCGCGGGCGGTCTGGTCACTGATCACGGCCATCGGCCACTCCTCGGGTCTGCCGCGGACGGATCGCCGCCCGCGAACCGGCGCCGGCGGGCGCCGGCGTCTCTGGGTAGCCCGCCAGCAGCGGCGAGCTGTGGAACAGCGCGGCGAGGGCGCCGAGCGCGCCGTCGTCGTCGGCGAGGCGCGCCGCGCGGACGCCGGGGGAGACGGCGCCCGGGAAGAGCTCGTACGCGACGGTGGCGGCGGCCTGCTCGACAATCACCGGCGCGATCCGGGTGATCTCGCCGCCGATCACGATCTCGGCGGGGTTGAGCGCCATCGCGACGGCGGCGAGGACGCGGCCGACCGCGGCGGCGGCATCCCGCAGTACACGGTCGCCCAGCGGATGCGAACGGGCGACCGCGGCCGCGAGATCGTCGAGGCTCTCGACCGGCAGCCCGGCGGTGCGGCAGGCGGCCAGGATCGCCGGGACCGAAGCGATCGTCTCGAGACAGCCGTTCTTGCCGCAGCGGCAGGAGTCGCCGTCGGCGCGGAGGGTGACGTGGCCGAGTTCGCCCGCCAGACCGGCCGATCCGGAGATCAGGCGGCCGCCGACGACGAGGCCGCCGCCGACGCCGTCGGACAGGCGGACGTACAGGAGGTTCTCGATCGCCTTCTCGCCGAAGATCGCCTCCGCGAGCGCCGCCAGCCGGGTGTTGTTGTCGACGATCACCGGCGCGCCGAACCGCTCGCAGAAGGCCTCGTCGACCGAGGCCTCGTGGAAGCCGTCGGCCGCGGCCCGGTGCGACGGGTAGTCGCGGACACCCGGTTTGCCCGAGTACGGGCCCGGGATCCCGATGCCCACGCCCTGCAGGGCGCCGTAGTGGATGCCGTACTCGTCGCTCAGCCGCTCCACCAGGCCGAACGCGACGTCGAGCCGGGTCGGCCAGTCCACGCGCTCGTCGTACCGGCCGGAGCCCGACGCCACGATCTCGTGCGAGGCGTCGGCCACGACGACATGCACGCGGCGGTGCCCGAAGTCGACGCCCATGAACTGCCCCGACGCCGGATCCAGCGCCAGCCGCTCGGCCGGACGCCCGCTGCCCTCCCGGTGCGCCGCGTCGGTGTCGGTCACCACGATGGCGCCGCGCTGCAGCAGGCTCCCGGTGATCTCCGACAGCGTCGTGCGGGACAGTCCGACCGCGCGGGCGATCTGGTTCCGGCTCAGCGCCCCCTGCTCACGCAGCACCTGGAGGACCCGCTCCTCGTGGGTCCTCCGTACCAGCGCCTGCACTCCTGGAAACGTCTGCACGCTGGCGACGGTAGGAACCCGGAATTATTCCGTCAACACTCCGACAAAATTCACCTCGCTTTCGACGGTGACCTGACGCTCACGCTCCGTGCGGGGCTTCGCGTCGTCAGGGCTGCAGCAGCGCCTTGATCGCCTGGCGCTGGTCCATGGCTTCGTAGGCCTTGGCGGCGTCGGCCAGGGGCAGGGTGAGGTCGAAGACCTTGCCGGGGTCGATCACCCGGCGGGAGATCAGGTCGATCAGCGTCGGCAGGTACTGGCGGACCGGCGCGGGACCGCCGTGCAGGTGGACGCCGGAGAAGAACAGCTCGTCGCCCGGCAGCGCCACTTCGTGGGCCACGCCAACGTAACCGACGTGGCCGCCGGGCCGGGTCGCGCGGATGGCCTGCATCATCGCCTCCTGGGTGCCGACGGCCTCGACGACGCTGTGCGCGCCGTACCCGTTGGTGAGTTCCTTGATCCGCGCGACGCCCGCGTCGCCGCGCTCGGTGACGATGTCGGTCGCGCCGTACTCCAGGGCCAGCTGCTGCCGGGGTTCGTGCCGGCTCATCGCGATGACGCGCTCGGCGCCGAGCTGCTTCGCGGCGAGTACGCCGAGGAGCCCGACCGCGCCGTCGCCGACAACGGCCACCGTCTTGCCCGGGCCGGCTGCTGCCGCCACGGCGGCGAACCAGCCGGTGCCCAGAACGTCGGACGCCGCCAGGAAGGACGGGACCAGATCGGCGTCGGGCATCCCGCCGGTGGCGACCAGCGTGCCGTCCGCGAGCGGAACCCGGGCCAGCTCCGATTGGGTGCCGATGGCACCCATCAGCTCGGCGTGGACGCACCGCGACTGGTAGCCGGCCTGGCAGATCTCGCACGTGTTGTCGGAGGCGAAGAACGAGCCGATCACGAAGTCACCGGGCCTGACCGTGCGGACCTCGGATCCGATCTCCTCGACGACACCGACGTACTCGTGGCCCATCGGCGCCGGGCCGTCGAGCTGGTCGTGGCCGCGGTACGGCCACAGGTCGGAACCGCAGACGCAGGTGGCGCTCAGCCGGATGATCGCGTCGGTCGGCTGCTCGATCGCCGGGTCGGGCCGGTGCTCGACGCGAACGTCGCCGGGACCGTACATCATGACTCCACGCATGGGTGGGAACCTCTCTGGTTGGTGATCAGTGCGAACAGGGAAAGGGCGGTGAGGGCGAGCACGATGGCCGCCATGGGTACGGCGCTCCGCTCGCCGCCGAGGCCCGCGAGCGGAGCGACGACGCCGGCCACGCACCACTGCAGGAAACCCAGCAACGCCGAGCCGGTGCCGGGATGCTCCGGCACATGGGCGGATGCGAGCGCGCCGGCGTTCGGGCCGACCAGTCCTTGAGCGGTCATCAGGACGAAGAAGCCGATCAACGCCACGGGCAGCGGCATGCCCGCGAGAGCGCCTCCGAGCAACGCCACGCCGGCGGCACCGGTCGCCGCCAGCCCGACAAGGACGACCTGTCGCGTCGGGACGCGATCGGCCAGCCGGGCAGAGATCAGGGTGGCGACGGTCAGCCCGACAGCGTTGAGGGCGAAGTCCACCGAGTACGCGACGGGGGAGAGGCCGTTCATCGACTGCAGCACGAAGGCCGACGTCGCGACGTACGCGAAGATCGTGCCCATCGAGAAGGCGAAGACCACCAGGTAGCCGGTGAACCCGCGGTTCCGCAGTACCCCGCTCGTGAACGGCTCGCCGCGCCGCCGGAGGGTTTCCGGTACGCCGACCGCGACTGTCACCACCATCAACGCGGCCAGTCCCGCGACGACCCAGAACGACACCCGCCAGTGTGAGAAGCGCAGGACGGCCGCGCCGAGCAGCGGCCCGACGATCGGCGCGAGCCCTGCGACACCGGCGACCACGTTCATCGCCCGGACCAGCCGAGCCCCCGACGTCAGGTCCACGACGATCGAGCGGGCGATGACCATCGCCCAGCCGCCGCTGAACCCCTGCAGCAGCCGGGCGACCATGAGTACACCGATCGTCGGGCTGAAGGCGCACAGGACGGAAGCCGCTGTCAGTACGACGAGCGAGACCAGTAACGGGCGTCGCCGGCCGACCCGGTCCGAGAACGGTCCGCCGAGCAACTGGCCCAGCGCCATCCCGACGAAGAAGGTGGTCAGCGTCAGCTGTACCTCGGTCGGGCCGGTGTTCAGGTCGCGGGCGACCAGCGGGAACGCGGGCACGTACATGTCGGTCGCCAGCGGCGCGATCGCGGTGATCAGTACGACCGAGGCAAGAACCGTGGCGGTCAGCCTGACGGTCGGACGCACGGCGGTACTGGTCATGTCTCCAGGCAAGCGCCGGGGGAGGCGCTGAAGAAGTCACGCTGGAGAGGTGTATCGGCAGTACATCCCTCGGACGGTTCCGCGCCGGTACTGTCGAGGTCATGGACAACAAGGCCGAGGTCCGTGAGTTCCTGACCTCACGACGGGCGAAGCTGACCCCGTCGGACGTCGGCCTGCCCGCGGTCGGGCAGCGCCGGGTGGCCGGTCTGCGCCGCAGCGAGGTGGCGACGCTCGCGGGCGTGAGCGTCGAGTACTACGCGAAGCTCGAACGCGGGACGATCGCCGGAGCCTCCGCCTCGGTGCTCGAGGCGATCTCGCAGGCGCTCCGGCTGGACGAGACCGAACGCGCGCACCTCCTCGATCTGGCGCGCGCGGCCGACGGTATTCCGGCCTCGGGGCGCCGTCGTCGCCGAGCCTCCGCGCAGTCGGCCGCCCGACCGAGCCTGCAATGGGCGCTGGAGGCGATCACGGACGGGGTCGCGTTCGTCCGCAACCCAGCGCAAGACCTGCTGGCGACGAACGCTCTCGGCCGGGTCTTCTACTCGCCGGTGATCGGTTCGGGCGGCCGGACGCCGAACCTGGCCCGCTTCCAGTTCCTCGATCCGGCCTCGCGCGACTTCTACCCGGACTGGGACCTGTTCGCGCACATGTGCGTCGGCATCATGCGCGCCGAGGCCGGCCGCGACCCCCACGACCGTGCCCTGCAGGACCTCGTCGGCGAACTCTCCACCCAGAGCGAGACTTTCCGGCGGCTGTGGGGCGCGCACGACGTCCGCACCCACGGCAGCGGCACCAAGCGCTTCCACCACCCCGCTGTCGGCGACCTCACCTTCGTCTACGAGGAGCTCGCGATCACGGCCGAACCGGGCCTCGTCCTCCTCGTCTACACCGCCGAACCAGGGTCCCCGTCCGCGGAGAAACTCCGTCTCCTCGCCTCCCTCGCCGCCGACCGGATGGACGAGGGTGTGCAGCTCGACAGGTAGTGCACCGGTGAGACGCTGTACGCGCAGACGGGTCCACGCTCAGGTGCACTAGGTGCTGCCCGAGACGTCCTGTCCCAATGCACGTCAGGCGCGGGTGAGGGTGATGTTGCCGCCGTGGGTGCGGGCGCGGACGGGGACGGTACGGGTCGTGGCTTCGGCGGTGTCCAGGTGGTTGAAGACCCGGCCGACCGAGGTGTGCGCGTCCAGGGCGGCCGCGGTGCCGGCGGGAACGCCGATCGCGACCTCGCCGGTGGCGGTGTAGAGGTCGACGGAGCCGGTGCCGAGGACCCCGACGCGGATGTCGCCGCTCGCGGTCCGGGCGTTCACCTCGGCGCCGGCCGTGTCGACGCTGATGTGGCCGGTGGCTGACTTGGCGCGCAGGGCGCCGGTCACCGTGCCGACCCGGATGTCACCGTTGGCGGTCTTCAGCTCGCACGAGCCGATCTCGCCCTCGACGACGTACTCGCCCTTGGCGGTGTAGCCGTGCAGTTGCGAGCCGGTCGGCAGTTCGATCAGGACCTCGATCGCGCCGTACCGCTTGCTGAAGATCGACCGCAGCTTCGGGTGCTTGACCTGCAGCTTGCCGTCGGTGAACTCGACGACCACCTGCTCGGCGGCCTTGACGTCCAGGTCCCAGGCGGGGTCCGTCGGCCGGATCTCGACGACGGTGTCGGTGCGATCGCTCGCCTTGACGCTGATGTTGCCGAAGATGATGTCGACGGTGGCGGAGATCGGCGCGGGGGTGGCGAAGGTGGACATCTGAGCTCCTTGGGTGTCGGTTGCCGACAACTCTCGCCGCGCGCGCTGACAGGGCCCTGCGACGAGCGCGGACACGCGACTGACACCGTGTAGGCGGCGTGTCAGGTGCGTGTCAGGGCGCCCGCCGAAGGTGTTTCCATGACAACTTCGGCGATCGCGGTCACAGGACTGCGCAAGGCATTCGGCGACAAGACCGTGCTCGACGGGATCGACCTCGACGTCCCCGCGGGTACCGTCTTCTCCCTGCTCGGCCCGAACGGGGCCGGCAAGACGACGACGGTGAACGTGCTGACCACGTTGACCAAGGCCGACAGCGGTACGGTCCGGGTGGCCGGGCACGACGTCGCGACCGACGCCAAGGCGGTCCGGTCCGCGATCGGCGTCACCGGCCAGTTCGCGGCCGTGGACGAGCTGCTGACCGGCCGCGAGAACCTCCAGCTGATGGTCGACCTGACGGCCGGCGCGGCCGAGGGCACGGTCTCCGAGCTCCTGGAGCGCTTCGACCTGACCGAGGCCGCGGACAAGGCCGCGGCGACGTACTCCGGCGGTATGCGCCGCAAGCTCGACCTGGCCATGACGCTGGTCGGCAACCCGCGGATCATCTTCCTGGACGAGCCGACGACGGGCCTCGACCCGCGCAGCCGGCGCACCATGTGGACGATCATCCGCGAGCTGCTGGCCGACGGCGTGACCATCTTCCTGACCACGCAGTACCTGGACGAGGCCGACCAGTTGGCGGACAAGATCGCGGTGCTCGACAAGGGTCGATTGGTTGCCCAGGGCACCCCGGAGGAGCTGAAGCGGCAGATCCCCGGCACCCACGTCCGGTTCCGGTTCGGCTCGGTCGAGGACCTCGACAAGGCCGCGGCGGTCATGCCCGGCTCGACCCGCGACGACGACGCGCTGACCCTGCGCGTCCCCAGCGACGGCGGCACCCAGTCCGTCCGCGCACTGCTCGACCGGCTCGACGAGTACTCGCTCGCCGCCGACGAGTTCTCCGTCAACACCCCTGACCTCGACGACGTTTTCCTCGCCCTGACCGGGCACGACACCGCGGAGGTAGTCGCGAAATGAAGAACCCCTCGATCGTGATGTTGCGCCGCAACCTCAAGCACATCGCGCGGAACCCGACCTCGGTGTTCAACGCCGTCCTGATGCCGGTCGTCGTGATGCTGATGTTCGTCTACATGCTCGGCGACGCGTTCAGCGTCGGCGTCCCGTACGTCGACTACGCGACGCCCGGCATGCTCCTGCTGGCGGTCTGCTACGGACTCGGCGCCGTGGCGACCGCGGTGAACTCCGATATGACCAAGGGCATCATCAACCGGTTCAAGGTGATGGACGTGCCGCGCGGGGCGGTGCTGACCGGACACGTGATCGCCAGCGTGCTGACCAACCTGATCGCGATCGCCGCGATCATCGGCGTCGCGTTCGCGCTCGGCTTCGACCCGTCGGCGAGCTTCGCGCAGTGGCTCGGCGTGATCGGTCTCGTCGTCCTGCTCGGACTGGCGACCGGTTGGCTGACCGTTGCCCTCGGCCTGTTCGCGAAATCGCCGGAGACCGCGGGCCTGGCCTCGGTGCCGCTGGTGATGCTGCCGTTCTTCAGCAGCGCGATCGTGCCGGCCGACAAGATGGGTCCCGGCGTGAAGCAGTTCGCGCAGTACCAGCCGTTCACGCCGATCATCGAGAGCCTGCGCGGTCTGCTGAACGGCGCGCCGCACACCGGTGACATGATCGCCGCGTTCGCGTGGTGCCTCGGGATCGCCGTGGTCGGCTACGTCTGGGCGACCTCGACGTTCAAGAAGCGAGCGTGACCTCGACGAGCTCTCGCCAGCTCGCCTGCCGGCCCTCTTCCGTCGCCTCGGTGAACCTCGCGTCACCGAGGCGGCGGCGCGTCTCCTGCTCCAGCGCGGCCACATCCGGGTTCGAGCGATCGGGCAGACCGCGGACGACGGCACTCGCCGCGAGCAGCCGCGCGGCCTGCTCGTCCTGATCGCTTCGCAGCGCCAGATCCGCGATACCGACGAGCATCTGGGCGATCCCGGGGACGTGTCCGCCCTCGGCCGCTGCCTGGAACGCCGCACTGCGGTGCTGCCAGGCCTGGTCGAGATCCGTGGCCAGATACCCCAGCACGTCCTGGATCGTCGCGCGCAGGGTCGCCTGCTCGGCCTCGCGGCCCAGCATCGCCGTCGCCTGGTCGAGCCGGCGGCGCGCCTCCTCGGCGTCACCGCGCCAGCGCGCAAGCTCCGCTTTGCACAACGCCAGCTCGACGAGTGCCTCCGGCCACGCGACCCGCTCGGCCAGCCGCTGGGCGTCCGCCATCGCGGCCGAGCTCGCGCCCTGGTCGTCGGCCAGCCAGTACAGCTGTGCCTGCCGCGACCGCATCCGGACGACGTCCTCGATCGCGCCGACCTCGGTGGCGACCGCGATCGCCTGCTCGTAGTGCGCGCACGCGTCGGCGAACTCGCCGCGGACCGCGAGCCGGTCGGCCAGCTCGGTGAGCGCGAACGACATGCCCCAGCGTTCGCCGATCGCGCGGAACTCGGACAGCGCGGTCGCCAGCGCCAGGTCGGCGTCCCGGTCGCCGTCGCCGAGCATGATCCGCATCTTGCCGGTCTGCAGCCGTGCCAGCGCCCGTACCCAGGGATCCTTGTCGGTGAGCAGCGGCTCGAACGTGGACACGAACGAGCCGGCCCCTCGCAGCAGGCCTTCCAGCGCGGTCGACAAGGTCACCGCCGGGTGCGGGCTCTCGACCCGCCGGCTGAGGTCCGCGGTCTTGCGGATCCAGTCCTCGGCGTCGAACTGGTCGCGGCCGCGCCCCGAGGTCATGAAGTTGGCCACGAACGCGTACACCACGGCGCGGCTCTCGTCGGACGCCTCGCCCGGTACCTCCGGGGCCGCCAGCAGGAACTCGCTGCCCTCGACCTTGTGCCCGGCGAACCACCAGTACCACCCGGCGGCCGCGGCGAGCCGCATCGAGCCCTCCGCGTCACCCGCCGCCAGCGCCCCGCGCATCGCGCCGGCGATGTTGTCGTGCTCGGCCTCGACGATGGCCAGCCACTCGAGCTGCTCGGTGCGTCGCAGGTGCGGGTCGGCGGCCTCGGCCAGCTCGGTGAAGAACGCGAGGTGGGTACGGCGGGCCGAGTCGGTCTCACCCGCCTCCTCGAGACGTTGCTGCGCGTACTCCTTGATCGTGCCGAGCAGTCGGTACCGCGGCGCGCCCTCGTCCTTGGTGACCACCAGCGACTTCTCGGTCAGCGCGGTCAGTAGGTCGAGCACCTCCCACGACTCGACCTCGCCGCCCGCACAGACCTGCTCGGCCGCCTCCAGGCCGGCGCCGCCCGAGAACACCGCGAGCCTGCGCAGCACCGACCGCTCGGCGTCGGTCAGCAGCTCCCAGCTCCAGTCGACCACTGCGCGCAGCGTGCGGTGGCGGGGGAGCGCCGTACGGCTGCCGCCCGTCAGCAGGCGGAAACGGTCGTCGAGGCGGGTGGCGAGCTGCTCCAGCGACATGGTGCGCAGCCGGGCCGCGGCCAGCTCGATCGCCAGCGGCATCCCGTCGAGCGCACGGCAGATCCGGGCCATCGTCTCCGGGTCGAGCGCGAGGTCCGCGCGCACGGTCCGGGCGCGGTCCTGCAGCAGCCGGACGGCCGGTGACGCGTCGATGTCGCTGCCGTCGACGGGTACGGCGAGCGGCGCGACCGGCCACAGCGCCTCGCCGGTGATACCGAGCGGTTCCCGGCTCGTCGCGAGGATCCGCAGCCGCGGGCACTCGCCGAGCACCCGGTGCGCGAACGTCGCGGCGGACTCGATCACGTGCTCGCAGTTGTCCAGGATCAGCAGCATCGCCCGCTCGCGGACCGCGGCGACCACCCGGTCGGTCGGGTCGGTGTCCGGTACGTCGCCGAGCAGCGCGTCCCGCAGCGCGAGCGCCCCGAGCGTCGCCTGTGCCACGTCCCCGTCGGCGCCGATCGCCGCGAGCTCGACCATCCAGACGCCGTCCGGCAGATCGCCGAGCACGGTCCGGGCGGTCTCCGACGCGAGCCGGGTCTTGCCCGATCCGCCGGGCCCGATCAGCGTCGTCAGGCGGTGCCCGGCGATCAGGTCGCGGACCGCGGCGACGTCGGTCTCTTTGCCGACGTACGTCGTCAGCTCCTCGCGGAGATTCGTGTTCCGCTTCTCGTCGCGCCGGACCAGCTCGCCGCGGAGCAGCGCGACGTGCAGCGCGGACAGCTCCGGCGACGGGTCGACGCCCAGCTCGTCGGCGAGGATCTCGCGGGTGCGCTCGTACGTGCGCAGCGCCTCGGTGTCGCGGCCGGAGGCGACCAGCGCGCGCATCAGGGCGGCGACGAGACGTTCGCGGACCGGGTGCGCGGCGACCAGATCGGTCAGCTCGGTGACGAGTTCCGCGCCGTGGCCGAGCGTGATCTCGGCGTCGTACCGGTCCTCGGTCGCGGTCAGGCGGAGCCCGTCCAGCCGGGTCACGGCCGCGTCGAACGCGCCGCTCTCGGTCAGGCCGACGTCCTGCATCGCGGGCCCGCGCCACAACGCGAGCGCCTCCCGCAGCAGGCGGATGCCCTGCGGGTCCTGGTCGGTGCGGGCGCGGGTGACGAGCCGCTCGAACCGCACGGCGTCGACGGCGTCCGGGTCGAGTTGCAGCCGGTAACCGTCCGTGTGCCCCTCGACCGGCAGCAGTTTGCGGAGGCGGGAGACCAGGCGCTGCAGGGCGTTCGCCGCGTCCGCCGGCGGCTGTTCGCCCCAGATCCAGTCGACGAGCGTTGCCTTCGGCACCACTCGTCCCGCGTCGAGCGCCAGGGCGACCAACAGCCCGCGCAACCGCGCGCCAGGCACGTCGACGACGCTCCCGTCGTCGGCCCGCACCTCGAACGGCCCCAGCATCCCGATCTGCACCCGCCAGATTTTGCCACGCAGGCAGTGCCGGTCCGGCCGCCCGGGTCCGGGCGGCGGTCTAGCCGGCGGCCTTCTTGACCAGGGCGACGATCTTCTTCTCGACGGCCGGGGTGAGTTCGAGCAGGGCGTACGAGGTCGGCCAGAAGTCGCCGTCGTCGAGGGCGGCCGGCGGGTTGAAACCGAAGGTGGCGTACCGGGCCTTGAATTTCGCGGCGTCCTGGAAGAAGCAGACGATCTTGCCGTCCTTGGCCCAGGCCGGCATGCCGTACCAGAGCTTCGGGGTGAGGTCCGGCGCGATCTGCGGGATCAGTTCGTTGAGCCGCTCGGCCATCACCCGGTCGGCGTCGGCCATCCCCGCGATCTTCGCCGCCTGCGCCTCGGCCGGGTCCTGCTTGCTCTTCAGCTCCTTCGCGTGCTCCTTCATCGCGGCCTGCTCTTCCGCGGTGAACCCTTCGTACGACTTCTTCTTCGTGGTGGCCATCGGAGTGCCTTTCTGCTGGTCGGTACCCCAAACACTAGGAGCGGCCGTACCTCCGGTGCTTCTTGAAAACTGATCGATCCGATGACAGGTGCGGATCAGCGTTTGCGGTACGTCGCGGTGTAGGTGGTGTTGACCGCCGGCGCGACGATCGTGTGGCTCTGCGGCCCGCCGTCGGACCAGGAGACGAAGTTGTAGGTGGACTTGTTGAAGACCTGCTGCGCCGGGGCGCTGATGAAGTTCGCCGAGCCCGCCACGACGGTGACCGAGAACGGCGTCGAGCTGGGCGCCTCGTTGACCACGAGGTTCGTCAGCGCCAGCCCACCCGGGTTGGTCTTGAACGTCAGCACGACGGTCCGCGGATCGAGTCGCCTGCTCACGGTCGACGTGAGCCCGCCGGAGTCCCTCGCGGTCAGCGTCAGCTCGAGCCAGCACGGGTAGCTGTGGTCGGGCGCGGTGAACGAACCGCTGGACACTCCGCCGAACGTCTGGACCGTGTGCGTATGGCAGTCGGCCGGCGTGATGCAGTGGTGCATGATCAGCGACCAACTCAGCGCCGCGGCCGGCAAGGTCCCGTCCTGTACGTCGGTCGCGTGGCCCGAGAACGGGATCGTGTCACCGACCTTCCACGTGAGTGAGGCGGCGGGAGTGTCGATCACCGGGGACGGCGCGGTGTTGCCGGCCGTGATCGTCACGGTCGCGGTGTCGCTCGCTCCTTGGTCGTCGGTCACCCGCAGGTTCGGGTGGTAGGTGCCGGCCGTGGAGTAGGTGTACGACGCGGTCGCGCCGGTCGCGTCGCCGTACGTGCCGTCGCCGTTGAGGTCCCACGAGTAGGTGAGCGGCCGGCCCTCGGGATCGGACGACGCGGTGCCGTCGAAGCCGACCGTCAGCGGGACCGGGCCGTTGGCCGGGCTCGCGGTGAACGCCGCGGTCGGCGGCTGGTTGGCAGCGGTGTAGCTGATCCGGTGGACGGTGCCGTTCTCCATGTCGACGTAGAACAGGTCTCCGCCGGGGCCGATCTTCAGGTCGACAGGGTGACCCGCGGCCGCTCCGGTCGAGTCGACGCCGACCAACGTCTGCAGCCGTGCCGGATCGGGCAGGCCGTTCGTCCCGGGCAGCATCGCCCAGATCTCGTTGCGGCTGTGGTCCGCGAAGAACAGGGCGCCGTTGTACGCCGCCGGATACGTCCCGCCCTGGTAGAAGGCGATCCCGGTGATCGACGAGCCGCCGGTGTGACACCCGGTGTAGCTCACGACGCAGGCACTGTGGTTGTAGGCGTAGTACGGCGCGGCGACCGAACCCGGCGCCGAGTACAGCGTCGAGCACTGGTTGAGGCCGGCGCCCTGATAGCCGGCCTGCGCCGCCGCTCCCTCGTAACACGGCCAGCCGAAGTTTGCCGCGGCGGTCGGTGAGACCACCCGGTTGATCTCCTCCCAGGTGTTCCAGCCGACGTCGCCGATCCACAGCTCGTCGGTCCCGGGCCGTTGCGTGATCCGGAACGGGTTGCGCAGTCCGTACGCCACGATCCGACGGGCGTTCGGGTCCGACGACGAGAAGAACGGGTTGCCGCCGACCCCAGCCCCCGTCACCGGGTCGATGCGCAACACGGTGCCGTCGAGCGTCGCCGGTCCGTCGGTACGACGCACGCTCTGGCTCCGCAGTGCGCCGCCCTCGGCGCCGGGCGGAGTAAGCGCAGTCCCGACCGCGCCGGGCGGATCACCGCACGGGTTGGCGCGGTCACCGGCGTACGTCGCGCCGTACTGGCCGTAGTCGACGTTGTTGAAGCTCGCTCCGTCGCCGCCGCTGACGTAGAGGTACCCGTCACGGCCGAACAGCAGCGTGCCGACCGAGTGGCTCGGATACTGCTGGCACCAGTCGTTGATCAGGACCTGCTCGGAGCCGGTCATGACGTTGCCGTTGAGCTGCAGCCGGGACACGCGCGCCGACACGAGGCAGCCGTCGGTGGTCGGGCCGGGTGGTGTCGGGCAGGCGTCGTTCCACACCGGTGCGGTGCCGCCGATCGGGGCGTCGTACGCGTAGAGCACGTAGAGGTACGGGTTCGCCGGGAAGTCCGGTGGGAGCGCCATCCCGAGCAGGCCGCGATCCCAGTAGTCGTCCACCTGCGTCGACAGGTTCGCGACCGTGACCGGGTTCGTGTCGGTCAAGCTCTGGAAGACCTTGATCACGCCGTTCTTCTGGCCGACGAAGATGCGCCCGTCCGGCGCGAACTGCAGCACGGTCGGGTTGGTGAGTCCGCTCAGGACCACCGAGTCCCGGAAGCCGGCCGGCAACGTCGCCGCACCCGCGGACCCGACCTGCGACAGCACGGCCGCGAGCAGCACCAGCACCACGGCCAGGCTGATCCGGCCGCGCCCCTTCCCCTGACGGAGCATGGCGTCCCCCCACCTCTCCAGCGCTCAGACCCCTCCCTGCGCTGCTCCCACCATGCGCCGATCCAGGCCGTCCGTCGAGTGTCTTGCTGTGCGCAACGAATCGGTCGCGGAGCGGATCCCGGACGTGACGGCCGTCACGTCCGGCGACGTCACGAATCGGGGCGGCCGCCCGGTCAGGTGGGCATGAACGCAGACCAAACCGCAGTCCTGACCCGTGGCGCCGGTGCCGAATCGCCGGCGACCAGGTCCTGACCGTCCGCAAGGGCGACTACCTGCTGGTGCCGCCGCTGATGCACCACGCCTGGGGCACGCCGATGGACACCGGCGCCGACGTGCTGATCGTGAAGGCTCCGGGCAACAACCGGTTCGAGTACTTCCGGCTCGGCGATCGCATCCGGCGGGGTGCGGCGTCGCCGGCCGAGGTGCTCGCGACCGCGGAGCGCTTCGACAACCACTTTGTCGACAACCCCGTCTGGCGGCAGGAGCTCGCCGTACGGGAAGGGGACCGGGAGCAGCTCGTCCCGTTCGCGGAGCGTCCGTGACAATTGGCGTCGTGGACGAGGTCGCCGAGTTCGAGCAGCAGCGGCCGCGGCTGTTCGGGATCGCGTACCGGATGCTCGGCGAGGCGACCGAGGCGGAGGACGTCGTGCAGGACGCGTATCTGCGCTGGCGATCGGGGCACGGACCGGTGCAGACGCCGGCCGCCTGGCTGACCACCGTCGTCACGAACCTGTGCATCAACCGGCTGACGTCGGCACGCGCCCGGCGGGAGCGGTACGTCGGCCCGTGGCTGCCCGAGCCGCTTGCTACGGGCAACGATCCGCAGGAGCTCGTCGAGCGACGGGACACGGTGTCGCTCGGCTTCCTGGTGCTGCTGGAGAAGCTGACCGCGCCGGAGCGGGCGGTCTTCGTGCTGCGGGAGGCGTTCGGCTACACGCACCGGGACAGCGCCGAGGTGCTCGGGGTCGACGAAGGGCACGCGCGGCAGCTGTACCACCGCGCGCTCGCCCGCCTCGGCGACGAGCGGCGACGCTTCGAGGCGCGACCCGCGGACGCGACGGCCCTGGTCGACCGCTTCATCGCGGCCACCGTCGACGGCGACGTCACGGGCCTGGAGGCGATCCTGACCGAGGACGCGGCAATCTGGGCCGACGGCGGCGGCAAGGCGATCGCGGCCCGCGAACCGATCTTCGGCCGCTCCAACGCCGCCCACTACCTGGCCGGCCTGGCCGCCGGTCCCCGCGCCCTGACGGCCCGGCTGTCCGTCATCGAGGTCAATGCCGCGCCCGCGATCCTGGTCCACGAGTCCGGCAACCTCACCGGGGTACTCGTCCCCGAGATCCGCGACGGCGCCATCGCCAGGCTCCGCGCCGTCCTCAACCCCGACAAACTCACCTACCTCCGCACCCAACTGGATCAGACGTAGAAACGCTGGGCGTACGACACTGGACCGGTGAACCGACAAGACGATCTTGCCGCCGAGGGTGAGCCGGAGCGGGAGTTCAACCCCGGGATCGCGGCGCGGATGCCGCGGAAGACCGCGGCGGGCGGTGCGCTGATCCGGGACCGGGACGGGCGAATCCTGTTCCTCGAGCCGACGTACAAGCCGACTCTGGACATCCCGGGCGGCATCGTCGAGTCGAACGAGTCGCCGTACGAGGCGTGCTGCCGGGAAGTGCGGGAGGAGATCGGGCTCGTGCTGGACATCGGCCGCCTGCTGGTCGTCGACTGGGTCCCCGCGCACGGCCCGTGGTCCGATTCGCTGGCGTTCGTCTTCGACGGTGGTGTCCTGGACGACGCCACGCTCACCCTCGACCCGACCGAGGCCCGCGCCCACTATTTTCTCCCGCTGGACGAAGCAGCTCCTCGCCTCCGGCCCTCGATGACCCGCCGCCTCACCCTCGCCCAGGAATCCCTCGCCACCGGTATCCCCGTCTACTCCGACTTCGGACGGCGGTGAGGTGCCTGGCTACGGGAACTTCAGGCGGACGATCACGTTGTCGATCGTCGACGGTGTGCCGCCGTTCTTGTCGTTGTTGGTCGACGTGAGCCAGAGCCCGCCGTCCGGTGTGCGCGTGACGCTGCGCAGGCGTCCCCAGCGGCCGGAGAACAAGGCCTGTGGAGTGCCGACGCCCGTGCCGGCGGAGTTGATCTTCGTGACCCACAACTGTTCACCGGTGACCCCGGCGATGTAGATCCAGTCGTTGACGATCTCGACGCCGCTCGGACCGGCCTGCGCCGTCGACCACGTGCGCTTCGGCGCGATGTACCCGCCGCAGTCGCCGATCGTGCCCTCGCACGCCGGCCAGCCGTAGTTCCCGCCCCTCTGGATCAGGTTGAGCTCGTCCTGGCTGTTCTCACCGAACTCGGCCGCCCACAGCTGACCGCGTGAGTCCCACGCCAGGCCCTGCGGGTTCCGGTGTCCCCAGCTCCACACGTACCGCGCGTTGCCGCCGCTGCTGTAGAACGGGTTGTCGCTGGGCGCCGATCCGTCGGGGTTGAGACGCAGGATCTTCCCGTTCAGCGAGTTCTTGTTCTGCGCGTTGCCGGAATTCTTGGCGTCACCAACGGTCGCGTACAGCTTCCCGTCCGGCCCGAACGCGATCCGCCCGCCGTTGTGGTACCGGTTCTTCGCGAGTCCCGTGAGAACCGGCGACGACGTTGTGCCCAGCTGCCCGTTCTCGTACTTCATCCGCACGATCCGGTTGTCGCCGGACGCCGTGTGGTAGAAGTAGACCCAGTGGTCGCCGGCGAAATTCGGTGAGAGCGCGAGGCCGAGCAGACCGCCTTCGCCGGTCGTCGTGACCACCCCCGGCACCTTCCCGAGCGTCGTCTTCTGCCCACTCGCCGTCACCCGCAGGACCTCGAACCGGTCCCGCTCGGTAGCCAGCGCGGAGCCGTCCGGCAGGAACGCCACACTCCACCCGAGATCGACCTTCGCGATGTCCTTGTCGTACGCCGGAATGCCGCCCGCGCCGGTGGTCGCGGTCCGTACTGTGACCGCGTTGCTCGCAGCGGACGCGTTGCCGTCGGGGTCGCGGGCCTTCACCGTGAACGTGAACTCCGTGTTCGCCGCCAGGCCGGTAACCGTCGCGGTCAGCGACCCGGTCGACGCCACCTTCGCCGAGCCCTGGTACACGTCGTACCCGGCGATGCTCCCGCTGTTGTCGGTGGACGCGTCCCAGGCCAGCGACACGCTGCTCGCGGTGACGCCGGTCGAGCGCAGGTTGCCGGGCACGGTCGGCGCTTGCGTGTCGCCGCTGCCGGGGGTGGTGAACGTGACCACGTTGCTCTGCTGCGAGGCGTTGCCCGCGGCATCGAACGCGCCGACCGAGATGTCGTACGCGGTGTTCGCCGTCAGCGTGTCCACGGTCGCGCTCAAGGTGTTGCCGTCGACAACCTTCAGGACGTTGCCGCCGCGGTTGATCTCGTACCGGACCACGCCGACGGTGTCGGTCGCGGCGGTCCAGTGGAACGTGGCGGCGTTCGACTTGATGTCGCTCACCGTCAGACTGCCCGGGGCCGACGGGGGAGTGGTGTCGTCGGTGGTCGGGGTGACGGTCAGCTTGTCGGCGTTCGGCCCGCCGTCGGCAGTGGTCGCGCGGGCGCGGATCGTGTTCGTACCCGCGGCGAGTTGCAGGCGGACGGTCTTGGTCTGCCAGGTGGTCCACGCACCCGTCCCCGGGAACGTGATCCCGACCGCACCGGGTTGCCCGTTGACGGTGAAGTCCAGCGGCCGCGCGGCCGTCGTACCGTTCGCGTACCGCAGCGTCACGTCGGCCGGGCCGGCCGGGGACGTCACGGTCCACTCGACGTAGCTGCCGACGACGTTGTCGTAGTTGACGAAACCGGTGCCGGTGTAGCCGCTGTGGTTGGACTCGACCACGCCTTGCGAGACGGCCGCGTCCTCGGCCTGGTAGTCGGTGGCCGCGGCGGTCGCGGACGGGGGAGAGCTGAGTCCGAGCGTGGCGACCGCGAGCACGGTCACGGCCCAGAGCGAGCGGGGTGTCATGAGGTCTCCTGGTGTTCCGGGGCGGAGGAGCTGCAGGGGACGAACTATTAGGAAAGCTTCCTAACTATCGGAGTCCGTGTCAACAGCACGAAAGCCCCCGCGGACGGTCCGCGGGGGCTTTCGGCCTCGGCTGCTAGGCGGTGGCGAGCACCGTCGGGCGGTACAGCGTCAGGCCGATGTCGTCGACGACGGCGACCCGGATCGACTCCGGGGCGGAGTCGTGGTGCGGTACGGCGAAGACGGCGGTCGCGCGGCGGCCGTCGTACCTGGCGGCGTAGCTCACGAACCGCCAGTCCTCGTCGTCCCAGTAGTCGTGGATGTCGGAGCTCAGCATCCCGTCGACCGCGCGGTACGCCGGGCTGAGGATCACGCGCCGCTGGGTCGCGACGAGTGGTGTGGTGCTGGAGGCCGTACCGGCGTACGGGTGGCTGAGCCGGATCCGGAAGCGCCGCAACGGCAGCAGCCAGTACCGGTCGAGCTCGGCGGACAGCATCGCGAACGCCGCTGCCTCGACGACGAGCACCAGCAATCCCGCACCGGCCGACCACCAGCCGGCGGCTGCCGTGGTCGCGAGGCCGGCGGTTGCCAGGAGCAACAACGCGCGGGCGATCGCCCGGTAGCCGACCGGTTTCGCCGAGGCCTTCATGCACCCGCAGGAGGCCTCGGGGACGACGACCTTCGAGTAGATCAGGAATCCGGTGAAGCCGACGGACAGTGCGACAGCGGCGAACGCCTCGACCGCCCAGGAAGGCGGCAGGAGAAGCGCCAGTGCCAGCAGGGCCTCCACGGCGGCGACGGTGCGGTAGACGGGTTTGGCTCTGGACTCGCCGACCAGGGCCGGCAGGGCGGTGCGGTCGGCCTGGTCGGGGGCTTTGAACTTTCCGTAGGCCGACCAGAGCAGGAGCAGTCCGATCAAGAGCGGCTGCGCAGCCGCTACGGCGCCCATGTCAGTTCGACGTGTAGATGGTGGCGATGTCGATCTCGTTGGTCCCCGGCCGCCAGGCGCCGATCACCTGGGCGTGTCGGCCGACCTTGAGCATCGACAGGTCCGACACCGCCGGCGTGCCGTTGTACACGGCCGCGGTGGTCCCGGCTTGGACGTGCCCGACGACCTTCTGCCCGTGGTGGTCGAGCTGGACGCCGTTGCGGCCGATCGAGGTGATCGCGACGGTCAGGTTGACGATGTTGACCCAGACCGCCTCGGCGGCCAGGATCCCGTCGGGCAGCAGCACACCGCGCGCGTACAGCCCGTCGCCGATCTTGGCCTGGTCGATCGTGGTCGGCCGGAGCTTCCAGACACTCGTCACGCCGGTCAGCTGGATCCGGTGCAGCCGGCCGTCGGATCCCTGTACCTGCAGGAGATCCTGGTTCCGGCCGATGATCAGGCCTTCGGCGAAGTTCGGGTCCGGCTGTCCGGCGTCGGGGAACTGCGCACCGGCCGCGAACGCGGTCTCCGGAGCGAGTGAACCCATCGCGCTCGCGGCGACCAGGCCGGTCGCACCGAGTGCGGCGCGGGTGAGCAGGGCGCGGCGATCCATCGTTGCAGTCATCTCAGCTCACTCCTCAGCCGACGTCGATGTTCGCGGGGATCAGGCCGGCGCTCAGGCTGGCGATCGCGGAGAACGCGGCCGGCGTGAGGTCGAGCAGGCGGTTCGCGGCGCACGTGCCGCCGCAGCAGGCGCGTTCACCGCAGAACAGGTCGGTCTGCGGACCGCAGTCCGCGATCGAGGTGACGACCCGTTTTCCGTTGCACAGGTTGGTGGTGGCGTGCCGGAAACCGCAGGTACGCCGGGTCATCCCGGTGAACCCGCAGCGATCCGGACGGGTGATCGACAGGCACGCGTCCGAGGTGTTCGGCCACGCGTGCTGGAAGCTCCCGGAATTGCACGTGCCGCAGGCACCGTGACCGGTGCTCGCACAGGGTCCCCATGCGTTTCCGCAACAGAACCAGGATGCTTCGCCGTTGAATCCGGCCATGACAGTTCCTCCTAGGCCTAGGGGCGGACAGACCTACAGAACTTCTTTTGTACTCCGATCCGGCGAAATCTCCCAGGGCTCAGCGAAGAAACGGAAACTTTTTGCCTAGCGTTCGGTACTGAGTCGCTGGCCGCGGAGCAGGAACCACGCCGCGACCGCGGTGGCCAGCAGGACGACGGCACCCACGCCGGCCGCGATCGAAACGCCGTGCGCGAAGGACTCCCGAGCAGCGTCGAGCAGGGCGGCGGCGGTCTGCGGCGGAAGCTGCGCGGCGGCCTCGACCGCACCGCCCAACGACTCATGAGCCGCCTCGGGCGTGCCCGCGGGTCCGGTGAAGTTGCGGTACACCCCGGTCACGATCGAGCCGAGCAAGGCGATACCGAGCGCCGCGCCCAGCTCGTACGCCGTCTCCGACACGGCACTCGCCGCGCCTGCCTCTTCCTTCGGTACGGCGGCCAGGATCACGTCGGCCGTCACGGTGAAGGACAACCCGGCGCCTGCTCCGACGGCGAGCAGCGCCGTGCCGAGCAGCGGATAGCCCGTGTCCGCGCTGATCGTGGTGAGAGCCGCCAGCGCCAGGCCGATCGCCGCGAGCCCGCCGGCCACGACGGCGCGCACCGAGAACCGCCGCGCCACCTGTCCCGCGAGCAGACCGGCGACGATCGACCCGATCGCAGCCGGCAACTCCGCGAGCCCAGCCTCGATCGGCCGCAACCCCTGCACCAGTTGCAGGTACTGCGACAGGAAGAAGATCAGCCCCGACAACCCGAGGATCGTGAGCAGGTCTGCGACGACGGCGCTGCTGAATCCACGGCTCCGGAACAGGCTCAGGTCCAGCAACGGGATCGGGAGCCGGCGCTGCCGCCGGACGAATCCGTGGAGCGCGATCGCACCGGCCACGGCCGCGGCGACCGGGACCCAGTCGAATCCGTGCGCCGCGAACTCCTTGATCGCGTAGACGATCCCGACCATCCCGATCATCGACAGCACGACGCTGACCAGGTCCCACGGACCCGGCTCCGGGTTCCGGGACTCGGGCAGCAGGCGAGCGCCGACGACGACCAGCACCGCCATCACCGGCAGGTTGATCAGGAACACCGAACCCCACCAGAAGTTCTCCAGCAGGACGCCGCCGACGATCGGGCCGATCGCCATTCCGGCCGACGCCGCGGCGCCCCAGATGCCGATCGCGAGACTGCGCTCGCGCGGATCGTGGAACAGGTTGCGGATCAGCGCCAGCGTGGCCGGCATCAGCGTCGCCCCCGCGACCCCGAGCAGTGCGCGCGCCAGGATCATCACCTCGGCCGAGGTCGCGTACGCGTTGAGCACCGAGATCGCGCCGAACGCCGTCGCGCCGATCAGCAGGATGCGCTTGCGGCCGATCCGGTCACCCAGGCTGCCCATCGAGACGAGCAGTCCGGCGAGGACGAACGAGTACGCGTCGCCGATCCACAGCAGCTGGTTGCCCGACGGCTGCAGGTCCTCGGACAGGAACGGCGTCGCGAGACCGAGCACGGTCGCGTCGACCGCGACGAGCAGAACGGCGAGCACCAGGACCGCGAGCGCGAGCCAGCGCCCGGGCCGCGTCACTTGCTGCTTCATACCTGTCTCCGTGTCGCGCCACCGAGCAGCAGCTCGGTGATGTTCGTCGTGAAGTCGTTGGGGGCGACGCGTCCTTCGCTGATCGCCCAGGCCGCCGAGACGAGCAGCCCGTAGAGCGCCTCGGTCAGCCAGACCGGGCTCAGATCGATCCGGAACTCGCCGGCCTCCTGGCCGCGCCGGAAGAGGCCGACCATGCGGGCGTCGAGCCGCGCCCAGCCCTCGTTCTGCTCGTCGCCCTCGAAGAGCTGGTTCTCGGAGTACAGGAACGCGAGCAGCCCGGCGGCCGGCTCCAGCTCGCGGACCAAGCGCCGTACGGCGTCCGGGGCCGGACCGTCGTCGACGGCGGCCCGCGCCGCGGCGGCCTCGCACTCGGCGATCCCGAGCTCCTCCAGTGCGCGGATCAGCGCGTCCCGCCCGGCGAACTGCCGGTTCAGGGTGGCGCGGCTGATCCCGGCCGCCCGGGCGACCTCGTCCATGGTCGCGGTGGACTTCCGCATCAACAGGCCCGCGGCGGCCCGCAAGACCTGCTTCCGATCGACTGCCATGAGACGATGGTACCTCATATGAGACATTGGTGTCTCATATGAGTATCCGATCTAGTTCTGCAGCCAGTATTCGGTATACCATGCTGCGAACGCGGCGGGTACCTATAGACTTGGCGCGTTTGTGGAGGGGAGTATCCCCGAAGCGGCAGCGTCGTCATCACGGGAGGCCTGGGCGGCCGAACCGGTGCTGCCGGCCCGGAGTCATCCGGGTGGGAGAGACCTCCGGACCAAGCAGCTGTTCGCCGACGTCCGGAGGTTCGTCATGGTCTCTGTCATGTCCCCAGCCGTCTGGGTGCTGACGATCATCGGGTTGCTCGCGATCGTCGCGTTCGACCTGATCGTGATCGCGCGCCGCAACCACACCGTGACGATCAAGGACGCCACCCGCTGGGTGCTGTTCTACGTCGGCCTGGCCGGGCTGTTCGCGCTCGGCCTGTTCCTGTTCAGCCCGGGACAGTCGGGCAGCGAGTTCGTCGCCGGGTACATCACCGAGTACAGCCTGAGCGTCGACAACCTGTTCGTGTTCGTGATCATCATGGCCCGGTTCGCCGTCCCGAGCCTGGCGCAGGACAAGGTGCTGTACATCGGCATCGTGGTCTCGATGCTGCTCCGCGCGGTATTCATCCTGGCCGGCGCGGCGGCGATCTCGGCGGCCAGCTGGGTGTTCTACATCTTCGGAGCGTTCCTGGTCTACACCGCGGTCCGCCTGGCGATCGAGGGCGAGAACGACGACGAGGACTTCCAGGAGAACGCCGCACTGCGCGGGCTGCGCCGGGTTCTCCCGCTGTCGCACGACTACGACGGCGCCAACCTGACCACCCGGATCGACGGCCGCCGGATGCTGACCCCGCTGGTGATCGTGATCTCCGCGATCGGGATGGCGAACGTGATCTTCGCGCTCGACTCGATCCCGGCGATCTTCGGGCTCACCCAGGACGCCTACATCGTGCTGACCGCGAACGCGTTCGCGCTGATGGGCCTGCGGCAGCTGTACTTCCTGATCGGCGGGCTGCTGGAGCGGATCGTCTACCTGAACGTCGGCCTCTCGGTGATCCTCGCGTTCATCGGCGTGAAGCTGATCATCGAGGCGCTGCACGGCTCGCACATCGACGACATCGGCGCGATCCACCTGCCGCACATCGGCATCCTGACCTCGCTCGGCTTCATCATCGGCACCCTGTTCGTCACCACGGTCGCCAGCCTGATCAAGTCGTCGTACGACAACCGCCGCGAAGCCGTCCGGATCAAGATCGACGAGTGACGGCCTCGTCCGGGACCCGGGTGCGCAGGTAGAGCCCGGGGATCGGGAGGAGGATCAGGCCCGACGCGAGCAGCGCCGCCCGCAGCGACGAGCGGCCGACCGCGCCGAGCGGCGGGCCGCCGGCCACCTGACCGATCGCGTTCGCCTGCGACACCATCGACAGGACGGTCGCGCGGGACCGGGAGTCGATGTGCCGGTTCAGCCACGCGGACTGGACCGGGTACGCGACCGTGCCGGCGACGGTGGTCAGCCACAGTGCCGCCAGCGCCGGCCAGAGGCTGCCGGACAGCGCGAAGCCGACCACACCGACGATCTGCAGCAGCGCGAACGTCGCGAGGATCCCGGTCGGGTGCGCCGCCGACAACCGCTCCGGGGAGAGCCGGTCGAGCGTCACCGACGTGCCGAGCGACAGCAGCGTGCCGATCAGGGCCAGGACCGTGAACCAGAACGCCGGGTCCGACGTACCGAACACGGTCGGGAAGGTGAAGGTCAGCATCTTCACCGACCACAACCGGTCGAACGCCTCGCTCGACAGGCCGCCGATCAGGCTGACCACGACCAGCGTCCGTACGACGGGGCGCCGCCGGGCGACCCCGAGACCGTGCCTGAAGGTCTCCGCCAGGTGCCGGAACGTCTGCCGCTCCGCGCGCGGGGTGCGGTGGAAGTTCTGCTCACGCATGAACAGCGCGAGCAGCAGGCCGAGCAGCATCATCCCGGCGCCGGAGATCACCATCGGCAGCGGCAGGCTGATCAGTCCGAGACCGCCGGCGGTGACGATGCCGGCGATCTTCGCCGCCAGCTCGAACTGCTGCGCCCGGACGAACACGCGGCCGGCCGGCTCGGCCCCGATCTCGTCGGTGATCCAGGCCTGGTCGGCGCCGGAGGTGAACGTGAAGCCGACGCCCCACAGCACCTGCGCGGCGAGGATCGCCAGGAACGCCGGCACCAGGCCCTGGAGCAGGAAGCCGGCGCCGATCAGCAGGAAGCCGATCACGATCGAGAGCCGGCGGCTGTACAGGTCGGCGACGATGCCGGTCGGGATCTCGAAGAGGAAGCAGGCCACCTCGAGCGTGGTCCCGACCAGGACCATCTGCAGCGGGTCGAGTCCGGCGTCGCGGACGTAGTACACCAGGTTCAGGGTGAACGACAGCGCGGCGAGGAAGGACCAGGCGGCGTTGTAGACGTAGTACGTCCGGGTCGGGTCGGCCGATCGGTACGAAGGCATCGCGGGGTGCTCCTGAGGGCGCGTGCGGGCAGGACGAAGCGCGACCAGAGGTCAAACGCTTGGTTTCGGCGCACGCCGTGGTGCGCTGTCAGGAGCGGGTTCGCATGCCGCCAAGAGTAGGGCAGCACCCGGCGCGTCCGCCCTCGAATTACCCGGCCCCGCTTGGTCAGCAGGAGTAGTATCGACAGTGCCTGGCCCGGCCGTTCCCCCGTGATGGTCGGGTCAGGTTCCTGTCTGGCCCCTCCCGAGCTGCGACCATGCTCGGATGCTGCGCACACCCCCGCTCGACGCCTTCGGCCTCGACCCCGCCCGGCTCGAGCCCACCCGCCCCGGTGACGCGGACTCGATCGGCAACGGCAACTGGCACCTCTGGACCCGGGACGGCGAGCACCACATCCTCCGCCGCTACCACGTCCTGCGCACCGAGTCCGACCTGACCTTCGAGGCGCAGGTCCTCGACCACCTGACGGCCCGCGGCTGGAGTGTTCCCGCGCAGCTCGGCCCGCCCGTGCGCTTCGATGACCGGCTCTGGGCGGTCACCCGCTACGTACCCGGCCGACCGCGCCAGGACGAGACCGCGGCGCAACGAGCCGAGCGTGGCGAACTGCTGGCTCGCCTGCACGCGGACCTCGCCGGCCTCGACCTCGGGCGTCGCGAGGGGTTCTTCCAGGCGGCGGACCTGGATGCGATGGGGGAGTTCCAGGACTGGAACCGGGGTGTCGAGCTGCTCCGCGTACAGCATCCGTCGCTCGCCGACCGGGCATCGCGCGCGATGGACCGCGCCAAGCAGCTCGTGGCCGACCGCGAGTTGCTGGATCTGCCGCAGACCGTCGTGCACGGCGACTTCGCGAGCTGGAACCTGCACTTCGACGAGCGGGGGCGGTTCGCCGGGGTGATCGATTTCGACCTGTGCCACCCGGACAGCCGCGCCTGGGAGTTCGTCATCGCCCGCGTGCACAGAGCCCCCGAGATGATCGACGGCTACCAGCGCACTGCCGCGGATCCGCTCAGTGACCGGGAACTGGCTGCGATCGAGTCGTTGCAGGTCGTGCTGCGCGTTCTGATGGTGATGGCCGAGCTCTGGAACGGTCAGCGCGCCGGCCGGTTCGACGAGGCGGCGATCGGGCGGCAGCTGACCAAAGCCGGGTCTTGACATGGGCCGCCGTGGGCGGGTTGACTGCGACATAGTTAACAGAAGAAATAAAATGTGGATCGATCCGGTGTCGGTGGCTCAGAGCGACCCCGGGTGTGATCGGCGTGTGCCCGGATCCGGTGGCTGGCCACCGGATCAGGTGGCGTTTGCCGACCTGTAGTTGCTGGGGGCAACGCTGCGAATCCCTTGTCGGTAAGGGATCTGAGCACATCGGTCACCGTCCGGTATCGACCGGCCGGGGAACTCTTCCGCTGTCCTGGGATCTGTGTCATCCTCCGGGATAGCGAAACCCGAGATCCTATCGGATATCGGTTCCACTCCAGCGCGTGAGGGAAAGGATGCGGAGTGAGCGCAACCTTCGAGGTGAAACCGGCGCCCGCGGCACCGGCGCCGCCGGCGGCGGCAACCGCCCGGAAACCACCGCGAACGAGTCGCCGGACGCAGGCCCGGCGCAGTCTTCGGCGGCACTGGCAGCTCTACCTGCTCGTCGTCGTACCGCTCGCGTACTTCGTGATCTTCAAGTACGTCCCGATCGCGAACGCGGTGATCGCGTTCAAGAACTACAGCCCGATCAAGGGCCCGTGGGGCAGTGAGTGGGTCGGCTTCCGCAACTTCGAGCTGTTCTTCCAGAACCCGGTCTTCTGGACCCTGGTCAAGAACACCTTCCTGCTCTCGGTCTACACGGTGCTGGCGAGCTTCCCGATCCCGATCATCCTGGCGATCGCGCTGAACGAGATCCGCAACGGCCGCTTCAAGAAGATCGTCCAGCTCGTCACGTACGCGCCGTACTTCATCTCCACCGTGGTCGTGGTCTCGATGACGATCCTGGTGCTGTCGCCGCGGCTGGGCTTCGTCAACGACGCGATCGGCCTGTTCGGCGTACCGTCGGTCGACTTCCTCGGGCGGCCGGACTACTTCCGGCACATCTACGTGTGGTCGGACGTCTGGCAGACCACCGGCTACTCCGCGGTGATCTACCTGGCCGCGCTGTCCGGGATCGACCCGGCGCTGCACGAGTCGGCGCGGATCGACGGCGCCAGCCGGCTGCAGCGGATCCGGCATGTCGACCTGCCCGGCATCATGCCGACCGCGGTGATCATCCTGGTGCTCGGCGTCGGCAACATCATGTCGATCGGGTTCGAGAAGGCGTTCCTGCTGCAGAACCCGCTGAACACCGCGCAGTCGGAGATCATCGCCACCTACGTCTACAAGACCGGTCTGCTGAACGCCGACTTCAGCATGGCGACCGCCATCGGGCTCTTCAACTCGGTGATCAACCTCTTCCTGCTGCTGGGCGTGAACTTCGCCGCCAAGCGCATCACCGGAAACGGACTCTGGTCATGAGCGTTACGTTGCAAGGATTCCGCCGTACGTCGTCGCGCCGGCACGAGTCGCAGCGCACGACGATCGAGGAGACGCGCACCGACAAGATCTTCCTGCTCGGCGTGAAGATCATGCTCTGGATCGCGCTGATCGTGGTCGCCGTGCCGCTGATCTACATCGTCGCGAACTCGTTCAGCAGCCCGTCGGCGGTCAGTGCCGGCCGGGTGCTGCTGTGGCCGATCGAGCCTTCGCTCAAGGCCTACAGGGAAGCGTTCAGCGACCCGCTGATCATGAAGGGCTATCTGAACTCGTTCATCTACGCGATCGGCGGCACGCTGATCAGCGTCACGCTGACGATCGCGATCGCCTACCCGCTGTCCCGCCGGACGTTCTTCGGCCGGAACGTGATCATGAGCGTGCTGATCTTCACCATGCTGTTCTCCGGCGGCCTGATCCCGACGTACCTGGTGGTCCAGGACCTCGGCCTGTTGAACACCCGCTGGGCGATGGTGATCCCGAGCGCGATCGGGGTCTGGCAGGTGATCATCGCGCGGACGTTCTTCCGCAGCACGATCCCGGAGGAGCTGTACGAGGCGGCCACCATCGACGGGGCGAGCGACCTGCGGTTCCTGTGGTCGATCGTGCTGCCGCTGTCGAAGCCGGTGATCGCGGTGATCGCGCTGATGTACGCGATCTTCCAGTGGAACAGCTACTTCGACGCGCTGATCTACCTCAAGGACCCCGGCCTGTACCCGCTGCAGATCGTGCTGCGGAACGTGCTGATCCTGAACACCCTCACCGGGTCCACCACCACGACGAGTCTGGCCCAGCAGCTCGAACAGCAACAGCTGGCCAACGTCCTCAAGTACGCGCTCATCGTCATCTCGAGCCTGCCCGTACTGATCATCTACCCGTTCGTCGCCCGCCACTTCACCAAGGGCGTGATGGTCGGCGCGGTCAAGGGCTGATTCAGCCACTTCAGAGAGGAACACAGCAATGCGCTCATCCGTGAGCAAGGTGGTCGCGCTGGCCGCCGCCGGCGCGCTCGCCCTGGCGGCGTGCAGCTCGGACAAGTCGAGCAAGGGTGCGGCGAACGAGACGTCGGCCGACGGCAAGGTCGTCGTCGACACCTTCACGCCGTCCGACCAGAGCACCAACATGGACACCAACGCGGTGACCAAGATCATCAGCGAAAAGTTCAAGATCCAGTTCCGCTGGCAGACCACGACGTACGACGCCGGGCCGGCCAAGGAGAAGCGGCAGATCGCGCTCGCCAGCGGCGACTACCCGGACCTGTTCTTCCTGATCCCGTGGATCGACGCGTTCACCCAGGCGGAGGTGCTCAAGCTCGGCCAGCAGGGCATCGCGGTGCCGCTGGAGGACCTGATCAAGGAGAACGCGCCGAACATCCAGAAGGCGCTGGACTCCAACAAGGAGTACAAGGAGATGTCGACCGCGCCCGACGGTCACATCTACGCGCTGCCGCAGTGGGCGGACTGCTTCCACTGCACCTACCCGGACAAGCTGTGGATCAACAGCGCCTGGCTGAAGAAGCTCGGCCTGCAGGTGCCGAAGACCACCGACGACCTGCGCAACGTGCTCCAGGCGTTCAAGACCAAGGACCCGAACGGCAACGGCAAGGCCGACGAGATCCCGATGACCACCGACACCCAGGACAGCAGCCTGATCGCGTACCTGATGAACGCGTTCGCCTACGACCCGGTCGGTGCGAACAACGGCGTCCGGTCGCTGATCACGCTGAACGGCGACAAGGTCGTCACGCCGGTCACCTCGGACCAGTGGAAGGAAGGCCTGAAGTACATCCACGGCCTGTACAAGGACGGCCTGATCGACCAGGCCGCGTTCACCCAGAACGCGCAGGCGCTGCAGGCGCAGGGCAACAACCCGAAGGCTGTCGTGCTCGGCTCCGTGCCGGTGCTCTGGCCGGGCATCTTCGTCCAGCTCGACTCCAAGGACGGCCGGGACAAGCAGTACGACGCCGTCCCGCCGCTGACCGGTCCCGAGGGCAAGAGCTACACCGGGTACAACCACCCGACGTCGACCGGCTACACGTTCATGCTGACCAACAAGGCCAGCAAGGAGGCCCAGGTCGCGGCGATCAAGATGCTCGACTGGATCTACAGCGACGAGGGCCAGATGATCACCAACATG
Organism: Kribbella sp. NPDC051936; assembly: GCF_040680955.1. Classification (NCBI taxonomy): domain Bacteria; kingdom Bacillati; phylum Actinomycetota; class Actinomycetes; order Propionibacteriales; family Kribbellaceae; genus Kribbella; species Kribbella sp. NPDC051936. The sequence continues at coordinate 563,784 of NZ_JBFAXS010000007.1, read as the reverse complement.
GGTCCGGAGGGCGTCGGCTGGACCAAGCCCGCCGCCGGTGACATCGCGCTCGACGCGAGCACCAAGGCGCTGTACAAGCCGAAGCAGGACGCGCCGAAGAACATCAGCTGGGGCGCGCTCGGTCAGTACAACAACACGCTGGCCTACCGGAACGCGCAGGTCGTGCCGAAGGACATATACACCGGCGCCGGCCTGGAGCGGCGGCTGTGGGAGGCCACCAAGCTGTACGAGGGCCACGAGGACAAGGCGCAGTGGTTCCCGCAGACCTCGGTCTGGCCGGACCCGAGCCTGAGCGGCGAGCTCGCGACGCTGCAGACCAACCTGAACACGTACGTCAACCAGAACCAGCTGGCCTTCATCACCGGTTCGAAGAACATCGACACCGACTGGGACGCGTACGTGAAGGGGCTGGAGAGCACCGGCATGCCGCGGTACCTGGAGATCAACCAGCAGGCCTACGACAAGTACAAGTCCGGGAGCAAGTAGTTGTCACACCTCCTGTGGTTCCGCAGCCCCGCGGCCGACTGGTTCGAGGCGTTGCCGCTCGGCAACGGGCACCTCGGCGCGAAGGTGTACGGTCGGGTCGCCGACGAGCGGATCGCGCTCAACCTCGACGACGTCTGGTCCGGTGACGGTCCGCGCACGCTGACCGTCCCGGACGGGCCGGCGGTGCTGGCCGACGTACGCCGATTGTTGCTGGAGGACGGCGATCAGCTGGCCGCCACCGAGCGGACCCGTGCGCTGCAGGGGCCGCTGGTGGAGTCGTACCAGCCGCTCGCCGACCTCGTGATCCGGTCGGCTTCGGGTGACCCTGCGGACTACCGGAGGAGCCTGGATCTGCGCACCGGGATCGCCGCCGTCGACTACACGGTCGACGGCGTGCGGTTCCGGCGCGAGACCTTCGTGTCCGCGCCGGACCAGGTGCTGGTGTGGACCGTCACGGCCGACCGGGCCGGCGCTGTCGATCTCGATCTCGCGCTCGACAGCCCGCATCCGGTCGCCGCGGAAGGTGCCGGCGGCAGCTACGGCGTGGTCGGCCGGGCGCCGTCGGACCTGACGATCGAGTACCGCGAGCGGCCGGACCCGATCCGGTACGAGGACGGGCGCGGCATCGGCTTCGGCGTCGCGCTCCGGGCTCATGCCGAGGGCGGTACGGTCACGGCCTCGCCCGACGGGGTCACAGTTCGCGGGGCGGATCGGCTGACGGTGCTGGTGGCCGCCGCCAGCACGTTCGCCGGGTGGACGGTGCCGCCGGGCCGCGACCTGTCCGTCGCGCTCGCGGAGGCGACCGCCGCTCTGGACGCGGTGGCCGTGGACAAGCTGCGTGAGCGTCACGTCGAGGACCACGCCACCCTCTACGACCGGGCCGAGTTGCAGCTCGGCCCGGTCGTCACTCTGCCGACCGACGAGCGGATCAAGGCGGTCGCTGCCGGCGGCAACGATCCGGACCTGGTCGCGCTCGCGTTCAATCTCGGCCGGTACCTGTTGATCGCCTCGTCCCGCCCCGGGACCCAGGCGGCCAACCTGCAGGGCATCTGGAACCAGGACCGCCGGCCGATGTGGGCCAGCGACTGGACCAACAACATCAACACGCAGATGAACTACTGGCTCGCCGACCTGACCGGGTTGAGCGAGTGTTTCGACCCGCTGACCGACCTGCTGGAAGGCCTGGCGGCGTCCGGCGCCGAGACCGCACGGATCCTGTACGACGCTCCTGGCTGGGTGTCGCACCACAACGCGGACATCTGGAGGGCGACCTGGCCCGTGGGCGAGGGCGGTGACGATCCGGTTTGGGCGATGTGCGCGACGTGCGGGGTGTGGCTGACGGCGCATCTCATGGAGCACTACCGGTTCACCGGCGACGTGGAGTTCTTACGGGAACGCGCCTATCCGGTGCTGACGGGCGCGGCCGAGTTCGTCCTGGCGATGCTGGTCGAGGATCAGGACGGTGTCCTGCAGTTCGTCCCGTCGACCGCTCCGGAGCATCACTTCATCCTGCCGTCGGGTGCGAAGGCATCGGTCGACCTCACGTCGACGTACGACATCTGGCTGATCCGCGAGCTGTTCGCGAACCTGGCCGAGGCCGCGTCGGTCCTCGGTCTGTCCTCCGAACTCGTCGAGCGGGCGACGGCCGCCCGGGGACGGCTGCCGAAGATCCGTACGGCCTCCGACGGGCGGCTGTTGGAGTGGCCGACCGACTGGCAACCCTCGGAGCCGCAGCACCGTCACCAGTCGCATCTCTACGGACTGTATCCGGGCGCGGAGATCGACCCGTTGCGTACGCCGGAGTGGGCGGCGGCCGCGCGTGCCTCGCTGGAGTTGCGGACGGCGGGTGCGGTGAACGGCGGCTGGACCGCCGCCTGGCTGGTCGCGCTGTGGGCCCGGCTGTTCGAGCCGGCGCGCGCCGCTGCGGTGATCCAGGACTACCTGAGCCGGTTGGTGTCGGACAACCTGATGCACCGCGACGGCGACATCTTCCAGATCGACGCCAACTTCGGCATCACCGGCTGCATCCCGGAACTCCTGCTGCAGAGCCACACCGACGTCGTCCGCGTCCTGCCCGCGCTGCCGGCCGAGTGGCCCGACGGCTCGTTCCGCGGCCTGCGCGCTCGCGGCGGGCTTGTGTTCGACGCGACCTGGCGCGACGGCAAGCTGACCGAGGCCATCGTCCGAGCCACCCACGCCGGCACCCACCGCATCGCCCTCACCTCCGACCACGTCGTCACCCGCACCCTCGCAGCCGGCCAAAGCGCGACCTTGTGCACTACGTCCGCCCCGTAGAGGCCCGGAGGCACGCGAACTGTGCACAAAGTCGTCCTTGAGCACCGGCCAACCGTTTGGGTGGCGCCCCGGCGGTTGAGCCGTGCACAAAGTGGGCCTGGTTAGGGATGCCTAACCAAAGTTGTGTAGGGTCTGTGGGTGTGAGGAAGCTGATCGGGATCGTTGTGGCGGGTGCTCTGCTGGTGCTCGCCGGGTGCGGCGGCGGGGACACCAAGAGTTCGGACACCGGCGTCGGTGACAAGGAAGTGGCCACTGGCGGGCGGCTGTTCAAGACCGCCGACGCGGAGACCGCCAAGCTCGGGTCGGACGCCGCGCCGGGGGCGTTCCCGCGGACGGTGAAGGGCGCGCTCGGCTCGGTGCAGATCGAGAAGAAGCCGTCGCGCATCGTCGTCCTGGACAGCGGCGAGCTGGACGACGTCCTCGCGCTCGGCATCACGCCCGTCGGCATGGCGACGACGGCAGGCCAGAGCGGCGTACCGTCGTACCTCGAAGACAAGGCGCAGGGCATCAAGACCGTCGGCGGGATCAGCGAGCTGAACCTCGAGGCGATCGCGGCGCTGAAGCCGGATCTGATCCTGGGCAGCAAGCTGCGGGCCAACGACCTGTACGAGAAGCTGAGCGCGATCGCGCCGACCGTGTTCAGCATCCGGCCCGGGTTCCCGTGGAAGGAGAACTTCCTGCTGGTCGCGGACGCGGTCGGCGAGGAGGACAAGGCGACCGGCCTGCTGAACGACTACCAGAAGCGCGCCGACGAGGTGAAGTCCAAGGTCGACGGCGCGCCGACGATCTCGCTGGTCCGGTTCCGTCCCGGGCAGATCCGGCTGTACGGCAACCTGTCGTTCATCGGCGTCATCCTGAAGGACGTCGGCCTGCCGCGGCCCAAGATCCAGGACGTGCAGGACCTCGCCGTCGAGGTCTCCCAGGAGAACATCGGCCAGGCCACCGGCGACTGGATCTTCTACTCCAGCTACGGCAAACCCGACACCACCGACGAAACCAAGATCGTCAACGGCAACCTGTGGAAGTCCCTCGCCGCAGTGAAGGCCGGCAAGGCCGAACGCGTCGACGACGAGGTCTGGTTCCTCGGCCTCGGCCCGATCGGCGCGATGAAGGTCCTGGACGATCTACAGAAACTGCTCGCCGCCAAGGGATAGCACCCCCACGCGTGCTGCGCAGGCGCTCACTTCGTCGCGACACTCCTCAGGCACCTGCTCCGCACGCTCCCACCCACCCCCGGCTTAGCGCCGGAGCATCAGTTTCCGGCTTGCGCCGGGAGTTCCGGGTTGGCGCCGGGTACTTCCGGGCTTGCGCCGGGGGTTGCGGCTTGCGCCGGGTACTTCCGGATTGCGCCGGGTTTTCCGGGCTGGCACCGGTGCTTGCCGGCTGGCGCCTGCGGTCCGCGGCTTTGCGCCGCGGACCGGGGCACGTGGGTGCTGAATCTGAAGGACTGCGCTCGTGGGATCTGATGTTGGACTAGCGGCCTGGGAATGTGGCGGCTGGAAGATGTGGTGACCCACCGGTGCTGCGCAGGCGCCCACTGCTGCCGTGCTCCTCGGCGCACCTGTTCCACCTGCCGTCGGCTCAAGCTATGGACTGTTGGACCAGCGCGGCGGGCAGGGCTGTCAGCGGCGGCTGCAAGGATGCGGTCATGGAACAAGTACTGAGCCGGCAGGAAGCATCGGATGCGGTTCAGGAATCCGGGTGGCGCTTCCTGCTGGGCAGTTTGCGGACATCGGTCCCGGTCGAGTCGTTGGCTCAATCGATCGGCTTGGCAGCGGATGCCGTCGAGGCGTGCGGCGACGACGCAGATGGGCACCTTCGGGTCGACGCTCGCCCCGATCGCGTCGTCTTCACCCTGCAGTCGGTGGAGTGCGCAGCGGTTACCACCACGGATGTCGAGCTCGCGCTGCGGATCACGGCCGTCGCAGAAAAGTCCGGCTTGCACACGGAGCCCGAGATCGGCACGGAAGCACCGCGGTCTGTCCAGGTTCTGGAGATCGCGATCGACGCACTCGACATTGCCGGCATCCGGCCGTTCTGGAAGGCGGTGCTGGGCTACGCAGACGAAGTGGGCAGGGAGGGGCCCGAGGATCCGCTCGTCGACCCGGTCGGTCAGGGCCCCGCCATCTGGTTCCAGCAGATGGAGCAGCCGCGCCCGCAGCGCAATCGCATCCACTTCGACGTTTGTGTTCCGCATGACGAGGCAACTCGGCGCATCGAGACCGCACTGGCGGCCGGCGGTCGACTCGTATCCGCGACGCGTGCCCCCGCCTTCTGGGTTCTCGCCGACCTGGAAGGAAACGAAGCCTGCGTAACCACCTGGCAAGGCCGAGACGGCTGAACCACGCGCAGGCACCCGCTCCACCAGCGGCTCGCAAGGACCGGCCGGGGATTAGCGTCGGGTGCATGACGGCTCCTGACATCAACAGTCCCGAAGAGCAGCTGCGGTACGAGCGCGGCCTGGGGGTTCTCAACTCCGTGGACGGCGGTTCCGCGGCTGGTGTGATGGACGGGCTGGCGGATATCGCGCCCGCGTTGGCGCATCACATCGTGGCGTTCGGCTTCGGCGATATCTACGCTCGGCCCGGCCTCGACGCGAAACAGCGGCAACTGGTCACGCTCGGTGTACTGACGGCCCTCGGCGGCTGCGAGCCTCAACTCGAAGTCCGCCTCCGTACGTCGCTGAACGTCGGACTCACCCCGCAAGAGATCGTCGAAACGCTGATTCACGCCGCCGGATACGCCGGCTTCCCCCGCGCACTCAACGCGGTCGCCGTCGCCAAGAAGGTCTTCGCCGAACAGGACCTGCTCCCAGTACGGGAGGGCTGAGCGAAAAGGTGCGCTCGTCCAGCCCGGGATCTCGTCCTCCACAAGCAGCAGCACCGGCGCCGACTGCGGAGATAGACGGTTCACGTATGGTCGAGCGTGCGCTCCATCAGGCGAACGGGTGCCTGCCGCAACGACCGTTTGTCGGTATGGGGGACGGTTCACCTGATGATTGACACACTTTCGGTTGACCCGTCGATGACTTGAAAGGCGCGATGTTCTCCCGATCCCGGAGCAAGGACCGTCAGCCGCGGGTGCGGTGGCGCGGAACGTTGGCTCCGCCGTCCGGCTTCGACTCTTTGGTGTCCGTCGGGGTCGACGTCAGTGGCCCGGTCGCCCTTTGGGCGTCGACGGAGGGTGCGCCGAAGCTTCATGAGCGCGACGAACAGCCGGGAGGGGCCTCCTTCCCGCGAAGCCGGCCTTCCGCCGAACCTGCGGTGGCGCTCGCGGCGTACAACGACTCCGGGATGGCCTCCACGGCGGTGGTGGTCCCGGCGCTGTCGGTCGCCTATCCGCATGTCCAGCGGTTTCCGGACGGGTCCTTCTTGGTCGTGGGCGCCCGCTGCAACTGGACTGACGCCGGACCCGAGCAGAACGCGATGGTGATCGGGGGCGATGGGCGGATCATCCGCCAGGGATGCCTGGGCGATGGGCTACAGCACGTTCAGGTGGCCGCGGATGGAACAATTTGGGCTGGATACTTCGACGAGGGCGTCTTCGGCAACCTCGGCTGGGGCGGACCGAACAGCCCCGACCCTCTGGGCGTGGCGGGTATCGTCGCGTGGTCACCAGTGTTCCAGAAGACTTGGGAACTGGACCCCGACGAGGGCCTCGTGACCGACTGCTACGCACTCAACGTAGCCCCGGACGCGGTGTGGGCCTGCACCTACACCGACTTCCCGGTGGTCCGGATCGCTGACGGACACGAGAAGATTCACGATACCGAGAACGTGACCGGACCCAGCGGGATCATCACCGCCCACGACCGGGTCGGACTCATCGGCACGTATCGCGACCCATCCGTCCTCATCGTCGGCAGTCTGATGGATGGTGTCTTCACCGAGACCAGCCGCACGAACCTGTGGGCACCCGACGGTGCAGCACTGCCGATGGCTAAGGTCCACTGCCGCGGGTCGGTCACGCACTTCTTCTCCAACCGCGACTGGTACACGTTCGACCTCAACGAGTTCGAGTAGGGACTGACCCATGCGTCCGCGGTCGAACGTCACTTGTAACCGGAATCCCACATACTTGAATGCGTGGCAGACGACCCATCCAGGTCTCGCGTGGATCTCGGCGCCGACAACGGCGATGTTCTCTTCGGCCTGGCGCTCTTCTGCGTGCTGCTCGTCGTGGTCGCAATCGCGGGAGACACAAGCACAGCAGTCGCCCTTCTGATCATGGTGGCGGCCCCATTCGGAGGTCTGGCCTTGATCGTCGCCCTGATTCGCCGCAGTCTCAGGCGAGGCGTATCCGACGCCGCGCGCTGGACCTTCGGATTCGTCGGCCGTTGGTTCTCGTTCTGGTGAGGCCGTGCCTCCGGCCGCCGACCACCGGCGTCGGCCGACGAGCCGTGGCGCCGGTCAGAGGTAGCACGGCGTCAACCGCAGGCAACGCGGCGCAAGGCTGAAGCGATGCCGCCCGCCGCGTACTGCTTGCGTAAGCCGGATCCCCGGCGGTAGCCGGAAGTACGCCGGCGCGAGCTGGAACCCCCGGCGCCAGCCGGAAGCAGATGCTCCGGCGCTAAGCCGGGGTGGGCGGGAGCGCGCGGAGCAGGTGCGCTGAGGAGCGCAGCGACGAAGTAGGCGCATGCATAGCACGCGTCGGTCCTTCACCACACCTTTCACCCGCGGCGTTCCCCGACAGTCCACCAGACTTCTTACCCGCCGCTTCCCCCGACAGCAGGCGCAGGTCAGTCCTCGACCCGCCCGCGATTGCTTACCGGCACATGCGGTGCGTGCTGAGCCACAGCGGTGGCGAGGGCGTCGTACGGCAGCGTCCGCCCGAGAATCTCGTGTGTCCCGGGCCACGGGCACGACGGGCCCCACGCTTTCGTACTGCGGGGGAGGGCGTCCTCGTCGAGGAGCATGACGACCAGGTGCGGCTCCCAGGTGTCCTCGCCCTCGTCGTTGACCTCGTGGCGTTCGAGTCGGCACACGCCGCGGACCTCGCCCCACGGGATCGTGCGGGGCTGCTCGCCGCCGAGGCGGATGCCGGCGTCGTCGACGGTCAGCAGGACGTCGTCGTCGTTCTCCTCGCGCCGTTCCTCGAGCGCCGTGATCGCGCCGACGAGCAGCAGGATCGGCAAGCCGACCGCGAAGATCAGCGGCGTCCCGCCCCAGGCCAGCCAGACCGCTTCGAGCGGTTCCCGGATGGACTCGCCGCGGATCGCCTGGACGACGACGATCGTCAGGGTCAGCGCGACCATCAGGCCGAAGATCACGGTGCCGACGGCGAGCGCGGTCCTGGTCGTGCCGAGCCCGTGGCGCTTGACGACGAACGGCTCGGTGGCCTGCGCGGACTGCATACGGGCATTGTGGGCGCTGTCACCCAAGGGCACCAGTACCCTCACCGATTCCTCATCATTCCGGCTCAGTCCGGTCGTCCGTACGGATGAAATCGCCGCACCCGGCCGGGCACGGACTTTGGTCCGGCCCGGCCGTCCGCCACAATCGCTGCATGCCGGACCGCCAAACCGCTGTCGCCACCCGCCAGCCGTCGTCGCCCAGGAACGCGCGCCGCCGGAAGGGCGCCATGTGGCGGCGCGGCTGGGTGATCGCGGTGCTGGCGATCCTGTCGGCGCTGCCGCTGCTGTTCCACCGTTACGTGCCGAACTCGATCGGTAACCTCGGCAGCCTGCTCGACACGTTCCTGCCGTGGGTCGGTGTCGCGATCCCGGTCCTCGCCGTCGCGGCGCTGGTCCGGCGGTCCGCGACGGCCGGTGTCGCGCTGCTCGTCCCGGCGGTGATCTGGGCGCTGATGTTCGGCGACCTGCTGATCCCGGGCAAGGGCGGCGGGGGAGCGTACGACCTGCGCGTGCTCACCCACAACGTCGACGCGGCGAACCCGGACCCGGAGCGGACCGCGCGGGACCTGATCGCTGCCGACGCCGACGTGATGGCGCTGGAGGAACTCACCGCGGGGGACCTGAAGATCTACAAGTCCGCGTTCGCCAAGCTGTACCCGTACGAGGTGTCCCGGGACACGGTCGCCCTGTGGTCGAAGTACCCGGTGGTCGAGACGAAGTCCGTCGACGTCGGCTTCAGCTGGACGCGTGCGCTGCGCGCCGAGGTCAGCACGCCGGAGGGCAAGGTCGCGGTGTACGTCGCGCACCTCGCCTCGGTCCGGGTCGGCACCAGCGGGTTCACGTCCGACCAGCGCAACAACACGATCAAGGCGCTCGGCCGGCAGATCGCCGACGAGCGGCTCGCGGGCGTGATCGTGATGGGCGACTTCAACGGTACGGCGAACGACCGGAGTCTCGCGCCGCTGACGGCCGGCCTCCGCTCGGCGCAGGGCGCGGCCGGTACCGGCTTCGGGTTCACCTGGCCGTCGGCGTTCCCGATGGCGCGGATCGACCACATCCTGGTGCGCGGCGTCACCCCGACGAAGGCCTGGGTGATGAGCCCGACCGGCAGCGACCATCGCCCGGTCGTCGCCGAGCTACGAATCTGACGCGATCCCCTTCCGGTAGGCGTACCGCACCGCCTCGGCGCGGTGCCGGGCGCCGATCTTCGCGAACGTGTTGTTGATGTGCGTCTTCACGGTCGCCTCGCTGATGAACAGCCGCCCGGCGATCTCGGGGTTGCTCAGTCCCTGCGCGATCAACCGCAGGACCTCGGTCTCGCGTGCGGTCAGCCCGTCGCCGCCGGGATCGGCCGCCGGCGCCAGGCCGGCCACGAGCCGTTTGGTCACCTCCGGGTCGAACGTCGACTGACCGGCCGCGGTGGACCGCAGCGCGGCGCCGATCTCGGCGCGGCCGGCGTCCTTGGTGAGGTAGCCGCGGGCCCCGGCGCGGAGCGCGTTCGCGATCGACGTGTCGTCGGCGTACGTGGTCAGCACGAGGACGGCGACGTGCGGGAAGTCGGCGGTGATCCGCGCGGTCGCCTGCGTGCCGTCCAGGACCGGCATCCGCAGGTCCATCAGCACCACGTCTACGTTGCCCCCGGCAACCAGGTCGACGGCCTCGACGCCGTTCGCGGCCGCGCCCGTCACCTCGACGCCGTCGATCAGCCCGAGCAGCGCGACCAGTCCCTCCCGCACGACCTGCTGGTCGTCCGCCACCACGACCCTGATTGCGTCACTCAACCTCTGCCACCACCAACCAGTCGTCGCCGTCCGGACCCGCTGTCAACGTCCCACCGACCAGGGCCAGCCGCTCCCGCATCCCGGTCAACCCGAACCCCTCGCCGCTCGTCACGCCCTTGTTCCGAACCGACAACCGTACGCCGTCGAGCCGCATCTCGATCGTCTGACCGGGTGCGTGCTTGGCGGCATTGGTCAGCGCCTCACGAGCGGCGCCGAGCAGCGCCACGGTGACGGCGGAGTCCAGCTTCCGCGGGTGGCCCGTGACGGCGACCTGCACAGCTGTCCCGTGGTCCTTCTCGTGCTGCTCCGCCAGTCCGGCGAGCGCTGCGGGAAGCTCCGGCACAGCATCGGCCCGCAGCGCAGCCACGGCGTTCCGCGCCTCGGTCAGCCCCTGTACGGCGAGCCGCCGCGAACGACGTACCCGCTCGAGCGCACCGGCCGTGTCGCCACGCTCCTCCAGCAACGCCTCGGCCACCTCCAGTTGGACGCTCAGTGCGCCGAGCGAGTGCGCCAGTACGTCGTGCAGGTCCCGCGCGATCCGCCCGCGCTCCTCCAGCGTGGCGGCGCGGGCGTGCTCGCTCTGCGCCAACCGGGTCTGCTCCAGCAGCTGCTCGGTCTGTCGCGCCTGTACCTCGTACTGACGCCGGTTCAACCCGAAGGCGACCAGTACGGCCGTCCACAGCAGCTGGGTGAAGTACCAGGTGTCGGACTGGTCGAACAGCCACGCCGACCCGGCGTAGGCGGCTGCCACGCCGATGCCGGCAGCAACGATCGGGCGATTGCCGTGCCGTCTGAAGTCGAGCACGGCAACGTCGGTGATCGCGACCAGCACCAGGACCAGCGCGTTCGACTGCGGGTAGCCGGCGATCAGAGCACTGCTCACGGCCACGACGGACAGCAGTGCGAAGGAGACGTACGGCCTGGCTGTCATCAGCACTGAGCCAGCCAGGAACAGGGCGAAGCTCACACCGAGCACGACCCAGACCCAGCTGTCCGCAGGGCGGGCCGTCGAGAGCACCGCCACGGCGACGCCGCTGGCGAGTACCCGGCCGACCCAGCCGCTCTCTCCGTGCGGACGGGGCGGCAGCAGCGCCTTCAGCTTCACTGGTTGGTGTACTCCTCGGCCATCTGGCTCGCCTTGCTCTGGATGATCAGCGACTGGGTCAACAGGTTCGCACCCATCGAGACCATCAGCGCACCGCCGCCGGCGACCGAGGCGCCGAGCAGGTGGCCGAGACCCGCGAGCCCGAGCCGGACGACCAGGTAGGCCACCATGATGCCGAGTCCGGGCAGGCCGAGCCGGAAGAACACCTTCCCGGCGCGCCGCTCGACCTGGGCGACCCGTCCGGAGCCGACGCCGGCCACGAGCGCCAGCACGGCGCCGGCGACGAGCAAGACGATGTCGAGGGCGCCGAGTCCGGTGTGCCGGTCGTACAGCTGGTAGACGCCGACCCCGATCAGCACGAGCGGGCCGCGCCAGACGTCGGTGTCGGAGTTCTCCAGCTCGGACCAGGACAGCCGCCGGGCGAGGACGACGACCACGACGGCGACCACGACGAGTGCGTTGGGCAACGTTCCGAGGCTCATGTCACGGACGGTAGGTCGGTGCGGTCACCCCTGGGTACCGACCAGGGGTGGAGATCCGGGTGGAGAACCGGCCGGGTCGCCGCCGGGTTGGTTGAAAGTAGGAGTAACGTTCCTCAGCGGTAACAACACGAACAGTCACTGTGGTGATCCGGAGGCCCGATGCTTGCCCAACAATCCATCCTCAGACTGGACGCGACGGCGATCGACTACATCATCATCGCCCTGTACTTCGTCTTCGTGCTCGGCATCGGCTACCTGGCCAGACGGGCGGTCTCCAGCAGCCTGGACTTCTTCCTGTCCGGGCGCTCGCTGCCCGCCTGGGTGACCGGCCTGGCGTTCATCTCGGCCAACCTGGGCGCCATCGAGATCATGGGCATGTCGGCGAACGGCGCGCAGTACGGCATGCCGACCGTGCACTACTTCTGGATCGGCGCGATCCCGGCGATGCTGTTCCTCGGCGTCGTGATGATGCCGTTCTACTACGGCTCCAAGGTCCGCAGCGTGCCGGAGTTCATGCTCCGCCGGTTCGGGAAGCCCGCGCACCTGGTGAACGCGATCAGCTTCGCCCTGGCGCAGGTGCTGATCGCGGGCGTGAACCTGTTCCTGCTGGCCACCATCGTGAACGTGCTGCTCGGCTGGCCGATCTGGGTGTCGGTGATCGTCGCCGCCCTGATCGTGCTCAGCTACATCACGCTCGGCGGGCTGTCGGCCGCGATCTACAACGAGGTGCTCCAGTTCTTCGTGATCGTCGCCGCGCTGCTCCCGCTGACCCTGATCGGCCTGCACAAGGTCGGCGGCTGGGAGGGCCTGGTCGACAAGGTGACCGCGTCGCCGGGCGGCGCCGAGCAGATGAGCGCGTGGCCGGGCAACGCCCTGAGCGGCTTCAGCAACGACTTCCTGTCGGTGATCGGCATCGTGTTCGGCCTCGGGTTCGTGCTCTCGTTCGGCTACTGGACGACGAACTTCGTCGAGGTCCAGCGGGCGATGGCGTCGAAGAACATGTCGGCGGCCCGGCGGACCCCGATCATCGGCTCGTTCCCGAAGATGTTCGTGCCGTTCATCGTGATCATCCCCGGCATCATCGCCGCGGTGCTCGTGCCGGAACTGGCCCAGTTCAAGGCAACCGGCAGCGGCGAGGTCGACTACAACGACGCGCTTCTGCTGCTGATGCGCGACCTGCTGCCGAACGGCATGCTCGGCCTGGCGATCACCGGTCTGCTGGCCTCGTTCATGGCCGGTATGGCGGCGAACCTGAGCTCGTTCAACACCGTGATGTCGTACGACATCATCGAGCGCTACGTGATCAAGGACCGGACGGACGACTTCTACCTGCGGACCGGCCGCTGGGTGACGGTCGCGGGCACAGTGATCGCGATCGGCACGGCCGCGATCGCCTCCGGCTACAGCAACCTGATGGACTACCTGCAGCAGCTGTTCTCGTTCTTCAACGCACCGCTGTTCGCCACCTTCATCCTCGGTATGTTCTGGAAGCGGATGACCGCGGCGGCCGGCTGGATCGGCCTGGTCAGCGGTACGGCGACCGCGATCGTCGTGTTCGTGCTGTCCGAGAACGGCATCATCAACCTGCCCGGTCAGGGCGCCAGCTTCGTCGGCGCCGGTGCGGCCTTCGTGGTCGACATCCTGATCAGCGTCCTGGTCAGCACGATGACCCGGCCGAAGGAGGAGTCCGAGCTGGTCGGCCTGGTGTACTCGCTGACGCCGAAGGAGCAGCGCACCGAGGTGACGCTGCGCGGTGACCACGGCTGCTACCGCCGGCCGGTGCTGCTGGCCGGTATCTCGCTGGCGATGACCGTCGTCCTGAACATCGTCTTCGGCTGATTGGGAGCTTGTGATGGCACGGAAGAAGAAGTCCGGAGCATTCGACATCCGGATCGTGATCGCCGCCCTGGTCGGGATCTACGGCCTGGTGCTGACGATTCTCGGCCTGGTCGAGAAGCAGGCCGAGATCGACAAGGCGGCCGGGATCAACATCAACCTCTGGGGCGGCCTCGGGATGCTGCTGTTCACCGTCCTGTTCGTGCTCTGGGCCCGGTTGCGACCGATCGTCGTACCGGTCGAGGAGACGTCGGCCGGCGAGTAGTCATGTCCGTTCGGCGAACATCGGCGTCCGGTCGGGTCCTCCCGTCCGGACGCCGCCGTTCGTAGGCTCGAAGGACCCGATCAGGAGGTACTCCGAGATGACGATCACAGACGGGCGTCCCGAACTCTCGACGCTCGCGCAGCAGTACGCCGAGAACGGCTTCGTCCTGGTGAAAGGCCTGCTCAGCAAGGAAGAAGCGGCCCACTACCGGCAGCGCAGCCACGACCTGCTGGCGCAGCTGAACCGGTCCGACGACCCGACCTGGGGCGCCGCCCGGGGCATGACCGAGGCGCCGACGAAGCTGCAGCACCTGCACGACGCGCAGTTCTACGACGCCGAGTTCTCGAAGCTGCTGGTGGACCCGCGGTTCACCGACGTGGCCGCCGCGGTGATGGGTGTGGACAACGTCCAGCTGCACCACACCAAGCTGTTCGTGAAGCCGCCGGAGAACGGTTCGCCGTTCCCGCTGCACCAGGACCACCCGTTCTTCCCGCACACCTACCACCGGGTCGGGGCGGCGATCTTCCACTTCGACGACGCGCCGGAGGAGAAGGGCTGCGTGCGGGTCATCCCGGGCAGCCACAAGGACGGGCCGCGCGAGCACAGCCCGGAGGGCTCGTACCACCTGCTGGAGCCCGCGTTCGACGCGGCGACGCCGCAGCCGGCCGAGGCGGGCGACGTCCTGTTCTTCACGTACCTGACCGTGCACGGGTCCGGCGTGAACACCAGCGATGAGGCGCGTACCACCTGGCTGATCCAGTACCGCGACCCGGGGGACCCGCCGACGGTGAAGACCCACGAGTGGTCGCTCGGCCAGGGCATGATGCTGCGAGGAGTCGACCCGACCGGCAGGAGCGCTGTTTGACCCTCTCTCCGATGCTGTCCGGCGTCGCTGCGGCGGACCGGTTCGTCGACCTCGCGGGACTGCTCGAGTCCTGCGAGGTCGACGGCTTCCGCGCGGACTTCCTCAGCTGGGGCCACTACCGGCCCGAGTACTGGCGCAACTACTGGCACACCCACTCGTTCCACGAGGTGTGCCTGGCGTACTCCGGAGAGGGCCGCTTCAACAACGGCACCGTGCAGTACGACGTGACGCCCGGCTCGGTGTTCCTCGCGCGGCCCGGCGACGTCCATGAGATCGAGTCCTCGCGCACGTCGCCGCTCGGCATCGCCTTCTGGGGCTTCACCTTTCGTCCAGGGTCCGACGAGCGAGGGTGGTGGTCAGGGCTGACCCGTGCCGATGGGCCGGTCATGTCCGCGAGAAGCGGTTCGCTGCCGGCACTCATCACGGGCCTGGCTGCGGAGGCGGCTGCGCCGGTATCGGGCTACAGCACAGTGCTGGGTGCACTTGGTGCCACTCTCGTGCTGGAAACGGCTCGTGCGTTCGCGTTGGACGAGGACCTGGCAGTGGAGCCCGTCAGGCGGGACCGTGGGCCGCTGGTGGTGGAGGCGATGCAGCGGCACCTCCGCGACAACCTGTCCCGTCCGATCACCGTCCGGGACGTGGCAGCCGTCGTACACCTGTCGGAGCGGCATGCCGAGCGACTGTTCACGCAGCAGACAGGGGCCTCGATCATGTCGACGCTCCGCCGCCTCCGGCTCGAGCTGTCCGCACAGCTGCTCCTGGACCACACCCTGTCCATCACGGACGTGGCACGCGCCTGCGGCTATTCCGACGTGCGGCCGTTCTCCACTGCGTTCAAACGCAAGTACGGCCGTACGCCGGGTGACCACCGCCGGGCCGGCGGCACAGAGTTCATCTAGCGGCGATCTCGGCCATCCGGCGACGGACGAGTCCACGGACAGCGTCCTCAGGCAACGAGTTCTCGACCGTGAAGCGGACGGTTCCTTTGGCCAGGTCGAAGCCCGGCAGCCACTCACGTACGGCGTCGACCGCAGCAGAACTGAACGGGAAGATGCTGAGGTGGCGTTCAGCGGCACGGAGTACTCGTCCACGGGCCCCATGCCCCGACAGTACGACTACTCGAAGCTAGACGACGTGTCTGAACGGACGATCACACAGGGTAGTCAAACGAAGTCTGGACACCGCGAGGCGTGATTGCTCCAATGCCCTCAGGTATCCCGCATACCCCAGGAGGGGACATATGAGGACACGACTCGGCCGCATCATCGGTCTGTGCGCACTGGCTCTCGGACTGGCCGTCACCCCGGCGCTGTCCGCCAGCGCGATCACCGGCGGTCAACCGGACGGCAACGCGCACCCCAACGTCGGACTGATCCTGTTCTACCAACCGGACGGGCGGTTCCGGTGCACGGCGACGCTCGTCTCGCCGACCGTCGTGGTGACCGCGGCGCACTGCACCCTCGGCACCCTCGGCAAGACCCTGGTGACGTTCGACTCGGTGATCGCCGAGCAGCCGCCGTCGCCGTTCCCGGTCGCCGCCGACCCGTCGAAGGGCTACACGCAGGCGGAGCTCGAAGCAGCCGGCTACAAGTCCGGTACGGCGTACGCGCACCCGCAGTACTCCGACTTCACCGACCTGGCCAACTGGAACGACGTCGGCGTGATCGTGCTCGACCGGCCGGTCACGAACATCGCCCCGGCGAAGATCGCGCCCGCCAACTACCTGAACGCGTACCAGCAGCCCAAGCTGAACAGCACGATCTTCACGTCCGTCGGCTACGGCACCGAGGTCCGCAAGGCCGACTCCGGCCCGCAGAAGCCGACCCCGATGTCGTACCCGCTGCTGCGCCGCTGGGCCGAGGAGCCCGGGCAGAAGCTCACGCCGCAGATCCTGCAGGTCAACGGCAACGAGAACGACAACCGCGGCACCGGCGGCACCTGCTTCGGTGACTCCGGCGGGCCGACGTTCCTCAACAACTACCAAGTGACCGTGACCAGCTACGGCTACACGAGCAACTGCCGCTACCTCGACGGCTTGCAGCGGATCGACATCAAGGTGGTCCAGGACTGGCTGAAGACGTTCGGCGTTCCGATCGGCTGACGGCGTCCGGTGCCGCGCCTGCCCCGGGCAGCCGCGGCACCGGTGCTATCCTGGGCGCTATGCGAGTGAGCCTGCTCCTTAGTTAGCCGTACTGGCATCCAGGCGCAATCTGAGCGCCGGTCAGTGCGGCACCCCCTCCTGTGTGAGGGGATTTTTCATTTCTGGCAGATTTAGGCTCAACAATCCACGAAGCAGGAGTAGGACCGTGACGGAGCAGGTGGAGGACGCCCCGATCGACCGGGGTGGCTACGACTTCAACGCCATGCAGGCCAAGTGGCGTCCGGTGTGGGAGAAGCTGGACCCGTTCAGGGCGAAGGACGACGGCTCGGCGGAGCGCCGCTACGCGCTCACGATGTTCTCCTACCCCTCCGGTGACCTGCACATGGGCCACGCCGAGGTGTTCGCGCTGCACGACGTGCTGGCGCGCTACTGGTTCCAGCAGGGGTACGACGTCCTGAACCCGATCGGCTGGGACTCGTTCGGCCTGCCCGCCGAGAACGCGGCGATCAAGCGCAACGAGCACCCGGCGACGTACACGTACGCCAACATCGAGACCCAGGCGGAGTCGATCCGGCGCTACGCGCTGAGCTTCGACTGGTCCCGCCGGCTGCACACCTCCGACCCGGAGTACTACCGCTGGACGCAGTGGCTGTTCCTGCGGCTGTACGAGCGCGGTCTGGCCTACCGCAAGGCGTCGTTCGTCAACTGGTGCCCGAACGACCAGACCGTGCTGGCCAACGAGCAGGTCGTCCAGGGCCGCTGCGAACGCTGCGGCTGGGAGGTCACCAAGCGCGAGCTGACCCAGTGGTACTTCAAGACCACGGAGTACGCCCAGCGGCTGCTGGACGACATGGAGCTGCTGCAGTGGCCGGAAGAGATCCTGCTGATGCAGCGCAACTGGATCGGCCGCTCCGAGGGCGCGTTCGCGAACTTCGAGGTCGAGGGCCGCGACGAGCCGATCAAGGTCTTCACCACCCGGCCGGACACGCTGTTCGGCGCCACCTTCATGGTGGTCGCGCCGGACGCGAAGCTGGCCGCGTCGCTGGTCACACCGGAGCAGCAGGAGGCCTTCGACACCTACCTGGCGAAGGTCAAGGGCGAGACCGAGATCGAGCGGCTGAGCACCGAGCGGGAGAAGACGGGCGTCTTCCTGGGGTCGTACGCGATCAACCCGGTGACCGGGCAGCGGATCCCGATCTGGGCCGCCGACTACGTGCTGGCCGACTACGGCACCGGCGCGATCATGGCGGTCCCCGGCCAGGACACCCGGGACTGGGAGTTCGCGGAGAAGTTCGGCCTGCCGATCGTCCGCACCGTGCAGCCCGAGGCCGGCTTCGACGGCAAGGCCTACACCGGTGACGGCCCGGCGATCAACAGCGCGAACGACGAGATCAGCCTGGACGGCCTGGAGGTCGCCGAGGCCAAGTCGCGGATCATCGACTGGCTGGAGACCAAGGACCTGGGCCAGCGGACGATCAACTACCGCCTGCGCGACTGGCTGCTGAGCCGCCAGCGGTACTGGGGCTGCCCGATCCCGATCATCCACTGCCCGTCCTGCGGCGAGGTGCCGGTCCCGGACGATCAGCTGCCGATGGAGCTGCCCGACCTGCGCGGCGCCGACCTGCAGCCCAAGGGCGTGTCGCCGCTGGCAGCGGCCCGCGACTGGGTCGAGGTCGACTGCCCGAAGTGCGGCGGCAAGGCCGAGCGCGACACCGACACGATGGACACGTTCGTCGACTCGTCCTGGTACTTCCTGCGCTACCTGTCGCCGGAGTACACCGACGGCCCGTTCGACCAGGCCACCGCCGACCGGTGGATGTCGGTGTACCAGTACGTCGGCGGCAAGGAGCACGCCGTACTGCATCTCCTGTACGCGCGCTTCTTCGTCAAGGCGCTGCACGACATGGGCCTGCTGCGGGTCACCGAGCCGTTCACCCGGCTGCTGAACCAGGGCCAGGTCATCAACCAGGGCAAGGCAATGAGCAAGTCCCTGGGCAACGGCGTGAACCTGGGCGACATGATCGACGAGTACGGCGTCGACGCGGTCCGGCTGACCATGGTCTTCGCCGGTCCGCCGTCGGACGACATCGACTGGGCCGACATGTCGCCGGGCGGCTCGCTGAAGTTCCTGCAGCGGGCGTGGCGGCTGGCCGGAGCGGTCGAGTCGCCGGTCGGTGCCGACCCGTCGACCGGTGACGTGGAGCTGCGCAAGCTGACCCACCACACCATCTCGGACGCGGCCGAGCTGATCGACTCGCACCGCTTCAACGTCATGGTCGCCCGGATCATGGAGCTGGTGAACGCGACCCGGAAGGCGATCGACTCCGGCCCCGGTGCGGCCGACCCGGCCGTCCGCGAAGCGGTCGAGACTGTGGCGGTCCTGCTGAGCCTGGTCGCGCCGTACACGGCCGAGGAGATGTGGGAAGAGCTGGGCCACGAGCCCACGGTCGCCAAGGCCGGCTGGCCGAAGGTCGACCCGGCGCTGCTGGTTCAGGAGTCGGTCACCTGCGTCGTGCAGATCGCCGGCAAGGTGAAGGACCGGCTGGAGGTCGCGCCGGACATCTCCGACGCCGACCTGGAGCAGCTGGCGCTGGCGTCCGAGGCGATCCAGAAGGCGCTGGACGGCCGCGGCACCCGCAAGGTGATCGTGCGGGCGCCCAAGCTGGTCAACATCGTGCCCGCCTGATGGACTCCGTCGTCCTTGAGGTGCACACCGGAGCTCGTGAGGTCGTCCTCGACCTCACGAGCCGGTGTGCGCAGTTCGTCGACGGCCGGGGAGACGGCCTGCTGCACGTGTTCGTGCCGCACGCGACGGCCGGCGTGGCGATCCTGGAGACCGGGGCGGGCAGCGACGACGACCTGCTCGCGGTGCTCGAGGATCTCCTGCCGCGGGACTTCGGCTGGCGGCACCGGCACGGTTCGCCCGGCCACGGCCGCGACCACGTGCTGCCCGCGCTGATTCCGCCGTACGCGACGGTGCCGGTTCTGGCCGGGCGGCTGACACTCGGCACCTGGCAGTCGATCTGTCTGGTCGACACCAATCGCGACAATCCCGACCGGCAGGTCCGGTTGTCGTTCCTGGCCGGTTAGCGGACTACCCGGTAACAAGTAATTCCGGGATTTTCGTGACTTATCGTGATGTTGCCGATCGCGTTACGTTTGCGAAACACGACTCCGCTTGAATTACCGCATGGCTGCCCTTGACACGCTGCGCGACGTCACCGTCGAGCTCCTGGTTCGCGCCACCCGCGGCATTTCCGATGGCAGCCTGCTGAATGCGGACTCCGGTCGCGCCGATACCCGCGCCCGCCTCGACGACTGGTCCGGCGTACTTTCTCTGTACGCCGCCGACAGCGAATCCCCAGCAGTTCGCGCGACTGCTTGAAACGTGCATTTCTGAGTCCACAGGTATTTCCCGTCCGTTGCTCCGGGCAACGAATTGTGTGACCCAGGCCGCATCCCGCACGCCGATCGGAACCCGCACCGGCCCTTCCGTCACGCTATGTTGTGCGGAGGGTGTCTGAGGATCCTGCGCCTACTGCGCGGCACTCGGCGGGCACCTCGACGCACCGGAGGGAAGGGCACGATGCACCACATCGAACCCTCCCCTCCGGCACGCCGAGGCGCTCCGCCGAGCACCTGCTCGCGACGGCGCAGGATCCTCAGACACCCTCCAGGAACGTGAGGCCTCCAGAGGGGTGACGGGCTGTGTCGGACACGGAAAGCCGGGCGGACGGGCGGCGGGGTTTCGCCGATCTGTTGCTCGACTTGAGGGTCCAGGCCGGACTTTCCCAGGAGGAGCTGGCCGATCGGGCCGGGCTGAGCGTCCGGTCGATCCGTGAGATGGAGGCCGGCCGCGTCGCGCGGCCGCGCAAGGACTCCGTCCGGCTGCTCGCCACCGCGCTCGACCTGCAGCCCGACGATACCGAGCACTTCCTCGCCGCCGCGGGCCACGGCTCGGCGCGCCCCGTCGTCCGGCCGACCGTCGCCGCTGCTCAGGTCGTCTCGGTCGCGGACGCCGCGCCGACCGGTCTGCGCTGGCGCGGCACCCGGCCGATCCCGGACGGGCTCGTCGGCCGCGAGCAGGAGCTGTTCGAGCTCGAGGAACTGCTGCGGCAGAACCGGCTCGTCACCCTCGTCGGTCCCGGCGGGGTCGGGAAGACCGAGCTGGCGCTCGCCGCCGCGGACCGGTTCTCGGGCGCCGACACGACCGTCGTGGTCGTCGACCTCACCACGGTCCAGCGCGACGCCGCCGTACCGTCGGCGATCCTGGACGCCTTCGGCACAGCTCCCGGTACGTCGGACCTCGACGACGTCCTGTCCGGCCGCCGGCCCGGCGACCTGGTGATCGTCGAGGACAACGCCGAGCACGTCCTGGACGGTGTCGCGACGGTTGCCAACCGGATGGTGCGCAGCTTCCCGGGCATCGGCGTGCTGGTCACGTCCCGGATCCCGCTCGGCCTGCCGGACGAGGTGGTGCGCCGCGTGCAGGTCCTCGGCGTACCGGCGAACGACCTGAGCTTCGACGAGGTCTCGGCGTCGCCGGCTGTCGAGATGTTCTGCCGTCGCGTGGCCCGCGTGCGCCCGGACTTCAAGCTGACGCCTGCGAATGCTCCGACCGTGGCGCGGCTGTGCCGACGGCTTGACGGGCTGCCGCTCGCGCTGGAGCTAGCTGCCGCGCGGGCCGGCTCGCTGTCGGTAGAGACAATCCTTGCCGCGCTGGATGACCGGTTCCGGTTGCTGTCCGGGCCGCGCCGGTTCGGTGCGCCGCATCAGCGGACGCTGGCGGACACGATCGCGTGGAGCGTCGACGCGCTGTCGGACCCGGCGCGGCAGCTGCTCTACCGGGCCTCGGTGCTCGGCTCGCCGTTCACGCTCGAGGCCGTGGCGGGCGTTTGTACCGGCGAACCGATCGACGAGCTCGACGTACCCATGCTGCTGGCCGAGCTGGTGGAGAAGTCGCTGCTGCAGCCGGTGCACGAGTTCGAGCAGCTGTACGGCGCGCGGTACAAGCTGCTGGAGACGATCCGGGAGCACGCGTACGCCGGGCTGTCGTCGCAGGACGATCTCACCGAGTTCCGTGACCGTGCCGTCGAGTGGTGCGCGACGTACGTGTCGGGGCTGGAAGGCGCGTGGTCGTCGCCGGATCGCGACCGGCGGTACCGGGCGGCGCATGCGAACTCGGCGCTGTTCGAGGTGGCGCTGGCGCGGGCTGGTGAGCTGGGGGAGTGGGACGCCGCGGCGCGGATCGTGCTCGGGTTCCGGATCGCCTGGCAGTACCAGGCGAGTGTGGCCGAGAGCGGGATCCGGTGGGCGACGCTGTGCGCCGAGAACGTTTCCGACAAGGAGACCAGCGGCAGGCTGCTCGCCATCGCGGGCCGGCTGTCCAGCTTGACCGGCGACATCCGTGGCGCGCGCCGGCACTACGGGGAAGCGCGCACGCGGATCGCTGGTGAGACCGAGATGGGCCTGGTCGCGCGGGGCGGCTGGGTGTCGTCCGGCTCGCATCTGCTCGACACACAGAGTCTGGCCGAGATACCGGCGCTGGTGGACGACGCCCGGAAGCATGGCGACGTACAGCGTTCAGCGACGGTGCAGGCGACCTGTGGGCTGGCCCTGCTCCGGTGGGGCCGTCTGGTCGAGGCCAAGGAGCTGCTGCTCGCTTGGGAGGCCGCCCTGGTCAATCCGGGTGTCTACCCGGACGAGATCGCGTACATGGCGCTCAGCCGCGTCGACCTGGAGCTGGGGAACCTGTCCGGCGCACGGCACTGGGCCGAGCTCGCCCGCGACAGCCAGGCGTCGGACGATCCTGAGCGCACCAAGGTCGCCGGCTGCCTGGCGATGGTCGAGTACCACGAGGGCCGGTACGACGAGGCGCGGACGCTCCTCGACCAGGCCGACGCGGACATCCGCGGGCACCGTGGGTACTTCGACTATCTGGTGATGCTCTACCGGTCCCGGCTCGCGCGTGACGCCGGCGAGGTCGAGCAGGCGCGGGTGGCCGTCCTCGACGCGCTGAACCGGCTGCTGCTCGAAGGGCGGGTCGTTTACCTGCTCGAGGTGCTTCCGGAGGCTGTGGCGGTCCTGCACGCGCTCGGTCGCTCCGAGGCCGGGGACGCGGTGTGCGGTCAGCTGCTGGCCTGGCAGCAGACCATGGACCCGCCGATGCTGCCGACCGCGTGGGCCGTGCTGCAGGAGTCCTGCGCGAGCGCGTCGGTCGCGGAGGGGTGGCCCGAGCCGGACCCGGCGGCCGCCGTACAGCGGCTGGCGAACGACGTGCTCGCCGCGCTTTCCTGACGCGGATCTGCCGAAGCTGCCGGGTAACTGCCGGTTGTTCTGCCTCGTCCTGACATGGCCGCCCGGCAAAGAATTACAGCCGTAGGGCAGGTTCCACGAAGCAGAGACCGACACCGGCGACCGGCAGCGAAAGAGGTGGTGAACCCATGAAGAGGCCATGGCGAACCACCGGCCTCCGGCACCCGGCGAAGGCGACGCGGAGGGCCTCCGGCGGCTGGTTGGTGGGGGCGCCGACCGGCGACCGAGAGCTCCGGAGTGCTGCGGACTGCGGATCTGTTCTGCCTGTACCGGGCGCGGTGCACCGTCAGGGCACTGCTTCCGGGGCGGGGTCCCAGCTCAGGGTCAGGCACACGACACAGGGGACGAGTGTCGCGACCCGGCTGGCGCGGAGCAACCGGCGGGTTTGGTCACCCGCCGGCCGTCCGGCCGCTGGGGCCTCCCGGGACCTCGGTGAGCTCGCGGTCAAACCGGTTCTGAGGGAGCCGGACACGGGGAGTAGCTTGCCGAGGCTCCGCCAACTTCAGCTGACAGCCAGGGGGAGTCAGCGGGAGCCGGGCTGTTGACGCACAGGGGACGTCAGTAGCCCGGCACAACCAAGAGCGAGGTGAAGGCCCCGGGAGGGGTGGCCTTCACCTCGCTGGTGTGTCCAGAACAGCCGCCTTGTCGGACGCGTAACCCACCATCCAGGTGGGCTGGAGCCGGCAGTACACGATGTCGTCCCCCCAGCTCGACGGCGAGCTGCCGTAGTGGCTCGTGAGGTGCTGCTCGATCTCCGCGAAGTCCGGATGATCCGCCGTCAGGAACTCGACGTTCCCGTGGCTGAACACCCCGATCCGCTCACCGTCGACGTAAGAGATGCTCGCCGCCGGCCGCTGCCTCAGCTGCCGCGCCTTGGCCGCCGATCCCGAGGTCGTGAACACCCACCGCGCGTGCAGGAAGTGCCCGTCCACCGCGCTGATCCGCGGCTCGCCGCGCGCGGTCACGGTGGCCAGATTGAGCGTGCACATCCCGGTCAGAACCCGCACCAGCTCGCCGGCGTCCAGCCGCCGCGGATCCGTGATGATGGCGCGCAGATGCTCGGTCGACCGCGCGTACGCCGCGTCCAGCAACTCCTGCAACTCGGTGATTTCCCTGTCTGTCTCCTTCATCTTGTGGAGTCTGGCACTGCGCTCGGACATAAACCGTCCGGTAACCTCGCTGCATGGCAGCCCGCGTGCAGGTCGTCACCGACTCCACGGCCGGTCTGTCCACGCACGAGCTGCTCCGGCACCCGCTCACCGTCGTACCGCTGCAGGTCGTGATCGGCGGCACGTCGTACGACGACGGCGCCACTTCGGCGGACGCGGTCGCGGAGGCGCTCAAGACGTTCACCCCGGTCTCGACCAGCCGACCGGCGCCGCAGACGTTCACCGACACGTACGCCGAGTGCGCCAAGGACGGCGCCGAGGCGGTGGTGTCGATCCACCTGTCCGGCGACATGTCCGGCACGTTCGAGGCGGCGATGATCGGCGCCAAGGAGTCCCCGATCCCGGTGCGCGTGGTCGACTCCCGCTCTCTCGGGATGGGCCTCGGCTTCCCGGTTCTCGCCGCGGCCGCCGCGGCCGCCGCCGGTGAGGACGCAGCCGCCGTCGAGGCCGCCGCGCGGAGCCGGATGAAGTCGATCTCGTCGTACTTCTACGTCGACACCCTCGAGTACCTCCGCCGGGGCGGCCGCATCGGCGCCGCCCAGGCCCTCCTGGGTACGGCGCTCGCGGTCAAACCCCTGCTCACGATCAGCGGCGGCCGCATCGTCCCCCTCGAGAAGGTCCGCACCTCCAGCCGAGCCATCGCCCGCCTCGCCGACATCGCCGTCCAACGCGCCGGCGACCTCCCCGTCCAGTTGGCCGTCCACCACCTGGCCAACCTCGAAAAAGCCCAAACCCTCGCCGACGACCTCGCCAACCGCCTCCCCCAAGCCGAGGAAATAGTCCTCCGCGAAGTAGGCGCCGTCATCGGCGCCCACGTAGGCCCCGGCCTCCTGGCGGTTGTAGTAAGCCCCCATTAACCACCCCAATTCACCTCCCGCGCCACGCCCTGCGCCACGGCCGAACCCGCGCACCACGTCCCGCACCACAGCCGTACCGTCGACCCCGGCGTCCCACCCGACCGCCTATCTGACTCCCCGCCATCCGGCCGCCGCTCCCACGCTGGCCACCTGGCGTTCCGCGCCACCCGCCGTCCCTCCACCCGGCTGTACGCCTGTCACCCGGCCGCGCACCGCCCCGCCCGCCGACGATCAGGCGGCAAGCACTTGGTATGACCGTCGGCGCCGAACTGACGACTTCTCCACAGCCTCGAAGTCACAGGTTCCCAAAGGCCCCGAACTCGTACTTTCTCCAGGCGTGAAGGCCTTCCGCCGCATCCCATCCCCCACCCCGGACGCCCGAGCCCGCGCCTTGGCCCGCCTCGCCGCCCGCCCGCACCCGCGCGCCCACCTTCACACCCAGCCCCCCACCCACCCGGAGGAGCGTGACGAGGTGCGAGGCGGATGGACCCCCACTCAACAAATCCCACACACTCCCCGCCCCGACCACCTCGGCGCCGACGACCCGCGTACCGCCTACCGCCGCGCCGACCACACAGATCCCGAGGATGTCCGCGCCGACTACCCAAGCGCCGACGACCCGCCTGCTGCCTACCGCCGCGCCGAGCACCCCGGTCTCAAGGACGCCCGTACCTACGACCCTCGTGCGGACCAGGCTCGCACCGACCAGGCGGACGACGACCCGGTCGGCCAGCCCCGGCTCGACCGGCTGCGTGATGCCCGGTGGACTCTCACCCCACGCCACGTCGCCGTCCTAGCGGTCGTACTACTCCTCGGGCTGACCTGGGTCGCCTGGACCTTTCTCCGAGCCCGCCCCGAACCCGTCCCCGACACCCGCCCGACCACCGCCACGGCAGGCAGCCCCGTAGCCCAACCCAACCCCACCCAGCAGCAACCCACCCCAACCCAACCGGGCGCATCCCAGTCCCCGCAGACTCCCGGCGCCATGCCCACCCAGCCGCCCGTCGTAGTCCACGTCGCCGGAAAAGTACGCCGCCCCGGCCTGATCAAAGCCCCACCCGGCTCCCGAGTAGCCGATGTACTGACCCTCGCCGGCGGCCCACTCCGCGGCGTAGACCTGACCTCCCTCAACCTCGCCCGCCAGGTAACCGACGGCGAACAGATCATCGTCGGCCAACCCGCGCCCACCAACCCACCACCGTCACCCACCCCACCCGACCCGACCACCGCCCCCAACAACGCCGTAAACCTCAACACCGCCACCCTCGCCGAGCTGGACGCCCTCCCAGGCGTAGGCCCAGTCCTGGCCCAGAGAATCCTCGACTACCGCACCCAGAACGGCCCCTTCACCACCGTCGACCAACTCCAGGAGGTCCCCGGCGTAGGCCCCAAGAAGTTCGACTCCCTGAGACCCCATGTCCGCACCTGACCCCACCCCAACTCCCGACCAGCCACCCAAAGACACTCCCGAGCAACAACGCCCAGACGCGCGCCTACTCATCCCAGCGACCGCCGGTTGGCTGACAGCCGCACTCCTGCTCGGCCGCCCCCCGCTCGTCGGCGCACTCGTAACCGCCCTCGCACTGCTCGCAGCCGTAACCCTCGCCCTACTGATCCGCCGCCCCACCCGCACGGCGCTCAGCCGCCGCTTGGCGCCCCACGCCCCAACAAGCTGGACAACCATCGGCTCGCTAACCGTCGCCAGCGGCATGGCCCTCGCCGCCACCCTCCACACCGCAACCCTCCACGAAGGCCCGGTACGCAACCTGGCAGCCAACAACAAAACCGTCACAGTCCGACTCAAGATCACCAGCGATCCATCCCTCAGACAATCCACCACCAGACGCCCGCCGTACGTCGTTGTCAGAGCAACCATCGAGCAGATCCACAGCCGCCCCGGACCGAACCCAACCGGCACCACAAGCACCCGAGTACGTACGCCGGTGCTCGTCATCGGCACCGCGAAGTGGCAACACGTCAGGTACGGCCAGCACATCGACGCAACCGGCAGACTCGAGCCGGCCGAAGGCGGCGCCGAGGTGGCCGCGATGCTCTCGACCCGCTCACCACCGCGGACTGTGGACGACCCGCCGTGGTGGCTCCGTGCCGCCGAGCGTGTCCGAGCCGGACTGCGCGACGCGGTGTCGGACGAGCCCGAGGACGTACGCGGACTCGTGCCCGCCCTCGTCATGGGAGACGTCTCCGGAGTGTCAGCCGACCTGGACGCCGACTTCCGAACCACCGGCCTGACCCACCTCTCGGCAGTTTCAGGTACGAACCTGACCCTCCTCCTCGCGTTCGTCCTCCCGCTCGCTCGACTGATCGGCGTACGCGCCCGCGGCCTCACAGTCGTCGGCCTGCTGACAGTGGTCGTGTTCGTCGTCCTCGCCAGACCCCAGCCGAGCGTGCTCCGCGCAGCCGCGATGGGCCTGATCGCGCTGGCGGCGATGACAGGCGGGCCAGGCCAACGCCGCGCCATACGCAGCCTGTCCGTGGCAGTGATCGCCCTACTGCTCCTGGACACGTCACTCGCGCGCTCGCCAGGGTTCGCCCTGTCCGTGCTCGCAACGGCAGGCATCATCCTGCTCGGACCGGGCTGGCGGAAGGCGCTGTCGAGATGGCTACCCGGTTGGCTGGCCGACGCAATCGCCTGCCCACTAGCCGCGCAGCTCGCCTGTACGCCGATCGTCGCCTGGCTGTCGGGAGAGGTGTCCCTGGTCGCAGTCGCAGCCAATCTATTGGCTGGGCCAACGGTAGGCCCGGCCACGATCCTCGGCTTCATCGCGGCCGGCGTCGCCCTCGTGAGCAATGAGCTGGCACAGGTCGTCGGTTGGGCCGCGGGCTGGCCGGCACGCTGGATCATCCTCGTCGCGCGCGAGGGCGCGGACCTGCCAGGCGCCGCGAACGCCTGGCCCGCGACAGTGGCCGGCATCGCCGTACTGACGCTGCTCTGCCTCGCTCTCGTCCTCGGCCTGCATCGCATCCTCGCCCGCCCGATCGCGATGATCCTGGCGGTGGTGATGCTGGCAGTCGTCGTACTGCGTCCCGTCGGATCCCTCGGCTGGCCGCCCGACGACTGGCTGTTCGTCGCGTGCGATGTCGGACAGGGCGACGGCCTGGTGTTGCGAGCCGGCGACCATACGGCGGTTGTCGTCGACACCGGTCCCGACCCGGCGGCGATGGACAGGTGTTTGAAGGACCTGAACGTCCAGCACATCCCCGTTGTCGTGCTGAGCCACTTCCACGCCGACCACGTAGGCGGCTTGGCCGGTGTCCTCAGCGGTCGGCAGGTCGACGAGATCGAGGTGACGCCGTACTTCTCGCCGCGCGCTGAGTACGACCGCGTGATCGCACTTGCTGCGCGGCACGGCGTCGCCGTGCGTACGGTCACGTTCCACGAGCGACGGGTCGCGGGCCAGGTGAGCTGGACGACGCTCTGGCCGGCGAGAGTGCCGTCCCTGCCCGCCGCAGGCACATCGTCGGCGACGCCCACGGACGAAGGATCGCCGGAGAACAACGCCAGCATCGCCATGATGGCCGAAGTCGGCGGCCTCCGGATCCTCCTGACCGGCGACCTGGAGCCCGAATCACAGCGCGCAGTTCTAGCTACCGGCGCCGATCTGAAAGCAGACGTCCTCAAGGTCCCGCACCACGGCTCAGCCCAACAAGACGCCAACTTCATAGCGGCCGCCAACGCACGCCTGGCCATCATCTCCGCCGGCCGCAACAACGACTACGGCCACCCAGCCCCCAGAACCCTGGACCTCCTGTCCCACACCACAACCCAAACAGCAACCACCAACCTCAGCGGCCCTCTCACAATCACCAACACCAACAACCACCTGGCCCTCACCACCCACCCACCCCCCAACAAGGACCTCACTAGGTGACGATCAGGGGCCGCCACGGGTCTTGGCTCGGGAGGTTGTCGGCTCGGTGGTGGGCGGTCGGTGGTGCGGGTGAGGGGCTGCCTGTGGGGTCGGCCCTTGGCCGTACGGCGCGTCAGAAGGTGACGGATGACGCGGGGGAGGTGTTGTCGGGTTGGTTGCCGAGGGACCAGGCGGCGACTCGGGAGACGATGTGGGCGGGGATCTTGTCGGCTACGCCGGGGACGGCGGGGGCGTCGTACGTGGCGTGGGCGTCGTGCGGGAGGACGACTCGGTAGCCGCGGGCCAGGGCGGTCTTGGCTGTGGCGTGTACGCACATCTCGGACATCACGCCGCAGATCGCGAGCGACCGTACGCCGGCCGACACCAGGATCTCCCCGAGCGGCGTCGCGTCGAAGCCGTCGTCCCGAGGTTTGCGTAGGACGTGCTCGCGAGCTCCCGGCTGCACTGGCAAGAACAACTCCCAGCCCGGTGTTCCCGGCTCGTCGTCGGCGCCGGGCGGACCGTCGTTCTGCAGATGTACGACGACGGCACCGGCCGCCCGGGCGCGATCCAGCAGGCCACGCACCCGATCCAACAGCCCCGCCGCGCCGGGCACCGCATCGGGTCCGGAGACGAACGCAGTCTGCAGGTCAACCACCACCAAGGCGTCAACAGTCAACGCCGGCTCACCGCCCGAGCCCAACGCACCACCCGAGCTCACATCAGTCGTGGTGCCGGGTGGGGTCGAGGGTGAGGTCGTCATAGGAGGCATCCTTGCCGGTTTGGTGCGGGGGCGCACCGGGATTGTCGGGGTGGCGTGGGATGCTGACCGGGTGGCTGCTCGTAAAGGTTCTGCGCCGAAGCTGGGTGATGTGCTGCTGGTGACCGGGGCCGAGTCGTTCCTGGCGGATCGGGCCGTGCGGTCGGCGATCGCGGCGGTGTCGAAGAACGCGGCGTCGGGCGACGGTGCGGTCGAGGTGACGGATCTCGAGGCGTCGACGCTGGACGTCGGGGTGTTCGCGGAGCTGACCGGGCCGTCGTTGTTCGCGAGCGAGCGGGTGCTGGTGCTGCGCGGGCTGGAGAACCTGCCTGCGGAGATGGCGCCGCACCTGATCGAGTACGCCGGGTCGCCGGCCGACGACGTACTCGTGGTGCTGGTGCACTCCGGCGGGCAGAAAGGCAAGGGCCTCCTCGACAAGTTGCGGAAGGCATCGGTCAACGAGGTCGTCGCGACGGCGCCGAAGACGTGGGAGCTTCCGCAGTTCGTGGCGGGGGAGATCCGGCTGCTCGGCGGGTCCGTGGACGAGGGCGCGGCGTCGGCGCTGGTGGATGCGGTCGGGCATGACCTGCGGGCGCTGGCCGGGGCGTGTTCGCAGCTGGTGTCGGATTCGGGCGGCCAGGCGGTGACAGCCGAGCTGATCGGACAGTACTTCGGTGGGCGCGCGGAGGTCACGAGCTTCGCGGTCGCCGACGCGGCGATCGCCGGGCGGACCGAGCCGGCGCTGGAGCAGCTCCGGTGGGCGCTGGACTGCGGTGTCGCGCCGGTGCTCCTCACCAGTGCGATGGCGGGCGGGTTGCGCGGGCTGGCGAAGTACGCGAGTGCGCCGAGTGGCATGCGTGAGGCGGATCTGGCGCGTGAGGTCGGCGTACCGCCGTGGAAGCTGAAGCAGCTCAGGCAACAGTCCCGAGGTTGGACCCCTGGTGGTCTCGCGACCGCGATCAAGGCGGTCGCCCAAGCCGACGCCGACGTCAAAGGCGCCTCAGGCGACGCCGGCTACGCCCTCGAACGCATGGTCCTCACCATCACCCGAGCCCACGGCCGCCGCTGAACCACCTCTCCCCAAGCGCCCCCGAACCAGCGCCCGCCGAGGTCAGACGGACAGAGGGTTGGCGAGGGGGAGTTGGGTGTGGGTGGCGAGCCAGTGGATGGATTCGTGGATGGCGGCTTCCGGCTCGTAGCGGGGAGCGTAGGCCAACTGGGTCTTGGCTTTCTCGATGGTGAAGCACTGGCTGCGGTGGAGGTGGCCCCAGCTGGAGTCGGCGTGGTCGGGCGTGGTGTAGCGGCGGAACTCGTCCCAGGTGACGGATTCGAGGGTGGCCGTCCGGCCGAACCAGCCGGCGGCGATCTCGGCGTAGCCGCGGACCGTCAGCGCGGTCGGGGCGACGATGTTGTAGTCCTCGCCGGCGGCCGTGTCGCGGTGGTCGATGGCTTGCTGGAACGCGTGGGCCACGTCGTCGGCGTGGACGTGGTGCATGAGTTCGGCGCCGCTGCCGGGGACCCGCAGGGGCTCGCCGGCTGACAGCGTGTGCCAGACGGAGGGGTCGAGGTTGCCGAGCGGCCCGGTCGGGTGCCAGCCCGGGCCGACGATGTGGCCGGGGTGCAGCGAGGTGGTGACGAGCCCACCGGAGGTGGTCTCCTCCTTCAGCATCCGCGCGATCTGGTCCTTCGCGATGCCGTACTCGTCGAAGGGCGGCCCGGCGGAATCGCTGTCTTCGGCGATCGGGAGCTTGCGGCTCGGACCGTACCGCCAGATGGATCCGCAGTGCAGGAGATGCCCGGTCTCGCCGCGGAGCCGGCCGACCAGCGCGCTGGCCGATTCGAGCGTGAAGCAGATCAGGTCGACGACGACGTCGGCGCGCAACTCGGCGACCCGGTCGCCGAACGTGCCGTCGCGGTCCTCCTGCTGCCGGTCGGCGAGCACGGCACGGACCTGCTGCCATTCCGGAGCAGCGGTGTACGCCGTCCGCGCGCCGCGGCTGATGTTGACGACCTCGTGGCCGGCGCGGACGAGCCGCGGGACGAGGAAGGTGCCGATATGACCACTGCCACCGATGACGACGATTCTCATGGCACTCCGATCAACGACTCAGGCGATGCGGATCAGGAGGTGTGCGGACACGCAAAAACGATCGGCCGGTCCTGCGGACGGGCCGATCGTTCGGTGGGCCGCAGGAGCGGCCCCGGCGTCAGAGAGAAGCGGCCTTCTTGAAGATGGCCGACTTGCGGTTCGCCGCCTGGTTGGCGTGAATGACGCCCTTGCTGACGGCCTTGTCGAGCAGGCGACCGGCCTTGCGGGCGGTCTCGTTGGCCTTCTCGGCCTCGCCGGCCTCGACGGCCTCGTGGAAGCGGCGAACAGCCGTCTTGAGGGTCGACTTCACGGACTTGTTGCGAAGTCGCGCAGCCTCGTTCTGGCGGTTGCGCTTGATCTGGGACTTGATGTTCGCCACGGAGCAGAGCCTCGATCAGGTGTGTGCGGTCAATACAGGATGGTGTTGCGCGCACGGCTGTACACCACCCGTGGGCACGCGAAGAGCTAGATTACCAAGAAGCCCCGCCCGCAGCCAAACCGGCCTACTTCCGCCGAAGCAGCGGACCCCTCGCCCGTCCGACTACTGTCCGTGATCGACGGCAAGTTGATGCGCATCGACGGCTCGCCGTCGACTCGCGGCCGGCGGATTCTGCTGATCGCGGGCGCGGCCGTTCTCTTCCTGGTTCTTGTCGGA
Organism: Kribbella sp. NPDC051936; assembly: GCF_040680955.1. Lineage (NCBI taxonomy): Bacteria > Bacillati > Actinomycetota > Actinomycetes > Propionibacteriales > Kribbellaceae > Kribbella > Kribbella sp. NPDC051936. Next base: position 531,501 of record NZ_JBFAXS010000007.1, on the reverse strand, counting down.
TTCGACGCCCGCTGCCTGATCAGGGGTTTTCCCTTGTACCTGCGTCGGCATGCGTGACACCGGCGACACCCGACCGGCATACTCAGGGCCCCGCGAGCCCAGGGCTCCGCCATCGCTCCGTCCAGCCTGGAGGAACTTCGTGACCCGCAAACGACCGGCGATCGTCGTCGCCACCGCACTGATCGCCGCCTGTGCCGGCGTGCCGGTGCTGGTGAGCTCGGCGAACGCCAGCCAGCCGGCAGCGACGCCGGCCGACCCGGACGTCAAGCGCTCCGGTACCGGTTCGTACATCGTCCAGCTCGACGACTCCCCGGTCGCGGAGTACGACGGCGACATCGCCGGTCTCGCCGCGACCCGGGTCGTTCCAGGCGGCAAGCTGCTGAAGACGGCCGCGCCGGTCGTCGACTACGTCAAGCACCTCGCCTCCGAGCGCGACGTGGTGCTCAAGACCGTCCCGAACGTCAAGAAGCTCTACGACTACAGCTACACGTACGCCGGATTCTCCGCCGAGATGTCGTACGACGACGCGGTCAAGCTGGCCAAGTCGTCCGGCGTGAAGAGCGTGGAGCCGAGCGAGATCCAGCACGCGGACACCGTCGACACGCCGCGCTTCCTCGGCCTGTCCGGCAAGGGCGGCGCCTGGCAGCAGGCGGGCGGGATCGACAAGGCCGGCGACGGCGTCATCATCGGCATGATCGACTCCGGTTTCGTCCCGGAGCGGGCGAGCTTCGCGCCCATGCAGACCACAAAAGCATCCGACGCGATCGTCGCGAAGAAGTGGAAGGGCACCTGCCAGGCCGGTGAGGAGGCGCCCGTCACCTGCAACAACAAGGTGATCGGCGCCCGGTACTTCGACAAGGGCATCGGCACCCGCCCGATCCCGGAGGAGTTCAAGTCGCCGCGCGACTACGGCGGCCACGGCACCCACACCGCCAGCACCGCGGCCGGCAACTACGGCGTCGAGATGAGCGTCCTTGGTCGCGACTACGGCAAGGGCTCCGGTATGGCGCCGCACGCCCGCCTGGCGATCTACAAGGCGCTGTGGGCGGTCGACGCGACCGGCGGCGGCAGCGGTACGGACGCCGACATCGTGGCCGCGATCGATGCCGCGGTCTCCGACGGCGTCGACGTCATCAACTACTCGATCTCCGGCAGCGGGTCGACGTACGTGAACGCGACCGGACTCGCGTTCCTGCGGGCGGCCAAGGCGGGTGTGTTCGTGGCGACCAGTGCCGGGAACACCGGTCCGGGCGACGCGACCGTCGGCAAGACCTACCCCTGGGTCACGTCGGTTGCCAACGGCACCCATGACCGCGACATCCAGACCACCGTGACGCTCGGGGACGGCAAGTCCTACACCGGCGCGGGTATCGGTTCCGGTACGCCGTCGGTGCCGGTGGTGCTGGCCAAGGACGCCGGCCTCGCGGGCGCCGACCCGACCAACCTCACGCTCTGCCAGGCGGGCACGCTCGACCCGGCGAAGGTGACGGGCAAGATCGTGGTCTGCGACCGCGGCGTGAACGCCCGAGTCGACAAGAGCCTGCAGGTGAAGAACGCCGGCGGTGTCGGCATGATCCTGCTGAACATCACCCCGGGCACGCTGGACGCCGATCTGCACTCGGTGCCGACCGTCCACCTGGACGACAAGGCCGCGCCCGCGGTGAAGGCGTACGTCAGCGGCACCGCGAACCCGACCGCGACCATCGGTCCGGGTACGCCGGTCCGTGTGAACGCGCCGAAGGTCGCCGCCTCCTCCAGCCGCGGTCCGTCCCCGGCCGGCAACGGTGACCTGCTCAAGCCCGACATCATGGCGCCCGGCACGAACGTCCTGGCCGCGACGACCGCGTTCAGCGCGGCCGGTGGCGAGTACGCGTTCATGAGCGGTACGTCGATGTCGACGCCGCACATCGCCGGTATCGCGGCCGTGCTGAAGAGCAAGCACCCGACCTGGTCCCCGATGGCGATCAAGTCCGCGCTGATGACGACCGCCACCGACAAGGACGCCGGCGGCAAGCCGATCCAGAACGACTCCGGCTCGCAGGCGAACCCGTTCGGGTACGGCGCGGGGCAGGTGCAGCCGAAGCTCGGGATGGACCCGGGGCTGGTCTACGACTCGACGTACACCGACTGGACGAAGTTCGTCTGCGGTTCCGGGCAGGTGCCGAGCACGCACGAGCTGTGCGCGAACGGCAAGATCGACCTGAGCGACCTCAACTACCCGACGATTGCGATCGGCGACCTGGCCGGCAAGCAGACCGTGACCCGGACCGTGACGAACGTCGGCAGCGTCCCGGAGGTCTACTTCCCGAAGGTCGAAGGCCTGACCGGGCTCAAGGTGACCGTGACCCCGCGGATCCTCGTCACGCTCCCGGGCCGCACCACGACGTACAAGGTCACCATCGAGAACAACGGCGCGCCGCTCGAGCAGTACTCGTTCGGCCGGCTGATCTGGAAGTCGGCGAAGCACTCCGTGGCCAGCACGCTGGCGATCAAGCCGTTGACGGTCAAGGCACCGGTCCAGGTCAACGGCACCGGCACCGACGGCTCCGTGCAGGTCCCGGTCACGGCCGGGTACACCGGGACGCTCGCGACCACCGCGGTGGGTCTGACCCCGGCCACGGTCAACGAGGCGGCGTTGAAGAACCCGGGTGGTGTGTCGTTCCCGACGACCGCGCCGAAGGCCAACGACCATGTCGCCAAGTTCACGGTCAATGTCCCGGCGGGTACGACGTACGCCAGGTTCTCCACGTTCGACGCGGACTACCCGGCAGGCACTGACCTGGACGTGTTCGTCTACAAGGCTGGTACGACGACCCTGCTCGGCAGCAGCACCGGGGGCTCCGCCGAGGAGCAGGTGAGCATTCTGCAGCCCGCAGGCGGCCAGGTGGATGTGTACGTCGACCTGTACGCCGGGGCGAACGAGCAGCAGGTGAAGCTCGACCACTGGGAGCTGCAGAAGGCCGAGGGCAACCTGACGGCCACACCGGCCAGCCAGCCGGTCACGGTCGCCGGTCAGACGAACGTCACAGCCAGTTGGACCGGCCTGGCCGCCGGCACGAAGTACCTGGGCCAGCTCCGCTTCACCGACGGAGCCAACGGCTCCGGCTCAACCATCGTCCGCGTGGACAGCTGACACGCGCTAGGGGCGGTCCGGAAACGGGCCGCCCCTAGCCAGGTCTAGGGCTTGTTCAGCGTCGCCCCGGTCGTCTTCAGTACGACGACGCACTCGCCGCTCCGCACGTCACACCGGTAGATCTGCTGCGGCACAGGCAGTCGCTGATTGCCCGGCGGCCGCGTGACCAGCAGAACCTGACTCGCGTTCTCGAAGACCGGCTCCGGCCACGAGACCACCTCCGCGTCGGCAGGCATCCGGAGCTTCGTGCGCTTGCCCGACGCGATGTCGATGGCGAGCTTGACGTCGCTGCTCACGATGGTCGTCCCGTCAGGGGACATCACCGGGTACGACGCGGCGGCCGCGACATCGCAGTACTCGCGCCGCAGCTCGAACTTCCCGTCGCGCAGCACACCTGCCTTCAGGCAACGGTTGTTGCCGCGCCTGGTCGTCAGCCCGACGACGTCGGACGCAGCGGGTACCGCCAGGCCGCCGTCGTACCCGGGGAAGGTGATCCGGGCGACCTGATGAGACTTCGGGCGCCAGCCGTACAGCCCGTACTCGGTGCGTTTGGTGGGATCGCCCAGCTCGTCGACCCGGAACCAGATCCCGTTCCGGTTCCAGCCGAGCTGGGACGGCCGGGTCGGCAGTACCGGGCTGCGCGACACCTCGCGACCGGACTCGACGTCGACGACGACGATCTCGCCCTTGGGGTCGTCGAGGTAGTGGATGACCGCGATCTGGCGGCGGTCGGGCGACAGCGTGACCAGCTCGATCCGCTCCGGTCCGAGGGGGCGGAAGGTCCCGTCCGGCTTCAGGATGCCCGCCTGGGAACCGCCGCCCGCAGGCATGTTCATCCCTAGCCAGCCGTCGTCTACCCGGCCGAAGAAGCCGCCGACGCCCTTCGGCACACGGACCGTCCGGTCGCCGTCGTGCAGCGTGAAGTCCTTCAGCTCGGAGGTCAGCTTCGCGCGGTCACCGGCCAGCGTGTACGGCACCTCGGGCGCGGCGTGCGAGACCGGGCCGGGCGGCGGTCCGGCAGGCACCGGGATCGAGCGGTCCGGCCCCGTCCGGGTCAGGAAGGTCACAGTGAGGACGACGATCAGGGCGATTCCCGCGGCGGCGGTGAGGACCGGCCAGTGCCGGCGCTGTCGGGGTTCGTCCAGGCCGGGGCCCTGGGCATCGTCGGGGACGGTGGCGGCCTGGGTGTGCAGGTAGTCGCGCAGGCGCGTCTCGGTGTCGGTCATCGGAGTTCCTCGAGGCGTTCGGTCAGGACGGCGAGGCCGCGCGACGACGTGGCACGGGCGGACGACTCGCTGATCCCGAGAATCTGGGCGATCTCGGCGAACGCGAGATCCAGGTAGTACCGCAGAACGAGGACCTCACGCGTGCGGCGCGGCAGTCCTTGGAGCGCCTGCTGCACCTGGGAGCGCTCTTCGCTCAGTACGGCGGCGCTCTCGGCGGATGCGTTCGGCGCCTGGTGGGGCGGGATGTAGAGCCGCGCAACCTTGCGTCTTCGCAGTACTGACCGGCTTCGGTTCACCACCGCCGTCCGCAGGTACCCCAGGGCCGCATCGGGCCCGCGCAGGGGCCAGCGCCGGTACAGCTCGGCAAAAGCCTCCTGTACGACGTCCTCCGCCGCCTGCCGGTCGTCCACCATCAGCACCGCCAGCCGGACCAGTCCGACCCAGTGCTGCTGGTAAAGCTCCGACACGGCCGCCTGCGCAGGTGCCGAGCGTCCGATGCTCACCACGTGATTCGTCACACCCCTGAAGACGCGTGGCGATCAGAAACGCTGCATCCGTTCCCGCACCCAGTCGAGGTGGATGATCGCCTGCTCGCGCTGCCACGCCCTGATGGTCGGCAGACCGGGCGGTGCAGGCTGCGCCGCGCCCCACCACAGGCCACCGGCGATAGCCGCGATGAATCCGGTGATCGCCTCGTCGTCCGGCAGCGCCGGCACGTCCACCGAGCTCCGCATGTCCGCGTGCAGGATCACCGTGTCGGTCCAGCGTGGCGCCAGGGCCGGGTGCGCCCAGTCGATGAACACCACCCGGTCGTCGGTCAGGATGAGGTTGTCCGCGCGCAGGTCCCAGTGCGACAGCGCCTTGCCCTCGGCCAGCACTCGCATCGCGGACCGGGACAGCTCCGCGAACTCCTCCACCCGGCCATTCATCCACTCCGGTACGGCGAGACCGTCGGCCAGCACGTTCTCCCAGCGGCTCAGGAAGTCATGACTCCGTACGGCGGCCACCGGTGCGTCCGGCCACGGTGACGGGTCCAGGGCGTCGGTCAGCTCGTCCAGGGCGTCCAGCACCCGATCCGCGGCGGCCTGTTCCCACGGGTGGGCGGGCAGCCGGCCCTCGATGTCCTCGAAGAGCAGCCCGACCCAGTCGCCGTCGTCGTACACGTCGTACAGCAGGGGCGTCATCGGCAGCGGGCCGATGGCCTGCACGGCGGTGATCTCCAGGCGGAACAGCTCCGGCGTCTTCGGGTTCAGCGGCGTACCGACGGCCTTCAGGAAGGCTCTGCGGCCGGAGGCGGTGACCAGGCGGGCGGCGACGCCGGGGGAGAAGCCGCCCTGCTGCGTGACGGCCGTCACCACGACTGAGCCGAGCGAGCGCTCCACCCAGGACCGCACGGCGGCGGGCAGCTTCTCGAACGGCAACCGGACCCCAGCAGCATGCGCCATGCCTCACCACGCTAGCGGCCTGGTGCCACTGATTTTCGAATCCGCTGGACCCGCATGGGATGATTGACCGGATATTCAGGTACCACGAGACGAGAACTGGATCCCCTCCGTGCCAGCTGGCCCCACGAACGTGCCGCAGCCGGGTCGCACCGACCCGTCGCTGATCCGGAACTTCTGCATCATCGCCCACATCGACCACGGCAAGTCGACGCTGGCCGACCGGATGCTGCAGATCACCGGAGTGGTCGACGACCGCTCGATGCGGGCGCAGTACCTCGACCGGATGGACATCGAGCGTGAGCGCGGCATCACGATCAAGTCGCAGGCGGTCCGGCTGCCGTTCACGCCGAGCCCGGACTCCCCGGGCGGCCTGCTCGCCCCGGACGGCACGACGTACATCCTGAACATGATCGACACGCCGGGCCACGTCGACTTCACCTATGAGGTCTCCCGGTCGCTCGAGGCGTGCGAGGGCGCCGTCCTGCTGGTGGACGCCGCGCAGGGCATCGAGGCCCAGACCCTGGCGAACCTGTACCTCGCGCTGAACGCCGACCTGCACATCATCCCGGTGCTGAACAAGATCGACCTGCCGAGCGCGCAGCCGGAGAAGTACGCCGCCGAGCTGGCGAACATCATCGGCTGCGACCCGTCCGACGTGCTCAAGGTGTCGGCGAAGACCGGCGAGGGCGTCGAGGACCTGCTGAGCGAGATCGTCGCGCAGATCGACCCGCCGAAGGGCGTGAAGGACGCGCCGCCGCGTGCCCTGATCTTCGACTCCGTCTACGACACGTACCGCGGAGTGGTCACCTACGTCCGGGTGGTCGACGGCGAGCTGAACCACCGGGACCGGATCAAGATGATGTCGACCGGCGCGGTGCACGAGATGCTCGAGGTCGGCGTGATCTCGCCGGAGCCGCTCAAGACGCAGAGTATCGGCGTGGGCGAGGTCGGTTACCTGATCACCGGGGTGAAGGACGTCCGGCAGTCCCGCGTCGGTGACACCGTCACCTCGAACGTGAACGGCGCGACCCAGGCCCTCGGCGGCTACAAGCACCCGCAGCCGATGGTGTACGCCGGTCTGTACCCGATCGACGGCGACGACTACCCGACGCTGCGCGACGCGCTCGACAAGCTCCAGCTGAACGACGCCGCCCTGCAGTACGAGCCGGAGACGTCCGGCGCGCTCGGGTTCGGGTTCCGCTGCGGCTTCCTCGGGCTGCTGCACATGGAGATCGTCCGCGAGCGGCTCGAGCGCGAGTTCAACCTGGACCTGATCTCGACCGCGCCGAACGTGGTCTACCGGGTGGTGATGGAGGACGGGGCCGAGCACGTGGTCACGAACCCGAGCGAGTACCCCGACGGCAAGGTCGACGAGGTGTACGAGCCGGTCGTGAAGGCGACCATCCTGAGCCCGAGCGACTACATCGGCGCGATCATGGAGCTGTGCCAGCAGAAGCGCGGGCAGCTGCAGGGCATGGACTACCTGTCCGAGGACCGCGTCGAGCTGCGCTACACGCTGCCGCTGGCGGAAATCGTGTTCGACTTCTTCGACCAGCTGAAGTCGAAGACCAAGGGCTACGCGTCGCTCGACTACGAACCGACCGGCGAGCAGTCCGCGCAGCTGGTGAAGGTCGACATCCTGCTGCACGGCGAGACCGTGGACGCGTTCTCCGCGATCGTGCACCGCGACAGCGCCTACGGGTACGGCGTCGCGCTGGCCGGCAAGCTCAAGGAGCTGATCCCGCGGCAGCAGTTCGAGGTGCCGATCCAGGCCGCGATCGGATCCCGGGTGATCGCCCGCGAGACGATCCGGGCGATCCGCAAGGACGTTCTGGCCAAGTGCTACGGCGGTGACATCACCCGGAAGCGCAAGCTGCTCGAGAAGCAGAAGGAAGGCAAGAAGCGGATGAAGATGGTCGGCCGCGTCGAGGTCCCCCAGGAGGCCTTCATCGCCGCCCTCCGCACCTCCGACGCTCCCGAGAAGGCAGGCAAGAAGTAGGTGCCGGTCGAGATCCCGGCCGGTCTGCTGGTCGTCGCTTCTCGTGGGCAGGACTGGGCCGATTGGCTCGATCGGCTTCCGCGGCTGGTGCGGGAGCTGCTCGACGAGTGGCGGTTGCAGGTCGACGGTACGGCGGCGTACGGCAACTGCGCCCTCGTCGTACCAGTGCTCGCCGAAGGGCGTCGGGCCGTCCTCAAGGTGCAGTTCCCGCACTGGGAGGCCGAGACCGAGCACCTGGCGCTGCGCGACTGGGCGGGTAACGGCGCCGTCCAGCTGCTGCGCGCGGACCCGCGGCGGTTCGCGCTGCTGCTGGAGCGCCTGGAGTCCCGCGACCTGACGACGATCGACGCCCTGGACGCCTGCGAGATCGTTGGCCGCACCTACAAGCGCCTGCATGTCCCGGCGGGACCGCAGTACCGGACCTTGTCCGGGGAGTTGCGCCGTTGGGTCGAGGGATTCCGTCAGTTGCCCGCGTCGGCGCCGGTGCCGCACCGGTACGTCGAGCAGGCGATCTCGCTCGCGGAGGACTTCGTCGCCGACCCCGCGACCGACGGGCGGCTGATCCATACCGATCTGCACTACGAGAACATGCTCGCGGCGGATCGTGAACCATGGCTCGTCATCGACCCGAAGCCGCTGTCCGGCGACCCGCACTTCGAGGTCGCGCCGCTGATCTGGAACCGCTGGGACGAGGTTGCCGCCGCCCACGACCTGCGTTTCGCGGTACAGCAGCGGTTCTGGACCGCGGTCGACGCGGCCGGCTTCGACGAGGACCGCGCCCGCGCCTGGGTGATCGTCCGCCAGATGCTCAACGTGCTGTGGACCCTGCAGTCCACCTCGACCGACGAATCCCTGCCGCAGGACTGGCTGACCCGCAACATCGCCATCGTCAAGGCCGTCCAGGACTGATTCGCCCGCTTGGGGTGAGGTAGCAGACATTCGGTTGTGGTTAGTAGTTACTACCTAATAACTTCGAGGCCATGGCGACGCGGATGAGCGGGCGGGAGCGGCGGGTGCAGATCCTCGGGATCGCCGAGGAGGAGTTCGCGGCCGCCGGGTTGTCCGGCGCCTCGACCGAGACGATCGCGCGCCGGGCCGGGATCACGCAGGCGTACGTGTTCCGGCTGTTCGGGACCAAGAAGCTGCTGTTCCTGGAGTGCGTGGACGCCGCGTTCGAGCGGATGCGGCTGGCGATGGTCGCGGCGGCCGGCGGGGCGAGCGGGATCGAGGCGCTGACGGCGATGGGACAGGAGTACAACGCCATGCTCGCCGACCGCACCACGCTGCTGCTGCAGTTGCAAGGCACGGCCGCGGCGGCCGCGGGCGACGGTGAGGTGCGGGACGCCGTACGGGCGAGCTTCGCCCGGCTGTGGCAGTCCGTCGCGGACACCGCGCAGTTGGACCCGGTCACCGTGAAGGCGTTCCTCGCCTTCGGCATGCTGCTCAACACCAGCGCCGCTCTGGACCTCGCAGAGGTGGACGAGCCGTGGTCCCACCAGGCCCGGACCCGCATCCAGCCCGGCCTGTTCACCCACATCACCACCGAGACCAACCGATGAGCACGCAGGCGACTGCCAAGCCCCGGGTGCTGCCCACTTTCCTGGTCTGCGTCGGGCTCATCCTGTCCGTCGTGATCGGGAGCCTCGGCGCTCCGCTGATCACCGCGGTGGCCGAGCAGTACGACGTCTCGCTGGCAGCCGCGCAGTGGACGCTGACGATCGCACTGCTGGCCGGGGCGGTCGCGACCCCGGTCCTCGGGCGGCTCGGCTCCGGCCCGCGCCGGCGTACCGTCATCTTGGCCATGCTGGGCGTGGAGGTCGTGGGAAGCCTGCTGACGGTGCTGCCGCTGCCCTTCGCGTTCCTGCTCGCCGGACGTGCGTTGCAGGGGTCGGGCCTCGGCCTGATCGTGTTGATGATGGCGGTTGCGCGCGACCATCTGGACGATCACCGGGCCGCACGAACGATCGCCTCGCTGTCCGTGGCCTCGACCGTCGGGATCGGCATCGGCTATCCGCTCTCGGGCCTGATCACGGACCTCGGCGGTGTCCGCGCCGCGTACGGCCTCGGCCTCGTCGTCACCGCGGCCGCTTTCGCCTCCGCGCTCTTCGTCGTACCGCAAGCACCGGACCGCCCGTCGGTCCGTCTCGACGTCCGCGGCGCGATCCTGCTCGCGATCGCCCTCCCCGCGCTGCTCCTGGTGATCGGCGAGACCGCCCTGTGGCAGCGGCACGTTGCGCTCGCGCTGGCGATCCTGGTGGCCGCGCTCGCGGTGCTCGCCGGCTGGGCCTTCCTGGAGACGCGAGTCGACAAGCCCTTGGTCGACGTACGCCTCCTGCGCCACCCGGCGATCGCGGCGGCCAACCTGGTGATGCTGATCGGCGGCGTCGGGATGTACCTGCTGTTCAGCCTGATCACCCGCTACGTGCAGACGCCCGCCGCGGCCGGATACGGCTTCGGGCTCGACTCCTTTCAAGCTGGTCTTGTCCTCGTGCCGTTCTCGGTCCTCGGCTTCGTCGCCGGTCGTCTGGTGCCCGCCTGGCGGGATCGGCTCGGACCGCGACTGTTGCTGACGGCAAGTACGGCGGTGGTGCTGGCGGCGTTCGTACTCTTCGCGGTCGCGCGCTCACACCTCGCCGGCCCGGTCGTTGCCATCGGCATCCTGGGATTCGGCGTCGGCGCGTTCTCGGCCGCCATGCCGGTCGTCATACTCGCCGCGACGCCGCAGGGTGAAACAGCCAGCGCGATGAGCGTCAACGCGGTCGTGCGGAGCGTCGGCTTCTCCGCCGGCAGCGCGCTCGGCGGTCTGATCCTGGCTGCGCACACCACGGGCGTCTTCCCGAGGCAGTCCGGGTACGGCGCAGCGGCCTGGATCGGCGTCGCGGCGACTGCGGCGACGCTGCTGATCATCGCCGTACTGTCTCTCCAGCGTGCATAACCAGTGGAACCGCCCGCCTCCCGCGGGAGATGATGCCGGTATGCGGCTGCTGACGGTCAATGTGGTGGAGGAACTGATCCCGGGTCCCAAGGAGACAGGTTTCACCGCGATCGACAAGCGGCCGCAGTCCGGCCGGGTCCGTGTCGGCGAGCTCGGACTCGCCGGCGACCGGGTGTGCGACACCAAGAACCACGGCGGCCCCGACCAGGCCCTCTACGCGTACGCCGAGGAGGACGCGCGCTGGTGGGCGGCCGAGCTCGGGCGCGACATCCCGACCGGCCTGTTCGGCGAGAACCTGCGCACCGAGGGAGTCGACATCAGCGGCGCGCTGCTCGGTGAGGTCTGGCGGATCGGCGACGACGTCGAGGTGATGGTCCGCGCGCCGCGCATCCCGTGCATCACGTTCCAGCACCGCATGCAGGAGCCGCACTGGGTCAAGCGGTTCCACCAGGCCGATTGCCCCGGCGCGTACCTGAAGGTGCTGCGCGAGGGCACGATCGGCGCCGGCGACCCGATCGAGATCGTCAGCCGCCCCGACCACGAGGTCACGATCGCGGAGATGTTCGGCGCCCAGGACCCGGCGAAACTCCGCCGGATGCTCGATTCCGGCGTCGACCTGATGGACGAGCTCCGCGAAACCGCTCACCGCGTCCTCTCCCGAGGATGACCGCGGCGACGGTGACGAAGGGCATCTTGCCGGAGGCGGGGCCGCTGCGTGCCCTGGCGGCCGCGACGTTGCTCAGCCGGATCGGCAACGGGCTGCTGATGACGGTCAGCGTGCTGTACTTCACCCGGATCGTCGGCCTGTCGATCGCGCAGGTCGGGCTCGGGCTGACGGTCGCCGGGTTGTTCGGGCTGCTCTCCGCCGTACCGCTCGGTCATCTCGCGGACCGTCGCGGTCCGCGCGGGCTGTTCGTCGTGCTGAGCCTGATGGCGTGCGGCCTCTCGCTGATCTACCTGTTCGTCCACACCTTCTGGCAGTTCCTGCTCGTCAGCATCGTGCTGACGATGATCGACCGGGGCGCGGGCGCGGTCCGCGCGGCGCTGATCGCCGCGGTCACCCACGGTGCCGGACGGGTCGCGGCGCGCGCGTACCTGCGCGCGGTCACGAACATCGGGATCATGGCCGGGGCGGGCGTCGGCGCGTTCGCGCTGCACTTCGACACCGGTACGGCGTACCGGCTGATGTTCGTGCTCGACGCCGTCCTGACCAGCATCGCGGCGTTCGTCGTGCTCGCGGTGCCGCGGGTGGCGCCGCAGCCGCACGACGACGGCGGGCCGGTGTGGATCGCGCTGCGCGACCGCGGCTACCTCGCGGTCGCCGCGCTGAACGCGGGTATGAGCATCCATTTCGCCGTCCTCGACGTCGCGATCCCGCTCTGGGTGGTCGACCACACCGAGGCGCCGCGCTGGACGGTCGCGCTGCTGCTGATCATCAACACCGTGGTGGTCTCGCTGTTCCAGGTCCGCTCGTCGCGCGGAATCGCCGATCCGCCCACCGCCGCCCGGGCCAGCCGGACCGCCGGATTGTTGCTGCTGGCATCGATGGTCCTGCTCGCCGGCGCGACCTGGGGCAACGCCGCGGTCGCGGTCGGCCTGCTCGCCGCCGGCGCCCTGGTCCAGGTGATCGCCGAGCTGCTGCAGTCCTCGGGCTCGTTCCTGCTCAGCTTCGACCTGGCGCCGGGGCACGCCCAAGGCCAGTACCAGGGCGTCTGGAACACGAGCATGTCGATCAGCACCATGGTCGCTCCGACGGTGCTCGCTCTGTTGCCGCTCGGACTGGGGGTGCCCGGCTGGATCATCCTCGGCGTCTGGTTCGCCGTCGTCGGCGCGCTGTTCGTCCCGATCGTCCGCTGGGCGGCAGGTGCGCGTCAGTTGGTGGGTTCGCGGTAGCCGAGGGCCGCGGAGATCTTGCGGGCGGCCTCGATCGCGGCGGGGGCCATCAGGGCGACCTGGGCGATCGACTGTTCGAGGGACAGCGTGGAGATGCTGACCGCGGCGATCGCGGCGCCGGTGTGGTCGTGGATGACGGCCGCGACGCAGCGGATGCCCGGCTCGTTCTCCTCGTCGTCGAGCGCGTACCCGCGGGCCCTGGTCTGCGCGAGATCCGCCTTCAGCGCGGCGGCCGACGTGTGCGTCAGCGGCGTCCGAGCAGGCAGGCCGGTCCGGGTGATGTGGACGTCGAGCGACTCGTCGTCCTTCTCCGCGAGCAGGGCCTTGCCGATGCCGGTGCAGTGCAGCCAGATCGCCTTGCCGACCCGCGACGGCATCCGGTACGGCTTCGGCCCGTCGAGGCGCGCGACGTAGATCGCCTCGTCACCGTTGAGCAGTCCGACGTGCACCGTGCAGCGCGTCTGCGCGACCAGGTCCGCGAGCACCGGACGGGCGACCGTGGCCAGGTCGACGTTCGTCAGCGCGTGCCCGGCCAGCCGGAGCGCCTTCGGGCCCGGGTGGTACGACCCGTCGTCAGCCTGGGCGACGAACTCGTGCTCGACGAGCGACGCCATGATCCGGTGCACGGTCGACTTGGCCAGGCCGGTCGCGTTCACCACGTCGGTGAACCGCGAGTGCTCCAAGACGGCATCCAGCACCATCAACGTCTTGTCGATGGCCGAGGGCGAACTCATGTCGGACATCCTGCCACTCCTATCTCGCCAGCCATCCACCGTCGACGGCGAGCACGTGGCCGTTGACATAGTCCGCGGCCGCGGACGCGAGGAACACCGCGGCGCCGACGACGTCCTCGGGCCGCCCCCAGCGACCGGCCGGGATGCGTTGCCGGATCGCGGCCTCGCGGTCCGGATCCGCGCGCAGCTCGGTGGTGTTGTCGGTAGCGATGTACCCGGGCGCGATCGCGTTCACCTGGACACCCGCCGGTCCCCACTCGTTGGCCAGGGCCCGGGTCAGCCCCGCGACCGCGTGCTTGCTGGCGGTGTAGGCCGGGACCGTGATCCCGCCCTGGAAACTCAGCAGCGACGCGATCGTGACGATCTTCCCGGTCCGGCGCTCGGCCATCGCGGCCCCGATCGGCCGGGTCACCGCCCAGGTCGAGTTGAGGTTCACGTCGATCACGTGTTGCCAGTCCGCGGTCGTCGTCGCGGCCGCCGGCGCCCGCCGGATGGTGCCGGCGTTGTTGACCAGGATGTCGACCGTCCTGTTGTCGACAATCTCTGTTGCTGCTCGTTCCACCGCGCCCGGGTCGGCGAAGTCGGCGATCACCACGGACGCGTCGCCGCCGCCGTGCTGCTTGATCGCCTCCAGGGTGTCCTCGAGCGCGGCGTCCCGGGACATCAGGATCAGCTCGGCACCGGCCGCGGCGTACCCGGCCGCGATCGCCGCCCCGATCCCGCGCCGGGCCCCGGTGACGAGCGCCGTACGTCCTTCGAGGCTGAAGGACGTCACCGCAGATCCCGGACGTCGACACCGTCCATGTCGCCGAACGCCTGGTTCTCGCCGGCCATCGCCCAGACGAAGCTGTACGACGCCGTGCCGCAGCCGGAGTGGATCGACCAGTTGGGGGAGATGACCGCCTGGCGGTCCGCGACCAGCAGGTGCCGCGTCTCCTCGGGCTCGCCGAGCAGGTGCACGATCCGCTCGGTCTCCGGGAGGCCGAAGTACAGGTAGCACTCGGTCCGGCGGTCGTGGGTGTGCGCGGGCATCGTGTTCCAGGTGCTGCCCGGGTGCAGGGTCGTCACGCCGAGCACGATCTGGCAGCTCTGCACGCCGTCCGCGTGGATGAACTGGTCGATCGTGCGGCGGTTCGCGGTCTGCTGGTCGCCGAGCTCGAGCCGGTTGCCCTCGCCCGGGTTCACCTGCGCGGTCGGGAACGCGGTGTGCGCCGGCGCCGAGAAGACGTAGAACGCGGACTCGGGTCCCTCGAAGACGACGTCGCGGACGCCGCGTCCGACGTACAGGCAGGCGCCGGTGGCCAGCTCGTACTTCGTGCCGTCGGCGGTGACCGTGCCGGGCCCGCCGACGTTGACGATGCCGGCCTCGCGGCGCTCGAGGAAGAACTCGCTGCGCAGCTCGGGATAGGTGTCGAGGATCAGCGGCCCGTGCGTGGGACGGGCGCCGGCGAGCACGATCCGGTCGTGGTGGGTGAGCACCGCGGTGACGGCGCCGGGGACGAAGAGGTCGTCCACCAGGTAGTGGCGGCGCAGTGCGGCCGTGTCGAAGCCGGGCAGCTGCTCGGGATGGGTGGCGTGCCTGATCTGCAGAGTCACGGAACTAGGTTCTACTCCGCAGAACACGCTGTCAACGCTGGAACAGCTTGGAGAAAGGTTCCAGTTCCGTCTCTTGACACCAGGTTCTTGTCAGTGGAACCGTCCAGTCACTCGCCCATCGCCCCTGGGAGGATCCCCGATGACCGCTGTGGACTGGTCGGTCCTGGTCGGCTATTTCGTGTTGATGGTGCTGATCGGGGTCTGGTCACGCACCAAGATCAAGACGGTCGTGGACTACTTCACGACCGGAGGCCGGATTCCCTGGTGGCTGTCCGGCATCTCGCACCACATGTCCGGCTACAGCGCGGTCATGTTCGTCGCGTTCGCGGCCGTCGCCTACACGTACGGCATCACCGTCTACGTCTGGTGGGCGATGACGATCGGCGTCGGTGTCGGCATCGGCGCGTTCCTGTTCGCGGCGCGATGGAACCGGCTCCGCGCGAAACACGGGGTCGTGTCGCCGCTGGAGTACCTCGCGCGGCGCTACAACCTGCCGACCCAGCAGGCGCTCGCGTACTCCGGCGCCGCGCTGAAGGTCGTCGACATCGCCTCGAAGTGGGTCGCGATCGCCGTTCTGCTGAACGGATTCACCGGCGTGCCGATCCGGTGGGGGATCCTGCTGACCGGTGTGGTGACGATGCTGTACGCCACGCTCGGCGGGCTGTGGGCCGACGTGCTCACCGACTTCGGGCAGTTCGTGATCCAGTTCGGGGCCGGTGTCGCGATGTTCGTCGGGGTGCTCGCGCACCTGGACGGCGTACCGACGTTGTGGAAGATGTGGGACCAGTTGCCGGCCGGGCACGGCGACGCGCTGAACGGGCCCTACACGCCGATCTTCCTGATCGCGTTCCTGTTCATCAAGACGTTCGAGTACAACGGCGGCATGTGGAACCTGGCGCAGCGGTACATGGCCGCGCCGTCCGGGTCCGCGGCGAAGAAGTCTGCCCTGCTCTCTTCTGCGCTGTGGCTGGTATGGCCGTTGATCCTGTTCGTCCCGATGTGTGCCGCGCCGCTGCTCGTGCATCCGGGCAAGGCCGAGCAGTCGTACGTCGCACTCGCGCAACTGCTTCTGCCGACCGGGCTGATCGGGCTGGTACTGGCCGGGTTCTTCTCGCACACGATGGCGATGGTGGCCTCGGACGCGAACGCGATCTCGTCGGTGATCACGCGGGACCTGGCGCCGGTGCTGGTGCCGCGCGTGCGCCGGCTGACCGACGCCGCGACGCTGAAGATGGCGCGGATCGTCACGTTCACGTTCGTCACGGTGAGCATGCTGATCGCGATCGCGACCAACGGCGAGGGTGTGGTGCTGAAGATCGTGGTCGACCTGGTCGCCGCGACGATGGGACCGATCGCGATCCCGCTGATGCTCGGGCTGCTGCCGTGGTTCCGGCGCAGCGGATCCCGCGCCGCGCTGGCTTCCTGGGCGATCGGGCTGATCACCTGGGCGATCGTGAAGTACGGCGTCGGCTCCACCGACACGACCCTGGTCGTCGCGTTGCCGCTGGCAACTTCTCTGGTGGTGTACGTCGGGCTCGGGCTAATGCTGCCGGAGAGCCG
The DNA here is from genome assembly GCF_040680955.1 of Kribbella sp. NPDC051936. Classification (NCBI taxonomy): domain Bacteria; kingdom Bacillati; phylum Actinomycetota; class Actinomycetes; order Propionibacteriales; family Kribbellaceae; genus Kribbella; species Kribbella sp. NPDC051936. Next base: position 514,980 of record NZ_JBFAXS010000007.1, on the reverse strand, counting down.
CGCGGATGTCGACGAGCTGGTCGAGTCGCTGAACACCGACGCGGACGAGACCGACGAGGTCGCCGCCCGCCGATCCGCAGCCCTGTCCTGATTCTGAAACACTGTCCCACGACACGGAACTAACCCTTCTTAGGAGAACCGCCTCATGCCGAACATCACCGTCGAACTCCTTTCCGGCCGCACCCTCGACCAGCGCCGCGAGTTCGTCGCCGCGGTCACCGACTCCGCCATCGCCATCCTCGGCGCCAAGCGCGAATCGGTCCGCATCGTCTTCACCGAGATCGAGACAACCGACGTCGCCAACGGCGGCACCCTGGTCGCGGACGCCTGAGCCGCTGCCGACCGGACCTCCAGCACTCACCAACCTCACGCGGCGGGCGATCGGCCGGGCCGGCTGAGCGTGCGGCCGGCGGAAGCGGGCCGGTTGGTGAGTGTCTGGGGTCCGCTGCGTGAAACCCGCAGGCGCCGGCGGCGCCGACCAACTACTGTCGGGCGCATGCGAGTAGGTGTGTTCGGTGCTACGGGTCAGGTCGGCGGCGTGATGCGGGAGTTGCTCGTCGAGCGCGGCTTCCCGGTGGACGAGGTGCGGTTCTTCGCGTCGGCGCGGTCGGCGGGGACGAAGCTGCCGTTCGGCGAGCGGGAGGTCGTCGTCGAGGACTCCGCGACGGCCGACTTCTCCGGGCTCGAGCTGGCGCTGTTCTCGAACGGGAAGACGGCGTCGAAGGAGCTCGCCCCGAAGGTGGCCGCGGCGGGCGCCGTCGTGGTGGACAACTCGTCCGGCTGGCGGATGGACCCGGACGTGCCGTTGGTCGTCTCCGAGGTGAACCCGGAGGACCTCGCCATGATCCCGAAGGGCATCGTCGCGAACCCGAACTGCACGACCATGGCCGCGATGCCGGTGCTGGCCCCGCTGCACCGCGAAGCCGGGCTGACCCGTCTCGTCGTCTCGACCTACCAGGCCGTCTCCGGCTCCGGCGGCGTCGGCGTGAGCGAGCTCGAGGACCAGGCCCGCGACCTGGCGGCGGTCGGCGGCCGGCTCGCCCGCGGCACCGACGGGATCACCCTTCCCGAGCCCAAGGTGTACGCCGGGCCGATCGCGTTCAACGTGCTGCCGCTGGCCGGCTCGATCGTTGCCGACGGCACCGGTGAGACCGACGAGGAGCAGAAGCTCCGCAACGAGAGCCGGAAGATCCTGCACATCCCGGACCTGCCGGTGGCCGGCACCTGCGTCCGGGTGCCCGTCTTCACCGGACACTCGCTCAGCATCCACGCCGAGTTCGCCGAGCCGATCACTCCGGAGCGCGCGACCGAGATCCTCGGCGCCGCACCGGGTGTCGCCGTCACGGACCTGCCGACCCCGTTGCTCGCGGCCGGCCAGGACCCGTCGTACGTCGGCCGCATTCGCCAGGACCAGTCGGTGCCGGGCAACCGCGGGCTCGTCCTGTTCGTCTCGAACGACAACCTGCGCAAGGGCGCGGCCCTGAATGCGGTCCAGATCGCGGAGCTGCTCGCCGCGCGCTGACCCTGGGACGTGTTCGACCCGCTCCAGTCGAAGCAGTTGCTGGAGGCAAGGATCGGCGCGCGGCGGTTCGCGTCGGATCCGGCGAGTGTCGACGCGTTGGTGGAGCGCTGCGCCGGTCTGCCGCTGGCGCTGTCACTGCTCGCGGCGCAGATCGCGTTGCGGCCGCGACGGGTGCTGGCGTCGTTCGTGAACGCGCTCGGCGACGGTCCTCTGGACGCGTTGGCGACCGCGGACGGCGTCGGCGTACGGACGATCTTCTCCTGGTCGTACCGGCAGTTGCGGCCGGAGCTGGCCCGGATGTTCCGGCTGGTCACCCAGCACCCCGGCACCGAGATCACGCCCGGAGCGGCGGCCGCGCTGGCCGGCGTAACGGTGCGGGATGCCGGGCGGATGATCGCAGAGCTGGTCGCGAACCATCAGCTGATCGAGATCGAGCCGGATCGCTGGGTGCTGCACGACCTGCTGCGTGTCCACGGGCAGGAGTTGTGCGAGCCGGGGGAGGCGGCGGAGGCCTTCGAGAGGCTGCTCCACTACCTCGTCCACACTGGGTTCGCGGCCGCGGTGCTGCTGGCGCCGGGCCGGGTCCGGGTCGAGCTGCCGGAGCTTCCCGCGGACGTCGAGGTGGTCGCGCCGACGACCCGCGACGAGGCGTTCGCCTGGTTCGACTCCGAGCAGCCGAACAATCTCGCCGTACTGCGGGCCGCGGCCGGGCGTGCCGACGTACTGCTGTGGTTGTGCGTCTGGACGATCGCGGACTGCCTGATGGCGATGGCGCGCGTCCAGGACCGCGCCGGCCGCGGCGACGGCGCCCGCGCCAGCTACGCCGCCGCTCTCGAGATCCTGGACGCGCTCGACCATCCGGACGCACAGCTCGTCCGCAAGTGCCTGGCTCAGCAGCGGTAGAAGTCCTTCGTGTACACGCCGTTCACCGCGGTCAGGGTGTGGTCGAAGCAGCCGTTCCCGATCGCCCGGTACCGCACGGTCTGGGTCCCGGTCGCGTGCCGCTGGTCCCGTGGTACGCCGTAGATCCAGGACGCGCGGCCGTCGTACGTCTCGGTGCTCGTGCGGCCCGGCGTCCGGATCGTGTCGTGGATCTTCAGGTCGGTCACGACGTCGTAGCCGCCCGGAATCGTTGCGTTGGGCAAGAAGGTGAGTACGCCGGTCTTGCCGTAGTCGAGCTCGGTGCGGTCGACGCGGCCGTTGCTGGTCGTGGTCGCGGTGTCCCGCCAGGTCGCGTCGAGCACGTCGCGGGACTCGCCCGCGTCCCAGGTGTGCAACGAGGCGTTGCTGAGCGTGCGGTTCACGCTCGTCCGCACACGGCCGGCCGAGGTGTCGACGTACCCGCTGATCGTCATGGTGCGGGACGCGGTGGTGTCGACGGAGCCGGCCTGGTTGGGTGCGCCGGTCACGTCGTCGGTTTTGGCCAGCGGGCCGACGGCGTACGACGTGAGGCCGCCGGTGGTCTGTGCGCGGTGCGGGTCCGTCCACACGTGCAGGTTCGGGACAGTGAACCAGCCGGACTGGCCGACCGGTACGCCGTCGACGTGGACGCGGAACTCGTGCGGCTTGCCGTCGGTGAGCAGGCCCGCGAACGGGGTCAGGTCGTAGTTCAGCGGCTTGATGTCGAACGCGCGCGGCGCGGGGGAGGGGCGCCACGAGTACGGGTTCGACCAGCCGCCGGTGTAGATGTACGGGTACGGCAGCGCGATCCCCGCGAGTTTGCCGTCGATGCTCACGTCGACCTCGCGGTACGGCGATCCGTCGGGGCACGAGTATCCGGTCGCGGCCGGCGCGGACGTGTCCCAGAACTCCTCGCAGCCGCCGCCGGATCCGGTCACGTAGACCTCGCCGAGCAGGCGCGTCGTGTTGCGCGGCAAGGTTGCCGTACCGATCAGGTCGGAGTCCTCGCGGGTCTGGTTCTGCAGCGGGAGCACGGCGTTCGCGGTGGTGGCCGGCGGGGTGTGGTGATCGGCCAGGTAGAAGTCGAGCGTCACGGTGATGTCGAGGACACCGGTGTAGGTGTCGTCGACGACGTTGCCGAGTTCCATGACGACGGGTTGCGGCGTCCGCAGGAGCGGGATGTACGCCGTGACGTCCTTCTCCACGTCCCAGGCGATACCGTCCGCGCTCGGCTCCGGGGTCGACGTACGGAAGACGCCGACGCCGCCGATCGTGATGTGCCCGAGGCGGTCGTACTGGACGCCCTTCACGGCGCCGTGCATCCGCAGCACGACCTTCGACCACGGGCCCTGGCAAGCGGCCGGGGGTGTGTACGTCGCCCGGTACGGGTCGAAGTTGCGGAACTCGTTCCGGACGATCTGCACCTCGCAGTGCCTGGTGTCCGGGACGGCCACCGCCGGCGCGGGCGTCCGCGGGTCGTCGTAGTCCGGGCCGAACTCGGACGGCGGGGTCACCGCGCGGGCCGGAGCGCCCAGAGTGAGGAGAAGAACGGATAGTGAGACAAGAGCCACCGACCGTATGCGCATGTTGCGGAAACGTAATGGAGAAGGTGCAGGTGGGCAAGCGAGTGCCATGGTCAGGACCAGCCGCTTGCGATTACCCTCCGGTTACTTGACCCCCGATGGAGGCCAGTTATGAAGCCTGTTGCCGATTCCGGACAACTCGCGCTCCTCAGCAACCGCAAGGGCACCATGGCCCAGATGTTCCTGGACCGGGTGTCGGCGACGCCCGAGCGGGAGGCGTTCCGGTTCCCGCGTGGAGAGCAGTGGAAGTCGGTGACCTGGCGGGAGACCGAGGCGCTGACCCGCAGGCGCGCCGCCGGCCTGATCGCGCTCGGCGTGCAGCCCGAGCAGCGGGTCGCGATCGCCTCGAGCACCCGGATCGAGTGGATCGAGTGCTACCTCGCCGCCGTCCTGGCCGCCGCCGCGACCACCACGATCTACCCGTCGACGATTCCGGCCGACGTGGCGTTCATCGTGGCCGACGCCGACGTCCAGGTGGTGTTCGCCGAGGACGCCACGCAGGTGGACAAGCTCCGCGCGCACCGCGCCGAGACGCCGTCGCTGCGCAAGGTCGTGCTGCTCGACGGCACGCCGCTCGAGAGTGACGGCGACTGGGTGATCGGGCTCGGCCAGCTCGACATGCTGGGCGACTCCTACCTCGCCGAGCACCCGTCGATTGTCGACGATCGGATTGCAGGCATCACCCCGGACACGTTGTGCACGTTGATCTACACGTCCGGCACGACCGGGCGCCCGAAGGGCGTGCGGTTGCCGCACTCGGTGTGGACGTACGAGGGCGCCGCGGTCGAGGGGATGCGGGTGCTGTCGCCGGACGACCTGCAGTTCCTGTGGCTGCCGTTGTCGCACGTGTTCGGCCAGGTACTGCTCGCCGTCCAGTTCCAGATCGGGTTCGCGACCGCGGTGGACGGGCGGATCGACAAGATTGTCGACAATGCGGCTGTCGTCCAGCCGACGTTCATGGCCGCGGCGCCGCGGATCTTCGAGAAGGCGCACGGGCGGATCGTGACGATGATGCAGGCCGAGGGCGGCGTCAAGGCCAAGATGTTCGACTGGGCCTTCGGGGTCGGCGCGAAGGTGTCCGCGGTCCGCCAGTCCGGCAAGGAGCCGACCGGCCTGCTCGCGGCACAGTTCGCGGCCGCCGATCGGCTCGTGCTGTCGAAGATCCGCGCCCGGTTCGGCGGGCGGGTCCGGTTCTTCGTGTCCGGGTCGGCGGCGCTGGACAAGACGCTCGCGGAGTGGTTCCACGCGGCCGGGCTGCTGATCCTCGAAGGGTACGGACTGTCGGAGACCTCGGCGGGATCGACGCTGAACCGGCCCACGCAGTACCGGCTGGGCAGTGTCGGGCCGGCGTTCCCCGGGACGCAGTTCAAGATCGCCGAGGACGGCGAGATCCTGATCAAGGGCGACGGCGTGATGAGCGGTTACCACAACCAGCCGGAGCAGACCGCCGAGGTGATCGACGCCGACGGGTGGTTCCACACCGGCGACATCGGTCACTTCGAGGACGAGTTCCTGTTCATCACCGACCGGAAGAAGGACCTGTTCAAGACGTCGGGCGGCAAGTACGTCGCACCGCAGGCGATCGAGGGCCGTTTCAAGACGATCTGCCCGTACGCGAGCCAGTTCGTCGTCCACGGCAACCTGCGCAACTTCGTCTCCGCCCTCGTCACCCTCGACCCCGACGCGATCCAGGGCTGGGCCACCGCGAACGGCCTCGGCGGCAAGCCGTACGCCGAGATCGTCACGTCGGACGCGGCCCGCGCCATGGTCCAGGGCTACGTCGACGAACTCAACGCCGGCCTGAACCGCTGGGAAACCATCAAGAAGTTCACCATCCTCGACCGCGACCTCACGGTCGAGTCCGGCGAAATGACCCCCAGCCTCAAACTCAAACGCAAACACGTCGAGACCCAATACTCCGACCTGCTGGACAAGATGTACGAGTAGCGGGTGGTCCGCGAGTCGTGAGATTCGGCTGCCCGAGCCGACCAATATCCACGACTCGCGGCTCGGGTCGTCCGCCGATCGCCACGACTCGGCGATGAGCAGTCAGCGTGTTCTGGCTCGGGCCGCCTCGGTGAAGGTGCTGGTGTCGAGCCGGACCGTGATCGCGGCGACGCGCAGCGACGGCTGCAGGGATTGCCAGAGGTTGTCGGTGATCGCGGACCAGGGGAGTGCGATCGCTGTGACTTCGGGGTGGCCGTTGACGACGACGTTGTCCGCAGTGCCGGCGTACGTCGTCGTGGTGAGGGCGGTGCCTGGTGCGATGCGAGCGGCGTACAACGACGGATGCTCGGTGAGCTCGGGCGCCCCGTCGTACGGCCGCGCGGCCCCGATCACCACATCCTTCAGCCCGGCGGACGTGAGTGTCGCGCCGACGGTGATGCGCGGGGTGCGGATCGGCGGATCGGGCTCGTAGGTCAACCCGCGCAGAGCGACCTGGAGATCGGGTTGCCGGGCTCGCGCGGCGGCCAGCTCACCCACCTGCGTGCCGTTCCCGACGATGACCCAGTCGTCCCCACGGGTCGCCGCCGTGTAGTGGCGCAGATCGTCGACCGCCCCGCCGGACGTGTCCCGCACGATGATCTCGCGCTCGCGCACGACGAGCTCACGCGCCTGCGACGCCGCGGACCGCCCGGTCAACCAGTACGAGAAGAACGGCACCCCGTCCCCATCCCGCCCGATGGCAAGCCCGCGCCCCGGGTACTCGACGGCCCCATCACCCACCATGCCCGCGAGCATACGTGCGCACAGCAGGTCCGTCTCAGGCCGGGCGGCGGGAGCTGTTGATCAGGCGTTGGGTTGCTGTTGGGTCGTGGGCGGGGAGGATGACCAGGCCTGGCAGGTGTTCGGCGAGGGCGAGGACCTGGTCGGTGGTTCGTCCGAGTTCGCCGCGGCCGCCGACGCCCGGGAGTTGGCGGCGTTCGAGCAGGCCGGCTTCGTAGGTGAGGTCGCCGACCATCAGGAGCGGTGGCAGGTCGCGGCGCCGGACGAGCATCGACATCGAGCCGGGTGTGTGGCCGGGCGTCGGCAGCAGGACGATCGACCCGTCGCCCATCACGTCGTACATCTCGGTGAACGGCGCCAGGCCGGGATCGTCGGTCGGTGTGAACCTGACGTGCTTCCAGCGCCGGCCGGGTACGTCGATGTGCGCGCGAAGGAAGCCGCGCGCCTCGGGGGAGAACCCCGACAGCTCGGCCCATTCGGCCGGTGTGATCAGGAGGTCGCCGCTCAGCTGCGGGATACCGCCGATGTGGTCCTGGTGCAGGTGGGAGATGACCGCCTTGTCGACGTCGTTCACGGAGTACCCGAGCGTGCCCAGTTGCGCGTCGAGGGTCTCGTCCGCGCCGATGTGGAACTTGGCGAGCCGGTCGTACACGACGCCGGCGAATCCGTCCGGGAAGTACGACGGGTCGGTCACCGAGGCGCGGTCCTGTCCGGTGTCGAACAGCACCAGCCCGTCGGCGTGCTCGACGACGTACACGTTGATCGGGCGGGGCGGCAGCCACCGGCGGGAGGTGAGCAGCCACCAGTACAGCGGCTTCTTCGTGCCGTGGGCGTGTTCGGGATGGATCTCGACGCTGCCGGTGCTGATGACCGACACAGCGCGGACCGGATCTTCGGTGCCGGCGGGCAGTCTGATCGCTTGCGTGGACATCTGAACTCCCTTCGGGCCCCGACGGATTCGGGGCCGAGGAGATCAGTCTTCGCCCGGCGGCGCGGCCCGTCTGTGACTTTTGTCGTCCGCGGAAGTTGCCGTGGTCACTCCGGATTCCACGTCTGGTCGTGGAGCCCGGTCGGGTCGAGGATGTGCACGGTGTCGGCCGCGGTCGCGACCAGGCCGGCCTGCCGGAACTCCCGCAGTACCCGGGCCACCACTTCACGGACCGAGCCGACGGCGTCCGCGAGTTCCTGCTGGGACACGTGCGCAGCGAGTTCGCCACGTGGGCTCTGCTGTGTGGATGCGAGGTCGAGCAGGTGGGCCGCGACCCGCTGCCGCACAGTGCCGAACGCGTTCACCGCGGTCTGCCGCAGGTTCTCGTACAGGCGACGGCTCAGCTCCTCCGCCAACGCCCACCCGACGCGGCTGTCCGTGCGCGCAGCGGCCGTCAGTAGACCCGCGTCGATCCGAAACAGAGTTGAATCCGCCAGCGTCTGTACGCCGACATTCGCCGGCCCGCCGACGAGTACCGCGATGCCGAGCACGTCGCTGATCCGCGCGTACCGCACCGTCACCTGGCGGCCTTCGGGCGACGACATGAACACCCGCAGCAACCCACGAACGACGAGCATCGCCTGTGGAGCCGCGCCCTCCCGGTACAGCGTGCTACCCGCGGGGTAATCGGCCCGCCGACCCGACGCGAGCAACCGCCCGGTCAGCTCCTCCGGCAACCCACCAAGAAAACTGCCCGCCATCGCAGCAGCCACGTCCACAGCCACCCGTCAAGCATGACAGCTCACGGGGAGTCGGACTCCGTCGCGAGCCAAGCGGGTGGAGTTGCGCCGTACGTCATGTAGCGCTCGCAGACGCGTTGGTTGTTCTTGTTGGTGGGATCGTCGAAACCCAGGAAGGTCAGGGCCGTGCTGCCCATGAAGCTGTCCAGGTGGGTCGGGAACTTGGCGAGGTACGCGGCGCGGACCCTGGTCAAGAAGTGCTCGAAGTCCAGGTGGTTCGCGACCATGTACCAGTCCGAGCCGAACATGAATCGCTGTCGCATCTCCTGCTGTGCGGTGAAGATCTGGTCCAGAACCTCGATGGTGTCGTCCAGGTCGTCCAGGTCGTGGTTGCCGATGTCGGCGTACAACCTCGGATGGACGCTGGTGAGCTCGGCGATCCTCCGCGGCCAGTCGGGTCGGCCGTTCCATCCGAAGTGACCGAGGTTCAGCCGGAGGCCTCCCCATTGCTCCAGGACCGTGGCCCAGCGCTCGGGGCCCGAGAAGTCCATGTAAGCGCGCTTCGCGAACTGGGTCGGGTTCCCGTGAGCGGTGATCGGGACGTCGTGCTCGGTGCACCAGTCGTAGAGGTTCGCCAGCGCGTCGTCGACGCCGAGGGCCTGCTCCGCGCTCATGCCGGGGACGCCGGCCTGCCGGTTGCGCCAGGGGAGGAACCCCATCGGCGGATACATCTTGACGCCGATGCACCCGAACTCGGTCACGGCTTCCTTCACCAGGGCGACCGCGCCGAAGCGGCGCGGATCAAACCCGACGAACGGCAGGACCTGGGCGCCGAGCTGCCCGAGGATGCCCAGCCGGCTGATCTTCTCCTGGAGTTCCAGTTGCTGCAGCGGACTGGTCTTCGGACTGTCATCGAGGCCCTGCAAATCGACGAGCATCGGCGTGAACAGATCGACCTCGGGATAGGTGTCGATCAGCGCTCTCGTCAGTGCCAACCGGTTCTTGCCGAACAGCGCAGCCCAGCTCAGATAGCGACGAAGATCGTCGATGCCACCGAGAAACGACTCGTCCGGTGAGCTCGGCCGCCGGCCGTCAGCAGCCTCGGCTCCGGCGGCCGCGGCGAGAACCGGCTGCTCGTGTTCAAGCCTGGTGAGCAGATCCTCGCCGTCCGCGGCCGCTTGGCTCAGCGCGGATTCCTCCACCCCTTCGTTCTCCCCAGGCCCAGACTCGATCAGCCGGTCGAGTTCGGCGATCTCGTCCGCTCCGGACGCCATCGCCTGGGTGATGTCGGCCAGCGCCCAGGCAAGGGCCTTGGCCAGCTGGCTGCGTTGTCCGGCCACGGCCTTGACGAACCCCCTCACCGGAAGGTCGTCCCCGTTGAATGTATGGCAGTGAATGTCGACGACCGTCACGGCTCCCCCTCGTCGATCGACCCCTGCCGCCATGATGCTCCGCGGACCCGCAAGACGTAAGAGCGCAGCTGGTGACAGTACGTGACGAGCGTTGCTATCTTGGGCTTGGGGGTGGGGGACATGACGCTGCCTGAGCGCGAGATTCCCGAGACACAGCGGGCGAAACAGGGCGACGAACTGGCGCCCGAGGACATCACGCCGGTGAATCGTCCGGTCTACATGCTGGTGATCGGCGGGCTCTTGCTGGCGCTGCTCGTCGGCATGGTCGGTTGGCTCGTCCTGGTGCTGAACGACAAGAACATGCCGGAAGGATTGGCCGTGCTACTGGGATCCATCGGCGGCGCACTGGTCGGTGTGCTGGCGAGCACGAGCAAGAAGTAGGTCCCGCGCATGGCCGATCATCCGCTCGATCGTTATCCGTTGCCGTTCGGCGATCCCGTCGTACAGAACGTCCTGCGCACGCTGACCTCGGTGTATCGACGGTACAAAGACATCGCCGAGGTGGTCGACGACGTCGGTATCGACGGCAGCGAGATCGACTTCGACGGCGCGGCTCAGTCGATCTGGCGTTCGGTGCTGAAGGAAGCCGCCAGGACCGAGCAACTGCGTGCGTTGCTGGAACATGTCGCCACGAAGCAGCCTCGGCTCGCGCCCGTGCTGGCCGACGCGTTGGCGTCGAATCCCGTGAGCCCGCCGGCCGAGGAGGAAACCGAGGGCGGCGGTCCGCCGTGGAAGGGATTCAGCGGGGAGGGCACCGAGCGGCAGATCGTCGAGGGCCAGAACACCTTGCTCGACATCTCCTTCCTCGAGGTCGGTCTGGATCGGGCCCGCTCGATCTGCCTGCTCAAGGTACGGATCGGCAAGAAGCGCTACTTCGGAACGGGTTTCCGGATCGGTGCGGATCTGATCCTGACCAATCATCACGTCGTGTTTCAGGAGAACGCGGGCGTACTCACGCCGGCGTCCGAGATCGAGGCGTGGTTCGGCTGGGAGCTCGATCGGGCCGACGCGCCCAAGCGGCCGTTCGTCGTGGCCTGCGATCCCGGCTCGGTGATCGCGGGCGCCGATCGGGACTGGGCTGTGCTGAAGGCGACCACGCCGATCCCGCCCGAGTTCCCCGCGCTGTCGATCGCCGCCGCGACGGTCGACCTGGCCGTCGACGACCGGGTCTACATCATCCAGCATCCGGGTGGCCGCCCGAAGATGATCGGGATGCACCACAACCTGGTGCGTTCGGTCGACGATTCCGTGGTCCAGTACTGGACGGACACCGAGGGTGGATCGTCGGGCGCACCGGTGTTCGACGAGGAGTGGAACGTCGTCGCGTTGCACCATCGCTGGGTCGAACGGGAGATCGACGGCAAACCGGAGTACCGGAACCAGGGACAGCGGATCGACCGGGTCGTCGCTGACCTCGCGGTGGCCGGGGTGCAGGGGGTGTCATGAGCGGGCAGCTGTGGATCGAGGAGTCCACGGACGAGAAGGACGAACAGACCACGGCGCTCGCGATGTTGCTGGCGGAGCTCGTGCGGTACCGGCGGGACGTCGAGAAGGAGCTGGAGTCGATCGACGAGATCGACGTCGCCGACATCTACTGGGACGAGCAGTTCCAGGCCAAGGCGTTCTGGACCGGGTACGTCCTGGACCTGCGCCGCGGCGGACGCCTGCGGTACGTCGTCGCGCACATGGCGGACCGGTTCCCGGCGCGGCGCGAGGACCTCGAGTACTACCTGAAGCTCAAGCTGACCAAGCGGGGCACGGCCTGGTACGAGCCGCCGGATCCGCTCGACGCGATGTTCGTCGGCTCGGGGATGTCGCAGCCGATGATCAACCGCGGCAAGCTTCGTTCCGAGCTCAGGAAATTGAACAAGGAGGGCTTCCGGACGCTCAACATCACCGGCGGGTCGGCCTCGGGCAAGACGTACTCGTACCAGCTCGTGCAGGTGCTCGCGCGGTCGGAGGGCTTCCCCGTGCTGTTGATCGACGTCGCTGAATGGGGCACCGAGCGGTTCGGCGCGCTCGAGTTGGCGCAGCGGCTCGCCGGCCACTTCAAGTTCGCCATCAGCGCGGACGTTGTCGCCGACGTACCCGATCCGCACACCCGCGCGCGGCTGCTGATGAACGAGTTGCGGGACAACTTCCCGCCGGTGCGGTCACCGCGCTGGATCGTGATCGACGGACTCGACCGGGCCAACGTCGATCCCGACGCGCGCGGGCTTGTCGAGAAGCTGCTGCACTCCGTCGACGTCAACGCCGAGCTGGGTGAGGTGAAACTCGTGGTCACCGGCTTCGACGGCCTGGTGCCGCCGCAGACCCGCAAGGAGCCGATCAGCCCGATCACGCGTCCGGACGTCCGCCAGTTGTTCGCGGTGGCCGCCGCGCACCTCGGCTATCCGGCGACCGACGCCGAGCTCGACGGCTGGACCTCCCAGGTGTGGGACGGACGTGACCCGGTCGCGGACGAGTTCGCGCTCGCCGGCGAGACGATCTACGGGATCGCGCGGGAGACCATCTGCAGCTTGATCGGACAGAGCGCATGACCAGCCTGCCGGAGCCGCGCACGGCCGGGCGGCCGGTCCGGAGCCGTCGTACCCACCTGATCCAGCCGCCCGGCCCGCGGGAGCTGCTCCGGGCTCAGGCCGCCGTCCTGGTCTGGTTCGATGCCTGGTGGCTGGATGTTCCGGGCGAATCCGACGAGGTCGACGAGGTGATCAGCGAGTTCCTGATCGAGGACTGCCGCCGAGTGCGCGGGCCGGACGGCGCCGCGCACTGGGCCTTGGTCGATTCGGTACGCCGACGGACCCTGCGAGACCTCGGCCCGAAAGCCGCCGCCGATGCGCTCCGCCGTACGACGATCAACCCGACAGGGCCCGCGCAGAGCGCCTTGTCCCGCGCGATCGACCCGACGCCGACGGCGGACGGTGAGCCGCCGACGCTGGAATCGCTGTCGGCGGACCTGCAGGTCGCGCGCTGGCTCAGCGACGCCTTCCCGGCCGCCCGGAACGTCGAGGCCATCGAGGCGGCCCTGGCCCGGGAGGAACTGCTCGCCCCGCTGAAGACCTTCGGCGCCCACGGCTTCTACGGACGTACGACGGAACTCGGGTTGCTCCAGGAGCACCTGTTCGGCGGAACGCGACCGCTGGTGATCTCGGGTGTCGGCGGGGTCGGGAAGTCGACACTGCTGGCGAAGTTCATCACCGGGCGGACGGACGGGCTGTTCGCGTACCTCAACTTCGACCGGGGCGCGCTGGAGGCCGACCGGCCTGCCCAGCTGATGTCCGAGATCCTGCGTCAGCTGACAATCCAGCAGCCGGTGCTGTCGGAGCGACTGCGGCCGTTGATCGACGACTTGCGGGTTCAGGAGAACACCGACGAGGAGACCCTCGGCCTCAGCTCGCACGCGTCGGCGCCGACGAGCAGCACCCGGTTGTCCCGGAGTCTGATCGCGCGGGCCGCCAAGCTCATCACGCCGTACGTCAGCGGCGGGCTGCTCGTCGTACTCGACACCTTCGAGGAGGTCCAGCGCCGCCGGATCACCGATCTGTACGTGCTGAAGGACTCTCTCGACCAGCTACTGCGCCTGATCCCGATGACAAGGATCGTGATCGCGGGGCGGGCGCTCGACACCGGACTGGGTGCGGAGCTGGACGCCACGGTGATCTCGCTGACCGAGCTGGACCACACGTCGGCGGTACAGATGATCCTCGACGCGGACGGGGTGGCCGCATCGGTGGAGCTGGCCGAGCGGACTATCGGACTGGTCGGTCGCAACCCGTTGAGCCTGCGCCTTGCGATCGAGATCCTCCGGGTCAGCCAGGCCGATGATCCGCTGCTCGACCTGGAGCTGCAGGAGGGCCAGATCCAGGGCGTCCTGTACCGGCGAATCCTGATGCACATCGACAACCGGGAGGTACGCCGGATCGCGCACCCCGGACTGGTCGTCCGGGTGGTGACGCCGGACGTCATCCGGCACGTCCTGGCCAGACCGTGCGGTATCACCGTGAAGACCGACCGGCACGCGAACGAGCTGTTCCGGCAGCTGGAGCGGGAGGCGACGCTGGTCACGAGCGACGGCCGTTCGCTGCGGCATCGCGCGGACGTCCGGAAGCTGATGCTGCCGAAGCTCCAGCGGGACCAGAAGCCGCAGGTCGCAAAGATCCACCGGGCCGCGTACAGATACTACGCGCGGCTGCGGGGCCCGGCCGCCCGGGCGGAGGAGCTGTACCACCGGCTGATGCTCGGTCAGTCCGGCAGTACCCTCGCCGCCCACTGGGACAAGGATGCGCTGCCGTCCCTGCTGGACTCGATCGACGAGCTTCCCGCGCGCGGCCAGCAGTACCTGTGGGCACAGGCCGAGGGGCGGATCAGCCTGCCGGACGAGATCATGCGCGAGGCCGACGACCAGACCTGGGCGGCCGCGACGGCGCCCCTGATCGCCGCCGAGTTGCGCGCCGGCCGGCCCGAGGTCGCGCTCGATCTGGCGCATCAGCGTCGCGGACCGAACGGCGAGTCGCTGGTGCCGTCGGCCGAGGTGGAGGCGCTCGAAGCATTCCGTGAGTTCGACGAGGCCTTGCGGGTACTGCGGGGCGCCCGGGACGCGGCGTTGCGCCGGCGGCGGTCGGAGGAAGCGGTCAGCCTGACACTCGACGTACTGCGCGTGCTCGAACGGATGCAGCGGTTCCTCGAAGCGGTCCGTGAGGCCTCCGAGCTCCGTGACGCGCTGAGGGCGGGGTACGGCGAATCCGCCCTGGACTATCTGGTCGCGACCACGAGCTATCTGCGGTTGCTGCGCCGCAGCGGCCGGCAGGACAGCCCGGAGTACGCCGAGGGCGTCGCGGACGCGGTACAGAAGGCCGAGAACCTCACACTGCGGGAACTGGGCAGCCGTCCCGGCCTGACCCGCGAGTTGCTCGCCGAGATCGGAACCGCCTCCGAGAAACTCCTCCGGTTCGGGATCGAACAGGTCGGCGTGGCCCGCGGACAGACCGAACGGCTCGACTCCGAGCTCGCCAAGGTGGATGCGACGACCGGCTCGGGCCCGTACGACGACGGGGACGACGACGCCGAGGACGGGGACTACGACGACGAACCGCTGGTCGAGCCGCGGAGCCGAACCGCGAGCAAGGTCGCGGAGTACCTGAACGAGGTCGGACCCGACGACGACCTGTCGCACGCCATCTCGGAGAGCTGGCAGGTGGAGACGGACGGGCTCTACTCCTGACTCGCCGCGAGTGCGGCGTGTTTGCCAATGGCGAGGGATTGGCCTTGGTCGATCATTTGCTCGGCGATGCGGCCGACGGCGTGGGAGAAGGCTTCGGAGTCGTCGGGGTCCCAGTCGATGAGGCGGGCGAGTATCCAGCTGCGGAAGGCGCCGACGAAGCGCTGGAACATCTCCAGGCCTCTGCGGCGCTCAGCGGCAGGCCGGACTCGGCGAGTACTTCGGGTGCCGGGTTGCGCTTGTGGTGCCTTAGGACGAGCGCGGCCGTTGCCGCCCCAGGTCGTCACCTACGTCAGCCCGGTCGCGGCGAGACCGATGAGCAGGATGCCGAGGTAGTCGATGGTCGGCCCGACCTTGGCCTTCACCGACGGAAGGGCTTGAGCGTGGCGATCGCGACGACGGTGGAGGACTACCTGTCCTTAGGTACCCCCGTACGATGGGTGGGTGCCGTCGACATTGCCCGAGGGGGAGGTTGCGCCCCGGGACGGGGCGCTGCCGGATGCTGCCGTCCGGGAGGCGGCGGAGCGGCCGCTGGGGTTCTACCTGCACGTGCCGTTCTGTGCGTCGCGCTGCGGGTACTGCGACTTCAACACCTATACCGCGAAGGAGCTGGGCGGCGGTGGATCGCAGGCGTCGTACGCCGAGGCCGCGGTCGCCGAAGTCCGGCTCGCGCGGCGCGTCCTGCAGGACCTGGACCGGCCGGTCGAGACGGTGTTCTTCGGAGGCGGTACGCCGACCCTCCTGCCCGCCGCGGATCTGGGGAAGATGCTGGCCGCGGTGCGGGACGAGTTCGGTCTGGCGCCGGGCGCGGAGGTGACGACCGAGGCCAACCCGGAGTCGGTGGATCCGGCCTACCTCGAGGCGTTGCTCGAAGCGGGGTTCACGCGCGTGAGCTTCGGCATGCAGAGCGCGTCGTCGCACGTCCTGCGGATCCTCGACCGGCAGCACACACCGGGGAGGGCGTTGCAGGCGGTGAAGGAAGCGACCGCGGCCGGCTTCGAACACGTGAACCTGGACCTGATCTACGGCACCCCGGGTGAGTCGCTCGACGACTGGCGGGCGTCGCTGGAGTCGGCGCTGTCGGCGCAGCCGGACCACGTCAGCGCCTATGCCTTGATCATCGAGGACGGTACGCAGCTCGCGCGGCGGATCCGGCGGGGTGAGCTGCCGATGCCGGACGACGACGACCTCGCCGACAAGTACGTGCTGGCCGACGAGTTGCTGTCGGCCGACGGACTCCGGTGGTACGAGGTGTCCAACTGGGCCCGCAGTGCGGAGGCGCGCTGCCGCCACAACGAGCTGTACTGGCGGGGCGACACCTGGTGGGGGATCGGCCCGGGCGCGCACAGCCACGTCGGCGGGGTGCGCTGGTGGAACGTCAAGCATCCGACCGCGTACGCCGAACGGATCAACGCGGGTGAAAGTCCGGCCCACGCGCGCGAGACCCTCGACGAGGAGACCCGGCGGATCGAGCGGGTGTTGCTCGAGGTCAGGCTGTCGGCGGGGCTGCCGCTGGACGTGCTGGACGCGGAGGGGCGTGCTGCCGTGGACGACGTCGTCGGCAACGGCCTGGCCGTGGTCGAAGGCCGGCCGGCGGGCGACGAGCGGCTCGTGCTGACCGATCGCGGGCGGTTGCTCGCCGATGCGGTGGTCCGCGACCTGCTGCCGTGAAAGTGATCAGAACTGATCACAGTGAGCTGTTGACGACTGTTGTGAGCAGACGGCAGGCTGTGCGGTAAGCGTTTACTACTGCCGCCCGAGGAGTCCGCGATGCCGCCCTTCATCCGTCGTCGACTGTTGCTTCAGGCCGGGCTCGCCGCCGGTGCGCTCAGCACGCTGGGGCTGCCCACCCGCGCGTTCGCCGAGGACGAGTTCGACGTCCTGCGGGCGCGCTGGGCCGAGCTCAGCACCGGTGGCGCGATCGACGCGGCCGATCCGGCGTACGCCGACGCGCTCGCGAACCTGAGCTCGCAGGCCCAGCAGTTCGTCGACACGATGATGACCGCGGCCGACCGGCCGGCGCTCTGGCCGGACCTGCCGCTCAGCCCGAGCAGTGGCAACTTCAGCATCAGTTACACCCGCCTGAAGACGATCGCGCTGGCGCGTGCGACCGCCGGGACCACGCTGACCGACGCCGGCTCGCTGCTCAGTGGCGCGCTCGACTTCCTGAACGCCAACGCGTACAACGAGACGCTGAAAGAGACCGGGAACTGGTGGTTCTGGGAGATCGGCTCGCCGCGCGCTCTGCTGGACACCTGCATCCTGGCGTACGACGTGCTGTCGGCCGACCAGCTCACGAAGTACCTGACGGCCGTCGACCGGTTCGTGCCCGATCCGAACCGGCGGACCAACGCCCCCACGCTCCGCGAGACCGGCGCGAACCGGGTCGACAAGGCGCTGATCGTCGCGCTCCGCGGCATCGTCGGCAAGTCGGCCGCCAAGCTCGCCGCCGCCCGTGACGCGCTCAGCGATGTCGCCGAATCCGGCAAGAACAGCGTCTTCACCTACGTCACCAGCGGCGACGGCTTCTACCGTGACGGCTCGTTCGTCCAGCACGGCAACCTCGCGTACGTCGGTACGTACGGCAACGTCGCGCTTGGCGGTGTCGCGAACCTGATCGCCTTGCTCGGCGGCTCCACCTGGGAGATCGCGGACCCGAACCGCGCCGTACTGCTCGACGCCGTCGAGGCCAGCTTCGCCCCGTTCGTCGTCGACGGTCTGATGATGGACTGCGTGTCCGGCCGGGCGATCTCCCGCGAACGTGCCGGCGACCACCGCAACGGGCACGGCACGACGTCGACCGTCCTGCTCCTCGCGAGCGGCGTCGCCGAGCCGTACGCGTCTCGCTACAAGGCCCTGGCCAAGGGGTGGATCACCCGCGATCGGCTCGACGACTACCTCCCCGGCGCGTCGATCCCCGAGATCTCCCGGGCGAAGGCGCTGCTCGCCGACGCCGCCGTCACACCGGCGCCGGCCGTTCCGCGGCACTTCCAGTTCTACAACCAGGACCGCGTCGTGCACCGCCGCCCGGGCTGGACCTTTGCGATCGCGATGTCGTCGAAGCGCATGGCCCGCTACGAGTGGGGCAACGGCGAGAACCTCCGCGGCTGGTACGTCGGCGACGGGATGACGTACCTGTACAACGACGACCAGTCCCAGTTCAACGACGCGTACTGGCCGACGGTCGACGCGCAGCGCATGCCGGGTACGACGGTCAGCGCGCAGCCGCGGCAA
Source organism: Kribbella sp. NPDC051936 (assembly GCF_040680955.1). Lineage (NCBI taxonomy): Bacteria > Bacillati > Actinomycetota > Actinomycetes > Propionibacteriales > Kribbellaceae > Kribbella > Kribbella sp. NPDC051936. The sequence continues at coordinate 496,716 of NZ_JBFAXS010000007.1, read as the reverse complement.
CCGGGCGGGTCCGGCAGCGGCACCGGGACGGTCGCGGCGTACGCCGAATGGGTCGGCGGAGCGTCGTACCGGGGCGTCGCCGGTGCGGTCGGTATGCACCTGATCAACCACGACAAGACCTTGCAGGCAAGGAAGTCCTGGTTCTGTCTGCGTGACTCGATCGTGGCGCTCGGCGCCGGGATCAGCGGCACCGACGGCTACCCGGTGGAGACGATTGTCGACAATCGGAATCTCCACGAGAACGGGACGGCCGCGCTGCAGATCGACGGAGGGCCGGCCGCGGACCAGACGTACTCCGATCCGGTGTGGGCCCACTTGGACGGCGTTGCCGGCTACGTCTTCCCGGCCGGTGGTCGTCTGCGGGTGCAGCGTGAGGACCGGACCGGGGCCTGGTCCGAGATCAACGTCGGCAACGACACCGCCGGCTCGACCACGCCGTACAGCCGCCGCTACGCGAAGCTCGTCCTGGAGCACGGTACTGACGTCGGCTCGTACGCGTACGTGGTGTTGCCCAACGCAACCAGCCGGCGGACGGCGGAGTTGGCGGCCGATCCCGGGATGACGATCCTTGTCAACAATCCGAATGTCCAAGCCATTCGATCCCACCGCGAGAACCTCGTGCTGGTGAACTTCTGGACCGCAGGCTCCGTGTCCGAGGTGCCGGGCGGCGCCGGAGCGCCTTCGGTGGCGTGTGACGGGCCTGCTTCGGTGGTGATCGGCAAGGAGGGACCGACGACGACTGTCGCGGTGTCCGATCCGAGCCGGACCGCGCAGACCGTCCGGCTGACCGTCGACCGGCAGGTCGGCGAGGTGATCGCGAAGGATTCGGCGGTCACGGTAGTTGCTGCTGGCAAGCAGCTTGTCCTGGACGTCGCGGTCGGCGGCACCAAGGGTGCCACCCACAGCGTGTCCTTCCACTGAGTTTCGCAAGCAACCGGGGCCGGCCACCAGGGCCGGCCGGGTCGCCGGGTGCTGGCAAGTTCAACCAGGAGGTTGTTCGATGATGCCGCACGCCCGCCCCCTGCAGCTCACCAGGCGACGTGTCCTTCAAGTAGCCGGAGCCGGCCTGGCGCTGGCCGCCGTACCAGCTGTCGCGAGAGCGCAGACCAGTACGATCACCATCCCCGCGCTCCCGTCGGCGCGCACGACCGAGCTCGACCGGACGCAGGACTCGCTCAGCGCCAGCGAACTCCGCCCGACCGGCTTCTACCTGCCGGCGGCCACCGCGCTCACCGTGGTCGTCCACGCCGGCAGCCAGGCTCCGACGCTGGTGATCGGCGCGCCCGACGCCGACGCCCGAAAGGAGTTCAAGTCGCCCCGCGAGTACCCGCTCCAGGTCGGTCGCAACACCGTGACCGACGCCGGCGGCGGTGTCGTCTACCTGAAGCTGATCGGCGGCACCGGTCAGGCCAAGGTCTCGATCGGCGAGCAGGCGCAGCCGATGCCGTACTTCGTCCTCGGCTGCACCGGCGAGGCCGACTTCCAGCGCCAGCTCGACGAGCGCACCACGCCGTACGTCGAACTCGTCGGCCCGCGCGCGATGATCACCGTGGAACGCGCGTCGGCCTTGACGTACCGCACCGAGAACCACACCGACCTGCTGGCCACCTACGAGGAGATCATCGGGATCGAGGACGCGACCAGCGGGTACGACGGATCCGCGCCGGTGCACGCCCGCTTGGCGCACCGGTACCACTTCGTCGGCTACCCGTCGGCGATCACCGGCGTCGGGGCGTACGCGACGCACGGGCACATGTCGTTCCCGCCGCCGATCCAGGACCGGATGCTGACCGTGACCGGCCTGCGGACCCGCGGCTGGGGCATCTATCACGAGCTCGGTCATCAGCATCAGCAGATCACCTACAAGCCGAGTTCGCTGACGGAGGTGACGGTCAACATCTACTCGCTCGCGGTCAACGCGGTCTTTGCCACGAAGTACGGCCAGGTGCCGCGGCTGCACGCACCGGACGCCAAGACCGGGCTGACGCCGTGGCAGAGCGCCCCCGGCAAGCTGCGGACGCCGGGCGTGAACTACGGCACGACGTTCGACCCTTACGAGAAGCTCGTGATGTTCGAGCAACTGCGGCTGGCGTTCGGTAACAGCTTCTGGCCGGACCTGCACAAGCTGGTCCGGGTCGAGCGGCCGTACGCGAGCGACTACACCGACGAGGTACTCCGGCTGCGCAACCTGGTCGTCCTGTCCAGCCAGACGGCCGGCTACGACCTGGGCGACTTCTTCCGGGCCTGGGGCGTCCCGGTCGACGCCGAGGCGATCGCCCGGATCGGCGCGCTGCACCTGACCCCGCCGCCGACCGACCCGTCCGCGATCCGCGAGTAGACAATCCGCGAGTAGACAAAGGACGAAGGCACCCACCGGGTCGAGGTGGGTGCCTTCGTCGTTCGGGGCGGGCTCAGTCGCGCAGGAAGAGCTCGATCACGCAGCTGTCGACCTCGGGGGCGCGGTTCGGCAGCTTGAGCGTCAGCGTGTTCTCCGGCAGGCCGGTGAGGTACGTGTGCCCGGGGGCCGCCGGATCGACGTCCACCCGCTTGACCTCCGACGCGTCGTGCAGGAACTGCGCGTACTCGACGCGGTCGCCCAGCCCGGGCAGATGGAGATGACCCATCGGCCAGGCGAACACGTGCAGGTACAGCCGCCGCCCGTTCTGCGTGTAGCGGCAATCCGCCGGCGGCACGTACGAGCTCGGACCGCAGCCGCGCACGGACCGCTCGTGCAGCCGCACCCAGTCCCCGATGCCCGAGAGGACGTCGAGTGCGCGCGGCTCCCAGGCGCCACGCCCGTTCGGGCCGACGTTGAGCAGCATGTTGCCGCCCTTCGAGACCGCGTCGACGAGCATCCGGATCAGCAGCGCCGGCGACTTCCAGTCGTGGTTGTCGCGGTGGTACCCCCAGCTGCCGTTGAGGGTGTGGCACGCCTCCCACGGCACCTGCGTCCCGTTGCCGGCAGCAACCTCGTTGCCCGGCGGTTGCACCTGCTCGGGCGTGGTGAAGTCACCCGCACCGAGTCCCAGTCGATTGTTGACAAGGATGCCCGGCTGCAGCTCGCGGACCATCGCGAGCAGTTCGGCCGACCGCCACTCGTCCGGGCCCTTGGCGTTGAACCCGCGATCGGCGTAGGAGAAGTCGAACCACATCACGTCGATCTGCCCGTATCCCGTGAGCAGCTCGCGGACCTGGCCGTGCAGGTAGTCGGCGTACTTCGAGACGTCGCGGCCGGCCGTACGGTCGATGAAGTCGACGTCCTTGCGCTGCGGGTGGTACAGGTCGACGGGAAACTCCGGGTGGTGCCAGTCGAGCAACGAGTGGTACAGCCCGATCTTGAACCCGCGCGCCCGGAACGCGTCGACCATCGGCGCGAGCAGGTCCTTGCCCCACGGCGTGTTCGGCGCCGAGTAGTCGGTCAGCTTGGAGTCCCACAGGCAGAACCCGTCGTGGTGCTTGGTGGTGATCACCAGGTAGCGCATACCGGTGTTCCACGCGTCGTCAGCCCAGCGCACCGGGTCGTACAGGTCCGGCTCGAAGTGGTCGAAGTACGGCTGGTAGTCGTCGTCGGTGAGCTGTTCGTACGACTTCACCCACTCGTGCCGCGCCGCGGCCGCGTAGATGCCCCAGTGCACGAACAGCCCGAACCGCGCCTCGGTCAGCCAGCTCATCGCGGGCTCGCACCGCCGCTCAAGGCCGACTCGAACTCGCCGCGGATCTTGTCGCCGCCGTCCTTCGCCCACTTCTGCACCGCGGCTTCGAACGCGCTGATCGGCTTCCGCCCGGCGATCACGTCGTTGCGGACGTCGGTCAGCGCCTGCCCGATGTCGCCGCCGGACTTGTCGTTGGTCGGCGAGATGAGGCTCGCGGTCGGGTCCTTGACCACCATGCCGATCAGCTTCGTCAGGTCCTCGTGCGCGCGCTCGACGTAGGTCGGGAACTGGGCGTTGTAGAGCGCCTGCGGCGGGGCGGTGATGTACTTCCACGGCACCGTCATCTCGGCCTCGCCCTTGCCGGTCAGGGTCGGGTTGCCCTTCGCGTCGCGGGTGAAGTCGACGCCCTCGACGCCGTACGTGAGCAGCAGGTTCTCGGTGCTGCCGAACGGCGCGGCGAAGAAGTTCGCCACCGCGAGCAGCTCCTTGGCGCGCTGCTCGTCGGCCTTCTTCATCAGCGTGTAGGCGAACAGGATGTTGTCCGACCAGGTGTTCGCCTTGCCGCCCTTCGGCGCCATCGGGACGAACGCCCGCGGGTCGTTGTCCGGGTCCAGCCGGGACATGTCCTTGACGTACCCGGAGTACGCCGGGAAGCCGTCGTACACCAGCGCGCCCTTGCCCGCGCGAAACGCGTTCTTGCGGGCGGTGCCGTCGATCCCGTCGGAGCCGGGCACGGTGACGCCGGCCTTGACGAGCTGGACGGCGAACTCGAGGGCGGCCTTGTACTCCGGGGTCTCGAAGCTACGGGTCAGCTTGCCGCCGTCGTCCTTCCAGCCGTTCGGGACGCCGAACATCTGCTGGATCATCGTGAAGAACGTGTTGCCCTTGGAGTTCACGATCGCCCACTGGCCCTGCTGCGGCCTGGTCAGCTCCTTGCAGGCGGCCAGGAAGTCCTCGGCGGTGGCCGGGTACTCGATACCGGCCGCGTCGAAGAGCCGCTTGTTGTAGAAGCCCGCACCGCCGGTGATGCTGCGCGGGATCGGCAGCCCGTAGATCTTGTCCTGCACCACGCACGCCTGCCAGATCACCTGCGGGATGTTCGCGAGGTTCGGGTAGTCCTTGACCTTGTCACCGGACAGATACGGCGTCAGATCGGTGCACTTTGCCGACAAGAAGGCCGGTAGATTGTTGACAAGACTCGAATCCGACAACAGCACCAGATCCGGCAGCTCGTTGGCGGCGAGCACCGTCTGGAACTTCGTCGCCCAGTCGCTGTCCGGGACGATCGTCAGGTCGAGCGTGCCGCCGAGCTTCTGCTCGACCGCCTGCCAGGCCGCGTTCTTGTCCTTGGCCGGCGGCAGCGGGTCGAAGATGTCGGTCATCACGCTCACCTTGCCGCCGGACAGCGGCGGCGTCTTCACCGTGGTGACGAGGTCCTTCGGGTACATCAGGTACCCCGGCGGTACGCCGTCCGCGGTGCCGGCGAGGTCCGGCTTCGGCCCGTCGAAGGCGACGTAGGTCGGCAACGTCACCGAGGACGCGCGGGCGGGCCCGGCCGCCGTACTGCCGTTGCTGCAGGCAACCAGCGTCGGGACGCCGGTGGCGCTCATCACGGCGACGCCGACTGCGCTCCGCAGGAAGCTTCTGCGACTGGTGGTCACGGTGTTTCTCCTAACCCTTGATGGCGCCGGTGAGTACGCCCTTGGTGAAGTAGCGCTGCAGGAACGGGTAGACGCAGAGGATGGGGACGAGCGCCACGACCACGACCGCCATCTGCACGGCCTGGATCGACGCGACCGCCTCGCCGGGCGACTCGGAAGCACCGCCGACCGGCTGTCCTTGCAGGACGTAGAGGCGCAGCACGAGCGGCAACGGCCACTTGCCGGTGTCGCTGAGGTAGAGCAGTGCGTTGAAGAACGCGTTCCAGTGCCCGACCGCGTAGAACAGCGCGACGACGGCGAGCACCGCCTTCGACAGCGGCAGCACGATCCGGAGCAGGATCGCGAGGTCGCCGGCGCCGTCGATCCGGGCGCTGTCGAGCAGCTCGGCCGGGATGTTCTGGAAGAAGTTGCGCAGCACCAGGAAGTTGAAGGCGCTGACCAGGCCCGGGACGATCAGCGACGCGTACGAGTCGTACAACCCGAGCGCCTTGACGAGCAGGAAGTTCGGGATGATCCCGGCCCCGAAGAGCATTGTGAACAATACTGCTGTCAACACGAACCGCCCGCCGACGATCGGCCGGCTGAGCCCGTACGCGAGCGCGATCGTGACGACCAGGTTCAGCGCCGTACCGATGACTGTGATGCCCGCACTGACCAGCAGCGCATGGCTGACCACGCCGCCGGCGAAGATCGTCTTGTACGCCGCCAGCGTCGGCTCGCTCGGGAACAACGGGATGAGGCCGCCGCGCCGGGTGATCTCGGACTCGCCGGCCAGGCTCGTCGCGACGATGTTGACGAACGGGTAGAGCACCAGGAGACAGACGACCGCGATCACCACGCCTTTGATCGCCAGCCCGGCCTTGCTCGGTGCCTCCATCCACGGCGGCCGCTGCGAGGTCTTCATCGGCTGTAGATCCCTTCGTGGCCGAAACGGTGGGCGAGTTTGTTGGCGCCGAGGATCAGCACCAGGCCGATGGCGCCCTTGACCAGGCCGACGGCTGCCGCCGGACCCCATTGGCCGTCGAGGACGCCGTGGAAGTAGACGTAGGTGTCGAGGACCTCGGCCGCGTCGGCGCCGACCGCGTCGCGCTGCAGCAGGATCTGCTCGAAGCCGACCGACAGGATGCTGCCCAGGTTCAGGATCAGCAGCAGCAACGTGACCGGCACGATGCCCGGCAGCGTGACGTGCCACAGCCGCCGCCAGCGGTCCGCGCCGTCGATCGCCGCGGCCTCGTAGTGCTCGGTGTCGATGTTGAGCAGCGCGGCGAGGTAGATGATCGTGCCCCAGCCGGCGTCCTTCCAGATCAGCTGCAGCGTCACCAGCCAGGGGAAGAAGCCGGAACTCGTCATCAGGTCGACGCGTGGCAGACCGAGCTCGCCGAGCAGCTGCGGGAGCAGTCCGGTGCCGCCGATCAGCTGCTGACTGATCGAGATCAGGATCACCCAGCCGATGAAGTGCGGCAGGTACACGACGCTCTGCACGAACCGCTTGACCTTCGGGCTGACGATGCTGTTCAGCAGCAGCGCCAGCCCGATCGGCGCCGGGAAGAACAGGACGAGCTGGAGCAGCGCGAACTTCAGGGTGTTGAGCAAGGCCCGGTAGAAGTCCGGCTCGGCGAACACCGCGAAGTTGCCGAAGCCGACCCACGGGCTCTCCTTGAACCCGAGATACGGCTGGTAGTCCTGGAAGACGATCACGTTGCCGAGCAGCGGCACGTAGTGGAACACCACGAAGAACAGCAACCCGGGCAGCACCAGCAACAACATCACCCGATCCCGCCACAACCGGGCCCCCAACCCAGGGCCTCCGCGCCCGTGCTGCCCTCGGCGGGCGGCTCGGGAGGCTGCCCGGCGGGCGGACCAGGACGTGGCGCGGCCGGGGGAGCGGCTGACGCGGTGCATTGGGCGCCTCCTGATAGTAAACGGTTGCTGTGGTGGTGGCAGCAACCATGAAACGTTCAGCGCCTTGCTGTCAAGCGTTCGTGGAACTTGTCTTGACCGATGGTCGACAGTCTGCCTACGGTTCTTAGTAACCGTTTACTAGGAGTGATCCGTGCCGAATCCTGAACCCGACCGGGGCAGCAGTCCGCGGTTGCGCACGCTCGTGGCGATGCCCGCGGAGACCTGGTCCGAGGTGGTCACGCCGGCGGCGCGCGCCCGTCTCGCTGCCGTCGCCGAGGTGCTCGGCCTCGACGTCCCGGGAGGCCTCGACACCGGCCGGCCGCGGGTCGGGGCGGTCGACGGTGTGCCGCGGCTGGCCGGTTCCTTCGCGGAAGTGGCGGACGATCTGGCCGACGCGGAGGTCTTGCTGACCGGCTGGGGGTGTCCCCGGATCACCGCGGACGTGCTCGACGCAGCGCCGAAGCTGCGGGCGATCGTGCATGCGGCCGGGACGATCAAGACGTTCGTGGACCCGGTGGTCTTCGAGCGCGGGGTGGAGGTGTCGTCGGCGGCGGGCGCGAATGCGGTGCCGGTCGCGGAGTTCACCGTCGCCGCGATCGTGCTGGCGGGCAAGCGGGCTTTCCGGCACCGCGACTGGTTCCGGACCTCGGGCCTGAAGCGACCGTTGCCGGGGGCACCGATCCTCGGCACGCTGGGTACGACGGTCGGCGTCCTCGGGGCGTCCCGGATCGGCCGGCTGGTGCTCGAACGGCTCCGCGGCCTCGATGTCGACGTACTGGTGTACGACCCGTTCCTGGGTCGGGCGGAGGCTGCGGCGTACGGCGCGCGGTGGTGTGAGTTGCCGGAGCTGTTCGCGGCCAGCGACATCGTCAGCGTCCACGCACCACTGCTGCCGGAGACCGAGGGGCTGGTGTCGGCCGAGCTGCTGGCCGCGATGCCGGACGGCGGCGTACTCATCAACACCGCGCGCGGCCCGGTCGTCGATCACGCCGCCCTGGAACGGGAGTGCGTCTCCGGCCGCCTCGATGCGATCCTCGACGTCACCGACCCCGAGCCACTCCCACTCGACTCCCCGATGCTCCGACTCCCCAACGTCTTCATCACCCCCCACCTGGCCGGTGCCATGGGCAACGAATCCACCCGCTTGGGTGACTCCGCGATCGCCGAGATCGAGCGACTGGCCGCCGGCCGGCCCCTCGCCCACGGCATCACCCACGAAGACCTGAGGCGAATCGCATGAGCCGCACCGAGCAGAGGACCCGGCTGTCCGTCGCACGAGGGGATATCCCCGCGAGTTGGGGGTTCTCCGTTGGTGTGCCAGCAGAGAACCCCCACCGCCAGGGGTTATCCCCTCGCGTGACGCCGCGTGCCTGCGGAGTGGGGCGGGGCGCGTGAGCGCCGGGTGGGGTGCGGATGCAGAGCAGGAGGGGCGCATGGGGCAGCTGCGGTTGCCGGCGCCGGATCGGGTTCTTTCTTCGCGGACCGGGTACACGCGGGAGACCTGGCTGGCGGTCGCGGATCACTTGCTAGATTCGTTGGTGCCTTGGTTCACCGCGAGTGGGGCGCAGGTGCGGTTGCCGGGGCGGGGGAGCTGGTCGGGGGCGGACTGTGACGGGCTGGAGGGGTTCGCTCGGTCGTTCCTGCTGGCCGCGTTCCGGATTGCAGCGACCGGGGGAGACGACCGGCTGGTCGAGCGGTACGCGCCCGGGCTGGTGGCCGGTGCGGCGGGTGAGTGGCCGCGGTTGACGCCGTGTTCGCAGCAGATGGTGGAGGCGGCGGCGATCGCGGTCGGTCTGCACGAGTCGCGGGAATGGCTGTGGGACAAGCTCGATGGACGCGAGCAGCAAAATGTTGTCGACTGGCTCAGCGGGTTCGTCGGGTCACGGACGTGGGACAACAACTGGCGGTTGTTCCAGGTGGTCGGTGAGCAGTTCCTCGCCTCCGTCGGAGCGTCGTACGCGCAGGACGACATCGACGCGGGCCTCGACCGGATCGAGGACGGGTACGTCGGCGACGGGTGGTACTCCGACGGCCCCGGGCAGAACTTCGACCACTACATCGGCTGGGCGATGCACCTGTACCCGGGCCTGTGGACGCGGATGGCCGGACCTGCTGCGGCCGGCCGCCTCGAGGTCTACAAGGAACGTCTGCACCGCTTCCTCGAGGACGCCGTCCATCTGACCGGTACCGACGGCGCACCGATCCACTTCGGTCGCTCCCTCTGTTACCGGATGGCCACCGCGGCGCCGTACTGGATGGGCGCGCTCCTCGACGCCACGCCGCTCACTCCGGGTCAGACCCGCCGCCTCTGCTCGGGCACCCTCAGGCACTTCGTCGATCACGGTGTGCCGGACGGCAGCGGCCTCTTGACGCTCGGCTGGCACCACCACTTCCTGCCGACGACGCAGCCGTACTCCGGACCCGCGTCGCCGTACTGGGCGTCCAAGGGATTCCTCGGGCTGCTGCTCCCGGCCGACCACGAGGTGTGGACCGCCCGCGAGGCCGCGGTGCCGCTCGACGAGCACGACCAGATCCGGACGATGCCGGCGCCGGGCTTCCTCGTCCAGGCGACGAAACACGACGGCCTGGTCCGCCTCCTCAACCACGGCAGCGACCACGGAGCCGAAGGCGATCCGCACTACAACCGTCTCGCCTACTCGAGCCGGACAGGCCCCGAGTTCACCGACGAGCAGCTCGACAACCACATCAGCCTGGCCGGCAAGCGGACCCGGATCGAGCGCATCGCCGACGGGCATTCCTGGTGGCAGGCGGGCGAGTCGCGGATCGAGGTCGCGAGCCTGGTGCACGGGCGCATCGAGGTGCGCTGCGTCCTCGTGGACGGCCCGGCCGGAGTCGTGCGGCACGGAGGGTACGCCGTCGCGGGCGAGCACCGCCCCGAGGCGAACACCGGCGATGTCTGGGCGCAGGCGACGCGGATCGATCGGCTGACCACCGCGATGATCGGCCTGTACGGCTACGGCAGCGCCGACGTACGGCGTGGGCTCGACACCAACGCGTTCGGCCCGCATTCCGCCACGCCGTACCTGGACGCCGAGCACGACGGGAAAGGTCCGCGGGTGCTGGTCTCGGCGGTGGTACTGTCCGGCGACACGGTCTGGCCGCGGCAGCTGGCGGAGAGCATCGAGGTGACGGTGGACGGGTTCCACGTCTCCGTGCGGTTCGCCGACGGTACCCGGGCCCGCGTACAGCTGGGTGAGGAGGTGGGTGATGGCGGCGGAACCGCCCCGGACACGGGCGCGCCGGCGTGACCCGGAGGCGGCCCGGACGATCCGGGACGTGGCCGCCCGGGCCGGTGTCTCCACCGCGACCGTCTCCCGAGTTGTCAACGGCAACTATCCGGTCGCGGCCTCGACCCGGGCCGCGGTCGAGCGCGCGATGCGCGACCTCGGGTACGTCGCGAACGCGCACGCCCGCGCGCTGGCCGGTTCCACCACCCGCGTCGTCGGCATCGTGGTCAGCGAGATCGTCGACCCGTTCTTCGCCTACATCGCCCGCGGCGTGCAGGCCGAGGCGCTCGCCTCCGGGCGGCTCTGCCTGGTCTGCTCGACGCAGGGCGGTGAGGCCGCCGAGCTGCGGTTCGTCGACCTGCTGCTCGAGCAGCGCGCCGACGCCGTGATCCTGGTCGGCGGCGCGGTCGAGGACAAGGAGTACTTCGCCGCGGTCGGGCAGCGGGCCCGGCAGCTGGCGAGCAGCGGGTCCAGCCTGGTGCTCTGCGGCCGGCCGGGGCTGGAGGACGGCGTCCCGGCGTACGCCGTGGAGTACGACAACATCGGCGGCGCCGCCGCGATCACCGACCACCTGCTCAGCGCCGGGCACACCAAGATCCTGTATCTCGGCGGCCCGACGAGCCTGTCCACGACCACCGCCCGGCTGCGTGGATTCCACCAGGCCTTCGCGGCCCGCAAGCTGGAGCATGACCCGCGCCTGGTCCGGACCGGCGCGTTCGGCCGGCAATGGGGTTATCAGCAAACGCTCAAAGCCCTCGATGACGGCCTCGGCTTCACCGCGATCTTCGCCGCCAACGACATCGTCGCCGCCGGTGTGTACGCCGCTCTGCGCGAGCGCGGCCTGCGGATCCCGGACGACGTCTCGGTGGTCGGGTACGACGACGTACCGGTGGCGACCGAGCTGCAGCCGGCGCTGACCACGGTCCGGGTGCCGCTGGAGGAGCTCGGGCGGGCCGCCGTTCGGGCCGGTCTGGCGGGGCAGGAGCCGAGTGCGGATCCGTTCGCGCACCAGCAGCCGATGACCACGCTCGGCACCGTCGTCGTGGTCCGCGACTCCGTCGGGCCGCCTGTGAAGCGCTGATCACGCACAGCGAACTGTCAGCGTTCAGTGCCCTCGGTGATCGTCGTGATTCGCAGCGTGACCAGCGATGACACTATGTCCGGACCTGTTCGGCCTCGTATCTCAGAGTGACGACAGGGTGCTTGACATATCCAGTGCGGACCCCTGAGACTCAGCTCACTTTCGCGATCCGAGAGCGCTCTCAACTCCGTCCAAGTTCTGAGGGGGTGTCTGATGGCCCCGCGCCTACTGCGCGGCACTCGGCACGGCACCTCGCCGCACGGGTGCAAAGGCCACGATGCTCCGCATCGAGACCTTCGCCCCCGCGCGCCGATGCACCGCACCGAGCACCTGCTCGCGACGGCGCGGGACCATCAGACACCCCCTAGGAGCTTTGCATGCGGCCCAGTGCCCGCTATCGCCCCGTAGCCGGCGTGCTGGCGTGCGCCGCGATCCTGCTCGTCACCGCCTGCGGCAGTGGTTCCGGCAGCACCGAATCGGCCGGGTCCAGTGCCGACGGGCCGAAGATCGAGCTGACCATCGCCACCTTCAACGAGTTCGGGTACGCCGACCTGTACGCCGAGTACGAGGCGCAGCACCCGAACATCACGATCGTGGAGAAGCACGCCAAGACCGTCGACGACCACGTCAAGAACCTGGACGCGAACCTGGCCCGCGGCACCGGCCTGGCCGACATCGAGGCGATGGAGGTCAGCTGGATCTACAAGTACCTGGCCAAGGACGACAAGTTCGTCGACCTGCGCCAGTACGGCGGGGACGACCTGCGGAACCGCTGGCTGGACTGGAAGGTGGCCGGCGCGACCACGCAGGACGGCAAGATGATCGGCTACGGCACCGACATCGGCCCGGAGGCGATCTGCTACCGCCGCGACCTGTTCGCGAAGGCCGGGCTGCCGACCGACCGCGCCAAGGTGGCCGAGCTGTTCCAGGACTGGCCGTCGTACTTCGCGGCCGGCCGGAAGTTCAAGCAGCGCGTGCCGGGCTCGGCCTGGTACGACTCCGCGGTGCTGACCTGGGAAGCGATGCGCAACCAGCTGATCCAGGCCTACTACTCGAACGAGGACCGCTTCCTCGGCGACGAGAACCCGCTGCTCAAGAACACCTGGAACCAGGTGGTCGGGGGCAGCAAGGACGGGCTGTCCGCGCGGCTGCCGGCCTGGAGCGACGCGTGGAACGCGGCGTTCCGCAGCGACAAGTTCGCGACGATGGCCTGCCCGGGCTGGCTGCTCGGCGTGATCCAGGACAACGCCGGCGCCTACGGCAAGGGCAAGTGGGACGTCGCCGACGTGTTCCCGGGCGGCGGCGGAAACTGGGGCGGCTCGTACCTGACGGTGCCGGCGCAGTCGCCGCACCCCGAGGAGGCCGCGAAGCTCGCCGCCTGGCTGACCGCGCCGGAGCAGCAGGTGAAGGTCTTCAAGAAGATCGGCTCTTTCCCGTCGACGGTCGACGCCTACGACGACCCGCAGGTGAAGTCGCAGGTCAACGCGTACTTCAACAACGCGCCGGTCGGGCAGATCTTCGTCAACCGCGCCCGGAACGTGATCCTCAAGCAGCACAAGGGTCCCCGCGACGGAGAGATCAACCAGATCTTCAGCGCGGCGCTGGCGCGCGTCGACGACGGCAAGCAGACCTCGGCCGCGGCCTGGGACCAGGCGCTCGCCGAGGCGGAGAAGACCGCGAACACCCGCGCCGGCAACTGAAGGATTTCTGCCAACACACCCTCTCCTCCCGGCAACGACCGACGCACGTTCGTCCTCGGACGTACTACGGTGTGAACGCAGGCCAATCGAGAACTGAGGAGGGCCGATGAACGGGTCTGGTTCTCCGACACTGGAGCAGGTCGCGGCGCTCGCCGGGGTGTCGCGGGCGACCGTCTCGCGGGTGGTGAACGGATCGCCGAAGGTGCTGCCGGACACCGTCGCGGCGGTCGAGCAGGCGATCCTGCAGCTCGGCTACGTGCCGAACCGGGCGGCCCGCGCGCTGGTGACGCGGCGGACCGACTCGATCGCGATCGTCGTCCCGGAACCGGACAGCCGGGTGTTCTCCGACCCGTTCTTCGCCGGCATGCTCAGCGGCGTCAGCCGGACGCTCGCGCCGACGTCGTCCCAGCTCGTGCTGCTGATCGAGCCGGCTGCGGAACCGACCGGAGCCGACGACCAGCGTCTGCTGCGGTACCTGCGCGGCGGGCACGTCGACGGCGCGATCGTGATCAGCCACCACGGCCGCGACAACGTGCTGCAGGAACTCGCGCAGCTGCCGCTGCCGATCGTGTTCAGCGCGCGGCCGCTCGGGGTCGACGTACCGGTGGCGAGTGTGGACGTGGACAACGTCGCCGGCGCCCGGACCGGCGTCGAGCACCTGCTGTCGATCGGCCGCCGCAAGATCGCGACGGTCGCCGGACCGCTCGACATGACGGCCGGCATCGACCGCCTGACCGGCTACCAGGAAGTGATGAAGGAAGCCGGTCTGCCCGCGATGATCGCGTACGGCGACTTCACCGCCGACGGTGGCGAGCAGGCAGCCCTGCGCCTACTGGACGAGCACCCGGACCTGGACGGCCTGTTCGTGGCGTCCGACCTGATGGCCACCGCGGCGCTGCGGGTGCTGTCGCAACACGGCCGCCGCGTGCCCGCGGACGTCGCCGTGGTCGGCTTCGACGACTCGGTCCTCGCCACCACGACGACCCCGAAGCTGACCACCGTCCGCCAGCCCGTGGAACAACTCGGCGCCCGCCTCGCCGAGATCCTGCTCGCCAAGATCGGCGGCGCCGAACACACCACGCCGGAGATCTACGACACCGAACTGATCATCCGCGACAGCGCCTGACAGCCACCGGCGCCGGCGTCGCCAACACGCGAACCGCGACCGCCCCACCTCGAGCGCAACGCTGTGGTATCTCTGGGTGAAAGGGGGCGCCCATGTCGACTGACCACGAGATCCGGATCGCGCTGGTTCTGAACGGTGGTGTCAGCCTGGCGGTCTGGATGGGCGGGGTGACGCATGAGCTCGATCTGATCCGGCGCGCGTCCGGCGACCAAGGTGCGCCCGGCCCGCAGCAGTACGACGCGGTGCTCGCGGACCGCTGGCGGGAGTTGTGCCACACCGGCGCGGAGCGGCGCCGCGTGGTCGTCGACGTGATCGCGGGAACCAGTGCCGGCGGCCTGAACGGTTCGCTGCTGGCAACCGCGATCGCAAACGGTTCGACCCTCGACCCCGACGGCGACGATGGTCCGTGGCTGCGCCGGAAATGGGTCGGGCTCGGCTCGCTCGACGTCGGCAAGCTGGTCCCGTCCGCGGGCGCGAAGTCGACGTCGGTGCTCGACGGCAAGTACTTCCTGCGGCAACTCGAGGACCTCTTGAAGGGTGTCGCCGACGCGGGCGAGAGCGACGCCGAGGAGCCGGTGACGCTGTTCGTCACCGCGTCCGGGCTGGGTGTGCAGCAGTTCGAGGCGAAGGACGCGGCCGGGCAGGCGTTCGTCGTACCGGACCATCGCTACCTGTTCGGCTTCACGAGTGAGGACGCGCCGACGTACGACGGTGAGCGCCGGGAGTTCACCGTCGAGGTGAAGAACGGGCTGAAGGACACCGACCTGCTGGCGCGCGCGGCCCGTGCGTCCGCGTCGTTCCCGGCGGCCTTCGGACCGGTGCTGGAGACGCCGGAGCTGGCCGCGCAACCGCCCCGGATCCAGCCAGGCCCGGCCGAGTCCGGCTCCTGGCTCATCGACGGCGGCGTCCTCGACAACGCCCCGTTCGGCCCGGTGCTCGATGTCGTCGCCCGGCGCCCGGTCGCCGGCAAGGCCAGCCGCTACGTGCTGTACGTCGTACCGTCGGCGGGGATCGGGCGCGCGGCGACCGCGTTGCCCGGTGCGAAGGAGCCGAGCTGGCGGGTGGCGGCGCTGTCCGCGGTCCAGTTCCCGCGGGAGGTCGACTTCCGCTCCGACGTCGAGCAGTTGGAGCGGCTGCTCCTGGAGGCGGACGCGTCCTGGTCGGACACCCAGCGGCTGTTCGACCGTTGCCTGAAGCAACCAGAGGATCGGGCGCGGCTGAAGGCGGCGGCCGAGGCGCTGCAGCCGGCCTACGCCCGCGGCCGTGCGGCCGGCGGCGTGTGGGAGGCGGTCACCATCGCCAGTCACGACCAGTCGACCGTGCTGGACGCCGCGACCGCCCTGTCGGAGTCGGAGATCGACGAGATCCTGACCACCGAGCATCCCTGGGTGCCCGGCCCGGACGGCTCGACGGCGGCGATCCGGGACGATGCCGAGGGCAACCCGAGCTGGTTGTGGGGGACCGGCGCCGCCGAGCGCATCGTCCGGCTGATCCTGCGCTCGCTGCGCAACCGGGTCGGCGCCGCGGCGCCGACCGAGCGCGCCGACCTGGAGAAGCGGCTGACCGCGGCGAGCGACTGCCTGATGAAGGTCCAGGCCGTCCGGGACGCGCTGAACGCGGAGCTGGCGGCCGCGGATCTCGACCTGCGCCCGGCCGGCGGCGCCGAGGCGGTCGCGGTCGGGCTGAACGACATCTTCGAGCAGTTGCAGATCCAGCGCGCGCTCGGCGACGCGTTCGCCGCGCTGATCTCGGTGGTCGGCTGGGAGCTCGTCGACACCGCGGTCGAGGTCGAGATCGTGTCCCGCTGTACGTCGGCGCGCACACCGCAGCAGCGCAGCGCGCCGTTCCAATTCCTGCGCCTCGGGCCGGACATCCCGCTCGCGGTGCTGGACGAACTGCAGGAAGGATCGATCGCCAACCAGCTGAAGGACCGCATCCTGTACGGCAGCCAGGTCGGCCACTTCGGCGCGTTCGGCGCGGCCGACTGGCGGCGGTGGGACTGGCTGATGGGTCGCCTGCACTGCGTCGCACATCTCGGTTCGATGCTCGGTGCGGACGCCAACTGGATCCGCGAGACGCAGCGCGAGGTGCTGCGGGCCGAGGGCTGGGAGCTCGACGCGGTCGCCGGCCGGATCGAGCGGCTGGCCAGGGACTTCCCGGTCGATGCCGGCCTCGGTGCGCTGGTGACGATGCGGGACGAGCTGAACGCGTCCCCCGAGGGCCGCGCGATCACCAAGGGCCTCGCCGACCGGATGGTCGACGTGTCGGGCGGCCTCGGTCCGCAGGTCGGCGACTGGGTGAAGGCGGCCGCGGGCCGCAAGCAGCAGCCGGGTTCGTGGCTGCTGCGGGCCGCGCGCTGGTTCACCGAACCGGCACGGCAGACGGTCTGGGACCGGATGGTGCGCGGCGCCAAGCTGAGCCCCGCGCGCCGGCCCGCGATCTTCGAGCCATGGTTGCCCGCGGCAACAGCTGTGGCCGGCGTCCTGCTGCTCGTGCTGTCCGGGCTGGTCGACGCCGTCCGGATCCCGGCCGCGGTGCTGGCCGGCGCGGTGCTGGCGCTGAGCGCGGTGCTCAGCGTGGTGACCTGGTACGTCCGCCGTACCCGCCGCCGGATCCGGTCCTGGATCGAGCGGCGGATGCCCGACATCAGTCCAGCGTCACGAAATCGATGAGTTCCTCGACGCGGCCGAGCAGGGCCGGGTCGAGGTCGGCGAAGCTGTTCACCTTGGACAGGATGTGCTTCCAGGCCGCGGCGACGTCGGCCTGGTCGGTGGCCGGCCAGCCGAACGCCTGCAGCACGCCCTTCTTCCAGTCCTGGCCGTGCGGGATCCGCGGCCACGCCTTGATACCGACCGACGACGGCTTGACCGCTTCCCAGATGTCGATGAACGGGTGCCCGACGACGTGCACGTAGCGGTCGGTCACCTGGGCCGCGATCTTCGACTCCTTCGACCCCTCGACCAGGTGGTCGACCAGCACGCCGAGCCGCCGCCCGGGCCCGGGCTGGAACCGGTTGACGATCTGGACCAGGTCGTCGACGCCCTCGAGGTACTCGACCACGACGCCCTCGATCCGCAGGTCGTCGCCCCACACCTTCTCGACCAGCTCCGCGTCGTGCCTGCCCTCGACGTAGATCCGGCCGGCCCGCGCGACCTTCGCCCGGACGTTGTCGACGGCCACTGATCCGGACGCGGTCCGGGTCTTCTTCGCCGGGCCGGCCTTCTTCGGCGGCTTCAGGCTGACCGGTTTGCCGTCGAGCCAGAAGCCCGGGCCCAGCGGGTAGGTGCGGATCTTGCCGTGCCGGTCCTCGAGGTCGACGACGCCGTGCTCCCAGCGCACGATCGCGCCGACGAAGCCCGAGCTCGGCTCCTCGACGACCATGCCCTTCTCGATCTCGACCTCGACGGTCCGCCCGTTCTTGGGCTTGCGCCAGTCACCCGCGAGTACGTCGTTCCCATACCTGTCAGCCACGCGCCAATGCTAATAACTGGCAGCGGTCGTGGTCGGTGTTGACGCCCGGCTCGGCGCGGTGAGCGTGAGCGCGTAGTAGGCCGCGAATCCGGCGACCAGGCCGACAGCCCACGAGTAGTCGTACAGCGGCTTGAGGAACGGGATCAGGCCGTCGGCCGGGAACGGGCCGGCGCCCGGGTTCGAGTACGCGCCGCCGACCGCGAGCAGCGATCCGAACAGTGTGGCGACGACACCGCGCCAGTTCCAGCCGGCGTTGTACCAGTAGCGGCCGCCGGGCCTGTAGAGGTCGGCGAGTGCCAGGTTCGTCCGGTCGAGCACCCAGTAGCCCGCGATCAGGACGCCGGCCACCGACGCGAGCAGCCCGCCGTAGAACGACAGCCAGACGAAGATGTAGATCGACGGGTCCGAGATCAGCCGCCACGGCTGGATCACGATGCCGATCACTCCGGTCAGCACGCCCGCGGTCCGGAAGTTCAGCCAGCGCGGCAACGCGTTCGCGAAGTCGTACGAGGGACTCACGACGTTGGCCGCCACGTTGCAGGACATCGTCGCGAGGATCGCCATGATCAGCCCGATCGTCACGATCACCGGGTTCTGGAAGCGCCGGGTGAGCTCGACCGGGTCCCAGATCGCCGAGCCGTACAGCACGACGGTGCCGGAGGTGGTGATGATCGAGACCAGCGCGATGAACGACATCGTGGTCGGCAGGCCGATGATCTGCCCCCAGATCTGTTGCCGCTGGCCCTTCCCGAACCGGGTGAAGTCCGGCATGTTCAGCGACAGCGTGGCCCAGAACGCGATCATGCCCATCAGCGACGGCGCGAAGATCTTCCAGAAGTCGGCGTCCCAGCCGAGTTTCGACGGCTGCGACAGGATCGGCCCGAGCCCGCCGGCCTTCACCAGGATCGCCACCATCAGCGCCACGAACGCGACCGTCACCAGCGGGGCCGCCCAGTTCTCGAAGCGGCGCAGGCCCTCGATACCGCGCAGGATCAGCACCATCTGCAGCACCCAGAAGAACGCGAAGCTCAGCCACATGGTCCACGGGTGCCCGCCGATCGCCGGCGCGTCGGTCCAGCCCTTGCCGAACAGTTCGCCGACGATCACGTAGATGGCCTGCCCGCCGATCCAGGTCTGGATCCCGAACCAGCCGCACGCGATGAAGGCCCGCAGCAGCGCCGGGAGGTTCGCGCCGCGGACACCGTAGAAGGCCCGCGCGAACACCGGGAACGGGATGCCGTACTTCGTCCCGGCATGGCTGTTCAGCAGCAGCGGGACGAGCACGATCAGGTTCCCGAGGGTGATCGTCAGGAACGCCTGCAGCCAGTTCATCCCGAGCGCGACCAGGCCGGACGCGAGCAGATAGCTGGGGATGTTGTGCGCCATCCCCATCCACAGCGCGGCGTAGTTGTACGTCGTCCAGGTGCGCTCGGGCAGCCGGGTCGGGGCGAGCTCGGCGTTCGCGTACGGGCTGTCCGCGAGCACGTCGGGATCAGCCAGTTCGACTCGTCCGTCCGGGTGAACAGTTTGCTGGGCCATCTGATCCCACCTCATCCGGTCGGGCGTTGTCCGTTCCGAACAAGTTGCGCGACCGGATGACGTCGTGTCAACGGACAACTACCCGAATGGGGTCAACCCGGGCCGACGAGGGGCAGCGTCGGGCGTTGCGGCGTACCGAGAGCCTGGTAGCCGCGGCGGATCGCGTCCTGGAGCTTGTCGACCGGCCACGGCCAGTCCTCGGTGTGCTTCAGCGCGTCCTCGAGCGGGGTGCCGGCGTGGTGCAGGGTGGAGATCGTGTTCGCGACCTTGCCCAGCTCGATCGCCTGGTCATGGGCGAACTCGAGGTCCACGACCGCGCCGTGGCCCGGGACGATCTTCACGTCCTGCGGCATCATGCCGACCACGGCCTGGATCGTGTCCGGCCACTCCAGCGGGAACGAGTCCTCGCCGTACGACGGCGGCGCCGACTCCTCGAGCAGGTCGCCGACGAAGAACACGTCCACGTCCGGTACGGCGACCACGGTGTCGCCGGAGGTGTGCCCGTTGCCGACGTACAGCAGTTCGACGCGACGGTCGCCGAGGTCGATCACCTTGGCGGCCGCGAACGTCGTACCGGCCAGGTCCTCCTCGGCGGCGGCGTTCTCGTGCAGGTAGACGGTGGCGTCGGTGAAGACGCCGTTGCCGGCCACGTGGTCGAAGTGGGCGTGGGTGTTGACGACCCAGGTGACCGGCGCGTCGGTCAGCTCGCGGATGTGCTCGCGGAGCTGCTCGGCCTCCGCGGTGGTGGCCCGGGTGTCGATCACCAGCGCGCCGTCGGCGCCGACGACCAGGCCGACGTTCAGGTCCCATTCGTCGTACCGGCGGACCCAGGTGCGATCGCCGATCTCGGCCCAATTGCTCATCCACGTCCTCGCTTCGCTCCGGGCGCGGATGAGACACGAGGCACGCTGTGCTTCTTGATGAACTCGCTCCGCTCGTTCATGCCGTCGAGATTACTTGCTCAGCACATCGCCCTTGAGCACCTGGTCCCGGCTGACGCCGCGCAGCAGCAGGCCGACGTTGTCGCCGGCCTTCGCGGTCTGCACCGTCTTACGGAACATCTCGACGCCCGTCACCTCGACCTGCAGCATCGGCTGCCCGGCGCGGGTGAGCAGCACCTGCTCGCCGACCGAGACGGTCCCGGCCTGCACCCGGCCGGTCACCACGGTGCCGCGGCCGGTGATCGAGAAGACGTCCTCGACGGTCATCCCGAACGAGCCCACCGGCAACGTGTCCTGCGGCCGCGGCGGCGCCGGAAAGCTGTTGGCCTCCGCATGCCCGCGCGCGAGCATCTCCTGCGGATCCATCGGATTCTCCCGCTTCCAGAACTTCCAGCCCATCCTTCGACACTAACGGTTGGCAAGCCCTCTACCCGGGACCTAGAGTCGCAACTGTTCCGAACGGAATCTCGAAACTTTCGAAGGGTGGCCGGTGTGACGACACGACGTGCTGTGGTGGTCCGGGGCGGCTGGGAAGGGCACTCGCCGGTCGAGGCGACCGACCTGTTCATCCCGTTCCTCAAGGAGAACGGATTCGATGTCACGGTCTCCGACACGACCGCCGCCTATCTCGACCTGGACGGCGTCGACCTCGTCCTGCAGTGCGTGACGATGAGCGACATCGAGCAGGACCACTTCAAGGGCCTGGAGGCGGCGATCCGCCGCGGCACCGGGTTCGCCGGCTGGCACGGCGGCATCGCCGACTCGTTCCGGAAGAACGTGGACTACAGCTTCATCACCGGCGGGCAGTTCATCTCGCACCCGCACGGCTTCACCGACTACCGCGTCGAGGTGGTCCCTGAGCAGTCTGACCACCCGATCGTCGAGGGCATCACGCACTTCGACGTGCACACCGAGCAGTACTACATCCACTACGACC
Organism: Kribbella sp. NPDC051936; assembly: GCF_040680955.1. Lineage (NCBI taxonomy): Bacteria > Bacillati > Actinomycetota > Actinomycetes > Propionibacteriales > Kribbellaceae > Kribbella > Kribbella sp. NPDC051936. The sequence goes on along the minus strand of NZ_JBFAXS010000007.1, from coordinate 475,457 downwards.
CGACCAACAACGTCCTGGCCACCACGACGTTCGAGGCGCACCCGGACTACCCGTGGATCGAGGGCGCCGTGATGCCGGCGGTCTGGACCCGCACCTGGGGTGCGGGCAAGGTCTTCGTCTGCACGGTCGGTCACAAGCTCGACGACCTGGAGACGCCCGAGGTCCGCACGATCATCGAGCGGGGGCTGCTGTGGGCGAGCAAGTGACACGCGTCGGGATCGTCGGTACCGGCGTCATCTCGGGGACCTATCTCGACCACCTGGGCAAGCTGCCCGGCGTCGACGTGGTCGCGGTCGCCGACCTGGACCGCTCCCGCGCCGAGGCGATCGCGGAGCAGAACGACGGGATCCGCGCGCTGACCCCCGACGAGCTGTACGCGGCTGACGACATTGAGATTGTCGTCAATCTGACGATCCCGGCCGCGCACGCCGCCGTACACCAGGCCGCGCTGGCCGCCGGCAAGCACGTGTACGGCGAGAAGCCGCTGGCCATGGACCGTGCCGAGGCGGAGCCGCTGCTCAAGTACGCCGCCGCCAACGACCTGCGGATCGGCTGCGCACCGGACACGGTCCTCGGCACCGGCACCCAGACGGCCCGGGCCGTGATCGACCGCGGTGACATCGGCACCCCGCACGCGGCGACCGCGTTCATGGTGACGCCCGGCCACGAGCTGTGGCACCCGGCGCCCGAGTTCTACTACCAGCCGGGCGGCGGCCCGGTCCTCGACATGGGTCCGTACTACGTGACCAGCCTGGTGACGCTGCTCGGGCCGGTCGTGCGGGTGACCGCCCGCGCCGGCCGGGCGAAGCAGCAGCGGAAGGTCCACACCGGGCCGCGGGCCGGGACCGTGTTCGACGTCGAGGTGCCGACCCACGTGACCGGCGTGCTGGAGCACGAGTCGGGCGCGCTGACCACGGTGCTGATGTCGTTCGACGTGTGGGCCGGGCGGCTGCCGCGGATCGAGGTCCACGGGACGGACGGCAGCCTGTCCGTACCGGACCCGAACGGGTTCGACGGGACCGTCGAGATCGTGACCCCGGAGCAGCGCGAGTGGACCGAGGTGCCGGTCTCGGGCGGGTATGCCGGGGCCGGGCGCGGGGTCGGCGTCGCGGACATGGCCCGGGCGGTGCGCACCGGCGAGCCGCACCGCGCCAGCGGCGAGCTGGCCTACCACGTGCTCGACGTCCTCGAGTCGTTCGTCGACTCCGCGGTGCAGGATCAGCCGCTTGATGTGGCCAGTACAGTGACGCGCCCCGCGGCCGTTCCGTTGGGAGCGTCGCCCGAGACCGCCTAGACTGGCACTCTGAAGGATTGAGTGCCAAGAGGCCGAGAGGGTGGTGCGCGTGCTCGACGAACGCAAGCTGGACGTTCTCCGCGCCATCGTCGAGGACTACGTGGCCACCCATGAGCCGGTCGGCTCGAAGACTCTGGTCGACCGGCACAACCTCGGCGTCTCCCCGGCCACCGTGCGCAACGACATGGCCGCGCTGGAGGAAGAGGGGTACATCACCCAGCCGCACACCAGCGCCGGCCGAATCCCGACCGACGCGGGCTACCGGCTGTTCGTCGACAAGCTGAGCACGGTCAAGACCCTCTCGATCGCCGAGAAGAAGGCGATCACGTCGTTCCTGGCCGGAGCGGTCGACCTGGACGACGTGGTCCGCCGGACCGTCCGGTTGCTGGCGCAGATCACCCGCCAGGTCGCCATCGTGCAGTACCCGTCGCTGAACCGGTCGAGCGTGCGGCACATCGAGGTCGTCACGATGAGCCCGCGGCGGTTGCTGCTCGTGCTGATCACGAGCACCGGCCGGGTCGAGCAGCGGCACGTCGAGCACCCGCACGACGTCGACGAGCAGCTGATCGCGGACCTGCGGTCCCGGCTGAACACGGCGCTGGCCGGTCAGCGCCTGACCGACGCGACGGCGTCGCTGGCCGGTGTGCCGGAGCTGTTCGCGCCGGCCGACCGGTCACTGGTCGCGGCGATCGTCACCACGCTGCTGGAGGCGTTCACCGACGAGGTCGGCGAGCAGCGGATCGCGGTCGGCGGCGCCGCCAACCTGACGCGGTACGGCGACGACTTCGAGCGGAACGTGAAGCCGGTGCTGGAGGCGCTGGAGGAGCACGTCATCCTGCTGAAGCTGCTCGGCGAGGCGACCAACCCGCAGACGCTGACCGTCCGGATCGGCCACGAGAACCCCTTCGAGGAACTCGCGACGACCTCGGTGGTCGCGACCGGCTACGGCTCGAAGTCCGAGGTGCTGGCCACGCTGGGCATCGTCGGACCGACGCACATGGACTATCCGAGCACGATGGGCGCCGTACGGGCCGTCGCGCGCTACGTCAGCCAGATCCTGGCTGAGTCATGACGATTTTGCTATCAACCCCCTGGTCTGGAGTATGAGCACCGATTACTACGCCGTCCTAGGTGTCAGCCGTGACGCGTCACCGGACGAGATCAAGAAGGCGTACCGCAAGCTGGCACGTCAGTACCACCCGGACGTGAACGACTCCGAGGACGCGCACCAGAAGTTCCAGGAGATCGGGCGCGCGTTCCAGGTGCTCAGTGACCCGCAGAAGCGGCAGATGCACGACCTCGGCGGCGACCCGTTCGCGGCCGCGGGCGGCGGGCCGGGCGGCGCCGGCTTCGGCCAGGCGTTCACGTTCACCGACATCATGGACGCGTTCTTCGGCCAGACCGGCGGGGCGACCCGCGGGCCGCGGCCGCGGACCCGGCGCGGTCAGGACGCGCTGATCCCGCTGCGGATCGACCTGGCCGAGGCCGCGTTCGGGACGACCCGGGAGCTCAAGGTCGACACCGCCGTGCTGTGCCCGACCTGTAGCGGGTCCGGCGCGGCGGCCGGGTCCGAGCCGGTCACCTGCGAGATCTGCCACGGTCGCGGCGAGGTGACGCACACGCAGCGGTCGTTCCTCGGCGAGGTGCGCACCATGCGCCCGTGCCCGAACTGCCGCGGCTACGGCACCACGATCCCGAACCCGTGCGTCGAGTGCTCCGGCGACGGCCGCGTGCGGTCCCGGCGGACCGTCACGGTGAAGATCCCGGGCGGCGTCGACACCGGGACGCGCGTGCAGCTGTCCGGTCAGGGCGAGGTCGGCCCGGGCGGCGGCCCGGCCGGTGACCTGTACGTCGAGATCGAGGTCGAGCCGCACGACATCTTCACCCGCAACGGCGACGACCTGCACTGCACCGTGACGCTGCCGATGACCGCGGCCGCGCTCGGGACGACGATCGACCTGCCGACGCTCGAGGGCGAGACGACCCCGCTGGAGATCCGGCCCGGCACGCAGTCCGGCACGGCGATGACGCTGTCCGCCCGCGGCGTACCCCGGCTGCGGCACGCCGGTCGCGGCGACCTGATCGTCCAGGTGATCGTCGAGACCCCGACCAAGCTCGACGACGCCCAGGCCGACCTGCTGAAGCAGTTGGCCGGCCTCCGCGACGAGGAGCGCCCGCAAGGCCATGTCCAGGCCACCCACAAGGGCGTCTTCGGCCGCCTCCGCGACGCCTTCGGCGCCCACTAGATGGGTGTCGCGGTCTTCCACCTGGAAGACCTGTCCGGTGCCGAGCTGACCCTCGACGGGGCCGAGGGTCGGCATGCGGCCGTCGTACGGCGGATCGGGCCGGGGGAGCGCGTTCGCCTGACGGACGGGCGCGGCGCCTGGGCCGAGGGGCCTGTCGTCACGGCGAGCAAGACCGGCGTGACGGTGGCCGTCGACGAGCGCGGGAGCATGCCCGCCGCGGCGCCGCGGGTGGTCGTGGTGCAGGCGGTGCCCAAGGGCGAGCGAGCCGAGCTGGCCGTGGAGATGCTGACCGAGGTCGGCGTCGACGTGATCGTGCCGTGGAACGCTGAGCGCAGTCAGTTCCGGGCCAACCCTGAGCGGGTCGAGAAGCTGCTCGTGAAGTGGCGCGCCTGGGCGTTCGAGGCGAGCAAGCAGTCGCGGCGGGCCTGGTTCGCCGAGGTCGCTCCGCTCGCCACCACGGCCGAGGTCGCCGCGTTGCTGGCCGGCGCCGCGCTTCCCGTCGTACTGCACGAAGAAGCCACTGTCCCGCTGGCGTCACTCGAGCCGCCCGCGACCGGTGACGTGGTCATGGTGATCGGCCCCGAGGGCGGCATCGCCCGGGCGGAGCTCAAGGCCTTCGACGTCCAGCCGGTCCGCCTCGGCGACACCGTCCTGCGGACTTCGACGGCCGGCGTCGCGGCCGCCGCCGCGTTGCTGGCGCGCTCACGTTGGCTGTGACGATCCGCGGCGTACGCTGTTAGACAGCAACCGAACACAAGGATCGGACCATGCCCGTCGAGTCAGCCCGCGCCCGCACACTCACCCATGCCGACCCGGCCGAGGTGCCGCTGCAGGTCGCACTTGACGCGCTCGCGGATCCGGTGCGGCGGTCGATCCTGCGGGACCTGGCCGTGCACGACGAGTGGACGCGCGCGTGCGGCACGTTCGACCTGCCGGTGAAGAAGGCGACCGCCAGCCACCATTTCGCCGTCCTGCGGTCCGCCGGGCTGATCGAGCAGCGCGACGAAGGCGCCCGCCGCCTCAACCGTCTGCGCCGGCCCGAGTTCGACTCCGCCTTCCCCGGCCTGCTCGCCGCCACCATCGACCGCGCGGACTGAGCAACCCTTACAAACCCCGAACACAGCGCCGATCGTCCTCGAATTCCCGTCGGGGAGTCTCGTTCCATCGCAACGAACGAGCACGAGGAGCACACATCATGCACAGGTCTGTACGCGGCGCACTCGCGGCCGGTACGTCGGCTGTCGTCCTGGTCGGTGGTCTCGTGGGAGGTACGTCGGTCGCGTCCGCCGACCCGACTCCCACGCCGACCCCCGCCCCGTCGTACAAGCCGGTGACGCTGAGCCCGGAGGAGTCGCAGAAGTTGTGCGCCGAACTCCTGCCCAAGCTGATCGCCCGCCGGGACAAGCTGACGGCCCGGATCAACGGCGGCGCCGACGTGAAGGGCTCGGTGGCGTGGCTCAAGGCGCGGGCCGCCGCGCAGAAGGCGAAGGGACACGACAAGGCCGCCGCCCGGCTGGAGCAGCGGGCGCAACGCCGGACCGAGCGGCTGACGCAGCTCGGCACCGTCAAGACGAAGCTGGAGACCTTCAAGACCGAGCACTGCCAGGTGGCCAAGTGACACGCAAGGCGCTGGTCGTGCTGATCGGTACGGCGGGCATCGTCCTCGGGCTGTCCGCGTGCGGCTCCGCCGACCGGCCGGGAGAGCAGGGGTCCGGCCAGGCTCCGGCGACCCAACAGGTGGGGTCGCCGGAGCAGGAGCTGGACGGGATCGGGTCTACCCTTGACGCGATCGATCGCGAGCTGGCCGGGGACGACACACCCTGACCGCGAATCCCCAGGAGCAGAAGATGACCGCTGCCGGTCGCGGGCTGGTCCTGGTGGTCGAGGACGAGGCGGCGATCGCCGAGGTGATCGCGCTGTACCTGCGCCGCGACGGCTTCGGCGTCCGGATCGAGTCGGACGGCGAAGCCGCGCTCGCCGCGTGGCGACGGACGCGTCCGGTCGCGGTGATCCTCGACATCGGACTCCCCGGGAAGGACGGCGCGGAGATCTGCCGGACGATGCGGGCGGCGGGGGACTGGACGCCGGTGCTGTTCGTCACGGCACGGGACGACGAGGTGGACCGGCTGCTCGGGTTGGAGCTCGGAGCGGACGACTACATCACCAAGCCGTTCAGCCCACGGGAGCTGGCCGCGCGGGTCCGGACCGTTCTGCGGCGGGCGTCCAGCACGGTGACCGCCGCCGAGGTGCTGGCTGTCGGCGCGGTACGCGTGGACGTGACCAGGCGACGGACCTGGGCTGGGGACGCCGAGGTGAATCTGACGTCCACCGAGTTCGACCTGCTCGCGCAGTTGTTCCGGCGGCCGGGCAGGGTGTTCGAGCGGGACGAGCTCTTGAGCTCGGTGTGGGGATACCAGTCCGCCGCCGGCACGCGGACCGTCGACGTCCACATCGCCCAGCTCCGCGCCAAGCTCGGTCCCGCCAGCCCGATCCGCACCGTCCGGGGCGTCGGCTACGCCGCCGACCTCGACTGATGGCGCAGGTGCTCGCCGCCGACGAGCGGGCGGCGGTCCCGGTCGGCCGCGGCTCGTTGACCAACCGGATCCTGCTGACCTGCGTAGCGGTTGCGGGGGTCGCCGTCCTGGTCGCCGGCCTGGTGATGGCCGGGCTGGCGCGGCAGTCGGCGCAGAACGTCCTGCAGCAGTCGCTGGCAGCCCAGGCCGACGTGATCGCCGGCCAGGTGGACCAGCGCGGCCTCGGTCCGCGCGCGGCCGGCCTCGGACGGGTAGCTCAGGTAGTCCGCGGGCAGGGCATCGTCGTCGTGCTGCTGTTGCCTCGGCGCGGGCTGCAGTCCACCGATCCACAGTCCACGCAAGCAGCGAGTGCCGCCGGGCTCGACGCGATCGGCGAAGCGCAGCAGATCTCCACCAAGGTCCGTGTCGGTCGTACGGACTACCTGGTGGAGGCCCGTGGTCTCGCTGACAACTCCGGCTTTGCTCTGGTCGAGCCGGTCCGGCTCTCGGGCGACACGCGGCGCATCCTGTTGCGCAACATCCTCGTCGCGCTCGGCGCCGGTCTGTTGGTCGCCGCGGTTGCGGGCGCCGTCGTCGGGCGGCTGCTGGGGCGCCCATTACGTCGTACGGCGAACGTCGCGGCCGCGATGCGCCAGGGGCGACGCGACCTGCACGCCCCGGTGGAGGGACCGACCGAGGTGGCCGAGGTCGCGCACGCGGTCAACGAGTTGTCGGTGGCGCTGCGGCACAGCGAGGCCCGGCAGCGTGAGTTCCTGCTGTCGGTCTCCCATGAGCTCCGGACGCCGCTCACCGCCGTCCACGGATTCGCGGAGTCGCTCGCGGACGGCGTCGCACCTGACCCGCGGCATGCCGGGCGAGTGATTCAGCGCGAGTCGCTACGACTCGAACGGCTGGTCAGCGACCTCCTCGATCTCGCGCGGATCGGGGCCGACCAGTTCCAGCTGGATCTCACCCGGGTCGATCTGCGGGAGACGCTCACCGCCTGCGCCGAGGTATGGCGTGTCCGCTGCGCCGGCCAGGGCGTGCAGTTCCGCCTGGAACTTCCGCCGGAGCCTGCGGTCGCGACCACCGATCCACGGCGCATCCGCCAGGTGCTCGACGGTCTCGCGGAGAACGCCCTCCGCGTCACGCCGGCCGGTGCGCAGCTGACGATGTCGTTGAGCGGGCAGCGGGGCGCCGCCGTCGCGATCCAGGTTCGCGACGGCGGTCCGGGGCTGGCATCCGAGGACTACGCGGTCGCGTTCCGGCCCGGCGTACTCAACCGGAAGTACCGCGGCAGTCGCCCGGTCGGGTCCGGGATCGGTCTCGCGCTCGCGCACGGCCTCGTCACCCGCCTCGGCGGCACGTTGACCGCCGGACCGGCACCGGAAGGCGGCGCCGCCTTCACGATCGTGCTGCCGGCTACTTGACCAGGATCGACTTGGTGTCGGTGTCGGTGACGCGGCCGTCCTCCGGCGACACGAGGTACACGCTGAGCTGCCACGGGCCAGGGCTGAGCGTGAGCTGGAAGGAGTACGGCGAGAACTTCTGGCCCTCCTTGGTGTTGGCGAAGCTCTTCTTCGTCTCCCGGGTCTTCAGGTTCGTCACCTGGTAGTTGACCGTCGCCTCGTAGGCGGCTGCCACGCCTTGGACCGTCAGCTTGGGCTCGACGGTCTCGTCCTCGGTCGGAGAGTCGATCCAGACGAGCGCCTGGACCTCCGCTGCCTGGGCGCGTCCCAGCGGTGCACTGGTGTCGACCTGGCCGAACAGCTTCTGCACCGAGCGGCCGGCCTGGGTGACCTGGACCGGCGTCTGGTTGTCCTGCAGCGCGCCTTGGACCGTGTAGACGAGCTGCTGAGTAGCAAGCCTGGCGAGCTTGCTGTCCAGCGTCGCCTTCGGGAGCTCCTTGAAGTCGACCGTGACGACGCCGTCCGAGCGGGTGACGGTGTTCAGCGCCGCGCCGCGCCAGACCGAGTAGTAGTCCGGGTCGTTCGGCTGCTTGGAGGTCATGATGCGGACCGCCTGCTCGGCCGGGCGGCCGCTGACCTTGGCCCAGGTGCGGTACAGCCGGACGGCCGACTTCTCCCGCGCGCCGACCTGCTGACCGAGCCAGTAGACCGGCACCACAGCACTCTTGACGGGCGGTTCCGTGACGCCGCGGTCGGTCGGGCCGGCGGTCATGGTGGAGGGGGACGTGCTCGGTGGCCGGGTGGGCGCCGCGGACGGTTCGGGGGAGGCGGGCAGGACCGACGGCGCCTGGCTCTGCGGTGCGCCGGTCGCGGTGACCGTCGTACCGGGGCCTGCTACCTCGTCGCCGTCGTTGGCGGTGTCGTCGGCGCCGTTCAGCATGGTGAAGGCGCCGGTCGCGGCCGCGGTGCCGACCGCGGCCAGACCGGCGGTCATCAGCCAGGGGCGCCGCGCGGCCGGGCGCTGGGCGTGCGCGCGGGCGCGGATCTCCGGCAGCGCGTCGGACGGCTCGATCCGGTCCGCCTCCTCGTGGAGAGCGCGCCGCATCAGCTCGTCGAACGGGTCGTTCTGTTTCTCGTTCATACGGTCTGCTCCAGGAGCTGGCGCAGCGACTTGCTCGCGCGCGCGGCGTGGCTCTTCACGGATCCCCGGCTGATGCCCATCGTGTCCGCGATCTCGGCCTCCGACAGGTCACCGTAGTACCGCAGGACCATCACGGTGCGCTGCTTCTCCGGGAGGGTCCGCATCGCCTCGATCACCCGGTCCGTCTCCGCGGTCCGCAGGACGGCCTGTTCGGCGCTGGGCTCGTCGGGCAGTGACTTCGGGGTGTGTTTGTCCACCACCACCAGGTGGCGCTGGCGGGAGCGGCAGCGGTTCACCACCGCGGCCCGCAGGTACGCGAGGGCCTTGTGCGGGTCGCGCAGCCGATTCCAGCGGCCGTGCATCGCGACGAACGCGTCCTGCACGATCTCCTCCGCCGCCCCGGTGTCGCGCAGCAGCAGGGCCCCGAGGCGGACCAGCGAGGTGTAGTGCGCGGTGTAGACAGCCGTCAGCGCCTCGTCGGCATCCCACGAGGACTCATGTGTCACGCACTCTTCGTACACCACGGCCGGTTGTGCCACGAAAAGACGACGCAAAGACCCTGTCCCAGGTTGACAACAGCCGTGGCCCGAAAACGTGGAATTCTGAGGGGATGAAGCAGCGCGGCGACGGTTCGTGGTCGGGTCATCACGACATCACGTACGCCGCGGTGGCCCGGCTGTACCAGCACCTGTCCGCCCCGGACGGGACCCTCCACGGGCTCCGGCGGGACGAGTACGCCGCCGCGCTCGACAAGGCCCAGGCACACCAGGACCGCCCGGTCGGTGCGGGCCTGATCGAGAACTTCAAGGGGATGGGACTGTCCTATCCGTACGCAGGACCCGGGCCGACCACGCACTCGGCGTACGCGAACCCGAACGCGCAACGCGAACACTTCATGGCGGACCCGTACCGCAAGGGCTGGGACAACCTCGGCACGAACGTCGAGTACGTCCACGAGCAACTTGCCGCGGCGCACGGTGCGTCGGACGCCGAGTTCACGCATCTCGGCGCGGCCGCGCATGCCCTGCAGGACAGCTACTCCGGCGCGCACGCGTGGCGAGAGGACTCGGTGTACGACGGTGATCCGGCCGCGCCGGTGCAGTCGCTGCACGTGTTCACGCCGATGCATGCGGTAGGAATCGCGGACGGGAAGAACACGCACGCCGACGAGTTCGACAAGCCGCCGGCCGCGTCCGGGTCCACCCGGGCCGCGATCGAGGCGACGTACCGGATGCTGCGCAGCTACGAGCTGCACCGGAACCAGGAGCCCGGCGCGGCCGACCGGGCCCGGCGCACCGACCTCGCCCCGATGCTGCGCCCGGCGGCGTCCGGCGTGACCGTCAACCTGCACCCGACCGGCGAATGGGCGGCCGAGCGCGACCGCCGGATCGGGCTCGAGCGCGCCTCCGCCGAGCCGGGCTCCGCGCCGGGGCGCAGCGAGCTGGACCGGCTGAGCGCGGTCCTCGCGGCGACCGCCGACCCGGCCCGGATCACGCCCACCACCGGGGCGCCGGCAGCGAGGCCAGGCGTGTCCGGAGGAATTTCGAGTGAGGGTGTCGGACGGGGCGGCTAGCATGGACAGGGTCAACACCACTGATCTCAGGAGGAAGAGCCTGTCCAGGCCACGCAGTATCGAACCGGAGGCGCGCGCGAACGGCCCGGTGGCCGGCGCCGCCGCCAGCACGCAGGCGTCGCACAAGATCGTCGTGCCGAACAGCATCGACATGGTGGCCCTGCTCGGAGCCCGGGACGAGTTCCTCCGCATCGTCGAGAAGGAGTTCGCCGCCGACATCATGGTCCGCGGCAACGAGATCACGCTCGTCGGTGAGCCGGCCGAGCTCGCCCTCACCGAGCGCCTCCTCGACGAGCTGGTCGCGGTGGTCCGCACCGGCCACGGGCTGACCGCGGACTCGGTCGAGCGCAGCATCGCGATGATCAAGCAGGCCACCGCGGAGTCCCCGCGCGAGGTCCTGACCCAGAACATCCTGTCCAGCCGCGGCCGCACCATCCGGCCGAAGACGCTGAACCAGAAGCGCTACGTCGACGCCATCGACAAGAACACGATCGTCTTCGGCATCGGCCCGGCCGGCACCGGCAAGACCTACCTGGCGGTCGCCAAGGCGGTCCAGGCGCTGCAGGCCAAGGAGGTCAACCGGATCATCCTGACCCGGCCGGCCGTCGAGGCCGGTGAGCGGCTCGGGTTCCTGCCCGGCACCCTGTCGGAGAAGATCGACCCGTACCTGCGGCCGCTGTACGACGCGCTGCACGACATGCTCGACCCGGAGTCCATCCCGCGGCTGATGACCGCCGGCACGATCGAGATCGCGCCGCTGGCCTACATGCGCGGCCGGACGCTGAACGACGCCTACATCATCCTGGACGAGGCGCAGAACACCTCGCCGGAGCAGATGAAGATGTTCCTCACCCGGCTCGGGTTCGGCTCGAAGATGGTCGTCACCGGCGACGTCACCCAGGTCGACCTGCCGAACGGCACGAATTCCGGCCTCAAGGTGGTGCAGGAAATTCTCGACGGCGTGCAGGATCTGGCATTCTGCCGGTTGACATCACACGACGTGGTCCGGCACAAGCTGGTCGGCCGGATCGTGTCGGCGTACGAAACCTACGAAGGCAGTGCTGATTCCCACCGATGAACGTCGAGGTCAACAACGAGTCCGGCGTGGAGATCGACGCGCACGGACTGATGCGGCTCAGCCGGTTCGTGATGTCGTCGCTGCGGCTGCACCCGGAGTGTGAGCTGTCGATCAAGCTGGTCGACGAGGACACCATGGCGCGGTATCACGTCGAGTTCCTGGACCTGCCGGGTCCGACCGACGTGATGTCGTGGCCGATGGACGAGCTGCGGCCGGGGTCCGACGGCGAGTCGGACGACGACCTGCCGCTCGGCCACCTCGGCGACATCGCGCTCTGCCCGACGGTCGCCGCCGCGCAGGGCGCGAAGGCCGGCCACGGCACCTGGGCCGAGCTCGAGCTGCTGACGGTGCACGGCATCCTGCACCTGCTCGGCTACGACCACGCCGAACCCGCCGAGAAAGCGGAGATGTGGGACGTCCAGGGCCGCTTGCTGGAAGCATGGCGCGCACCTGGCAACCGGCTAGAGGCGTGATACCACGATGACTTCCCACGACCTGGTCCTGCTGGTTGTGGCTGCGGTGCTGGTGCTGCTCGCCGGGCTGTTCGCCGGTGCGGAGGCGGCACTGTCGTCGTACTCGAAGGTGCGGGCGAACGAGCAGGTCGAGCAGGGCAACCTGCGCGCGGTCAAGCTGCGCGACCTGCTGTCCGACGCGCCGCGGTACCTGAACTCGCTGCTGCTGCTCCGGCTGAGCTGCGAGATCACCGCGATCGTGCTCGTCACCCAGGCGCTGTCCGGGGTCCTCGAGGTGACCTGGGAACACATCCTGATCACCGCCCTGGTGATGGTCCTGGTCTCCTACGTGATCATCGGGGTCGCCCCGCGGACGCTCGGCCGGCAGCACTCGGACCGGTTCGCGATCCTGTCGGCCGGCCCGGTGATGGCGGTGACCCGGATCCTCGGTCCGCTGCCCAAGGTGCTGATCATGCTCGGCAACGCGCTGACCCCGGGCAAGGGGTTCGCCGAGGGCCCGTTCGCGACCGAGGCCGAGCTGCGGGCGCTGGTCGACTACGCGGAGAAGTCCGCGGTGATCGAGTCCGGCGAGCGGCAGATGATCCACTCGGTGTTCGAGCTCGGCGACACCATCGTCCGCGAGGTGATGGTGCCGCGGACCGACATGGTCTACATCGAGCGGCACAAGAAGCTCCGCCAGCTCACGTCGCTGGCGCTGCGCTCGGGGTTCTCGCGGATCCCGGTGATCGGCGAGTCGCTCGACGACATCGTCGGCGTCGTCTACCTCAAGGACGTGATGCGCCGGGTGTACGACAACGCCCAGGCCGAGTCGACCGAGCGGGTCGAGTCGGTGATGCGGCCGTGCATGTACGTCCCGGACTCCAAGCCCGTCGACGAGCTGCTCCGCGAGATGCAGGCGGCTCGGATGCATCTGGCGATCGTCGTCGACGAGTACGGCGGGACGGCGGGGCTGGTCGCGATCGAGGACATCCTGGAGGAGATCGTCGGCGAAATCACCGACGAGTACGACGAGGACCCGGACTCGGTGCAGCACCTGTCCGACGGCGCCTACCGGGTGTCGAGCCGGCTGCCGATCGACGAGCTGGGCGAGCTGTTCGGCGTCCCGCTGGACGACGACGACGTCGACACCGTGGGTGGCCTGATGGCCAAGCTGCTCGGCAAGGTGCCGATCCCGGGCGCCGAGGTGACGATCGAGGGCCTGTCGCTGACCGCGGAGCGGCCGTCGGGCCGCCGCAACCAGGTAGGTACGGTTCTGGTACGGCGCGAGGAATCCGCGCCGGAGTCCCAGGACCAGAACCACCAGCACGCCTGATCGCCTAGGAGCAATCACCTTGTCGGACCTCTCGGCGGAAGACGCCAAACTCGTCACGCTCGCCCGCGCCGCGCGCGCCCGGACCCGGGCCGCGGAAGGAGCCGCTGTCCGCGACTCCGACGGGCGGACCTACGCCGCCTGCACGGTCGCGCTCGACACCGTCGAGCTGACCGCGCTGCAGCTGGCGGTGGCGATGGCGCTCGCGTCCGGGGTGAAGGGTCTGGAAGCCGCCGCAGTCGTGACCGAGTCCGAGTCCGCGGACGTCAACGTCGTACGGCACTTCGCCGGCGCCAACATTCCCGTAGTCCTTGCCCTCGGCACTGGAGAGGTCCGCGATGTCGTCCACACCTGAGAACTTCAAGGCGGGCTTCGCCTGTTTCGTCGGCCGGCCGAACGCGGGCAAGTCCACCCTCACCAACGCGCTGGTGGGGAAGAAGATCGTGATCACCTCGTCGAAGCCGCAGACCACGCGGCACGCGGTCCGCGGGATCGTGCACCGGCCGGACGCGCAGCTGATCCTGGTCGACACGCCCGGGCTGCACAAGCCGCGCACCCTGCTCGGGGAGCGGCTGAACGACCTGGTCAAGACCACCTGGGCCGAGGTCGACGTGATCGCGGTCTGCCTGCCGGCCAGCGACAAGATCGGCCCCGGCGACCGCTTCCTGGTCGGCGAGGCGGCGAAGGTCGCGAAGACGCCGAAGGTCGCGCTCGCCACCAAGGCCGACCTGGTCGAGCCTGACCGGATGGTCGCGCACCTGGCCGACATCCAGGCGCTCGGCGAGTCCGTCGGCATCGAGTGGGCGTCGATCGTCCCGGTGTCCGCGACCTCGGGGTACCAGGTCGACCTGGTCGCCGACGAGCTCGTGAAGCTGCTGCCGGACGGCTTCGCGCTGTACCCGGACGGCGACATCACCGACGAGCCCGAGGAGACGCTGGTCGCGGAGCTGATCCGCGAGGCGGCGCTGGAAGGTGTCCGGGACGAGCTGCCGCACTCGATCGCGGTGACGATCGACGAGATGAACCTGCGCGAGGACCGCCCCGAGGACAAGCCGCTGCTCGACGTGTACGCGAACATCTTCCTCGAGCGGGAGAGCCAGAAGGGCATCGTGATCGGCCACAAGGGCGCCCGGCTGCGCGAGGTCGGTGCGGCGGCCCGGCGGCAGATCGAGGCCCTGCTCGGGACGCCGGTGTACCTCGACCTGCACGTCAAGATCGCGAAGAACTGGCAGACAGACGCGAAGCACCTGCGCAAACTGGGTTTCTGATGAACCTGCGCAACCCCGTGTACGGCGCGCTGAGCGGCCCGCACGCTTCCTTCGCGGAGATCCGCGGCAACGCCCGGCGCTACCCGACGGCCGTGGCGCCGTTCCTCGCCCTGCCCGGCGAACCGACCGAGCAGGACTGGGCCGACGCGGCGGTCCTCGTCGGCCCCGGCAAGACCGCGGCGCTGATGCGTCCGGCGCTGCCGGTGCCGGACAGCTTCAAGATCGAGGCCGAGATCGACTTGGTCCAGTTCGTCGCGCCGGAGTCGCTGCCGGCCGCGGACCCGGGGGCGGTCGTCCTCGGGCCGGACGACGTCCCCGAGATGCTCGCCCTGGTGGCGCTCACCGACCCGGGTCCGTTCCGCAGCCGCACCATCGAGCTCGGCACGTACCTCGGCGTCCGCCGTGACGGCGAGCTGATCGCGATGGCCGGCACCCGTTTCGCGCTGCCTGGCCACACCGAGATCAGCGCGGTCTGCACCCATCCGGCGTACCAGGGCCAGGGCCTGGCCAGCCGCCTGATCCGCGCGGTCGCCGCGGACATCACGGCGACCGGCCAGATCCCGTTCCTGCACACCGGCGGCGCCAACAGCACCGCCATCCGCCTGTACAACTCGCTGGGCTTCACGCTCTCCAACCGCATGAAGGTAACGGTCGTCGAGGCGGTCTAGCCTGGAATTGTTGCAACAACGTGCAATCGCGGCGTGTCTGTCCCCCGCGCGCGTTATGCTCGCGCACGATCTCGAGGCTCATCGAGGTTGTTCATGTCCTGAGGGGGACTCCCAGTATGAAACTGCAGCGCTTCGCGCTCGCCCTGGCCGGGGTCGGCATGCTCGCCGCCACGGCCGCCGCCGGCCCTGCCGCCGCCGCCGTCCGGTCCACCCCGACGTCCGCGATCGCCGACCCGGCCAAGGGCAACCCGAAGACCACGCCGAACGCCAAGCTCGCCTCCGCCGGATGCGTGCAGGACGTGGGCTTCAACACCCCGACGCCGGGGATCAACGACGTCCTGGTCACGCCGGGCAGGCCGCCGCGCGGTGAGTTCTTCGACGAGTTCCGGTTCGTCGGCACCCGTCTCAACACGACGTGGTACGGCGTGCAGACCGACGCGCACTTCTACTACCACAGCCTGTTCGTGCAGAACGGCACGCTGTACCGCGGTGTCACCTACTTCGACACCGACTACGCGCGGCCGACGTACGCGCGGATCGGCTCCGGCTGGACCAGCTTCACCCAGCTCGTGACGTCGAACTACGCCATCACCGCGCCGAACCGCTCGTACCTGTACGGGCTGAGCACCAACGGCAGCCTGTACCGCTACGCGGCGTCGGGTGCCACCTTCCGGGCCCTCGGTCACTTCCCGGGCTTCAAGGGCTTCAAGGCGATGACCGTGATCTCCGAGACCCCGACGTACGACACGCTGCTGATGACCACCAAGGCCGGTGCGCTGTGGACGGTCCGGATCCCGGCCGCGGCCTCGACCAAGCCGGTCCTGAAGCTCGTCCGGAGCGCCGGCTTCGCTGCCTACGAGTCGCTGGCCGCCAGGGAGTGCGGTGACAAGGGCGGCACGCTGGTGACCGGTTTCGACAACGAAACCGATTCGGTCTACCAGTACGCGATGAGCAAGTTCAACGGCTCGAAGACCGCGGTCACGTCCTACGGACGGGTCCCGGGCGGCACCGTCCCGGGCACCGGCATCTTCTCGGTCACCGGCCACTGGAACCAGCTGGTGGGGGAGTGATCCTCCCGTAGTGCAAAGCCGGGGGCGCCGCTCGAAGCGGCGCCCCCGGCCTGTTTCAGAGGCTCTTCTGGTAGGCCAGGAAGCGCGCGACGATCGTGTAGTTGAGCTGCTCGTTGATGCCGATCATGTGGTTGTTGGACTCGGCGTTCCAGGTGTCGACCTGGGTGAGCGCCGGCTCGGCGTCGCGGAGATTCAGCAGCATCGCGGTCTTGACCAGGGCGCCGAGGCGGTGGCCCCGGTGCTCGCGCGCGACCGCGGTGTCGTGCTGCTCGCCGATGTGCGGGCGCTCGCGCTCGACCGCGACCACCGTGTGACCGGCGAGCTCGCCGGTGGCCTTCTCCCGGGCGATGACGCGGTAGAGGGTGTGGTCGCTCTTCGCCTGCGCCTCTTCGTACGCACGCAACCGCTCGCGGCTGTAGACGTCGTCCTCGATGTCCAGGTCGTCCTTCGGCGCGTCGTTGATGGACGCGGTCACCGCGATCATCCCGTCGAGCATGTCCTCGGGCAGCGCGCCGGTGAGCGTGACCAGCTCGTACGGCGTCGACGCCGCGACCGCCTCGTCGTACAGCGACCGGACGATCGACCAGTCGAGCCCGGCCAGGTCCTGCCGGCGGTTGACCTCGACCGCCTTCTGCTCGTACCCGTGCTTGTGCGCCAGCGCGATCGCGTCCGGCAGGTCGAACCCGCCGAAGCCCATCATCGTGCGGCCTTCGTCGTGGGCGAGCTGCTCGACGTACTCGATCAGCTCCGCCTCGACCGCGCCGTCGCGATGGTCGGGATGGACGGTGAGCTCGAACCACACCTGGTTGGTGTTGTCGTACGTCGGCAGCGAGACCGTGGCCACGGCGACCGCGCTACCGTCGGCGTTGCGTGCCAGGAACCCCCGCTGCGGTTCCAGGTCCCAGCCGTACCGCAGCAGGTTCGCGAACCCGCGCGGCGTCGGGCGCACCAGCTCCGGGCAGTCCTGTGCGAAGGCTGCGCTCTGGACGGCTACTGCGTCGAGGCACCCGGCTTCGTCGTCGGGTGACAGTTCGGTGATCTCCACGCCCACAGGGTCCACCGAGTACGCCGGTTACCGCGACTGCTTTATTCGATGCCACCATGCTCCCCGTCTCACGCCGAGAAGCACTCTTGACTGATTCCAGACTGCGGAGAAGACTCGCGAAGGTGACGCTCTGAGATCAGCGACCGGAAGGTTCGACCATGTCCGACACATCCGGAGTAACCCACCACGGGAGCGAGAGCGAGAACCCGGCGATCGACTCGCCGACGCCGCAGGTCGACCGGCCGAGGACGAACCGGGACTGGTGGCCGAACCAGCTGGATCTGACGATCCTGCACCCGCACGCCGCCAAGTCGAACCCGATGGCGGAGGATTTCGACTACGCCGCGGAGTTCGGGAAACTGGATGTCGACGAGCTCAAGCGGGACCTCGTCGAGGTGATGCGGACGTCGCAGGACTGGTGGCCGGCCGACTTCGGTCACTACGGGCCGCTGTTCATCCGGATGAGTTGGCACGCGGCCGGCACGTACCGGATCGAGGACGGCCGCGGCGGCGCGGGCGACGGCGCGCAGCGGTTCGCGCCGCTGAACAGCTGGCCGGACAACGCCAACCTGGACAAGGCCCGCCGGCTGCTGTGGCCGGTGAAGCAGAAGTACGGCCGGAAGATCTCCTGGGCCGACCTGCTCGTGCTGGCCGGCAACGTCGCGCTGGAGGACATGGGGTTCCGCACGTTCGGCTTCGGTTTCGGCCGCGAGGACGTCTGGGAGCCGGAGGAGATCTACTGGGGTCCGGAGGACACCTGGCTCGGTGACGAGCGGTACAGCGGCGACCGGCAGCTCGGCGGTCCGCTCGGTGCGGTGCAGATGGGCCTGATCTACGTGAACCCGGAAGGCCCGAACGGCAACCCGGACCCGCTGGCCGCGGCGCGCGACATCCGCGAGACGTTCCGCCGGATGGCGATGAACGACGAGGAGACCGTCGCGCTGATCGCCGGCGGGCACACCTTCGGCAAGACCCACGGCGCCGGGCCGGCGGAGAGCGTCGGCCCGGAGCCGGAGGCAGCGCCGCTCGAGGCGCAGGGGCTCGGCTGGAAGAGCACGTACGGGACCGGGAAGGCCGGTGACGCGATCACCAGCGGTCTCGAGGTGACCTGGACGAACACGCCGACCCAGTGGGGCAACGGCTTCTTCGAGAACCTGTTCGGGCACGAGTGGGAGCTGACCGACAGTCCGGCCGGGGCCAAGCAGTGGGTCGCGAAGGACGCGGAGGAGTCGGTGCCGGACGCGCACGACCCGTCCCGCAAGCACCGGCCGACGATGCTGACCACCGACCTCAGCCTGCGCCTGGACCCGGTGTACGGCCCGATCTCGCGGCGCTTCTACGAGAACCCCGACGAGTTCGCGCTCGCGTTCGCGAAGGCCTGGTACAAGCTGCTGCACCGCGACATGGGGCCGGTCTCGCGGTTCCTCGGGCCGTGGGTGCCGGAGCCGCAGCTCTGGCAGGACCCGGTGCCGGCCGTCGACCACGAGCTGGTCGACGACGCCGATATCGCGGCCCTGAAGGAGAAGCTGCTCGGCTCCGGGCTGTCGGTGCGGCAGCTCGTCTCCACCGCGTGGGCCGCGGCGGCCGGCTTCCGCGGCACGGACAAGCGCGGCGGTGCGAACGGTGCGCGGATCCGGCTCGAGCCGCAGCGGAGCTGGGAGGTCAACGAGCCGGCCGAGCTGGCCAAGGTTCTGGGGGTTTTGGAGCAGGTCCAGCAGGAGTTCAACGCGTCGCAGTCGGGCGGGAAGCGGGTCTCGCTCGCCGACCTCATCGTGCTCGGTGGCGGCGCGGCGATCGAACGGGCGGCCGGGAACGCCGGCCAGGACGTCACAGTGCCGTTCCGTCCGGGCCGCACCGATGCCTCGCAGGAGCAGACCGACGTCGACTCGTTCGCCCTGCTCGAACCGCGCGCCGACGGCTTCCGGAACTACCTGCGAGCGGGCGAGAAGCTGTCCGCCGAGACGCTGCTGCTGGATCGTGCGTACATGCTGACCCTGACGGCTCCCGAGATGACCGTGCTGGTGGGCGGCCTGCGGGTCCTCGGGACGAACGCCGACGGTGCGCGGCACGGTGTCTTCACCGACCGCACGGACACGCTGTCCACCGACTTCTTCGTCAACCTGCTGGCGCCGGGCACGGAATGGCGGGCGTCGGAGTCGGACGAGAACCTGTTCGAGATCCGCGATGTCGCGAGCGGCGAGCTCAAGTGGACCGCGACGGCGGCCGACCTGATCTTCGGATCGAACTCGCAGCTACGGTCCCTTTCCGAGGTCTACGCGAGCGCCGACGCGCAGGAGAAGTTCGTGAAGGACTTCGTCGCGGCGTGGGTGAAGGTGATGGAGCTGGATCGCTTCGACCTACGCTGATCAGGCCGGGGCCGGCATTCCGTACGCGTGGTCGACGGCCATCGAGAACATCAGGCGCTTGTCCCGGACCATGGCGGCGCGGTACTCGTCCCAGTCCGGGTGCTCGCCCGACGCGGTCCGGTAGTAGTCGACGAGATCCTCCACGACGTCGTCGTGGGGGTCGGCTGCTACCGGGCTGAGCTCCGCCTTGCCTTCGAGTACGACGTACGAGCGGCCGCGCGGGCCGTCGACGTACAAGCTGGCGCGCGGGTCGCGCCGCAGGTTCTTGGTCTTCGCGCGTCCGTCGGTGAGCGAGACCCGCACGCGGGACCCGTCGAACACGTACGTCACGTTCGACAGTTGGGGCCGGCCGTCGCGCTTGAGCGTGACCAGGACGCCGAGCCCGTGGGTGCCGATCCGGTCGAGGAGCGTTTCCGTCATACCGTAAGCCTAGGAATTCAAGCGCCCTTGAAGGCAAGGCACTCCCGCACCGTGGACATTTCAGAGGCTCACCAGCAGTACGCCGGCCACCACCACGACCAGTCCCGTGACGCGCGGCCGCTCACGCAGGACGACCGCTCCGAGCAGCGTGCCGAGGACGACATTCATCGACCGGCCGATCGCCACGGTCGCGACCGAGGCGACCGACAGCGCGAGCAGGACGAGTCCGAAGCTCGCCGGCACGAGTACGGCGACCGGCGCCGCGCGCCGCCAGTCCCGCGTCGCGCCGCGGTGATCCCGTACGACGGCCGACAGCGCGACGACCTGTGCCACGTTCGCCACGGCGAGGTAGGTCAGTAGGTCGACGTGCAGCGAACCGACGGCGAACGCGTCCCAGAGCGTGTACGCCGCCGTGCACGCGGCGACGCCCAGCCCGAGCAGCACGGCTCGCGCTGGGGTCCGCGATTGCGGGCGATCCATCAGCAGTACGCCGATCAGCACGAGCGCGGCGCCCGCGAACACGCGCGGGCCGGATCCGCCCGCGACTGCTACCAGGGCCGGAGCGGTGCCGCGACTCACGGCGTACACCGTCGAGAAGTCCCCGAAGGCGTACGCCTTCTGCAGCGTGACGGCGTACGTCGTGTGCAAGGCCATGCTCACGACTCCCGCCCACCAGGCCGTGGCCGGCGATGCGCGAAGCAGCAGGACGAGCGACACCGGCAGCGTCAGCAGACCGCACAACCAGATGAACCTTGGACCGCCGAGGCCGCCGCGTTTGACCAGCAGGTTCCATGCGGCGTGACAGCCGGCGGAGGCCGTCAGCAGGGCGAGGGCGATCACGTAGACAGTGTCTACAGGATGCCCGTAGACGCTGTCTACTCGGGCCTCTCGCGCGGTCGGCAGGATGACCCCGGTTCGACGGGCCGGGGGAGTTGTGCATACACTCACTGGCATCATGCGGCACCAGCTTCTCCTCCTTCGCTGCCGCGGCGAGGCCTGACAAGGCCGGTCCCTCGCCGCGGAGTCTTGACGTACGCCGGTCGTCCCTCACGACACCCGTACCTCCCAGGAGAACCCCGTGGCACCGAAGAACCAGCCCCAGCCTGTCCAGCAGCCGTCCGGTATGCCGACCCATCGCTACCGCGCGTTCCCGCCGATCGACCTGCCGGACCGCACCTGGCCGGCCAAGTCCGTCGACCGCACGCCGCGCTGGCTGTCCACCGACCTCCGCGACGGCAACCAGGCACTGGTCGAGCCGATGTCCCCGGCCCGCAAGCGGCGGATGTTCGACCTGCTGGTGACCATGGGCTACAAGGAGATCGAGGTCGGTTTCCCGAGCGCCAGCCAGTACGACTTCGACTTCGTCCGCAGCCTGATCGAGGACGACGTGATCCCCGACGACGTGACGATCTCGGTGCTGACCCAGGCGCGCGAGGAGCTGATCGAGCGCACCGTGCAGTCGCTCCAGGGGTCGCCGAAGGCCACCATCCACCTCTACAACGCGACCGCGCCGCTGTTCCGCCGGGTGGTGTTCAACGTCGACAAGGCCGAGTGCCGCACGATCGCGGTCCGCGGCACCGAGACCGTGATGAAGTACGCCGACGAGATCCTCGGCGACTGCGAGTTCGGGTACCAGTACAGCCCGGAGATCTTCACCGGCACCGAGCTGGAGTTCGCGCTCGAGGTGTGCGAGGCGGTCAGCGACGTGTGGCAGCCCGCCGCGGGCCGCGAGATCATCCTGAACCTGCCGGCCACCGTCGAGATGTGCACCCCGAACGTGTACGCCGACCAGATCGAGTGGTTCGGCCGCAACCTGACCCGGCGCGAGCACAGCACGATCAGCCTGCACCCGCACAACGACCGCGGTACGGCGGTGGCCGCCACCGAACTGGCCCTGATGGCCGGCGCGGACCGCGTCGAGGGCTGCCTGTTCGGCCACGGCGAGCGCACCGGCAACGTCGACCTGGTGACGCTGGGGATGAACCTGTTCAGCCAGGGCATCGACCCGCAGATCGACTTCTCCGACATCGACGAGATCCGCCGCACGGTCGAGTACTGCACCCAGATGCGGGTTCCGGAGCGTCAGCCGTACGCCGGTGACCTGGTCTACACCGCCTTCTCCGGCTCGCACCAGGACGCGATCAAGAAGGGCCTGGAGGCGCTCGACAAGCAGGCGGCGGCCGAGGGCAAGCCGGTCGGCGAGATCGCCTGGGAGGCGCCGTACCTGCCGATCGACCCGAAGGACGTCGGCCGCAGCTACGAGGCCGTGATCCGGGTGAACTCGCAGTCCGGCAAGGGCGGCGTCGCGTACATCATGAAGTCGGAGCACCGCCTCGACCTGCCGCGCCGGCTGCAGATCGAGTTCAGCCGGGTGATCCAGCAGCACACCGACAACGAGGGCGGCGAGGTCGGCCCGCAGCAGATGTGGGACATCTTCGCGGCCGAGTACTTGGCACCCGGTGCGCTGTCGCTGCTGAGCGTCAACTCGACGTCCGGTGAGGGGCAGGGCGACCAGCTCCGGGTTCAGGTCTATGCCAACGGCGTACCGCACGAACTGGTTGGTGAAGGCAACGGTCCGGTGTCGGCCTTCGTGGACGCGATCAAGCCACTGAAGTACGACGTCCGGGTGCTCGACTATCACGAGCACGCGCTCTCCGCGGGCGGCGATGCGCTGGCCGCGGCGTACGTCGAATGCGAGGTCGGCGACGACGTGTACTGGGGTGTCGGCCGGGACGCCAACATCCTCACCGCATCCTTGAAGGCCGTGGTGTCCGCTGTCAACCGCGCCACCCGCTGACCAGCCGGTAACAGCAAGGCGAACTGCCCGTCTCCGTGTCGGAGGCGGGCAGTTGCTGCACTCCCCGGTACCGTTGCGTCACAGACCGCAACGTTGTCTCAACGTTGCCTCAAGTCGTTGACTCGCTGACCAGCTATGCGCAGACTGTCTGCTCAATGCGCAGATCCTTGCAAGACAGTGTTACTAAGTCGAGCTGATCAGGGGTCTGCGCCACCGACTTTCCCTGGTAGTCGCGTGGAGGTGAGCAGTGAGCGGTGCGGTCGACACGTCCGCGGCGAAGCTGATCGAAGGACCTGCCGTCGAACCGAGACCCTCGGCTGCTCGGCGTTTCGTCAACGCCTGGCTGGTCCGAAGACTGTTCAAGGCGGTCCTGACGATCTTCATCGTCACCACCGGTACGTTCTTCCTGGTCCGGCTGCTGCCGGGTAACCCGGTCGAGACGTACATCCAGACGCAGATCGCGCAGACCGGCATCTCGTACGAGGCCGCCGCCGCGCAGGCGCAGAACCTGTTCTCGCTGGATCCGGACGCGCCGCTGCTGTCGCAGTACGGCACCTACATGGTGAACCTGCTGCACGGCGACTTCGGCAACTCGGTGCTGTCGCCGGGGACGACGGTCGCGGAGGTGATCAAGACCTACCTGCCGTGGACGCTGTTCTCGGTCGGCGTCGCCACCGTGTTCAGCTTCGTCATCGGCATCGTGGCCGGCATGATCATGGCCTACCGCCGGGAGAGCTGGGTCGACCACCTGCTGACGTCGATCGGCTCGCTGCTGCACGCGATCCCGAACTACATCCTCGCGATCCTGATCGTGGTGTTCCTCGGCGTGAAGCTGCAGCTGTTCAACCTCACCGAGGCCCGCGGCTCCTACACACCCGGCGTCGAGCCGTCGTTCAGCCTGAGCTTCCTGAACGACATCTTTTACCACGCGACGCTGCCGATCCTGGCCTACGCGCTGACCACGGTCGGCTCCTGGGCGCTGGTGATGAAGTCGTCGACGGTCGAGACGCTCGGCGAGGACTACGTGACGGTCGCCCGGGCCCGCGGCCTGTCCGACTCGCGGATCCGGTCCGGGTACGTCGGGCGCAACGCCGTGCTGCCGCTGTTCAGCCAGCTGGCCGTCTCGCTCGGCTTCGTGGTCGGCGGCTCGATCTTCGTCGAGCGGATCTTCGGCTACCAGGGCATCGGGTTCAGCCTGTTCAACGCGGTCAACGGCCGCGACTACCCGGTGCTGCAGGGCATCTTCCTGGTCGTGACGATCTCGGTGGTGGTGGCCAACCTGGCCGCGGACCTCCTCTACAGCCAGCTGGATCCGCGGATCCGCGTCGGCGGCGAAGGGGAGAAGTGACGACATGACCGAAGCCACCATTCCTGTCACGTCCATCGGGACGACCGGCGTCTCCCGGTTCGCCGGCATCATGCGCTCGCTGCGTCGCAGTCCGGCCGGTTTCATCGGATTCGTGATCGTCGGCCTGATGGTGCTGATCACCGCGATCGTGCCGTTCTTCCTCCCCGAGGTCACCCCGAACGTCAAGGAGATCCTGCTCCCGGCCGGTTCGCCCGGGCACCTGCTCGGCACCGACAACGAGGGCAAGGACGTCCTGATCCAGATGATCGGCGGCGGCCGGACGGTGATCTTCGTCGGCTTCGTCGCCGCGGCGATCTCGACCGCGCTGGCGATCGTCCTCGGCTCGCTGGCGGCGTACCTCGGCGGCTGGGTCGACTCGGTCGTGGTCACGCTGTCCGACGTCTTCCTGACGGTCCCGCAGATCGTCCTGCTCGCCGTCCTCGGCGCCTTCTTCCGGCTCGACTCGCCGATCCTGCTGGCGCTGCTGGTCGGCGGCCTGTCCTGGCCGGTGCTCACCCGGGCGGTCCGCGCGCAGGTGTTCTCGCTGAAGGAACGCGAGTTCGTCGAGGCCGCGCGGCTGCTCGACCTCGGCACGATCCGGGTGGTGTTCGTCGAGATCCTGCCGAACATGGCCAGCTTCATCCTGATGAACTTCATGATCGGCGTGACGAACGCGATCTACCAGCTGGTCGGCCTCTACCTGCTCGGTCTGGCCCCGCTGACGGGCTCGAACTGGGGCATCATGCTCAACCGCGCCTGGATCGCCGGCGCCATCTTCAACGACGCGAGCCTGGCCTGGATCCTCAGCCCGGTGGTCGCGATCATCCTGCTGCTGCTCGGACTGGTGATGATGACGAGATCCCTCGAAGAGATCCTCAACCCGCGGCTCCGGGACCGGTGAGCAGGGTGACGACGACTTCTTCGAGCCCCCGCGCCACGCGCGGCGGCCAGGGCAAGCCACTGCTGTCGATCCGCGACTTCAAGGTCGAGTACCGGACCGGGGCCGGGGCCACGGTGCAGGCGGTCCGCGGTGTCGACCTCGACCTGTTCCCCGGCGAGAGCCTCGCGCTGGTCGGGGAGAGCGGCTGCGGAAAGACGACGTTCGGCCTCGGGCTGCTGCGGTTGCTGCCGCGCCTCGGGCACGCCAGCGGCAAGGTCACCTTCAACCGCAGCGACGGCACCGAGATCGACGTCCTCGGCCTGGACGGCAAGGACCTGCGGCAGTTCCGCTGGCGGGACGCGGCGATGGTCTTCCAGGGCGCGATGAACGCGTTCAACCCGGTCCTGAAGATCCGCGCGCACATGCACGACACGATGCGCGCGCACACCAAGGCCGGTAAGCAGGAGATCGAGGACCGGGCGTCCGAACTGCTCCGGCTGGTCCGGCTGGAGCCGTCCCGGGTCCTCGACTGCTACCCGCACGAGCTGTCCGGCGGTATGCGGCAGCGGGTGCTGATCGCGATGAGCCTGCTGCTCGAGCCCGAGGTGCTGATCCTCGACGAGCCGACCACGGCGCTCGACATCCTCACCCAGCGCTCGGTCGTCGACGTCCTGCACGAGGTGCGCGAACGCCTCGGGTTCTCGATGATCTTCATCTCCCACGACCTGTCGCTGGCCGCCGAGCTCGCGGACCGGGTCGCGACCATGTACGCCGGGCGCATCATCGAGACCGGCGGCGTCCGGGACATGTTCTACCGGCCGCGGCACCCGTACACGCTCGGGCTGATCAAGGCCGTGCCGCCGATCGTCGGCGACCTGCCGGACATGGAGTCGATCCCGGGCGGCCCGCCGAGCCTCGCCGCGCTCCCGAAGGGCTGCACGTTCAGCCCGCGGTGCAAGTTCGCCACCGAGGAGTGCAAGGAGGAGGACCCGGCCCTGATCCCGATCACCGACGAGCCGGGCGACGCGCACGAGGCGGCCTGCATCCACTGGAAACAAGTGCACCTCGAGCGTGAGGTGCCGAGCGACTTGGGGAACGCATCATGAGCGCGCTGGAGAAGTCCCCCGAGACCCCGGAGTCCACCGAGTCCACCGCCCGGACGCCGCTGATGACGCTCGGCGGGGTCAGCCAGGTGTTCAGCACCAAGGCCGGTCCGATTCGTGCGGTCGACGACGTCGACCTGTCGGTCAATCCTGGCGAGGTGCTCTGCCTGGTCGGCGAGAGCGGCTCCGGGAAGACCACCGCGGCGCGGATGGCGGCCGGCCTGGCCCGGCCGAGCAGCGGCGAGGTGGCCTTCGACGGCAAGGACATCTGGTCGATGAACCGGCAGGACTTCAGCGCCTTCCGCCGCAGCGTGCAGTACGTGCACCAGGACCCGTACGCCTCGCTCAACCCGACGCGGACGATCCAGCAGACGCTCATCGCCCCGCTGCTCAAGCACGGTGTGGTGAAGACCAAGAAGGCCGCCGCCGAGCGCGCGGCCGAGCTGCTCACCAAGGTCGACCTGACCCCGCCCGAGAACTACCTGCCGAAGTTCCCGCACCAGCTGTCCGGCGGCCAGCGGCAGCGGGTCGCGGTCGCCCGGGCGCTGACGCTGGACCCGAAGCTGATCATCGCCGACGAGTCCACCTCGATGCTGGACGTGTCGATCCGGATCAGCGTGCTGGCGATGCTCGGCCGGCTCCGCGACGACCTCGGGGTGGGGTTCTTGTTCATCACCCACGACCTGGCGATCGCGAAGTACTTCGGCTGGAACGGCAAGACCGCGGTGATGTACCTGGGCCGGATCGTCGAGTTCGGGCCGACGCCGAAGATCATCAACGCCCCGACGCATCCGTACACCCGGGCGCTGATCGACGCGATCCCCGAGCCGGACCCGGACCTGACCAAGACCAAGGGCCGTGAGTCCCTGCGCAGCCTGGAGATCCCGAGCCTGGCGAACCTGCCGTCCGGATGCTCGTTCCACCCGCGCTGCCCGCTGTTCGAGGACGGGCTGTGCGACGCGACGGTCCCCGCCCTCACCACGATCCGATCCGGCCAGTCCGCCGCGTGCCACGTGGTCGCGCGCGACGGCGTATCAGAGGCCGGGCCGGATGACCTGGGGGCCTGATGTCACCTCAGCTCGGCCGGATGGCCCTCGGCTGGGCGACGTTCCTGGTGCTGGCCAGCGGAGTACTGCTGCTCACGCTGTCGCCGGGCACCCCGGAGTTCGTCGTCACCCTGTTCACCTTGTGTTTGGGCCTGCTACTGGGCCTGGTGGTCGGCGCCGGGATCTTCGTGATCCGGCGGCGGGAAAAACGCGAGGGCGGTAGTCAATCCCACCAGTAGTACCTGACCCACATGGGCGTGCGGTCAGTCCAGAAAGGACGAAGGATGAGTCCCACCGACACCAACGATCCCGGCACCAACGGAACGGGCGCGAGTGCCCTGACCAATGCGGTCTCCCGCCGGCACGTGCTCCAGCTGTTCGGCATCGCCGGTGTCGGCGCCGCCGGCATCGGCTCGCTGACGGCGTGCTCGCCGAGCTCGCCGAACAGCAACAGCGAGGGCGGCGGAAAGTCCGGCAACAAGGAGTTCCACGGGGCGTACCCGTACCAGCTCCCGCCGAAGGGTCACTTCAACCTGATCGCCGGTGTCACCGACGGCATTCAGGCGAGCAACAGCCCGTACTTCGACCTCGTCTACCCCAGCGCCGGCATGTACTACTGGGCCGACAAGAAGTGGGAATGGATGATGGCCGAGTCCGGGACCCTGGACGAGGCGAACAAGACCTACACCCTGAAGCTGCGCTCCGGCCTGAAGTGGAGCGACGACAAGCCGGTGACGGCGAAGGACGTCGTGTCGACGTTCAGCCTGCGCTGGCTGCTGCGGCAGCAGGAGTGGACGTTCCTGACCGACATCAGCGCCAAGGACGACACCACGGTGGTCTTCACCATCGGTACGCCGTCCACCGTGCTCGAGCGCTACATCCTCCGGGCCGGGATCCTGCCGGACTCGGTGTACGGCGAGTGGGCGACCAAGGCCGAGGCCCTGCGCAAGGCCAAGACCAGCCTGGACAGCGCCGAGGGCAAGCAGCTGAACGGCGACTTCCAGAAGTTCCGTCCGGAGAACCCGCCGGTCTCGGGCCCGTTCAACTTCGACGTGAAGAGCATGACCAACGCGCAGATGTCGCTGGTCAAGAACGACAAGGGCCTGTTCGCCGACAAGATCGGCTTCACCAAGGTCGTGCTGTACAACGGTGAGACCTCGGACATCACGCCGGTCGTGATGAACAAGGACGTCGACTACGCCACCCACGGTTTCGCGGTGGCCAGCGAGAAGACCATGCTGGGTTCCGGTTTCCGGATCCTCCGGCCGCCGGTGTACTCGGGCCCGTCGCTGGTGTTCAACTACACCACCCACCCGGAGCTCGCCGACGCCCGCGTCCGGCAGGCGATCGCCTACGTCCTGGACCGCAGCGAGAACGGCACCGTCGCGCTCGGCGACTCCGGCAAGCCCTGCAAGTTCATGGCCGGCTTCTCCGACATCCTGGTCCCGGACTGGATCTCGGACGCCGACCAGAAGAAGCTGCAGGCGTACGAGAAGGACGAGGCCAAGGCCACCTCGCTGCTGCAGGCCGCCGGGTGGAAGAAGACCGGCGGCAAGTGGATGCTGCCGAACGGCAAGCCGGCCGCCTACGACATCAAGTTCCCGACCGAGTTCGCCGACTGGAACCCGGCCGCCACCAACGCGGCCGACCAGCTGAACAAGTTCGGGTTCAACATCACCAAGCGGGGTATCACCTTCACCCAGCTGAACCCGGACGTACTGGCCGGCAAGTTCGACATCGCCATCCAGACCTGGGGCGCTTCGAGCCACCCGCACCCGTACTTCGCGTTCGTCCAGGACCTGTACACGTTCAACTACGTGATCGCGGCGAACTCGGGCGGCAAGGGCATGAACTTCCCGCTCAACCAGACCACCTCGGCCGGTCCGATCGACCTCAAGGCCGTCGTGGACAAGTCCGCCCAGGGCCTGAACCTCGACGAGCAGAAGAAGAACATCACCGCCGCGGCGATGGCGTTCAACGAACTGCTGCCGATCATCCCGCTCTGGGAGCGCTACGGTAACAACCCCGCGCTCGAGGGCACCCGGGTGGCGAAGTTCCCGGCCGACGACGACTCGATCCTGAAGAACGCGCCGTACGCGGACAACTTCGTGATCATGGGCATGTACTCGGGCAAGGTCGCTCCGGTCTAAAGCACTGGCGTTCTGACCCGATTGTTTGGTTGGGTCGGCCGGGTGATCAGCATGCGCGAGATCGACCCGGCCGACCTGGCCTTGTTCGACGAGTGGTACGACGCCTTCCGGGCCGGCGCGGTCGCCGGCCGGGAGGCCGCGCTGGTGACCGGACCTGAGGCGCTCGGGTACTCGCTGCGCAACCCGAGCCCGTTGAAGCGGCGGATCGTGGTCGGCGCGTTCGAGGACGACCGGGTGCTCGGCACGATGCTGTTCGAGTACCGGCTGAACGACAACCTCGACACGGTCGAGGTCGAGATCGACGTTCCACCCGCCCACCGGCGGCGGGGGATCGGCACGGCGCTGTGGCAGTGGGCCGCGACCCGTGCCGCGCAGCTCGGGCGGACGATCGTGCAGGCCGAGGTCGCCGTACCGGCTGCCGGGTCGCCCGGGGCGGCGTTCGCTGCGCGGCTCGGATTCCAGGTCGAGCACGTCGAGGAGCATCTCGTCGTACCGCTGCCGTACGACGATCTGCGCCTGGAGGAGCTGCGCTCCGATGCCGGGCGGCTCGACGGGTACCGGCTGACGTCGTGGGCGGGGCTGTGCCCGCCGGAGCACCAGCAGGCGTACGCCGACCTGCACACCGCGATGGATCTCGACGTGCCGACCGGCGGCATGACGCGTGAGGTCGTGCCGTGGACGGTCGAGAAGCTGGAGGCGAGTGAGGCCCGGATCGACCGGAGCTACCTCGCGCTGGTGACGATGGCGCACACCCTCGCCGGTGAGCCGGCCGGTTACACATTGATCTACCTGCCGCGGGCCGATGCCGTGAACGCCCAGCAGGACGACACGCTGGTCCTGCTGGAACACCGCGGCCACAACCTCGGCACGTTCCTGAAGCTTGCGAACCTGGAACAGCTGGCCAAGCATCGGACGACGCAACGCTTCCTGCACACCTGGACGGCGTTGACGAACGCCCCGATGCGCAAGGTCAACGCCCGCTTCGGCTTCCGTGCCGTCGAGGAGCACCGCGAGCTCGAGCTCCGGCTGCCACGGCTCCGCCCGGCGGCTCGGGGGTTGATCGTGGACGAGAACGAACGCGTCCTGCTGGTCCGGTTCGAGTTCGCGGACGGGCCGCTGTGGGCGACACCGGGCGGCGGCCTGGAAGCCGGTGAGACCGTGGCCGAGGGACTGCGGCGCGAGCTCGTCGAGGAGGTCGGCCTGACGGGCTTCGCCGACCCCGTCCACCTCTGGCACCAGGAAGTAGTTGCCGACGGCCACGCCACGGGCTACGACGGCGTCCTCAACGACTACTTCCTGATCCGCGCGGACCACTTCACCCCGGCCGGCTCGATGACTGCCGCCGAGCTCGCCGCCGAGAACGTCCACGAGCTGCGCTGGTGGACCCTCGACGAACTGCTAGCTCACAAGGGCCGCTTCGCTCCGCGCGACCTCCCGGAGCTGGTTCGCCGCCTGCTGGCGAACGGCCCACCGAGCACACCCACCCAGCTCGACCTGTGAGAGGCCCGTGCGAACTTCGTGAGAACCAGGGCGGCAAGCTGAGGGGCACAAGGGGTAAGTTCGGGGCATGCGTGAATCCCAGCTCGGTGACCTGACCGTTTCCTGCCTCGGCCTCGGCTGCATGGGCATGTCGCAGTCGTACGGTGTCCGCGCCGATGACTCGGAGTCCGTCGCGACGCTGCACGCGGCCATCGACGCGGGCTGCACCTTCATCGACACCGCCGACGTGTACGGCGACGGCGAGAACGAGGAACTCGTCGGCCGCGCACTGGCCGGCCGCCGCGACCAGGTGGTGCTCGCGACCAAGTTCGGCTTCAAGCGCCCGTCGTCGGCGTCGGCGGTGCCGACCGTCGTGGACGGCTCACCGGCGTACGCCGCGGAGGCCCTGGACGCCTCGCTGCGCCGGCTCGGTGTCGACCACATCGACCTGTGGTACCTGCACCGGCGCGACCCGCAGGTCCCGATCGAGGAGACCGTCGGAGCGATGGCCGCCGCGGTCGAGGCGGGCAAGGTGCGGTACCTCGGGCTGTCCGAGGTGAACGGCGACACGGTGCGCGCGGCCCACGCCGTCCACCCGATCACCGCCGTCCAGAGCGAGTGGTCGCTGTGGACGCGGGACCCGGAGACCGTCGTCCTGCCGACGCTGCGCGAGCTCGGCATCGGGTTCGTCCCGTTCAGCCCGCTCGGGCGCGGGTTCCTCACCGGGCAGATCAAGTCCGAGGCCGACTTCCCCGAGGACGACATGCGGCGCGGGCTGCCGCGGTTCCAGGGCGAGAACTTCCAGCGCAACCTGGACCTCGTCGAGCAGGTCAAGACGCTGGCCGCCGCGAAGGGCGTCACCGCCGGCCAGCTGGCGCTCGCCTGGCTGCTTGCCCAGGGCAATGACGTGGCGCCGATCCCGGGAACGAAGCGGCGCAAGTACCTGGCCGAGAACCTGGGCGCCGTGGACGTCACGCTGACCGCCTCCGAGCTGGCCGACCTCGACGCGGCGTTCCCGCCGGACGCGGTGGCAGGCCAGCGGTACCAGCAGGGCGGGATGGACCTGGTGGGCAAGTGATCGGCGTCACCGGGTCGACCGGACAGCTCGGGTCCCGGATCGTCGCGCGGTTGACCGGCGAACCGCTGCGGCTGATCGTGCGGGACCCGGCGCGGGCTCCGTCGGTGCCGGGCGCCACGGTGGCGCAGGCGGCGTACGGCGAACATGCCGCTCTCTTGTCTGCTTTTGATGGCGTCGACGTCTTGATGCTGCTGAGCGCGAGCGAGTCGGCGGACCGGGTGGCGTTGCACAAGGCCACGGTCGACGCGGCGGTGGCGGCGGGTGTGCAGCGGATCGTGTACACCTCGTTCGTCGGGGCGGCGCCCGGCGCGACGTTCACATTCGCGCGGGATCACTGGCACACCGAGGAGCACATCCGGTCTGTTGGGGTCGACTTCACGTTCCTGCGGGACAACATCTACCTCGACTTCGTGCCCGGGTTCGTGGGTTCGGACGGCGTGATCCGGGGCCCGGCGGGGGACGGGCGGGTCGCCGCGGTCGCTAGAGACGACGTGGCGGCCGTCGCGGCCGCGGTCCTGACGTCGGACGGGCATTCCGGCGCTACCTACGACCTGACCGGGCCTCGCGCGTTCACGCTGGCCGAGGCGGCGGCGGTGCTGACCGATGCGTTGGGGCGGAAGGTGCGGTACGAGCCGGAGACGCTGGACGAGGCGTACCGGTCGCGCGAGTCGTACGGCGCTCCGGCATGGGAGGTGGCCGGCTGGGTCACGTCGTACGCCGCCATCGCCAGCGGGGAACTGTCGGGCGTGACGACCGCGGTGCGTGACATCACCGGAGTCGAACCGACCGGCCTTGAGGAGTATGTCCGCGCTCAGTGAGACACTACTGACGTGCCGCTCTACCGGGATCAGGCGATCGTGCTGCGCACCCAGAAACTGGGTGAGGCGGACCGGATCGCGACGCTGCTGACCCGGGCCAACGGCAAGGTCCGCGCGGTCGCCAAGGGAGTCCGGCGGACGTCGTCACGGTTCGGCGCCCGGCTGGAGCCGTTCAGCCACGTCGACCTGCAGCTCGCCACCGGGCGCACCCTCGACGTCGTCACCCAGGCCGAGTCGATCGCGGCGTACGGCGAGGGCATCGTGGGCGACTACGCGCGGTACACCACCGGCACCGTCCTGCTCGAGACCGCCGACCGCCTCGTCGTCGAGGAGAAGGAACCGGCGATCCAGCAGCACCTGCTCCTGGCCGGCGCGCTCCGCGTCCTGTCCACCGGCGAACGCGAGCCGGCCCTGGTCCTGGATTCCTTCTTGTTGCGGTCTTTGGCGATCTCCGGCTACGCCCCGTCCTTCGACGACTGCGCCCGCTGCGGCGAGCCAGGACCCCACCGAGCCTTCAACCCCGCCGCCGGCGGCATGGTCTGCACCTCCTGCCGCCCACCCGCCTCAGCCATGCCGTCCCCCGCCACCGTCACCCACCTGGCCGCCCTCCTCACCGGCGACTGGCCCACAGCCCTCCAAGCCGACCCCAGAACCCGCCGAGAATCCACCGGCCTGATAGCCGCCTTCTTCACCTACCACCAAGAAAACCAACTCCGCTCCCTACCCCACCTGGACCTAACCCCCGGCGGCTCCTGAGCAGCTGCTACTGATCCCGCTCGTTGCCCTTGGTCCGCTCCATGCCGTGAGCATCCGCCTTCCGCGTCTCGGGGGCGGTCGAGGGTGCTTGCGGCGCACCAGGCTGAGCGATGCCTTCGAAGGCGACGTACTGAGCCGTCCCGCGCAGGTCCGCCGTCAACGCCGCCGACCTGCCACGCTGATCCTCCGGCACTACCGCGTTGAGCTGCTGTGCGAACCCCTGCAGCTCCTGCCCTTCGGCCATCGCGTCGATCAGCGCCGGGATCGTGCGCGGATCTCGTTTGTAGCGCTTCAGCATGTCCTGCAGCGCACCCTGAACTCGCTGGGGGTCCTCGTGGAGCTTCCGGCTGAGGAACTGGTTCAGAGGCTCGACGCGCATCGCGTGTGATCCGGTCGACGGCGCGTGGAAGTCTTTGATGTTGTCGGTCACCAGCACATCCGACTCGCTGGACACGGCTCCGGCGAGCACATGCTTGTCCTTGGCGTCGGCGTGCATCTGGTCCTGCAGACCCTGGGGAGGGGCCTCGGTGAGGGCGTCAGGGAACGCGCGGTTCATCGCGTTGATGCGTTTGTCGATGTCCGCCGCGGACAGACCGTCCGGACGATTTCGACGCATCTCGTCAAGGACGTTCTGCGTCCAGCGCGGCTCGAACACCTGGCGGCTCGCCATCGACAGCAGTACGTCGGTCGTCTGCTGCCCACGGATCACGTTCGCGTCCAGAAAGGCTCGTTCGACGACCGGCGACTCGGGCCTTTCCCGTTCAGTCATGGTTGTTCGCCGTCATCGGCGGAGTCGCCGCCCATCAGCTCGTCCAGCGCGGCCTGCTGCTCCGCGTACCGCTTGTTGTCCCACTCGATGAGGTCGGCCAGCCGCACCCAATCGACGTACTCGGTCGACCGGAACGGGACTGCGCCCTGGGCGACGTTCTTTCGCAGGTCGTCCGGCCGCATACCGATCGCCGCCGCGGCCTCATCGATCGGCAACTCCGTCCGCAACGGAACGACCTTGACCGCTTGCCCCGCCCGCATGGCCTCGAGCACGTGCGCCACCGCCCGGTACACCTGCGGCGGGATGTCCTCGCGGACGCCGTCGGGCCGGATCACCGCTGGCCCGCTCGGCGCAGTGTGCCGCTCGTCGTCGTCCAGCAGGTAGATCCGTGAGTCCATCGTCGGCTCGAACATAGCCAGATTTTAGTCGCCGAATGCTTCACACAGCGCGAACTGCAGATTCGTTGTGGATAACCGCGGACTGCCTCCACCGCGAGCAATTCCGCGTCAGCACCGCTCCTCGGCCGGCGCGACCGCGTCGCCCCCATCCGGATCCACGAGCACCGGAACCGCCTCCCCGATCCGCAACTGGGTCGCGGCCTGCTGAGTCATGGAGATCTGCCCGCTATCCCCTAATGTGCTCTGCCAGGTGATATCCCACTGCGCGGTAGCCGTCACCGGATACTTGCAGTTGGCCAACTCCCGCGAGGTCTTCACATACCGATGCCCACAAGTAGGCGAGGCCTTGACCCCCATCGAAGAGTCGTACGGCGTCCCCGGCCCTTCACACCGAACCGTCTTACCGTCGCCCATAGCCCAGTTGACCGCCTTCACCTGAGCCGTCACCGTCACGCTCAACCCAGGCACACTCGCACTCCGAACAATCGGCCCCCAGGTGTTCTCCGACTTGGTCACCCACAACCAAACCGGAATATTCACCAACCCAACCTGCCCGGCATCCGGCGCCGTCTTGATGAGCGGCGGCCCCAACTGCATCTCTCCGACCGCCTGGTACACCAGCGTTACCGGGTCAACCACAACGGTGTCAGGCCGACCAGGCAACCAGACCCACCGCGTCACGAAACGCGTGCCTTGCTCGCGAACACAGTTCCAGATGGCGCCGTCAGTGTGTCCTTGCCATGAGGGATCGCTCTTCGGCGGCTGCGGCTCGAGTCTCGCTAGGTAGCACTGCTGGCTGTTTGACCAGTTGCCGAGGTTCGAGGTACATGACCGTGCGGCGCCACCGTCCATGCAGACTCGTTCGGGCGTCCTCGTGCCCGATTTGGCGGGCTTCTTTCCCGGCTCCGTCGTTGGCCGCTTGTCCTGAACCACGGAGCGGAGCCTCCAGGAGCAGATATGGTAGCTGTTGCAGACCAGGATGTAGTTGCCTTCGGGCTTGGGTATGCGAGTTGTTGCTGCCCACCCCGATGCGACATCTTGCGTTGAGATCAGCGCGAGGGTCGTCACCGCGAGAAGGACGAAACGCCTTAGCATGACCCGAGGTCCTTCTCGTCGATCAAGAACCATTTCTTGGTGGCCTGGCCGACAGTCGGCGCGTACACGACTTGAGCCTGAACCTTGTGGCGATTTCCGTTTGCGGGAATACCGGGAACAGGCTTCCGCGTTGCCTGGTAGCGCAGAGAAATCTTCGAAGTGTCCAGGCAAGCATTCAGACGCACCTCCGGCTGCTCAGCCTTGAGCTTGACCGATGCGATGGAGACCCCCTCCACGCTGGCTCTTCCGTCGGAGTACCAGCCGCGCTCGAGGTTGAATTGCACGTCAGTCAGGACCTGGACGAGCCACTTTCCCCCGGTACCGGCCTGCAGCAGCTTTTCTCTCGACGCGGCGGGCGGATTGTTGAGCGCGGTGTCAATGGCAGCTCGTGCCGAGAGGTAGCGCGACTTGGCGGCCGTGATAGCCGCCTGTTCCTCCGTGGTCCAGGTCGGCGTTGAGGGAGCGGTTGGGGTCGGGGTGGGGGAGGTCGTTGAGGAGGTCGGAGTTGTGTTGGGCTGGCCGGCTTCGGGAGAGCCTTGGCAGGCGGTGAGCGCAGATACGGCGCAGAGGGCTGCTGTGGCTGAGGCGAGGGCCGGTCGGCGGGGCATGTGGTGGGGCTCCGTTCTTGGGTGCTGTTGGTGTAAGGGTGGCATACGGAGGGTGTTCGGCGGGGTGGGTTGTCCACAGGTTGCAGGTTGCTGCAGTGACGGCGCCGGAGGAGCCGTTCGCAGCACCGGGTTGGGCTGATTAGCCGTCTGTCGAATCAGCCCGTACGTACGTGCCCGTGCTCATCACCCCGGTACCTCGTTTATCCGTGCGTTGTCAGCGGCCACGGGCTCAGGCCCGGTACGCGCTCACGCCCGTGCAGCCTCACGCCGTGCGTGCTGGCCTGGTGGCTGGTCGGCTTGGGTGGGGTGGGTGGAAGACTGCGGGGTATGTCGCCTATTGGTCGTCGTCGGGGTCGTGGGTTGGTGGGGGTGCGGGAGCGGAAGGTGGTGGTGGCGCCGGAGCCGCATCCTTCGGGGGCTCGGCCGCCGGGGGTGCCGAAGGAGTTGGTGCCGCGGCATGTGGCGATCGTGATGGATGGGAACGGGCGGTGGGCCAAGCAGCGGGGGCTGGCGCGGACCGAGGGGCACAAGGCGGGTGAGGCGAGCCTGCTGGATGTGATCAAGGGCGGGATCGAGATCGGGGTGAAGTACATCTCGGCGTACGCGTTCTCGACCGAGAACTGGGCGCGGTCGCCGGAAGAGGTGCGGTTCCTGATGGGGTTCAACCGCGAGGTGATCCACCGGCGGCGTGACGAGCTGGACGCGATGGGGGTCCGGGTGGTGTGGTCGGGGCGGCGGCCGCGGTTGTGGAAGAGCGTGATCGACGAGCTGGAGTACGCGCAGGAGCGGACCAAGGACAACGACACGATCACGCTGCAGTTCTGCGTGAACTACGGCGGCCGGGCGGAGCTGGCGGACGCGATGCGGGCGATCGCGCGGGAGGTTGCCGAGGGCAAGGTGAAGCCGGACCGGATCTCCGAGCAGACGATCGCCCGGCACCTGTACGCGCCCGACATCCCCGAGGTGGACCTGTTCGTGCGGTCGTCCGGGGAGCAGCGGACGAGCAACTTCCTGGTGTGGCAGCTCGCGTACGCCGAGATGGTGTTCCTGGACACACTCTGGCCGGACTTCGACCGCCGCGATCTGTGGCGGGCGATCGAGATCTACGCGCAGCGCGACCGGCGGTACGGCGGTGCGGTGCCGAACGAGGTCGCGCCGCAGACCTGAGACCGGGTGGAACCGCGGACGGGTACGGTCGCGTCCATGGTCGTTGGAGGACTCCCCGACGACAGGAGCTGGAGCGTGCCGGAGCACGAGACACCGCGGCAGACCGCGGAGCGGGAACTGCTCGCCGCGCGCGAGGAGGTACGCCGGATGGCCGAGTCCATCCGCGCCAGACTCCCCGCCGACAACCACGACGGGCACGAGCACGACGAGCAGCACGAGCAGCACGAGCAGCTAGACAAGCAGCAAGAGCAGGACGAGCGAGCGGGGCGTTGGGAGAGCTGATGGTGGATCTGGCCGAGGTTGCCGGGCGGACGCATGAGGTCGCGTCGGCGATGGACGAGGCGAAGAACGTGCTCGTACGCGCCGAGCGCGTGCTGGGCGAGCAGGAGGTCTACCACGCACTGACCCGCCGGCTCAGCGACGTACAGTCCCTGGCCGACTCCTCCGAGCGGGTCTCCGCGCGGGAGCAGGACGCGAGTCGCAAGCGGCAGGTAGCGGCAACCGGCAAGGACGTCGCGGAGTCGGACGAGGCGGACAGGGCGCTGTGGAGCACGTTCAGCAACTCGGTGGGTGAGGCCGCGAACATCCCGTCGGCGCTCCGGGAGACGTGGGAGGACCTGGCTGACCTGCGCGACCGCCTGGAACGCAGCAGCAAGCAGCTCGGCACGGCCGCGGAGCACGCCGACGCGCTCGACCGCATGCCGGAGTACGACGGCGACAAGAATCTGCTCGCGAACGTCCGAGGCGTCAAAGGCGTTGTCGACAAGGCACACGAGGCTGTCGCGGAGGTCGTGGAGCGCGTCGAGGCGGTGCGGAAGATCACCTCCCGCTTCGAGCAGGACCCACCTCATCTCAGAAGCGGTCAGATGGCCGAGCGGGTCACGTCGACCAGCAACAGCCTGCGGGGCGAGCTCGTGGCCGCGCAGAGCAGGGTGCGTGAGGCGCACGTTCCGGTCGTGGCCAACAAGGCTGCCGTCGAGAAGGCGACGCAGCAGGCGATCGACGGGGCGGTCGCGGCCAAGGACGCGGAGAGGGACGCCAAGGACCTGGCGAAGAGTGTGCAGGCCGCAACGAACCCCACTCCCAGGGACCAGCAGGTTCAGAGCAGTTCGCAGGAGGAACTGCGCCGCCGGCTGGACGGACCCGCGCAGGAAGCCGGAGTGCAGCGCTAGCGGCCGGGTGAGGGGAGCAGGCCGCGTTCGATCGCCACGGTGACTGCTCGCGTCCGGTCGTCGACGTCGAGCTTGGCGAACAGCCGCTGCAGATGGGTCTTGACCGTCGCCTCGCCGATGAACAGTTCGCGTCCGATCTCGGCGTTGCTGAGCCCGCGGGCGACCGCGGCCAGCACCTCGAGTTCGCGCGGTGACGGCTGCGCCGCGGCCGGCGCTGCCGGCGTCCGCAGACGCGACATCAGCCGCGCTGCGACCGGCGGCGCGAGGACGGTCTCACCGCGCGCGGCGGCCCGGATCCCGTTCAGCAGCTCGACGTGCGGCGTGTCCTTCAGCAGGTATCCCGCGGCGCCGGCCTCGACCGCGTGCAGGATCTCCGTGTCGGTGTCGTACGTCGTCAGCACCAGCACCCGCGTCGACGGGTAGCCGGACACGATCGCCCCGGTCGCGGCCACCCCGTCCATCCGGGGCATCCGCAGATCCAT
This sequence comes from Kribbella sp. NPDC051936, assembly GCF_040680955.1. Classification (NCBI taxonomy): domain Bacteria; kingdom Bacillati; phylum Actinomycetota; class Actinomycetes; order Propionibacteriales; family Kribbellaceae; genus Kribbella; species Kribbella sp. NPDC051936. The sequence continues at coordinate 436,438 of NZ_JBFAXS010000007.1, read as the reverse complement.
CAGTACGACGTCCGGCACCGTCGACTGCACCAGGGCGAGCGCCTCGAAACCGTCACCCGCCTCGCCGACGACGGAGATGTCGTCGGTGACCGAGAGCATCCCGCTCAGCCCGGACCGTACGACGGGGTGATCGTCGACCACCAGAACCCGGATCACACATCCTCCTGTACTGCCGGAATCAGGACCTGCACCCGGGTGCCGTGACCGGGGCTGCTCTCCACCTCGACGCTGCCGCCGGACTCCTCGACCCGCCCGCGCATGGCGCTCAGCCCGAAGCCGCCCGACACCGAACCCGGCGTGAACCCGGATCCGTCGTCGCGGATCTCGATCCACACCCGGCCGTCGGACAGCCCGAGCGTGATCAGCACCTGCGTGGCCGCCGCGTGCTTGCGGACGTTCGCCAGCGCCTCCTGCGCCGACCGCAACAACACGACCTGCTGCGCCTGCGGCAGCGCCGCGACCTCGTCGTCCGGCAGGTCCAGCGCTACCTGTACGTCGACCCCGGTCTCCGCGGCGAACCGCTCCGCCTGCCGGCGCAGCACCTCGGTCAAGGTTGCCTCGGACAACGCGACCGGCGTGAACGCGGCAACCAGTGCCCGCGCCTCGGCCAGGTTCTCCCGGGCGGTGTCCTCGATCGCCGCCAGCCGGGCCGCGGCGCCGTCGGTCCCGCCCCGGGACAGCTCGACGGCGGCGGCCTGCGCGAGCATCACGATCGACGTCATGCCCTGCGCGAGCGTGTCGTGGATCTCGCGCGCCATCCGCTCCCGCTCGGCCATCACGCCGGCGCTGTGGTGCGCCTCGGCGAGCTCGTCCCGGGCCGACTCGAGTTGCTCGATCAGCTCGGCGCGCTGCTGGCTCTGGGTGATCACCTTCTCGATCCAGATCCCGAACAGCAGGCTGACCACGAGACTGACCAGCATCCACGGCAGGATCTCCCAGAACGCGTCCCAGCCCCACCCGGCGCTCCACAACTGCGCCGTACCGACGCCGACCACGAGCAGCAGGCTGAGGCCGACGCCCTCACGGATGTCCTCGCACAGCAACCAGATCTGCGCCGACGCGATGAACATCAGGAACACCGACTGCGGGTAGATCCCGATCAGCACCATCAGGCAGGCGATCAGGACCAGCCGATAGGTGTACGACGGGAGCGCCCGCCGGGACCGGACCGCGGGCAGCCCGACGAACTGGTACGCCGCGCCGAGCAGCACGACCGTCCCGGCGTACACCGCCTGCCGCGTGGCGCCGAGCTCGCCGGTGAACGACAGGGCCAGCGTCATCCCGAGCAGGACCCAGAACACGATGTGCCAGCCGATCAGTGTCCGTGTCCAGACGGGCTGCCCGGCACCGTCTCGTGAGCTCTGCACGGACCCCATCATCCTCCACGCCAGGATCCAGACCCGCGGTCCGGTCCAGGCGGGGCGGTCCATCAGCCCGCGTCCCGGCGGGTCCAGCGGAACAGGCGCTGGGCGAGGAACAGGCCGACGAGCAGCCAGGCGGTGAGAACCATCGCGCCGGTGCCGAGCTGCCAGGACCCGCCCGGCTCGTTCACCTGGTACCCGTCGGGCAGGAACACCGACCGCATGCCCTGCGCGAGCCACTTCAGCGGGAAGAACTCCGACACCGTCCGCATCCAGGCGGGCAGACTGCTGTAGACGAAGTACACGCCGGAGATGAACTGCAGCAGCAGGACGACCGGCGTGACCACCGCGGACGCCGCCCGGCCGGACTTCGGGACGACCGAGAACGCGATGCCGAGCACCGAGCCGGACGCGGTGCCGAGCACGAAGATCCAGAGGAAGTTCAGCCACTTCTCCGGCGACGTCGGGACGGCGACGCCGAGCAGCAGGCCGGCGATCGTCAGCAGCAGCGCGAACTGCAGGACCGAGGTGACCAGGACCATGCCGATCTTGCCGATGAAGTACGACTGCGGCGACATCGGCGTACCGCGCAGCCGCTTGAGGACGTCCTGGTCGCGCTCGATCGCGATCGCGATGGCCAGCGACTGGAAGCTGGTCAGGAAGATGCCGGAGGCAATCATCCCGGGGGTGAAGTAGGTCGCGGCGGTGACGCCGCCGGAGAAGTCGGTGCCGCTGAACACGGCGGAGAAGATGCCGAGGAAGATGATCGGGAAGAAGAACGTGAAGATCAGCTGCTCGCGTTCGCGAAAGAATTCCTTCACCTCGATTCCGGTGCGGGACAGTCCGACCTTCAGCGGCGACGGCAGTACGGTGCTCACTTCGGGGCTCACGCGAGAGCTCCTTCCGGTTCCGGGGCGGCGCTCGCCACTCCGATGAGTTCCAGGTAGATGTCTTCCAGGCTCGGCCGCCGGACCTGCAGCTCCGGTACTTCCGAGCCGCCGTACTCGGCCATCAGCCGGGCGACCTCGGCGGTCGGGCGGTCGGTGCGTAGCTCGCGCGGGCCGTCCGGGGTCAGCCAGGAGACGCGCGCGGTGCGGGCGCCGCGGCCGCCGAGCGTGTCCGGCGTCGCGACCTCGACCATCCGGCCGTCGGCGATCACGCCGACCCGGTCGGCCAGGTGCTCGGCCTCGTCGAGGTAGTGGGTGGTGAGCAGGATCGTGGTGCCCTCGGTGCGGAGCTCCTCGATCAGAGTCCAGAACTGGCGGCGCGCCTCGGGGTCGAACCCGGTGGTCGGCTCGTCGAGGAACAGCAGTTCCGGGTTGCCGATCACGCCGAGCGCGACGTCCAGCCGGCGACGCTGCCCACCGGACAGGTTGCGTACCCGGGTCCGGCGCTTCTCCTCGAGCCCGACCGCGGCGATCACCTCGTCGGGGTCGCGCGGGTTCGGGTAGTACCCGGCGAAGTGCCTGATCATCTCCGTGACCGACAGCACCGCCTCGTCCCGGGTCGTCTGCGCGACGATCCCGAGCCGCGCCCGCCAGTATCGGTCGCCGCGGGCCGGGTCGGTGCCCAGCACGCTCACCTCGCCCTCGTCGGCCCGGCGATACCCCTCCAGAATCTCCGTGGTCGTCGTCTTGCCGGCCCCGTTCGGCCCGAGCAGGGCGAACACCTCGCCCCGGTGGATGTCCAGGTCGACCCCGTCGACCGCCACCTTGTCGGGGTACCTCTTGACCAGACCGCGCACCCGCACTGCGTCGTCGTTCTCCATACCCCAACTCTGGCCGCCCCCGACCACCCGCCGGGAGCACCGCTCGGCGGACGCCCTGTCCCCCGACCGGTGGACAGGGCGTCCTTGAGCGCCCACCAACCGTTCTCGCGGCCTCGGAATGGTTGGTGGGGGCTCAAGGACGGGGTGTGGGGTGCGGCGGCGCGCCGGGTGGTGACGTGGGGAGGGCCGGGCGGCTAGGTTCGGGGAATGGCTCAGACGGTGCGTGGTGTGGTGGCGGCGGCCAAGGGTGCGCCGGTGACGATCGAACAGATCACGATCCCGGACCCGGGTCCGGGTGAGGCGGTCGTACAGGTGCAGGCGTGCGGGGTCTGCCACACGGACCTGCACTACCGTGAGGGCGGGATCAACGACGAGTTCCCGTTCCTTCTCGGGCACGAGGCCGCGGGGATCGTGGAGGCGGTCGGCGACGGCGTCACCGACGTGCAGCCGGGCGATTTCGTCGTACTGAACTGGCGGGCGGTCTGCGGCAACTGCCGTGCCTGCCTGCGGGGCCGGCCTTGGTACTGCTTCAACACGCACAACGCGCAGCAGAAGATGACGCTGGCCGACGGCACCGAGCTGAGCCCCGCGCTCGGCATCGGGGCGTTCGCGGAGAAGACCCTGGTCGCGGCCGGGCAGTGCACGAAGGTCGACCCGGCGGCGAAGCCCGAGGTCGCAGGCCTGCTCGGATGCGGCGTGATGGCGGGCCTCGGCGCCGCGCTCAACACCGGCAACGTCGGCCGCGGAGACACCGTCGCCGTGATCGGTTCGGGTGGCGTCGGTACGGCGGCCGTGGTCGGCGCCCGCCTCGCGGGGGCCGCGAAGGTGATCGCGATCGACATCGACGAGCGCAAGCTCGCCACCGCGCAGGAGCTCGGCGCCACGCACGCGGTGAACTCCAAGGCGCTCGACCACGACGGCGTCGTCGCGGCGGTGCAGGAGCTCACCGGCGGCTTCGGCGCCGACGTCGTGATCGACGCGGTCGGCCGGCCCGAGACCTGGAAGCAGGCGTTCTACGCCCGCGACCTGGCCGGCACGGTCGTGCTGGTCGGCGTACCGACTCCCGACATGCGCCTGGAGATGCCGCTGCTGGACTTCTTCGGCCGCGGCGGCTCGCTCAAGTCGAGCTGGTACGGCGACTGCCTGCCGACCCGTGACTTCCCGCTGCTGATCGACCTGCACCTCCAGGGCCGCCTGCCGCTGGACCGCTTCGTCTCCGAGACGATCGCGCTGGACGAGGTCGAGGACGCCTTCGCGAAGATGCATCACGGGGACGTCCTGCGCTCGGTCGTCGTCTTCTAGCGAGCTCGGACCGCCCGGGCGAGGAAGCCGGCCGCGACGATGCCGATCGCGGCCGTCAGCGCGATCGACCAGCTCGTCGTGCCGAAGGACCGTAGCGACAGGAACAGCGTTCCGAAGAGCGTGACGCCGCCGACCTGGCTGAGTTGCATGGCGGTGGTGAGGATGCCGCTCGCGTCGGCGGCGCGGGCCAACGGCACGTGGACCAGGGATTGGGTGACGAGCGGGCTCGCGGCCAGACCCATGCCTGCGCCCGCCAGGACGAGACCAGGCCACAGAACGGACAGGCTGACGCCGGCATAGCCGAGCGCGCACAACGCGAGGCCGGCGGGAACGACGAGGTGGTGCACTCGGCGCGGGAGGGCACGCCAGAAGTAGCCGACCAGGCCGAACGTGACGGCGAACGGCAGCCAGGTGAGACCGGCCTGCGCAGGGGATTCACCGAGTTCGTTCTGCAGGTGGAGGGTGAAGGTGAACAGGAACCCGCCCATCGCCAGCAGCGTGCAGACGAGCGTCACGAGACCGGATGGCAGACCGCGGGCGCGCAGTACGTCGAGGTTCAGCAGCGGGTCGCCGCCGCGGTCCGCAAGCCGCCGTTCGAACCGTACGAAGACCACCGCGACCACCACCCCGGCGGCGCTGCAGCCGAAGGTCCAGAGCGGCCAGCCGACCTCCTGACCGACCACCGCCGGCAGCACCATCAGCAGTACGGCGCAGGTCGACAGCGCCAGGCCGATGACGTCGAGACGGCGCGTCGCGCCCGGCCGGTCCGCCGGCACGGACAGCGGTACGAGCAAGGCGAGGCAGATGCCGACCGGGACGTTCACCAGGAACACCGGGCGCCACCCGGAGCCGAGCAGGTTCGCCCCGACGAGGAGCCCACCGGCGATCAGCCCGGCGACCTGACCGGCGGACAGCGTCACGCCGTACGCCGACAAGGCCTTGGCCCGGGCGGGACCGGTGAAATGCGCCTGGATCAGGCTCATGATCTGCGGCACCATCAGCGCCGCCGCGATCCCTTGCACGAAGCGGAACAGCACCAGCGGCAGGATCGCCGGGGCCAGGCCGCAGGCGAGTGACGCGAGGGTGAACAGGATCGCGCCGGTCACGTACGTCCGGCGGCGACCGTAGAGATCGCCGAGCCGCGCGCCGGTGACCAGCATCATCGCGTACGCGACCAGGTAGCCGCCGACGACCAGTTGCAGCCAAGCGCCGGAGGCGTGGAAGCCGGCACCGATGGCCGGCATCGCGACGTTCACGATCGAGGTGTCGAGCAGCGCCATGAACTGGCCGAGGAGCAGGACGGCGAGCATCAGCCCGCGCCGGGTGTCCGGGCCCGCCGGGCGGTCGGTGGTTGTTACAGCGGTCATCAGGTTTCTCCCTTGTCTGCACGGGACGTGGGGTATACCTGGCGGGTCGGCAGGATTCATCGGCGGCCGACCGATGATTTTCGCGAGGTTGCGCGGTACGTACTCCGGAAACCGAACCGTGGGAGGCTGACCTCGATGGACCGTGACGAATTCGACCTGCGGGCCGAGCCGCACCGGCGTGAGTTGCTGGTGCACTGCTACCGCATGCTGGGGTCGATCCAGGACGCGGAAGATCTGGTGCAGGAGACGCTGCTGCGTGCGTGGCGCGCCGCTGACTCGTACGACGAGCAGCGCGCCTCGATACGGACCTGGCTCTACCGGATCGCCACCAACGCGTGCCTGACTGCTCTCAAAGGCAGGGGCCGGCGCGCGCTGCCGTCGGGACTCGTCAGTGCAAGCCAGGATGCCCAGGCGGCGATCGAGCTGAACACGGACGTGGCCTGGCTGCAGCCCTTTCCGACGGCCGGCGACCCGGCCGCTGCGATCGCCGCCCAGGGGAGTCTGCGGCTCGCCCTCATCGCTGCCATGCAGTACCTACCGGCCCGGCAACGTGCCGTCCTGGTACTGCGGGACGTCCTCGACTGGCCGGTCGCGGACATCGCCGAGGCGCTGGAAACCACGACCGCAAGTGTGAACAGCGCGCTTCAGCGGGCCCGCGCCAGGCTGGCCGAGATCGACATCACCGAGGACGACGTCGACGAGCCTGACGACCGGGAGACCAGTTCCGTCATCGACGACTACGTGCGGGCCTTCGAGGCCGCCGACGTCAACGGCCTGACCCGGCTGCTCACCGACCAGGTCGTCCTGGAGATGCCGCCGGCCCCGCTCTGGTACGTCGGGCGCGACGCGTACGGCGAGTTCATGGCCCGCGTGTACGCGATGCGCGGCCCGGCCTGGCGAGTGCTGCCGACCGTGGCCAACCAGCAGCCGGCCGTCGGCGCCTACGTGCGCGGGGACGACGGACGCTTCCACGCGCACAGCCTGCAGGTGTTCACGGTCACCAAGGCCGGCATCACTCACAACGTCGTGTTCTTCGGCCAGGACCTGTTCGCGTACTTCGACCTGCCCTTACACCTTGAATGAGATCCACAGGTCCGGCGGCGCGTCCGGCTTGCCCGGGATCGGCCGAGCCTCCTGCGTCCATACGTCGCCGGAGATCTCGGTGGCGACCCGCTGCCAGAACCTGACCGCCTTCTCGTTGTTGGCCTGGAAGGCGACCTCGCAGGGGCCGGGGTGGTGCGCCAGCACTTCCTGGACTGCCCGCAGTCCGAAGCCGCTGCGACGCACCGGTCGCACCATGAAGAACCCGTTCAGCACATGTACCGGCTGCTGCAGTGCGCGCATGAGGCAGAACCCGACCGGGTTCTCGCCGAGCGAGATGACGTACCCGGCCCACTCCGGATGGCCGGTCAGGGCGTTGTCCAGCCACTCGGTGCGGTAGCTGCCGTCGGGTCGCGGGAGCTGGCCCTGGAACTCGGACATGTCGTGGCGGAACATCAACCACAGCCGCTCCATCACGGGTCGGTCGGAAGGCTCCACACGGCGCACCAGAAGATCGGACATAGGTCTCCTTCGAAAGGGTCGGAAACGCAGAAAAGCCTCCCGCCGGAAGAGTCCGGTACGGAAGGCTTACTGCGGTCAGTGTATCAGTCGCGCGGTGCGGTCTGCCCGGCGACCCAGTTCATGTCCGGGTAGCGGGTGCCGACCGGCGTCAGCTTCGCGAGCGCCTCGACGTCGGCGGCGGACAGTTCCAGTCGCAGCGCCGCGACGTTCTCCTCCAGGTACTTGCGCCGCTTCGTGCCCGGGATCGGCGCCACGTCGTTGCCCTGCGCAAGCACCCAGGCGAGCGCGACCTGGCCGGGCGTCGCGTCGTACCGGCCGGCCACCGCGCGGATCTCCTCGACCAGGGCGAGGTTCGCGTCCAGGTTGTCACCGGAGAAACGCGGCAAGGTGCGGCGGAAGTCGTCGGCCGGAAGGTCCGCGGGCAGCGCGCCGGTGAGCATGCCGCGCCCGAGCGGCGAGTACGGCACGATCCCGATGCCGAGCTCGCGGCAGGCCGGCAGCGCAGACTCCTCGATGTCGCGGCTGAACAGCGACCACTCGCTCTGCACCGCGGTGATCGGATGGACGGCGTGCGCCCGCCGGATCGTCTCCGCGGACGCCTCGGACAGGCCGAGGTACCGGACCTTGCCGGCCTCGACGAGCTCGGCCATCGCGCCGACCGTCTCCTCGACCGGCACGCCGGGATCCATCCGGTGCTGGTAGTACAGGTCGATGTGGTCGACGCCCAGCCGCCGCAGCGACGCGTCGATCGCGGACCGGACGTAGTCCGGCGACCCGTTCACGCCCCGCACCGCGTCGGTGAGCGGATCTCCGGTGATGCCGAACTTCGTCGCCAGGAACACCTCGTCGCGGCGGTCCGCGATCGTCCGGCCGATCAGCTCCTCGTTGGCGCCGAAGCCGTAGATGTCGGCGGTGTCCAGGAACGTCACACCGAGATCGAGGGCGCGGTGCAGTGTCGCGGCGGACTCGGTGTCGTCGGTCGTGCCGTACGCGTAGCTCATCCCCATACAGCCGAGTCCGAGCCGGCTGACCTCGGCGCCTTGGCTACCCAGTTTCATCAGAGTCTTCCCTTCAGATGGCCTTCAGATGGCATGGCTCCGCCGGCCGAGCGTCCGCGACGGTCGGCTGAGCTCAGTGGTCGGTTACGGGGCGGCGGTGCCGCCGTACACGGTGATCTTGTAGTCGGTCACCGCGAGGGCGAGCTGCAGATCACGCAGCTGCCGCTGGATCCGGTCGCGGTGCTCCTGCATCAGGGCGAGCCGCTGGGGTGCGGTGTGGTCCCCCTCGAGCACCAGCTCCAGATAGTGGCTGATCGTGCCGATCGGCATGCCGGAGGCACGCAGCCTGCTGATGAACACGATCCGCGCCATCGCCCGCTCGTCGTAGCTGCGGTAGCCGGCGGCGTCCCGGCGTACGTCGAGCAGACCGATCCGCTCGTAGTACCGCAGGGTGTGCGCGGTGAGGCCGGTGAGCTCGGAGGCCTCCGCGATCGACAGCTGCTCGGGCAGATCCTCCGGCAGCTCGAGCAGGCACAGCAGGTCCCGGTCGATCGGCTCCAGTACCTCGGTCGCGTTCATGTCTACGACCGTATGCCTTCGAGTGCGCTCAAAGGCAAAGGTGACCTACGTCACGCCTTCTGGCACTCCGCGCAGGTGCCGAAGATCTCCAGGGTGTGGCTGATGTCCGCGTACCCGTGCTCGGCCGCGACCTTGTCGGCCCAGCGCTCGACGGCCGGGCCTTCGACCTCGACGGTCCGCCCGCAGTTGCGGCAGACCAGGTGGTGGTGGTGACCCTTCGAGCAGCGCCGGTACGCCGTTTCGCCGTCGGCGGTGCGCAGGACGTCGACCTCGCGGGAGTCCGCGAGCGCCTGCAGGGTGCGGTAGACAGTGGTCAGGCCGACGGCCTCACCGGCGGACCGAAGCTCCTGGTGGATCTCCTGGGCGGTCCGGAAGTCGTCGATCTTGTCGAGCGCGTGCGCGACCGCCGCGCGCTGACGGGTCGAGCGTGTTCCGATAGCCACCGTTCCTCCTGTCATCTCATTACCGCCGTCCAGTCTCTCAGAAGTCAGCAACCCACTGCTGCATCACTGCTGCATCGCTGCTGCATCAGTGCTCGTCCCAGTGGTCGCCGTGCGCCGCGTGCAGATGCCCGTCGTGCACGTAGTCGACATGGTCGCCGTGCTCGACCTTCTTGTGCCCGCACTCCTGGTTGTGCGCGTGCGGGTGCCCGGCGCTCACCACATGCGGCTCCGGCGCCGGCACGCCGATCTCCGGCTCCTCGTCCGCGAGTGGACGCGCGCGGCCGGCCCGCCGTCGCAGCAGCGTCCCGACCGTCGCCGCGACGACGAACCCGGCCAGCGCCAGTACGACGATGGTCGCGCCCGGCGCCACGTCCGCGTTGTACGACGTGACGATGCCGGCGAGACAAGCCGCCACACCGATCACGCATGCGGTGATGAACGTACTGCGGAACGACTGCGTGATCTGTTGCGCCGTCGCGACCGGAACAACCATCAGTGCACTGACCAGCAGCAGCCCGACGGTGCGCATCGCGACCGTCACAGTGACCGCGGCCATCACAGCGATCACCAGGTTGAGCAGCTGGACCCGGAGCCCCGTCGTGCGGGCGAACTCCTCGTCCTGGCAGACCGCGAACAGTTGCGGGCCGAGGCCGATCGCGACGACCAGGACGGCGACGGCCAGGCCGACGACGACATACAGGTCGCTCTGGGAGACGGTGGTGAGTGAACCGAACAGGTAGGTGTTCAGCGTGGCTGCGCCCTGACCTGCTAGTCCGATGAGCAGTACGCCGCCCGCGATGCCGCCGTAGAAGAGAAGCGCGAGCGCCACGTCGCCCGTGGCCTTGCCGCGGGCGCGGACCAGCTCGATGGCGGTCGCTCCGGCGATCGAGACGATGATGGCGGTCAGCACCGGTGCGCTGCCGGTCAGCAGGCCGAGCGCCACACCCGTGATCGCGATGTGGCCGATGCCGTCACCCATCAGCGACAGCCGCCGCTGCACCAGATACGTCCCGATGGCAGGCGCCGACAGCCCGGTGAGCAGGCCCGCGATCAGGGCCCGCTGCATGAACTCCAGCTGGAACATGGTCATGACGGGAGCCACCCCGGTTCGTCGTCGGTGGTGTGCGAGTGGTGGACGTGGGCGTGCGTCTGCGAGGCGTGCGGCGGGCCGTCGTACACGATGCGGCCGCGGCGCATCACGACCGAGCGGTCGATCAGCGCGTCCATCGGGCCGAGGTCGTGGCTCACCATCACCACGGTCGTGCCGCGCGCGACCCGCTCCCGGATCGCGTCGGCGAAGATCTGCTGGCTGGCCAGGTCCACACCCGCCGTCGGCTCGTCGAGGATCAGCAACTCCGGGCCGGACACCAGGGCGCGCGCGATCAGCACCCGCTGCTGCTGCCCGCCGGACAGCTCGGCGACCGCGTCCTTGCGCCGGTCGGCCATGTCGACGACCTCGAGCGCCTCCTCGATCGCCTGCTTGCCGGCGGCGCCGAGCGGCGTGAACAGCCGCCGCTTCGACAGCAGGCCGGACGACACCACCTCGTACACCGTCGCGGGCACGCCGCCGGCCGCGGTGATGCGCTGCGGCACGTAGCCGACACGGCGCCAGTCGCGGAACCGGGGGACCGGCGTCCCGAACAACCGGACCTCGCCGCGGGCCGCGGGAAGCAGCCCGACCACGGTCTTGATCAGCGTGGACTTGCCGGAGCCGTTGGTGCCGAGCACGGCGACCACCTCGCCCTGGCGGATCTGCAGGTCGATGCCCCGAAGCACCAGGCGGCCGCCCAGGTCGACCGAGAGATCGGCGACCTGGACGGCCTTGGCCGGTTCTGCCGGTTCTGCCGGTTCTACTGTCACGAGCAGCCGTTCGCTTTCTGTAGCTCTTGCAGGTTCTGCCGCATCAGGGTCAGGTAGGTTTCCTGGGAGTTGGCGTCCGACAGGCCCTCGATCGGGCTCAGCACGGCCGTCTTGACGCCGACGTCCTCGGCGATCGTCTCGGCCACCTTCGGACTGACCAGCTCTTCGTAGAAGATGGTCGTCACGTGCTGGGCCTTCACGATGTCCTGGACCTCCTTGATCCGGGCCGGTGCCGGCTCCGCGTCCGGCGTGAATCCGGCGATCCCGACCATCGTCAGACCGTACCGCTTCGCCAGGTAGGCGAACGCCTCGTGGCTGGTCACGAACGTCTTCAGCTTGCAACTCGCCAGACCGGTCTTGTAGTCGGTGGCGAGCTTGCCGACCTGGTCGAGCAGGGCCTTGGCGCGCTCGTGGTACCCGGCCGCGTTGGCGCTGTCGACGCTCACCAGCCGGTCCTCGACGGCCTTGACGACCGCGGCGTAGCGCACCGGGTCGAGCCAGAAGTGCGGGTCGAGGGCGTCGTCCTTGTGCGCGGCCGCCTCGGCGCCTTCCTCGTGCTCCTCGAAGTCGGCGCCGGTCGCCTCCAGTTGCGCGGCCGGGGCGACGTCGAAGCCGGCGTCCTTCGCGTTCTGCTCGACGGCCTCGTCGACGGCGGGCTGCAGGTCCTTCTCGAACAGGACCAGCTTCGCCTCGGCGATCTCGCCGACCTGCTTGGGGGTCAGCTCGAGGTCGTGGGGCTCCACACCGGGCGCGGTCAGGGTGGTCACGTGCACCGCGTCGCCCCCCACTGTGCGGGCGATGAACTCGAGCGGGTAGAACGAAGCCACGACGTCGAGCTTGCCGCCACCGGAGTCGTTGGCGGAGCCGCCGCACCCGGCCAGGGTGAGGGCGGCCAGGGCGGTGGCGCCGGCGACAACAGCTCGAAGACCAGATCTCATGACAATCATTTTCATTTAACTGGAACTGATTGTCAAAACAGGGAGTTCAGATTGGCCAGCCGCAACGTCGGGCGACGACGCGCCGACCCCAAGCGCAACCTGCGCCGGGCGCTCGATATTCCGCCGGGTCACGGGCATGGACACGGACATGGACACGGTCACGGGGATCATGTGGTCGACACGTCGGTGGTGAACTCCGACGCGATCGTCGCCCGCCGGGTCCGGATCGTGGTCGCCGCGGTGCTGGTCCCGCTGCTGCTGGCCGCCGTGGTGGCGATGATCGTGATGTGGCCCGGCGGTGACGTGAAGGTCGCGTCGTACCAGACCGCCACGGCGCGCGGCGAGGTCACCGCGGTCAAGGCCTGCCCGAACGTGAAGGACCAGTGCGACGAGGCGACGGTCGAGCTGACCACCGGGGCCGACAAGGGCGCGGTCATCCCGGTGCAGGTGCCGAAGGCCGGCCAGACGTCCATCCCGGTCAAGGTCGGCCAGTCGATCATGCTCGGTGTCCAGGACGCACCGAAGGTCGCCGACCGGTACTCCTATGTCGATCACGACCGGACCAAGCCGCTGTTGTGGCTGGCCGCGATCTTCGCGGTCGCCGTCGTCGCACTCTCGCGCTGGCGCGGTTTCGCGGCGCTGATCGCGCTCGCGGTGACCGCGGTGATGCTGACGCAGTTCATCCTGCCGGCGATCCTGAAGGGCGAGAACGCGCTGCTCGTCGCGGTCGTCGGCGGCACGGTGATCATGGCGATCGCGTTGTTCCTGACCCATGGAATCAATGCGGAGAGTTCGATCGCGCTGTCCGGGACGGTCGCCGCGCTCGGGCTGACGGTGCTGCTCGGCTGGTTCTTCACCAAGTTCTGCCAGCTGAGCGGCCTGGCGTCCGAGGGGGCATCCGGGGCCAAGGCGCTGGCGCCGGACATCGACCTGACCGGGTTGCTGGTCGCCGGGATGGTGATCGGCGCGCTCGGCGTGCTCGACGACGTGACCGTCACCCAGGCCGCGGCGGTCTGGGAGCTGTCGGCCGCGAACCCGTCCGCGAACCGTCGCGAGCTGGTCAGCGCCGGCCTGCGGATCGGCCGGACGCATGTCGCCTCGGTGGTCAACACGCTCGTCCTCGCGTACGCCGGCGCCGCGCTGCCGATACTGCTGATCTTCGCCATCCAGGACCTTCCCGGCCGGGCGGTGCTGTCCACCGAGTCGGTGGCGATGGAGGTGGTCCGCGGCCTGGTCGGCAGCCTCGGGATCATCGCGGCCGTCCCGCTCACGACCGCCCTTGCCGCGATGGCGGTCGCCGACCGGTCCCGCGACCTGGTGGCCTCGCAGGACTAACCGAAAATCAGCCCTTCCGCCTGAGCCTTCAGGCTCTTACGCTGCTGCTAAGTCACGGAGAGTCCGCCTGCGACTACCTTCAGTGGCATCACGGGGTGAGGAGTGCTGATGAGGTTTCGTCATCGGGACGGTTCGACCGTCCACCTGGGGTACAGCGCGACCGTGCATCCGGCCGCGGAGCTCGACGAGCTGGTCGCCGGGCTCGATGCGTGCGCCGGTGCGGTTCGGAAGGCGCTCGGCGTGCCGGTCCTCGGGGTCGGCCTGTGGTTCCCGCACCGGCTCGCCGATCGCCTGGCGAACTCGCCGTCCGCGCTCAGCAAGCTCCGCCGCGCGCTGCACCGGAACCGGCTGGAAGTCGTCACGCTGAACGGCACCCCACACGCCCAGTTCGCCGACAAGGTCGTCGGCACCAAGCTGTACTGCCCTGACTGGACCGATCCCGAACGGCTCCGCTACACGCTCGACCTGATCGACGTACTGGCCGAGTTGCTGCCCGCGGACGCGCCGTACGGATCGATCTCGACCGTGCCGCTCGGCTGGCGGGTGCCGTGGTCGAGGGACCGCAATCGAGCCGCGCGCGAGGCGATCGACCGCGTCGAGCAACATCTCGCCCGGACCGAGACCAGGACCGGCCGGACGATCCGGATCGCCGTCGAGACCGAGCCGGGCTGTGTCCTCGAGATGATCGGTCAGGCCGCAGCCTGGCTGGACCGCTACGCCAGTCCGTACGGTGGCGGGTCGCGCATCGGGCTGGGGCTCGACACCTGTCATCTCGCGGTGCAGTTCGAGGAGCCGGCCGAGTCGTTCGAGCTGTTGTGGCGTGCGGGCGTGGATGTGGTCAAGGCGCAGTTGTCCCTCGCGCCGACGCTCGTGGACCCGTCGGACGCGTCCGGTCGCTACGCCCTCGGTCAGCTCGGCAGACCGAAGTACCTGCGGCAGGTGCGTGAGTGGGGCGGCCCTGGCGTCGACGACGTGGCGCAGGCCAACGAACTGTCCGGTCACGCGGCCTGGCGGATGCATGCGCACTTGGCGGCCCATGCCGCGCCACCGGATCCGTTGAGCGCGACAACCGGCGTACTGGACGAGTGTCTGACCAGGCTGGTCGGCGGCGGGCATCCACTCACGCACCACCTGGAGTCGGAGGTATACGTGTGGCCGCGTGCGCCCAGAACCCAACAGGCGTTGGCGAAACGGATCGCCAAGGAGCTCGCTTGGCTACGTGACCGGCTGACCGCGCTCGGGCTGGATCAGGTCTGAGTAGTCCGGCATCGGGACCGAGCTGAGCGCCTTGCCCACCGAGTTCTGCGACCAGATGAAGCGCTGCACCGATGTGGGCAGCTTCGCCAGCGCGGCGGCTGCGGTCGGCATCAGCCGCAACGCCAGGGGACCGGCCGGAATGATCGTGCGCATCACCTTCGGTGCGAACCGGCGGCTCTGCTCGACGACCGGCCGGATGGTCCGCTCGTAGTTGCGGAGCCCGGACGGCAGATCGCTACGAGCCGCGGCCAGCTCACCCGCCAGGATGTACGCCGCCATGACCGCAAGGCTCGTGCCGCCGCCGACTGCCGGGCCGGGGCAGTAGCCCGCGTCGCCGACCAGGCCGATCCGGCCGCGGTGCCAGGTGTCCAGAGTGATCTGTGCGATCGAGTCGAAGTAGAAGTCCTCGGCCGGCACCAGGTGCTCCAGCAACTGAGGCACCTTCCAGCCGTAGTCGCGGAACTCCTTGACCAGCAAGGCTTTCTGCTCGTCCTTGTCGCGGTAGTCGTAGCGCAACTCAGGCGCGCGGAACAGGAAACCGGCGCGAACCTGACCGGTCTGGTGGACGCCGTAGATGCCGACCAGCTTGCCGACGGAGAAGTGCGACAGCGTGTGGTTGCCGAGACCGAAGACGTCGGGCATCGAGAACACCGCGAGGTATCCGCCGAGCGGCCGGAGCATCGGCTCCTCCGGACCGAAGACGAGCCGCCGGACGTTGGAGTGCAGCCCGTCGGCCCCGATCACCAGGTCGAAACGGCGCTGCGTCCCGGACTCGAACGTCACGTCGACACCGGCGCCGTCGTCGTGCACGGCCGCGATCGAGTCGCCGAACACGTACTCGGCGGTGTCACGCGTGGCGGCGTACAGGATCCGGGTCAGCTCGCCGCGGAGGATCTCCACGTGCCGGCTCGAGATCCCGGCATACATCCGGCTGAGGTCGACCTCGACCGGGCGCTTGCCGAACCGCTCGATCGTCATCGCGTCGAGTCGCGTGCGGGCCGCCTCGATCGCGTCCCAGCAGCCCATCCGGCGGGTGACGTCGGCGGCCGAACTGAACAGGTCGACGGCATGCCCGCCGAGTCCGTGGCGGCCGGCCGGCGTGCGCTCGACGAGCGTCGGCTCGAAGCCGTACCGGTGCAGCCAGTGGGCCAGCACCGGACCGGCCACGCTGGCACCCGAGATCAGGATCTTCTTCATCGTGACAACCTCCTTACTTATCGGAAGGTAAGTAAACGGGGGTGCGATTGTCAATGGCTTACTTACCGGAAGGTCAGCTAATCTTCGGGGTATGCCGAGACGACGGACGGGCGACACCCGGGCGCGGATCCAGCAGGCCGCGCTGGAGCTGTTCGCCGAGCGCGGGCTGCAGCAGACCAGCCTGCGCGACATCGCCGACCGCCTCGGCGTCACCAAACCCGCGCTGTACTACCACTTCGCGTCCCGCGAGGACCTGCTGAACAGCCTGGTCGAGCCGATGATCGCCGACTTCGAGGCGTACGCCGCGGCGCAACGAGCGGCCGCACCGGTCCCGCCGCGGGAGCTGCTCGGGTCCTACTTCGACCTCGCCCACCAGCACCGCGCGCTGATCCGGCTCGCGATCCGCGACCTGTCGGTGCTGCAC
The DNA here is from genome assembly GCF_040680955.1 of Kribbella sp. NPDC051936. Taxonomy (NCBI): domain Bacteria; kingdom Bacillati; phylum Actinomycetota; class Actinomycetes; order Propionibacteriales; family Kribbellaceae; genus Kribbella; species Kribbella sp. NPDC051936. Next base: position 420,046 of record NZ_JBFAXS010000007.1, on the reverse strand, counting down.
GAGCTGAAGCTCGCCGACCGCTTCATCGAATGGCGCGGGACGCTCGCCGAGCTCCTGGTCGGCGCGAGTCCGTCGCTGTCGGACGCGGTCCGGTGCATGGTCGCGCTGGGCGGGCTGTCCGACTGTGCGGTGATGATCGACCACGAGCCGGTCGCCGAGCTCCGCGAGGCCGCGGTCGACGCGGCCTACGACAGCCTCGGCCGCCCCTGAAGGACCGCGCGGCTCAGCCGGTCGCGATCCGCGAGACCGCGAACAGCAGGATCACGAGGATCGAGAAGATCCGCAGGAACCGCGGCCCGTTCGTCACCGCCGGCCACGACAGGAACGCCAGCCACCCCAGCAGCAACGCCAGCAACACCAACGCAGGCACCCCCACCGGCACCGGAGCGAACACTCCGACCAGCGCCAGCACCAACGTGATCCCCGGCAACGTCAACTTGGGCGCGGCGTGCAGCTTGGCGACGTACGGATAGCTGATCTTCGTGATCCGCTGCCGCAACGGACTGCTGGGGGTGCTCATGAAGCCATTGTTCCAGGTCGCGGAACCACTACGGGTGCAGCCGGTAGAACCGCCAGAACGGGTGGTCGATCGGCAGCACGTCGACCGATCCGAACCCGGCCTTTCCGGCCAGTCGGCGCAATCCGTCCGGGCGCAGCATCGTGCCGACGACCTCGGAGTCCTCGTCGACCCGGCCCTGTGGCGTGCACCAGATCACGCTGGCCGCGGCCAGGAACCGCTGCACCTCGTCGCCGGGCGCGGCCAGCACCTCGTCGGCGCGCTCGTCCATGACGATCACCGAACCGCCTGGTGCGAGCGCCTCCCGGGCTGCGGTCAGCGCGTCGACCGGGTGCGCGAAGTCGTGCAGGCACTCGAAGAACGTCACCACGTCGTACCGCGTCCCGTCCGCGGCGACCCCGGTGATGTCGCGGACCTCGAAGTCGACGCGGTCGGCCACGCCCTGCTCCGCGGCGTTGCGGCGGGCCCGGGTGATCGAGTCCTCGTCGTTGTCGTAACCGTCGACGCGGACCGCCGGGTACGCCTTCGCGAGCTCGATCGCCGACCAGCCGGCGCCGGTGCCCAGATCCGCGACCCGCGCGCCGCGGGACAGGACGTCGTGCAGGCCGGGAACCGCCGGGATCCACTCGGCGACGAGCGAGTTGACGTAGGCCGGCCGGTTGAGGGCCTCCTGGGCGATGACCGCCTCCTGGCCGTACGCCGTGTACGGGACGCCGGCGCCGCTGCGGAACGCCTCCACGAGCTGCGGGAACGCGTGCCCGACGGCGGGGAGGATCGCGGCGAGCCCGGCAGCGAAGAAGGGGTTCGCGGGGTCGAGCAGCGTCTCGCGGATCCCCGGCGCCAGGTCGTACCGATCGGTCGCGACGTCGGTGCCGTCGATCGTGAGCAGGCCGCTGATCGCCTGTGACTGCAGCCATTCGACGACGTACCGGTGGTCGAGACCGGTCCGGCCGGCGACCTCGGCGCCGGTGGCCGGACCGCTCTCGCCGATCGCCCGGTAGAGCCCGTGGACGTCGCCGAGGTAGACCGTGAAGAGCTCGGCGGCGCCCAGCGCCGCACCGAACATCCGCCCCATCAAGGCTTCCGCAGCGGCTAGGTCGGTCGTGGTGTCGGTCGTGGTGTCGGTGGTGGTCATGTCGATCCCTCCTGAGGTAGGTACTGCCTTCACCACCTCAGGCGCCAGGTGCGGACTGGCAATGCCAGGTGACCTCGTCCTCGGGTTCGTACACACACTGACGGCCGGTGCGGATCGAGACGCGCAGGTGCCGCCCGAGCGCCGGATGAACCTGGTCGATCGCCTTGATCGCGGCCGTGATGCGCATCGAGACCGCTTTCCGGCTCCGCTCGACCGGGTCACCCGCGGTACGGGCCCGTCCGCCGAGTCCGAGTGCGCCGGCGAGCTCACGGGTCAGGAAGTCCCGCTCCGCCCGGTCGTTCTCGGCGCGGGCCAGATCGTTGCCCGCCTCCGCCTCGACCAGATCGTCCTCCAGTTCGAGCAGCCGTTCGCGGTACGCCGTCCGCGCCCGGTCGTCGAGCACCGGGCCGAGGTCGCCGCCGGCCACCCGCCCGGGTCCGGACAGGTCGAGCACACTGACCGGAGTACGCGGCCGGGCCAGCAGGATCGCCAGGTCGCGAACTCCCTTGGAATCCGGCACATGTGCGGTCACTCCGCGCCAGGTCGCCGCCCAGGTCGCACCGAGCCGGCAGAGTTCGCCGGCGTCGACCGCGCGGTGGACCCGACCACCGCCCAGCTCTGCCAGCGCCTTCTCGGTCTCGGCGGTCAGCGTTCCGGCGTCCACCGCCCGGTGCGCGTCGAGCGCGGACTCGAGCAGCCGGCGCGCCTCCGGGCGTCCCAGCTGAGCCGCCAGCCGGCCGAGGAACAGCGAGACGGTCCCGAGACACGCGCCGCCGATCCCGTCGATCACCCACAGATCGGCGTACGGCGCCAGCGCGTCGTACGCGAGTGCCGCTGCCTCGTCGTCGGCGACGAGCCGCGCGGCTTCACCGAAGAACGCGATCGACTCCAGCCATTCGGCGTCCTTGACGATCGCGTCCAGACCGTCGCGGACGCGATGGCGGACGATGCCGCGGCCGCGGTCGAGCACGCCGGCCTGGATCGAGTAGAAGGCGTACGGGCCGTCTGCCATCGGGTTGCCGCCGTACGGCGTCATCACCTCCTCGAGGTACGCGCGCAGCGACGGCATCGTCCCGGTCGCGCAAGCGTGGGCGGACCGCAGCGCGAACACCATCAGGCGGGCGTTCACACTGTCCGCCTCCTCGGCGAGCCGGGACGCCTGGTCGATGCACGCCGTCGTTTCGTCCAGGCGGCCGGTCATCAGTGCGCGCATGCCCTGCCAGATCGGCACCAGCCAGCTGTGCAGGGGCAGGCCGAGTGGCCGCACGGTGTGCGCGAACGCCGCGATCTGCCCGTCTGCCTCCGCGAACCGGCCTTGTTCGAGCAGAGCTACGACTAGTTGGCGGCGGGCGAGCAGCACGAGGGCCACATCGCCGATCGCGGACGCGGTCGCCAGCATGCGTTCGGCGGCGGCGACCCGTTCGGCCACGTGGTCGGGCCCCGCGTGCACGTCGCACCACGCCGCCAGTGCGGCGACCTCGGCGCGCGGATCGCCCGCTTCCCGGGCCAGCGCCACAGCTTGTTCCGCCAGGTCCCGCGGCCGGTCGCCGTGATCGGTGAGGGTCTGCCCGAGGGCGAGCCGGGCGACGGCCGCGGCCTTGAGAGCGGCGTCGGGCAGCTCGGGCACCACCTGTTCGAGCAACTGGGCCTGCTCGATGTCGGTCAGGTCGACCTCGAACCCACCAACGCCGCCGCCCATCGCCAGCACCGCCCTGGCGACTGTCTCCGCCTGACCGGCGGCCGCGGCCTCGCGCGCGACACCACGCAGGGTTTCCCGTCCGCTGGTAAGTTCGCCGGCCAGCACCTGGGCCTCGCCGAGTTCGAGGCGTACCGCCGGATCGATGTCGCCTGCCCAGCGGTAGAAGTGCGCCGCTTGTTCGTAGCCCGAACGGCGCATCGCGGCCCGAGCGGCGATGAGCGCGAACTCCCGCGACAGATCGCCGGCCTCAGGGTGACCGACCGCGGCACGGTAGTGCGCGGCGACCCTTCCGGCATTGGCCTCGAGCAGGTCCGCGCTGCAGCAGGTATCCACCAGCGGCAGACCGTGGGTCACGTTGTGCACCCCGGTCGGGCAACAGCGTCCGGTGAGTTCCTGGGCGGCCCGCAGGTGCAGATCCGACCGCCGTACGGCACCGAGACCGGAGTAGACGACCTCGCGGACGAGAGAGTGTGCGAAACGGAACCGATCACCTTCGATCTCGGACAACCGAGCGGCCGTCGCGTCACCGAGAACGGCCAGGACATCGGTCGTCGCCGTCTGCTCGACGGCCGCCAGCACGTCGAGTTCCACCTCCTCACCGAGGACCGAGGCCGTCGCGAGAACGTCGTACGCCGGTTGGTTGAGGCGGGCGAGGCGCCGTTCGAGTACCTGGCGGACGCCGGTCGGGGTTTCCGTGGACGTCGTACCGCGGGCCGCATGCAGCCGGGCGAGCTCCTGGACGAAGAACGGATTGCCTCCGGTCCGCGCATGGACGTCGGCGGCGTACCCGGGATCCACGCCGGCACCGATCACCCGCTCCACCAGCTGAGCGGTCGCGGCCCGGTCCAGACCGGCGAGCGGCAAGCGGACGAACGCGGGCGGCATCGCCCGCAAGGTCTCCGCGGCGCGCTCGGGGACGTCGACCGCGTTGTCACGGCTGCTGATCAGGAGCAGGCAGTGGAGTTCGGGAACGAGTCCGGCCACGAAACGCAGCAACGTCAGCGTCGGACCGTCGGCCAGATGGACGTCCTCCAGGATGACGATCGCGGGCCGCTCGGCGGTCGCCGCGGCGAGCTGATCGGCAATCTCCACGAAGACAGTGGCCCGGCCAGTGGCCGCCGACTCGGGCAGCGCGGTGCTCAGTCCAAGTGCCCGGAACGCCTGCCGCCACGGCCAGTAGGGCAGGGTCTCCGTCTCAGGGCACCGGCCCCAGGCGACGGCGTACCCGCGATCGCGCACGGTGTCCGCGAAGGCCGATGCCGTGGCCGACTTCCCGATCCCGGCGTCGCCGATCAGGAGCGCACCCTGGCCGCGGCCGCGGTCGACCTCGTCGAGGAGGCCGGCGAGGACGCCGAGTTCCCCGGCCCGGCCGACCACACGCTCATCCATACCGCCACTGTGCGCCGGAGCCCGCCACCGGGGGAAGTGACGATCGCTTACCGTAAGGTGATCCGGGTGTTCGTGGTGATCAGGTTCCGGGTGGGTGAGGCCCAGCAGGCCGCGTTCGGCGAGCGCTTGCAGGCAGCCGTGGACGTGCTGGCCCTGCAGAAGGGGTTCGTCGCGGCCCGCACGGGGCGCAACGTCGACGACCCGGAGCTGCTCGCGCTGACGCTGGAGTTCGAGAACGTCGGAAGTTACCGGCGGGCGCTGTCGCCGTACGACGTGAAGCTGACCGCCGTGCCGCTGCTGTCCGAGGCGATCGACGAGCCGACCGCGTACGAGGACCTGCTGCCGTAGCACGGATTCGGTCGCGGCCACCCCGGACCGATAGCCTGGTTCCTTCCGTAGATCTGTCAGTACCCGTTCTGTACCCGTTCTGTGCCCGTTCTGGAGTCGAAAAGTGCCCGTGGAAACCGTCGATGCCGTCGTCAGCCTCAGCAAGCGCAGGGGCTTCGTCTATCCGTGCGGCGAGATCTACGGCGGTACCAAGTCGGCCTGGGACTACGGGCCGCTCGGCGTCGAGCTGAAGAACAACGTGCGCACCCAGTGGTGGCGGACGATGGTGACCGGCCGCGACGACATCGTCGGCCTGGACTCCTCGGTGATCCTGCCGACCCAGGTCTGGGAGGCATCCGGCCACCTGGCCGAGTTCGTCGACCCGCTGACCGAGTGCCAGTCCTGCCACAAGCGGTTCCGCGACGACCACCTGCGCGAGGACTTCGCCCGCCGCAAGAACAAGGATCCCGAAGCGGTCGAGCTGGCCGAGATCGCCTGCCCGAACTGCGGTAACAAGGGCACCTTCACCGAGCCGCGGATGTTCAACGGGTTGCTGAAGACCTACCTCGGCCCGGTCGAGTCCGAGGAGGGCCTGCACTACCTCCGCCCGGAGACCGCGCAGGGCATCTTCATCAACTTCGCGAACGTGATGGGCACCGCGCGGAAGAAGCCGCCGTTCGGGATCGCCCAGGTCGGCAAGAGCTTCCGCAACGAGATCACCCCGGGCAACTTCATCTTCCGGACCCGCGAGTTCGAGCAGATGGAGATGGAGTTCTTCGTCGAGCCCGGCTCCGACGAGGACTGGCACGAGTACTGGCTGAAGGCGCGCTGGGACTGGTACACCGGCCTCGGGCTGAACCCGGACAACATGCGGTTCTACGAGCACCCGAAGGAGAAGCTGAGCCACTACTCCAAGCGCACCGTCGACATCGAGTACCGGTTCAACTTCGGCGGCAAGGAGTTCGACGAGCTCGAGGGCATCGCGAACCGCACCGACTTCGACCTGACCACGCACTCCAAGCACTCCGGCGCCGACCTGTCGTACTTCGACCAGGAGAAGGGCGAGCGCTGGACGCCGTACGTGATCGAGCCCGCGGCCGGCCTGACCCGCAACGTGCTCGCGTTCCTGCTCGACGCGTACACCGAGGACGAGGCGCCGAACGCGAAGGGCGGCGTCGACAAGCGGACGGTCCTGCGGTTCGACCCGCGGCTCGCGCCGGTCAAGGCCGCCGTGCTGCCGCTGTCCCGCAACGCCGACCTCTCGCCGAAGGCGCGCGACCTGGCCGCCGAGCTGCGGCAGAACTGGAACGTCGACTTCGACGACGCCGGCGCGATCGGCCGCCGCTACCGCCGCCAGGACGAGATCGGTACGCCGTACTGCATCACCGTCGACTTCGACACCCTCGAAGACCACGCCGTGACGATCCGGGAGCGGGACTCGATGAAGCAGGAGCGGGTCGCCCTCACCGAGGTCACCGGGTATCTCGCCCAGCACCTGGTGGGTTGCTGACGATGAAGCCGATTCGGGATCTGGCCGTCTTCGGACTGGTGGCCGTGGCGCTGCTCGCGCTGGTGTCCTGCTCGGACACCAAGCCCGAGGCGGGGACGTCGCCGACGGCGCCCGCCACGAGCGCGCCGCCGTCGAGCGCGCCGATCCCGACCGCGTCGACACCGACGCTGACCGCGCTGCCGACACCGTCGAAGCCCTGGCCGACGCCGAAGGTCACCGGGGAACCGGAGTCCGACGCGCCGCTCGCCGAGCGGATCACGTTCGCGATCGCGAAGCAGGCCCAGGTCACGGCCGGCAAGGCCGCCGCGACGACCGTGAAGTGCCCCGGCATCGACACGGTCGAGACCGCCGGCAAGCACGAGCTGACCTGTACGGTGACGTACGCCGGGAAGCCCTACACCGGCACGCTGACGGTCGACGCCAGGCAGTACTCGGCGTCGTACAAGTTCACCTCGCAGTCGGTCGCGATCGTTCGCGCCAAGGTCGTGGACGCCGTGCTCCGGACCGTCACGGACGCCGCGAAGGTGACCTGCACGATGGACGATGTTGCCGTCGTCAAGCATTCCGGCGAGCCGATCGCGTGCGACGTGACGACCACCGCCAACGCCGTACAGCCTTACAAAGCACAGGTTTCCGGCGACGGACAGGTGCTGGTGGCGAAGGCCTGACATGCTGCACCTGGGAAATCTGACGATCGAGACGCCGGTGGTGCTGGCGCCGATGGCCGGCATCACGAACGCGGCGTACCGGCGGCTGTGCGCCGAGCAGGGCGCCGGGCTGTACGTGTGCGAGATGATCACGTCGCGCGGCATCGTCGAGGGCGACCAGAAGTCGCTCGACATGCTGACGTTCGACGCGCGCGAGACCGTGCGGTCGGTGCAGCTGTACGGCGTCGACCCGACGTACATCGGGCGCGCCGTGCAGATCCTCTGCGACTCGTACGGCGTCGCGCACATCGACCTGAACTTCGGCTGCCCGGTCCCGAAGGTGACCCGCAAGGGCGGCGGCGCGGCGCTGCCGTGGAAGCGGAACCTGCTCGGCGCGATCCTGCGCTCGGCCGTACACGCCGCCACGCCGTACGGCGTGCCGGTCACGATGAAGACCCGGATCGGGATCGACCTCGACCACCAGACCTACCTGGACGCGGGGCGGATCGCTGCGGACTCGGGTGCGGCGGCGATCGGGCTCCACGGTCGTACGGCGTCACAGGCGTACTCGGGGCAGGCGGACTGGTCCACGATCGCAGCCCTGGTCGAGCACGTGGATATCCCGGTGCTCGGCAACGGCGACATCTGGGAAGCCGGCGACGCCTTGCGGATGGTCGCCGAGACGGGCTGCGCGGGCGTGATCGTCGGACGCGGCTGCCTCGGCCGGCCGTGGCTGTTCCGCGATCTCGCGGTCGCGTTTTCCGGTGGTGAGGCGCTCAACCTGCCGACGCTCGGCGAGGTCGCGGACGTGATGCGCCGGCATGGCGAACTGCTCGCGGAGTTGATGGGCGAGCAGCGCGGCCTGCGCGACTTCCGCAAGCATGTCCCGTGGTACCTGAAGGGCTTCCCGGCCGGCGGCGAGCTCCGCGCCGCGCTCGGCATGGTCGACTCACTCGCCCGGCTGGACGAGTTGCTGGAGGAACTCGACCGCAGCGTCCCGTTCCCGGTCGCCGAACTCGGCGCCCCCCGCGGACGCCAAGGCAGCCCCCGCGACCACATCGTCCTCCCACAAGGCTGGCTCGACGACACCGACGGCCTGACGGCCGATCTCGCCGACGCAGAAATCGGCGTCTCCGGCGGCTGATCCCTCCCGGACAGCCGCGAAAGGACACCGCTTCGCGGTGCCTGTTCTTTGGCCGCCTCCGGCGGCGTGCGCAGTGTGACCTGATCGCTGCGGTGCGGTGGATCGTGGCCGGGTGCCGGGTGCCGGGTGCCGGGTGCCGGGTGCTGGGGTGCAAGACGGCTGTTGTTGTCCCGCCTGGGGAAGACGCCGGCGAACGGACCGCGCGTCGCGGCGACTGTTTTGGTCGCCTTCGGCGGCGCGTATGGCTCGCAGCGCAACCTGACCGCGTCGGCGAAGTTGACCGGTGCTCAGCCCTGCCGCCTGGGTGATTTGGATGTGCGAAACGGGTGCAGCCGTCCCGGCCCGCTACCCGTCCCGTCTGCAAGAGAATCTGCTGGGTAGGTGTCGGATCTCGGGTTCGGCATTCGTTGGATGGACAAAGAGCGCACCGGCCTAACCGAGGAGAGCATCATGACCGCGACCTACACCTTCGACATCTTCTGCACGCTCGACGGGTTCGGTTCGTACGACGAGAACGGGGACTGGGGCGGCTACTGGGGCAAGGCCGGGCCGGAGTTTCTCGAGCGGCGGCTGGACTCGTACAACTCGGAGCAGCGGCTGGTGCTGGGTGCGAACACGTACCGGTTGTTCCTCGACATCCTCGGCCCGAGCAGCGCGCCGAAGGTCGACGACCCGGTGAACAACCGGATGATGGCGATGCCGTCGACGGTCGTCTCGACCACGCTCGACGGCCCGCTGGACTGGGCGAACGCAACCCTCGCCCACGGCGACGCGGTCGACGTCGTCGCCCGGCTGAAGGAGGAGTCCGACCTGCCGCTGCGCTCGCACGGCAGCCTCGCGATGAACCGCGCGCTGATGGCCGCCGGCCTCGTCGACCGCGTCCAGGTCACGATCTTCCCGGTCATCTCCGGCCGCACCGGCTCCGACCCGATCTTCGGCGGCGCCGCCGACTTCGACCTCGAACTCCTCGAGTCCCGAACCCTCGACGGCAACACCCAGGAGCTCGTCTACCGCCCGACCCTCCACACCTGATCCAGGTCCTCGACGGATCGCACCCGTACAGCGCCCTCGTCGTCCCCCGGCGGCTCGAACCCGGCAAGGTGCTCCTCCAGGACGTCGACCCCGACGTCCCGCCGCCGCGGATCGACAAGGTTCTCGGCCCGGCGCCGCCGTACAGTCGCGTCGTCCACATCGACGTACAGCAAGGTGAATCCGGCACCCGCACCCGCCGCCAGCGACCGCCACCCGTCCCGCAGGAACCGCGGCGAACTCGTGTCGTCGACGACCACAGACGCCCCCGCGCTCAGCAGCCCACGAACCTCGTCCGACGCCAGCTCGTGGGTCCGGATCCATTCATCGACAGGAATGCCGTCACCGCCCCACAGCCCGCGCCGCTCGTTGATCTCGTCGAGGCTGACGATCCGCGCCTCCAGTCGCGGCGCCAGCACGCGCGCCACCGTGCTCTTCCCGGAGAACGACTTCCCGCACAGTAGAACGAGCCTCACACCGAACACCCAACCACCCATCCCCGCGAACCGACGACAAGTAATGGTGTGTGGGGACAAGTAATACCTTGTCCCCACACACCATTTGGTGTTCCCGGTTCTGTCAGCGGGAGTTCTCGGAGCGCCAGGCGACGTAGTGGGCGACGGCCTCGGGCGTGTCGTATTGCGGGATGAAACCGGTGTCCGCGGTGAGGCGGCTGATGTCCAGGCGCGGGCCCGGCTGGCCGCCGGGCTTGCTCGGGACGTTGAGCGCGTCGGCGAGGTCGCCGTGGCGTATCGGCCGGCCGCTGGAGACGTTGTACGTCGTGTGGTTGAGCCGGTCGGCCGTGATGAGCAGGGCGATCGCGCGGCCGGCATCGGGCGCATAGCACGAGTCGCCGCCGTCCTCGGCGTACAGTGGCGCCGGCGTCTCGCCCCGCAGTACGGCGCTGACATACGGCGGGATGAAGTTGAACGGGGACTCCGGATCCATCAGCGGCCCCCACGTCGACCCGATCCGCAGCACGACGGGGTCGACGCCGGTGCCCTGCAAAGCGTGGGTGGTGATCGGCTCGACCGCCTTCTTGAACGCGACGATCAGGTGCGGCAACTCCGCGTCCGGTAGCGCGAGCCCTTCGTACCAAGGGCTTTCGCCCTGCCCGATGTACACCCCGAGGCTGCTCGCGACCGCGAATCGCCGTACACCCCAGACCCGCGCCGCGTCGAGCGCGTTGAACAGGCCGGTCATGTCGGCCCGGAAGTACGCGACCGGATCGTCGGCCGGGATGCTGCCGGCGAGGTGCACGATGTCGCGGACGGCGTACCGCTGCCCAAGCGCGAGGAACGCGTCCCGGTCGGTCACGTCCAAGGACTCGACCACGACCTTCCCGTCGAGGAACGACGGCACATCACCTCGGCGGTGCGACGTGACGACAACGTCCTCGCCCAGATCGAGCAGCGCGCGGGCGGTATGGGCGCCGATCATGCCGAGCCCACCGGTCACAAGAATCATGCCGTGACGCTACGAGCGGTACGCCGTCCGCGTCTTGAACGAATCCCGCACGATCCCGACCTGGCGCCGACGACGCGCTGTCCCGCGACGCCGCGCGCACACGCTGCAACCCGGAGAGGAAAGGTGGTTCTCGATGCACTGGCGCGCCTTCTAAGCTCGGGGAATGGCCAGCAAGCCGGATGAGACGCGGGACGGGGTCGACCTGACCAATCTGGATCAGCCGCTGTTCGACGGGGCTGACGCCACGAAGCGGGACCTGGTCGACTACCTCGACGCTGTGCACGAACGGATCCTGCCGGAGCTGCGCGGGCGGCCGCTGTCGGTCGTGCGGATCCGGCCGGGACAGCCCAAGTTCATGCAGAAGAACGTCCCGAAGTACACGCCGGACTGGGTGCAGACCGTGCAGGTGTGGGCGGAGGCGTCGAAACGCCAGGTGTCGTACGCGTTGTGCGACGACCGCCGGACGCTGCTGTGGTTCGCGAACCAGCGCGCTGTGGAGTACCACCCGACGCTGATGCGTGCCGAGCGCTGGGACCGCGTCACGCACCTGGTGCTCGACCTCGACCCGCCGGAGGGGGAGACGTTCGCGATGGCTGTCCAGGCCGCGCTACTGGTGCGGCAGGCGCTGACCGACTCCGGGCTGGCGGGTGCGGTGAAGACGAGCGGCGCGAAGGGTGTGCACGTGATCGTGCCGATTGTCGACACTGTGACGATCGAGGACGCGGCGGCTGCCACGCGGGCGATCGCGGCGCGCGCCGAGAAGATCGATCCGGCGATCGCGACCACGGCGTACATCAAGGAGGACCGGCACGGGAAGGTGTTCGTCGACTCGACGCGGTCAGGCGGTGCGACGGTGGTCGCGGCGTACAGCCCGCGGGTCCGTCCCGGTGCGACAGTCTCGTACCCGGTCGGGTGGGACGACCTGGAGAACGTTGCCCCGCGCGATTTCACCGTGCGCACCGCTCCCGCCCTCCTCGCCGACCGCGACCCCTGGGCCGAACAGCTCCCCGAGCCACAAGCCATCCCCGACGACGTACTCGAGGAAGGCCGCGCCATCCCGGTTGCCCGCGTCGCCGCCATGCACGAAGGCAAACGCCGCAAACGCGCCCGCGAGGCCGAAAAGGAGAATCCACCCACCTGATCCGCCCGTACACCGCACCAAACGGCCGGAGTCTGGTTACTCCTGGGATGTAGTGAGGTCGAGGGCGTGGCGGCGGACTGGCGGTGCCGGGTGGTTGCGGAGGGCAACTAGGAGGGCTCGCCAGTCGGGTGGCCAGCCGGCTCGGGGGCCGGCTGTGGTGAGGAGGGCGTGGGCCAGCAGGCCGGATGCCAGGTCGGGGGACCGGACGAGGGACTCGGCGACGTGGAGTACGGCGGCGGGTGTCCAGGTCGGTTCTGTTGCGGACAGGCGGGCGCGGACGAGGTCGGCGGCTGTGGCTGCGGCGAGAGCGTCGTCGGCGACCAGTTCGCGGAGCTCGTTGGTGAGGACACGCAGGTCGTCATGTGAGAGGACCAGGAGCTGCAGACGGAGCTCGAGAAGGTCCGCTCCGGCAAGCTCAGAAGCGACGGCCCGCAGGTGGCTGCGGACGTCGGCGGAGCGGTTGGCGAAGTGAGCAGACAGCTGACGCACCAGATACGTGAGCCGCTGCCGCGCCGGGTGATCCCGGTCCGGCAACGCGTCCGGCAGCGATGGATCCCGTTCGAGACGCACCAGCAGCCGGACAGCCTCGACCACCTCGTCCAGCCCCGCGGGCGCATCGGTAGCCAAGAAGGAGACCAAAGCCGAGACCGCGTCCCGCCACACGCGGCTACGCAGCTCCAGCCGGCTGATGAAGTCCGCACACACCCGAGCTGCTGCGGAGTTGTACCGCGCCCACCCCCGCAGCGCGTGCAACGCCGCCCCGACAACCTCAGGCTCAGCCCGTGTCGTCACAGCGATCAGCAGGTCGGCGTACCGCGAGCGATACGCCACAGGTACGTCGTACGGGCGCCGCGCAGTCAACGCCGTGGCGGTCGCCGGCGAATCGTGAACAGCCTGCTCCAACACAGCCCACGCCGCCGGGTCGTACAGCAAGTACTGCGACACAGTCCGCGCAATAGCCGCCCGCACATCCCGATGCGCACCGGACCACGTCTCTGTGAGTACGGCGCCGGCCCCCGGCGCCCTGAGCTCACCGAGCAGCCGCACGGCCTCTTTCCGCGACGTGACCTTCACACCGTCGCCAGAAAGCACCGGCTGGAGCAGCCCAGGCAGCCGACTCGGCCGCACGAACCGCGCCGCCCGGGCAGCGGCATAAACAGCAACCCGCGCGCGATCGTCCCCTACATGCGCGAGCAGCAGCGGCATGGCCAAGTCAGGTCGTTCCGTCCACGCCAACGCGGCCAGCGCGGCCTCCTGCAGCAGTACGTCGGAACTAGCGAGAAACTCGTCCAACGCGGCCCGTCCCGCCACCGGCACGCGCCCCAGCGTCTTCACCGCCGACGCCCGGTACCACTCCGGCATCCGCTCGTCACGCGCGACGCCGACCAGCAACTCGGCGTACCGGGCCTGCTGTCGTGGCAACCACTGCCGCAGCGCGTAGCTCGGCACCTCCCACGCGGCACTGTTCCGGTCGAACCGGCGGATCCGGTCTGCCGCCGCGAACACCTGGTCGAGCAGATCGGTGCGCAACTCGGTGACGACCCACCACACCGGATGCCAGCGGGCCATCCGTACGTCGCGAGCAATGATCTGCTCAACGCGGGCCGAGCGTGTAGCCGGTGCGTCCAGCCAGTACCGACACGCGGACTGCACGGTGTACTCCTGGTTCGACCAGACCGCCTGCTCCAGCACCTGCTGCAACGGCTCCAGCGACCACACGCGCCGGCCGAAGGCTCCCGCCACCGCAAGCGCCAGACCGAACTCGTTCCGCTTCGCCGCCGCCTCGATCGAATGCCGCAGGACGTCGTACACCTGGACCTCACGCCCGCGCGGCAGACCGTCGACCAGGCCGTACAGGCTCAGCGAGCCCGTGTTCTCGGACAACCGCGCGTGCGCCTGCAGCCCCCACTCCAGTACGCCGGGCCGGTCGTCGACGGCGCCGCGGACGACGGCGTGCTCGGCCAGTTGCGTCAACGCCCGCCGCGTCGCCCATGAGACGTCTCTCGCCGCCAGCGCATCGGTGAGCAACAAGTCCAGCGACTCGGGCAGCGCGTCCGTCAACAGCGTCGGCGGCAACTCCACGACAGCCTGTACGGCGTTGAGTCGCACAGTGTCCTGGTCGTTGCGGACCCGGCCGGCCGCCCACGTGACAGCCTGCACGACCTGCTCCGGCTGCCTGCCGTACCCGGCGGACCGGATCACCGCCTGGTACACCGAGCTGCGCACTGCCGCATCGGGATCACGGACGTCCGGTTCCAGCAGCGCAAACGCCTCGTCAAAGGGCAGATGACCGGCGACACTGCGTCGCCACGCCCCATCTGAGCTGGCTGGCAGTGTCAGCATCCGGCGTGTCTGCTCAGCACGCACAGCGTGTGGCAGTGCCTCCAACAGCTCGGTACTCAGCTGCGCCTGACCCAGGTCGACATGTTGTGTGACCGCGGCGAAGATGACTGCGCGCCGAGACGGTGGCAGAACGCCCAGCACACCGCCGAGCTGCGGCCAGAGGACCCGGCCGAGACTGACGAGGTCCTCATCGGAGTATCTGTGCAGACGACGCCGGAACGCCGGCGTGAGAGCCCGCGACACCGTACGGCGCCGGTCAGGTGCCAGTAGCAGCTGCAGCACGCCCCCGGGATCCAGGTCCGTCAGCGGACCGAGGATGTCGAGCACTGCGATCGGGAGGTCGTGCGCGGGGACGGCCTGCTTGATCAGCTCTACATCGAGCGCTGCAGTGACACCGTGGCCGACGCCCTGCCACCACTCGTCGTCAGCCGGAAGCGTCTGGCGCGCAAACGCCAGCACTGCGTCCGGGTGGTGCTTCGCGAGCTGACGCCAACCACTTGGCGTCACGCAATACGCCAGCTCGGGCAGCAGCCGCTCGACAGTCTCCTGGTCCGTCGCGGCGAGCAGTGCGGTCGCCGCCACGTCACCCCACCGCGCGCGGTGCTCGTCGATCAGCCGTACGGCCAGATGCTCGCGCCGCTGTCGCCGTACCAGGGAGACCAGCTTCGACCGCAGCGCCGCGGGCGCGTCGTCGTACGCGATGCGCAGTTCGTCGTCCGTGACCGGCACCCCGCGGGCGACGGCCGCGAGCGCCCGGCTCTGCACGGCCGGATCCGGGTCGCGCAGCATCCGGCTCACGTACGGCGCCTGGCGCGTGACCTCGGCGATCTGCAGACCGAGGACGCGCTCGAAGGCCGAGCCGCGAGCCAGTTCGTCGAGGAGCCCGGTCAGCTCCGGCGCCCGGTCGGCGAGCAGGCGTACGCGCTGTCCGCGCGAGAGTCCGTCGATCGATCGCAACAGCTCGGGCAGGCGCATGCGCCCATCCTGCCCAATGGGTGGTGTCAGGCCTTCGTCGACGCGTCCAGGATCATCGTCGCGGCTTCCCGGGCGCGCAACGCGGGGTCGGCCGAGCCGGAGATCGCGGCCCGGGTGATCGCGCCCTCGCTGAGCAGGATCAGGTGGTCCGCGAGCCGGTCGGCATCGCCCGCGCCGGCCTCCTGGGCGAGCTCGGTGAGAGCCTGCCGGAACCCTTCCTTGTGCCGCGAGGCCATCTCGGCGACCCGTGGCGACACCGCGCCCAGCTCACCGAACGCGTTGATGAACGCGCAGCCGCGGTAGTCGCGCTGGCTCGACCAGTCGTAGAGGAAGTCGAACACCGCGAGGATGCGCTCGCGCGGATCGGTCTGCGCCTCGACGTGCTCGGCGAGCATCGACTTCCAGAGCGCGTCCCGGCGGTCCAGGTACGCCTCGATGAGGGCGTCCTTGGACGGGAAGAGCTGGTAGAGCCGTTTCAGCGACACCCCGGACGCCGCCCGGATCGCGTCCATCCCGACCGCCTGCACACCACGCTCGTAGAACAGCGCGTCGGCCGCGTCCAGCACCTGCTGCTGCGCCGTCGCCGTGTCCAGAACCATTCCCGCCTCCCGGGGTGACCCGCGCCACCTTGCGCGGAGAACCATCGTTCTCCTACAGTAGCAAACGCAGCGGAGAACGAGCGTTCTCCGCGATCGACAGGAGGATGACCATGACCGTTCTCGAGCCCGCCGCCCAGGCTTTCGCCGATGCGACCGCGAAGCCCCCGTTCCTGTTCCAGCTGTCACCCGAGGAGGGCCGCAAGGCCGTCGACGAGGCGCAGACCACCGACTACCCGAAGCTCCCGGTCGACGAGGAGTGGGTGACCGCCGCGGACGGCACCAAGGCGCGGATCGTCAAGCCGCAGGGTGCGACCGGTGTGCTGCCGGTCATCCTCTACATCCACGGCGCCGGCTGGGTGTTCGGCGACGCGCACACCCACGACCGGCTGGTGCGTGAGCTCGCCGTCGGCGCGGGCGCCGCGGTGGTGTTCCCGGAGTACGACCGTTCGCCGGAGGTGCGCTACCCGCACGCGATCGAGCAGAGCTACGCCGTCGCCCGCTGGATCATTGCCTCCGGCAAGGAGCACGGCCTGGACGCGCAGCGGCTGGCGATCGCCGGCGACTCGGTCGGCGGGAACATGACGGCCGCCGTCACGCTGCTCGCGAAGGAGCGCGGCGACGTGAAGTTCGTCCAGCAGGTGCTGTTCTACCCGGTCACGGACGCGTCCTTCGACACCGCGTCGTACCAGGAGTTCGCCGAGGGGTACTTCCTGCAGC
The DNA here is from genome assembly GCF_040680955.1 of Kribbella sp. NPDC051936. Classification (NCBI taxonomy): domain Bacteria; kingdom Bacillati; phylum Actinomycetota; class Actinomycetes; order Propionibacteriales; family Kribbellaceae; genus Kribbella; species Kribbella sp. NPDC051936. The sequence goes on along the minus strand of NZ_JBFAXS010000007.1, from coordinate 403,407 downwards.
TGGACGGGATGAAGTGGTTCTGGGACCAGTACACGACCGACGAGAACGAGCGCAACCAGATCACCGCGTCCCCGCTGCGGGCGACGACCGAGCAGCTGCAGGGCCTGCCGCCGGCGCTCGTCATCACCGGTGAGGCCGACGTACTGCGGGACGAGGGCGAGGCGTACGCGGCCAAGCTGCTCGAAGCCGGGGTGCCGACGACCGCGGTCCGGTTCGCGGCGATCATCCACGACTTCGTGATGCTGGACGCGCTCCGCGACACCTACGCCGCGAACGCCGCGATCGAGCTGGCGATCTCGACCCTGCGCAAGGCGCTCAACTGATCCGTTCGAGCTCCGCGAACGCCTCCGCGAGTTTCGGCAACGTGTAGTGGGCATTCAGGCCGCTCGGGTTCGGCAGCACCCAGACTCGGGTCGCGCCGATCGTCCGGTCCTGCTTGCCCACTGTCGCCACCCGTTCCCCGAAGGCGTCCCGGTACGCGGTGACGCCGAGGACCGCCAGCCACTCCGGCTGGACGTCGAGGACCTTCTTGACCAGGTTCTCGCCGCCCGCGACGAGCTCGGCCCGCGTCAGCTCGGCCGCCTTCGCCGACGGCCGGTCGACGACATTGGTGATCCCGAGCCGATAGGTGAGCAACTCCTGCTGCTCACTCGGGTGCAGCTGCCGGGGTGTGAACCCGCTCCGGTGCAGGGCCGGCCAAAACCGGTTCCCCGGCCGGGCGAAGTGATGCCCCGTCGCCGCCGACATCAGTCCCGGGTTGATCCCACAGAACAGCACCCGCAACCCAGGGGCGATCACATCCGGAATCCCGTCCACGCGCCACAGCCTAGGCGGGCCCGAACGACAGGAGGTGTCGACCGGGTCGAACCGATCTGCCGCTCGACGCTCGCTCGTCCGGGCCGGCTGGACCGGACACCTCCTGTCCTTCGGCACCCCACCAGCACGTAGGTTGGGCCCATGCCTGACTGGTCTGCGCGGTTGAGCGAGTTGGCGGCGGCGGCCGAGGTCACCGGCGCGGTGCTCGGGATCTGGCACGACGGCGAGACGACCATCGCGCCGTACGGCGTCCTGAATGCGGCGACCGGTGTCGAGACCACGGCCGACTCCCTGTTCCAGATCGGCTCGATCAGCAAGCCGTGGACCGCGTCGATGATCGTGCAGCTGGCCGCCGAGGAGCGGCTGCGGCTGGACGACCCGCTCGTCGAACTGTTGCCCGAAGCGCCGGTCGACCCACGGATCACGATCCGTCACCTGCTGACCCACACCAGCGGCATCGACGGCGACCTGTTCACCGACACCGGCCGCGGCGACGACTGCCTCCAGCGGTACGTCGCTCTGCTCGCCGGCGTCGACCAGCTCTTCGAGCCCGGTACGGCGTACTCGTACTGCAACGCCGGCTTCGTCCTGCTCGGCCGGCTGATCGAGGTGCTCGACGGCCGGAGCTGGGACGAGTCGCTGAAGGCCCGCCTGGTCGAGCCGCTCGGCCTCGCCCGAACGGTGACACTGCCGGAAGAGGCGATCCTGGAACGCGCCGCGGTCGGTCACCTGGCCACCGACGGCTCGCGGGTGAAGACCTGGCAGTTGCCGCGCAGCATCGGACCGGCCGGGACGATCAGCGCGACCGCCGCCGACCTGCTCGAGTTCGCCCGGATGCACCTGACCGACGAGCGGTACGCGGTCATGCAGGAGCCGCAGGTCCCGTTCGCGGCAGGCATCGGCGGCTTCGTCGATCTCGGCCTGACCTGGCGGATCTACGACTGGGGCGGTCGCCGGCTGTTCGGGCACGACGGGTCCACGATCTCGCAGCTGGCGTTCCTGCGGATCGACCCGGAGGCGCGGCTGGTGATGTGCCTGCTGACCAACTCGGGCAACGGCACCCGCCTTTTCGAGCCACTCGCGTCCGAGGTGTTCACGCAGTACGCCGGGGTCGCGCATCCGCCCGCGCCGGAGCCGATCGACGTACCCGTCGACGACCGCCACGCAGGGCGGTACGAACGCGCCAGCGTACGGCTCGACGTCGCGAAGCGTGACGACGAGCTGGTGATGATCTACACCGCGACCGGTGACCGGCTGCTGTTCTCCGAGGACCCCGAGCACGAGTACGAGCTGCGCCCGACCGCGCCGGCCGACGGCGACCATTTCGTCACCCGCGAGTCGCCCGCGCACCCGTGGGTGCCGGTCACGTTCCGGCCCACGCACGTCTTCACCTCGGGCCGGGTCACGCCCAGGCGGTGAGATAAACCGCTCGCGATTTGGGGTGACCGAGCTAACGTCATCAGGGTGACTAGTGCACCTGCTGAACTTCCTCGTAAGGCCGGTGACCTCCGGGCCGCCGGATATCTTCCCCGGTCGATCAAGGCCGAAATCCGTGACAACCTGCTGAAAGAACTCCGGGCCGGGCGTGATCCCTGGCCCGGCATCGTCGGCTTCACCCGCACGGTGATCCCGCAGCTCGAGCGCGCCCTGCTCGCGGGGCACGACGTCGTCCTGCTCGGTGAGCGCGGTCAGGGCAAGACCCGGCTGCTGCGCACGCTGGTCGGTCTGCTCGACGAGTGGACCCCGGTGATCGAGGGTGCGGAGCTGCCTGAGCACCCACTTGACCCGATCACGCCCGCCTCCCGCCGCCGGGCCGCCGAGCTCGGTGACGACCTGCCGGTCGCCTGGCTGCACCGCTCGTTGCGGTACGCCGAGAAGCTCGCCACCCCCGACACGTCGGTCGGTGACCTGATCGGCGACGTGGACCCGGTGAAGGTTGCCGAGGGCCGCAGTCTCGGCGACCCGGAGACCATCCACTTCGGGCTGGTGCCGCGCTCACACCGCGGCATCGTCGCGATCAACGAGCTGCCCGACCTCGCCGAGCGGATCCAGGTCGCGCTGCTGAACGTGATGGAGGAGCGCGACATCCAGGTCCGCGGATACACGCTGCGGCTGCCGCTCGACGTGTTGCTGGTGGCAACGGCCAACCCCGAGGACTACACCAACCGCGGCCGGATCATCACGCCGCTGAAGGACCGCTTCGGCGCCGAGGTCCGAACCCACTACCCGCTCGACATCGACGCCGAGGTGGACGTGATCCGGCAGGAGGCCGAGTTCACCGCCGAGGTCGGCGAGCCGCTGCTGGAGGTGCTGGCCCGGTTCGTCCGGCACCTGCGCGAGTCGACGGCGATCGACCAGCGGTCCGGCGTGTCCGCCCGGTTCGCGGTCGCCGCGGCCGAGACGATCGCCGCGGCCGCGCTGCGCCGGTCCGCGATCACCGGTGAGGAGCCCGCGGTGGCCCGGCCGGTCGACCTCGAGGCGGTGCCCGCCGTACTGCGGGGCAAGCTCGAGTTCGAGCCCGGGGAGGAAGGGCGCGAGATCGAGCTGCTCGAGTACCTGCTACGCCGGTCCGTCGCCGACACCGCCCGCGAGCGGTTCGCGGGTCTCGACCTCACCCCGCTGGCCCACGCTGTTGCCGATGGCAACCTTGTGACGACGGGTGAGCGGGTGCCCGGCCGGGAGGTGCTGGCCGCGCTGCCCGAGCTGCCGGTCCTGCACGACGTCGCCGCGCGCGCCGGCGTGGAGCCGGACGACTCCTCCGGCCGGATCGCCGCCGCGGTCGAGCTCGCCCTGGAGATGCTCTACCTGTCGAAACGGGTGGCGAAGGACGCCGACAACGACACCACGATCTACGGGGCCTGACATGTCGGCGTCCATCCCGGAAGGCTGGTCCTACGGGCCGTGGCACGACGGGCCTGATCCGCTCCAGGCGCCCGCGGACCTGCGGGACGCCCTGGACGAGATCGGCCGGGACGTCATGAACGGCTCGTCGCCGCGGTCCGCGCTGGAGGAACTTCTCCGGCGCGGCACCCGGAACACCCAGGGCCTCGACGACCTGACCCGCCGGTTGTGGGAGCGCCGCCGCGAGATCCAGCAGCGGCACAACCTCGACGGCACCCTGCAGGACGTCCAGCGGCTGCTCAACGAGGCCCTGGAGGCGGAGCGGCGCGAGCTGTTCCCGAACCCGTCCGACGACGCGCGGTTCAAGGAAGCCGAGCTCGACGCGCTCCCGTCCGGTACGGCGGCCGCCGTACGGGAGCTGGCGAACTACCAGTGGGACTCGGCGGAGGCCCGGCAGAAGTACGAGGAGATCCGCGAGCTGCTCGGGAAGGAGCTGCTCGGGTCGCGGTTCGAGGGCATGAAGGAGGCCCTGCAGCAGACGACGCCCGAGGACGTCGAGCGGATCAACGAGATGCTCACGGACCTGAACGCGCTGCTCGCGGCGCATGCGCAGGGGCGTCCCGACGTACCCGAGCTGTTCGACGAGTTCATGGCCAAGCACGGCGAGTTCTTCCCGGAGAACCCGCGGAACGTCGACGAGCTGATCGACGTGCTCGCGCAGCGGGCGGCCGCGGCGCAACGGATGCTGAACTCGATGACGCCCGAGCAGCGGGCGGAGCTGATGGAGCTGTCGCAGCAGGCGTTCGGCAGTCCGCAACTCGCGCAGCAGTTGTCGCAGCTGGACGCCCAGCTGCAGGCGCTGCGGCCGGGGGAGGACTGGTACGGGTCCGAGCAGATGAGCGGTGACGATCCGCTCGGTCTCGCCGACGGCGCCCGGGCGATGTCCGATCTGGCGGAGCTGGACGCGCTGGCCGAGCAGTTGGCGCAGTCGTATCCGGGGGCGCGGCTGGAGGACATCGATCTCGACGCGCTCACCCGTCAGCTGGGCGACGAGGCGACCGTCGACGCGCGCCGGCTGAGCGAGCTGGAGCGGCAACTGCGGGACCAGGGGCTGATCGAGCGTGCGCCCGACGGCTCGCTGCGGTTGTCGCCGAAGGCGTTGCGACAGCTCGGGCAGACGGCGCTGGCCGACGTACTGCGGACCGCGCGCGGATCCGGTGAACGGGACGCGGCCAACGCGGGCGCGGCCGGTGAGTTGAGCGGGTCGTCGCGTCCGTGGGAGTTCGGCGACACCCAGCCGTGGGACGTGCCGCGCACCGTGCGGAACGCCGTACTGCGGACTGCTTCGCGGAGCGGTTCGGTGAAGCTCGACGTCGCGGACGTGGAGATCGCGGAGACCGAGCACCGGGCGCGGGCCGCGGTGGCGTTGCTGGTCGACACGTCGTGGTCGATGGTGCAGGAGGGCCGCTGGCTGCCGATGAAGCGGACGGCGCTCGCGTTGCACCAGCTGATTTCGACGCGGTACCGCAACGACGCGCTGCAGCTGATCACCTTCGGCCGGTACGCCGGGGTGGTCGAGCTGCCACAGCTGATCGGTATGGAGGGCACCTGGGAGCAGGGCACGAACGCGCACCACGCCCTGCTCCTCGCCGGCCGGCACCTGCGGCGGCACCCGGATGCGCAACCGGTCGTGCTGATGGTGACGGACGGGGAGCCGACCGCGCACCTCGAGCCCGACGGTACGGCGGAGTTCTCGTACCCGCCCGAGCCGGCGACGCTCCGCAAGACGATCTTCGAGGTCGACCGGCTCGCGAAGCTCGGCGCCTCGCTGACCGTCTTCCGGCTCGGCGAGGACCCGCGGCTGAACGCGTTCGTCGACCTGCTGGCCCGCCGCAGCGGCGGGCGGGTCGTCGCGCCGGACGCCGACGGTCTGGGCGCCGCGGTGGTCGGCGACTACCTCCGCACCCGCCGCAAGCTCTAGTACGACCCCAAAAGCGGACCTTGGACCCGGGACATCCCGGTCCAAGGTCCGCTGCGTTGTGGGCGGATCGCTGATTGGCTGGGAATCGTTGGAAACAGGGTCCGTTGTCCTGCGTTGTCAACGCTGTAAGGGTTTTCCGGCCTTCGAGCTGTGGGCATCGTCACGTCGGCATGGTGAGACCAGTGTTCAACTGGACTGATTTTTGGGCTTACTCTGAAAGCACGCCCCCGCCGCCGGAGTCGACGGGCCAGCGGGCGATCTTCCCGCGCCTGAAAACGCTGCAACCACCCGCCTGCAACCCAGGGAGTGACCGTGCCGAAACTCGTCTACGACTTCGCCGAAGGCAACAAGGACATGAAGGACCTGCTCGGCGGAAAGGGCGCGAATCTCGCCGAGATGACCAACCTCGGCCTGCCGGTGCCGCCGGGCTTCACCATCACGACCGACGCCTGCCGTGCGTACCTGGAGACCGGCGCGGTGCCGGCTGAGCTGGCCGAGGAGATCGACCGGCACGTCGACCTGCTGCAGCAGAAGATGGGCAAGAAGCTCGGCCAGGCCGACGACCCGTTGCTGGTCTCGGTGCGCTCCGGCGCGGCCGCGTCGATGCCCGGGATGATGGAGACGGTCCTCAACGTCGGCCTCAACGACGACTCGGTGAACGGGCTGGCCCACCAGTCCGGCAACCCCCGGTTCGCCTGGGACGCGTACCGGCGGCTGATCCAGATGTTCGGCAAGACCGTGCTCGACATGGACGGCGAGGTGTTCGAGGAGGCGCTCGACGCCGCCAAGGAGGCGAAGGGCGCACGAACCGACCTCGATCTGGACGCCGACGACCTGAAGGCGCTGGTCGAGACCTTCAAGCGGGCCGTGCACGACCACACCGGCCGGGAGTTCCCGCAGGATCCGCGGACCCAGATGGACCTCGCGATCGCGGCCGTCTTCGGTTCCTGGAACGCCGAGCGCGCGGTCCTCTACCGCCGCCAGGAACGCATCGACGGCAACCTCGGCACGGCGGTCAACATCTGCTCGATGGTGTTCGGCAACCTCGGCATGGACTCCGGCACCGGCGTCGCGTTCACCCGCGACCCCGCGAGCGGCCAGCAGGGTGTGTACGGCGACTACCTGCAGAACGCGCAGGGCGAGGACGTGGTGGCGGGCATCCGCAACACGGTCCCGCTCGCCGACCTGGAGCAGATCGACAAGGCGTCGTACGACGACCTGATGGGCATCATGGCCACGCTCGAAGGCCACTACCGCGACCTGTGCGACATCGAGTTCACCGTCGAGCGCGGCAAGCTGTGGATGCTGCAGACCCGGGTCGGCAAGCGGACCGCGGCGGCCGCGTTCCGGATCGCGACCAGCCTGGTCGACGAGGGCGTGATCGACACCGACGAGGCGCTGCGCCGGGTCAAGGGCGCGCAGCTCGCGCAGCTGATGTTCCCGCGGTTCGACGCCGACGCCGGCAAGGACCGGATCACCAAGGCGATCGGCGCGTCGCCGGGTGCGGCGTCGGGCAAGGTCGTGTTCACGTCGGCCGCCGCGGTCGAGGCCGCGGAGAACGGCGAGAAGGTGATCCTGGTCCGGCGCGAGACCAACCCGGACGACCTGCACGGCATGATCGCGGCGCAGGGCATCCTGACCAGCCGCGGCGGCAAGACCTCGCACGCGGCCGTGGTCGCCCGCGGCATGGGCAAGACCTGTGTCTGCGGCGCCGAGGAGCTCGACGTGAACGTTGCCCAGGGCACCATCAAGGTGAACGGCACCGTGATCGAGGCCGGTGAACTGATCTCGATCGACGGCACCACCGGCGAGGTGTTCCGCGGCGAGGTCCCGGTCGTGCCGTCCCCGGTCGTGCAGTACTTCGAGGGCACGCTGGCGCCCGACGCCGGCGACGAGCTGGTCGCGTCGGTGCACCGCCTGATCAAGCATGCGGACGAGGTCCGGCGGCTCGGCGTCCGGACCAATGCGGACACCGCGGACGACGCGGCGCGGGCGCGGCGGTTCGGCGCCGAAGGGATCGGGTTGTGCCGGACCGAGCACATGTTCCTGGGGGAGCGGCGCGAATCCGTCGAGCGGCTGATTCTCGCCGACAACGACGCCGACCGGGACGCCGCGCTGGCCGAGCTGGAGCCCCTGCAGCGCGGGGACTTCGTGGAGCTGCTGGACGCGATGGACGGGCTGCCGGTGACGATCCGGCTGATCGACCCGCCGCTGCACGAGTTCCTGCCGTCGATGGAGGAGCTGGCGGTCAAGGTCGCCGTGGCGCGCGAGCGCGGCGAGGAGCCGGAGCACGACGCCAAGCTGCTGGCCGCCGTCGAGCGGCTGCACGAACAGAACCCGATGCTCGGGCTGCGCGGTGTGCGGCTCGGGCTGGTGATCCCCGGTCTGTTCGCGATGCAGGTCCGGGCGATCGCGCAAGCGGCCGTCGAGCTGCGCGGGCGCGGCCAGGACCCGCGGCCGGAGATCATGATCCCGCTGGTCGGCGCCATCCAGGAGCTGCACCTGGCCCGCGACGAGGTCGAACACGTGCTCGCCGAGGCCGGCATGGCCGGGGAGATCCCGATCGGGACGATGATCGAGCTGCCGCGGGCCGCGGTGATCGCGGACCAGATCGCGGAGGCGGCCGACTTCTTCTCGTTCGGCACCAACGACCTGACCCAGACCACCTGGGGCTTCAGCCGCGACGACGTCGAGGGCGCGTTCTTCTCGCGGTACCTGGAGAAGGGCATCTTCGCGGTGTCGCCGTTCGAGTCGATCGACCGCGAAGGCGTCGGCGCGCTGGTCCGCACCGGCGTGGACCGTGGCCGGGCGACCAAGCCGGACCTGAAGCTCGGCGTCTGCGGCGAGCACGGCGGCGACCCCGACAGCATCCACTTCTTCCACGAGGCAGGCCTCGACTACGTCTCCTGCTCGCCGTTCCGCATCCCGGTCGCGCGACTGGAGGCCGGCCGGGCGACGCTGGACTGACGCCAGGCGGACCTGCGCCACCCACCAACCCTCGCGCGCTCCGGCCCGGCACGCTCACGAGAGCGTCAACCCGGGGTGCAGCGGGTGGTTGGTGAGTGGCCCAGGTCCGCTAGCCTGCCGCGATGAGCCTGCGAACGACCTTCGGCGAGGATCCCGAGCTGTACGACCGGGTCCGGCCGTCGTATCCGCGTGAGCTGTTCGACGAGCTGGCACGAATCGTCGGCGGCCGCCCGAAGGTCCTGGAGATCGGCCCCGGCACGGGCCAGGCGACCGCCGCCATGGTCGAACGCGGCTGGCAGGTCACGGCCGTCGAACTCAGCCCGGGGCTCGCGGGAGTACTGCGGCGGAAGTTCCCCGCGATCGAGGTGATCGTCGCGGACTTCGACACCTGGCCGCTCCCGCCGCCGTCGTACGACCTGGTCATCTCGGCGACCGCGTTCCACTGGCTCGACCCGCAGACGCGTGTCCAGCGCTGCGTGGACCTGCTGCGGCCCGGCGGGGCGTTGGCGGTCGTGTCGACACATCATGTCGCGGGCGGGTCCGAGCAGTTCTTCGCCGACGTGCAGTCCTGCTACGAACGGTTCACCGACGACGCGACGGCGGACGGGCTGCCGGCCGCGGACGACGTACCAGACGATCCGGCAAGCCTTGCGAAAACAGGGCTTTTCGGGTCTGTCGAGTTCCGCAGGTTCGTCTGGAACGCGGACTATTCGACGGCCGAATATCTCGAACTTCTGTCCTCGTATTCGGGTCATCGGGCCTTGACAACACAGCGGCGTGACGGACTGTACGGCTGCATCGGTGCTCTCATCGACGCGGCGGGCGGTTCCATCACGAAGAGTTACGTCAATCAACTGTCCGTAGGAATTTCCTTTACCAACCCCTTGCGTAGCGGCCGGTCGCCTGGTGAGAATATCCGGGCGGGAAGGGAGATCACTCGTCGACTTTCGGGTCTGACCTGAACCAGCCGCTGTGGCGGCTCGTGACTCCCTTTCCCGCACCAAATCTTCTTGTTTCCAAGGGCCTTGTAGAGTTCTGCGCATGGCCCAATTTGTCGTGCAGCTGCGCTTCGACGTCGCCGAGACCGACCGTCGGATGGAGGTCCGTCCGGCCCACCGCGAGTACCTCGCCGAGCTGAAGGCGGCCGGCAAGCTCGTCGCCGCCGGCCCGTTCGCCGACCAGACCGGCGCGCTGCTCGTGTACGACGTCGCCGACGAGGCCGAGCTCCGCGACATCCTCGCCAAGGACCCCTACACCCCGGCCGGCGTCTACGAGATCGGCACCCTTGCCGAGTGGCAGCCGCTGTTCCCGTTCAGCTAACGCTGCAGGGAGGCGAGCAGCGCCAGGGTCTTCGTCCAGCCCCGGCGTAACGCGGCTTCGTTGGCCGGCCGGCTCCCGCCCAGGTCGTAAGGGCCGACGATCGGGTGGTTGATCTTCGTGCCGTGCGGCAGGTACGGCGCCCCGCCGACGCCGTGGCCCGCGGCGTCCACGATCACCGCCTCGTGGGGGAAGGCGCTGTGCGCCTCGTCGAGGCGCAACATGATCAACTCCGCGGACTGCTTCGAGTCCCACGTGAGGTCGCTGCCGCCGGCCACCGCGAGGACCGGTCCGCTGACACCGTCGACCGGGATCGGGTCGTTCACCGGCAGCGGCTTGCCCTGGTACGTCCAGGCCGCGCCGCCCGAATGTGGGAAGGAGCCAGTCACGGAGGCGCCCGGCGCCAGCAGCACCGCTCCGTGGACGAGTCGCGGGAAGTGGTCGGCGACCAGGAGCGCGGGCTCACTGCCGAACGACGTGCCGAGGGCCACGATGTGCGCCGGGTCGACCTCCGGCTGCCTGCTCAGCCATTGCGCCGCCGCGGCGAAGTACTCGAGTGGAATCTCGCGCACGTCCTGCGGCACACCCGGCGCGTGAAAGTACGCCAGGTCCAGCACCGGGTAGCCGTGCGACGCCAGCAGGTACGTGCTCGACGGCGGCGGCAGTCCTCCTTCGGAACCTCCGAGCAGCAGGACGGCGGGATGCTTGGCGCCGTCCGGCTTCGGGGCGACGTACAGGCCGGTCAGCTTGTCCTTGGCCCTCGTGAGTGGCCTCGCCGTCACACCGGGAGCCACCCAGCGCCGCGTGATCGTCGTACTCGCGAGACGTTTGCCGTCGCGGTCGACGAACAGGTCGAGGTGTTCGACCGCCTGACCGTCCTCGACCGGCGGGAGGTACGACTGGTCGTCCGGGGACCCGTCCGGCGGGTTCATCGACCAGAACAGACCCATGCCGTCGGTGTCGTGGTAGCTGCCGGCCGAGGGCTTCGCGGTGTCGAGATCCACAGTCCCGTGGTCGTCCGCCGTGAACGTCACCTGCCCGTGCCACTTCCGCCCGTCCCGGTCCACCGCCTCAGCTCCGACCTCCAACGGCTTGCCCGCCGGGAGCTCCGGTCACTTTGACGTGCACTTGCTGATCGGCGAGCGCTACAGCCTGGTCGACGGTGAGAGTGACGTGGGTTGTGCCGGGCGTGCATCCGGTCGCCGCCAGCAGACAGCCGGCCGCCGTCAGAGCCACGCTGGATCGCTTCACGGATCCAGACTGGCACTCCGCGGAGTCACTGCTGTCAGGCCTCGGCGTTTTCCAGGTCGAGGTGGTCGACGTAGGCCCAGAGCCAGGCCAGGGGAGCCAGGACGAGTTCGGGCTCGTCGTCCTCGTCGGCGATGAACAGCATCGAGGCCTCGCCGTTGGTCAGATCCTCGATGACCGCCTCGCACATCTCGAGTGCGACGTCGAACGGCAGCAGCCGCGGCCCGTTCTCCCAGCGCGGCTCGGGCAGCGGGAGCACCGGCGCCTCGTCGGTGCCGCCCAGGTCGACCGAGACCTTCTGCAGCTCCTCGTACAGGTCGAACGAGATCAGCCCGGCGACCGGCCGCCCGTCCAGGCCGACCAGGTACGGATCGTCGGCGCCCTCGCGGAACGCGTCCCGGATGTCCGGCATCGCCGCCTTGAGATCGGTCGCCTCGAGGTACGGCGCCTCGTCCGGCTCGTCGGCCGCCTCCGCCTGGACCAGGCCGCTGCGCATCCGGTCGAACTGGTGCAGCAGGCTGTTGAGCTCGTCGTACGCCCCGCCGCCCGGCGTCTTCTGCGCGCGTGCCTCCAGGTCGCGCAGGTGCACGATCAGCTCGTCCTCGAAGTGCAGCTCGTACCGCGGGAGGCCCGGCTCGCGGCCGGCGTTGATCTGCGCGACCAGCTGCGTCGAGACCGGGCCGATCCGCTCCGCGAGCACCTCGAGCGGCGTCGTCGGCTTCTCCTCGTCGTCGTGCGCGCAGGAGTCGTCCTCGGTCTTGCCGTCGCCGTCCATCGCGAGCAGCACCTGGAAGGCCTGGAAGGACAGCAGCGCCGCGGTCGCCATCGTCCCGTCGCCGATCAGCATCAGCGGGTTCCCGCCGGCTTCGGTACGGCGCAGGTGGTCCGGCATCAGCGTCGCGGCCTGCTCGACGTTCACCTGGCTGGCCAGCGACGACAACCCGTGGTCCGCGTCGACGCCGAGCAGTTCGACGAGGCGCTCCGAGCTCATGTCGAAGTTCGAGCGCAGGTAGTACCGCAGCCAGCCGGCGTCCACCGGGTTGCCGAGCAGCTCCGCGATCCGGGCCCGGAAGTCGGCCAGGTCGGCGATCGCGAGCACCACGAGCACCGGCTGGTCGCCGTCGCCGATCACCAGCGGCCTGGTGTCGCCGTTGTGGAACCCGTCGATGACCTGGTGCAAGCTGTCCGCGGCCGCCGCCAGCGGCCATGACTCAGCCTCGAACTCGCTGACCACGCCGGCGGAGGTGTCGTCGGGCATCTGGTGGGTCCTCTCCGGGTGGCGGCGGGAGTTGGGGGTAACTGTAGGCTGCGGGCGTTTCACCAGGTCACATGGGTCCTGTCCGGTCCTCGAGTGACGTTCGCTACGCTGGCACCGGCGGGTCGATGCAGTGATATCTCATATGTGAGATATGGTCCGGGGCATGACCGATGACTACCTGAGCCGGATCGGAAACCTCATCCGGGACGCCCGCAAGCATCGCGGCTGGACGCAGACGCAGCTCGCGGAAGTGCTGAACACCAGCCAGAGTGCGGTGAACAGGATCGAGAAGGGTCATCAGAACCTCACCCTCGAGATGCTCGCCCGGATCGGCGAAGCACTCGACTCCGAAATTGTCTCTCTCGGCGGCGGCCCGGTCCACCTTCGCGTGGCCGGCGGCCGGCGGCTTTCCGGCGCGATCGACGTCAAGTCGAGCAAGAACGCCGGTGTTGCGCTGCTCTGCGCCTCGCTGCTGAACAAGGGCCGGACGACGCTGCGCAAGGTGGCCCGCATCGAAGAGGTCAACCGCCTGCTCGAGGTGCTGAACTCGCTCGGCGTGCGGACCACCTGGCTGAACGACGCCGGCGACCTGGAGATCGTGCCGCCCGCGCACCTCGACCTCGGCTCGATGGACGCCGACGCGGCCCGCCGGACCCGCTCGATCATCATGTTCCTCGGCCCGCTGCTGCACCGCGAGGACGCCTTCGAGCTGCCGTACGCCGGCGGCTGCGACCTCGGCACCCGCACCGTCGAGCCGCACCTGACCGCGCTGCGCCCGTTCGGGCTCGAGGTGAAGGCGACCGGCGGGCAGTACCACGCGCTGGTCAACCGGGCGATCGCGCCGGGCAAGCCGATCGTGCTGACCGAGCGCGGCGACACCGTAACCGAGAACGCGGTGATGGCCGCCGCACGGCACGACGGCGTCACGGTGATCCGCAACGCCAGCCCGAACTACATGGTCCAGGACCTGTGCTTCTACCTGGACCTGCTGGGCGTGCGGATCGACGGGATCGGCACCACCACGCTGACCGTGCACGGCAAGCCCGACATCGACGTGGACGTCGACTACGCGCCGTCGGAGGACCCGATCGAGGCGATGAGCCTGCTCACCGCCGCGATCGTGACGAAGTCCGAGATCACCATCCGGCGGGCGCCGGTGGAGTTCCTCGAGATCGAGCTCGCGCTGCTGGAGGAGATGGGGCTCGACTACCAGCGCAGCGCGGAGTACCTGGCCGAGAACGGCCGTACCCGGCTCGTCGACCTGACCACCCGGCCGTCGAAGCTGCACGCCCCGATCGACAAGATCCACCCGATGCCGTTCCCGGGCCTGAACATCGACAACCTGCCGTTCTTCGCGGTGATCGCGGCGACCGCCACCGGGCAGACGCTGATCCACGACTGGGTGTACGAGAACCGCGCGATCTACCTGACCGACCTGAACAAGCTCGGCGGCCGGGTCAAGCTGCTCGACCCGCACCGGGTGATGGTGGAGGGGCCGACGCACTTCTCCGGCGCCGAGATCATGTGCCCGCCGGCGCTCCGGCCGGCCGTCGTCACGCTGATCGCGATGATGGCCGCGAAGGGCACGTCGGTGCTGCGCAGCGTCTACGTGATCAACCGCGGCTACGAGGATCTCGCCACCCGGCTGAACTCGCTAGGCGCTCAGATCGAGACCTTCAGGGACATCTGAGTCCTGCGCCGAGTCCTGGGCTGGGTCCTGGGCCGAGTCCTGGAGGAAGGCGACCGCCTCGGCGATCACCGCGGGGTCCGAGAGGATCCTGCGGTGGCCGAGGCCGGTCGTCGGCAGGAAGTGCGCCCGCTCGCCGTAGTTGCGGAGCAGCAGGCCGGCCTGCGCCGGGTCCACGACGTCGTCCTCGTCGTTGTGGATCACCAGCAGTTCGGCCTTCCCGGTGGTGACCGAGAACCGGGTCCAGATCCCGCCGTCGCCGTCGAAGTAGCCGCGCTCGATCGACCGCCGCAGTTCCCGGTTGATCTTCGGGCCCAGTCCGAGCGCGGCGCAGAACGCGTCCGCCAGGTAGCCGAAGTCCGCGATGCCGCTGATCATCACCAGCCGCTTCGCCGCGACGCCCTCCCGGACGGCGTAGAGCGCGAACGGTACGCCGAGCGAGTGGGCGATCACGCCCTCGAACGGCCCGTGGCGTTCCTCCAGCGCGCGGATGATCCGCTGGTGGCCGAGGATCGACGCCACCTCGCCGTCGGAGTCGCCGTGCGCGGGAGCGTCGTACGACACCGGGCTGTAGCCGAGCTCGAGCAGGCGCGTGACGAATCCGGCGTACCGCGAGGCGCGGGAGCGCCAGCCGTGGACCAGGAGCACCGGGCGCTGTCCGTCGCCCCAGGCGTAGGTCTTCACATTGTCGACAATCTCCACCTGCGCGGCGTCGTGGACCAGCTGCTCGTCCGCGCGGACCCGGCCGCGGGCGAGCGGGCGTCGCCAGAGCTTGAACGCGAGCCGTCCGCCGAGTCGCGGCGACAACACTCCGATTGTCTGCAATCCGACGCTGACCAGCTTCTGCATGGAAACCCCTCCGGAAACTATACGAACGGTCGTATTATTAGTTTCCATCAGACTAGCAGTCAATGCACTCAGGCCCTGTCTGGTGATCCATCGCCTACTGCGGGGCACTCGGCACGGCACCTCGCTACGGCGCTGGATCACCAGACAGGACCTAGGATCGGGACTCGTGGAGAAAGTGGACGGACGGTTGGCGCGGGGTGACCAGACGCGTCGTGCCGTTCTGCGTCGTGCGGTCGACATCGCGTCGGTCGACGGACTCGAGGGGCTGTCGATCGGGCGGCTCGCGACCGAGCTCGGGATCAGCAAGAGCGGGCTGTTCGCGCACTTCGGGTCCAAGGAGGAGCTGCAGCTGGCGACCGTCCGGGCCGCACGCCGGATCTACGCGGACAACGTGGTGGTCCCGGCGTACGAGATCGAGCCCGGGCTCGGGCGGGTCTGGGCGCTGAGCCGGCACTGGCTGGACTACTCACGGGGCCGTGTGTTCCCGGGCGGCTGTTTCTTCCAGAAGGTCTCGCACGAGTTCTCCGCGCGCGGGGGCGCCGTGCACGAGTACCTCGCCGCCGTCCACCAGGAGTGGATGGATCTGATCGAGACCGCGGTCGCCGAGGCTGTGGAGCGCGGCGAACTCGCCGACGACCCGGTGCAGCTCGCGTTCGACCTGAACGCGTACTACGAGGCCGCGAACCTCGCCTCGATCCTGCACAACGACGAGAAGGGGTACGACCGCGCGCGTCAGGCGGTGCGGATCCGGTTGGCGTCGGCCGTCGTCCCCGGCACGCCGGTGCCTTGGTGAGTCGGGAGGTCGCGACGCCGACGGATCGGTGACGCGAGCAGGACGAGTCCCGCCAGTGGTACGCCGGCGGTCGTGATCCAGAGCGCCGTTGTCAGGCCGAAGTACTGACCGAGCGTCCCGCCGAGCAGTGCGCCGAGCGGGATGGTGCCGTAGTTGACGAACGCGGTCGTCGCGGTGAGCCGCCCGAACAGGTCGGGTGGGCAGTAGGACTGCAGGAAGGTCGCCTTGACGACGTTGCCGCCGACCACACCCAGGCTCACGCCGAACGCGCCGACCAGATAGAACCACGGGCTCCGCGCACCCAGGGGGATGAGCAGCGCAAGCGTCGGTAGGCCGAGCTCGCAGAGCAGCAGCGCTCGCGCCGTACCGAACCGTAGGGTGTGGCGGCCGACGAACGCGCCGGCGACGCCGCCGCTCGACGCGGCCGCGACGAGCGTGCCGACCGTCGCCGCGGTGAGCCCGGCCTCGCGAACCAGGAAGACGACGACGATCGCCTGATAGCCCATCAGGGCGAGGTTCGAGACCGCGCCGAAGATCGTCAGGGTCCGCAGCCAGACGTCGTGCGCGACGAGTCTGATGCCTTCGCGGATCGCACCGGCCCGGCGTGGGACGTCAGTGCGACGCTCCCGGAAGCGGATCGCCGCGAGACAGCCGAGGGCGACCAGGAAGCTGGCTGCGTCGACGAGCAACGCGTTCGCCGCCCCGGCGAACTGGACGAGCAGACCGCCGCACCCCAGACCGGCGATCTGCGCGGCCGACGCGCTCCCGTGCAGCTTGGCGTTGCCCTCGGCGTGATCCGGGGGATCGAGCAGTGTCGGGAGATAGGCGGTGTACGCCGTCTGGAACACGACGCCCGCGGCTCCGACCAGTCCGGCGACGACCAGCAGCAACTGGATCGTCAGCAGCTCGCCCGCCAGCGGTACGGCGGCGAGCAGGAGCCCCGAGACCGCCGAGGACGCGAGCATGACCGGACGCCGCCGTACCCGATCGATCCACGCGCCGGTCGGCAGTCCGATCAGGAGCCACGGAGCCCAGGAAGCCGCGGTCAGCAGGCCGACCTCGAAGGTCGTTGCGTCGAGCATCGAAATCGCCACCAGCGGCAGCGCGACCGACGAGGTGGCGCTGCCGAAGCGGTTGATCGTCTCGCCGGCCCAGAACAGCCGGAAGTCGCGATGCGTGCGCAGCAGACTCATGAGCGGCGCGGGAACGACTGCAGTTGGACGATCACGCGCTCCGATCCTTCGGCCGGGGCGGTTTCGGTGTAGCGGTCGATGACGGCCCCGATCTCCTCGTTGAGGTTGTGCAGCTGCTCCGCCGTCAGGCGAAGGTCGCGCCAGTCGGAGAGCCCGGCTGCGTGCTGCCATTCGGCCGGCCAGTCTTCGTCGACGTACGTCCGGACACGGTCGTAGTAGCGCTCGACCAGATCTCGCAGGTACACGTCGAGCGCGCGCCGGGTCTGCGGATCGTCGAGGAACTCGGCCGGGTCGAGGACGGTGCGGCCGGGGATGCGCCACCAGCGCTCCCGCTTGGTGCCACGGTCGGGATCTTCCTCGAGATAGCCGTGCTCGGCGAGCAGCCGCAGGTGCCAGCTGATCGTCCCGGTGTTCTCGCCGAGCCGGGTCGCCAGCGTGCTCGACGTGGCCGGCCCGTCGAGCTCGATCGCTTCCAGGATGCGCATCCGGAGCGGGTGGGCGAGTCCGCGCAGACTCCGGGCATCGATCCGTCGCATGAATGCAGAGTAGTCTCTGCAGAGTAGGCTCTGCAATAGGATTCTGTCGGTGGCCGTCCCTAGGTTGGGCGATATGCGGCCTCATGTGGTGGCTCAGCTGGCGGTCTCGCTGGACGGGGTGGCGTCGGGATTCGACGTCGACCTCGCGCGGTTCTATGCGCTGGCGACGCTGTGGCAGGAGGATGTGACGCTGATCGACGCCGGCGCGATCCTCGCCCAGGAGCACGCCTTGCTCGCGGCCCCGCGGCGCGGGCCCCGCGCGGAGGGTCCGCTGCTCGCGGTGGTTGACGAGCGAGCCCGGATCCGGAGTTGGGAGTTGTTGCGCGAGCTCGGGTACTGGTCCGGCGTCCTCGCGCTGTATGCCGACCAGACGCCGGAGCGCCCGCCGGATGCCACGACGCCCGAGCTGATCACCGGCTACGACCAGGTCGACCTTGCCGAGGCGCTGGACGTCCTGGGTCGCCGCGGGGTGCGGACCGTGCGGGTCGATTCGTCCGGCGTACTGCTGAGAACCTGCCTGGCTCTCGACCTGGTCGACGAGCTCGCCCTGCTCGTCCATCCGGTGCTGATCGGCGGCGACCGCTGGTACGACACCGGCCGTCTCGACCTGCGTCACGCCGGCACCGAGGTGTTCCGCGACGGCGTCATCTGGACCCGGTACTGCGTTTCTCGCTGACGCCGGGAACTTCGGGTTCGATCCTGCCGTTAAACTGGGTACAGTGTACGAAGTTTCAGCGAGTGAGGAGCGGGATTGACCGAGAACGTGCCGACAACGGGTGGATTCGAGCCGAGCGCGGCGGACGTGGCGAGCGTGCTCGCGTGGTTCGAGCGGTACGACGCGCTGGCCGCCGAGCAGGACTACGAGGGGATGGCCGACGTCGCGCTGTTCCCGCTGAACGAGGTGTCCGACGACGGCAAGGGCAACGGGCGGGCCGAGCAGCTCGACCGGGCGGCGTACGTCGCGCAGATGGCCCAGGTGATGAGTGGCGCCGCTGACGTGCGGCTCGAGACCACGCGGACGCCGCACTTCCTGTCCGCGGACCTGGTGTTCGTGATCAGCGACGGCACGATGACGTACCAGGGCCACACCCAGCCGATCCGGTACGGCGACCTGCTCGTGAAGGTCGCCGGCGAGTGGAAGTTCCAGACGATGGTTCAGGGCGGTTGGGGCTGACGCCGTCCGGCCTCGAACTGTCGGTCGGCGCCGCTACTGTGAGCGGTGATGAGGAAGCAGCACGAGTGGTACGACGAGCATGATGCCGAGCGATGGGTCGCCGAGCCGGTCAAGAGGCCGGGGCGGACGGCCTTCGCTCGTGATCGCGCACGGGTGCTGCACAGTGCGGCACTCCGCCGGCTGGCGGCCAAGACGCAGGTCGTGACGGCAGGCAGCGACGACTTCGTCCGGAACCGGTTGACGCACAGCCTCGAGGTCGCGCAGATCGGCCGTGAGCTGGCGGCGACGCTCGGCTGCGATCCAGACATCGTGGACGCCGCCTGCCTGTCGCACGACCTCGGCCATCCGCCCTTCGGGCACAACGGCGAGCGTGCGCTGGACCAGGTCGCCGCGGACATCGGCGGCTTCGAGGGCAACGCGCAAACGCTGCGGCTGCTGACCCGGCTGGAGTCGAAGACATTCGACGCCGAAGGCCGCAGCGTCGGGCTCAACCTGAGCCGGGCGACCCTCGACGCAGCGACGAAGTACCCGTGGCCGCGGCGCGCCGGTGAGCGCAAGTTCGGGGTGTACGACGACGATCTCGCGGTCTTCACCTGGTTGCGTCCGGGCGTGGGGGAGCGGCGTTGCCTGGAGGCGCAGGTGATGGACTTCGCCGACGACGTGGCGTATTCGGTGCACGACGTCGAGGACGGGATCGTCGCGCACCACATCGATCTCGCCGCGGTCGACGCGGAGCCGGCGCCGTACTGGGAGACGGTCCGGCAGATGTACTTGCCGGAGGCAACCGACGCCGAGCTGGACGAGGGCTGGGCGCGGCTGAAGTCGTTGCACTACTGGCCCGGGGCGGCGTTCGACGACAGCCGGCGGGCGCTGGGCGGGCTGAAGGACCTCACCAGTCAGCTGATCGGTCGGTTCGCCACCGCGGCCGAGCAGGCGACCCATGCCGTCTTCGGCCGCTCCCGGCTGATCCGCTACGAGGCCGATCTGGTCGTCCCGGATGGCGTCCGTACCGAGATCGGGCTGCTGAAGGGCGTCGGCATGTTCCACGTCCTCAACTCACCCGAACGCCAGGCCCGCCGCGCCACCCAGCGCGAGCTCCTCACCGAGCTCGTGGAAGCCCTGTGGAAAACGGCGCCGCGACACCTGGACGCGCCGTTCCGGTCCGACTTCGCGGAGGCAGCCGACGACAACGCCCGCCTCCGCGTCGTCGTCGACCAGGTCGCGTCCCTCACAGACCCCTCAGCCCAGACCTGGCACGCCAATCTCGTGCGCTGATCCGTCGCCTGATCGGGGCTGGCTTCCACCTCCCGCGCCCGCCGCCCCCCAGGAGCGGCGGGCTCGGTTTCACCGGATGGTGTCGAAGGGCAGGTCGAGGCCCAGTCTGTTGGTGATGGACTTGTTGGTCTGGCGGATCTGGTCGAGTTCCGCGTCGGTGAGTGCCCGGCGGTAGACGCGGAGCTCGTCGAGGGTGCCGTGGAAGCGGTTGGCGCCGTCGACGCGCTGGCCGACGTGGATGCCTTGGACGCCGAACTCCTTGCCCGCCGTGACCGAGCCGGCCGGTGCCGTCGCCGAGCCCACCTCGGCGCCGTCGATCACCAGCCGCAGCTTCCCGCCGGCCCGTTGCAGGACGACGTGATGCCACTGGTCGTCGTTGTACGCCGACGCCGACTGCACCGTCACGTTGAACCGATCGACCGACAACAGTGCGCGGATGCGCTTGCTCTCCGGCTCCGCCCGCAACCACACCTGCGGCGTACTGCCCGAGCCGGTCCGGTACGCCCAGAGGATCGCGTGCGACCCGGTCGTCGCGCCGTACCGGATCCATGTCATCAGCGTGAAGTCGTCCGCGCCGAGATCGATCGACCGGTCGTACGGCACCTCGACGTAGTCGTCGACGCCGTCCAGCGCGAGCCCGTTCCCGAACTTGCCGGCGGCAACAGTCGCCCCGCCGCGCACGTACGCCGGGTTGTGCGCCGGGCCGGTGTCAGGCGTCAACGGCCCCGGCGCGGGCGGACCGGGGATCCCCGGCGGCGTCCCGTTCGGCGTCGACAGGTAGGCCTCGTTGAAGCGCGCCCAGCGGATCGATTCGTACGGGTTCGCGACGCCGGCCTCGTACAGCAGCCCCGCCTGATCTCCGTCGAGCCGGACCATGTCCGAGTACGCCGACGGGCCCCAGTGGAAGACCTTGCCCTGCTCCCAGGTGCCGAACGACCGCGCCTCGTCGTACGACGACCGCACGGTCATCACCTCGCGCGCGGCCGGATGGGCGGGCGCCGAGAACAGGATCCGGTGCGTGCCGAACCGCAGCAACGACCCTTGGACGTCGGGCATCGCCAACCGCGGGATCGTCCGGAACGGCGCGTCGAAGCTCGCGCCGCCGTCGCTGCTGATCGCGTACGCGCGGTTGCCGGGATCGGTGCCGCGTTCCCGAGCCAGCGCGTAGATCTGCCCGTTGTTGCGCTCGACGACAGTGACCTCCTGCGCGATCACCGTCCCGTCGTCGCGGGACGTCGCCGCCCCGATGTGCCAGGTCTCGCCGGCGTCGTCGGAGTACAGCAGGTGGGTGCCGTAGACATGTGGCCCCACGCCGTCGTACGTCTCGAAGTTCGCGCCGACGATCAGCCGGCCGGCGTGCGGGCCGTGCTGGAGCTGGATGCCGTGCATCGGGCCGGTGGCGTACCAGAAGTTCCAGCTCGGCAGCTTCGCGTCGGTCAGTTCGCGAGCAGCGGTCCAGGTCGCGCCGAAGTCGTCGCTGGTCTGGACGTACGGGTCGCGGTCGCAGCCGTTCGTGCAGGGCTCCGGACCGTTGTGCGTGGACACGAGGACGATCCGGCCCGTCTGATTGTCAACAATCGGCACGGGGTTGCCGTGCGTGCTGCCGTTGCCGTCGGACACCACCTGCAACGGGCCCCACGTCCTGCCGCCGTCGGTCGACCGGCGCAGCACGATGTCGATGTCGCCGTCGTCGCCGCAGTCCGCGACGCGACCTTCGGCGAACGCGAGGACGTCGCCGTTCGTCGCGTGCACCACGGCCGGGATCCGGAAGCACGAGTAGCCCTCGGTCTTCTGCTGGAACAGCACGTTGTCCTCGACGAAGGGGGCGGCTTCGCCGGCGTGAGCGGTCGGGGCGGTGAGGCTGCTGAACAGCAGCAGGGCGGCGGCCGCGAGACGGGCCGGTGTGAGTACGCGCATGGCTCTCCCAGAGAGGACATAGGACGTATTATGTCCGCGCAAAGTTAGCGACTCGCGAGGACCGCGGCAAGGGGTCGGCGAGGACTAAGGTTCGTTGCATGGCTGATGCAGAGCAGATCGTGATCGTCGGTGCGAGTCTTGCGGGGGCGACCGCCGCCGAGACCCTTCGGAAGGACGGCTGGAGCGGCGCCGTCGTGCTGATCGGCAGCGAGCAGTCGCTGCCCTACGAGCGACCCCCGTTGTCGAAGGGCGTCCTGCTCGGCAAGGACGAAACCTCGTCCGCCCAGCTGCACGACCAGCAGTGGTACGACGACAACAACATCGACCTCCGCCTCGGGACCACGGTCACCGCGATCGACCCGGCCGCGCACACGGTCACGCTCGACGACGGCTCACAGGTGCCGTACACGAAGCTCCTGATCGCGACGGGCAGTCGCGTGCGCACACTCGACGTCCCGGGGGCGGACCTGCCGGGGGTGCACTACCTGCGGACGGCCGAGGAGGCGCAGGCGCTGACCGATGCGTATGCCGCGAAGCCGCGCGTCGTCGTGGTCGGCGCGGGATGGATCGGGCTCGAGGCGGCGTCGGCGGCCCGCGAGCGCGGCTGCGAGGTGACGGTCGTCGAGCCGCAGTCCACCGCGCTGGCGTCGGTGCTCGGCGAGGAGGTCGGTGAGCTGTTCGCCGAGTTCCACCGGCAGCACGGCGTGCAGTTCCGCTTCGGCACCGGCGTGGACGGCTTCGAGGGAACCGACAAGGTCACCGGGGTGCGGGTGAGCGGCGGTGAGGTGATTCCGGCGGACCTGGTGGTGGTCGGGGTCGGCGTCCAGCCGAACACCGAGCTCGCCGAGCAGGCCGGCATCGAGGTCGCGACCCGCGACAACGGCTCGGGCATCGTCACCGGCGCGGACCTGCAGACCTCGGTCGCCGACGTGTACGCCGCGGGTGACGTGGTCCGCTGGGACCACCCGCTGTTCGGCCGGTTCGTCCGGGTCGAGCACTGGCAGAACGCGAAGGACACCGGCACGTCGGCCGCCAAGGCGATGCTCGGTCAGGACGTGGCGCACGACGCGATCCCGTTCTTCTTCACCGACCAGTTCGACCTCGGGATGGAGTACGCCGGGGAGGTGCCGCGCGGCACGTCGTACCAGGTCGTCCTGCGCGGCGACCCGAAGTCCGGCGCCTATGTCGCGTTCTGGCTCTCCGACGACCACCACGTGCTGGCCGGCATGCACGTCAACACGTGGGGCGCCATCGACGCGGTGCAGAGCCTGATCCGCTCCGGCAAGCAGGTCGACCCGGCCCGTCTGGCCGACACCTCGGTGGACCTCGCCGACGTTTAGGCCCTAGAGCGGGTAGGTGACGTAGGCGAACGACGCGCTGTCCGGCGACCAGCTCGGCACGTTCATCGTGCCCTGGCCGCCGAACAGGCTCGTCAGCTCGCGGACCTCGCCGTCCCTGGTCAGGAGCCGCAGCCGTACGTCGTCGATGTCGGCGGGATGGCCTTCGGTGCCGGGCGGGAAGCTGACGTACGCGATCGCCGACCCGTCCGGCGCCGGGTGCGGGAACCAGTTGACCCGCTCGTCGTCGGTCAGCTGCTCCGCGTGCCCGTCGGCGACCCGGATCCGGAACAGTTGCGCGTGCCCGGCGCGCTCGGAGTTGAAGTAGATCCACTCGCCGTCCGGTCCGTACTCCGAGCCGTCGTCGGCGAACTCGTCGTCGGTCACCTGGACGTCCGCGCCGCCCGCGCTCGGGATCGTCCAGACGTTGGTGATCCGCCGCTCGCCGACCCACTCCAGCCCGATGTACGCGAGCGTCGTACCGTCCGGCGAAACCCCGTGCAGGTAGTGGTGGAACCCCTGCCCCCGATCGTTGGTCACCCGCCGGCCGGCTCCGCCCTCGATCGGCACGGCGTAGAGGTGCCCGTCGCTCGCGGACACGTACACGGTGCGCCCGTTCGGGCTCACCACGTGGTCGTTGTTGATCGCCGGCACACCGCCGAGCTCGATCTCCTCGAGTCCGTCGCCGACGCGGAAGAGCCGCCCGTCGCCGTTGACGATCAGCTGCCCGTCAGGCGTCCAGTTGGGCGCTTCGAACAGCATGGTGCCGGAGCTGTGGACGAGCCGATGCTCGCCCGAGGTCACATCGACGACGTAGAGCTCGGCGCGCTGACCTGGTCGCAGGGTGCGTGGCATGACAACCAACCTATGGCACCGAACGACGGCCGCAGAGGACTGTCCAGCACGGGACCTCCGGCCCTGCTCTGCCGGCAGCCCGCTTCGTACGGTGAGTCCGAAGAGGTGGGTGCTGGTGGCAACGAGGACGGCGACGCCGCGGCCGGTGGGGATCCGTACCGAGCCGGTGCTGTCCTCCGTCCTCGCGTTCGTGGCCGGCACGGTGAGCCTCTCCGTCGGCATCGGGCTCGGGCTGCCGCATCTCACGGCAGGCTCTGCAGTCGGCGCGGTCGTCGGGCTGGTGGCGTTGGTGGCCGGGCTGTTGCTGACCGGGTTCGCCGCGGTCGTTCTGGTACGGCGGGTGCGTGGCTGGTGGCGGCTCCTCGTCGTACCGGCGTTGTTGGCGTTTACGCTCGTTGCCGTCCTGTCGGTCGGGCAGGCCGTCGCGGCGACGCAGGTGCCCCGGACCACGGTCGGGGCGACGACGCCGGGTCATTGGGGACTGAGCTACACCGATGCAGCGTTCGAGACCAGCGACGGCGTCAAGCTGTCGGGCTGGTACATCCCTTCGACCAACGGTGCCGCGGTCGCCGTACTCCACGGTGCCGGATCCACCCGCTCGGACGCGCTCGGCCAAGCCGCCGTACTGGCACGGCACGGGTACGGCGTCCTGCTCTTCGACGCCCGTGGCCACGGACGGAGCGCGGGCCGGGCGATGGACTTCGGCTGGTACGGCGACGAGGACGTCGGCGCGGCCGTGTCCTATCTACAGAGCAGGCCGGACGTCCGCTCCCGGATCGGCGCGCTCGGGCTGTCGATGGGTGGAGAGGAAACGATCGGCGCGGCTGCCGTGGACACGCGGATCGGTGCCGTCGTCGCCGAGGGCGCGACCAACCGCGGTACCGCGGACCGTGCGTGGCTCTCGGACCAGTACGGCTGGCGGGGGACCTTGCAGGAAGGCATCGAGTGGCTGACCTACGGCGTGACCGACCTGCTCACGCCGGCCGACCAGCCGATCTCGCTGCGCGACGCCGCCGCGGGGGCCGCGCCACGCTCGATCCTGCTCATCGCGGGAGGCGCGCTGCCCGACGAGGAGTACGCCGGCCGGTACATCGGAGCCGGCTCACCCGGTTCCGTCCAGCTGTGGGTCGTACCTGAGGCGGGGCACACCGCGGGACTGCAGGTCGCGCCCGCGGAATGGGAGCAGCGAGTGATCGCCTTCTTCGACTCGGCCCTGCTCGGTTAGGACCGGTTCGTCGTCCCGCGGGCGAGTTTGCTTGCCGATGATCGTAGACTCACGGCGTGGCAGGCCGGATCAAGGAAGAGGACATCGCGCTGGTGCGCGAGCGAGCCCGGATCGACGACGTCGTCGGCTCGTATGTGACCTTGAAGAACGCCGGCGGGGGCAACCTGAAGGGCCTCTGCCCGTTCCATGACGAGAAGTCGCCGTCGTTCAACGTCACGCCGTCCCGTGGCTTCTTCTACTGCTTCGGCTGCCAAGAGGGCGGCGACGTCATCGACTTCATCCAGAAGGTCGACCAGATCACGTTCTCCGAAGCGGTCGAGACACTGGCCTCCAAGGTCGGCATCCAGCTGCGGTACGAGGACTCCGGCGCGCCGGTGCAGCGCGGCCCGGGGAACCAGCGGCCGCGGCTCGTCGAGGCGCACAAGGTCGCGGCCGAGTTCTACGTCGACCAGCTGTTCGGCGCGGCCGAGGCCTCACTCGGACGGCAGTTCCTGGACCAGCGCGGCTTCGACAAGGACGCGGCCGTGCAGTTCGGGGTCGGGTTCTCGCCGCGTGGCGGCGAGGCGCTGGTCAGCCACCTGCGCGGTCGCGGTTTCACGAATGCCGAGCTGGTCGCGTCCGGCCTGGCCGCCGACGGGCAGCGCGGGCTGTACGACCGGTTCCGCGGCCGGCTGATGTGGCCGATCCGGGACGCGTCGTCCGACGTGATCGGGTTCGGCGCGCGCCGGCTGTTCGACGACGACCGGATCGAAGCGAAGTACCTGAACACCCCCGAGACGCCGATCTACAAGAAGTCCAAGGTCCTGTACGGCGTGGACCTGGCCCGCCGCGAGATCGCGAAGGGCCGCCAGGCCGTCGTCGTCGAGGGGTACACCGACGTGATGGCGTGTCACCTCGCGGGCGTGCAGACCGCGGTCGCCACCTGCGGAACGTCGTTCGGCGACGACCACGCGCGGGTGCTGCGGCAGCTGCTGCTGGACCACGACCAGTTCCGCGGCGAGGTGATCTTCACCTTCGACGGTGACGCGGCCGGCCAGCGTGCCGCGCTGAAGGCCTTCGAGGGCGACCAGGCGTTCGCCGCCCAGACGTACGTCGCGGTGGAGCCGGACGGTCTGGATCCCTGCGAGCTCCGCCTCGAGAAGGGCGACGCCGCGGTGCGCGAGCTGATCGGCCGCCGGGTGCCGCTGTACCGCTTCGTCCTCACCAACATCCTCTCCCGCTACGACCTCGACCGGGCCGACAGCCGGATCGACGCGTTGCGCGAGGCGGCGCCGCTGGTCGCCCGCATCCGCGACAAGTCGAAGGTGACGTCCTTCTCGCTGGAGCTCGCCGGGCGACTCGGCATGGACGAGGAGCAGGTCCGCGCCGAGGTGTACCGCGCAGCGTCCAAGGCCGGGGCGCCGGGGCAGGCGGCCGGCAACCAGCCGCCCGTCGCGCAGCAGGTCGTCAGGAACGACGTTCCGTCGCCGCGGGACCAGCGGTTCGTGATCGAGTGGGACGTGCTGAAGGTCGCGATGCAGTACCCGGCGCTGGTCGGGGTCGCGTTCGACGAGCTCGACGACCACGACTTCACGCACCCGTGGCTGGCGGCGATCCGCGCCGCGATGGCGAAGACTGGCGGCCCGTCCGCCGCGCCCCCCGGCGAGGCCTGGGTGGTCGCCGTCCGCGACGCCGTCGGAAACGACCCCGCGGCCGCCGTCGTCGGCGCGCTCGCCGTGGACCCCCTGCGGCTCGGCCGCGAGCCCGACGAGCCGTACGCACTCGCGTTGCTGGCGCGGCTGCAGGAGCTGACCTGCGCACGCCGCATCCTCGACCTGAAGTCCAAGCTCCAGCGGACGAACCCGATCGACCGCGCGGACGAGTACAACCGGATGTTCGGCGAACTCATCGCCCTAGAGGCCTACAAGGCCGAACTCCGCAACCGAGCCATCTCCGGCGCGATCTAACCGAGGGCGCGGGCGCTGCCGTCAGGCAGGATCGTTGCCCGTCAGGCCGTCGACCGCCTCGCGCAGGATGTCGGCGTGGCCGGTGTGCTTCAGGTACTCCTCGAGGAGGTCGAAGGCGATCATCCGCCGGTTCGCGGACCACGCCGGGTCCTCGATGACTACCTCCAGCCCACCGTCGGCGCTCAGCACCTGCCACGCAGCACGCGAACGCGCGGCCGCGCCGTACCAGAGCGCATACAACTCCTCCGGATCGTCAGCGACCGCGGACTCCCAGCCCCAGCATGCCGTGGAAGCGGCTTCGGAGGATGTCGACGGCGGTTTGCGAGCCTACGCTGCTGAGGTGACCGGTTCCTGGCTTCAGGCTGGCGTCCGCGGGCGTGGCCCTGGGCGGACCGGTGTCCGCTGGCTGGAGCGACTGGCCGACCTCGGCGCACGGCCGGAGGACACGCATGACGAGCGCCTCCGCCAAGGCACGCTCATCTTCTCGTCACTGCTGATCACCGTGATCTCCACGATCTGGGTCACGACCTACCTCGCGTACGGCGACCCGGTCTCGGCCGCGATCCCTGCCCTGTACCAGTTGGTCACGATCGTGGGGCTGGCGGTCCTGGCGCGCACGCGACGGTTCGCGATCTTCCGCACCACGCAACTGCTCGCGTTCCTCGTCCTGCCGGCGCTACTGCAAGTCTCGCTCGGCGGCTTCGTCGCCTCGAGCGCGATGATCCTCTGGGCGGTCGTCACCCCGCTGGCCGCGCTCGCGCTGCTCGGCATCCGGCGCTCCGTACCGTGGCTGATCGCGTTCCTGCTCGAGCTGTTCATCCTCGGCCTCGTCGACTCCAGGCTTGCGGAGTCGCCGTCGGAACTGCCGTCCGGTTTCGTGGTCACGTTCCTGGTGATGAACGTCGCGGGGACGATGGTGAGCGCGTACGTCATGCTCAGCTACTTCGTCGAGCAGCGCGAGCGCGCCCACCGAGCCCTCGAGGCGGAACGGGAACGCTCGGAACACCTGCTGCTGAACGTCCTCCCGGAGCCGATCGCCGAGCGCCTCAAAACCGAGCCAGGAGTGATCGCCGAACACTACGACTCGGTCAGCGTGCTGTTCGCCGACCTGGTCGGCTTCACGGCCCATTCAGCGGTGATGGCCGCGGCCGACGTGGTAACGCTGCTGGATCAGGTCTTCTCCGCCTTCGACCGAATCGCCGACGCCGAGGGCGTCGAGAAGATCAAGACCATCGGCGACGCGTACATGCTGGTCGGCGGCCTCCCGAACCCGCGGCCCGACCACCTGGCCGCAGTCGCCCGCACGGCCCTCGCCCTCCGCGACGAGGTAGCCCGCCTCGCCGCACAACCCGGCCAAGAATGGCTGGCGATCCGCATCGGCATCGACTCGGGCCCTGTCGTGGCCGGCGTGATCGGCCGCCGCAAGTTCATCTACGACCTCTGGGGCGACACCGTCAACACCGCCAGCCGCATGGAGTCCCACGGCCAGGCAGGCGCCATCCAACTCACCGCCCGAGCTGCCGCGGCCCTGGGCCCCGACTTCACGACCCATCCGCGGGGCACGATCGAAGTCAAAGGCAAGGGTCCGATGCAAACTTTCCTCCTCGACCACCCGAATCCGCGGATCGCGTAACTTTCCGGGTCTGGTGAGTATCACAGTGGGCAGGACTGCTACTGCGACCTGAAGGGCTGGGTGGGGGAGCGATGGGCAATATGTCGAAACGACTCGGGCCGGCGGGGCGGATGACGGCCGCCGCCGTGCTGGTAACAGGGCTGCTGGCAGCGGCTCCGGGCGGTGCGGCGGCCGGCGGCGCGACCGCCACCGCGGCCTGCAAAGTCGAGCCGGGGTCGGTGACCGCCGCCGGCGATCACACTCACCGGGTGATCACGGCCGGTTCACCGCCGACGGTGCAGGAGAAACCCCGGTACACCAACCTCTTTCCTGAGGGCCTGCCGAGGCTGAGCACCGTGTTCTTCAACGACCCCGACGTCCCCGGTCTCGGCGGTGCGTACGCCGGTCACGTGGTGATCGGCTCCGGGCTGTACGACAGCACCTACTTCCTCACCGAGTCCGGTGAGGTCGACCGGACACAGGCGCACAACTTCCGCGTCGGCGGCGGCTGGGGTGACGCCACCTTCCTCGAGACGAGCTACCCGCACGACACGAACCCCTGGGCCTTGGTCAACCACTACGCGCTGCGATCCAACGGCACACTCACCCGCTGGGACAGCAAGGGCGGGTTCGGCTGGACCAACCCGCAGTCCGCGCCCGGCTTCTCGGCCGTCAAGACGATGGCGCTCATCAGCCAGACCGCGACGTACGACACCTTCCTGGCCACCACCCGCGGCGGTGCCCTCTACACCATCCGGCTCCCTCTGACCTCGCCGATGAAGCCGGTCGTGAAGATGGTCCGCAGCTCCACCTGGCAGGCCTTCGACGCGCTGATCGCCGAGAAGTGCGGCCAGTACGGCACCCTGCTCCTCGGCATCGACAAGGACACCCGATCCGGCTACCTGTACGCCATCGGCCACGCGAACGGCCCCACCACAGTCATCCAAGGCCTGGGCAAGGTCCCGGCCACCTTCGCCGACCCGACCTACTTCCGCCACACAGCCGAACCCGGCACCGCCCCACTCCTCTTCGGAGAGTGACCCGCACACCCCCGCCTGTCGGCTGGTCACCGACCCTCGGACTGGGCTGGACCGTACCGGCAGCATCACCCAGCGTGTCCCACCGCCCTGCCAACCACCCGCCGCGGATGACGCGGTCACGAAGCATGGTTGCGACTGTGAAGTGACCCGTCTGAGCTGACGGGCTGCTGGACCTGACGTCTGTCTTCGGCCTGTGCGTGGGGCAGGCCACAGCCACGGTCATTGGCGGTCTGATGAACTCGCGGACGATCCCGCCCGGCAGTCGTTGGCTGTGGTTCGGATGATCGGATTTCGATGGCGAAGGATGTGACCGACGATGGCTGAGGGCAACCACCTCGTGCTGGTGGCGGCGTATCAGGACGACCACCTCGCCCAGCAGGAGTTCGACGCTTTGGCCGGTCTGGCCAAGGCGAAGGCAATCAGCACCGATGGGATGATTCTGGTTGCCAAGGACGCCGACGGAGCCGTCCGACTGTCTGACACAGGCGACCAAGCTGAAGAGTGGCCTGGAAGACACGTTGGGGGCTGCTCTGGCCGCCGGTTCGGCCGTGGTGATCGCAAGCCACAACCACGCAAGGAGGATGACCGCGGCGGGCGTCGCCGGTCTCGTCTCAGTCAAACAGAGATTTGACTGCTTTGTGGGCCAGACCTCGCGACGCGGCCTCGACGCCGCTCTTGGCAGTCTCGGCCAGGATTTCCGGAAGGCCTGTGCCGCCCTTGTCGTAAAGCTCGAGGCGGTTCGTGGCTTCGGCGAAGTGCAGGTAGGTGTCGACACTCGCGATCACGATGCGTGCGTCGATGGTGAGCAGTTCGATACCGACCACAGACACCCGGACGTAGGCGTCGATGACGACTCCTTTGTCGAGGATGCTGTCGATCACGTCCGCGAGGCTGCTCGGCGCGGGACGTTCGAGGTAGCCGCCGGAGCGGCGTGGACCTGAGGCCGAGATGGTCAATGGTCTGCCCTTCCGTCAACGTGCAGCTATGCATCTGCGCGAGCGTCGGTACCCGTCTCCTCGCGGCGCATTCGGCGCATCATGCGGCGAGCATGTTGAGTTCTTGACGGAGGCCCCGCATGGGGGTCTCGATGCCGCATCGGGCGACACGAGAAGCAGGGCCTCCGCGACGAACGGGCAGTCCCCATCCACCCAAGTCGAACTGAGAGACCTCAAGTACCCGCTCCAAAACACTCGCAGCATGGGCGCTGAGTGGGAGATGTGAGAGCCCTGCACAGCAGGGCTCTGCGGGGATCTTGCCTGCCACGCGAAAGGTCGGCTGAGGGGTTTGCGTGGGTTCGGAGGCGGTCGGAGACTGGCCAGAAGGGCGCAGCCTCGCGCTACACGCCGGGCTGTCGCGACGCCTGGGTGAAGGTGAATTCTGTCGGGCTCGTGGTGTTCGACGAGCTCACCCATTGGACAGGCGACCAGGTCAGCCATGGTTCGCCTGGAGCTCGACTGTGAGCGACCCCTGTCGGACACGCTGCGGACGGCAATTTCCGGTCCCGCCAGAAGGGCGACACCGCTCGAGCTACCGCAGGCGGTGTCCGTGCGCACCGGAGGCCAGTCGAAACGCGACGATCGAGAACCGCTCGCTGCGTCACATCCCCCACGAAGATGGAAACGTCCCTTGCGTTGCTCCCGGACGCTACGGCGGCGCTATCCGATGGTCGTTGCCAGCTCCTGATAGGCAGGGGCGAGCTCGTCCCACCGCGGCTTGGTGTCGCCAGGCTCGCGTCCGGCGAGGTAGGTGGCCAGATTTTCGGCGTGGATCTGCCACCCGGCCCCGTAGGGGGCAATCTTGGCCAAGGGCATGCCGTGGATCTCGATGACCAGGGTGGTCTTGCCTCCGTCGGTGGCCAGCGTTGCTTCGGTGGTCTGGTCGAAGGGCGCCACGCCACCACCCTGCTGCCAGGACTCGTCGGTTTCCCTGGTCACCACTTGCAGACGCCGCGGGGGTTCGCACACCTCCACCCAGATGCGCTGCTGCGCCTGCTGGCGAACCTCGACCAGACCCGCCTCACGCAGCACCCGAAGATGCCGGGATACGCCTGGCCGGGCAATCGGCAGCAAGGTCGCCAGCTCGCCCGCGGTCGCTTCCCCGTTGGCCAACGCCTCTAGCACGGTGCGTCGGCTCTCGTCCGCGAGTGCCCGCAAAATTGCCTCCACCTGATTTAATGTATCGAGATGGTTACGTAACTGTTAAGTTACATAAGCTTGGATCATCCCATCACGCGCCCGGCAGTTAGGCACGAGCCAACGCACGCATTTGACCCGATCCGGCACGGCGCGAGGTCCGGGGGCCTACCTGCCGTCGGCCCCGGTTGGCAGGACGGGCGGCCGGTCACGCGTCAGTTTCCGGATGATCGGCGACGATCGGAGCGGTCCCCGGCGCTGGTGGTTTGAACGCCGGGGCCTGGAAGCTCCGGACCCCGGGCTCCGTCAACTCCCGTACGAGCTCGGTTCCCCCGCTCGGCGCGCTGAATCATTCGGCCGGGAAGTTGGCGGGTCTCGATCAGTTGCTGCACCACGTCGCGCGGCTTGGTGTTGGTGTCTTGGGAGTATCGCCGCAGGACCGCGAAGTGCGACCGCTTCTTCGTCGGGACCGAATGCGTCCGGTTCTGCTCGTGCACGCTCAACTCCATCAGCATGAGTCGAGTGTCAAGAAACAACCGAAGCCACCGTCAAGCATCTACCGGAGCGACGTAAAGCAAGAGCCCGAGCCAACCTGTCAAGGATGACCCGGACTCACGCATGGTACGGAGTAGGGCGGACGGGACTCGAACCCGTGACCCAGGGATTATGAGTCCCCTGCTCTAACCAGCTGAGCTACCGCCCCGTGTGCGGCAGATCGTATCTGGTGGGTGGGGGTGGGGTGTGAAACCAGGGGTGGGTCAGGGGTTTGACTGAGGGGTGGGTGGGGTGGACCGGGCATGATGGAGCCAGGTCCGGACGAAGGGAACACCGATGGGCTGGCTCATTTTCCTGGTGCTCGTGGTGGGCGCGATCGCGGCGTACAAGTACCGCGTGCCGTTGCTCGCGAAGATTACCGGTCAACCGCAGCACCGTATCCAGCGGGCGATCGACCGGAAGAAGGGGAAGTAGCACTTCCTCGTGGAGCTTGGGGTCAGTTGGCGAATTTCAGGCACCAGGCGGTCAGGGTGAGTTTGGCTGTGGTGCCAGGTCGATGGTGAGCGGTCGGGTGGTTGGGCGGTCGCCAGCCAGTGGGGCGATGGCGAGGTAGGTGCCTGGGGCTATGGTCTCGGCCACTTCGACCGTGTTGGACCAGGAGATGGCGGCCAGGGCGGATTCGCCTTTCTTGAGGCGGATCAGGGTTGGGCCGGGGTCTCTTGCCATGTACGACGTGCCGTGGGTGATCGTGACGTTCATCGTTCGGCGGCGGGCGTCGAGGACGGCGACCTGCGGGTAGCCGTTGAGGATCAGGGGCTTGCTTCGGCAGTTCGTCAGTTTGAGTACGACGGCTCGGTGGCCGAGCGCGGGCTCGACCGGGCCGACGGTGATCGAGGCGCCTGATGCCGGGCAGGTGGGTGGGGGAGGAGTGGGTGTTGGTCTGTGCGCCACGCTCGGCGCCGGCGTGCTTACGGACGGGGGTCCTCCGCCAGCTGTTGTTGCGGTTTCGGTGCCGCATCCGGCTGACATCAGCAGCCCGCAGGCCAGCGCCGCCCATCCCCACCGCTTCATGCGCTGAACCTTG
Source organism: Kribbella sp. NPDC051936 (assembly GCF_040680955.1). Classification (NCBI taxonomy): domain Bacteria; kingdom Bacillati; phylum Actinomycetota; class Actinomycetes; order Propionibacteriales; family Kribbellaceae; genus Kribbella; species Kribbella sp. NPDC051936. The sequence continues at coordinate 369,829 of NZ_JBFAXS010000007.1, read as the reverse complement.
TCATCGAGAGGGCCGAGTGACATGAGAAAGCCGGGCTCCTCAAGTGGAGGCCCGGCTGGGTTGTTGCTCCCGCGACTGGACTCGAACCAGTAACCTGCCGGTTAACAGCCGGCTGCTCTGCCAATTGAGCTACGCGGGATCGGGGTGGTGCTTCGTCCTCGATCCCCGAGGACCTGAGTAGGTTAGCAGGCGGGCGGCGAACTACAAAAACGGGATTCTGGACGCTGCCGGGTCAGATTCCGAACTCGTCGCGGACCTGCCGGAGGGCCGCCTCGGCGGCGTCGACGACGCCGGGCTGGGTGGGCTCCAATCCCTTGTCCAGAACGATGTTCCAGGTGACGGCGGCGTCGGTGGCGGCCGGGTTGCGGCGGCCGACGATGCGTACGCCGCGCTTGCCGGCGAGCGGGACGTGGCGCTGAACGACGATGCTCGCGTCCACGCGCTCGCGGAGCAGCTGGCCGAAGCGGCCCGGGTCGTCGACCTTGAGCTCGGTGGCGCGCAGCGGGGTGCCGAAGTCGGTGGTCTCGTAGACGTGCAGCACCGAGGCCTCGGAGTCCCAGTTGGCGCGCTCGATCTTCTCCCACCCGACCCGGCGGGCCGCGTCCGCGGAGTCGGACGGCAGGTAGACGGCCGCGCGGGTGCCGGCCACCCAGCGGCCGGTGGTCAGTTGGACGGCGGCGAGGACGTCTTCCTTCCTGCCGGTCGACTCGCGGGCGGTGGCCGACACGGCTTCGCCCAGCTCGCGCGGCCAGGGGGTACGCAGGAGTCTCACACCCACATCATTCCAGTCGCGCCAAGGTGTCGGTCAGGCGACGTAGTCACGGAGCTGAGGCAGCGCCCGGCGCCGGAGTTGCCGGAGCGCTTCACGCTCGAGCGCGCGGACCTTCGCCGTGTTCAGACCCAGCTGCGACGCGATCTCCTCGGGTGTGGACGGGATGTGACCGTGCAGCCCGTACCGCCGGTGGAGCACGGTCTGGTGCAGGTCGCCGAGGAACTGCAGGTGGTGGGCGAGGTCGCGGCGGAGCGCGGCGCGCAGCACGATCGGGTCGTCGTCGATCACCGGGTCCGTGTCGTCGAGGTCGAGGGTCTCGGGTTGCGTCCGCCACGCCTGCGCCCGCTCGATCCGGGCGATGCTCAGGCCGGTCGCTCGCGCGAGCTCCGGCGCCCCTGGGTCGCGGCCCAGCTCCTGGGTCAGCTCCTGGCGCGCGGACGCCACCCGGGACGCGTCCGCGTACGCCTGGGCCGGCATCCGGACCAGGCGGGAACGGTCCGAGATCGCGCGGCCGATCGACTGGCGGATCCACCAGATCGCGTACGTCGAGAAGCGGTGGCCGCGGCGGTGGTCGAACCGCTCGACCGCGCGCATCAGCCCGATGTTGCCCTCCTGGATCAGGTCGAGCAGCGAGATGCCCTTCCCGCCGTACCGCCTGGCGAGCGAGACGACCAGGCGCAGGTTGCCCTCGATCATCCGGCGCCACGAGTGCTGCCCGAGCGCGACGACCTGGCGCAGGTCGCCCGGGTCGTGCCGGCCCGGATCGCCGCTCAGCCGGTCCGCCGCCAGCACACCGGCCTCGATCCAGTACGAGTGCTCGTTCACCTCCTCCAAGGTCAGTAGCTCGTGCTGCCCGATGTCGCGCAGGTACGCCACCAGCGCCGTCACGTCCGCCGGTTCACAGTCCAGATCTCCCATCCCGTCCCCTTCGCCGCCGATCTCCTTGCCCAAGAGAGTGCCGCGTTTCACCCTCCCGCGGACCGATGACTTCGAGTATGTGGATAACTACGCCGAGTAGTGGCAACTCGGCGGCGACCTGACATGTCGGGTGATCGCCAGGCGGATCCGTAGCGGCACTCCGGCCGCCTTGACGAGGCTGTGCGGCACCGGAACGGAATCCGGAAGAAGGAGGGCCACCCCCCATGGCAACCAGAAGATCGATGCTGCTCGGCGTCGCGCTCACCGCCACCCTCGTGGTGCCCGGCAGCGCGATCGCCTCCGCCGAGCCGCCGGCACCCCCGGCCGCGGCGACACCCACAGCCGCGGTGACGCCCAAGGCTGCGGTCACCCCACAGGCAGGCAGCGCGTCCCAGCAGCCCGCGACCAAGGTCACCTTGGTCACCGGTGACGTCGTCACCGTGACGAAGACGGCCGGCAAGCCGTCGGTCGCGGTCACCCCGCACGCCGGATCCGCGGCCAGCTTCCGCAGCTACGCCGTCGGCGACGACGTGTACGTCATCCCGCCCGAGGCGGAGCCGCTGATCGCGTCCGGAAAGCTCGACCAGAAGCTGTTCAACGTCACCGGCCTGATCGCCCAGGGGTACGACGACGCGCACAGCGGCGCCATCCCGCTGATCGTCAAGTACTCCGGCAAGATCAAGACCCCGTCCGGCACGAAGATCAAGCGCAGCCTGCCCAGCATCCGCGGCGCCGCCGTCACCGCGGACAAGGCGAAGACGGCCACGTTCTGGGACTCGGTCGACGACGCCGGGCCGCGGCTGTCCGGGGGCCTCGACCACATCTGGCTGGACAGCAAGATGCATGCCCTGCTGGACAAGAGCGTGCCGCAGATCGGCGCCCCGGACGCTTGGCAGGCCGGGTACGACGGCACCGGCGTCAAGGTCGCGATCCTGGACACCGGCGTCGACCTGAACCACCCGGACCTGACCGGCAAGGTGGTCGCCAGCCAGAGCTTCGTACCGGGCGAGTCGGTCCAGGACGGGCATGGTCACGGCACCCACGTCGCGTCCACGGTCGCGGGCAGCGGTGCCGCGTCGGGCGGCAAGTACCGCGGTGTCGCGCCGGGCGCGGAGCTGGTGATCGGCAAGGTGCTGTCCGACGCGGGCTCCGGCGCCCAGTCGGACATCCTGGCCGGGATGGACTGGGCCGCGCACTCCGGTGCCAAGGTCGTCTCGATGAGCCTGGGTGGATCAGCAGGGCCGAGGGATGAGGACCCGCTGGTTGCCGCCGTCGACACGCTCACCGCGCAGACCGGCGTCCTGTTCACGATCGCCGCGGGTAACTCGGGTCCGGCGGACTCGACCGTCGGTTCGCCCGGCAACGCGGCCTCGGCCCTGACGGTCGGCGCTGTCGACCAGAACGACGCGGTCACGTACTTCTCCAGCCGCGGCCCGCTCGCCGAAGGCGCCCTGAAGCCCGAGATCACCGCCCCCGGCTCGGCGATCGTCGCCGCCCGTGCGGCCGGTACCACCATGGGCACTCCGGTGGACGCCAACTACACCACGGCCAGCGGTACGTCGATGGCGACGCCGCACGTCGCCGGCGCGGCCGCGATCCTCGCCGAGGAGCACCCGGACTGGACCCCCGCCCAGCTGAAGAACCAGCTGGTCAGTACAGCGAAGACCACCGCCGAGACGTCGGTCTACCTGCAGGGCGCCGGCCGCGTCGACGTGAGCCGTGCCTTCCGTCAGCAGGTGTCCGGGTCGGGTGTCGTCGACTTCGGGATGCGGCCGTTCGGCTCGACCGCGCCGGTCGTCAAGCAGCTCACCTACACCAACAACGGCGACGAGCCGATCACCCTGTCGCTGGCGCAGAAAGCAGCCGGTACCGCGGTCCCGGCCGGGACCTTCCAGCTCGGCGCGGACTCGGTGACGGTTCCCGCCCACGGCACCGCCGACGTACCGGTCACACTGACCGGCGGCACCATGGCCACCGGCTCGTACGGCGAACACGTCGTCGCAACGTCAGCCGACGGCAAGGCTGTTGTCACGACGGCCATCGGGTTCGTGCAGGACGTGGAGCGGTTCGACGTCACGATCTCGGTGAAGGACCGGGACACGACGCCGGCCCCCGCGGCGTACGGCATGGTCTACGTGTTCGACCTCAAGAACCCCAAGCCGGCCGACATGTACTACTTCCTGGGCACCGCGGGCACCATGACGCTCAGCCTGCCGCGGGGTGAGTACGCCTTCGAGTCGTCCACCTACCGGTTCACGCCTGACTACGGGCAGGTCCGCCAGGCCGTGTACGGCGCGGAGTCCGGCATAGTGCTCGACGCAGACCGCACGGTCACGTTCGACGGCACCAAGGCGCAGCAGGTACGTCTCCAGACGCCGCTGCCCAGCCAGACCAGCCAGGTCCGCATGAGCGTGTCCTTGATGAGCGACAACACCAAGCTGCGGTACGAGCTGCAGTCGGACGCCCCCGGCTACACGAAGTTGTGGGCGATCCCGTCCACCGGCAAGAAGGAGCTCATCGAGCACAGGCTGCAGTTCTCGGCCAGCGCCCCAGAGCTGAGCACTCAGGTCGTCGGCCGGAACTCCTTCGCGATCACGCCGGAATACATCGACGGCTGGGCCGGTTCTGCCCGGATCAACGGCACCAAACAGCTCCACGTCGTCGACGCGGGCACCGGCCGGCCGGAGGACCTCACCGGCTCGGCGGTCCGTGGAGCCGTGGCGCTGGTGAAGCGGAGTGACGCAGTCAGCATCAGCCAGGTCATCGCGAACGCGGCTACCGCAGGTGCGGCCGTAGTGATCGTCTACAACGACGCACCGGGTGACTGGGGTACCGCGATCTACCGGAAGGACCCGACCGCGATTCCCGCGCTCTCGCTGTCCAACGAGCAGGGCGTCAAGCTGGCTGCCAGCCGCGACGCCATGCTGCTGTTCCGCGGTACAGCAGTGCCGCCGTACAGCTACGAGGTCCTGAAGACCCAGGTGGGCATCGCAGCGAACCAGCAGTACAGGGCCGATCCGAGCGAACTGGCGACGGTCGACAGCAGCTTCCACGCGTCGACGCCGGCGCTGGGCGGCTATGCGCGGTACCTGATCTCGGACAAGCAGACGTTCGTCGTGATGATGCTGAAGCGGTCGGCGATGCCGCGCAAGACGACCGAGTACGTCACTGGCGGCGTACGGACCTGGGAGTTGGTGTCGGCGGCCGGTGTCTGGGAGCCGATGGGCGGGTCGTACCAGACCATGCCGACCGTTCTGCAGGCCGGCCGGACGACCAGCCGGGCCTGGAACAAGGCCGTGGTCCGCTCCGCGATCACGCCGAACCACCCGGACGGCGCCGTCCGCATCGGTGACCTCGGCGGCACGGACATCGCGCCGCTCCTGGACACGGGGACCGGACAGTGGTTCACGCTCCCGAGCAACCTGGACAAGTCGGTGACCACGGTCTACCGGGACGGCCAGCTGCTCGGCTCGGCGCCGTCGAGCACGGTGGCGTTCCCGATGGTGCCGCAGCCGGCGACGTACAAGCTCGTCCTCGACGTCACCAAGAACCAGCCGTGGTGGACGACATCGACCAAGGCCAGCACCGCCTGGACGTTCCGGTCGGAGCACAGCGACCGGAGTCTGCTGCCTGTCATGTCGATCGACTACGACCTGGACGTCGCGCTCGACAACACGGTGCAGGCAGGGCGGGCGGCCACCCTCGGCCTCGGCTTCCGGTACCCGAAGGGGCTGGCTGCTCCGAAGCTGCGGGACGTCACGCTGTCGGCCTCGTACGACGACGGCGCGACCTGGACCCAGGTCCCGGTGACCACGACCGACGCCGCGAGCGCCAAGGGCGTCCTGATGAGCCCCGCGCTGCGCAACACCAACGGGTTCGTCACGCTGCGGGTCCAGGCCACGGACGTCGACGGCACCGCCGTTGAGCAGACCGTGACCCGGGCCTACCGGCTGCGCTGACCTCACGGGGTGCCCTTGCTCGTAAAACGAGTGGGGGCACCCCCGCGGTCACGGCGCGATCAGTCCGGAGCGGGCGGCGTACCAGGCCAGCTGCATGCGGCTGTCGGTGCCGGACAGCTCCATCAGCCGCTTGATCCGGCGCTGCACCGTCCGCTCGCTGGTGCCGAGCTTGCCGGCGGCCGACTTGTCCGGCATCCCGGACAGCAGGTACGTGAGTAGCTTGATGTCGAAGTCGTCCCACGCCGGACCGCCTTCGACGAGGTTGGCGGCGCTCAGCCGTAGCGGTGTCGCCAGCTGCCAGACCCGCTCGAACAGGTCCACCAGCAGCCGGACCAGGGACTGCCCGCGCACCAGCAGGAACCCCGGCTCGATCCCTGCCTGGTCCGGCAGCATCGGCAGCAGCACGATCGTCCGGTCCATGATGATCATCTTGCTCGGCAGCTCGTTGACGATCCGGATCTGGTAGCCGCCGTCCAGGAATCGTCCGATCTCCGCCGGCGTCCGCGGGTCGTCGAGCGCGGCCCGCTCGTACACGTACCGGTACGACGGGACGTCCGTCGTGACCTCGAGATCGCCGTCCAGCACGTACGGCGGGCGGAAGAACGCGAGTAGCTCGTGCTTCGCGCCGCGCTCGATGTTGTCCACCCACGTCGCCAGCTCCTCCGGCGTGGTGAGCGCCTCGACCTCGCTCATCGTCGACGCCGCGCCGGTGCGGTACACGTCGACGAGTTCGGACAGCCGTCGTTGCACCAGCTGCAGCGTGCTCTGATGCTGGACGACGAGCGTTCCGAGCCCGACGTCCGGCGGTACGGCGTTGTACAGGCCGGACTCGTCGCCGGTGACGAGTCCGAGCTCGGCCAGCCGGGTCAGCGCGGCGGTCACGCGCTCGCACGGCAGTTGCGCGGCGGAGCCGAGGTCGGCGGCCGTGGCCCGGCGCCGACGCAGCAGCTCCACGTAGACGGCTTCCTCCTGCTGACCGATACCCAGCCCCTGCAGCATCCTCGCCCCACCCTCCCGCGCGCACGGAATTCCTGGCGGGACGCTACCCCGAACCGGCGAGTGATCCGACCTCTTGTCTCATGTATAGGCGCGCAGACCGCTGAGCAGGCCCCCGTGGAACGGGTTGGCGTCGACCGCGTCGAACCAGTCCGGGCCGGTGGTCAGCGGCTCCAGCGGCGGAATGCTGACCGCCTCCGGGGGACCGGCGCGGTTGAATTCGTCGCCGACCTCGGGAGCCGGCATGTCCGGCAACAGCACGAACGAGTCGGCAAAGCCGGTCCCGTCAGCCCCGTCAGCGGCGAGCGCGGCGAACGTGATGGCGGCGCGCGCAGATGCTCCGGCTGGATCGCTGCGGATCTTCTCCAGGTCGGCGACGACGGTCTTCCACGTCACGGCCGGGTCGCCGTAGTCGATCATGCGGGACAGCCGTCCGACCCGGATCGGCGTCGCCGCCGGAGCGAGCGGAGTCATCAGTGACCGGAGGCCGTAGCGGGCGCGGCCGCCCACGACGACCAGTCTGATGTCCGGCTCGGTCGCCTCGATGAGGCTGCGGTACGTGCCGCCGGCGGAGCGCCGTACGACGACCAGGTCGGCGAGCGCGCCGCGTTCGACCCGGCCGATCGGACGCGGCCACACGCCGGACAACGCGTCGCCGGGATTCGACGTGACCATCCGGACCAGTTCCTCGTCGGTGAAGACCGAGTGTTTCTTGTTCCACAGGTCGGCGACCTTCAACTCCCACAGGACATTCCGCGTCCCGGACGGACCCCAGTCCGACCCCAGGCACAATCGCACGCCGGTTGAGTGCGCAGTTTTCACGTCCGCCGTTGCCCCGTACAACCACAGGTTCGAGAACGGCGACCACACCAGACTCGAATTCCCGGCCTTCATCGCGGCGAAGTCGTCGGCATTCAGCGCAGCCCCGTGAATCGCGACCAGTTGCGGTTTCACCACGCCGACATCGGCCAGCAGCCGGAACTCCGAGCGCAGTTTCGGATCCGATCCCTCCGCCGAATGCGCGATGAATCCGCGGCCGGCCGCCACCGCGGCGGCGTACGGCGCCAGGGCTTCGGCGCTGTCGGCAACCAGTGTGCTGACCCGGATGAAGTCGTCGTGGGTGCCCAGTTTCTCGGAGTCGATGTTGCGGATCAGGTCGTTGTCCGGCGGTACGGCGCCGCGCGGGTTGCCCTGGATCGACGTCGTACCGCCGACGATCGCCCGCGTCTCGACGTACCGCAGCAGCGCCCGGCCCGCGGTGGCGCCGAGCAACCTGGCCGGCTGGCTGATCCGAGCGCTGTACGTCGGCGCGCGGCCCCACTGGTTGTGCGAGGTCCACGGAACGGTGCGCGAGGGCTCCGTCCACAACGGCAGGCTGTTGTACATCAAGTGATTGTGCAGATCGATCAAACCGGGGCAGATCAATCCGCCCGCGGTGATCCGCGGCGCATTCTCGAAACCGGCGGGCTCCGGGTCCGACGGCGTCACCGCCGCGATCAGCCCGTCGTCGCCGACGTACACCGCGCCGCCGGAAAGAACCGCTCCGTCCGGTCGCATCGTCACCACGGTTCCACGCAGTACGAACATCGCCCACCCTCCCGTAGAATTCCCCGTGCCGCCCCTGATCATGAGCGTATCGCCGAGGGGGAGGTTGTTCGATGGGGGAATTCGATCCGGGCCCGCCGGCCACGGTGGCGCGGCACCTGGCGAAACTGCCGAGCTACGCCGATTTCCGGGAATTGTTCTGGTACGACTGGGGGACCGTCTTCTACCGCGGCCGGCTGAACCGCACGGCCCGGCTGCTCGCGATCGCGTCCGATCCCGGGCCGACCGAACGGATCGCCTGCCGCACGCTGGTCGGCGACGCCGGGCAACGCGTGCAGGGCTTCCTGCACAAGCTCGGCCTGACCCGCAGCTACGCGCTGGTCAACGCGTACGCGTACGCGCTCCGGCCGTCCCGTGCCCAGCAGGCGGCGCCACTGCTGTCCAGGCCCGATCAGCTCGGCTGGCGGAACACGTTGCTGGACCTGATCATCGGCCCGCAACTGCAGGCGATCGTCGCGTTCGGCACCCAGGCCCGCGCGGCCGTGCAGCTCTGGGACGACAAGCCGGACGTGCCGGTGTTCGAGGTGCCGCACCCGTCGAGCCGCAACGCCAAGGCTCTCGTCGACAGTTGGCGTGCGGCCGTCACGGACCTGCGGGTGATCGTGACCCCGGACCCGGACGGCGACAACGGTGTCCCCAACTACGGCCCGAAGTTCACTGAGTCGGACTACTCGCCGATCCCGCCGGGGGACCTGCCGTTCGGCGTACCGCCGTGGCTGGGCGACGATGCCTGGGGACGCAAGGACAAGCCGCGCCACAACAACAGCGTCGAACGTCCCGGGACCGACCTGCTGAACACTCTCGTCTGGAGGGCGCCCAAGCTCGGCTGACGTTGTCCCCGGCGGGCGCTACCTTGGTCGGATGCGAGTCGCCACGTGGAATGTGAACTCGGTCAAGCAGCGGATGCCGCGGCTGCTGGACTGGCTCGACGAGCGGCAGCCCGATGTCGTGTGCCTGCAGGAGACCAAGCTCGCGGACGACGCGTTCACGAAACTGCTCGGTGACGAGCTGACCGGTCGCGGCTACGAGACCGGCCTGTACGGCGAGCTGCAGTGGAACGGTGTCGCTCTGCTGTCCAAGGTCGGCCTCGAAGACGTGGTGACCGGCGTCGCCGGCGCGCCCGGCTTCCCGAACCCCGAGGCCCGCGCGATCGCGGCGACGTGCGGCGGTGTCCGCATCCATTCGCTCTACGTTCCCAACGGCCGCGTGGTCGACTCCGACCATTATCAGTACAAACTCGCCTGGTTGGCGGCCCTGACCGAGGTCGTCGCCGGCGGACCGGCCGATCAGATCGTCTGCGGCGACATGAACATCGCGCCGACCGACGCCGACGTGTTCGACCCGGCGGCGTACGTCGGTGAGACGCACGTGACGCCGCCCGAGCGGCAGGCGCTCGCGGAGCTGATGGCTGCGAAGGACCTGCACGACGTGGTCCGCGACCGGTGGCCGGACAACCGCATCTTCAGCTACTGGGACTACCGCGCCGGCATGTTCCACCAGGACCTCGGCATGCGGATCGACCTGATGCTGGCCACCGTGCCGGTCGCGGAGCGGGTCAAGGCCGCATGGATCGACCGCAAGGCACGCAAGGGCACCGGCCCGAGCGACCACGCCCCGGTGATCGTCGACCTGGACACCGCGCCGGACGGCGACATCGGCCCGGTCGTGCCACCGCCGTCCGCACCGCGGACCGGCCGGAAGCAGACCACCAAGCTCCCGCAGAGCCGCTGACATGCGGCGCCTCGCTGCGGTCGCGATCCTGGCCGGAGTGCTGATGGCAGCGGCAGCCGCCTGCAAGGACGAGAAGTCCGCGTCGCCGCCGCCGTTGGCATGGTCGAAGGTGGCCGTGGGCCAGGCGGAGCCCGTCGTCCTGGCCGCACATGGCAGCGAGCTGCTGGTGGGTCTGCGGCATCGCGGAGCAAAGGTCGTGCCCGAAGCGCAGATCCTTCGGAACGGCCGGTGGACGCCGATCGCGGTGCGGCCGAACGCGGCCAGTCCGTATGCGTTCGAGGCGATCTGGTACTCGATCGCGTACGACGGCAAGCAACTCCTCGCCCTCGGCGGAGCGTCCGGCGGTGCGCACTCCAACACCCGCTGGACGGTCTGGACCGGCACACCGCAGACCGGGCTGGTCGAGCACCCGCAGAACTTCTGGACGTTCGGCGGACAGACCGCCGGCGACCTGTTCAGCGCCGTCCTCACCCCGAGCGGCGGCGCCCTGCTCGGCACCTGGGGCGGAGTCGAGACCGGCAACGACGCGATGGTCTGGCTGCCGCAACCGGACGGCAAGTGGACGCGGCAGGACCCGACGAAGACGGCGCTGCAGAGCACGTCGTCGCTGCTGGTCGGCCCCGGCTTCGGTACGACGCTCGGCGACAGCATCGTGCTCGTCGGCTCGCAGGTCCGGCTCGCGCCCAACACCGTCGCGCAGGAGGCCGCCGTGTGGCGGTCCACCAAGTTCAACCAGGGTTGGACCCGGATCGCGCTGCCCGAGCCCGGCAGCCGCAGCCAGGCCAACACCGCGACCTGCGCGAAGGACTGCGTCATCTCCGGGTACGTCGACGGCAAGCTCGCGATCTGGCAGCTGGACGCGTCCGGAACCGCGAAGCGGCTGCAGGGCGTGCCGTCGGTGCCGGTGGGGGACAAGGACAAGTTGCCGCCGCCGATCGTCGACGGCGACAAGATCGTCCAAGTCGTTGCTCAGGACAACAAAGTGAAGGTGCTCACCGGTCACGGCGGGGAGTGGACCGTCCAGGACACGCAGGGCCCGGAGGGTCCGGTGACCGATGCCGTGCTGATGCCGGACCACAAGCTCTACCTGATCGCCGGCACATCGCTGTGGCAGACCACCCTTAGCTGAGCAGACCCTTCACATAAGCCGCCTGACCGGAGTGCTGCGCGCAGTCGTCGATGACGCTGACCAGTCGCACGCCGAGCGTGACCGGTGGGTTCCACCGGCGGTCGACGATCCGGTCCAGACCCTCGTCGGTCACGGTGCGCAGGAACTCCGCGGTCCGCACGTGCACGGCGTCGTAGTACCCGAGCAACTGGTCCGCCGACAGCTTCACCAGCCCGACCTGCTCGGAGCTGTGCCCATACCCGGTGTCGGCCGCGTCGAACGGCAGTCCGAGCCGCTCGAACCACCCGTCGGCGGTGTAGACCTGCCCATACCCACCCGCGTCCGCCAGGTGGTCGTCCTGCACCCGGGTGAGATGCCAGACCAGCCAGGCGATCGAGTTCGCCGAGTCACCCGGCCGCGTCGCGAGCGTCTTGTCGTCGAGCCCGCCCACGACGTCGTGCAGCACCTCCTGCACCCGGCTGTGTGCGTCGAGGAGTAGTTCACTTGTCTTCATACCCGCCACCGTAGTCTTCGCTTCAGACAGTTCCGATGAGAGGGAGCAACCGTGGAATATCGCACTCTCGGCAGCAGTGGCGCCGTCGTCTCGACGTATGCGCTCGGCACCATGACGTTCGGCAACGAGACCGACGAGGCCGGGGTGCACGCGCAGCTGGACCGGTACGTCGAGGCGGGCGGCAACTTCGTCGACACCGCCGACGTCTACAACGCGGGGGTCTCCGAGGAGATCATCGGCCGCTGGCTGGCGAACAAGAGCGGTGACGTCGTGCTCGCGACGAAGGGCAGGTTCCCGACGGGCGACGGGCCGAACGACGTCGGCACGTCCCGCCGGCACCTCCGCGAGGCGCTGGAGGCGTCCCTGCGCAGACTCGGTGTCGACCACGTCGACCTGTACCAGCTGCACGCGTGGGACCCGATCACCCCGCTCGACGAGACGCTCAGCTTCCTCGAGGACGCCGTCCGCGCGGGCAAGATCTCGTACGGCGGTCTGTCGAACTTCACCGGATGGCAGCTGCAGAAGGCGTGCGACCTGATCGCGCACCGCGGCTGGTCGCGGCTCGTCACGCTGCAGCCGCAGTACAACCTGCTGGTCCGCGAGATCGAATGGGAGATCGTGCCGGCCGCGCAGGAGAACGGGCTGGGCCTGCTGCCGTGGTCGCCGCTCGGCGGTGGCTGGCTGACTGGGAAGTACTCGTTCGACGAGGAGCCGGCCGGTGCGACCCGGCTCGGCGAGAACCCGGACCGCGGCGTCGAGTCCTGGTACCGGCGCAGCCGCAACCAGCGGGTCCGTGACGTGGTCGACGCGGTCCGTGAGATCGCCGGCAAGCGCGGGATCTCGATGGCGCAGGTCGCCCTCGCCTGGCTGGTCGACCGGCCCGCGGTCACGTCGGTGATCCTCGGCGCCCGCACACTGGACCAGCTCGACGACAACCTCGCCGCCGCGGACCTGCACCTGACCGCGGAGGAGACCGCGACACTCGACGAGGCCAGCGACCCGGGCGCGGCGGACTACCCGTACGGCGGGCCCGGCGTCGCACAGCGCGACCGCCCGATCAGCGGCGGACGCGGCTAGCGCTCGACGGCGGCTCGAAGCGCGGAGTACGAGGCAACCAGCGCCCGCCGCTCGCTCGCGAGCAGCGGGTCGTCGCGATGACGCCCGGCCCGGACCCACTGATCCGACAGGCCCATCGCCTCGACCCGCTTCCGCGCTGCGTGCCGCACGGTGTCGCGCTCGACGCAGAACACGTAGGCGTACAGCTCGGCGAGGGCGTCCACGATCTGCTCCCGGGTGACGTTCTCGTCGTGCTGGTGTGCGCGATGCACGCGCCACCACTCGACCTCCAGGCGCGCGGCCTCGACCGGCTCCAGCGACAGCGTGCCGGACAGGGCAACGAGTTCGTAGAAGCGGCGCATGTACGCGCGGGCCGCGTCCGGCTGGTTGTCCGGGTACGGCGACCACACCTGGTTGGCGCGCAGTACATACCAGGCTGCGGCGAGTGTCCGGTGCGGTCGCATGCCGAACCCGGCGGCGACCATGCCGACCGCGGCCACCAGGAACCGGCCCCACTCGTGCCGGTAGTACGCGGCCCAGGCGTCCGTCTCGCGGTTGCCGACCACCACCGGGTCGAAGGACAGTGGACTGGTGCGCATGTTCCCCCCTGAGGACATCCGATGACCGATGCTAGTCCGATCGCCGACGTCGTGGCGCGGATGCGGCAGCGGCTCGACGCGTTGCCGGCCGACCTGGCCGCTCGGCGGCACTTCCTCGGAACGTACCTGCGGACGACCCAGGCGGTGGGCCGGGCGATCGACCAGGCGCGGTTCGAGGATCCCGAGTGGGTCGAGATCTGGGACGTGCGGTTCGCCGAGCTGTACCTGCAGGCACACGACGCAGACCTGGCCACCGGGGCCGCCGGCGTGCCGCGACCCTGGCGTCTGGCGTTCGACGCACCGCCTGACCTGCCGGCGCTCGGGCATGTGCTGCTCGGCATCAACGCACATGTGAACTACGACTTGCCGCAGGCGTTGCTCGCGGTGATCAGCGACGACGATTTCCTGGATCGGCGGCTGATGGCGCGACGCCGGAGGGATCACGAGCGGATCGACGCCGTACTCGCGGAACGTGTCGCGGCCGAGGACGGTGAGCTCGCGGCGACCGGTCCGCGGAGTCTGCTCGACCGCGTCCTCACACCGCTCAACCGCCTCGCGTCACAACGTTTCCTGCGCGAGTCCCGGCAGAAGGTCTGGCACAACACGGTCGAGCTGCAGCAGGCGCATGTCAATGGAGGCTACGAGAAGCGGCTGGGCGAGCTGGAGGTACTGAGTGCGGCGAAGGTCGCCGATCTGCTCAGGCCGGGACAGGTGCTCCTCCGGTTGGCAGTGACTGGCTTCGGCGTCACGCTCCCGCCGCCCTAGCTCGGCAGAACGCCGGACCACATCACGCCGAGCGCCAGACAGGCGAGCGTGACCAGCCCGAACACCCCGACCCACATCAAGGCCGGTACGCCGGTCAGCCGCCGCAGCTGATCCGCGTCGGAGCTGCGCCCCTGACCGCGTCGGCGGGAGTGCTGCAACTCCAGTACGGCGCGCGGCGCGGCCAGCAGCAGGAACCACGTGAGCAGGTGCGCGAACGCGGACTGCACGGACGGCGAGCCCCACCACGACACGCTGAACACCACGGCGCCGAACACCAGCACCGACCACAGCCCGAACAGGTTGCGGATCTGGAGCAGCAGGATCACCAGCGCAGCCAGCAGCCCCCACAGCAGTGCGACGGCGTACCCGCGGCTGAGGACGAACGCCGCGGCGAGGCCGAACAGCGCGGGACCCGGGTAGCCGGCCAGCAGTACGGCGATCATGCCGCCGCCGGTCGGTTTGCCCCGCGAGACCGTGACGCCGGACGTGTCCGAGTGCAGGCGGATCCCGGAGAGCTTGCGGCCGACCAGCGCGGCGATCAGACCGTGCGCACCCTCGTGCGCGATCGTGACGACCTGCCGGGTGTACTTCCAGATCGGGCGCCATGCGATCAGCAGCAGAGCGACGACGCCCGTACCGATGACCAGTCGCAGTGACGGCTCCGGCTGAACCGACGTGATGTTGTCCCAGAACTCCTTCACTCGCCCATCCTTACAGGCAGGTGGTCGACTGCTAGGGGAAGGGGACGTGCACCGTCACGCGTTCGCGGAGTTGCTCGCTGATCAGCCACAGCTCGCCGGTGGCCGGCCAGTACGAGAGGTTCTCGGTGTTCTTCGGCGCCTTGGTCCAGACCGTTGTCGTGTCCCCGCCGACGCCGCGATGCAGGCAGCTCGGGTAGTCGACCCCGTCCCCGATGTTGCCGGCGTACTCCGGGCACACGCCCGTGATCACAAAGTTGTTGTCGTACGACGTCGCGCCCTGCATGCCCCACACCGGCGAGTTGAACGCCTCCACCGCGTGCACGACGCCGTCCGATCCGGCCCGCGGCAGCCCGGCCGCCTCGTCGAGCGGCCAGCGCACGATCCGCCCGCCGCCGCGCTCGGTGTGCTCCACCGCCACGAACGAGCCGCTCCCGGCGTGATCGATGCCGAGCGAGGCGAAGCACGGCTTCGTCCCGATCGAGTTCGCGCAACCGCCGCCGGCGTACCAGTAGGCGCCGACCTGCGGCAGGGCGAACGCGTGCCACCGCGCGTGGTACTTGCCGTCGGCCCCTAACCCGACCTCGCCGGTGCTGGTGTCCGTCCGCCAGATGTGCCGCAGGTCGAAGACGCGCAGCACCGATCCGCCGGTCGCCACGACGAGCATGTTCCCGGACCAGAACAGCCCGTGCCCGTGCCCGGCGATCGCCTGGAAGTTCCCGTCCGCCGTCGGCTCGACCAGCAGCACATGCCGGTACTTCAGCGTCGCCAGATCCAGGAACGACACCCGGATCGCCGTGTCGTCGCTGTTGTGCCAGGTCGCGACCACGACCCGGCGCGCGCCGCCGGCCGGTTGCGCGTCGCCCGACCCGCTCACGCCCTGCGGGATCCACACGTTCTCGTCGTCGTCCTCGCCGTCCTGCCAGCAGAAGCCCTGCGGGTTGAGCGACGCGTTCAGGTACGTCGAATGGCACAACGGCCGGCCGGTGCGATTGGACGCGGCGAGCACCTCGGCGACGCCGACCGGTGCGAGCTGCGGCTTGGTCTCCAGTTGCGCGACGCGGGCGCCGTACGTCGCGAACGTGTCGCCGGAGACGAGCTGGAATCCGCTCGCGTCGATGCGTGGGAACGTCGCCGCCGCGTGCGCCGGCGCCGGGACGAGAACGCCGATCAGGAGGGCGGCCGTCAAGAACAAACGGCTGATCCGCATGTCTTCGATAATGATTGACAAGTCGCGGACTGTCCTGGCGCACGGCGTGGCGTTGACATCGCCTGGTGCGCGGACCACGGTGGAAGGATCGCGGCCCTGGGGAGGTGCCGCCGCACTTGGGGGGACCATGTCTCAACCACGCACGATCAAAGCCACACCGAAGAAGACAGCCGCCAAGCGGACGCCCGCACGCCGCCGCGCCGCCACCAAGACCACGCCGACGAAGACCACGTCCGCGAAGAGCACGTCGGCGAAGGGCACGGCCGGGGAGGTGAAAACCTCGGCCGGCAAGGGCGCTGCGGCGAAGCCGGCCGCGGCCGCCGCCGTGCCGCTCGCCACCTTCCTCGGCTCCGCGGGCAGTCTGACGCTCGAGCAGCGCAGACTGCTGGTGGATCAGGCGCTTCTGCTGCTGAGCGAGAACTACGTCCACCTGCCGCTGAAGGTCGCGATGCACGCCGTGAACCCGTTGCAGCGGCTGCGCGTGCTGCGCGCCCGGATGGCGCGGCAGACGCCGGCGACGATGGGGGAGGAGTGGCTGTTCCATCGCGAGATGTCGAGCGTCTTCCACTCGGTCCGTGACCTGCACACCAACTACCTGCTGCCGGTCCCGTTCGCCGGGAAGGTCGCGTTTCTGCCGTTCATGATCGAGAAGTGCTACGACGCGGCGGGCGCCGAGCACTACCTGATCACCCGGACCGTCACTGGTTACCAGGCGCCGCAGTTCGGCCCCGGCGCCGAGGTCACGCACTGGAACGGTACGCCGATCGCGCGCGCCGTCGCGCTCAACGGCGCTGTCTTCGCGGGGAGCAACGACGCCGCCAACCTCGCCCGTGGACTGGAGTCGCTGACCCTGCGGCCGCTCGTCATCCAGGCGCCGCCGGACGAGGACTGGGTGCGGCTGACCTACATCGGCCTCGACGGTTCGGACCAGGAGCTGCGCGAGGAGTGGAAGGTCGCCACCAACCTGCCGCCGATGACCGACCTGGACGCGATCAGCGAGGTGTCGGCGTCGATGGGTCTCGACCTCGACTCCGACGAGAAGTCCCGCGCGAAGAAGGCGCTGTACGTCCGCGAGGTGGTCGAGCTCGAACGCGGCCGGAGCTCGGCC
The DNA here is from genome assembly GCF_040680955.1 of Kribbella sp. NPDC051936. Classification (NCBI taxonomy): domain Bacteria; kingdom Bacillati; phylum Actinomycetota; class Actinomycetes; order Propionibacteriales; family Kribbellaceae; genus Kribbella; species Kribbella sp. NPDC051936. The sequence continues at coordinate 352,790 of NZ_JBFAXS010000007.1, read as the reverse complement.
GAACTGGCCGCCCCGAAGGCGGTCGCCGGCGCGGATCTGCCGACCACGATGCCCGGTGTGTTCCGGGCCCGCGAGGTGGTCACGCCGTCCGGCACCTTCGGGCACCTGCGGATCTTCACGTTCAGCGTGCAGGATCCGGTGGCGTTCCGCGACGAGTTCGTCCGGCTGGCCGCGGCGCTCCCGCAGAACGGCCTGATCGTGGACGTCCGGGACAACGGCGGCGGGCACATCTTCGCCAGCGAGTTCACCCTGCAGACGATGACGCCGCGGCGGATCGCGCCGGAGCCGGTGCAGTTCGTCAGCTCGCCGCTGAACCTGCGGATCTGCCGCCGGCACAAGGACAACCCGGCCGGGATCGACCTCGGTCCGTGGTTCGAGTCGCTCGACCTGGCGATCGAGACCGGCGCGCAGTTCTCGGCGGCGAGCCCGATCACGCCCGAGAGCGGCGCGAACGACATCGGGCAGACCTACCTCGGGCCGGTCGTGCTGATCACCGACGCCCGGGTCTACTCGGCCACCGACATCTTCGCGGCCGGGTTCGCCGACCACGAGATCGGCACCATCCTCGGCGTCGACGACAACACCGGCGCCGGCGGCGCGAACGTCTGGACGCACGGCCTGCTCGCCACGCTGCTGAACGAACCGCCGCCGCCCGACGAGACGTCGCCGTACGTCGCGCTGCCGAACGGCGCGAACCTGCGGGTCGCGATCCGGCGCACCCTGCGGGTCGGCAAGCTCGCCGGAACGCCGGTCGAGGACCTCGGCGTCAAGCCGCAGGAGACCCACCGGATGACCCGGGCCGACCTGCTCGAGGGCAACGTCGACCTGCTGAACCGGGCCGGTGAGCTGCTCGCCGCGCAGCCGGTGCGCCGGCTGGACCTGGAGACCTCGTTCAGCGGGACCACGCTCACCGTCGCGATCGATGCCCAGGGCATCGACCGGGTCGACCTGTACGTCGACGACCGGCCGATCAGCTCCGAGGACCTGACCGGCCCGGTGAGCATCGACATCCTCGAGGTGACGTCCGGCCAGCTGCTCCGCGCGGACGGCTACGACGCCGGCAAGCTCGTCGCATCCCGCCGACGGACCGTCTAGGGGGCGGACGCCCACCACTCACCAACCTCGCGCCAACGGCGCGTCGCCCGCCTGGACGAGCGTGGCACAGCGCACTTCAGGCGGGTTGGTGAGTGGTGGGCGTCCGCTAGGTTCGACGTATGCCGACTCTCCGCCTGACCGCCGAGGAAGAAGCGATGCTCGGCGGCCGGGACGGGGAGGGTGTCGCGCTCGCGATGCGGGTGCTCGTCGGGCAGGCGCGGATCTCGGACGCGCCGCGGCTGGTCGCGATCACCTCGGCGCACGTCGACTCCTGCCTGTACCACGGCCAGGTCAGCCTGGACTTCGCGCAGCGCCTCGTCGAGCTGGGCGCACGGGTACGCGTGCCGACCACGCTGAACGTCGGCTCGACGGACCTCATCCACCCGGAGCTGGTCCGCGACCAGGCGCTGGCGTCGGCCGGGCGGGAGCTGATGGCAGCGTACGCCGAGCTCGGGTGTACGCCGACGTTCACCTGCGCGCCGTACCAGCTCCCCGGCCGGCCCGGGCTCGGGGAACACGTCGCGTGGGCGGAGTCGAACGCGATCGTGTTCGCGAACTCGGTGCTCGGCGCGCGCACGGACCGGTACGGCGACTTCCTGGACATCTGCGCGGCGATCACCGGCCGCGCGCCGTACGCCGGGTTGCAGACCCCCGAGGCGCGACGGGGCACCGTGGTGTTCGACTGCCGCCCGCTGGGTGAGTTCACCGAGTTGACCTATCCGCTGCTGGGGCACCACATCGGATCGACGGTCGGAGCCGGAATCCCTGTGCTGGTAGGGATTCCGGCGACTGTGCGTGAGGACGACCTGAAGGCGCTCGGTGCGGCGGCCGCGTCGGCCGGGGGAGTCGCGTTGTTCCACGCCGTCGGGATCACGCCCGAGGCGCCGTCGTCGGTCGACGGCCTGCCCGTGCGTGTGGTCGACGTGGAGACACTGCGGCGGGTCCGGCGGGAGTTGTCGGCGGACATCGCGGACCTGGACGCGGTGAGCGTGGGTACGCCGCACGCGTCGTACGCCGAGTGCGTCCGCCTTGCCGGCCTCGTCGTCGGGCCGCCGTTGACATTGCCGTTGTACCTGTCGACCGCCCGCGCGACCCGAGACCGGCTGGCCGAGGACGGCGTACTGCAGGTGCTCGAGGCCGCGGGCGTGACCGTCGTCGTGGACACCTGCACGTACGTCACCGCGATCCTGTCGCCCGGCTGGAAGAACGTGATGACGAACTCGGGCAAGTGGGCGCACTATGCGCCCGGCAACATCAACGTCTCCGCGATCCTCGGCTCGCTCGCGGAATGCGTGGCCTCGGCGCGCGCCGGACGGGTGATGCTCGACGCATGATCGTGCACGGCCGAACCCTCCACCCCGGTAGCGCGACGGGTCTGCCGATCCGCCTCACCGCACCGCTGTCCTTCTGGGGCGGCACGGACGACCAGGGCCGCATCGTCGACGCCCATCACCCGCAGTGCGGCGCCGTCCTCACCGGCCGGATCCTGCTGATGGAATCCGGCCGCGGCTCCAGCTCCGCGTCGAGCGTGCTGGCCGAGCAGATCCGCGCTCGGACGGCGCCCGCCGCGATCGTCCTGGCTCGCGCGGACACGATCATCCCGCTCGGCGCACTCGTCGCCGCCGAGTTGTACCACCTCGACCTGCCCGTCGTCGTCGCGCCGTACGACGCCGTTCCCGACGACGTCCTAGTGCGGGTGTCCGCCACCTCGGGCCAGGCTGCGATCTCGTGGTGATCCCATCAGTACGGCGGTGGCGGCGAACAGGACCGCGCACGCGGTGAGCGCGAGGGGGAGCGTGGTGAGCCGGGCGATCGCGGAGACGGCGACCCCGCAGACGATCTCGCCTAGGTACTCGAGCTGGGCCAGGAACGAATGCGTGGTCGCGCGGATGTCCGCGGTCGTGCGGGCGTTGACCCAGATCGTGCTGATCACGCGGGTGAGCGGCGTGACGATGCCGTTCAGCAGGACGACGGCGGCCGCGCCGGAGACCGGATCGCGGGCGAACGCGAACAGCAGCATCGCGACCACCCCGACGAGTGCGGCGAGGGCGTAGTCGGTTGCGGCGTGCTCGCCGTTGATCCTTCGGGTGACCAGTCGGAGGACGACGGCGCCGACGACCAGACCGAGGACGCCGAGAGCGGTGAGCCAGACGATCGGGTCCGGCCGGATCGGCAGGCCCAGCGCGAGAAGCTGCTTCTGGGTGAGGCGGCCGGCGGCGTCCGAGGCGCCGTTCACGAGGAACGTGGCCGCGAAGATCAGCAGGAGCGCCTGGCTGCGCCGGACCAGCGTGACGCCACGGCGGAACGTGCCCCAGGACGCCGACCACCGGGCGCTCCGGGTCGGGACGAAGTTGTGCTCGGTGAAGCGGACCGCGACATACAGGGCGAGCGACGTCATCGCGACGCCGGCGATCACGATCGTCAGGTCGCGCCGGGTCGCCCAGGCGAGCGCACCGAGCAGGACCAGCCCGGTCGCGGCGCCGGTCAACTGGGCGCGCGCGGCGCGGGTCAGGAGGAGGTTGATCTCCTCGGGCCGGTCCAGCTCGTCGGTGACGAGTGCGACGTCCGAGCCACTCGCGAACGTCCACGACACGCCCCACAGAACCTGCGTCGCGAGCAGCGCCGGGAACGACTCGGACAAGCCCGTCGCGAGCATCGCCGTACCCATCAGCACCTGGGAGATCACCAGAGACCACCTGCGGCTGATCGTGTCGGCGAACACGCCGGCCGGAACTTCGAGGACGAGCGCGAACGCACTCTGCACGGACCCGATCAGCACCAGTTGAGCGGGGGAGAGCCCGGCGTCGACGACCAGATAGACGCCGGTGACCAGCCACCACCCGTTGTGCAGCACCGCCCGCATCCAGGTCCACCGGACGAAGACGTCAACCACGCGCCGATCTTTTCGCGGGCAGTCCGCCGGCCGCCAACGGATTTCTCTGGAGGTGTGAGTTGGTTCATATTGTTCGCAACTATCAGGAGTTTGCGATAATTTGAAATGGTGCCGGGGATCACAGTGGAAAACGAATGACCGTTCTTGATTTGCGCGTGGACTCGGGCGCAGGGTGGAAGTTCGGAGAACGAGCGTTCGGTTTGATGTGGGGGTCGGCATGGCGCAGGTGACTCTGGAGCGGGTCGGGCAACCGGCACTGCCGGATCTGGACCGGCAGCGCGGCGGCGTGTGGCGGATCCTGCGGGAGATCGGACTGCTCGCCGTCCTCTTCGGGGTCTACAACCTCGGCCGGTTCCTGTCGGCGGAGCATGCGGGCTCGGCCTTCCGGCACGCGCACGAGCTGATCCGCTGGGAGGCGAGGCTCGGCCTCCCGAGCGAGGCGTCGATCCAGCACCACGCGCTGGCGATCGACGGCCTCGCCCGGGTCGCGAACGTGTTCTACGCGAGTGTGCACTTCCCGCTGACCGCGGCAGTGCTGCTCTGGCTGATGATCCGCCGCCCGGCCGCGTACGGGAAGGCGCGCTGGGCGCTCGCGTCGCTGACCGGGCTGGCGTTGATCGGGCACATGTTCTTCCCGCTCGCTCCGCCGCGGATGATGCCGGGCTGGGTGGACACGGGTGTCCTGCTCGGTCAGTCGGTGTACGGACCGAGCACGGACTCCGGGGTGGCGAACCAGTTCGCCGCGATGCCGAGCTTGCATGTCGGCTGGGCGTTCCTGGTCGCGGTGGTCCTGATCCGGGCAACGCGGTCACGGTGGCGCTGGCTGTGGATCGCGCATCCGGTGCTCACCTTCACGGTCGTCGTGGTGACCGCGAACCACTACTGGCTGGACGGGTTGGTCGCGATCGCGCTCGCCGTCCCGCTGCTCCTGATCTTCGACAGCTCCTCGTCGGCGCGGACGAGGAAGGGCGCGCGGTCGACCACCGATCGGGCCGTCGCCGCGCCGATGTCGAACCAGAGTCCGATCAGCTCGAGCCGTCCTTGATCCTCGGCCCGGCGGACACAGTCGAAGCTGCGCAGGTTCTCCAGCTGGACGGCGACGTTCGCGACCGACAGCTTGTCCGCCGGCGACAACTTCACGCCGCCGGCCGGATCCGCGATCTCCGGCAGCGCGAGCGCCCGGCGTACGGATGGCTCCAGGTGCCGCAACCAGTTGTGCAGGCCGGACCCCTCGGGGGCGTCGGCCGCGAGCGCGGCGGCCGCGGCGCCGCAGGAGGAGTGACCGCAGACCACGATCGACTTCACCCCGAGGACGTCGACCGCGTACTCGATCGCGGCGCCCACCGAGCTGCTGTTCGATCCTTTCGGCGGCACCAGATTCCCGATGTTCCGCACGCAGAACTGGTCGCCCGGGCCGCTGGTCGTGATCATCGTCGGCACGATCCGCGAGTCCGCACAGGTGATGAACAGGTGCGCCGGCTGCTGTCCTTCGGCCGCGAGCTTCGCCAGCAGTGCCCGGATCGGGACGTCGTCGAGCTGCTGGGCGATACCGCCGCGATGCACCTCGACCGAGCCGCCGCGCGCGATGTGCCCGCGCCGCCAGTCCTCGATCGCCTCGGACGCCGCGTGGTCCAGGTGGTCGACCGTGAGATCGACCCGGACCGTTGCCCCGGTGGGGATCGACCGCAACGTCCGCACTAGCGACGCGACGCCGAGGAACACCAGTGCGCCGCGGATCCGGACCGTCCACACGCCGTCGTCCTCGGTGGCGGTCACGGTCGCGCGGGCCAGCCGGTACAGCACCCGCCCGAGCGCGAGCACCAGACCGAGCAGCACGCCCTCGGCCAGTCCCAGGACGCCGACGCCGACCGCGGTCACGACGTACACGAGGAGCTCGTCGTGCCGGCGCAGCGTGCGGATGTGGGCCAGCTGCACCAGCCGGAGTCCGGTGACCAGCAAGACGCCGGCCAGCGCGGCCATCGGGATCAGCTCGAGCATCGACCCCGCCGCGAGCACGAACGCCGCGATCCACAGGCCGTGCATGATCGTGGACGCGCGGGTCCGGGCGCCGGCCGCGACGTTGGTCGACGAGCGCACGATCACACCGGTCACCGGCATCCCGCCGAGGGCGCCGGAGACCGCGTTCGCGGCGCCCTGGCCGATCAGTTCGCGGTCGAGGTTGCTGCGCCGGCCGCGATGAAGCTTGTCGACGGCAACGGCCGACAGCAGCGACTCCACACTGGCGACCAGCGCGACGGTCAGGACGGCGGTGACGATCTCGAGCGGCGTACCTCCGGGCATCGCCGGCAGCACCAGACTCTGCAACGGGTTGTCCGGCAGGTCGACGCGGGTGACGTCGGGCATCGCGACCGCCGCGAGTGCGGTGACCGCGACGACGGCGACGAGCGGAGCCGGAATCACCTTCACTGTGGGGATTCGCGGCCAGGCGAGGACGATCGCGACCGTGAGGACGCCGGCCAGGACCGAGTGGCCGTGGTGCGCGATCAGTTGCGCGGGAAGCGCAGTCACGTTGGAGACCAGCGAGCTCTGCGCCTTGCCGCCGAGCACCACGTGCAGCTGCTGGACGGCGATCGTGACGCCGATCCCGGCGAGCATGCCGTGCACGACGGCGGGGGACAGCGACAGCGCCAGCCGCCCGATGCGGGTGACGCCCAGCAGGATCTGCAGCAGGCCGGCCGCGCAGGTGATGGCGGCGGTCGCGGCCCAGCCGAACTGGCCGATCAGGCCGGCGACGACCACGGTGAGACCGGCGGCGGGGCCGCTGACCTGGAGTGGGGAGCCGCCGAGCGCGCCGGCGACGACACCGCCGACGACGGCGGCCACCAGGCCGGCGATGAGTGGGGCGCCGGACGCGGCGGCGATCCCCAGGGACAGCGGTATCGCGATCAGGAAGACCACCAGCGAGGCCGGGAGGTCATGGTGGAGAATGTTCTTCCAGGACAGGCGTTCGCTGGAAGTCGGTGGGGAATGAGACGTGGTCGGCACGGGTCCTCCGGCGTCGGTGCTCAGGGCAACTGCTCGGGCATCAGGCGTCGAAACTAAGAGTGTCGATCTGGTTACTGATCGTACTGAACGAATCAGGCCCACAAAAGCGACAGCTGCGAATTTGTTGCTCAGCACATCGATGAACGAGGAGAAGTGAGTGGACCTGCAACTCTCGGGCAAGACCGCGGTGGTCACGGGTGCGAGCAAGGGCATCGGACTGGCCTGTGTCGAGGCGCTGGCGCGTGAGGGTGCGGCGGTGGTCGGCATCTCGCGGGACACCGGCAACCTGGCGAAGGCGCAGGAGGACCTCGCCGCCAAGGGCCTGAGCTTCCGGGCGGAGGCGGTCGATCTCACCGACCCCGGCGCGACGCGGGCCGCCTTCGAGCGGATCGGCGTACCGGACATCCTGGTCAACTGCGCCGGCGCGGCCCGGCGGACGCCGGTCGACGAGCTGGACAGTGCGGCGCTGCACGCGGCGATGGACGCGAAGTACTTCACGTACATGCACGCGACCGAGGCCGTGATCCGCGGGATGGCCGAGCGCGGCAGCGGCGCGATCGTGAACATCGTCGGCCAGGGCGGCCGCGCGGCGAACCCGTTGCACATCGGCGGCGGCGCGGCCAACGCCGCACTGATGCTGGCGTCGGTCGGCTACGCCAAGGCGTACGCGGGCCAGGGCGTCCGGGTGAACGTGATCAACCCGGGGATGACCCGCACCGGCCGGGTGGACGAAGGCCTCGAGGCCGCGGTCCGGGCCACTGGCCGCCCGAAGGACGAACTGCTGGCCGAGATGACCAGCGAGATCCCGATGGGTCGCGCCGGCGAGCCCGCCGAGGTGGCCGACGTCGCCGTCTTCCTGGCCTCACCGCGGGCCGGCTACGTGACCGCTTCGATCATCACCATGGACGGCGCCACCACCGCGGGCATCTGACGCCGACCGTCACCGCGTGTTCACATTTCCGTCCGTTGGTCGCTGGGTCGGGTTCGAGAACGGCGTGATCGGGCGGTCCTGCGGTACGCCGTCGATGATGATGTCGACGTTCTCGTTGAAGAACGCGACGTGGTTGGCGATCGGGAGCAGCGGCGCCGTCGGGAAGTCGTAGGACCAGGCCACGTCGGGAACGGACGGGGCCGACCAGTACGCCGAGGTGCGGCCCTTGTACGGGCACGCGGTGACCGTGCCGGACGGGGTCAGGTGCTCGAAGTGCACCGCTGTCCGCGGGAAGTAGTACCGCGGCGGCAGCCCGGTCTCGAACACGATCACCGCAGCGCTCGACTCGGCGAGGACCTGGTCGTCGGCGGCGACCTGGATGCGCCTCGTCGACTTGACCGCGTCGACTCGCGCGTACGGGTTTCTCGGGTGGACGAAGACTTCCTCGTCTTCCTCGAACCAGCTGTCCAGCGCGTCCCATTGGAACCGGACGCGGTCCTTCGCGACACCGTCGTCGTACACCCAGGCACGTCCGGATCCGGCGCTGTGCACCCGCGCCACACCGTGCGTGAACTCCTTCGTCTCGCCGGTGTCGGTCAGGACGCCGGCAGCGACGTCCGCGACCGGGACGTAGTACTGCGGGTACGGCGGGAACTCCCACAGGTAGATCGCGTCGGTCGTGTCGAGGACGACGCGGTCGTCGAGCATCGCGCGGATCCGCCGCGGAACCGGCGCGGTGCCGCCGGGCGGGATCAGAGGTTCGGGGTAGGCGCTCATGGTTCCAGTAAAGCTTGTGCGGCCGGGGCCGGCGGTCGCAGCATTGAGGTCGTACGGCGAGCCAGGGGGAGGGATCGTGGGGGACCTGAGTCGGCGCTCGGCACGTGAGGTGCTGGACGACCATCTGAACATCGCGAACAACTGGGTGGGGATCCCGTCGTTCGAGGACGTGCTGGCGGAGGATCTGCGCCGGAACGTGTCCGAGGACATCGTGATCCTGATGAGCCGCGGCACGTTCCGCGGCCATGCCGGCGTCCGGGAGCTCGCGCTGATGCTGGCCGGCGAGCTGCCCGAGCACAAGGCGTTCGACTACACCTACGTCGCCGTCGACGGCCGGATGGGGCTGCTCGAGTGGGCCTACCAGGACTCGCAGGTCCAGGTCCGCGACGGCGTCGACTCGTACCTGATCGAGAACGGGAAGATCGTCGCCCAGACGATCCGGTACACGGTCGAGCCGCGCTGAGTAAGGCCGCGGGGCCGGCCCTGGTGGTGCCGGCCCCGCGGATCTGGACGACTAGACCGTGATCCAGTCGATGTCGGCGATGTAGCCGTTCGGGTTGCTGACCTTGATCGAGTTCGCTCCGGCGGTGAGCTTCATCGGGAGGTAGGTGACCTGCGGCGTGCCCCAGTCGTTGTCGCCGAGGCCGTGGTAGTTCACCCAGTAGCTGTCGGCGCCGTTGACCGTCAGCATGCTCTGCCGGCTGGTGTCGCCGTCGGTGTAGGCGATCTTCACCAGGTACGTGCCCGTGGCCGGCACGGTGATCCCGTTCAGCGTCACCGTCGACGAGTAGCCGATGTTGCCGATCTTCGAGCCGCCCGAGCATGCCGTGCACCCCGAGACACTCGCGTCGCCGGTCAAGGTACTGCCCGGGGCCTCCGCCTCGTACCGCACCGGCCCGCCCGACGCCGAGGTGGACAGGCTGATCGGCGCACTCGCCTCTGACGTCGCGTTGCCTCGCACACCCGTCACCGTGAAGGTGTACGGCGTTTGCGGAAGCAGCCCGGACACGACCGCGCTCGTACCCGACGCGGTCGCCACCTGCTTGCCGTTGGCAAACACCCGGTACGACGTGGCGCCGGCGCTCGGCCGCCACGCGAAGGAGACGGTGGTGCGGCTGACGTCGGTCGCGGTCACGTCCGCCGGCTTACCGACGGCGCCCAGGTTGTTCGGCGTGATCTTGTAGAGCTTCGACCCGTGCGCCGGCAGGTTCGCGCTGACCGATCCGGTGACGTTGCGGGTGTTCTGACCGGCCCAGACGTCGCGAACCGTCGCCCTGCCGGTGATGCCGAGCCGGCCGAAGTCGCCGGTCACGGTCGCGGGGGAGTCGGCCAGGTTGAACAGGGCCACCGTCGTACTGCCGTCGGCGTTCTGCGCGTACCAGACCTGCTGCAGCTGGTCCTGGTCGAGTGGGCGCGCCGGGTTGCCGGAGTGGTTGATCGCGATGACCTCGCGGTTCGTCAGCAGCTTCAGGCCGTACGCGTCCAGCTTGGTCAGGTCGTCACCGGCGAACAGCGGCGCGGAGTTGATCGCCCAGAACGTCATGTACGACTGGCGTTCCGCGTCGGTCAGGCCGTCCATCGCGCCGACGCCGACGTTGATCGCGTCCAGGTTGTTCCAGTGTCCCGGCCCGGCGTCGTCGATCCACTGCGCGACGTCCCACCAGCGGGCCTTCACCGAGCTGTCCCACTTCACGATGGTGTCGCAGTAGCACTCGACGTCGGTGTCGATCCGCCAGCCGTTCGAGTTCCGCTTCCACACGTCGGCGTACCGGTGGCTGAGCGACCAGGACAGCGTGTACATCATCGGCCGGCCGGCGTTCTGCACCGCGCGCCACCAGGCCTCGACGTCCTCGGTGTTGTTGTGGTTCGGGTCGTCCGGCGCACCCTTCCAGGAGCCGGGGCCGACGCCGTCCATCTTGATGAAGTCCACGCCCCAGGACGCGAACAACTTCGCGATCGAGTCGGCGTACTTCTGCGCGCACGGGCTCGCGTAGTCGATCTTGTACGCCGCGTCCCAGCCGTTGGTGGTCCGCAGGTCCGGGTAGACGATGTCGCGGGTGAAGCAGCCGGGCGCGTCGTAGATCGGGGTGTTGCCGTCGCGGTACACGTCCTTGCCGAGACCGACGACCGTGTAGATGCCGAACTTCAGCCCGAGCTTGTGGATGTCGTCGCCGACGGCCTTCATGCCGCGCGGGAACCGCTTGAGGTTGGCGACCGGGCGGCCGTACTCGTCGCCGCCGTCCTGCCAGCCGGCGTCGACGTTGAGGTACTCGTAACCGTACGGCTTGAGCTTGGTCGCCAGGGCGTTCGCCTGGGCGAGGATGTTCTTCTCGCTGATGAAGCTGCCGGGGCCGTCGGGGTTGACGCCCGGGTAGTTCGTCGACTGCAGACTCCAGCTGCTCCAGCCCATGTAGGGCTTCGCGGCGATCTGCGGGTAGGTCGGCTGCTGCTCCTGGATCGCGTCGGCGGGGGCGGTGGGGGCTGCTGTCAAGGTTGCTGTCGACACCAGGGCGACGGCAGCCAGGACTGTTGCGGTGCGGCGTCTCAAGGACATGTGAACGTCCTCCGGGGAGGCGTGAGCGGACGCCGCCGAGCCTAGGTCGGCTTAATTTACGCAGTCAAGTATTGAGGCTCTGTCATTTCCTGTCACTTCCTGTGACAGGACTGCCATGGAACCTTGATCAACTTCGCTCCGCGGCCGCGTCGTCGTACCAGCAACAGGCCGGGTCGTGAGGATGCCGGCCGCAGCAGGAGGGGGTTCCGTCATCGTGAACGCAAGGAAACTCGGCCGGACGGCGGTCGCCGCGGCCGGGGCCACCGGACTGGTCGCGCTCGCGGCCGCCGGTGCGTCGGCGTCATCAGAATCATCAGCTGACCGGCCGCCGGTGAAACTGGTTGCTGGAAGCACCAATGTCACGCTGGAGAGCGTCGAGGACTACGGCGTGGACCTCGATCTCGGCACCCACCTGGTGGCCGGGAACGCGCCGGTCGAGGTGCGCGCGACGCGGGCGTCGTACAGCTCGCTGGTCGTGGCGACGCAGTACGTGCACGGCAAGCCGGTCCGGAAGTTGCCGAAGGGCCTCGTCACGGACTTCTCCGGTCTCGGGAAGTTCCTGCACGTCACGCTGACCGACGCCGCGGGCAAGAAGGTGCTCGACAAGGACCAGGGGATCTGCCTGAACGGCGACGGCTCGCGGACCCGTCCGGACGCGCCGGCGACCTCGCCGTACCCGGACAGCTGTACGGCGAACCCGTTCACGCAGGGCGCCGTGTGGGGACTGCAGACCGGCTGGTCCGCGCGGACGTACGGCGGCGGCGATCCGGTACAGCTTGCCGTCGGCAAGTACAAGGCGACGATCACCGTGAACAAGGCCTACCGGGACTTCTTCAAGATCCCCGCCACGGAGTCGGCGGTGACCTTGAACGTGACGGTGCGGAAGTCCGAGGGGTCGGCGGCCAAGCAGGCCGTGGCGGGCCGTGCGGCGCCCAAGCCGAACGTGACGCGTCCGACCGGCCGGGCGAGTGTGCCGCACGGACCGAAGCCAGACCTGCGGGCGGTGCCGGCCTGGGGGATCCAGGTCGCGACCGGCGACGAGGGGACGCCGGACGCGAACAAGGACTTCCTGCAGTTCTCCGCGACAGTGTGGAACGCAGGCCCGTCGCCGCTGGTGCTGGACGGTTTCCGCCGGCAGGGCAAGGACCTGATGGACGCGTACCAGTACTTCTACAACGCGCAGGGCAAGCAGGTCGGGTACCAGAACACCGGCACGATGGAGTGGGACGGCCGCGACGGCCACACCCACTGGCACTTCACCGACTTCGCGCGCTACAGCCTGCTGAACGCCAAGCAGACCGAGGTCGTGCGCAGTCAGAAGGAGGCGTTCTGTCTCGCCGCGACGGACTCGATCGACTACACGGTGAAGAACGCGAACTGGCACCCGGACAACACCGACCTGCACACCGCGTGCGGCGACCACGGCTCGCTGTCGGTCCGTGAGGTGCTGGACGTCGGCTCCGGCGACACCTACGAGCAGACACTGCCGGGGCAGTCCTTCGACATCACCAACCTGGCGAACGGCACGTACTACGTCCAGGTGACCGCCAACCCGGAGCACCGCCTGTTCGAGTCGAGCACGAAGAACAACGTGGCGCTGCGCCAGGTGGTCCTCGGCGGCACCAAGCACCACCGCACCGTCAAGGTGCTCCCGGTCGGCGTCATCACCGCTCCCTGATGCCGCCGTTGCCGGCCCGTCCGCCGGCAAGTTCGCGCCCCCGGCCACGATCCTGCCGGGGGCGCGAGCCTTCCCAGCTAGCATGCGAAAGGTGCGACGGGGACTAGTGCTCGGTGTGGCCGTGACCGTGCTGGCGGCGGGATGCACGTCGGCGGCTCCGGCCTCCCATCCGGCACCGACAAAAGGCGGACTGACGCGTATGACGCCGTCGGCGGCGCCTCGACCTGTCGGTCGTGCGACGGCGGTCGCGGAGAACGCCAAGCGGGGTACGACGGCCTGGTGGATGGCCCCGAGGCGGATCGCCGGACCGATGGAACTCGCCGGCTTCGCGGATCACGTCAGCGTCCGCAGTGGGCAACCGTTCCGGCTGTTCGTGACGTCGGCCGCGGGCGCCTTCACCGTGCGCGCGTTCCGGATCGGCTGGTACGGCGGAACCGGAGCTCGACTGGTCTGGACATCGCCGGCCGTTCCGGGGCGCGCTCAGCCCGCACCCGTCGTCCGGCGGTCCGACCACCTGGTCAGTACCACGTGGAAACCGTCGTTGACCGTGCCGACGACGGGCTGGCCGGCCGGAGCGTACCTACTCATGCTCACTGCGGCGAGCGGCAAGCAGAAGTACGTCCCGATCACGGTTCGCTCGGACTCGACGCGCGGCGCGGTCGTCATCGTCAACGCCGTGAACACGTACGAGGCCTACAACGAGTGGGGCGGTTACTCGCTCTACAACGGCCCCGACAAGTCCTTGGCCTCACGTGCCCACCGCGTCACGTTCGACCGGCCGTACGACGGCAACGGCGCGCGGACGCTCGTACAGTCCGAGTTGCCCTTGATCCAGTTGGCCGAGCGCAGCGGCGTACGGCTGGCGTACCTGACCAGTGTCGACGTGGCGACCGACCCGGCCGCGCTGACCGGCGCGCGGGGAATCGTGTCGCTCGGGCATGACGAGTACTGGACGGTCGCGATGCGCGATGCGGTCACCAAGGCCCGGGATGCGGGGACGAACGTCGCGTTCCTCGGTGCGAACGCGGTGTACTGGCGGGTGCGCTACGAGCCCGGCCCGCTCGGCGCGAACCGGGTGCTGGTCGGCTACAAGGACGCGGCCCTCGACCCGCTGCGGAATCGGCCGGACACGACCGCGAAGTGGCGGAGCAAGCCGGATCCGCGCCCCGAGAACTCGCTCACCGGCATGCTCTACGAGTGCTTCCCGGCGGTCGGGCGGTTCACCGTCCGCAACCCGGGCTTCTTCCTGTACGCCGGCACGGGCGCAACCAAGGGATCGACGTACGCGGGCCTCGTGGCGACCGAGGTGGACCGGGCCTACCCGATACCAGGAACACCCGCGAACCTCCAGGTCGTCGCGCACTCGCCGGTGTCCTGTGGCCCGTCGGTCCACACGTTCTCCGACGCGATCTACTACACCGTGCCGTCGGGCGCCGGCGTGGTCGACGTCGGCACCATGAACTGGGTGCCGTCGTTGCGCGGCCCGAACTCCAAGCACGGGCTGGACGAAAGAGGTGTCGCGTTCGCGCGCAAGCTGACGCTGAACCTGATCGTGGCCATGGCCGCCGGGCCCCTGGGCCGGGCTCACCCCGCTCAGGCGGATCTCAACACCCTCGGTGCCTCGTCGTCGACCTCCACCGGCACCGGCGGCTCCGTCGGCTGACGCGAGCTTTGAGCACCGGCCAACCACGCGTCGCGGGGGAAAGTGGTTGGTGCGTGCCCAAAGAGCCCGGGGCAGGGCCGGGAAGGCAGCGCGGCCCCGCCCCAGGGGTTCAGTGGTGTTGCGGGCGGCGGCGGGTGCGCATCGGGCGCAGGTGCGAGTCCATCCGCGCGTGCTGCCGGCGGCCGAGCATGAAGGGACGCGAGGTCCGGGTGATCGGAGTGCTGGCCGGGGCCGACAGCTGGATCTTGGTCTGCTGCAGGTTCAGCCGGATCGGAACCTGGTGCCACGGCGACCGCGTCCGGACCAGGACCAGCCGGAGCCGGCCGTCGCGCCGCAGCCGGAGGCCGATCGCGACCGTCGCCACCGCCGGGACCAGACCCGCGAGCATCAGCGCCCACCGGGCACCGAAATGCTGGGCCAGGTAGCCGACCAGCGGTCCGCCGATCGCGCCGCCCCCGATGAAGACCAGGTTGTAGATCCCGGACACCCGGCCGCGCAGGCCGTCGGGCGTGGTCAGCTGGACCATCGACTGGGCCGCGGTCAGGAACATCAGCGTCGCCATGCCCATCGACGCCAGCACCGGGATGAACGTCCACAGCGACGGCTGGAGGGCGGCCAGCACCTCGGTGATCGTGAGCAGGCACGCGATGCCGATCAGGTTCCGCAGCCGGCTCGGCCGGACGCGGCGGGCCGAGAGCAGCGCGCCGGCGAGGGCGCCGAACGCGACGACCGAGTTCAGCACGCCGTACCCGGAAGCGCCGGTGTGGAAGACCCGGTCGGCGAACGCGGTCAGCGTCACCGGCAGGCTGATACAGAACATGCCGTAGATCCCGACGAGCGCGATCGCCCAGCGGACGGCCGGCTCGTGGAACGCGTACCGGACGCCGTCGCGCAGCCCGTCCCGGATCCGCATCCCGGCACTCGCCGTGCGTGCGGCGTGGAACCCGGGCATCTCGCTCTCGCGCATCCGCAGCAGCGCGCTGATCGACGCGAAGAACGTGAGTCCGTTGAGCGCGAACGCCCAGCCGGCGCCGATCGTGCCGAGCAGCAGACCGCCGAGCGCCGGGCCGATCAGGCTGCCGAGCTGGAACGTCGACGAGACCATGCTGATCGCGTTCCGGACCGTGTCCCGCGGGACGAGCTCGGTGACGAACGACTGCCGGGTCGGGTTGTCGACCGCGGTCGCGAGGCCGAGGACGAACGCCATCGTGTAGACGTGCCAGACCTGGACGCTGCCGGTGAAGGCGGTCAGCGCGAGCAGGCCCGCGCAGGTGCCCATCGTGATCTGCGTGACGAGCAGGATCTTCCGCTTCGGGAACCGGTCCGCGATCACGCCGCCGTACAGACCGAGCACGAGGGTGGGGAGGAACTGCAGGGCGGTCGTGATGCCGACCGCGGTGGCGCTGCCGGTGAGCGTGAGCACCAGCCAGTCCTGGGCGATGCGCTGGATCCAGCCGCCGGTCGAACTGACCAGCAGTCCGCTGACCAGGAGGCGGAAGTTGCGGACCCGCAGTGCGCTGAAGGTGTCCTTGAAGCCCGGGCGGCGCTGCTCCCGGAGCTTGCTGGTGGAGTCGGTGGGGCGGTGCAGATGGAAGTCGGTGGACGGGACGGTGCCGGTGGCCCGGGAGGTCAAGAGCGATCCCTACGCGAGTGAACTGGTCAGGGGAGGACAGGTCCATCCTCAGGGGTGAGTGCTGGATTCCCCCAGCGAATTACTCCTATTAGTCTTATTGCGTCACGTAATGGGAGGTCTATCGATGTACGACCCGGACCAGTTGCGCACGTTCCTGGCGGTGGCGCAGTCGCTCAGCTTCACCCAGGCGGCCGAGCGGCTGGGCATCCGGCAGCCGACCGTGAGTCAACACGTGCGCAAACTCGAGACGGCCGTCGGGCGGCCGCTGTTCGTCCGGGACACCCGCACCGTCACGCTGACCGCGGACGGCGAGGCGATGGCCGGGTTCGCGCGGACCATCCTGGCCGCGCACGAGGAGGCCGCCGGGTACTTCACCGGCTCGGAGCTGCGCGGCCGGTTGCGGTTCGGCGTGACCGACGACCTGGCGCTCACGCCGCTGCCGAAGATCCTGCGCGACTTCCGCCAGCTGTACCCGCGGATCGACCTCGAGCTGACCGTCGCCCAGAGCCCGAACCTGCTCCGCCGCGTCGAGTCCGGGCACCTCGACCTCGCCTACGTGAAACACGGCGCCGGCGGCGGTTACGAGCCGAACGGCCGCCTGGTCCGGCGCGACCCGCTGGTCTGGGCCGGGATCGCGGGGACCCGGATCGCCCCCGACGGGCCGGTGCCGCTGGTCGCGTACCAGGCGCCCTCGCTGAGCCGGTCGCTCGGTGTGCAGTCCCTCGAGCAGGCCGGCCGGACCTGCCGGATCACGTGCATCGTGCGCGGCGTCAACGGCGTACTCGCGGCCGTCCGGGCCGGGCTCGGCATCGCGATCTTCGCCCGCTCGCTGATGCCCGCCGACCTGGTCGAGCCCCCGCCGGGAGCCGGACTGCCCGAGTTGCCGTCCATCGACCTGGTGCTGATCACGAACCCGCGCGCCGCCAAGGAGCCCGCGGAAGCGCTCACCGCCGCGATCCTCGGCAGCAACGCACCACTCAAGCCCGACGCAGGCTGAGACCGGCAAGCTCGACAGGAGGTGTCCGGCCGGCCGCGCCGCAGCCACGCTCAGCCGACCGCCCGCGGCGCCGCAGTGGACGTATACGTACTGTCGAGCTGCCGATCAGACGAGGGCGTCGCCGCGGAGGACCAGCGAGATGATGCTGACCGCGGCGATCGCGATCGTGATCAGGAACGGTGCGTTGCGCCAGAGCAGGATCGTGACGAGCAGGGCGGCGACCAGCGCGAGGGCGATCCAGCCGATGACGCCGATCGCGCCGGCCGGGGCGACGACCAGCAGGCCGGTCGCGGCCGCCAGCGGGAGCGGCGCGAGCAGCCGGGCGTAGGAGCCGAGGCGCTGCGGCCAGCCGCGGACACCGGTGGCCAGGTCGTCGGCCAGATCGGGTACGACGTTTGCCAGATGGGCACCGACCCCTAGAAGTGCACCCGCCGCTGTCGCCCACCACGGGGCCCAGACCTGCGCGGTCCCGAGCGTCACGAACGAGGGCAGTGCGCCGAACGCCACGGCGTACGGGAGCCACGAGATCACGGTGGACTTGAGCCCCAGGTTGTACGCCCAGGCGCAGGCGACGAACAGCAGGTGCATCAGTCCGGCCGCGATGCCGTTGGCGAGGGAGACCGGAACGGTGACGACCAGCATGACGCCCGCACCCACCGCAAGCGTCCGGCGACTCACCAGTCCACGCACCACGGGCTTGTCCCGTCGGTTCACAATGGTGTCGCGGGCGGCATCTATCGCGTCATTGCTCCAGCCGATCGAGAGGTGGCCGGTGAGGATCGTTGCTGCGACGAGAAGACACCCGGCCGGACTTCGCCCGGCCGACCACGCGACGGCTGTGACCAGGGCGGTGACGGCGACGGTCGGCCCCGGATGGCAGGCGAGAGCCAGACCCTCGGCGGTCCGCAGTGCTCTCACCGACGTAACGATGCCACGATGACGCGGATCGCAGCGGTCCGGCCCGCGCTTCCGCCGTACCGCTATCCGCAGTCGGCGCTGACGGACGCGTTCGCCTCGATGTGCCTGTCCGACGGCCGCGGTACGGCGCTGCTCCGCCGGCTGCACGCGAACGCCGGGGTGTCGCACCGGTATCTCGCGCTGCCACTGGAGCAGTACGCCGCGCTCGACGACTTCGGCGCGGCGAACGACGCGTGGATCGCGGCCGCGGTCGACCTCGGCGCCGAAGCGGTCGCGGGAGCGGTCAAGGACGCCGGGCTGACGCTCGACGACGTCGACGTGCTGATGTTCACCACGGTGACCGGCGTGGCGGCGCCGTCGATCGACGCACGGGTGGCGGTGCGGCTGGGTTTGCGCGAGGACGTGAAACGGCTGCCGTTGTTCGGGCTCGGGTGTGTCGGGGGAGCGGCCGGTATCGCGCGACTGCACGACTACCTGACGGCCTGGCCTTCGCATGTCGCGGTCCTGCTGTCGGTCGAGCTGTGTTCGCTGACGTTGCAGCGCGACGACGCGTCGTTGCCGAACCTCGTCGGCGGGGCGTTGTTCGGGGACGGCGCGGCGGCGGTCGTGATGACGGGATCGGAGCATCCGGCGGCCTCAGGTCCGTCGGTGGTGGCGACGCGTTCGCGGTTGTACCCGGACTCGGAGCGGGTGATGGGGTGGGATGTCGGAGCGGGTGGGTTCCGGATCGTGCTCGGGGCGGACGTGCCCGAAGTGGTCCGGACCTACCTCGGCGGCGACGTGCGGGAGTTCCTCGGCTCGGCCGGCCTGACGGTGCCGGAGATCGGGACGTGGGTGTCCCATCCGGGCGGCCCGAAGGTGCTCGAGGCGGTTGCGGAGACACTGTCGTTACGGCCGGGGGCGCTGGACGTGACCTGGAAGTCGCTCGATGCGGTCGGCAACCTGTCGTCGTCCTCGGTGCTGCACGTCCTCGGTGACACCATGAAGCTGGATCCTGCTGGTCCCGGACTGTTGCTGGCGATGGGGCCGGGTTTCTGTTCGGAACTCGTCCTGCTGGAGTGGTGATGTACGGCTGGTACTTGGGTCTGGTGCTGCTGGTCGCCGCCGAGCGCGTCGCGGAGCTGGTGGTGTCGCTGCGCAACGCGCGGTGGAGCTTCGCGCGGGGCGGTGTGGAGTCAGGGCGCGGGCATTACCCGTTCATGGTCGCCTTGCACACGTTGTTGCTGGCGGCGTGCATGGTGGAGGCGTTGCACCGGCCGTTCATTCCGTGGCTCGGGTGGACGATGTTCGTGGTGGTGCTGCTGGCGCAGGGGCTGCGGTGGTGGTGCATCGCGGTGCTCGGGCATCAGTGGAACACGCGCGTGATCGTCGTACCCGGTCTCCACCTGGTGGCCCGCGGCCCGTACCGCTGGCTGCGGCACCCGAACTACGTGGCGGTCGTGCTGGAGGGCATCGCGCTCCCGCTGGTCCACACGGCCTGGGTGACGGCGCTGGTGTTCACGGTGCTGAACATCCCGCTGCTGGCCGTGCGGATCCGGACCGAGAACGCGGCCCTGAAATCCGCCCTCGTGCCGTGAACCGAATGCGGCCCGATGTCGATCTGCTGGTTGCCGGCGCCGGGCCGGCCGGCGCTGCTGTCGCCATCCGCGCGGCGCTAGCCGGCCTGTCGGTTGTCGTCGTCGAGCCCCGCTCTGCCCCGATCGACAAGGCCTGCGGCGAAGGCATCGCGCACAGCGCGGTCTCGTACCTGTCCCGCCTGGGCGTGGAACTCACCGGCCGCCCGTTCCACGGAATCCGCTACCTCGACGACGCCCACTCCGTCGACGCCCTGTTCACCGCGGGACCCGGCCTCGGAGTACGCCGTACCACCCTCCACGCCGCCCTCATGTCCAGGCTGGCATCGCTGAACATCCCCGTCGTCCCCACCCGGGTAGGCCCGATCAACCAAACGCCGGACTTGGTAACCGCCGGCGGCCTGACCGCCCGCTACCTGGCAGCCGCGGACGGCCTCCACTCACCCATCCGCCGCCAGCTCGAGTTGTGTGGTGACAGTTCGGGAGAGGTACGCCGCGGTCTGCGGCAGCATTTCCAGGTCTCGCCCTGGACCGATCTCGTCGAGGTCTACTGGTCGAAGCTGGGGGAGGCCTACGTGACACCTGTGGCCGACGATCTCGTCGGGGTCGCGATCCTGACGTCGGCCCGCGGCACCTTCGACTCGCACCTCGACGCCTTCCCGGCCCTGAAGCGTCGCCTGGGCGGCGCCCCGGCAGCAAGTGCTGTGATGGGTGCCGGCCCGCTCCGCCAACGCGTCCGCGCCCGCACCGCCGGCCGGGTCCTGCTGGTCGGTGACGCCGCCGGGTACGTCGACGCGCTGACCGGCGAAGGTATCGCCGTCGCGCTCCGGACCTCCGCCGAACTCGTCGACTGCGTCCGCGCCGACCGCCCGCAGGACTACGAGGCCGCCTGGCGGCGTGTCTCCTGGGAGTGCCGCCTGCTCACCGCGTCGTTGCTGTGGGCCCGCAACCGCCCGCTCCTCGCGCCGCGCATCGTCCCCGCCGCGGCCGCCCTGCCGGGTGTCTACCGCACCATCGTGAACAGGTTGTCCTAGGCAACGTCCGGGAATACCGCGGGGCCCGGCGATCGCTCAGACAACCGCCGGGCCCACGGGTGGCCCGAGCTTCCTGGTGAAAAGCTCGGACCCGCAGCCTTTCCGGCCTCCTGGTGAAAGGTCGGACCTGCTGACAAGGAAGACTCTGTCAGGCGGATGTTGCCCAGCAGTTGCCGGAATATGAAGCCTTGTTACATGGACCTGTGGCGTAGATCTCAGTGTTCTGTCCGCACTGCGGCGATCTGCAACTGCAACGCCAGCCGCTCGCGCGGATCCGACAGGTCGAGCGCGGCGATCTCCCCGATTCGTTTCATCCGGTGCCGCAACGTGTTGGTGTGCAGGTGCAGTTCCCGCGCCGCCCGCTGCGGCTGCCCCGGAAAGTCCAGCCACGCCTGCAACGTTTCCACGTAGCCCGTGTCGTGCTCGATGTCGTGCCGCAGCAGCGTGGCGAGCGGACCGTCCATCTTGGTGGTATCAAGCGACGTCACCGCGCGGTGCACCGTCAGCACGTGCCACGCCTCCTCGACCCGCAACGCCGGCCCCGGTGCGACACCCCGCCGTACCAGTCCCAGCAGTTCGACAGCCTCGGCCCGTGAGCTCGGCAGATCGGCCGGACCGCGCGCGGGACCGCCCGCTGCGGCGTACGTGCCGGGTGCTTGCTCCAGCACGAGTTTCTGCAGCCAGTTCCAGGACCCTGGCCCGTCGGAGTCCGTGACGACGGCGAGCACGGTCCCGTCGAGGTCAGCCAGCTGCGGCTCGCTCCACCCGTGCCGGCGACCGGTCGACTCCCACAGGTCCAGCTGCTGCGGTACGTCGTACCCGTCGGGCGACCCCAGCGCGACAACCCGCCACGGCTGCGGCGGGAGCCGTACGTCGATCGGGTTGTCCGGCGAGAACTGCCGCAGAATCGTCCGCAGCCGGTCGATCGCACTCCGCCGCGCCACGTCGGCCTGTGCGCGCAGCCGCAACAAGTGCAACGCGAGGACGGACGCGGCGTTGCTGAGCTCTGTCGTGACCGCGTCATTGACCGGACCGTCGACAACGGCCCAGATAGAACCCAGCCACTCACCGCCGGCCCGGACCGGTACGACGAGGCGCGGGCGGATGCCGTTCGGTCCGTCCGGCACCAGGAACGGCTCACTGGACCGTGCGAGCCGTCGGAAGATGCCACGGGCCCGGAAATGCGCGATCACCTCAGGCGGTACCCGGCGTCCGACGATGGTCGACACCCGGGCCGGGTCGGTGAAGTCTTGGCCCGAGGAGTACGCCAAGACCCTGGACTGGTTGTCCTCGATCGTCACGGGTGCGTCAACGATCGCAGCGGCGGCATCTGCCAGCGCGAAGAGCTCTTGATGGACACCGGCGTCTCCGGCGGCGGGAGAGTCCGGTGCGGCCGCCCGGTCAAGTACGCCGCGGAGCAGCCAGACTACGTGTGCCCAGGTGACGCTCGGCTGCAGTGCGACCAGTGTTATGACTTCCCGCTCCGCCGCGGCGACGACAGCCGGCTCGTGCGCCAACGCCGTACGCAGAACCACTCCGGACGCGTTGCCGGCGGCGCAGCGCTCCACAAGCTCCACAGCGGCCTCTGCGTCGCGCAGACCGAGTCCGAGCACCAGATCGCCCGGCTGACCGGTCGCGGGCTCCTGTGGGTCGGCCAGGAACACGTCCCGGACCTCGCTGTCGCCTCTGCCGGGCACCACGACCTCGAACAGCGCAGGACCGACAGCGACGATCAGATCGGACGAGGAGGTCATGAAGTTATTGTGCGCTGAGCACAGTCATTTGTCGCTGATATGGTGTGATCGCACCATGACAGCCGCTCGCGGCGGCCCCACCATCGATACATGACCACAGCTGGATCCACTCACCTCGTCCCCGATCGCGTCGCCGTCGTCGGCGCGGGCATGGTCGGCCTGGCCACCGCCTGGTTCCTCCAGGAGGCGGGCGTCGAGGTGACCGTGCTCGACCGTGAGGGTGTCGCCGCGGGCGCGTCCTGGGGCAACGCCGGCTGGCTGACCCCCGGCCTGGCCACCCCGCTGCCGGAACCAGCGGTCCTCAAGTACGGCGTCCGTGCGGTGCTGAGCCCCTCCTCGCCGGTGTACGTCCCGCCGACCGCGAGCCCGCGGCTCCTCACGTTCCTCACCCGCTTCGCTCGCAACAGCACCGCCGGCCGCTGGAAGACAGCGATGGACGCTCTGGTCCCGATCAACCGGCAGGCCCTGACCGCCTTCGCCTTCCTGGCCGAGGCCGGCGTCGAGGCGCAGACGTACGAGGCCAAGTCGTTCCTGGCCGCCTACCGGACCGTCGAGGAGCGCAAGGTGCTGCTGGAGGAAATCGAGCAGATCCACGCCGCCGGCCAGGGCATCGAGTTCGAGGCGATCAGCGGTGACGACGCCCGCGAGATCGAGCCGTCGCTGTCCGACCAGATCGGCGCCGCGATCCGGCTGCACGGGCAGCGCTTCATCAACCCCGGCGAGTACGTCGGCCTGCTCGCCGACGCGGTGCGCGCCCGCGGCGGGCAGATCATCAGCGGCGTCGACGTGCGCGACATCGTCGACGAGATCCGCGGTGTCCGCCTCGTCACGGGAGACGGCGAGACCGACTCGTTCGACGCGGTCGTGATG
Organism: Kribbella sp. NPDC051936; assembly: GCF_040680955.1. Classification (NCBI taxonomy): domain Bacteria; kingdom Bacillati; phylum Actinomycetota; class Actinomycetes; order Propionibacteriales; family Kribbellaceae; genus Kribbella; species Kribbella sp. NPDC051936. The sequence goes on along the minus strand of NZ_JBFAXS010000007.1, from coordinate 329,413 downwards.
GCGACCGGCGCGTGGCTCGGCGACCTGGCGCGGCAGTACGGCGTGAAGACCATCGTCCAGGCGGGCCGCGGGTACAGCTTCAGCGTGCCGATGGCCCACGTACCGGCCGGCCCGGTGTACTTCCCGGCGCAGCGGATCGCCTGCACGCCGCTGGGGGACCGGCTCCGCGTCGCCGGGATGATGGAGTTCCGCAAGCCCGGGGCGAAGCTCGACCCGCGCCGGATCAACGCGATCGTCGAGGGCGCCCGGCCGCTGCTGCGGGACGCCGACCTGGACGCGCGGACCTTCGAGTGGGTCGGGCCGCGGCCCTGCACCCCGGACGGCCTGCCGCTGATCGGCGCGACCGCGTCGCCGCGGGTCTTCGCCGCCGGCGGGCACGGCATGTGGGGCATCACGCTCGGCCCGATCACCGGGCAGCTGCTGGCCGAGACCATCACCACCGGCCGCACCCCTGAGGAGCTGCGTCCCTTCAACCCGCTCCGCTGACGACCTGGAGGGGCTCCAGCGACGTGGCCCCTCCGTCCCGCTGATCGTGTAGCGCTTTCGGTGACCCTCCTCGGGCAGCCACCTCACCTGCCCGCCACCACCCGGCCACCACGACGCCGCTCCGGTCAGCCCCGAGAGCGGGCCCTGGCGATCTTTCTCCTGCCCAGGGCCCGCTCTTTTCTGTCGGTGGGCTGTGGGACGGTGCTGCCATGGTGCTCAGGTGGTACACGGTCGTGATCGACTGTCATGACGTCCGCAAGCAGGCGGCCTGGTGGGCCGAGGCGTTCGGCTGGAAGACGATCATCGAGACCGACGACGAATGTGTGAACGTGCCGGGCTGGCTCGAGCTCGACACCGTCATCGCGTGGGAGCGGATCGGCCCCGGCATGGTGTTCGTTCCGGTGCCTGAGGGCAAGACGGTCAAGAACCGTCTGCACCTCGATTTCGCCCCGCACACCAGCCAGGACCGCGACGCCGAGATCGCCCGCCTCGAAGCTCTGGGCGCTCGGCGCGTGGACGTCGGCCAGTCGGAGGAGTCCACCTGGACCGTCCTCGCCGATCCTGAGGGCAACGAGTTCTGCGTCCTCAGCTCCCGCGACTACTGAGTCACGTGCTCAGGACCGAATTCACGGTAGCCCGGGACCGCATCCCCGAGCTGACCGCGTTGATGCGGACGGCCTGGTGGATGACGGACCGCACTGCCGCCGATGTCACTCACCTGCTGGACCACTCGGATCTGGTCTTCGCCATCACCCATGAGTCGACGGGCCGGCTGGCCGGCTTCGCCCGAGTCCTGACCGACTACACGTACGTGGCCCTGCTCCTCGACGTCATCGTCGCCGAGCCCCATCGCGGCACCGGCGTCGGCGCCGCGCTGCTGGACGCCGTCGTCACCCACCCGGCGCTCGCCGACGTCCGCAGCCTCGAGCTGGTCTGCCAACCCGAGCTGTTCCCGTTCTACGCCCGCTGGGGCTTCACGACCGAGGTCGGCACGTCCCACCTGATGCGCCGTACGACGGACCCCCGCCTCGGAGACAGCAGATCCGGGGGCTCGAGCTGAGCTCCCGGATCTGGTGGGGTTGTGTCAGTGACTGTGCGGCTCGGACCCGTGCTCAGCCTCGTGGGCGGCGATCTGGGACTTGACCTCTTCCATGTCGACCGCGCGCAGCTGGCCGATCAGGTCCTCCAGGCTCGCCGCCGGCAGCGCACCGGCCTGCGAGTACAGGACAACGCCGTCGCGGACCGCCATCAGGGTCGGGATGGACCGGATCTGGAAGGCCTGCGCCAGCTCGACCTGAGCCTCGGTGTCGACCTTGCCGAAGGTGATGTCACCGTGCGTCTCGGACGACTTCTCGAACACCGGCCCGAACATCTTGCACGGGCCACACCACTCTGCCCAGAAATCCACCAGCACCAGGCCGTCGCTACCGACCACCTCGTTGAAGTTCTCCTGGGTCAGCTCGACCGTTGCCACTACGACCTCCGAAAGTAGATGAGTACGAAGTAGTCAACACCGACCGCCCCCGGACTTGTTCCCGCGCCGCGGCGACCGCCGTACGGAGATCCCGTACGGCGTACGGCGTGACCGGAATGCGGAGTCTCGTATGTGACCTGGGCCACGTTGTCAGATGGGCATGTCCACGAAGGGTGACGCGTAGTCCTTGACCTCGTCGAGGATCGACGCGGCGGCCTCGGGGGTCAGGTCGGCCCGCTCGCGCTCCGCGACGATCATCTGCTGCAGCAGCCGGGTCTCACCCGCCGTAGCCAGGCCGGTGATCTCCGGATGACCGTTCAGCAGCCAGGCGGTCGCGGCGGTGATGTAGCGCTGCTCGTCGAACGGCCGGTACCACGTGTCGTACGACTTCTGCTCGCCTTCGGCCCAGTTCCGCCGGGCGATCATCTTGATCGTCATCAGTGCGGCGTCCGACGCCTTGACCGCGTCCACGAGCGCGGCGTAGTCGGCGGCGTACTGGGGGTCCGTCGACAGCTTGTAGTTGAGCGGCGTGAGCACGCTGTCGAAGTCGAACCGGCGCAGTCCCTCGGTGTGCACCGACGGTGCCTGTGCGGTGTGGCCGGTGATCCCGATCGCCCGGACCATACCTTCGTCCTTGGCCCGGATCGCGGCTTCGAGCGATCCGCCCTTGCCGGTCACGAGATCGAGGTTCTCCAGGTCGCAGACGGCGTGCATCTGGATCAGGTCGACGTGATCGGTCTGCAGCCGCTCGAGCGACCGGTTGATCTCGCTCCAGGCCTCCTCGAACGTCCGGCGGCCGGTCTTGGTGGCGAGGAAGATGCGGTCCCGGATCTCCGGCATCCGGGGGCCGAGGCGCAGTTCGGCGTCGCCGTAGTCGGCGGCCACGTCGAAGTGGTTGAGGCCGGCGTCGAGGGCTTCCTGGATCGACGCGTCGGCGCGATCCTGGTCGACGCCGCCGAGCGACGCGGCGCCGTAGATCAGTACCGAGCTCTGGTGGCCGAGCCTGCCCAGTCGGCGAGTTTCCATCCTGGTCCTCCAGGGGTAGCAGGGGTCACTCCGACCTTATGCCCGCGACCGCCGTCGGCAAGCGGTTGTCCACAGCCGAATTTGACCCCGTCGGCGCGGGAGAGTTTTCCACAGGGTGACCATCGGATCGGTTACTATGCGTGATCAGTAGGGCATTCTTTTATCATGCTCTTCGCACGGATTTTCGAACCTGTCCGCGGCGTGTGGCATGGTGTGCGCTGCCCGGCCGACCTGGGCGGGCATGGGAGAGGAGCTATGACGACGGTACCGAAGGTGTCACTCTTGGCCGGGAACTGTGACGGCGAGGATGGCACTGCCCGCGAGCGGGGTAACAGTATGGCTGCGGGGAGCGATGGACCATCGGGATCCTGGCTTCAGGTCTCCCGGAGGGCGGTTGCTTGCCGTATCCTCCCGGCTACTGTCCGCGTAACTGCTGTCTGAGGGGCGGGTAGGGATGAGTTGGTGGCGAACGGTACTGAATCTGCCGCCAAAAGGTGAGCATTGGTCGGACCAGCGCCGGACCAGGAAGCCGGGTAAAGGACGCCCGCAGAGCACCGCGCCGGAGTGGTGGGCCCACCCCGGCGGGCCGGTGTCACCTACCCCTCGCCAGGCGCAGGGGGTCGCGGCGCAGTACTCCGCTCCGCAGAGCCAGACCCCGCCGAACCAGGGCCCGCCGCCCGGCGGCGTGATGGCTCCTCCTCGTCGTCCAGGTCCGCAGCGCCCGTCCGAGACCCCGCAGCAGGAGCCGGGCCGCCGCACACCCGAACGTTTGAAACAGCGTTCGCCGCATGGTTCGCACACGGCGCCCGGACCGGCCCGCGAGGTGCTGGAGCCCGGGCAGACACCGTGGTCGACCGAGCCGGAGTCCTCGTTCTCCACCTGGGCCCGGCGGTTCTTCCGCGGCCTGGTGGTCGTCGTGCTGCTGCTGGCCGCGATCAGCGGTATCCGCTCCTGGATCGCTCCGAACAAGAAGCCCGAGACGGTCGTCAGCGGACAGAGCAATTTCCCGGCCGCCGACGCGAGCGCGGTCGCGACGCGGTACGCGATCTCGTACTTGACCTGGGACGAGAACAACCCTGACGCCCGTCCGGCGCAGATAGGTCTCGACCTGGCCTCCGGTCTGGACAGCCGCGCGGGCTGGAACGGTCGCGGCAAGCAGACCGCCGACGTGGCGTATCCGGGGGAGGTCAAACCCGACGCCAACGGCGTCACGGCCGTGGTCGACGTCCGGGTCCGTGTCTACACGTTCACGCGGCAGGGCAAGAACTGGGCCGCCGGGCCGATCACGTGGGAGCGCATCTCGGTGCCGGTCGCACGGACCACGTCCCGGGTGGTGGTCAGCGGGCCGCCGACGTTCGTCCCGGACGAGCGGGCGCCGCTGCCCAGCAACATGCCGGACGCCGGCAAGCCCGACGAGGACCTCACCGCGGCGACCGAGAAGGACGCGGAAGCCTTCTTCTCGGCGTATGCCGAGTCCGACAACAAGGTGTCCGCGGTGACCGCGCCCGGCTCCACGATCCGCAGCCTCAACGGCGCGGTGAAGTTCGGTGAACTGAAGGACTGGCAGGTGTACGCCGGCAACGACGACGAGCGGCGGGCGACCGCCGCCGTCACCTGGAACGGCGTGGGTGATACCACGCTCGACCAGACCTACACGCTCACGCTGAGGCGTACTGTCGCCACGGACGGAGCACAGCGATGGCAAGTGGCTGCCGTCGGATGAATCCAGCGACTGGCCATCGGATGACCGAAGCAACAAGGGAGACACCGCAATGATGACGCACGAACTGGCCGCGAGCGTGGTTCAGCTTGCTCTGCCCATGGCTGATCCGAATGTTCCCACCGGCGCGGACTTCAAGGACTGGGTCCTGGTCATCGCGGGGAACATCTTCATCGCCATCCTCGTGCTGCGCGCCATCGGTCACTACTTCAAGCGCGAGTGGGGCGAACTGTTCGGCCATATCGCGGCCGGGGTGCTGGTCGGTGGGCTGATCTACGCCAACAACCAGACGATCAACGTGCTCAAGGGCTTTTGGGGATTGCTCTCCGGGGGTAATTGATGCGCGTCGGACGTACCCTTACCCACCACTTCGAGATTGAGACCCGGCAGTACGACCTGCTCGGGATCGACCTCGGAGAAGGCGCCCGGCGCCGGATGATCATCTTCGGTGCGGTGGTCATCCTGCTCTGGGTCGCGCTGCTGTTCCCGTTCATCGGCGTACCGCAGAAGCCCACCGTCAGTCTGTACATCGTGCCGCCGTTCGTCATCACCGCGTTCGGCTGGCGGTCCGGCAAGTTCCACGAACGGCGCCGGCGGGTGACCGAGTGGGCGTTGTCGGTGCGGTACGCGTTGCGGGCGCACCGCCCGATCATCGGCCTGGGCGCCCGGGCCGCCGACAAGTCGGAGTACCTGCCCTGGCGGGAACGCATCTCGACCCGGAAGGTGGCCGACCTGGCCAAGGCCCGGGTCACGCCGGAGTGGGAACGCGAGGTCGTCGTGGAGGTCGACCCGATGGTCCGCGCGGGTGCGGACATCACCGTCAACCAGCGGGCCCGCCTGCTGGGATCTGATTACGTACAACGGGTGAGTCGCAGGACGTCGTCAGGGAAGGGCCGCGAATGAAGATCGCTGACAAGCTCTTGAACCTGGTGGGGGTCGGCCGCGAGCGCGGCTTACCGCCACCTCGTCTTGTTGCTATCGCCGACGGTCTGCTGGTGACCGAGCGCAGCGCCGAGGCATGGTTCCTGATCTCGGTGGCGAACACCGACCTGGCCACCGAGGCCGAGCAGGACGCCGCCCTGGACGCCGCGGTCAGCGCCGCGGCGACCATCCTCGGCGACCGGCTCAGCCACCTGAAGGTGGTCTGGGGCCGGTCGACCGGACAGGACTACATCGACTCGGTCGGCGGCCACTACCGGCTCGGCGACCACGAGGCGTGGGCGCAGACCCGGGCCGACCGGATCGACGAGATGCGGATGCCCGAGCGGTACGTCGCGCTCGGCGTCCATCTGTCCGACCGCGACCCGAGGGCGACGGCCCAGGTCCGCGGCTCGATCAGCGACGCCCTCGGTACGACGTCGTGGCGGGTCAGTGCGCGCGAGCTCGCGCACCTCGACGAGCGGGTGCGCAAGCTCGCTCGTCAGCTCGGCTCGACCGTCTGGCGGGCACACACCGCGCCGGCGGAGGTGATCTCCTGGCTGATCAGCCGCGAGATGCACCGCGGCGCGGTCGCGGCTCCGCGTCGTGGTCTGATCACCGGCGCCGCACTGGCCCGGCTGACGTCCGGGCGTGTTGTGCCGTACACCGACCACCTGCGGATCTACGACACGCGCGGCCAGATCGCGGCGTACACGTCCGTCCTGGCGATGACCGACTTCCCCGAGGAGCTCGAGACGCCGGGCGCGGGGGAGTGGCTGCGGACGCTGTCCGAGATCAAGGCGATCGACGACGACGGCGAGGAGATCGACGTCACCGTCGAGGCCTCGGTCCGGTTCCGTGTACTGACGAAGAAAACCGCGCGCCACCTGGTCGACGAGACCCGGAAGAGCGCGAAGGAACAGCGACGCTCGGCCGCCAAGGGCACCGCGGAGGAGACCGCCGACGAGATCGTGGAGACCGAGCGCGTGATGCGCGAGGTCAAGCGCGACATCAACCGGAGCGGTCTGACCCTGGTCGAGGATCACCCACGTCTGCTGGTCAGCGCGGATACCCGCGAAGACCTCGAGGCGTACGTCGACGCGGTCATCGCGCACTATGCGGACCGCGGCATCACTGTCGCCACCGGCGCCGACGAGCAGCGCGACCTGTGGCTGGAGTCCTTGCCGGGCGACCAGCTGCGCGTTCCTGACCTCGGGCACGTGCGGGAGTCGACCGCGTTCTTCGGGTCCTGGTTCTGGGGCGGTGCGTCGATCGGTGACGCCACTGGCCCGGCTATTGGCTATCTGACGGGCTCCACTCCCGGTCTGGTGCGTTTTGACGCCGCGGCCGGTTCTGCGCTCGGTGACGCGACCACAACGCTGTTCCTCGGCCGGTCCGGTCGAGGGAAGACGACTGCCGCGATGATGGGCGGTCTGGACTCGGCGTTCGCCGGTGCGTGGGTGCCGCTGCTGGACCTGAAGGGCGACGCCGCCGGCGTGTCAGCCGTCGCGGCCGAGTACGGCGTACCGACTGCTGTCATCGAGATCACCGCGCAGTTCTCCGGTGCTGCCGACCTGCTGCGGGTGCTGCCTGTCGATGACGCGTTGCTGCAGGCACCTTCCCAGCTGATGCTCCTGCTGCCGCCGCATCTGCGTGGCGCCGCTGAGGCCCCGGTCGTCGCGGCGACACGCGCGGAGATCCAGTCGCCTGACCCCTCCTCGTGGGGCGTCATCCAGCGGCTGTGCAACGCCGAAGAGGAGACCGTACGCACAGTCGGCTTCGCACTGCGCGACCTGGTCGAGACAGGTCTCGGCTCCGTCGTCGCCGGCCCGCCGTCCGGCCTGTCCTCCCTGACCACCAACCCAGGCCTCTGGGTCGTCCAGATGCCCGGCCTGACCCTGCCGTCGCCCGAGTCGGCGCCCGAGTCCTGGTCCCCGATCGAACGCGTCGGCATGGCCTGCCTCCGCGGCTGCCTGGCCTGGATGATCCGCACGACGGGCCGCCGCGAGTTCCGCGGCCGCTCCAAGGTCGTCATCGTCCCCGAGGTCCACCTCCTGACGAAGACCCCCGACGGCGCGTCCTTCCTCGACTACATCGCCCGCGTCGGCCGCGCGCTCGGCGCCTCCCTCGTCCTCGACACCCAGGACCCCGCGTCGATCCTCAAACTCCCCGGCCTCGTCGAGCAGATCACCACCCTGTTCGCCTTCAGCCTCCGCTCCCGCGAACAGGTCGACTCCCTCCTGGAACTACTCGGCCGCCCGCAGACCCCGCCGTACCAAACCCTGGTCCGCGGCATCAACACCGCCGCCAACGGCAAATCCATCCGCCACGGCCACTGCATCATGCGCGACCGCTGGGACGAAGTAGCCACAGTCCAGATCGACATCCCCAGCCAACGAGTAGCAGCCCTCCTCCGCACCACCCCGGAATCCGAACACAAGGCCGAACCGGCCCCGGTCGTCCCCGACTACGAGCCCGAAGACCCGTTCGCCGACGACGAGGAACTCTACGAGCCGGCCTCCTCAGCCCACGCCCAAGCCGAGGCCGCCCACCTGCAGCCCGCACCGCAAGACACCCCCACGCAACCGACGCCACCGTCCACGGCTCCCAGGCCTTCTACGCCTTCCACGCCGAAGCCGATGTCGATCCAGCTGGCACCCGCTGAAACGCCCACACCCGAGCCCGCGCCCACCGCAAAGCCCGCAGCCGCCAACGCTCCTGCTCCTCAGCCGACACCACCCCCTGCCGCCGTAGCCCAGCAGAACGGCCATCCCCCCATCCCCAACGGCCAAGACCACAACGAGGACCACAGCCAGGGCTATCCCCTCCGCTACGAGTCCCCGATCGGCCCAGACGAGGTCTACGACCAGGAGGCCGACGAGGCCGCCTACAACGAGGCCATGTACCCCGCCTACGACACCAAAGAGCCACCTCCCAACGGCTCCGACCAAAAATCCCCCACCGGCAAGGAGCACGTCGCATGAGATGGCAGCGCCGCACCCGCACGGCGCTCACCGTCTTGGCAATTTCACTCATCGTCAGTTCACAAGTTGCGCTGGCCGCTGACCCGAAGCAGCCGACGGCGCCGACCGGATTTGCGGATCTGCTACCAGCACCCGACCTGACGCACGGCGACACCAGGACGCTGTTCGAGCAGTATTCGCCGATGGCGTTCAGCCTGGACTTCGAAGGTAGCTTGCGGGACCCCTTGCGGCCGATCTTTAACTCCTTCGCCCAGTTGCTGATGATGTTTGTGGTGGCGGCCACGCGTGCGGGGATCTCGGTTGGATGGTGGCTCTTCTCGTTCACTGACATTCGTCCATTGATGAACGCCACTTCTGGAGCAATCGGTGGCATCAGCGGACAGTTGACCGCATGGTTGTTGCCGACTGCGCTTGCGTTCGGAGCAATTGCCGCTTACGTGCACCGACGTTCGACTGGAACCGCTTTTGGGCAACTTGTGTGGGTGTTTGCGGCCGGCCTCCTAGCCGTCAGCCTCGCGTTCGGCGCCGCAACATGGCTGAAGGGGATCGATGGGGCACGGCAGGTTGGCGCCCAAACCGTGATGGGGGCGTCTCAGCAGATCCTTGGTCCGACCCTCAAGACTCCAATCGAGATGCCAGAACCGGCCTTTCCCGGCACTTCTCGAGACACGATGCTTCGAAAGTCCGGAGACTCGGCCTGGAGAGGTTTCGCCGCAACCCCCTGGTGCATCGCTGAATTTGGCTCGATCGACGCGTGTAAGCGGTACGGAAAGGGATTGCTGGATGTCGGGGTCGATTCCGACAAGCGCATGGACTACATCAACGACGTGGTCGTCAAGGGGGAGGGTAGCGCTGATGCTCCGACCGTCAAGTGGGCAAAAGGTGAGAACGCCTTTGGCCGTGTCGGGGTACTGCTGGTCGCTGGGGTCGCGGCGGCGATGTATGCCTATTTGATCATCGGTCTCGCGGTGACAGCCTTAATGGCGTTCGTCGGCTGCTTGGTGCTGTTGGTTGTTGGTGTTATTTTCGCGTGCTTGTTCATCGTTCCAGGGCGCTCGCGTCAATGGGGGATGAACTGGCTCGAGTCGCTTCTCGGACTGGTTCTCCAGTCTGTGGCGGCAATGTTGGTGTTCGGTATCGCGCTATCGATGCTGACGGCCGTGTTCACGCTGAGCAACACGCTCGGCTGGCTTCCAGTGACCTGTCTGGCGCTGGTTGTTCTTGTTGCGGCCTATCGGCTTCGGCGCCTGCTCGAAAGCGTGACGTCGTCCATGCGTCCCGGGCTCGGGAGCATGGTGATGGGTTCGTATGCGCGCCGCGGGGCAGTGCAAGCCGTCAGACGAGTTGTGACGGCGCTTCGTAGCCGCGGATCTGCTCCGACGCCCACGGAACGTCCAAAGGACGGACGACGTCAACCTGCGGACGCGAATCCAGGGGATCGCGTGGAGACCAACCGAAATTATCGAACCATGCCGCCTCCAGGTGGCCGCATCCCCCGGGGGGACGACGAACAAGCGACCACTCCCGGCAGCCGACGTTCCCCGATCGGCCGTTCCGCTGGAGGAATAGGTGCGAAGAGACCTATTGACAGCGGATCGGTCCCGGGACGCCTGGGCTCGATTGCGCTTTCTGCGTCGCAGAGCCGCTTAAAGCCGGGCCGGCAGGACGAGGCGTTGCGTCGTCAGACTAAGGACACGGTCTACGTAGGTGGGACAACCGGGTCGGGCAAAGCCAACCGGAGCCCCGGGGCCAGCACGGCTTCAGCGAGCCGCAGCTCAGGGCGCCACGCGAGACCCTCGACGACTGCCGCACAGCTGCGCAACGGCGGATACGAGCCACGCCGGACGCACGTTCAGTCTGCGAGCCTTCGTGAGGGGCCGTCGAAGCGGTCGCGGGCGGCACGCCGGCAGCCTGTTTCCAGTTCCAGGACGTACCGGGAGTACTCCGCGGTTCGTAGTGCTCCAGTGCGGCCATCCGGAGGGCGGTGATCGCGGTGCCGCCAGCTCGTGATCGCGGACAGGAACCAACAGACAGCGACATCACCCATCCGACCGAGCGCTCCGAGCGGACGTCCCGTCGCCAGCGCCGCTCGGACAATGCCGCCCGCGAGCGGGCGGCGTTGCGCGACCGTAGGCGAAGCGAGCCAGCGAGTCCGCTCGGAGTGATCGCTGTGGTGGTTCTGTTGGCCGTGATTGTCTTGGGCGTTGGTGGCGGGCTGCCGCGCCTTTTCGGTAAGGAATCGAATGACCAGGGTCCGGTCGGTCTGCTCACACCGAGCGGGGTTGCGGTGAACGAGCCGGAAACGTCGCGAACGTCGGTGTCTGCGGTGCCCGGCTCAACAACTGAACCGCTGACCACTCCGCCGCCACAGACCGAACGACCAGGAGCAGCGGCGACCGTGGCGGCAGACAACACGACGCGCAGTTGGGCGAATCTTTTCTACAAACGTTCGCCAGCCACCGAAACGTACGAGCAACTCGTCAATCGGGCTCAACAGTTCACGACGCCCGAACTTGCCGCCAGTTTTGCGAGCGCCGGTGACGCTACGTATGAGGCACTGCGGAGTTCAGGAGGCACGTCGGAGGTTCTCTCGGTCACGATCACCACCCCGAGAGCAGATACGGCTCCGACGGATACGCAGACCAGGATCACCCGCCTGGTCACGGTCAAGATCCGGACCACTGGCAAGGATCCCGGAACATTCGATGTGCCGTTGCTCGTCACTGTGTTTCGTGACGAGCAGCGGTGGCTGGTCGGATCGATCGACGGGGGGACGGGGCCATGATGGCAAAGCCGGGCGGTGCTGGTGTTTAGCGGTCGTGATCTGGCCCAGGCCGTCGGCCTCGCGGGTGCCAAGAGCATCGCACCGAAGATTGCTGGCGTCGGCGCCATCTTGACGTTGATGGCCGTCGTGGTTCTTGTGCCCTTCGGGGCGGCCGGTGACCGGGTCAACGCAGCCTGTCCACCGGGCGCGCCTGGGGCAGGGCAAGACCCCGAAGCGAAAGGGCCCCTCAGGGCCAGTCAGGTCGCGTACGCGAAAATCATTGACCACGTCGCCGTGCAACGCGGCTTGCCGGGACAGGCGACACTCATCGCGCTGATGACAGCGTTGGTGGAATCGGATCTACAGAACCTGAGTTACGGCGATGCGGACTCGGTCGGTCTCTTTCAGCAACGTCCAGGCGCGGGGTGGGGAACTCCCGCGCAAATCATGGATCCAAGCTACGCGGCGGGTGCCTTCTTCGGTGGTTCGGCGCCGCCGAGTCCGCCCGGGCTCGTCGACATCAATGGATGGCCGACGATGGATCTGGGCGATGCGGCACAGGCGGTGCAGGTCTCGGCGTTTCCCGATCGCTACGCGCTCCGTGAGCAGCAAGCGAGGCAGATCGCCGAGTCGGCCGGGATTGATCTCAACCGCTCGGGGGATCCATACGCCGGCCGCGGCCGCCCAAGCCGTGGCAAAGGCGCAGCAACGCCTGCCCAGCTTGATAGCGACTGTGGTGGCGGTTTGACCGACGGCAAGCCAATCGCCGGAGAGTGGGAGCCAGAAGACCAAACCGTTCCTGACCCAACCGGTACGGGAGGAATGGTGACTCCACGAACCGCATCCTGGGTCGCGGCAGCGCGTGCGGCGCTTCAGAACCCGAGCATGTCCTGTTGGGATGCGCATGCCTGGAATCCGACCAGTGACCATCCGAAGGGCCGCGCGTGCGACGTCTTCGTCGGTGGAGACAGCCGCAAGGTGCCGGCAGCACAGGTCAAGGGGGACCGGTACGCGAACTGGGCGCTGCAAACGGCTGGGCACACTGGTGTGCGCTACGTCATCTGGGCCGGGAAGATCTGGAGTGCCCGGACCGGGCAATGGCGTCCTTACAACGGCGGTGGAGTCTACGATCCATCGAGCGCGACAGGTGGACATTTCGACCACGTGCATGTCTCGATGTATTGAGCTTGTCGTCGGAGAGGACGGACTCAGTGATGGTGGCGGGACGAGGTGAACGGTTGTCGACTGTGAGTCGCTGGACGGTACACGGAGGTCGTGGATGAACGGATCTGACGCCTCGAACGGACAGGACGACCGGCCGGGCTCCTTCTCTGCGGACAGTTGGCAGCCAGTTCCACACAAACGCGACGACCGAGGAGCCCCGAACGCGCCGGACACCGCTCCTGGATCGTTCAGTCCAGCTGACGGACCGCCCCACTCTCCGCTGCCGTCTTCGTCAGGTGTCCGCATCTCGGTGCCGTCCGCGGCCGAACTGCTACTCGGCATTCCATGGGCGCTCTGGAGCTTCGGCGTGGTGTCGTCGGTCGCGTCCTGGCTCTCGTCAGGCTGGGTCAGCCTACTGATCGTCGTACTGTGGGTCCTGTCGGGTCTGCTGGTTATTTGGCCTGCTACCGAGGACTACATCGCGAAGTACCTCTACCGGCTGAGGAAGCCGACGCTGATGGAACAGCAGAAGCTGGACATCTCCTGGCGGGCGGTCTGTGCACGCGCAGGCGTTGATCCCAGCTATTACCGGCTGTGGATCGAGGAATCGGACACCATCAATGGCTCGGCCGTCGCGGGTCATTCCGTCGCCGTCACGCGGTGGGCGTTGAACAACCTGCCGCCGAGGCAACTGCAAGCGGTACTTGCACACGAGCTCGGGCACCACCGAGGCGGTCACCCGTGGGCGGGTCTGCTCGTGTTCTGGTATGCGCAGCCGGGTCGACTGATGGTTTCGTTCATCCAGGCTCTGTTCCGTGTCGGCGGTCGGGTGCCCGCGCTCGGGTGTTTGATTGTCGGCTTCTTCACCGTGGCGATCGGCGGACTGATTCTCAACTCGGTGCTCTTCGGCCGTTGGGGGTGGGCTTGGTACGCCCTTCTGCCGATTGTGGTGCCGATTCCCTTGGCATGGTTCGGTCGCCGGGCTGAGTTGATGGCCGACGCAGTCTCAGCTGAGTTGGGATATGGTCGAGATATCATCGCCTTCCTTTACGATCTCCAGTCCCAAGGCCATGATGTTGCTCGACGCGCTGCTGGCTGGCGTGGTGCGCTGTACGCAACGCATCCATCAATCGCCGATCGAATCCGGACACTTGAACGTCACATGCAGGGAGCCCGGCCTTGAAGCGACGCCGCGAGCAACTCGAATCCTTCAAGCGGAAATTGGCCTCCATGGCTGGGGGCGCTGGAGCCAATAGCGATCAGCCAGTCGATGTCACCGCAGAAGCCCCGCGCCCGGTGACTCAGCCGTGGGACAGTATCCGCGGATCACATTCCGAACTTGCCGAGCATCTGGATGAACTGGCGGTTGGTGCCGATTTCGGTGATGTAGATCGTGCGAGAATCGCCCATAGAATTGCGCTTGCCAGCCATGACCCCAAAGAATTGGACATACTGAGCGAAGCTGTTCTACGGGAACATGGCTCGGCTCTGGTTCACCCGTCCCGGCAGCGAAATCTTCCTGTGCCCCGGTTTGCACTCCACAATCTCCTCGCTGGTCAGGTAAGGCTGGGCGAGGTCGTGCCGGATCATCGGAGTGACTACGGGATCAGCGGCGATTTCGGCTTGGATCTGGACGTCCTCCGTACCTCGCTGTTGGTGATCGGCCCACCAGGCTCAGGAAAGACTCGCGGTATCGCAATCCCGATCGTCGAGCATCTGTCACTCGCAGCGTTGACAGGGAAGGCCAGCATGGTCGTAGTCGATCCCAAGTCGACCGACTTTGCGTATGACGGCTGGTTCGACGTCACGATCGACCCTCTCAATCCAACCTGCGGGTTCAGCCTGTTTGGTGGGTCGAGGACCGCCGACGTGGCGGCGGATCGCCTCGCCTCGGCACTGCTCCCGCCGCGTGTCACCGACGACAAAGCGTATTTCATCGACGCCTCCAAGAACGCCCTCTATGGTTGCCTTGAGCCGTTTCACGCGGGCTATGAGCGTTGGCCAACAGTTCGCGAGTTGCTCGGGCTACTTCGGGCGGACCAAAGTGCCATGGATGGCGTCAAATCACGGCTCAAGGGTCCAGGCGCGAAGGATCTCAAGGCGCTGCTGGATACTCGGCGGACCCAAGTTCATCGCTCCGCGGACCCGGCTGCGAGCTTGGTGGAGCGATTCGCACTTCTAGACCGGCCTTCGCTTCGGAGACTGCTGGACCATCCCGGGCCGACGTTCCAGATGCGCGATCTCGACCGGCCCGTCCGCGTCCGTGTGTCGCTGCCAGAGGCCGAGTATCCGGACGCCTCACGGATTCTCGCCCGCCTTGTCGTGTCCCAGTTCGTGCAGATCACATCATCTTCGGAGGCAGACCGGTCGATCTTCAAAGGCCTCGTTATCGATGAAGCCGGACGATTCGTCGACGACTACGTCGCGCGTGGCGTGCAGAAGTTGCGGTCCAACAACGCGGGCCTGGTCTTGCTGACGCAAACGATGACGGACTTTCCGCCAGAGGTGCGCGCCACGGTGTTCGGATCGACCGGCTGCAAGGCTGTGTTCGGCGGGATCGATCCTGTGGACGCCGAGGTCTTCTCGCGGTGGTTCGGTGAGCAGTATGTGACCGAGACGACGATCAACAGAAGCGCGACCTCAGGTGTCCGCTATGACGAGTACGGATCAGCGAGCGGTAGGACTGAGAGTCAGACCGCCGGTTACAGTGCGCGTCGTGTTGAGCGAGCTCGCTGGACTGTCTCGGACATCATTACAGGCGTGCCGGCCGGGCATGCATTGGTGTCGCTTGCTCGTTCTAACGGTGTTCGCGTCGGTCCTGTGTTGGTCAACCTGCGAGGGTAAGCAGACCGCGGCGCACGGAGTCGAGTCCAAAGATGCGCCGCGGTCTGATCAGCATCAACGGTGTTAGCGCACCTCCGCCGACCGCTCAACCATAGCTGACGGCAGGGCGCACGGATCAACGACGACGGGCTGGCGCCCCGCTGCGAGTGCTTGCTAGCCTCGTGGGAAAGACAGAAGTACCACGCGGTGCTTTCGTTCACTTGTGATCGATTCGCCACGTGGTTGTTAGCGCAACTCCTTGGCGTTTCGTCACCTGAAACCAGGAGTCGAGTCTCATGGTTGCTGCTAACACCCGTCGTAAGCGCACTTCTTTCGAGAAGAAAGTTGAGCGTTGGAATGCCAACTTGGTTGCGTTGACCTCGTTGATGGTGAGTCTGATCGGTTTGCTGCGGCGGGCTGTTCAGGCTGTCCTGATCGTTGTTGCCGTGGTCGGGGTGTTCTGCCCGGGGCTTTTGCCGCTCGTGGCTGCGATGTCAGCCCTGTTGTTGCAGGTTCGGCGTTCGTAAGCGCGAGGCATAACAGCTCGACCCTTCCGGGTCGGGCTGTTATGCGTTAGCGGGTGCCTCGTGCGCGTTCAGTTTGGCTTCGGTTTCCCTAGAGGTTCAGGCTTCGGGGTCAGGGGTGAACGGGAGGGAGGTTCAGGGCCCGCAGGTAGCGCAGTCGCCGGTCTGCTACTCCGACGAGCGGGATCGCGTGAAGGCCGCCATGTGCTCCGTGTTGTCGGCGCGAGCGACCGAGTCGGTCGTGAGCCCGCGGTCGTCGCCCGCAACCGCATGACGGACGTATTCGATGTCGAGTTGCTGATCCCGGCTGGGGAATGTGCTGTGGCGTTGCTGAGTCTCGGGGTTGGGCTTGGTGCGCAGCAGGCCATCGATTCGGATTGTGTGGCAGTACTTCCGGGAGGGCCGCGGTAAGGGGGTTTCCCTTGCGGGCATCCGGCGGCGCGCAGTTTCTCTTCACAGCGTGTGGGGTGTCGATCTAGGGTTCTACGGACCGTAGTGGTTGCGTTACGCAACAGGAGCGTGGGAGGGAAGCGGATGAGGAAACGCCGTAAGGCGCTGGTGGTTGTTGCTGCTGGGCTGGTTAGTGTGTCGCTTGGGTTGTCGTTCACCAGTGTCGCGGGGGCTGTGCCGCAGGTGGCGGCGGCTGATCCGGGCGGGTTGAAGCTGATCAAGACGAAGGCGTCGCTGCTCGGCAAGCACTACTGGTACCAGCAGACGTTCAAGGGTCTGCCGGTGATCAACGGGTACTACGCGAAGCATGTCGCCAAGGACGGGGCGGTGCAGATCGCGGACGGGCGCGACGCCGTGCCGGCGACTCTGGATATCAGCGCGAAGGTGGCGTCGGCGTCGGCGACGCAGTCTGCCAATGCTGCGGTGACCGCGAGGGCGCGACGGGTCGCGGGGCCGAACAAGAGCGAGGTGCTGCAGCCGGCCGCTACCAGTGGCGCTGCGCAGTTGGCGGTGATCGGTGGTCCGGAGGCTCGCCTGGTTTGGAATGTCACGAGCCGTTCGACCGAGGGGGTCAGCCGGTCGTTGGTCGATGCGAAGACCGGCAGTGTGGTCGAGTCGAAGGTGATCAGTGACAACGTCGACGGCAGGGGGTCGGTGTTCGACCCGAACCCGGTGGTCAGTGAGCAGAACGAGAAGCTGACCGACCAGAACGACAAGAACACCGACGAGTTGTTCCTCGCGCAGAAGAACGTGATCCTGCGCAACCTGGACGGTTCCGGCAAGCTCAACGGCAGCTACGTGAACATCAAGGAAGCCAAGGGCGGGCTGGCGCAGAGCAAGACCAACACGTTCGTGTACCAGCGGCAGAACGACAAGTTCGAGCAGGTGATGGCGTACTACCACGTCAACCAGACGCAGGAGTACATCCACCAGCTCGGCTTCACCGAGGTGAACAACGAGTCGCAGGACTTCTCGATCGACACGTTCTCCGGTGACAACTCGTTCTACGACCCGTCCACGGACATGATCACGATGGGCGAGGGCGGGGTCGACGACGCCGAGGACGCCGAGGTGATCTGGCACGAGTACGGGCACGCGATCCAGGACGACGTGGTGCCGGGCTTCGGTGAGTCGGAGGAGGCCGGCGCGATGGGCGAGGGCTTCGGCGACTACTGGGCGGTGACGATGTCGGTCCCGGTCAGCAAGGGCTTCGAGCTGCCGTGCGTGATGGACTGGGACGCCACGTCGTACACCACGAACGAGCCGCACTGCCTGCGCCGTACGGACACCGGCAAGACGACCGACGACAAGACCGGTGAGGTGCACGACGACGGTGAGATCTGGTCGAACGCACTGTGGGACATTCACAAGGCCCTCGGCCGGACGAAGGCGAACAAGCTGATCCTCGAGGCGACGTTCTTCTACGACCCGGACACCTCGTTCGCCGCCGCGGCCCAGGACACCGTCCAGGCGGCCCGGCTGCTCTACGGCAAGGCCGCCGCGCAAGCGGTGACCGACGCCTTCAAGGCCCGCAAGATCCTCTAGGAATCATCCGGTCATGCGCCCACGACTACTGTGGGCGCATGACCTGGACCACGGCGGACATTCCTGACCTGACCGGACGGCTGGCACTCGTGACGGGCGCCACCAGCGGGATCGGGTACGAGACCGCGTGCGAACTGCTCCGGCACGGCGCGGACGTGCTGGTCGCGGCCCGCAACCCGGAGAAGGCCGCGCGGGCGGCGGAAACGCTGACGCAGCAGGCCGGGCGGGCGCCGACGGTTCTGGAGCTCGACCTCGCCGATCTCGCGAGCGTCGAGCAGGCCGCCGCCGACGTCGTGAAGTCGTACGACAGGCTCGATCTGCTGGTCAACAACGCCGGCGTGATGGCGCCGCCGCACCGCGAGACCGTCGACGGATTCGAGCTGCAGCTCGGCACGAACCATCTCGGGCATTTCGCGCTGACCGGGAGACTGCTCCCGTTGCTGGTCAATGGCAGCCGCGTCGTCACGGTCAGCTCGTTCATGCACAAGACCGTGCGGGGCATCAGCGAAAGCGACCTGCGCCGCCCGTCGGGCAACTACCGCAAGTGGGAGTCGTACGGGAAGTCGAAGCTCGCCAACCTGCTCTTCATGCTCGAGCTCGATCGACGCGCACGCGCGGCGGGGGCTGACCTGTTGAGCGTCGGCGCGCACCCCGGGTACGCAGCGACCCATCTGCAGGCCGCCGGTCCCGAGCTCGCCGGCCGTGCCCGGCAGGCGCAGGTGTGGGCCGCCGCGACGCGCCTGGTCGCACAGTCCGCGGCGGCCGGCGCCTGGCCGAGTCTGTACGCCGCGACGTACCCGGACCTGCGTCCCGGATCGTTCGTGGGGCCGAGCTTCTTCGAGTACCGCGGTACGCCGAAGGTCGTGCTGCCGAGCCGCCTCGCACAGGACCCCGAGCTGGCCGAGCGGCTCTGGGCGTGGTCGGTGGAGGCGACCGGGGTCGATCCGGAACTCACCGTGCCGAGCTAGTGACACAGCGGCATCGTTTTGGTTACCCTCCGGTAATTCCAACTGCCGGAGGCCACCAGTGCGCAGACTTGCCGCCGCCCTTGCTGTCGCTCTGACCCTGATCGCGAGCGGTCCACGTGCGGACGCGAGCCAGACCGCCACCGGCTTCAGTACGTCGTACGAGCGCATTCCCGGCGCCGGCGGGATCGAGATCGGCGCCGTCGTGCTCACGCCGACCGGGCAGGGCGACGGACCGTTCCCGCTCGTGGTGATGCCGTCGAGCTGGGGTGTGCCGAACATCGAGTACGTCGGTCAGGGCGCGAAACTGGCGACCGCCGGGTTCCAGGTGATCTCGTACTCGAGCCGCGGCTTCTGGGACACCGGCGGCGGGATCGACATCGCCGGCCCGCCGACCGTGGCCGACGTGAGCAAGGTGATCGACTGGGCCGACCAGCACACGCCCGCCGACACCGAGCGGGTCGCCGCTGTGGGGATCTCGTACGGCGCCGGTACGTCGCTGCTCGCCGCCGCGCAGGACCCGCGGATCACGGCGGTCGGCGCGCTGAGCGGGTGGGCGGATCTGATCCGGTCGCTGAATCCGAACGAGACGGTCTCGCTCCAGGCGGTCGCGGGTCTGCTTGCCCTGGGCAACGTGACCGGCCGGCCGGGGCCGGAGATGGCGTCGCTGCAGACGAAGTTCGTCACCGGTGACTTCGACGGCGCGATCGGGGAGGCGAAGCAACTGGCGCCGGTGCGGTCGGCGGCGACCGTGGTGGACCAGATCAACGCTCGTCGGCCGGCCGTGTTCCTCGCGAACGCGTTCGAGGACTCGATCTTCCCGCCCACGCAGTACACGGACTTCTTCACCGCCCTCACCGGCCCGAAACGGTTGCTGCTGGCGCACGGCGATCACGCGACACCAGAGGCGAGCGGTGCCGTTGGCCTGCCCAATGAGACGTGGACCGAGCTGGCCGGCTGGCTGCGGCATTACCTCACCGGCGCGGACAACGGGGCCGACACCGAGGCGCCGGTGCAGTTGAAGTCGCAGCGCGGCGTGTGGCGTGGGTATCCGAGCTGGTCGGCGGTCGGCCAGGAGCGTACGTCGTATCTGACCAAGGCGGGTGTGCTGCAGGCGAAGGAGTCGACCGGCTGGAGCCGCACCATCGGTGCCGGCGTACCGACCGTTGCCGACAGCGGCGTTGCTCTTCTGTCCGGCGCGTTGCAGGGCCTGCTGTCGATCCCGACCGGGGTCGTGACGCCCTTGGTGGACAGGACGTTCGCCGGCGTGTGGTCCGGGCCGGCGTTTGATCGGCCGACTGTCGTGAACGGGTCGCCCAAGGCGCATCTCACCGTGAAGCCGTCGGCCGCGAGTACGTCGCTGTTCGCCTATCTGTACGACGTCGACGCGCTCGGCGTGGGTTCGCTGATCTCGCACAAGCCGTACACGCTGCGCGGCGCGACGCCGGGGAAGGCGGTCCCGCTCGACGTCAGGCTGGAGGCGACGAGTTGGGAGGTGCCGGCCGGGCATCATCTCGTCCTCGTGGTGGACACGGTCGACCCGCGGTACCTCGGCCGGAGCGTGCTGGGCTCCACGGTGACGTTCAGTTCACCGGCTGGGGATCCGTCGTGGATCAGCATTCCAGTGGCAGGGTGAATGTTTGATCGTGCGCGAGCTCTTGCGCTTTTGTCGTGAGAACGTTTCCATGGGATCGCCTTTCTCCGCCCCTGAAAGGACCGCCCATGCTCAAGATCCTGGCCGCAGCAGCCCTCGTGGCGTCAGCCGTCCTGGTCCCCACCGCCCAGGCCGCGCCTGAGTGGCAGGTCGGCGTACCGCCGCTCACGACCCCGTGGACCGATGACGTCTCGCCCACGAACGCGCTCCCGGAGTACCCGAGACCACAACTGACCCGCCCCGAGTGGCGCAATCTCAACGGCCTCTGGGAGTGGTCAGCCGCCGCGCCTGGCGAGCAGCCGCCGGTCGGCCGCACGCTCGGCGAGAAGGTCCTCGTCCCGTACCCGATCGAGTCCGCACTCTCCGGTCTGCAGAAGCATGAGGACCGGATGTGGTACCGCCGTATCTTCGAGGTCCCCGGCAACTGGAAGGGCAAGCGGCTGCTGCTGCACTTCGGCGCGGTCGACTACGACGCGAAGGTGTGGGTCAACGGCCGTCAGGTCGCCACCCACCGCGGCGGGTACGACGGCTTCGACGTCGATGTCACCGGCGCGCTGCACGCCACCGGTCCGCAGGAGCTCATCGTCTGGGCCGAGGACCTGACCGACGAGACGTACCAGCCGATCGGCAAGCAGCGCGAGGTCGGCGACCACGGGATCTTCTACCAAGGCAGCTCCGGAATCTGGCGGACCGTCTGGATGGAGCCGGTGAGCGCCGCCTCGATCAGCCGCCTGCAGCTCACGCCGGATCTGCCGAACCAAACGCTGAAGGTGACCGCGAACACCGCCGCCGGTCCCGCGAACCTCGACGTCGAGGTCACGGCCTACGACGGACGCCGGCAGGTCGGGAAGGCGACCGGCGCGGCGGACACCGAGCTGAGCGTGCCGATTCCGCACCCGAAGACCTGGTCGCCCGGCAACCCGTTCCTGTACGACCTCAAGGTGAAGCTGTTCGACCGCGGCAGACTGGTGGACCAGGTCGGGTCGTACGCCGGGATGCGCGCGGTCGGCCTGAAGAAGGGGGCCGACGGCAAGCTTCGGATGGCGCTGAACGGGAAGATCCTGTTCAACCTGTCCACCCTCGACCAGGGCTTCTGGCCGGACGGACTGAACACCGCGCCGACCGACACCGCGCTCCGCTTCGACCTCGAGCAGCACAAGCGGCTCGGCTTCAACACCGTCCGCAAGCACATCAAGGTCGAGCCGGACCGTTGGTACTACTGGGCCGACAAGCTCGGACTGATGGTCTGGCAGGACATGCCGGCGTCGAAGACCGACGCGATGCCCGAGCCATGGCGGGCCCAATGGAAATCCGAGCTGCACGAGATGGTCGAGGAACACAAGAGCTTCACCTCGATCACGGTCTGGGTGCCGTTCAACGAAGGCTGGGGTGAATGGGACCGGGCCGAGACGGGCCAGATCGCAGACTCCGTGAAGGCACAGGACCCGTCCCGGCTGGTGAACGCGCACAGCGGTGTGAACTGCTGCAACTCGCACGGCGACTCCGGCCGCGGCGACCTCCTCGACCATCACGCGTACCTCGGCCCGGCGACCACCTCGCCGACGGCTGATCGTGCCGCGGTCGACGGCGAGCACGGCGGGTTCGGCCTGAAGGTGCCGGATCACATGTGGTTCGGCGACGGGTCGGCGTACGAGATGGAGCCCGACTCGGCGACCCTCACCCGCAGGTACGTCGAGAACCAGACCGACGTGCTGAAGTCGGCCCAGCAGTGCGGTATCAGCGGTTCGGTCTACACCCAGATCACCGATGTCGAGGGCGAGCTGAACGGCTTCTTCACCTACGACCGGCGGGTACCGAAGATGGACTTCGCCCAGGTGCGGACGATCAACGAGCAGATCGTCGAGACCGCGGACGGATCCGGCAGCGGGGCCCCGGATCCCGGCCCGGGCACCCCCGGTGCCGACGGCATCCACTTCTACCCGCTGGACGGATCCGGCGAAGATGCCGTCGGCAACAATGACGCGACACTCCAGGGCGGCGCGGTCTACGGACCCGGAATGAACGGCCAGGGACTCTCGCTGAACGGATCCGGCCAGTACGCCGACACCGGCGCGGCATTGCTCGACACGAGCAAGAACTACACCGCGAGCGCCTGGGTCGAGCTCAACAAGGCCGACGGCGCGTTCCAGACGTTCGTCAGCCAGGACGGCGATCGTGACAGCGCGTTCTTCCTCCAGTACTCCGGGCAGGACCAGCGGTTCGCGATGAGCTTCCCCGGGATCCGGGCACTGTCGCCGACCAAACCGAACCCGGGGCAGTGGTACCACGTCACCGGCGTCCGGGACGTCGTGAAGGGCGAGCTGAGGCTGTACGTCGACGGGCAGCTCGTCGCCGCCAAGAGCGCCTGCACCCTGGACGCCGGCTCGACCGGCAACACGGTGATCGGGCGCGCGAAGTTCGGCGGCAACCCGGTCGACTTCCTCGACGGGACGGTCGACCAGGTACACCTGTACGACCGCGCCCTGACCGACGCGGAGGTGCTTACCTTGTACGAATCCGGTCGTTAGTTCGAGATGCGGAGAAGCCGCCGAGCCCCGATCCTGGTAGGTAACCGACCAGCGGAGGTGAGTGCGATGGCCGCACCCAGCCAAGTGCTCGCGCCCCGCTCCACGGCTCGGTTCCGGCCGCCCCGGTTCGGGCTCGGCGGCGCACATCTCGGTGACGACCTGCCCGGCACCGCTGCCGGCGAGGCGGACGAGCGAGCGATCGCGACCGTCGACGCGGCGTACCAGGCCGGGATCAGGTTCTTCGACACCTCCCCGGCGTACGGCGCCTCGGAGCGGCGCCTCGGTACGGCGTTGCGGCGCCGGCCGCGGGGTGAGTTCCTGGTCTCCACGAAGGTGACCGGCGCCGACCCGGAGGAATCGGTCCGGGCGAGCAGCGAACGGCTCGGTCTCGCGGTCGACCTGGTGTTCGCGCAGGACGAGGCGGCGTACCCGGTGCTCGACCGGTTGCGGCGCGACGGCGTGATCAAGGCGGTCGGTGCGGCCTCGGACGACTGGCGCGAACTCGACCGGCTGGTGCAGGACGTCGAGCTGGACTGCGTGCTGCTCACCGATCGGTACGGGCTGCTCGACCAGTCGGCCGAGCCGCTGCTGGACCGGTGCGCGGCGCGGGCGGTGTCCGTGATCGTGTCCGGTGTCCTGACGCCGCAGATCCTCCAGGTGCAGACCGTCGAGGCCCGGCGGATCTCGGCGGTGTGCGAGCGGTACGGCGTGTCCCTGCCGCAGGCCGCGCTCGCGTTCCCCACCAGGCATTCCGCGGTCACCTCGGTGCTGATCGCGGCGTCGACACCGGCGGAGATCCGGGCCGACGCCGCACTCGTCCGGCAGCCCGTGCCGCAGCGGCTCTGGAAGGACCCGGACTTGCTGCGCTTGCTATCGTCGAAGTAGGAGTTCGCGTTCCGGCGGCTCCCCGGACGAGCGGCGTCGTACCCGGTCTGCCAAGACGGCGCCTCACCCCGCAGGAGGGGGTCGTCCGATGCATGTCCTCGATGTCGTCGAAATCGTTGGTGCGCTCACCGTTCTGGTCGCTTTCGCGGCCGCGCAGGCCGGCCGCCTGCGGCAGCGCACGGTCACCTACCAGCTCCTGAACCTGATCGGATCAGGTGTGCTGGCAACGATCGCCATGGTGCAGTCGTCGTGGGGTTTCCTGCTGCTCGAGGGGAGCTGGGCCGTCATCAGCCTGCTCGGCCTGATCAACCTGGTCCGCCCGGTCCGGCAGGACGCCGACTAGAACTTGTCGCCCGGGTTGGTCGCCGTACCGGCCGATCCGGTCGGCACCTCGGTCGGGACACCGCCGGTGGTCGGGGTGCTCGTCGGCGGGCCGGTCGTCGGCGGCGTGACCGATCCGGAGCCGGTACCGGGCGGTGGCGTGGTCGGCGTGACGGTGACCGTCGTGGTGCCGGTCGGCGTCGGGATGACGGGTTCCGGCTCGAGCGGCGCGGCGTGCCGGAACAGCAGCCAGGCCAGGAACACCGCGAGCGCCATGATCACGGCCATCGTCAGCAGCGCGAATCCGAGCGCCCACCACGACGGCGGACGAAGCGCGTTCGGCCACGGCAGCGGCCAGATCCGGAACAGGCCGGGGCGGCGCCGGTTCTCCCAGTAATGCCGGAAGTCCGGGCCGCGGAGCTTGCCGGGCTGCGGGATCCGGTCCATCAGCACCGCGGACAGGATCTCCTCGCCGCGACGCTCCGCGATCAGCCGCTCGTCGGACCCCGCGCTGGACCCGTCGTCGGCCCGGATCGGCCCGATCGCGACCCAGAGCGCCAGATCGTCGTCGTCGGAGTCGTTGTGCGCCAGGACGACGTCCTCGGGCAACTCGTCGACGGCGTACACGAACCGTTCGCGCGCGGCGGCGTCGTCGGCCGAGCCCTCGGTCATCATCGCGACGACCGCCTCCCGGCCGTCGTCGGAACTGACCACGTACAGGTACCCGGCCGCGTTCGCGCCGAGGCGGCCGCGGAGCCAGAACTCGCCGACCCGCGGCGGGTCCTCCGGCTGCAGCGGGAGGGCGTCCGGAATCTCCAGGCCGGCCGGCACGTCCGCCGGCTGCACCTCGGTCTGGGATTCGGTCGCAGTCATCACCCCCAATCCCACCACATCCCCGGTAGCACTGTCGTCGCCACTCCTCCCGAGCCGACTTTGTGCACCACGCCCGTACGCCGTGCGCGCCGCCGTACGGACGTGGGCGCAAAGTGTGGTCGGCGGGCGGGATTTGGCGCGGAGGGGGAGGATGGGGAGGGACTGCGGCAGGCCCTGCGGCTGCTGGCCCCGGTGATCTGATGGAATGGCCGGTGTTGCGAAGTGGGGAACGACGGTGAATGACAAGGTCCGCGCGCGGACCCCGGAAGGACAGGCATGACCGAAACCACGGTGCCGACAGGTTCGGTTGCCCAGCAGTCCCGGCTGATCGGCGAGGCCGTCAGCGAGGTCAAGCGGGTGATCGTCGGCCAGGAGCACATGGTCGAGAC
This sequence comes from Kribbella sp. NPDC051936, assembly GCF_040680955.1. NCBI lineage: Bacteria > Bacillati > Actinomycetota > Actinomycetes > Propionibacteriales > Kribbellaceae > Kribbella > Kribbella sp. NPDC051936. The sequence goes on along the minus strand of NZ_JBFAXS010000007.1, from coordinate 303,920 downwards.
CCTGATGGTGTCGCTGCTGGCCAAGGGTCACTGCCTGCTCGAAGGCGTTCCGGGCGTCGCCAAGACGCTCGCCGTGCGGACCTTCGCGAGTGTGGTCGGCGGCACCTTCGCCCGGATCCAGTTCACCCCGGACCTGGTCCCGTCCGACATCGTCGGCACCCGGATCTACCGGCAGACCCGGGAGGCCTTCGACATCGAGCTCGGCCCGACGTTCGTGAACTTCGTGCTGGCCGACGAGGTGAACCGCGCGCCGGCCAAGGTGCAGTCCGCGATGCTGGAGCTGATGGCCGAGCGGCAGGTCTCGATCGGCGGCCAGACGTTCCCGATGCCGAAGCCGTTCATCGTGATCGCGACCCAGAACCCGATCGAGTCCGAGGGCGTGTACCCGCTGCCGGAGGCGCAGCGGGACCGGTTCCTGGTGAAGATCGACGTACCGCACCCGCGCGGCCACGAGGAGTTCGAGATCCTCCGCCGCATGAGCGTGGACCCGCCGGAGCCGCGGCAGGTGCTGCAGCCGGAGACGATCCTCGAGCTGCAGCGGTCCGCGGAGCAGGTGTTCGTGCACAACCTGGTCGCGGAGTACGCCGTCCGCCTGGTGATGGCGACCCGGACGCCGACCGACTTCCACCTGCCCGACCTGGAGCCGATCATCGAGCTGGGCGTCAGCCCGCGCGCGACCCTCGGCCTGATCGCGGCCGGCCGGGCGCTGGCGCTGATCCACGGGCGTGACTACCTGCTGCCGAGCGACATCCAGACCGTCGCGCTGGACGTGATGGGCCACCGGCTCGGCCTGACCTTCGACGCGGTCGCGGACAACATCGACCCGCGCGCGGTGATCGAGCGGATCCTGGCCACCGTCCCGCCGCCGCAGCCGGTCTGGCGCGACGGCGCCGACGGCACCGGCCGTCCGGAGTTCGTGTAGTGCCCAACCGTCCCGATCCACGAGCTGCGATGACGATCTCGCAGCTCGCTCCCGAGCGTGCGCTGCGGCGGCTGGAGCTGACCGTCGTCCGGCGGCTCGAGGGCTATCTGCACGGCGAGCATCTCGGTCTGCTGCCGGGGCCGGGCACCGAGCTCGCCGAGGCGCGTGAGTACCAGGTGGGTGACGACGTACGGCGGATGGACTGGGCGGTCACCGCGCGCACCACGGTTCCGCACGTCCGCGACCTGATCGCGGATCGTGAGCTGGAGACCTGGGCGCTGGTGGATCTGTCCGGCTCGATGGACTTCGGTACGTCGACGCTGGAGAAGCGGGAGCTCGCGGTCGCGGCCGTCGCCACCGTCGGGTTCCTGACCCACCGGCTCGGCGACCGGTTCGGCGGGCTGATGCTGCGCGACTCGGCGCTGCGGCGCTGGCCGGCGCGGTCGGGGCGGCTCGCGCTCTACGGCCTGCTGCGCGCGCTGCTCGCCGAGCAGTTCAGCACCGACGACGAGGTGCACCGCAGCGACCTGGCGGCGGCGCTGGAGTCGATGGCGCGTACCCAGCGCAAGCGTGGCCTGCGGGTGATCGTGTCGGACTTCCTCACCCCGCAGGACGGCGAGATCGCCACCCAGATCGAACCCTCCTGGGAGCGGGCGATGCGCAAGCTGACCGCACAGCACCAGGTGCTCGCGGTCGAGATCGTCGACCCGCGGGAGCTGGAGCTGCCGAACATCGGCGTCGTCACGATCGGTGACCCGGAGACCGGCGAGGTGCGCGAGATCGACACCCGGCGGCGCAAGGTCCGGGAGGCGTTCGCGACGGCCGCTCTGGCACAGCGGGAACGAACCCGCGCCGCCCTACGTAGGGTAGGTGCCGGGCATCTCGTGCTGCGCACCGACCGTGACTGGGTCGCGGACACCGTGCGGTTCGTGCTCGCCTACCGGCGGGTGGCGCCCCGCCTGCACCAACCGCCGAAGGGAGTGGCTCGCTGATGGAGTTCCTGTCTCCGGGGCGGTTGTGGTTCCTGCTGCTCATCCCGCTGATCGTCGCGGGATACATCTTTCTCCAGCACCGTCGCTCGCAGTACGCGCTGCGCTTCACCAACATCGCGCTGCTCGACCGGGTCGCGCCGCGGCGCCCGCAGTGGCGGCGGCACCTGGCCGTCGGGCTGGCGCTGCTGGCCGCGCTGATGTGCATCGTGGCGTTCGCGCAGCCGAAGGACAAGGTCAAGGTCCCGCGCGAGCGGGCCACGATCGTGGTCGCGATCGACGTCTCGCTGTCGATGATGGCCACCGACATCGACCCGAACCGGCTCGAGGCGGCGAAGAAGTCGGCGAAGAACTTCGTCAACCAGCTGCCGGGCAAGTTCAACGTGGCGCTGGTGAACTTCGCCGGTACGGCGTCCATCATCGTGCCGCCGACCACCGACCGGGCCACCGTGCTGCGCTCGATCGACGGGCTCGAGCTGGCCGAGTCGACCGCGACCGGTGAGGGCATCTTCACCTCGCTGCAGGCGCTCACCCAGGTCCCGCCGGACCCCGAGCACCCGAACGACCCGGCCCCGGCGCGGATCGTGCTGCTGTCCGACGGGAAGCGGACGGTCGGCCGCACCGCGCAGGAGGGTGCGCAGGCGGCGAAGGCGAAGAACACCCCGGTGTACACGATCTGCTTCGGCACCGACTCCGGCTTCATCGAGATGGACGGCATCCGGCAGCGGGTGCCACCGGACCGTGCCGAGCTGCGCACCGTCGCCGAGATCAGCGGCGGCGAGGCGTACACCGCCGAGTCGGCCGGTGAGCTCGAGGACGTCTACAAGGACATCGGCTCCTCGGTCGGCTACGACGAGGTGGACAAGGAGATCACCGCCCGGTACGCCGGGATCGCGATGCTGTTCACCCTCGCCGCCGCCGGCGCCTGCATCGCCCTCGCCACCCGCTTCCCGTAACGCCGGGCGGGACGCCCGCGCGGGAGTCCGGGCGCGGGCGTCGTGGTGCGATCAGAAGGTGCCAGGCAGTGTCACCGAGATGTTGTTGGTGGTGTCGGTGACTGTCACGTCACCGAAGACCACTGTCATCGGCGGGCTGCACTTGGGCTGGAACGTCGCCGTCAGCGTCAGCGAGAAGTTCGCCTTCCCGTTCTGGACCGGGAAGTCGCCGGCCGCGGTGAACGTCTGCTTGTTCGCGGCGGACGGGAAGTTCTGTCCCGGGTTCAGGCAGGCCGCCTGGGCCGAGATGACGATGTGGACCTGGTCCTCGTTGCCCAGTCCGGCTTCCTTACCGGAGACCGTCAACGAGCTGTCCGACCGGGTGACGGTCGGGGTGCCGACAAAGTGCGGACTGCCGGCCGATGCGGTCGGCAGGAAGAACACCGAAGCGGCGAGCGCCGCAAACAGCATGAGCATGAACCTGCGCATGAGGTTGAAACCCCCTCGGAACTGCGCGTAGTGCGGCTGCGGGGCGGAGCGCAGCGATCCTGGACGTGGCGTGCACGGTCGCGGACCGTGCGACGTCCTGAACTCGCTCAGCGATCGGCCGGGTGCCGGCGGTGCCCGAGCACTGGCGCGACCCGTTGTCCACCGACCACCGGGGCCGATCGGCGCCGCCTCACCAACTGCGACCGTTGCCATGAGCCATGCCGTTCTCAGGATTCCTCCAGGCTCGCCACGACCATAGGCCCCGTGGCCTGGCTGAGAAAGGCCTACTCGCGGGTCATTTCGTGTCGGCGTAGGCGGTCAGCCAGGCCAGCGCTGAGTTCCAGTTGATCGCGACTTCGTTGGTCGAGTAGGAGCCGATCTCGTCCAGGTAGCAGGTGGCCGGGGCGCAGCCCTGGAGGTTGCGCTGAGCAACGGGATCCTGCAGGTGCGAGTTCGGCCCGCCCGCGAGCGAACCGGGGTACGGCGACGGCAGCGCGGGGTTCAGCGAGTGGGCCCAGAACCGGTGGTGCTGGTTGTGGCTGGACCGTTCGCCGTACCCGGTCACGTACGACTGGCCGATCGCGTTCCGGCCGAGCAGGTAGTCGAGCGACTCGAGCGCGGCGGAGCGGTACGCCGGGCTGCCGGTGAGGTCCGCCGCGATCGCGAGGATCATCGCGTTGTTCGCCGCCCCGGAGTTGGAGCCCCACACGTACTGTCCGTCAGCTGGTTTGTACGGATTGGCATAGCCCTGCGATCTGAGATCGGTAAGGTAGCTGTTGGCAACCGATGCGATCCGCTGGCGTAACCGCAGCCGGTCGAGAATCGGCAACCGCCACGACACCCGTGCCAGTGCGAGATCGGCCAGCCCGCCGGTCTCCTGCCAGGAGAACCCGTCAGCCGCCTGCAGGGTCGTTGTAATGAAGCGTTTGTACGACGTCCAGCCGGTTGCCGCGAACAACTCGGCGGCGGCCCAGGAGAACTCGTCCGTCACCTTGGTGTCGTCGTACGCGCCGCCGCCTTCGCCGCCGGGTGGAGCGTAGATCGCGGGGTGCTGCCGAGCGGCGCTCCACGCCTTCTCTGCCGCCGACAGGCAGCGGGCCGCGAACTGACGGTCCCAGCGTGCATAAACCCGCGCGCACCGGGCGCCGACGGCCGCGAGATTGAGCGTTGCCGCGGTCGACACCGGAGAGAGGTAGCGAGGCTGCGGATCGGCGGCCGGGGGAGTCCCGAGCGCGGTCCACTTCTCGTCGTGCACCTTGTGGTGCACCATGCCGCTCGGCGCCTGCATGCGGAGCAGGAACTCGAGCTCCCACCGGGCCTCGTCCAGTACATCGGGTACACGGTTGCCGGCCTCGGGGATCTTCAGGCTCACGCCAGGTCCTGTTTCCTCGTACAGATCGAGGAGCTGCCAGGCGGCGAGAGCGCCGTTGACGACGTACTTGCCGTGGTCGCCCGCGTCGTACCAGCCGCCGCGCACGTCCAGGCTGTAGTCGCAGGTACCCGGGTAGCAGGGGACGGACGTGTCGCCCTGGTTGGGCTCGACGCCGAGATGGCCGGCCGCGCGCGCGTACTCGGTGCCGACGTACTGCGCCTCGATCGGGATGCCGCTGCGGTTGTTGTAGAAGTACGCGAGCGCGTCGCGGCGCAGCCCTGCGTACACGTGGCTGCCGATGTCGAACGACTCGCTGACGTCGTCGCCGACCGCCAGCCGGAAATCCGTCCCGGTGCCGCGATAACCGCCGAAGTCGATCAGCTGTACGGTCTCGCCGGACAGGGCGTCCAGACCGTACGGTTCGGTACGGCCGCTCGCGACCACCTGGTTGCCCGCGGCAAGCAGCCGCCAGGCGAGCGGTGTGGTCGCGGTGGTCACGTAGGTCGAACGCTTCGGGCCGTCGGCGACGTACCCGAGCTGGTTGACGCGCACCGGCGGCCCGAAGTCGCGGACGCCGCCCGGCGGGACGATGCCGCCGGTCACGGAGATGTTGTCCAGGCAGAGGGTGTACGGCTCGGTCGCGCCGCCGGTCTGGAACGAGATCTGGCCGTGCGTGTCCGTGACCGGCGAGGTTCCGGTGAACGTGAAGGTCTGGGCGGTCGTCGTGGCGTCGACGGTCTTGTTGAGCACCGTCGCATGCGGGGCGGCCGCCTGCTGGAGTACGGCATGGAACTGGACCGGACGGCTCGCCGACGCCTCGAACCGCAGCGTGTACGGCTGTCCCTGCTCGATCGGCAGGTCGTCCTGCCCGATCATCGAGTCCCACGGGTTGACCGTGCCGGCCGGGACCTGCGCGCAGAGCCGCCCGTCGGTGACGGCGGCCGGGGTGTTCCCGCTCGACCACCACGGCTCCTTCGCGGCGTCGAACGTCCCGTTCAGCACCCGCTCGTACGGCGGGTCCGCGGCGACCGCCGGTAGTCCCGTGAGGAGCGCGGTGACGAGCACGGTCGCGGTCAGGGTGACGGTGGCGCGTTGGCGGGCGGTGGGCATGGGGCGAGCCTCCATCCAGGACCGGGAGCGCTTCCAGTTTGAATCCGCATCGTGCCGACCGTCCGGCGTCGCGTCAAGGGCGCAGCACCTTGAATCCAGCTCTTTCCGGCGTGGCGACAAGTCTCGGGAGCGCTTCCAGCTCGAACCCGGCGTCCCGATGGTTTACCCTCGTGCCACTCAATCGTTAAGGACGATCCGGTGGCCGACCTCCCGAAACGCCAAGTGACGCTCGACGAAGTCGCCGAGCGGGCCGGTGTGTCCCGGTCGGCGGCGTCCCGGGTGATCAACAACGCCCCGCATGTCAGCAAGGCCAAGCGGGAGGCCGTGCAGCGGGCGGTCAGCGATCTCGGATACGTGCCGAACGCAACGGCCCGCGCGCTCGCCACCCAGCAGGCCGGCGCCGTCGTGCTGGCGATCTCCAGCGACAACGCGCAGGTGTTCGCGGACCCGTTCTTCGCGGAGGTCGTGATCGGGATCAGCTCGGTGCTCGAGGACACCGATCTGGAGCTGATGCTGATGATGGCCACCTCGAGCCGGGGGCAGACGCGACTCGAGCAGTTGCTGCGGACCCGGCAGGCCGACGGCGTGATGCTGATGTCGATGCACGGCGACGACCCGCTGGCGCAGCTCGCCGAGAAGGCCGACGTACCGGTGGTGTTCGGCGGCTCGCCGGTGAACTTCGAGCCGCGGTACTCCGTGGACGCCGACAATCGCGGCGGCGCCCGGCTGGCGACCGAGCACCTGGTCGCGACCGGCCGGCGGCGGATCGCGACCATCACCGGCCGGATGGACGAGGGCGCGGGCACCGCGCGGTTCAAGGGGTACCGGGAGGCGCTCGCAGTGGCCGGCCTGGACGCGGGCCGCGTCGCGCACGCCGACTTCTCCGAGGAGGGCGGCACGCGCGCGATGCAGGAGTTGCTCGCCGCGCACCCGGATCTCGACGGCGTGTTCGTCGCGTCGGACCAGATGGCGATCGGCGCCCTGCGGGTTTTGCGTGACGCCGGCAGGACCGTGCCGGACGACGTCGGGCTCGTCGGTTTCAACGACATCAGCACCGCCCGCCACACCAGCCCGCCGCTGACCACGGTCAGTCAGCCGATCCAGGCGCTCGGCCGGGAGATGGCCCGGATGCTGCTCGCGGTCATGTCCGGTGCGGACCCGACGCCGCTGATCCTTCCCACCCGCCTGGTCCGGCGCGCCTCGACCTGACCCTGGCGGGGCAGGCCGTTCAGGCGGACGCTGGACGGGTGGAACCTCACGATTACCTGGAGACCGCGGTCGAGCGCACGCCGATGTCGGGTCACGTCGGGAAGTCCGGCGCCACGCTGGAGCGGCTCGTGCTGGCGGACGGCCGGCGCCTCGTCGTGAAGCGGTCCTCGCCCGATACCGACCTGCTGATGGCGCTGTCGGGCGACTCGTTCGGGCGCGAATACCTGATGTGGTCGAGCGGGGTGCTCGACCAGCTTCCGCCCGCGGTCGGGCATACGATCGTCGACGGCTGGCAGGACGGTGACGTCACCGTCTTGGTGATGCGCGACCTGGGTGACGCCGTACTCAGCTGGGACGACCGGCTCAGCCGGGAACAGTGCCGCCGGCTGTTCGCCGCGGTCGGCTCGATGTACGACGGGTTCCTGGGCCGCGTCCCGTCCAGCCTCACTCCGCTGACGACCCTGGTCGGCATGTTCACGCCGGATCGCGTGCGGCCGCATGCCGGCGGTGACAACCCGTTGCCGGGACTGGTTCTGCGCGGGTGGGACCTGTTCCCCGGCATGGTGCCGCCCGACGTCGCCGAACCCGTGCTTCGGCTGCTCGCCCAGCCGGGACCACTGGTGGAGGCGTTGCAGGCCCGGCCCTGCACGCTGGTGCACGGCGACCTCGCGACCGTCAACATGGCGTTCGAGAAGGAGCGGCTGACGCTGCTCGACTGGAGCATGCCGGCGGAGGCGCCGGCCGCGCTCGACCTGGCGAGGTTCCTGGCGGGCTGCGCCTCGGTGGTCGACGCGACCCGCGAGCAGGTGATCGAGGACTTCCGCGAACTGGTCGAAGCCGGCCGCGACGAGCCGGCCCTCCGCCTGGCGCTGCTGGCCGGCCTGCTCTGGCTGGGCTGGAACAAGGCCCTGGATGCCGCCGAGCACGAGGACCCGGCGATCCGTGCCCGCGAGCGGGCCGACCTCGACTGGTGGGCCGACGAAGCCCGCCGAACCCTGGCCGCGGGTCTGCTGACCGCCTGAGGTTCGCGACACGACGGTGATGTGGTTGACACGGCGAGGTTACTGGTGTTCCAGGGGGCGGTGGTGCAAGATGTACAGAAGTTTCGCGGGGTGTCTTGTGATGCCCTGTAGAACTGTAAAGAGATAGATCCGCCGGATCGACGGCTGTTCGAGAACGCTGGGGAAGGCGCCCCTCGAGCACAGGAGGTCCCGGTGGCGACGACTCGTGGCGTTCTGTACGTCCACACGGTGCCGTCAGCGTTGTGCCCGCATGTCGAGTGGGCCGCGGGCGGCATCCTTGGCGTGCCCGTGAAACTGGATTGGACTCCGCAACCGGCGGCCCAGGGCACGTACCGGGCCGAGCTGTCCTGGCAGGCCGAGAGCGGTACCGCGGCCAAGCTGGCCTCCGCCCTGCGCGGCTGGCAGAAGCTGCGGTTCGAGGTCACCGAGGAGCCGAGCAACGGCGCCGAGGGCGAGCGCTACTCGTTCACGCCCGAGCTCGGGATCTTCCACGCGACCACCGGCGTGCATGGCGACATCATGGTGCCCGAGGAGCGGTTGAAGGCCGCGATGCTGAAGGCGGCGAGCGGCGAGGCCGACCTGACCGAGGAGGTCGAGCGTTTGCTCGGTCGCCCGTGGGACGACGAGCTCGAACCGTTCCGGTACGCCGGCGACGGCGCCCCGGTCCGCTGGCTGCATCAGGTCGTCTGAACGGATCCTGAGAACTTCAGAAGAAACCTGTGAAAGCCAGGACAGCGCCGAACTTTTCGATGAGACTGAGCATCAGACGTTGTACAAGGGTGGGAGGGGCCGTGGCCGCTGGGCCACCGGGTGTCGGGACACCCCCGGTGGTTGTCTAACAACAGCGGCCGCACCACGTTGAAGGGCACGAACCCCAGGGTTCGTGCCCTTCAAGCCGTCTAGAGCGGAATGTTGCCGTGGTTGCCGCGGACACGGCCGTCCGCCTCGGCCCCCGCCAGCGCTGAGGCCAGTGCGGTGCGGGTGCGGGTGGGCTCGACGACCTCGTCGACGACGCCGATCTCGCGGGCCCGGTCGATGCCTCCGGCAATCTTCTCGTGCTCCGCGGCGAGCTCGGCCTCGACCTGCGGCCGGAGCTCGGGAGGCACCTCGGCGAGCTTGCGCCGGTGCAGGACGCGAACCGCCGCGACCGCGCCCATCACGGCGACCTCGGCGCGCGGCCAGGCGAACACCCGGGTCGCGCCCAGCGAGCGGGCGTTCATCGCGATGTACGCCCCGCCGTACGTCTTGCGGGTCACCAGCGTCACCCGCGGTACGACGGACTCCGCGAACGCGTGCAGCAGTTTGGCACCGCGCCGGACGACACCGTCCCACTCCTGACCGACGCCAGGCAGGTAGCCGGGGACGTCGACGAGGACGACGAGCGGTACGCCGAACGCGTCGCACATCCGCACGAACCGGGACGCCTTCTCCGCGGACAGGGCGTCGAGGCAACCACCCAGCCGGAGCGGGTTGTTGGCGATCACGCCGACCGTGCGGCCGCCGAGGCGGCCGAGCGTCGTGACGATGTTCGGCGCCCAGCGCTGGTGGAGCTCGACGGAGGTTCCCTCGTCGAGCACCCCTCCGACCAGCGGATGGACGTCGTACGCGCGCTTGGCCGACTCGGGCAGGAACCCGGACAGGTCGAGGTCCGGGATGTCCGTGGCCACGGACCCCTGGTTGGCGAGCAGATCGGTGAGGCGACGGGCCTGCTCGAGGGCGTCGGCCTCGGTGTCGGTGGTGATGTGGACGACGCCCGACCGCCGGCCGTGCGGCTCGGGGCCGCCGAGGCGGAGCATGTCGACGTCCTCACCGGTGACCGAGCGGACCACGTCCGGGCCGGTGACGAAGATCCGGCCTTCCGGACCCAGCACGACCACGTCGGTGAGCGCCGGTCCGTACGCCGCTCCGCCTGCCGCCGGGCCGAGGACGACGGAGATCTGCGGGATCTTCCCGGACGCCTGTGTCATCGCGTAGAAGATCTTGCCGACCGCGTGCAGGCTGAGCACCCCTTCGGCCAGCCGGGCGCCGCCGGAGTGCCACAGCCCGATGATCGGCACCTGCTCGGCCCGCGCGACGTCGTACGCCTTGACGACGACGTCGCAGCCTTCGTCGCCCATCGCGCCGCCCATCACGGTGGCGTCGGAACAGAACCCCACGACGGCCGCCCCGGCGATCGTCCCGCGGGCCGCGACCATCCCCGACAGGTTGTCGGGGGTGATCAGCTCCAGGCTGCCCGGATCCAGCAGCGTGGTGAGCCGGATGACCGGGTTCCGCGGGTCCTGCTCGCGCGGAAGCTTGGCGGGCTTCGCCGGGGCAACGGTCATCGCTACACCGACTTGAAGGCGATGGCGGCGTTGTGGCCGCCGAAGCCGAACGAGTTGTTCAGCGCTGCGATGTCGCCGTCGGGCAGCTTGCGCTGCTCGGTCGCGACGTCCAACTCGATCTGGTCGTCGAGCTTGTCGATGTTGATGGTCGGCGGCGAGACCCGGTTCTTCAGCGCGAGCACGGTGGCGACCGACTCGACCGCGCCGGCGCCGCCGAGCAGGTGGCCGATCATCGACTTCGGCGCGGTGGCGATCGCGTGGTCGGCCTCCTTGCCGAGCGCCTGCCGGATCGCGATCGACTCGGCGATGTCGCCCTGCGGCGTCGAGGTGGCGTGGGCGTTGATGTGGAAGATGTCGGCCGGGGTCAGGTCGCCCTCGGACAGCGCCCGCTCCATCGCCCGGCGGGCGCCGGAACCGGTCGGGTCGGGCTGTGCGATGTCGTGGCCGTCGGCGGAGATGCCGGCGCCGGCGAGCTCGGCGTAGATCTTCGCGCCGCGCGCCTTGGCGTGCTCGTACGACTCCAGGATCAGGATTCCGGCGCCCTCACCGAGCAGGAACCCGTCGCGGTCGACGTCCCACGGCCGCGAGGCCTTCTCCGGCTCGTCGTTGCGCTTGCTGAGCGCCTGCATCATCCCGAACGCGGCCAGCGGCAGCGCCATGATCGCGCCCTCCGAGCCGCCCGCGATCACCACGTCCGCGCGACCGAGCCGGATCTGGTCCAGGCCCAGCCAGATCGCCTCGTTGCCGGAGGCACACGCCGAGACCGGGGTGTGTACACCGGCCTGCGCGCCGAACTCCAGGCTGACGTAGGCCGCCGACGAGTTCGGCATCAGCATCGGGATCGCCAGCGGCGACACCCGGCGCGGGTTGGACCGCAGGGCGTCGTAGTTCGCCAGCGTGGTGTGCAGGCCGCCGATGCCCGACGCGACCGCGACGCCCAGCCGCTCCTTGTCGAGCCCGGAGTCCGCCAGGCCGGAGTCGGCCCAGGCCTCGCGGGCGGCGACGACGGCGAGCTGCGCGGTCCGGTCGAGGCGGCGGGCCTTGACCCGCTCGATGACCTCGGTCGGCTCGACCGCGGCCGGCGCGGCGATCTGCACCGCCAGGTTCTGCACCCACTCGTCGGTCAGCCGCCGCGCGCCGGAGCGGCCGGCCAGCAGCCCTTCCCAGGTGCTGGTCACGTCGCCCCCGAGCGGGGTCGTGGCACCGAGCCCAGTGATGACGACCCGGGTCTTCGACATGGTTACCTCATCCTTCACATGAGAGTTCTGCGGTTGGGAGCGAGGGGTGGTACTGCGGGTACTCCAGGGGGTGCTTCAGGGGTACTGCGTGGTGCTCATCGGTGTGACCCGATGAGCACCGGCCAGCACGGTGACCGAGGTCAGCCGTTCTGGGCGCGCTCGATGAACGCGACGGCGTCACCGACGGTCTTGAGGTTCTTGACCTCGTCGTCGGGGATCTTCACGTCGAACTTCTCCTCGGCGGCCACCACGACCTCCACCATGGAGAGCGAGTCGACGTCGAGGTCGTCGGTGAAGGACTTGTCCAGCTGGACGTCCTCGACCGGGATGCCGGCGATCTCGTTCACGATCTCGGCGAGGCTGGAACGGATCTCTTCGGTGCTGGCCATTTCTTGGGTTCCCTTTCGGATTTCTGCTGGTTGCTTCAGCCGGTGCGGCCACCTGAGCCGCCCCGGACAACTATGAACTACGGCAGGCGGATCACTTGGGCGGCGTACACGAGGCCCGCGCCGAAGCCGATGATCAGCGCGAGGTCGCCGCTCTTGGCCTCGCCGGCCTCGCGCATCGCGGTGATCGCGAGCGGGATCGAGGCGGCCGAGGTGTTGCCCTGGCGCTCGATGTCGCGGGCGACCTTGACGTGCTCGGGCAGCTTGAGCGTGCGGCGCATCGCGTCGGTGATCCGCATGTTCGCCTGGTGCGGGACGAACAGGTCGAGCTGCTCGGCCTTCACCCCGGCGACGTCCAGCGCCTGCTGCGCGGTCTTGGCCATCTCGAACGACGCCCAGCGGAACACCGGGTTGCCGTCCATCCGCAGGTGCGGCCAGTTGTAGCTGCCGGCCGCCTCCTGCCAGGACTCCTTCTGGCTGATCACCTGGTGCTGTGTGCCGTCCGAGCCCCAGACCACCGGGCCGATGCCCGGCTCGTCGGTCGGCCCGACGATCGCGGCGCCGGCGCCGTCGGCGAAGATGAACGCCGTACTGCGGTCCGTGCGGTCGGTCAGGTCGCTGAGCCGCTCGACGCCGATCGCGAGCACGTACTTCGCGCTGCCGCCGCGGACCAGGTCGTTGGCCAGCGCGACGCCGTAGCAGAAGCCCGCGCAGGCGGCCGACACGTCGAAGGCCGCGGCCGTCGGGGCGCCGACCTCGACCGCGATCCGGGTCGCGATCGCCGGCGTCTGGTAGAGGTGCGTGACGGTCGAGACGATCACGCAGCCGATGTCGGCCGGGTCGATGCCGGACTCGGCGATCGCGTCCTTGGCCGCGTGCACCGACATCATCAGGACGGTCTCGTCCGCCTCGGCCCAGCGCCGCTCCTTGATCCCGGAGCGGGTCTGGATCCACTCGTCGCTGGAGTCGATGTGCTCGAGGATCTCCGAGTTCGGTACGACGCGGCGTGGCCGGTAGGAGCCGATGCCGAGGATGCCGGCGTACGTCGAGCCGGTCGACGCGGTGATCATGCCGGGGTCCCGGCGGGGTGCAGGCGGACCAGCGGCTGGCCGGGGGAGACCGGGTCGCCTTCTTCGACGAGCCACTCGACCACGATGCCGCCGTGCGGCGCGGTCACCTCGACCTCGTCGCGGAGGCTGCTGACCTTCGCGACGACCTCGTCGGCGCCCACGTGGTCACCGGCCTCGCGACCGGTCTGCGCGGCGCGGCTGAAGGTGCCCTTGATCGGGGCGACGAGCAGCCGCCACGTCGGCGTGGCGTCGATCTCGGACGGGCTGCCGTGCTTGTCGACGAAGGCGCGGGCGTCGTCGAGCTGGTCCGGCGTCTTCAGCGCGAACGTCTCGACGCCCTTGAGGGCGCGGCGTGCGATCCCGGTCAGCGTGCCCGCCGGCGGCAGCTCCAGGATGCCGGTCACCTCGAGGTCGGCCATCGTCTGCAGGCACAGGTCCCAGCGGACCGGCGCGTTGACCTGGGTGACGAGCCGCTGCAGGACGTCCCGGCCGTCGTGGACGACGTGGCCGTCGCGGTTCGAGATCAGGCGCGTCCGTGGGTCGTGGGTGCTGATCGCGGTCGCGTACTTCGCCAGCGTCTGCACGGCCGGCTCCATGTGCCGGGTGTGGAACGCGCCGGCGACCGACAGCGGGATCAGCCGGGCCTTCGCCGGCGGGTCGGCGGCCAGCGCCTCGAGCTCCGCGACGGTGCCGGCGGCAACGATCTGGCCGGGGCCGTTGTCGTTGGCCGGGGTCAGGCCGTGCTCGGCGAGCTTGGCCAGGATCTCGTCGCGGTCGCCGCCCAGCACCGCGGTCATCGAGGTCGGCGTCAGCGCGGCCGCGGCGGCCATCGCCTTGCCGCGCTCGCGGACCAGGACCATCGCCTGCTCGGCGGTCAGGACGCCGGTGCCGGCCGCGGCGGCGAGCTCACCGACGCTGTGCCCGGCGACCGCGCCGACCTTCGCGAAGGCGTCGGCGGGGTGCGGGAAGACCGCCAGCGCGGCCAGCATGCTGGAGGCGACCAGCAGCGGCTGCGCGATCGCGGTGTCCCGGATCGTGTCCGCGTCGGCTTCGGTGCCGTAGTGGGCGAGGTCGAGACCGGCGACCGCGGAGAGCCAGTTCAGCCGGCTCTCGAAGACGGGATCGGCCAGCCACGGCTCGAGGAAACCTGGGGTCTGGGCACCCTGACCGGGCGCGACGATGACGAGCACGTGACAACTCTCCCTCAGCCGGGCCCGCCGCGAGCCGCACGGCGAGCACGAATTCTACCGGGCCGCTTTTGTGGAGATCCTACAAAACGGTGGATCCGGGCTCGGGATGCAGCAGGCGACCCAAGGTCAGTGCGACACGCAGTGTGAAACTGTCGCGGGGATTCAGCGGGTTGTAGCCCGTGAGGTCCGCCACACGCTTCAGCCGGTACCGCACGGTGTTGGCGTGGATGAACATCGCCCGGGCGGTCGCCTCGATCGAGCCGCCGGAGTCCAGGTACGCCGAGACCGTGTCGAGGAGCACGCCGTCGCCCACGGTGAGCGGGCCGTAGACCTCGGTGGCGAGCTGGCGGCGGGCGTGGCCGTCTCCGGAGAGTGACCGCTCCGGGAGCAGGTCGTCGGCCGGCACCGGCCGCGGGGCGCCCGGCCAGGCCGCCGCGGCGCGCAGACCGGCGACGGCGGCGCGGGCCGAGGTCACGGCCGACATCAGGTCTTTCACGACCGGCCCGACGACGATCGGGCCGGGTCCAAACCAGCGGGCGAGTTTTTGTGCGGTCTCGACAGGTTGGCTCGTACCGCCGAGTACGACGACGAGCCGGTCGCCCTGGATCGCGCACAGTGCGTCAGCGCCGGCCTCGCGCGCCGCGTGCCGGACCATGTCCGCGACGTTCGAGCCGGTGTTGTTCGCCGGGGGCGTCTCGGCGACCGGGGCGCGGCCGACCACCACGGCGACCTCGGCCGATCCCGTCGTACCGACGGCTCCGGTCCAGCCGAGCGCCGAGGCGCGGGAGCGGACCGACTCGTCGGCCTCGCCGCGGATCACGGAGTCGACGAGCAGCGCCTCGAGCCGGGCGTCCCAGGCGCCGCGCATCTCGGCGGCCTGCGCGTAGACGGTCGCGGCGGCGAACGCGACCTCGCGAGCGTAGCGCTGCATGGCCTCGTGGACGATCGGCACGTCGTCCGGCGGCAGCAGAGTGCCGATGGTGTTCTCGATGGTCTCGATCGTGGTGCGAACCAGGTCGACGGTCTGGTGCAGCGAGATCACCCGGGTGAACTCTCGCGGCGCGGACCCGAAGATCCGGGTCGGCATCGACGAGTGCGCCTCGGGGTCGCGGAACCACTCGACGAACGCGGAGATCCCGGACTGCGCGACCAGGCCGATCCAGGACCGGTCCTGCGCGGACAGCGTCGCGAACCACGGCAGCTTCGCGTCCATCGCCGCCATCGCGGCGGTCGCCAGCGCACCGGTCGCGTTCTGCAACCGCTCGGCCCGCGCCAGATGTGCCTTCGTCACCACCAGACCCTAACCCCACCCGTCACCCTCAGCGCCCAGCCTCCCAATTTGCCTGGTTGACCAGCCAAATGCGGGGTTCTGCACCTGCGTTCACGGTGGAGAACCCCCAAATTGATGGGTCTACCAGGCAAATGGCGGAAGATGGGCGTATGACGGACAAGGCGGGTGTGGCGGACGCGGTCGCGGCGTTGCGGGCGATCGGGTACTACCTCGAGCGTGATCGGCAGCCGACGCACCGGGTGAAGGCGTACCGGCGGGCCGCCGACACGATCGCCGCGCTGCCGGCCACCGAGGTGCGGGCGCGGCGCCGGGCCGGGACGCTCACCGAGCTCCCGGGGATCGGGCCGAAGACCGAAGCCGTGATCGTCGAGGCGATGGACGGCGCCACACCGTCGTACCTGGTGAAGCTCGAGGAGGCGGCGGGCGAGCTGACCACGGCCGGCAAGGGCCTGCGCGCCGACCTGAAGGCGGACCTGCACCTGCACTCGGAGTGGTCGGACGGCGGCAGCCCGATCGAGGAGATGGCCCGTACGGCGCACCGGCTCGGGCACTCCTACATCGCGCTCACCGACCACTCGCCGCGGCTGACCGTCGCCAACGGGCTGTCCCGCGAGCGGCGCCTGCAGCAGCTCGAGGTCGTTGCCGAGCTCAACAAGAAGCTGCAGGACGAGCTGGACGGCTTCACGATCCTGAACGGGATCGAGGTCGACATCCTCGACGACGGTTCGCTGGACTGCGACTCGGAGATCCTGGCCCGGCTCGACGTGGTGGTGGCGAGTGTGCACTCCAAGCTGCGGATGGCGTCCGAGCCGATGACCGAGCGGATGGTCCGCGCGATCGCGAACCCGCACGTGGACGTGCTCGGGCACTGCACCGGCCGGCTGATCACCGGCGGTCGCGGGACCCGCCCGGAGTCGGAGTTCGACGCCGAGGTGGTGTTCGAGGCGTGCCGCCAGTTCGGGACGGCGGTCGAGATCAACTCCCGTCCCGAGCGGCTCGACCCGCCGAAGCGGCTGCTCGCGATGGCGGTCGAGATGGACTGCCTGTTCTCGATCGACACCGACGCGCACGCCCCCGGCCAGCTGGACTGGCAGGTCTACGGCTGCGAGCGCGCCGAGGACTGCGGCGTCACCTCCGACCGCGTCGTCAACACCTGGGACCAGCAAAAACTTGTCGAATGGACAGCATCATGAGCGACTTGGAGAAGGACCCGGCCGAGGTCCTGGGATTCGCGGACTGTGAGGGGCCCGCGCTGGAGATGCTCGAGGGCCGGGAGGTCGTGCTGGGGCGGTCCACCACTGTCCGCCGGCTGCTGCCGAACAAGAACCGGCGGATGGTCGGCGCGTGGTGCTTCGTCGACCACTACGGGCCGGACGACCTGACCCGGCGCGTCGACTCCTACGACGTACCGGGGGAGCGCGGTATGCAGGTCCCGCCGCATCCGCACACGAGTCTGCAGACCGTGAGCTGGTTGTTCGAGGGCGAGATCGAGCACCGCGACAGCGTCGGGTCGCACGCCCTCGTCCGCCCCGGCGAGCTGAACATCATGACCGCCGGCAACGGGATCGCGCACTCCGAGGTGTCCACGCCGGACGCGCCGCCGAAGCTGCACGGCGCCCAGTTGTGGGTCGCGCTCCCGGACGCTGTCCGTACGACGACCCCGCCCGCCTTCAACGCGTACGCCGACCTGCCGCGGCTCGACCTCGACGGCGCGCAGGTGACGGTGATGATCGGGACCGTCGCCGGGGTCACCTCGCCCGCACCGGCGTACACCCCGCTGGTCGGGGCCGACGTCACGGTCGCGCCGGGGCGGTCCCTGACGCTCCCGCTGACCCCGTCCAACGAGTACGCCGTCCTCGTGGTCGACGGATCGCTGGCGGTCGGGGACCTGACGCCGGGCTTCGGCGAGATGGTCTACGTGGGGGCCGGCCGGAACGCGATCGACCTCGTCGCCGCCGAGGGCGGTGTGCGGTTCCTGCTGCTCGGCGGCGAACCGTTCGAGGAGGAGCTGGTGATGTGGTGGAACTTCATCGGCCGCAACCACGAGGAGATCGTCGCCGCCCGGGACGCCTGGCAGGCCGCGATCGATGCTGCGGGCAACGACCGCTTCGGTATGGTCCCGGGCTACGACGGCGATCCGCTGCCGGCTCCGCCGCTGCCCGCGACCACGCTCAGACCGCGACCGCGGGCACGCTGACCCGGCGCCGGTAGTAGGCCCAGGTGAGGACCAGCAGCGACGGGCCCCACAGCTGCAAGGGCGCGTAACACGTGATCATCAGCGCTGCCCACGGCGTGCTGGAGAAGGGGATGAACTCCTTCGAGAACACGTCGCGGAAGCCGTAGGTCCAGATCGCGATCAGGCTCAGCGCCCCGAGCACCGCGGGGACGATCGCGGCGTACGGCGCGACGCGACGGCCGCCGATGAACGGGATCCACCGCGGAACGATCTCGCCCCACCGGCTGACCAGGCCGAGCGCGGTCAGCGCGACGAGCTCGGAGAAGATCGTCAGGCAGACCACGTACAGCTTCTGACCGAACCCGATCAGGTGCGCCGGCTGGCGGGCGTCGTCGAGCATGCCCATCGACGAGCCGAAGACCAGTCCGAGTCGCCACAGGCCGGACGGCAGGGTGAGGAAGGGGATCGCGTGCGCGAGGCGGTAGGCCCAGCGCGGGACGGGACGCTCTGTTGTGCTCACGCCCCGAGCATCCGTCCGACCGGTACGTCGTTACCTCACCCGTCGGAGTGAACTCGATCCCTCCCAGGACCGATTCCCTGCTCCAGGACGTCGAACGCGCGGTCGATCACGGCGACCTGGTCGGCCTGCACCTGCGCGAGGTCGTCGCCGGCGATGATCCGTGCGACCGAGGTGTGGTAGATCGTCGTGAGGGTCGCCGTGAGCAGATTGGCGACCAGGCGAGCGCCGAGTTCGTCGCCGGTCTCCGCTGCCAGCACCCCGGCCAGCATCGCGGCGATCTCGTGTTCCTGTTCGATGCTGCGGCTGACGAGCGCGGGACTGGACTCGAGCACGCTCCAGAAGCCGCGCACGCCCTCGATCGCGCCCGACAGGGGATGGCGCGCGGCCAGCAGTTCGTGCTGGTACCGGCGCATGGCGACCGCGACGGGCTCACCGGCCGGCCGGTCGCGGACAACGGCCTCGAGCTCGCGCAGCCGGTCGTCGTGCCGGTCCAGGAACAGGTCTTCCTTGCGCGGGAAGTAGTTGAAGACCGTCATCTTGGACACCCCGGCCGCGTCGGCGATCTCCGCGACCGTGACGGCGTCGAATCCGCGCCGCACGAACAGCCCGGTGGCGACGTCGGAGATCATCCGCCGGGTCGCCTGCTTCTTGCGCTCGCGCAGCCCTTGCTCGGCCATGGCCGGAATTATACTGGACCAAATTTTGTACTCGGTCTAATATTCGTCCCATGGACAACCGAGATGTGGTGATCGCCGGCGGCGGGCCGGTCGGGCTGATGCTCGCCTGCGAGCTGGCGCCGGCCGGAGTGAGCGTGCTGGTCGTGGAGCGGCTGCGGGAGATCGACCCGACGATCAAGGCCGGTTCGATCAACGTGCCGACCGCCGAGGCGCTGTATCGGCGCGGGATGCTGCCGGCCCTGCAGGAGCATCAGCAGCAGGCGTTCGAGCAGATGAAGGCGTTCCGGGCCGGGAAGGGCCCGAGCGGCCCGCCGCCGGCCGGGCACTTCGCCGGGATCATGGTCAGCTCGGCCGGTGTGCACTTCGACGATCCCGCTTTCCGGGACGCCGGACCCGCGCGGTCGGTCTTCGCGGTCGGGCAGCAGGCGGTCGAGTCGATCCTCGGCGCCCGGGCCGCCGAGCTCGGCGTCGAGGTCCGGCGCGGGACCGAGGTCACCGGGTTCGACGCCGACGACGAGGGCGTCATCGTCCGGTTGGGCGACGACGTGGTGCGCGCGGGCTGGCTGGTTGGTTGCGACGGCGGACGCAGTCTGGTGCGCAAGCTGGCCGGCTTCGAGTTCCCGGGCACCGAGCCCGCGATCACGGGCCGCCAGGCGATCGTGGATCTGGAGGGTGCCGAAGGCCTGCAGCGGAGCTGGAACTACACGCCGACCGGCCTCTACGCCCACGGTCCGGTCCCGGGACGCGTGCTGACCGTTGAGTTCGACGGCCCGCCGGAGGACCGCGATGCGCCGATCACCGCGGACGAGATCCAGGGCAGCCTGCGACGCGTCACCGGCGTCGACGTCACGGTCACGGCGGTGCACAGTGCGACCAGGTTCACCGACAACGCGCGCCAGGCCACGTCGTACCGCACGGGCCGGGTGCTGCTCGCGGGCGACGCGGCGCACGTGCACTCGCAGTTCGGCGGCCAGGGGCTGAACCTGGGGATCGGCGACGCGGTCAACCTCGGATGGAAGCTCGCGGCGACGATCCAGGGCACCGCGCCCGAGGGGCTGCTCGACACCTACACGACCGAGCGGCATCCGGTCGGCGCGTGGGTGCTGGACTGGACGCGGGCCCAGATCGCCTTGATGCGCACGGATTCCCGGACCGCCGCGTTGCGCGACGTGGTCACCGATCTGCTCCGGACGGCGGACGGTTCGACGTACCTGGCGAAGAAGCTGTCCGGCGTCCTGCACCGGTACCCGATCGCGGGCGACCACGAGCTCGTCGGCTCGGCCGCGCCCGATTTCGAGTTCGCGGACGGCACGCGGCTGGGGGAGTACCTGTCCGACGGCACGTCGCTGCTGCTGGACCTGTCCGACTCCGCGCAGCTGCGCGAGCTCGGGTCCGAGCGGGTGCGGGTACTGACCACGAAGTACGGCGGCGACCTCACCGGCGTACTGATCCGGCCCGACGGG
Organism: Kribbella sp. NPDC051936; assembly: GCF_040680955.1. NCBI lineage: Bacteria > Bacillati > Actinomycetota > Actinomycetes > Propionibacteriales > Kribbellaceae > Kribbella > Kribbella sp. NPDC051936. Next base: position 283,537 of record NZ_JBFAXS010000007.1, on the reverse strand, counting down.
TATGTCGCGTGGGCCGCGGCGGACGGCGCCGTGGCGGGACTGGACGAAGCGCTGTCGACCTGGGTACCTCAGATCAGGTCGTGATCGCGGGCGTAGGCAGCGGCCGCCGTCCGTGACGGTACGTCCAGCTTGGCGAAGATGTTGGTGAGGTGCCGGGCGACGGTCTTGTCGCTCAGCACCAGCCGGTGCGCGATCTCGGCGTTGCTGTTGCCGACAGCAACCAGTCGGAGCACGTCCAGCTCCCGTCCGGTGAGCCCGCCCGCCGTACTCCGGCCGAGCAGTTTCTCGGTCTCCTGCCGCGCCGGCGCCGCACCGATCTCGGCGAAGGACCGGCAGGCGGCGGTGAACTCCGCCGCCGCCGAGTCCTCGTCGCCGAGCAGCCGCACCGCGCGCCCGACCAGCACCTTCGCGCGCGCCACCTCGTACGGCGCCCGCAGCTCGTCCCACAACCGCGCCGCCGTCCGGGCGTGCGGCAACGCCCTGTCCGGATCGTCGTCGGCCAACGCCACCAAGGCCGAGCAGTACGCCGCCGACGCCCGCAACCCCGCGCAGCCGAAACCCTGCGCGATGGCGGCCAACTCGTCCGCGGCAGCCTCCGCGTCCGACCGTGCGTCACCGGCCAGCAGTACCTCGACCGCCCCCGCCAGCAACCGCGACCGGTGAACCGGGTCACCCGTCTCCGCCAGCAGCCGACGGACGGCGGCGAGCGCGCCCGGCACGCGTCCGCGCGCGACCATCAGCAATGCCCGTCCCGGCTGCGCCTCGTACCCGAACCCGGCCGCCTCGTCGTACGACGCCTCCGCTGCGGCAACGTCGCCACGGATCCGCAGTACGTCGCCCCGCTCGGCCAGCGCGAGGCCCGCCGCGGCTTGGGAACCCGACGCCGCGTACCGGCGGCAGGCGTCCTCGAACTCGGCCAGCGCCTCCGGGTACGCCGCGTGCACCCGCAGGATCTGACCGCGATGCACCGCACACTGCCCGGTGAACGGAACCAGGTCGGGCTGACTGTCGCACCAGCGCGTCAGCGCCGTCGTCCACGCGGAGGCGCGAGCGAAGTCCAGAACTTCCTGGCAGGCTTCGATCATCGCGCAGTACACGTTGCCCGCGAAGATCGGCGACAGTTCACCGGCCGCGACGGCGACCATCGCCTCGTCCAGCAGGGCCAGCCCCTCCGGTACCCGCCCGGAGTACATCAGCAGCCGGCCTTTGCACACGAGGCTCTGGGCCAGCAGATCGGGATCGGCGTGCCGGCGGGCGATGCCGATCATGTCCTCGCTGACCGCGAGCGCGCCGGGGAAGTCGCCGGCGTCCAGGCACCGGAAGAAGTCGTGGACGCGCAGGTAGCCGCGTTCGAGCACGTCGTCCGCCTGGTCCGCGAGCAGCCGCTGGGCGCGCGCGGCCCAGCCACTGCCGACCGCCACCTCGCCGCGGATGTTCAGCACGAGGGCCAGCCAGAAGGCGAACCGGACCGCGCCCAGCACCTCCCCGGCGTCGGTCCGCAGGCGGTAGCCGCGCTGCAGTGCGCGGATGCAGCTGTCCGTGTCGCCGAGCAGGAACGCCGCCGTGGCCAACGTCATCAACTCGTCCGGGCCGAGGGCCGACCCCGGCTCGCCGTCCACCGTGGCGAGCCGGTCGTACGCCGAAGCCCAGTCCCGCCGCTCGTATGCGGACCGGGCTCGCTGCAGATCGTCGACAATGCCCATCCGTGCCCCTTGAGGTGAGCATGCGCCGTCGGGTCAAGCGGCGGCAAGACTCCGGTCCGTGGCCGCACGGGCCGCGATCCGCCGGGCGACGTACGCCGCGTCCCGGCCGACGCCCGGCAGCACCATCGAGCTGAACGCGTACTGGAAGGACAGTCCGCAGAAGAACAGCCCGGGCGCGCCCTCGGCGACACCGCGGTACTCCCGCGGCCAGCCGTCGGCGCCGGTCACCGGGGTCTTGATCCAGTCGAACACCTGCCGGAACCCGGTCGCCCACACCACGTTCGCGACATCGAGCACCCGCCCGTTCGCGAGCTGTGGCCGGCCGTCCCGGACGCCGGTGACCCGGTCGTGGATCCGCTCGACCCCGCGTGCGAGCAGGTCGTCCCGCTTCACCCGGATCATCGGCCCGCCGTGGAACCGAATCTCCCCCATCTCCTTGCGGCCCATCGGCGTCCGGCGTGTGAGCACGTGCCGCCAGGCGAACAGGAGGACCGGCCAGAGCAGGGCCTGACCGCGCCCGCCGGGCCGGAAGGGCACCTGCCCGGGATCGCGACCGCACAGGATCGTCTCGTGCGTCTGCGCGACCTCGTACGCGATGTCGGTGCCCGAGTGCGACCCGCCGACGACGAGCACCGGCCCGTCCTTGAGCTGCTCCGGCCGGCGGTACTCCGACGAGTGCAGCTGCCGGATCGCCGGATCCAGGTCGACCGCGCAGTCCGGCAGGTACGGCGTACGCCCGAACGTGCCGGTGGCGACCACGACGTTGCCGGCGGTGAGCTGCTCGCCTGCGGTGGTGACGATCCACTGGTCGTCGATCCGCTCGAGCCTGTCCACCCGGGTGTTGTGCCGGATCGGCAGCTCGAAGTGCGCGGCGTACGACGCGAGGTAGTCGGCGACCTCGTCCTTGCCGGGGTAATGCCACGGGTCGCCCGGGAACGGCAGGCCGGGCAGTCCGTCGTACTTCGCCGGCGAGTACAGCCGCAGGCTGTCCCAGTGCGAGCGCCACTGGTCGCCGACCTGGGCGTTGCCGTCCAGGATGAGGAACTCCTCCCCGAGCTGCTGCAGGTGGCGGCCGGTGGCGAGTCCCGCCTGCCCGGCGCCGATGACGATGGTGTTCATGCTGGTCTCCCTTCCACGTCGCGCCGCAGCGTGTGGAAGCGCAGCCACCACAACAGCATCAGCGCGGACGTCACCACGTAGAAGCCGTGCAGGATCCAGATCGGTCCCGGCGGCAGGTGCACCACGTAGATGCAATGGACGGCGTTGCCGACGTTGGCGAGCACCAGGTTGACCGGGCTGTACGACGCGAGGTCGCGGGTCCGGATCGCCTTGATCACCATCGGCAGGGCGCTCGACGCGAAGAGGATGGTGGACATCGTCCCCGCGAGAAGAGCAACGCTTGCGCCAGTCATGTCACCGACGGTAGGGACCGCGGGCGGTGCACCGCGTCGGACGGAATGCGCAACTCGCGCAGGGCGCGACTACGACGTTTGTCGTACGCCGGTGTGCCGGCGGATCCACGGTGCGAGCGCGTAGACCGCGAACGCGACCACGATCGTGACCACCGCCAGGCCGCCGAAGTACGCCGTGTCCGACGCGTCCTCGGTCGCCTGCACGAGCTGCGCGGTGATCGCCTGGCCCGCGGCCGGCGCGAGGAACCACAGCGCCATCATCTGGCTGAGGAACGCCCGCGGCGCGAGCACCGTCGTCGCGGCCAGGCCGACGGGGGACAGGAACAGCTCGCCGAGGGTCTGGATCACGTACACGAGGACCAGCCACAGCGGCGACGCGAGGTTGTCGCCGGCCACCGACGACGCGAGCGCCATCACCGCGAACGAGATACCGGCCAGCAGCAGCCCGGTGGCGAACTTCTGCCCGATCGACGGCCCGCGATCGCCCAGTTTGATCCAGATCACCGCGAACACCGGCGCCAGCACGATGATCGAGAACGGGTTCACCGACTGGAAGAACTCCGGCGAGATCTGCACGCCGAACAGCTCCAGCCGCGTCCGGTCGGCGGCGAACGACGTCAGCGTGGTCGCGGCCTGCTCGAACAGCATGAAGAACAGCATCGCCGCGACGAACAGCGGGATGTACGCGCGGACCCGCTGCCGCTCGGCGGGCGTCACCAGGGGACTGCGCAGCAGCATCACGAAGTACGCGATCGGGGCCAGGAAGCACAGGTACGAGATCGCGTCCACGACCGGCTTCGGGCCGATCCCGCCGGACCGCCACGCCGACCAGGCGAACACGACCGCGAGCAGCCCCAGTACGGCGGCCGAGACCTTCAGCATCGTCGGCCGGTCCGCGGCAGTCAGCGGGTTCGGCGGGGTGTCGCCGCGGCCGTGCAGCGTGCGCCGGCCGAGCAGGTACGCGACCAGCGCCAGCGTCATCCCGACCGCGGCCGCCGCGAACGCGACATGGAACCCGAACTCGCGGCGCAGGAACCCGACCACGAACGGCGCCGAGAACGACCCGATGTTGATCCCCATGTAGAAGATCGAGAACGCCGAGTCGCGCCGCGGGTCGTCCTGTTCGTAGAGCGTGCCGACCATGGTGGACACGTTCGGCTTCAGCAGTCCGGTGCCGAGGGCAACCAGTGCGATCCCGGCGTACGCCGGTCCGGTCGACGGCAGCGCGAGACACAGGTGGCCGGCGACGATCACGCTGCCGCCGTACAGCACCGTGCGGCGGGCGCCGAAGACGCGGTCCGCGAACCAGCCGCCGAGCACCGACAGCAGGTACACCGAGGCGCCGTAGATCGACACCACGGCCTGCCCGAGCGACTCCCCGAGCCCGAGCCCGTGCGCCTTGTCGGTCAGGTAGAGCAGCAGGATCGCGCGCATCCCGTAGTAGCTGAACCGCTCCCACAACTCGGTGGTGAACAGCGTCATCAACCCACGCGGATGCCCGAAGAACGTCTTCTCGGAGGCGGCCTGCTGCGTGTCGATCATATACCGACCGTAGCAACTCGACTACTCAGAGAGTGACCCAGTACCACCGTGGAGGCCGAACGGCGACGGGCCGCTCACCCCGGGTGGGATGAGCGGCCCGTCGGTCGGACGTTGCGACGTCAGGCGCCGGCGCCTTCCTGCTTCACGCCGGCGACTGCGGTCGGGTCGTCGATGCGGTACTTGCGGGCCGCCTCGGCGGCGACCTCCGGCTTCACGTCGCCGCGCTTGGCGAGGATCTCCAGCGCCGCGACGACGATCGACTCGGCGTCCACCTGGAAGTGCCGGCGGGCCGCCGCCCGGGTGTCGGCCAGGCCCCAGCCGTCGGTCCCGAGCGACGTGTAGTCGTTCGGCACCCAGCGGGAGATCTGGTCCTGCACCGCGCGCATGAAGTCGCTGACGGCGACGACCGGACCCCTGGTGTCCTTCAGCTGCTCGGTGACGAACGGCACCTGCTCCGGCTCGTCCGGGTGCAGCAGGTTGTGCTGCTCGGCGGCGACGGCGTCCCGGCGCAGCTCGTTCCACGAGGTCACCGACCAGATGTCGGCCGCCACGGAGTACTCCTCGGCGAGGATCTGCTGGGCCTTCATCACCCACGGCAGCGCGACACCGGAGGCCAGCAGCTGCACGCGCGGCGCGTCGTCGCCCTCGGCGGTCTGGTACTCGTTGAAGCGGTACATGCCCTTGAGCAGCCCCGCGACATCGAGGTTCTCCGGCTCGGCGGGCTGCGCCACCGGCTCGTTGTAGACCGTGAGGTAGTAGAAGACGTCCTCACCGTGCGGCTTGTCCTGGTCCAGCCCGTAGCCGTACATCCGGCGCAGGCCGTCCTTGACGATGTACGGGATCTCGTACGCGAACGCCGGGTCGTAGTGCACCGCGGCCGGGTTGGTCGAGGCCAGCAGCGGCGAGTGACCGTCCGCGTGCTGCAGTCCCTCACCGGTCAGCGTCGTACGGCCCGCGGTCGCGCCGACCAGGAAGCCGCGGCCGAGCTGGTCGCCGAGCGCCCACATCCAGTCGCCGGTGCGCTGGAACCCGAACATCGAGTAGAAGATGTAGAACGGGATCATCGGCTCGCCGTGCGTCGCGTACGCCGTACTCGCCGCGAGCACCGAGCCCATCGCGCCGGCTTCGCTGATGCCCTCGTGCAGCAGCTGGCCCGCCGTGGACTCCTTCCACGACAGCAGCAGGTTGCGGTCGACGGCGTCGTAGTTCTGCCCGTGCGGCGAGTAGATCTTCGCGGTCGGGAACATCGAGTCCATACCGAACGTGCGGTACTCGTCCGGGGCGATCGGGACGATCCGGTGACCGATCTCCGGGTCCTTCATCAGGTCCCGGAACAGCCGCACCAGCGCCATCGTGGTCGCGACCGGCGCGTGCGAGCCCTTGCTGAGCGGCTTGTACACGGCGTCGCCAGGCAGCGTCAGCGTCTTCGGCTGCACCCGGCGCTCCGGCAGTGAACCGCCGAGCTGCTTGCGCCGCTCCATCATGTACTGGTACTCCGGCGAGTCGGTGCCGGGGTGGAAGTACGGCGGGTTGTACGCGTCCTCGAGGTCCTTGTCCTCGATCGGCAGGTAGAGCCGGTCGCGGAACGCCTTCAGGTCGTCCGAGGTCAGCTTCTTCATCTGGTGGGTCGCGTTGCGGCCCTCCAGCGCCTCGATCGTCCAGCCCTTGATGGTCTGGGCCAGGATCACGGTCGGCTGGCCGACGTGCTCGGTCGCGCTCTTGAACGCGGCGTACACCTTGCGGTAGTCGTGACCGCCGCGCGGCAGCTTGCGCAGGTCCTCGTCGGACAGGCCGCTGACCATCTGCCGCAGCCGCTGGTCGCCGCCGAAGAAGTTGTCCCGGATGTACTCGCCGGACTCGACCGAGTACGTCTGGAACTGGCCGTCGGGCGTGGTGTTCATCTTGTTCACCAGCGCGCCGTCGTGGTCCTGGGCCAGCAGGTTGTCCCACTCGCGGCCCCAGATCACCTTGATCACGTTCCAGCCGGCGCCGCGGAAGAACGCCTCCAGCTCCTGGATGACCTTGCCGTTGCCGCGGACCGGGCCGTCCAGCTGCTGCAGGTTGCAGTTGATCACGAAGGTGAGGTTGTCGAGCTCCTCGCGGGCGGCCAGGCCGATCGCGCCGAGCGACTCCGGCTCGCCCATCTCGCCGTCACCGAGGAACGCCCAGACGTGCTGCTGGCTGGTGTCCTTGATCCCGCGGTTGTGCAGGTACCGGTTGAAGCGTGCCTGGTAGATCGAGTTCAGCGCGGCCAGACCCATCGAGACGGTCGGGAACTCCCAGAAGTCCGGCATCAGCCGCGGGTGCGGGTACGACGACAGGCCCTTGTGCGGGCCGCGGGAGACCTCCTGGCGGAAACCGTCCAGGTCGTCGGTCGTCAGCCGGCCCTCGAGGAAGGCGCGCGCGTACATCCCGGGGGAGGCGTGACCCTGGATGAAGATCTGGTCGCCGCCGCCCGGGTGGTCCTTGCCGCGGAAGAAGTGGTTGAAACCGACCTCGTACAGGCTCGCGGCCGACTGGTAGGTGGCGATGTGACCGCCGACCTCCAGGCCCTTGCGGTTGGCCTTGCTCACCATCACCGCGGCGTTCCACCGGATGAACGCCCGGATCCGCCGCTCGATGTGCTCGTCGCCGGGGAACCAGGGCTCACGCTCGGGCGGGATCGAGTTGATGTAGTCGGTGCTCCGCAGCGCGGGCACCCCGACCTGCCGCTCCCGGGCGCGCTCGATCAGCTTGAGCATCAGGTAGCGCGCTCGCGCCTTGCCCCGTTCGTCCAGGACCGCGTCGAGCGATTCGACCCACTCCCGTGTCTCGTCGGGGTCGATGTCGGGGAGCTGGGTGGGCATCCCCTCGGTGATGATGGCTGGTGGTTCGTGTCCGGAAGCCACGGTGTCCTGCCGTTCTCTCTGGATTCTCTTCACCGCAATCCTGTCACCTGTTCGGAATGCGTTCTACTTCGCCTTCCTTTCCGGCCGGTTTCCGGCTCGCCGGGCGAGATCTGAGCGGACACGCCTTGTACCCGCCACGCGCATACCGGACACGTCACGGAACCCTGGTGCATACTTGCGCGACGCGGTAGGTCACGATGGACTACCGCTACTGAAACCTACCCCCGGGCAAGCGGGGACCACGGAGGAGGACACGTGAGCGCGACCGCGGACCACGCGGACGGTAAGGGCGGGGTGCCGAACATGGCGACCCGGCTCGGCCTGGAGGCCGGCTGGGTCGTTCAGGAGATCGGGTACGACGACGACTGCGACGACGACTTTCGGGACGCGATCCGGGAGATCACCGGGGAAGCGTTTGTCGACGAGGACACCGACGAGGTCGTCGATGTCGTGCTGCTCTGGTTCCGCGAGGACGACGGTGACCTGGTCGACGCCTTCTTCGACATCCTGACCGACCTGAAGGCCGGCGGCGTCGTCTGGCTGCTGACCCCGAAGGTCGGTCGCGACGGGTACGTCGAGACCAGCGACATCGCCGAGGCCGCGCCGGTCGCGGGCCTGGCGACGACGAGCACACTGAGCGTGACCGACGACTGGTCGGCCACCAAGCTGGTGGTCCCGAAGTCCGGTCGCCGCGGGTGACTTTCCCAGCTGCCGGCCCGGCTGCCGGCAGCCGGGCCCCCGACTTCGAGACGCGGAACCAGTACGGCGAACCGGTCCGGCTCAGCGACTACGCCGGGCGGCGGGACGTCGTACTGGTCTTCTATCCGTACGCGTTCAGTCAGGTCTGTACGAGTGAGCTGGCCGCGCTCCGCGACCGGCCGGACCTGCTGGCCGCGGCGGAGTTCCTGGCCGTCTCGTGCGACCCGATGTTCACCCTCCGGGCGTACTCGGACGCCCAGCAACTCCCCTTCGGCCTGCTCACCGATTTCTGGCCGCACGGCGCGATCGCCACGTCGTACGGCGTCTTCGACGCGGACCGAGGCTGCGCGCTCCGGGGAACCTTCGTCATCGACCGCACCGGCGTGGTCCGGTGGTCCGTCGTGAACCAGATCCCCGAGGCCCGCAACCTCGACGACTACGCGGCGGCGCTGGCAAGTCTGGGCTAGGCGACAAGCCGCCCAAGAATGCGTGGGGTTACCGCAGGCCGCCGATGTGAAGGTGTCGGGTGGGCTGTGAGGGACTCGAACCCCCGACCCCCTCGGTGTAAACGAGGTGCTCTAACCAACTGAGCTAACAGCCCTGGTCCGCAGAACAACCCCGACCGCTGGTCGGGGTTCCATACGCTGCGGAGCGTGAGGCACGACCGTACCACCTCAACTGGGGCGGTGTGTGCGCACTGACCCGCCCGTCGGCGCACCGACGAGAAATGTCGGCGCTCCCGGCGAAGCTGAGTGCATGCACCGCGCAATTGCCCGCTCGTACGTCGCAGTTCCGACGCAGGGAGTCTGCATCCGCGACCGGATCAGAGACCTCACGCCGGAGGACGATGCGGTGCTGAGAGCGGTTGGCGCACATCTGGGCAGGCTCGCCTCAGCGGACCTGGCCCGTCGCGTCCGAGACGGACTCGATCATTCCGGCGAAGCCTGGGCCGACCGCAAGCGCGACCTGACAGCCTTGTCGTCGTCGAGGTGGGCCGGCTCGATCACGAAGGCGACGAACGATCAGTGGGGCCTGGCCCGGCGCGCCCAGAATGCTCACGCCAACGCGCTCGCCTCAGGCATTCGAACGCTCCGGCACCGGCTGTCCTTGCCTGTCGGAGAGCCGGGTCACAGAGACCGGCCGGGTGGGTATCGCTCCACCAAGGAATGGCACGCAAAGTCTCGCCGCCTGGCTCACCTGGAAGTGCGGCCGGCCGCGCTCGAGAAAGGTCGCGCGATTGGGCATGTCTCGGTGGTGCGCGGTGGCAGGGGATTGGCGAACAAGCGTCACAATCTGGCTCCGGCCGGAATGACGCGGAGTCAGTGGCAGCAGGTCTGGGAGTCCGCTCGCTGGTTCCTCTCCGCCGACGGGGAGTCCGGCAAGCGAGGCGGGAACGAAACCATCCGGGTTACCCCGGAAGGAGAGGTCAGTCTTCGTCTACCCACTCCGATGCGGCACCTCGCCAATGCCGCGCACGGCAGGTACGTCCTCGCTGGACGCGTCGAGTTCGCCCATCGCGGTGCTGAGTGGCGCGCCCGCGTGGCGGCCGATCGCGCGGTCGCGTATCGCATCCACTACAAGCCCGGGAAGGATCGCTGGTACGTCGACGCCTCCTGGCGGCCGAAGGACGTACCCGCGATGTCACTCGCAGCCCTCCGCAGCGGCGAGGTGATCGGCGTGGACCTGAACGCCGACCACCTCGCGGCCTGGCGGGTCGACATCCACGGCAACCCGATCGGCAGGCCGCGCACTTTCGCGTACGACCTGTCCGGTTCGTCGACTCGGCGCGACGCGCAGGTCCGCCACGCACTCACCGCGCTGCTCCGCTGGGCAGTCCGGACCGGGGCGAAAGCACTTGCCGTCGAAGACCTGAACTTCACCGACTCGGAGAGTCGCGAACATTACGGCCGCCGCAAGTGGTTTCGGCGGTTGGTGTCCGGTCTACCCACCGGCCGGTTTCGGGCCCGGCTGCTCGCGATGGCATCCGAGGCTGGAGTCGCCGTCATTGCTGTCGACCCTGCCTACACCAGCCGGTGGGGCGCCGAGCACTGGCAGAAATCGACCAGCACTCCGAATCACCAGACCACCCGACACGAGGCGGCTGCCGTCGCGATCGGGAGGCGCGCCCTCGGGCGTCGGCTCAGGCGACGGGCGGCACCGCCCCGGCAGCACCAGACGGATGCTGCCGGGCATCGGACCGTCCAGGCCGGAGGCGGCTCCCCGGAGCACGAGGAAGCCAGCCGGCCCGGATCTGGATCACGGACGCGATCCGTGCCGCCGACCAGGAGGCCGTACGCGGGTGACCAGGCGACCCAACACCGTTCGGGGCCGCCCATCGATCAGGGGCTCACCCTGCTGGATGTCCAGGAACGGTTCGATCCCCTCTTCGCTCACCCCGATTAGCCGAAGACTGCCTTCACCAGGCGGTCGAGGGCCGGGGGGAAGATCTCGAGCAGGTTGACGTCTGCGTCGCCCATGGTGATGGCGGCGGTCAGGGTCTTGGTGCCGTCGGCGTTGCTGTACATCAGGGCGCCGTACCCGCCCGGGGCGCTGCCGTTGTGGTGGTAGATGGTCTCGGTGCCGGTGTCCTGGGCGAAGAGGCCGAGGCCGTAGTTGAGCGGTCCGCTCTTCGGTTGCGGCGTGCGCATCTGGCTCAGCAGCTCGGCGGGCACGAGCTTGCCGCCCTGCAACGCCGACATGAACTTGTGCAGGTCCTGCGTGGTCGACAGCATGCTCCCGGCGGCGAACAGCAGCGACGGGTTCTGCTCGGTGACGTCGACGACCTTCCACTCGTCACCGTCCTGGTAGCGGAAGTACCCGTGCGAATGCGCCCCAGGAATGTCCGTCCGAGCACCCAGCTCTACAGTGCCCGTCAGGCCCAACGGCTCGACGATCCGCTCGGTGAGCTCCTCGACGAACGAGCGCCCGGTCACAGCCTCGATCAGCAGCGCGGCGACGGTGTAGTTGGTGTTCGAGTAGCTCCACTCGGCCCCCGGCTCGAACCGCGCCGGCTTGCCCAGCGCGAACTCGACCAGCTCGTCCGGCGTGTAGCCCTGCAGCCGGTTGTCGGCCCACTCCTTGCCGGTCGCGGGGAGCCCGGCGACCACAGTGCCGTCGGGGTAGTACTCGCCGGTGTAGTTGAACAATCCGCTGGTGTGGTCGAGCAGCATCCGCACCGTGATCCGCGGGTCCAGGCCGAAGCGTGTCAGGTGGCCGGCGACCGCGCCGTCCAGCTCGAGCTTGCCCTCGGCCACGAGTTGCAGCACCACCGTCGACACGAACGTCTTGGTGACGCTGCCGACCCGGAACTGCCCGTCCACCGGCGGCGCCTCGGTCCGGCCGAGCTCACGGATCCCGGCGGTGCCGACCCATTCGCCGTGCTCGTCGTGCACCCGCAGTTCGAGCCCGCCGAACCCGGCGTCGACGAACTCCTGGGCGGCCTGCTGGAGGGTGCTGTGCACGGAAGGGGTCTGGATCGACATGGTCTTGCTCCTCGTTCGAGTGATGGTCTGTTCGACGTCACTCACGATCCCGGCGCGTCCTGACACGGAACCGCCACCGCGCTGACGCGGTCCGGCTTTCGTACGGCCCGTACCCGAACCTGCCGTCGCTCGTTGGAACCATGTCGGCGGTCAGGGCTTCGCACCGGAATTCTTAACCTTCGGCTGCCGAGATCGGACTCCTCCGGGGCGGGTCGCGGCTGGTAGGGTTCACGGCTGTCGGTCGGCGCGATGACGCACCGGGTGTGCCCGGTCACGACATCGTTCCGGCAGGTGGAAAACGGGGCTGCTGTCGGTGTGAAGTGAGGCGGGGTCTGCCCAGAACCCGCTCCGTCCAGTTGGGGAGGCACGTGTCCGTGGGTCGCCAACCGGCCGAGCGCCCCGTCGTACCCGAGACGTCTCAGCTGGTGGTGGCATCGGCGTGAGAAGTGGTGCGGACCGGCCGGCGATCTCCACCGGGCCGGCGTTGATGATTCCCGCCGGATACCCCCGCGACCTGCCGAGCGCCCTGCTGCGCGCGGCCCGCGACTTCAGCGGCTCCGGCGTCGTCGAGATCGGCGCGGACGGCCGCGAGACCCGGCTCGACTTCCCGACCCTGCTCGAGCTCGCCGCGCGGATCCTGGCTGGCCTGCGCGCGAACGGCGTCCGCGCCGGCGACCCCGCGGTCGTGCACTGCACCGAACCCGTCGGTTTCTTCGCCGCGTTCTGGGCCTGCACGCTCGGCGGCATCCGCCCGCTCCTGGTCGCGCCGAACCCGGGCGGCGACCGTACCGAGGAAGGCCGCGAACGGCTCCGCCGGATCACCGACCTGCTCGGCTGGACGGTCCTGATCGGCCGCCCGTCCGACCTGCCGAACGACCTCGGCCTGCCGGTCCTCGACCCGGACGCGATGGCCGGCCACGAGCCGACCTCCGACTTCCACCGTCCGGCCGCGGACGACGTCGCCGTACTGATGATGTCCTCGGGCTCGACCGGTACACCGAAGATCGTCCAGCTCACGCACCGCGGTCTGGTCGAGTTCGCCGCGGGTACGCCGGCGATGCTGCCGGTCCGGCCGGGCCAGACCACGCTGAACTGGCTGCCGCTCGACCGCAGCGGCGCGTTCCTGCTCTACCACCTGCTGCCGGTGTTCACCGGCTGCACGAACATCCACGTGAACACCGACTGGGTGCTCGCCAACCCGCTGCGCTGGCTCGACCTGATGGAGCAGCACCGGGTCAACCACTCGTGGTCGCCGAACTTCGGGTACCGGCTCGCGACCACCGCGGTCGCCGGCGAACCGGACCGGCACTGGGACCTGTCCGCACTGCGCAGCCTGGTCAGCGGCGGCGAGCAGATCACCGTCCCGGTGATGGCGGACTTCCTGCGGGTCACGAACCGGTTCGGGGTGGTTCCGGAGACCTTCGTGGCCGCGTGGGGGATGACCGAGACCGTCACCGGGATCACGTTCGCCCGGCCCGGCCTGACGCCGAACGTGCACCGCGTCCGCATCCCGCCGACCGGCGTCGTCGAATGGGTCGACCAGCGCCCCTCGTCCGGGAAGGTCGCGGTCGCCCGTCCGGGCAAGCCGCGGACCGAGGCGCCGGGTGTGCTCTCGCTGGTGTCGGTCGGCGCGCCCGCTCCCGGTACGACGGTGCGCATCGTCGCGCCGAACGGCGCCGTACTCCCCGAGGGCCGGATCGGTCAGCTGCAGGTCGCGTCCGCGCGGGTGACACCCGGGTACCTCGGGAACCTCGAGGCGGACCGCGCCGCGTTCCCCGTCGGCAACTGGCCGGCCCGCAAGTGGCTCGCGACCGGCGACCAGGGCTTCGTCACCGGCGGGCAGGTCGTCATCACCGGCCGGGACAGCGAACGCATCATCATGTCCGGCCGGCTGCACTACGCCCACGACATCGAATCCGTCGCCGCGACCGCCGTCGGCGCCGAGCACGGCCTGGTCGCCGCCTGCGGCATCGCCGACGAGGAGACCGGCACCGACCGGCTCGTCGTGTTCTACGCGCTCACCGCCGACTCCGTCCCCGGCATGGACCAGGCCATCCGCAGCCTGATCCAGACCCGCCTGGGCCTCGCCGCGCAAGTCATCGGCGTCCCGCGCCGCGACTTCCCCACCACCCCCGGCGGCAAGATCCTCCGCCCCCTCCTCAAACAGCGCTGGATCGACGGCACCCTGCTGGAACCCGCCCACACCCACGTAGAACCCGCCGGCGCCACCCCCGCCTCCGGCCCCACCGGCCAGGGCCCGTCCACCACACCGGAGTCCACTCCGTACGCCGACGACGACCCGTCCGAACGCACCACCGAACTCCCGGTAGTCCGCCTCGCCTGGAAACGCGAACTCCAGCAATCCATCCCCACCCCACCCCAACGCCCCACCCTCGGCACCCAAACTCCCACCCCCTCGGCCCCCCTCCAAGCACCGCCCACCCCGGTCCACAAGGAGCAGGCGGAGCCCCCGGCACCGTCCGACGACCAGCCGGAGGTCGTGGCACCGTCCGGCGACCAGCCGCCGCTCCTGGCACCGTCCGGCGAGCAGGCGGAGGCCGCAGCGCCGACCGAGGAGCAGCCGCAGGTCGTGGCACCGTCCGGCGACCAGCCGCCGGTCCTGGCGCCGACCGGCGAGCAGGCGGAGGCCGCGGCGCCGACCGAGGAGCAGCCGCAGGCCCTGGCACCGTCCGGCGAGCAGGCGGAAGCCCCGGCACCGTCCGGCGAGCAGGCGGAGGTCCCGGCGTCGGCCGACGACCAGCCGGAGGCCACGGCACGGACCGACGAGCAAGTGGACGACGCCCACCAGCAGCCGCACGCCGAGACCGCCGCAACCCCGGACGCCCACGGCGACGCCCCGGCGCCGACCGACGAGCAGGCGGCGGCCCTGGCGTCGACCGAGGAGCAGGCGGAGGCCCCGGCGCCGGCCGACGAGCAAGCGGACGACGCCCACCAACAGCCGCACGCTGAGACGGTTCCCACCCCCGGCGCCGACGCCGAATCCCCGGCGCCCGCCGAGGAGCGGGCAGAGGTCCTGGCACCGACCGGCGAACAGCCGGAGGCAGCGCCGGTCGACGAGGAAGCGGACGACACAGACCAACAACCGCACGCCGAGGCCGCAGCCACCCACGACCCCCACTCCGACGCCCCGGACCTCACCAACGAGCAGCCCAAGACCCCGCACGAGCTGCCACCCACCGCGCGGGCGGAGGGCCCGGAGCCCACCGACGAGCAGGCGGAGGCCGAGGAGCTGCAGCCACAGGCTGCGACCGCCACCGTCCCCACCCCGGAGACCGAAGAGGCCGACGTACACGACGAACACCACGTCGACGCGGAGCATCAGCCGCACGCCGACACCGCCGCTGACGCCCGGGCTGAAGGTCCAGAACCGGCCGCCCAGCAGGCCGACGCCGAGGAGCCACAAGCCGCAGCCACAGCTGTCTCCGACGCTCGAGCTGATGGTCCGGAGCCGACTGACGCTCAGGCCGAGGGACTCACCGACGAGCAGTCCGAGGACGCGGAGCAACAGGAGTACGACGAGACCGCGGCCCGGGCCGGCGAGCAAGCCGAGCAGCCGGAGCCCGCCGGCGAGCAAGTGGGGGAGACGGAGCAGCAGCCGTACGACGCGGCAGCCGCCGCCTCCGACGCGCACGCCGAGGGGCCGGAGCCCACGGATGACCAGGCTGAGGTCCCGGAGCAAGGGCCGCACGCCGCAACCACCGCCGCGCCCGACGCGCAGACCGAGCAGCCGGAGCCCGTCGATGAGAAGGCGGCAGAGCTCGAGGAGCAGCCGCACGACGCGCCAGCTGTCGCCTCCGACGCGCAGGCCGAGCGGTCAGAGCCGACGGATGACCAGGCCGAGGTCGCGGAGCAGGAGCCGCACGCTGCAACGATCGCCGCACCTGACGCGCAGATCGAGCAGCCAGGGCCCGCCGATGAGAAGGCGGCAGAGCTCGAGGAGCAGCCGCACGACGCGCCAGCTGTCGCCTCCGACGCGCAGGCCGAGGGGCCGGAGCCCACCGACGACCAGGCTGAGGTCGCGGAGCAAGGGCCGCACGCTGTAAGCACCGCCGTCCCCGACGGACAGACCGGGCAACCGGAGCCCGCCGACGAGAAGGTGGCAGAGCTCGACCAGCAGCTGCACGACGCGCCGGCCGCCTCCGATGCTCAGGTTGATGGCCTGGAGTCGGCCGATGAGCGGGCGGAGGACGCGGAGCAGGAGGCAGAGGGCGCGACTCCCGTACTCGAGGTTCGGGCCGAGGGCTCGGAGCCCGCCGACGAGCGCGCGGAGGTGTCGGCGTCCAGCGGCGAGCAGGCGGAGGCCGAGGAGTCGCAGGGTGCGACCGCCGTCCCCGGGGCGCTGACCGAAGGGCTGGAGTCCGCCGGTGAGCAGGTCACTGACGCGGGACAACAGCCGTACGACGAGACGGCCGCCGCTCCCGACGTGCAAGGCGATGAGGTAGCGCATGCGGAGGAGCAGTCGTACGACGCGGCGTCCGCCGTGCCGGATGCGGCTGAGCAGACGCTCGACGCGCAGGTCGTGGAGGCGGAGCAGACCGACGAGGCGGCTGAGGACACCGAGCAGTCGGCGGTCGATCCGAAGTCCGCTGATGTAGCTGACGCAAGCCGCGCGCCGGCTGCCGAAGGCTCGCACGACGCGACAGGCGACGTGTCGATCGCAAGCACCACCTCATCGCCGGACGAGGACATCGCCGCTCCTGAGGAGTCCGACGAGGCGGCCGGGTCGGACGACGTGCAGTCCGCCGGATTGCCTGACGAACAGGCAGAGTCCGAGCAGGACGACGAGCAGCCGGAGGTCGTCGAGGGGGCATCCGAGGGGTCCGCTGGTGCCGACGTACCGGCTGCAAAGGCCGCCGCGTCTACGGATGCGGAGCCGGAGCAGGCTGACGAGGCGGACGGCGCGGCCGCGGAATCTGTCGTACCGGCTGGTGAGGGGGAGCGGGCTGTCGAGTCGGCGGAGGTTGTTGAGGGGTCGCGAGACGCGTCCCCTGATGCCGACGTATCGGCTGCAGGCGCCGCCACGGCCGCGGACGCGGAGCCGGAGCAGTCTGACGAGGCGGACGACGCGGCTGCGGATGCCGTGGATGAAGGCGTGGAATCGGAGCAGGCCGACGAGCGGCCTGACGACGAGGCTGTCGCGGATTCCGTCGTACCGGCTGATGAGCGGGCGCACGCCGTCGCCGATGCAGAGCTCGAGTCGCCCGGTGAGTCGGTGGCGGCTGGGGCGCGTGTTGAGGGTGTTGGGGTGCGGCGGGCTGAGGGTCGCGCGGGTGTTGTGGAGCCGGTGGCTGTGGTGGGGGTGGCTGGGCGGTTTCCGGGGGCTGAGGGGATCGAGCAGTTCTGGGAGAACCTGGTCGCGGGGGTGGAGAGTGTTCGGCGCGAGGCGCCGGACGGAGGCGACGGGGCTGTTGCGGTCGGTGGGGTGCTGGAGCACGTCGAGTCGTTCGACGCGAAGTTCTTCGGGTTGAGCGATCGTGAAGCGCAGTTGATGGAGCCGGCGCAGCGGTTGTTCCTCGAGGTGTGTCACCAGGCGCTGGAGCACGGCGGGTACGCGGGGACGACGAGCCGGGTCGGGGTGTTCGCGGGCTCGGGCATGAACTTGTACAACCGCCAGCAGCAATCCCGCGACTCGATCGCCACAAGGGTCGCGTACCGGCTCGGCCTGACGGGGCCGGCGATCGGCGTGCAGTCGGCCTCGTCGAGTTCGCTGGTCGCGGTGCATCTGGCCTGCCAGGCGTTGAGGTCCGGCGACGCGGATCTCGCGCTCGCCGGCGCCGCCGCCGTACAGGTGCCGCAGGCAACGACGTACCACCCGGCGCCGGACTCGATCCTGTCGCCGACCGGCCGGGTCCGCGCGTTCGCCGCGGACGCCGACGGCACGGTCGGCGGGAACGGTGTCGCCGCTGTCCTGCTGAAGCGTCTCGACCAGGCCCTCACCGACGGCGACACGGTGTACGCCGTGATCCGCGGTACGGCGGTCAGCAACGAGGACGCGCCGGCGGGCAATCAGGAGCTCATCGAGCGCGCCCTGGAGCGCGCCGGGTTCGAGGCCGACTCGCTGAGCTACCTCGAGGCGAACGGGATCGGCAGCCCGGCCGCGGACGTCGCCGAGGTGAAGGCGCTGACGACGGCGCTGCGCCGGCACACCGGCAAGGTCGGGTTCTGCACACTCGGTTCGGTGAAGCCGAACATCGGCCACCTGGACAGCGCCGCGGGGATGGCCGGCCTGATCAAGACGATCCTGATGCTGCAGCACCGGACGCTGGTTCCGACGATCAACTACACCGGCCCGAACCCGGCGCTCGCCCTCGAGGGCAGCCCGTTCGTGATCGGCACCGACACCCGCGAGTGGACCGTGCCGCTGCAGTCGGGCGGTACGACGCTGCGCGCCGGCGTCAGCGCCCTGGACCCGAGCGGCATGAACGCGCACGTGATCCTCGAGGAGGCGCCGCGGCAGATCCGCCGCGGCGACGACGGCCCCGTCGTACTGCCGCTGTCCGCGCCCGACCCGGATGCCCTCGCCGACCTCGTCGAGCTGTACCGCGCCGACCTGGACCACGGCACCGGTCACCGCCTCATCGATCTTGCCGGTACGGCGGCGCTCGGCCGGCCGGCGCATCGGCACCGGATCGCGGTCGCGGGCGGTACCGAGGCCGAGCTGGTCGACGCGCTCGGCTCCGCCCAGCCGACCGAGGTGCCGCGCGGAGGCCCCGGCCCGCTCGGCTACGCGTTCACCGGCCAGGGCGCGGCTCGTCGTGGAATGGCCGCGGGGCTCGCGGCACGGTTCCCTGCGTTCCGCTCGGTCCTCGACGAATGCGACCGCGTGTACCACGAGGAGACCGGCGGCAGCCTGCTCGACCTGCTTCTCACCCCGGCCGGTACGGCGGAAGGTGTGTGGCCGACCGAGACCGCGCAGCCTGCACTGTTCGCGTTCGAGCTCGCGCTGGCCCGGCTGTGGCAGTCGTTCGGCGTCCAGCCCGCACTGGTAGTCGGGCACAGCGTCGGCGAGTACGCCGCGCTGTGCGTGGCCGGCGCGCTCTCACTGGCGGACGGCGTACGCCTCACCGCGAAGCGCGGCGAGCTCATGCAGCGCGGCACGGTGCCCGGCGCGATGGTCGCCGTCCGCGCCGACGCCGACCGGGTCCGCGAGATCGCCCGGACCGCGGGCGTGGAGGTTGCCGCTGGCAACGGTCCGCAGTCGTTCGTGCTGACCGGGTCCGAGGTGATCGTCGGCCAGCTGGCGGCGCAACTGGACCAGCTGCAGGTGTCCTGGCAACGGCTGGACGTCGATCGTGCGTTCCACAGTTCGTTGGTCGACCCAATACTGTCCGACTTCGCGGAGATCGTCCGCGAGATCACGCTGAAGCCGCTGCGGACGCCGATGGTGTCGAGCTGGTCGGGTGATCTGCTCGAGTCCGGGACGGTGCTCGACGGCGACTACCTGGTCGGTCAGTTGCGGCAGCCGGTGCTGTTCGGCGACGCGGTCGAGGCGGTGACGGCGGCCGGCTGCCGCCGGTTCCTGGAGCTCGGGCCGGACGCCGTACTGAGCCCCGCGGGCCGCCGGATCGCGCCGAACAGCACGTGGATCCCGGCGCAGCGTCTCGGCCAGGACCCGGTGCTCGCGACGATGAACGGCCTCGCCGAGCTGTACGAGCAGGGCACCGAGATCGCGTGGGCGAAGGTCTACCCGGACGGCGGCCGGGTCCCGCTCCCGACGTACCCGTTCCGCCGGGTGCACCACCCGGTCGACCCGTCGGTGACGGTTCCGGCCGGTCCGGGGACGGCGGTTGCCGTGGACAACGTCACGCCGCGGCTGAACGCGTTCGAGCGCGCTGCCCGCGCGCAGACCGTGGTCTTCGAGCCGCCGTCGAGCGCCGCCGTCAAGCGCATCCCGCTGGACCCGCCGGAGCCAGCGACGGTACAGCGGGCTGAGCAGGCCGAGCAGGCCGAAGAGGCTGCGTCGCCGTTCGCATTGCCGGCCGAGACGCACCAGATCGACGCGGACTACCTGGCGCGGGCCGGGTCGCTGTCCGGCAACGAGATGTCCGCCGAGCGGTACCGCGAGTCGCTGGACGTCGTGCTCGATATGACCTGCGAGGTGCACAACCTCGACCCGTACGACCTCACCGTCGACCACACGTTCGCCGAGCTCGGGGCGACGCCGGCGTCGATGGCGCCGGTGATCGACGAGCTCAACAGCCGGTTCGAGGCCGAGCTGGCACCGGACGACCTGTTCCTGACGTACACGACGCCGCACAAGGTCGCGACCGCGGTCGCGGTCCAGACGGCCGAACCCGAACCGCCCCAGCCGGAACCGGAGCCGCAGCCCGAGCCCGTCGTCGAGCAAGAGCCGGTCCGGGATGCGCGGACGGCGTTGGCCGTGCTGGGCTCCGGGCTCGCGGAGTTGGCCGCGAAGGTGGACGAGGCCGCGGCGGCGACGAGCGAGGCAGAGCTGCCAGGCAGCGGCATGGCGGCGCTCATGTCGCAGCAGCTCCGGGTCGCCGGTCAGCTCGTGGACGGCGTTACCAAGCTCATGCGCGAACAGCTCGCCCTCCTCGGCGACCCGACCCCGGAGGCCAAGCCCCCGGCCGAGCAGACCGCAGACGCTAAGGAGACCGCGTCGGATGTGAGTGACGGCAGCGTCGGAGGTGCAGCCGTCTCCTGGACCGACGACGAGCCGCCGGCGCCCTCCCGCAGTACGGCGGACCCGGCCGTCGACCCGCGCCGCCGCGACTTCGCGTACTGGAGCCAGGTGCTCGCCGGTGCCGAACCGTTGGTGCTCCCCGCAGACCGCGCCCGCGCCGCCGGCGACGACGCGGTGGCGTCGGTGAAGCACGAGCTGGAGGAGGAGCTCGGCGACGCGGTGCTCGCGTACAGCCGGGACCGCAAGCTCAGCCCGGTGATGACCATGCTGGCCGCGGTCGCGACCGTGCTCGGCCGGTTCGCCGCGCAGGACGACGTGACCATCGGCTCGGCCCTGATCCGCCCGAAGGGCGACACCTCGACGGATCCGCGCCGTCCGCTCCCGCTGCGGATCGACCTGTCCGGCGAGCCCGACCTCGGCGAGCTGACCGAGCGGATCCGCGACCTCACCGCGGGCGCGTTCGACCACGCCGGCACCGATCTCGCGATCCTGCAACGGGATCCGCTGTTCCAGATCCTGGTCGAGTTCGAGGACGGCGACGACGACCTGCCGCCGAGCGTGGACCTGCGGTTCCGGCTGACCCATCACGGCGCCGGCATCACGTGTACGGCGGACTACCGGTCCGGCCTGTTCGAGCGCCCGACGATCGAGCGGCTGCTCGGTTACCTGGCCGAAGTGTTGCGCAGAGCAACGACCAGCCCGGAGCTGCGGCTGCCCGGCCTGGTGCTGCCGACCGAGGCCGACCTCACCGCATTGCGCGAACTCGAGGGCGACCTCGAGCGCGAGCTCCAAGGCGAGCCGACCGGTCTCGCTTCGGCCGGCCGGGTACGACGGGACGCGGTCGTCGCCGGTGAACTCAGCGGTTTGCACACGCTCTTCGAGCAGCAGGTCGCGCGTACACCGGACGCGATCGCGCTGATCCAGGGCAGCCGCGAGCTCACGTACGCCGAGCTCGACCGCCGCTCCAACGCGGTCGCCTGGCAGCTCGTCGATCTCGGCGTGAAGCCCGGGCAGCTGGTCGCGGTCCGGGTTGCCCGCGGCACCGAAATGGTCGTGGCCGTGCTCGCGGTGCTGAAGTCCGGCGCGGCGTACCTCCCGCTGGATCCCGGCGTACCGGAGTCGCGCTGGGCCTTCATGGTCCAGGACGCGGCGGCGGTGGCGCTGGTCGGCGACGACGCGGCGCTGGCCGATCGCCTCGGCCTGCGGCTGGTTCCGGTGGCCGCCGGCGACGGTGACACCCGGGCGCGGCAGGCGCCGCCGGTCCGGGCGGCGGCCGACGATGTTGCCTACTGCATCTACACCTCCGGCTCGACCGGAAACCCGAAGGGCGTCGTGGTCCCGCACCGCGGCCCGGTGAACCTGGTCCGGCACTACCTGCGGACGCGGCGCTCGCTGCGGACGCTGCAGTGGACCTCGTTCGGGTTCGACGTCCACGTGCAGGAGATGTTCACGACGCTCGCGTCCGGCGCGGCGCTGGTCCTGATCGGCGAGGACGACCGGTACGACCCGGACGCGGTCGTCGCGGCGCTGCGTGACCACGGCGTACAGCGCTTGTTCATGGCGTTCAGCCCGCTGACCGCGT
This sequence comes from Kribbella sp. NPDC051936, assembly GCF_040680955.1. NCBI lineage: Bacteria > Bacillati > Actinomycetota > Actinomycetes > Propionibacteriales > Kribbellaceae > Kribbella > Kribbella sp. NPDC051936. Next base: position 261,564 of record NZ_JBFAXS010000007.1, on the reverse strand, counting down.
TGCTCGCGACGATGCGCCGGCTGCCGGAGCTGCCCGAGTTGCGCGAGATCGTCGCGGGCGGCGAGGCGATGGTGCTGACGCACAAGGTCCGGGACTTCCTGGACTCGCATCCGCAGTGCCGGTTGTTCAACGAGTACGGCCCGACCGAAGCGTCGATCGTGACCACGATCCACGAGGTCGACCCTGCCGAGGACCGGCCGTCGATCGGGCGGCCGATCGACGGTGTCGCCGTACGGCTGCTGGACGCCGCGCTGCGACCGGTGCCGATCGGCGCGGTGGGGGAGATCCACCTCGGCGGCGCCGCCGTTGCCCGCGGCTACATCGGGCGGCCGGAGGAGACCGACCACGCGTTCGTCGCCGACCCGGGGCACCCGGGCGCGCGGCTGTACCGGAGCCGGGACCTCGGCCGGTGGCGCGCCGACGGCACCCTGGAGTACCTGGGCCGCGCGGATGACCAGGTGAAGATCCGCGGCCACCGGGTGGAGCCCGGCGAGACCGAGCACGTCCTGGCCGACCAGCCCGGCGTCGTCGACGCGGTCGTGGTGGCCTGCTCGGATCCGGGCGGCGACACCTGCCTGATCGGGTACGTCGTCCTCGAGGACAGCGACCCCGCGGTGCTGGCCCGGCTGATGCTCGACCTCGGCAAGGAGCTGCCGATCTATCTGGTGCCGGCGGACCTGATCCCGATCGAGGAGCTCCCGCTCGACGACAACGGCCGGCTGGACCGCGGCCGGCTGCCGGAACCGGAGTGGCTCACACCGAAGTCCTGAGCGGGCGGTCCCGGACGTGGAAGTTCTGCACCGTGGACGGGGGGTCAGGTCAGTGACAGCCCTCCCGCGGCCACCGTCCGCCGTTCACGGTGCAGAACCCGCGTTCGATCCCATCCCTCCACAGGATCGAACGTGTTCGATCGATCGGACGTTGCCGAAGGCACGCTGGTTCCCGATCCGTGGTTCACACGGTTGCGGCGGGAGAGTCGCCTCACCCGCCGCTCACGTGTCCGGTCGATCCAAGGCCCCCCTCGATCTCCCGTGTGCCGGCCGGTCCGGGGCCCCCTCGACCGGCCGTGGATGACGGTGCCCCCACCCCATCCATCCGTTGCATCGTGCGACACAGGGCCGTCGTTACACGGATCCGTGAGATTCGTAAAAATTGCGCAAAGGTGCGCGGGAGAGGCCTTACCGGACGCGCAAGAATGGGCGCCTCAGGCCAGTGCCGCCCACGCCTGGTGAGCGGCCCCCAACAGGCCCGCGTTGTCGAGCTGGGCGGGCACCACGGTGAGGCCCGTGACGAACGGCAGCTGCGCCAGCCGCTTCACCCACGCCTGTACCGGGTCGAACAGCACCGGCCCCGCCTTCGCGACGCCGCCGCCGATCACGACCGTGGTCAGGTCGACGGTCACAGCCGTCGCCACGATCCCGGCGGCCAGCGCCTGCGCCCCGTCGTCGAACGCGGCCAGCGCGAGCTCGTCCCCGGCGGCGGCGTCGGCGGCCAGGGCTTCGGCGTCCACGGCCTCGCCGGTCCGCCACCCGCTGCGCTGCGCACGGGCGACCATCCGCGGGCCGCTCGCGTACGCCTCGACACAGCCGAACGAGCCGCACGCGCACGCCTCGCCGTCCTGGTCGATCACCACGTGGCCGATGTGCGCGGCGTTACCGGACTGGCCGACCAGCGGTCTGCCGTCGACGACGAGCCCGCCGCCGACGCCGGTCGACACGACGATCCCGAGCAGCGTGTGCGCGTCCCGGCCGGCGCCGCTCCAGAACTCGCCGAGCGCGAAACAGTGGCCGTCGAGGCCGAGCGCCACCGGGACGTCGCCGGTCAGCGCCCGGACCTGGTCGACGATCGGGAAGTTGCGCCACCCGGGGATGTTCACCGGGGAGACCAGACCGTGCTGCTGGTCGAGCGGGCCGGCGGAGCCGATGCCGACCGCCAGGGGAGTCGCGTCGCCGCGGACGCGCGCGATCAGCTCACCGAGCGCGGCGAACACCTGATCGGCGTCGCCGGGCGGGGTGGCGATCCGGTCGCCGGTGAGAATCGTGCCGTCGGCAGACACCAAAGCGGCGGCCATCTTCGTGCCGCCGATGTCGATTCCCAGCACGGTTCCCCGCGCCGAAGCTGCGTCGTCGCTCATCGTCCCCCCGGTCAGGGCGGTCAGGTCGAGAGACAACGTTATCTGTAGTCGGCCCGAACAGACAGAGGTGATTGCAGGTAATCATGGAAAACCCGCAGGAAGACGGCAGGTAACTGCCATGACAGCCCCTGACAACGAAACCCCTCCAGGCATCCCAACCAGCCCCGACGGCCCCCACCTACCCCGGCCCGGCCAATCGACCCCGGGCCCATCGCCCGCCGTCCTTCGAGGGGCAGTGGGGGGTGGGTGGCGGTGTGAGCCGGGGGCGGGAGAGGGTTGGGGGATGAGTGATCAACTGGATCGTGACGCGGCCGGCGCACTGGTTGTCGGCTTTTCCGGGACGTCGGCGCCCGACGAGCTGCGGCGGGCGGTGGCCGATGGGCTCGGGGCCGTCATCCTGTTCACCCGGAATGTGGCGGACGCCGAACAGGTGGCGGCGCTGACCGCGCAGCTGCGGTCCGAGCGGCCGGATCTGATCGTGGCGATCGACCACGAGGGCGGCGAGTTCAGCCACCTGGCGCCGGCGAACCCGTGGCCGCTCGCGTCCCCGCGGCTGCTCGGCGACCTGGACGACGTCGACCTGACCCGTGCCGCGGCCCGGGACGCGGCCGCGACCCTGGCGGCGCTGGGCATCGACCTGATGCTGGCCCCGTCGGTCGACGTGAACAGCAACCCGGCGAACCCGATCATCTCCACCCGCTCGTTCGGCCGCACCGCGGACGTCGTCTCCCGGCACGGCGTCGCGTTCGTCGAGGGCGTCCACGACGCGGGCATCGCCGCCTGCCCGAAGCACTTCCCGGGCCACGGCGACGTGTCGGTCGACTCGCACACCGACCTGCCGCGGGTCGACCGTTCGGTGGCCGAGGTCGGCGCCGTCGAGCTGGCCCCGTTCCGCGCGACCATCGCGGCCGGCGCCGATGTCGTGATGAGCGCGCACATCATCTTCTCGGCGTACGACGACCAGCCGGCCACGCTGTCGCACCGGGTGCTGACCGGGCTGCTGCGCGAGGAGCTCGGCTTCACCGGGGTCATCACCACCGACGCGCTCGAGATGCAGGCGATCACCAAGAACCGCTCGATCGAGGACGCCGCCGTCGCGTCGATCGGCGCCGGGGCCGACCTGGCGATGATCGCGGTCGGTACGGCGGACCCGCAGGCGCTGACCGCCCGCGTGGTCGAGGCCGTCCGCAACGGCACGCTGCCCGCGGAACGCGTGGCCGACGCGGCTGCCCGGGTTCGCGCCCTCGCAACGTCGCTCGGCCGGCGCTCGCGGCTACCGGGCCTCGGCGGCGCGCCGATCCGCGAGGTCGCGGCGCGGGTGGTGGCCGGGCAGACCTTCCCGGCGTACGGCGCGGCGCCGTACGTCATCGACCTGACGCAGGGCTTGCACCCGGCCTGGAACCCGTACTTCTCCGGCCTGCCCGAGATCTTCACCCGGGTGGCTCCGGGCGCGGAGGGCGTCGTCCTGCGCGGCGAGCACCACCTCACCGACACAGGCGAGCCGCAGGACGACGCGATCGCCAAGGCGGCAAAGGCCGCGCAAGGCCGTCCGCTGGTGATCGCCGTCCAGGACGCGGGCCGTACGCCGTGGATGCGCGCCGCCCTGGAGCACCTGATCCAGGGTCACCCCGACAACGTCTTCGTCCTCTGCACCGGCATCCCCGAGGACCAGGCGCTCGTCCCGGAGGGCGTGCCCTCCGCCACGACCTCCGGCCGCAACGTCATCGTCCTGGAAGCCATTGCACGACAACTGACCCGCGAGCCCTGACGGGCAGCTCGACAGCAGGTGTCCGGCCGGACCGACCGGGCGCACGCTCAGCGGGCCCGGCGATCAGGCGCAGTGGACGTATACGTACTGTCGAGCTGGCTTTATCTCAGTCGGAGCGGCATTCCAGCTCGAGATCGAGGGCGTGCTCCTCGACGTAGTTGAGGGCGTGGCGGACCGCTCCGACCGAGACGATCGCGTCGCCGAGGGAGGAGACGGCGACGCGCGGGGGAGTGCTGGTGTAGTGCGCCAGCCGGGCCTCCAGGTCGGGCAGCAGGGCCGCCGCGGCCTCGGCGACGGCGCCGCCCAGGACGACCAGTTCGGGGTTGAACAGCGTGCCGAGGGTGGCGACCACCCGCGCGGTCCGGTCGGCGATCTCCTGAAGGATGCCTTCGGCAACCTTGTCGCCGCCGGCGGCGGCGCGGAACACCAGTTCGGCGGTCACCTCCCCGCCGTCGGCCAGCGTGCGCAGGGACGTCTCCACGGCCGGGTCCGCGGCCGCCGCCGTACCGTTCTCGCGCGCGATCCGTGCGATCCCGTGGGTGTCGCCGACGCCCTCGATCAGCTTCAGGAACACCATCTCGCCGGCGCCGCCGCGCGAACCGTGCAGCAGCCGGCCGGAGTCCATCAGCCCCGACCCGAACCGCTCGCCGGCGAGCAGCACGACCAGGTCGTCCACGTTGCGCGCGCCGCCCCGCCAGTGCTCTCCGAGGGTGGCGAGGTTGGCGTCGTTCTCCAGCAGGACCGGCCAGCCGTGCAGCTCGGTCAGCCGGTGCGACAGCCCGGTGTCGAAGCGCCGCCAGAACTCGTCGTCGACCAGGATGTTGCCCTCCCGGTCGACCGGGGCGGCGACCCCGGCGCCGGCGGCGAGGACCTGCGCGTCCGACACCCCCGCGGACGCGAGCGCCTCGAGCACCGTCGCGTGCACGATCTCGGTCCGCTCGCCCGGCGTCTTCACGCCGGCCGCCGACCGCCCGGCCTTGGCGACCGTCTCGCCGCGCAGGTCGGAGACCAGCACGGTGGTCTTGGCCGCGCCGATGTCGATGCCGAGCACGTACCCCGCGTGGCTGTTGAACTCGAACCGCCGCGACGGCCGCCCGACCGAGGTCCGGCCGGGGTCGAGCTCGACCACCCAGCCCATCGAGATCAGGTCGTTGCAGACCGCGTGCACGGTCGCGCGGGTGAGGCCGGTGGCCTCGATCAGGCCCGTTCCGGTCATCACCCGGGCGCGGGTGAGCACGCCGAGTACCTTGCCCGCGTTCACCCGCCGCAACATCGTCGGGGTGGCCGTCGGCGGGGTAGTCGGTGGTTTCGCCATGAAAAGCCCCTTGACCTGTCGTCGTACCGACCGCAGAATACATGCAGATTCTAAATTTAGAGCCTATATATAAACGCCGGGTTACCCCCAGATTTCCGAGTGAGGCGAAGTGACCACTCCGCAGACGACCCACACGACCCAAACGGAGAAGTCCGACTGGTGGCGGCAGGCCGTCGTCTACCAGATCTACCCGCGCAGCTTCGCCGACGCCAACGGTGACGGCGTCGGTGACCTGCCCGGCATCATCAGCCGAGTCCCGTACCTGGTGGCGCTGGGGATCGACGCGGTGTGGCTGAGCCCCTTCTACCCGTCCGCGCTGGCCGACGGCGGGTACGACGTCGACGACTACCGCAACGTGGACCCGCGGCTCGGCACCCTGGAGGACTTCGACCAGCTGATCGAGGCGCTGCACGCGGAGAACATCAAGCTGATCGTCGACATCGTCCCGAACCACACCTCGGACCGGCACGAGTGGTTCGTCGAGGCGCTCGAGGCCGCGAAGGGGCACCCGGCCCGCGACCGGTACATCTTCCGCGACGGCGAGGGTGACCAGCCGCCGTCGGACTGGGACTCCGTGTTCGGCGGCTCCGCGTGGGCGCAGACGGACGACGGCCAGTGGTACCTGCACATGTTCGCCGCCGAGCAGCCCGACCTGAACTGGCAGCACCCCGAGGTCCGCGCGGACTTCCTGGACACCCTGAAGTTCTGGTCCGACCGCGGCGTGGACGGCTTCCGGGTGGACGTCGCACACGCGCTGGTGAAGGACCTGTCGGAGCCGTTCCCGGCGAAGGCCACGCTGCCACGGCAGTCGGAGTCGAACGGCAAGCACCCGCTGTGGGACCAGGACGGCGTGCACGAGATCTACAAGGACTGGCGCAAGCTGCTGAACTCCTACGACCCGCCGCGGTCGGCGGTCGCCGAGGCGTTCGTGCCGGCCGCGCGCCGGGCGCGGTACGCGAGTGCCGACGGCCTCGGGCAGGCGTTCAACTTCGACCTGCTGCAGGCCGACTTCGAGTACGAGAAGTTCCGTGAGGTGATCGAGCAGAACCTCGCGCTCGCCGAAGAGAACGGCTCGTCGTCGACCTGGGTGTTCTCGAACCACGACGTCGTCCGGCACGCCACCCGGTACGGCCTGCCGAAGAACCCGAAGGGCGGCTGGCAGGACGGCAAGGACTGGCTGCTGAGCAACGGCACCGAGCCCACCGTCGACGTCGCGCTCGGCCTGCGCCGCGCCCGCGCCGCGACGCTGCTGATGCTCGCGCTGCCCGGCTCGGCGTACCTGTACCAGGGCGAGGAGCTCGGCCTGCAAGAGGTCGGTGAGTTGCCGGCCGCGAACCTGCAGGACCCGGCGTACTTCCGCTCGAAGGGCGCCGAGAAGGGCCGCGACGGCTGCCGGGTGCCGCTGCCGTGGACAATCGGCGGGCTGTCGTTCGGCTTCGGCACGGGCGGCTCGCACCTGCTGCAGCCGAAGTGGTTCGGCGCGTACTCCGTCGAGGCGCAGCACGACGACGTCGAGTCGACGCTGAGCATGTACCGCAAGGCGCTCGCCGTACGGCGGGGGCTGCGCACCGGCAGCTCGCTGACGTGGATCGACAACACCGACGACGTCCTGCACTTCGTCCGCTCCGGCGGCTGGCAGTGCGTCACGAACTTCGGTGCGGCTCCGGTCGAGCTGCCCGACGCCGCGGTCGTGCTGTCCAGCGGCCCGCTCGAGGGTGACAAGCTTCCCAGCGCCACGACGGCCTGGCTGATCTAGCCCTCCCAGAACCCGCTCCGGTCAAGCCGTTCGCTGACGGCCCTCCCCCTGTGACCGGGGCGTCCGGGGTCGTGGCGGGGGCACCGGGGCGGTTGCCCCTGCCACGATCCTCCTTCTTGTCTGCGGGAGTGTCAGGATAGGCCGCGTGACGACGCTCGCGGACGTGCTCGCAGTACTCGACCGGCTCTACGACCCGGCCTGGGCGGAGTCCTGGGACGCGGTCGGTCTGGTGACCGGCGACCCGGACCAGGAGGTACGCCGGATCCTGTTCGCCGTCGACCCGATGCGCGAGGTGGTCGACGAGGCGATCGACAGCGGTTTCGATCTGCTCGTCACTCATCACCCGTTGTTGCTGCGCGGCGTGAACAGCGTGGCCGCGACGACGCCGAAGGGCCGCGTCGTCCACGACCTGATCCGCGCCGGTGTGGCACTGCACGTCTGTCACACCAACGCAGACAACGCGAACCCGGGCGTGAGCGACGCGCTCGCCGCCGCGATCGGGCTCCGGGACACGCGGCCGCTGAAGGCGATGCCGGCCGAGCCGATGGACAAGCTGGTCGTGTTCGTCCCGGTCGCGGAGACGCAGGCGATGCTCGACGCGCTGGCGAAGGCAGGCGCCGGGCAGATCGGCGACTACGAGCGGGCCGCCTGGAGCGGTACCGGCGAGGGGACGTTCCGGCCGCTCGCCGGCGCGAACCCGACGATCGGGACCGTCGGCGCCGTCGAGGTCGTCGCGGAGAACCGGATCGAGATGATCCTGCCGCGGCGCCGGCGGCGCGCGGTCGTCGAAGCGCTGGTCGCTGCGCATTCGTACGAGGAACCGGCGTTCGACCTCTACGAGCTGGCCTCGCTGCCGAGTGAGCGCGGCGGCGGGCGGGTCGGCGTCCTCGAGGTGCCGCTGCCGCTGGGCGCCTTCGCGCAACTGGTCGCGGAGAGCCTGCCGCGGACCGAGCACGGCGTCCGCGTCGCCGGCGACCTGGACCGCACGATCGAGACCGTCGCGGTGGTCGGGGGAGCGGGCGACTCGGAGTTCGACCGGGTCCGAGCGGCCGGCGTCGACGCGTACCTGACCGCGGACCTGCGGCACCATCCCGCGACCGAGGCCCGGGCGTACGGCGACCCGGCGCTCGTCGACGTCGCGCACTGGGCCAGCGAGTGGCCGTGGCTGGTAGCTGCCGAGCGGCTCCTGCTCGAAGGTCTCGCGGCGCGAGGCAGTACCGTAGACACTCACATCTCAACACTCTGCACGGACGCCTGGACGCTGCGGATCTGAGCGAAGGAGCTGACTCTGAACGCCGAGCCCGCCGTCCAACGCCGGTTGCTGGACCTGCAGGATCTCGACCTGCAGCTGGATCAGATCGCGCACAAGCGCGCGTCGTTGCCCGAGCACCAGGCCCTGAAGGACCTGGTCGCCGAGAAGTCCGTGGTCGACCGTGACCTGGTCACCGCCGACACCGAGGTCAGTGACCTGCAGCGTGAGCAGAAGAAGGCCGACTCCGACGTCGAGCAGGTGAAGCAGCGCCGGGCCCGCAACCAGCAGCGGCTCGACTCCGGACAGGTCACCTCGCCGCGCGACCTGGAGAACCTGCAGCACGAGATCGGGTCACTCGAGCGGCGGATCTCCGACCTGGAGGACGCCGAGCTCGAGGTGATGGAGAAGCTCGAGGCCGCCGAGGCGGTGCAGATCGACCTGCGCACCCGCGCCGAGGCCTGCGCCGGCCGGCAGACCGAGCTGGAGACCAGTCGCGACGCCGCGCTGAAGGAGCTCGACGAGCAGCGCGCCCAGATCGGTGACAAGCGCAGCGCGGTCGCGACCGAGCTGCCGGAACCGCTCGTCAAGCAGTACCAGCGGCTGCGTGAGCACAACGGCGGCATCGGCGCCGCGCCGCTCGTCGGCAAGCGCTGCATGGGCTGCCGGATGGAGCTCGCGCCGTCCGACCTGACCGCGATCAAGGCCGCCGCGCCGGACGCCGTGCTGCGCTGTGAAGAGTGCGGCCGCATCCTCGTGCGCACGGCGGAGAGCGCTGTATGAGTTACTCCCACGTCATCGTCGAGGCCGACGGTGGATCGCGCGGCAACCCCGGCCCGGCGGCGTACGGCGCGCTCGTGCGTGACCCGGCGACCGGCAAGGTGATCGCGCAGCAGGGCCGCACGCTGGGGATCGCGACCAACAACGTCGCCGAGTACTCCGGCCTGATCGCCGGTCTCGAGCTGGCCGCGGAGTATGCGCCGGGCGCCTCGATCGAGGTGCGGATGGACTCCAAGCTGGTGATCGAGCAGATGGCCGGCCGGTGGAAGATCAAGCACCCGGACCTGCAGCCGCTGGCGATCAAGGCGCAGAGCCTGGCGCCGTTCGGCACCGAGTGGACCTGGGTGCCACGCGCGCAGAACGCGGCCGCCGACGCGCTCGCGAACAACGCGCTGGACGGCGTCGACATCCCGTTGACGCCGGCGCCGGCCGGATCCCCGGCCGCGGTCGAGAAGGAGCCGTCGGATCTGCAGAAGGCCTTGCAGGGCTGGGGTCCGCAGGCCGAGCCGCCGACGCAGCTGATCTTCCTGCGACACGGCGAGACGCCGCACACCGCGGAGAAGCGGTTCTCCGGATCCGGCGGCGACAACCCCGGGCTGAGCGACACCGGTCGCGCGCAGGCACTGGCCGCCGCCGAGTACCTGGCGCGGATCGGGGGCGTCGATGCGCTGGTCGTGTCACCGATGCGCCGGACCCGGGAGACCGCGCAGGCGGTCGCGGACAAGCTCGGGCTCGAGGCGATCGTGGACGAGGGCTGGCGGGAGGTCGCGTTCGGCGACTGGGACGGGCACACGTTCGCGGAGATCCAGCAGAAGTGGCCCGACGCGATGAACGCCTGGCTCGACTCGACCGCGGTCGCGCCGCCCGGCGGCGAATCGTTCGACACCTGCGCCCGGCGGGCCCGGTCGGCGCGCGACGGCCTGCTCGCGCGGTACCCGGGCAAGACCGTCGTCGTGGTCACCCACGTGACACCGATCAAGCTGATGGTCCGTTCGGTGCTGCAGGCCCCGATGTCGTCGCTGTTCCGGATGGAGCTGCGCCCGGCGACCCTGACCGAGATCCACTGGTACGCCGACGGTCTGGCGTCGCTGCGCTCCTTCAACGTACAGCCCTCGCTAGTCTGACCCCATGCCGCTGCAGAGGGTTCGTTTCGTCGAGGGTGTGCCGGAGGTCTTCCGGGCGTCGTTGCAGGACATCCGCCGGGAGCAGGAAGTGCCCGCGGAGTTCCCGCCGGAGGTGACCGCGGCGGCTGTCGAGGCGGTCCGCAGCGCACGCCTGCCCGAGCTGGACCGGACCGAGATCGAGTTCGTGACGATCGACCCGCCGGACTCGATGGACCTCGACCAGGCGCTGCATATCGAACGCACCGCTGACGGGTTCACCGTGCACTACGCGATCGCGGACGTGGCCGCGTTCGTGCGCGCCGGCGACCCGATCGACGCCGAGGCCCGGCGCCGCGGCGAGACGCTGTACGCACCGGACAAGCGCACGCCGCTGCACCCGCCGGAGCTGTCCGAGGCCGCGGCCTCGCTGCTGCCCGACCAGGTGCGGCCCGCGCTGCTCTGGACGATCACGGTCGACGCGACCGGCGAAGGGACAGGCGTCACCTGCGAGCGTGCCCTGGTGAAGTCGCGGGCCAAGCTCAACTACGCCGGCGTACAGAAGGACCTGGACGCGGGGACGGCGCCGGAGTCGCTGCAGCTGTTGCGCGAGGTCGGCAAGCTCCGCGAGCAGCGCGAACTCGAACGCGGCGGCGTGAACCTCCCGATCCCGGACCAGGAGATCGTCACCTCCAACCACGGCTGGGGTCTGGAGTTCCGTGCACCGCTGCCGGTCGAGGGCTGGAACGCGCAGATCTCGCTGCTCACCGGGATGGCGGCCGCGAGCCTGATGACCAAGGGCAAGATCGGGATCCTCCGCACGCTGCCCGAATCGCACGACGACCTGCGCCGCAAACTCGGCAGCACCGCCAAGGCACTCGGGATCGACTGGCCCGCCGAGACGTCTTACGCGGAGTTCATCCACGGGCTCGACCCGTCGGTGCCGGCGCACGCGGCGATGCTCGCGGCGTGCACGGTGCTGTTCCGCGGGGCCGGCTATGTGGCGTTCGACGGGAGTGTCCCCGAGCAGCCGCAGCACGCCGCGATGAAGGCGGCGTACGCGCACGTCACCGCGCCGCTGCGGCGGCTGGTGGACCGGTGGGCGGGGGAGATCTGCGTCGCGCTCTCCGCGGGCGCCGAGGTGCCGGCCTGGGTGCGCGAGTCGATGGACGAGATCCCGAAGATCATGGACGACGCCGACCGGCGCGCACACGCGTACGAGCGCTCGATCGTCAGCATGGTCGAGGCAGGCCTGGTCGCGGACCAGGTCGGCAGCGAGTTCGACGGCGTGATCACCGACGTGGACGAGAAGGAGCAGAGCCGCGGCATCGTCGTGCTGACGAAGTACGCGATCGAGGGCCGGGTCACGGGTGCGGCGCTGCCGCTGGGGCAGCAGGTCCGGGTGCGGCTCGTCGAGGCCGACATCGCCAAGCGCACCGTCGCCTTCGAGCTAGTCGGCTAGGTAGTCCTCGACCGCGGCGGTGGTGCGGTCGAGGTCGCCGGTCGCGAGCAGGTCGATGAGTGCGCCGCGGAGCATCGCGAGTACGGCGGTGCGCCGGGCCGCCGTCCGGTCGGGGTCGCTCGTCCTGAGCAGCTCGAGCCAGTCGTCGACCGTCGAGCGGGCGAAATCCGCCCACGGGCCGTCGGGTGCGACGAGCGACCGCCCGTAGGCCTCGACCCAGAACGTCATCAGCGGCCGGCGTTCCGGCGCGGCCAGCCAGGTCCACAGTTCCCGGGCGATCACGGTCAGGCCGGGCGGCTCGTCGTACCGCTGCTCGATCTCGTGGAGCAGCGCGAGTTCGTCCGACCGGGCGCGGGCGAGCAGCGCGCGGATCAGGCCGTCCTTGCTGCCGAACAGAAAAAGCAGCACCCGGGGGCTCGAGCCGATCGCGGTCGCCAGCGGGCGCAGCGACAGGTCGGCCAGGCCGTGCGTCAGCGAATAGGCGTACGCGCGCTCCAGCAGTTCCTGCTGACGGGCGGACGGACCATCTTTCGAAATCGGCACTGTCTTTGTGGTCGGCACGGGGCTAGTATCTCTTACTGAAACAGTCGTGTCAGTAGAGTGGGTAGGGTTGATGACGAAACTGATCAGGAAGCTGGGGCGGCCCGGAGACCTCGGCTGGGTGGTGCAGTCGCACGCGGAGATCTATGCGGCCGAGTACGGCTGGGGGCCGGCGTACGAGACGCTGATCGCGCAGATCGTGTCGGCGTACGCGTCCGACCACGACGACGAACGCGAGGCCGCGTGGATCGCCGAGGTCGACGGGGAGCGGGCGGGCAGCGTCTTCTGCGTGCGCGGGCCGGACGAGACGACCGCGCAGTTGCGGCTGCTGCTCGTGACGCCCGCCGCGCGTGGGTTGAAGCTGGGCGCCGAGCTGGTCGACACATGCTTGGAGTTCGCGCGCGAGGCCGGATACAAGCGGATGGTGCTGTGGACGAACGATCCGCTGGTCGCGGCGCGGCACATCTACCTGTCGCGGGGCTTCCGGCTGACCGGCACCGAGGTGCACGAGATGTGGGGCGACCACCTGGTGGGGCAGACGTACGAGCTGGACCTCTAGGACTTGCAGAGCGGTGCGCCGGGCGCCGCGGTCTTGTAGATCGCGTGGGAGAGGAACGTGCTCACGTAACCGTTGGCGACCGTCAGCGCGTGCCGCGGGCCGACGCTGCCGAGCGGGAGGTACCTGCGCAGCGGGTACGCCAGGTAGTAGACGCCGTAGTCGGTGAAGTTGAAGTGCCGGGTGCCGGGGATCGTCGCGCACCACGACGCCCCGGTGCTTGCCTTGAGCAACGAGAGGGCGCGGTCCCGGTCGTGGTCGTTCTTCGCGTCCGGGCCGCAGACGCTGGTGATACAGGAGTCGTCGGCGCCGAGCAGCATCACCGGCGCCTTCACGCCCTTCCGCACGACTTCGCCGAACTGGATCCCGTCCAGGTCGACCGCGGCCGCGCAGCGCGGATCCAGGCGGCAGGCCTCGAGCGACGCCGCACCGCCGAACGAGTGGCCGACGTACGACGCGCCGACCGCGGACTCGACCGAGTCCGGCACCTCCTTGGCGACCATGCCGGCCGCGAACCGCGCGTCGGCGGCCCAGATCCCGACCAGGTGATCGCCGACCTGCTGCGCGCCCTCGGAGCTGTCGCCGAGATTCGGCGGGTTCGCCTCCGGCTTGCTCTCGATGGCCTGTCCGCCGAGGACGGTGAGATTCGCGCTGTACGTCGGGGTGACCCCCGCGACGAGGTAGCCGTGGCTGGCGAGGTTCTCCGCGAGCGCGGCGTACATCGGCGCGGACAGCCCCATGCCCGGCATCAGCACCACGACCGGGAATCGTCCCGGCGCGATCGCGACCCGGTCGAGGGCGCGGTCCTGCAGCGTGTCGAACGGCCCCTGAAACACCGAGGCCGGCGCCTTGAGGTGCAGTCCGCTCCACTCGCCCGGGGCGTACTGCACGCGGCGCCCGGTCGTGTCCTTGGCCACCGGGTACCACAGCCAGACGGCGAGCCGGCGCGGGCCGTTCACGTACGGATCACGGCGGGGCGTGTCGGTCCATTCGTACGTCCGCCGCCCGACCTGGAAACTCCCGCTCGTCTCCGGCAAAGCCACCGGCTCGGACCGCTGCACCAGCACCCAGCCCACATACCCGGCCCCACCAACCAGCACGACCAGAAGCACGATCACGATCCCGGTCCGCACCCGTCGCCTCATACCCCCAAGCCTCTCACCACCACCGCGCCCAGCCCCCACCTTCACCCGCCGAGTCGTGAGATTCGGCCGCCGCAACCAACCAAGATCCACGACTCGCCGACAAGTACCCGGACCATTCGCCACGACTCGAAGGCTGCGGCCTAGGTCGGCAGTCCGAAGCGGCCGGCGATGGCGAAGACTCGAGCGCGATCCCCTCGCGCCGCGCGGCCACGCCGGGCATGTCGAAGGTGAGGGGGCGGCTCCGACGTTCCTGGAAATCGGATGGAGGAGCTGGAATGAGTTTGCCGGATGTGGTGTCGCGGGACGAGTGGATAGTGGCTCGGCGTGAGCTGTTGGCGGCGGAGAAGGCGTTCACGAAGGAGCGGGACGCGTTGAACACGCGGCGGCGGGAGCTGCCGATGGTGCTCGTCGACAAGGCGTACGGGTTCACCGGCGCGGGCGGCTCTAGCGGTCTGCTGGAGTTGTTCGAGGGGCGGGACCAGCTGGTCGTGTACCACTTCATGTTCCAGCCGGAGTGGGATGCGGGGTGCCCGAACTGCACCGGGTTCGTCGACGACATCGGGTCGACCCGGCTGCTCAACGACGCGAACACGACCTTCGCGCTGGTGTCGCGGGCGCCGTACGAGAAGCTCGCGGCGTACCGCAGCGCGCGCGGCTGGGACTACCCGTGGTACTCGTCGTACGGCAGCGACTTCAACTACGACTACCACGTGACGCTGGACGAGTCAGTCGTACCGTTCGAGTACAACTACCGCAGCAAGGCCGAGTGGGACGTCCTGCCGAACAACGACCACACCCAGATGCAGCAGCCCTTCGACCTGCACGGCTTGAGCTGCTTCCTCCGCGTCGACGAGCAGGTCTACCACACGTACTCGACGTACGGCCGCGGCCCCGACGCGATGACCTTCACCGCAACCGCCCTCGACCTCACCGCCCTCGGCCGCCAGGAACCCTGGGAAAAACCAGCCGGCCGCGCAGTCCCGCCGCCACACGAGGACCACTGCCACTGACTGGGGCCGAAAAGGGAACGGGCCGGTCTGTAAGCCGGATTCTGTCGAGTGCGATCATCCATCTACGGTGACCGTTGCCGGGCACCTCCAGCAGCCTACCCGCGAGCTCGGGCGGGCAGCCCTCGGTCGCTCGCGCGGACGGTGGTTGCCCACCGCCCTTCTTGGCCTTGCTCCACGTGGGGTTTACCTAGCCTCCGCAGTCACCTGCGGAGCTGGTGGTCTCTTACACCACCGTTTCACCCTCACCCGCACTCCGGTGAACCATAGGTTCATCGGAGCCGCTGGCGGTCTGTTCTCTGTGGCACTGTCCCGCGGGTTGCCCCGGGTGGGCGTTACCCACCACGCTGCCCTGTGGAGTCCGGACTTTCCTCGGCGCCCTCAGCGAGGACGACGCGATCGCCCGACCGACCCGTTCCGTACCCTCAGGATACGGCCTCGGCGGCCACCTCCGGCCACAGGCCGTCGGGACCCCGGCGGTACGGGCGGACCCCGACCACCGCGTCCAGGTTCAGCGGGCCGTAGATGTGCGGGAAACTCATCCCGGTCCCGTCCAGGTCCTCGTCGCACAGCGCCGACACCAGCCGGGCGGTGTCGATCACCAGCAGGCACAGCGGCTCGGCAGTGCCGTCGACGTCGTCGTACGCGAAGTTCGCCACCATCGCGACCTGCTCGGGGCGGGACGCGTGGATGAAGGTCGCGCCGTCGTCGAGGCTCTTGCCGCGGGTCGACCACCGGTAGCTCCCGGCCCGGAGCGCGGCCTCCCACTGGTCCACGAACGCGATGTGCAGAATCGTCGCCATGATCCAACGCTAGCCGCTGCGGCCGTCGATTAAGGTGCTCGACATGGCGAACGAGGAGCACAGCGAGACGGAGCCCGAGACCAGGACCAGCACCAAGACCAAGCCCGCGGAGCCCGTCGACGATCTCGTCGCGACGCGGCACGCGGTGACGGTCGACGGGCAGGAGTTGCGGTACACGGCGACCACCGGGCGGATCGTGCTGCGCGAGGAGGTACTGACCGACGGCACGTTCGACGGGCTGAAGCCGAAGGCCGAGGTGTTCCTCACGGCGTACACGCTCGACGACGCGGACGCCGGCTCCCGCCCGGTGACGTTCGCGTTCAACGGCGGGCCGGGGTCGTCGAGCATCTGGCTGCACCTCGGCCTGCTCGGTCCGCGCCGTGTCGTGTCCGGTGACGCGGGCGAGCTCGCGCCGCCGCCGTACTCGATCGTCGACAACGCCGAGACGTTGCTGAAGTACAGCGACGTGGTGTTCGTCGACCCGGTGTCGACCGGGTTCTCGCGTGCCGCGGAGGGGGAGAAGCCGGGGGACTATCACGGGTTCACGCGCGACCTGGAGTCGGTCGGCGAGGTGATCCGGCTGTGGACGTCGCGCAACGGCCGCTGGATGTCGCCGAAGTTCCTGGCCGGCGAGTCGTACGGTACGACGCGCGCGGCGGGGCTCGCGGCGCATCTGCAGCAGCGGTACGGGATGTACCTCAACGGCGTCATGCTGATCTCGGCGGTGCTGGAGTTCGGCACGCTCGACTTCTCACCGGGCAACGACCTGCCGTACACGCTGTTCCTGCCGTCGTACGCCGCGATCGCGCACTACCACGGCCTGGTCCCGGACCGGTCGCTGGAGGAGGTGCTCGCCGACGCCGAGCGGTTCGCGGCCGGCCGGTACCCGAATGCGCTTGCCCAGGGCAACCGAATTCCGGCGGACTACCGGGCCGAGGTGGTCGGCCGGCTGGCCGCGCTGACCGGGCTGAGCGAGGACTACATCGACCGGGTCAACCTGCGGATCGAGCACATGCGGTTCTTCGGGGAGCTGCTGCGGTCACGGCGGCAGACGGTCGGGCGGCTCGACGGCCGGTTCACCGGATGGAGTGCCGACTACGGTTCGGAGACGCCGGACCGCGACCCGTCGATGAACGCGATCACCGGACCGTACGCCGCGGCGCTGAACCACTACGTCCGCGTCGAGCTCGGCTACGAGAACGACCTGCCCTACGAGGTCCTCCACTGGGACGCGGCGAGCAACTGGTCGTTCAAGGAGTTCGAGGGCAAGCAGATCATGGTCGCCGACAAGCTCGCCGAGGCGATGCGCGTCAACCCGCACCTGAAGGTGCACGTCGCCTCCGGCTACTACGACGGCGCCACGCCGTACTTCGCCACCGAGCACACCCTCGCCCGCCTGCAGATCCCCGCCGAACTCACCACGAACATCGAAACCAAGTACTACCCCGCCGGCCACATGATGTACGTCCACGAACAATCCCGCATCCAGCAGTCCGCCGACCTCGGCACCTTCATCACCAACTCCTCCAACCGATGATCCTGATCCGCCCTGCGGGCGTAGTTTCGGCGTCGCCTGTACCCGGCGTGGAGCTGCGTCCGCTGTCGGCGGACGATGCGGCGTCCCTGGGCCGCCTCTACTTCGAGGCGTACGACCCCGGCGTCGCCTCGGCAACCGAAGCGGAAGCCCTGGAGGACATCCACCGCACCTTCGACGGCGAGTACGGCGTACTCGACACCACCCTCAGCCGCCTGGCATGGAGGGGTGACGAGCTCGTCGGTGCCCTGCTCGTCGTTGAACGCGCACCGTGGCCGGACACGCCCGACTGCCGGTTCGTCATCGAGCTCTTCACCGCACGCAACCACCGGCGGTCGGGGATCGCGAAGCTGCTGCTGGCCGAATGCTCGGCTGTGGAGGTCGCCTTGCGTGTCCAGGAAACCAACGCACCGGCTCTCGCGCTCTACCGGTCCGTGGGGTTCCAGCCGGGGCTCACGGCAGGGTGAGGACTTCGGCTCCGGTGTCGGTGACCACCAGCGTGTGCTCGAACTGCGCTGTGCGTGACTTGTCCTTCGTGGTGGCGGTCCAGCCGTCCTCCCACAAGTCGTACTCGTACGTGCCGAGCGTCAGCATCGGCTCGATCGTGAACGTCATGCCGGGCTCGATGATGTCGTCGAACCGCTCGTCGTCGTAGTGCGGGATGATCAGCCCGGAGTGGAACGACGTCGAGATCCCGTGGCCGGTGAAGTCGCGCACCACGCCGTACCCGAAGCGCTTCGCGTAGGACTCGATCACCCGGCCGATGATGCTCACCCGGCGCCCGGGCCTGACCGCCTTGATGCCGCGGTTCAGCGCCTCGAGGGTGCGCTCGACGAGCAGCCGGCTCTCCTCGTCGACGTCGCCGACCAGGAACGTCGCGTTGGTGTCGCCGTGCACACCGTCGAGGTACGCGGTGATGTCGACGTTGACGATGTCGCCGTTCTCGAGCGGGCGGTCGTCGGGGATGCCGTGGCAGATCACCTCGTTGACCGACGTGCACAACGACTTCGGGTAGCCGCGGTAGCCGAGCGTCGACGGGTACGCGCCGCGCTCGACCAGGTACTCATGACCGACCGCGTCCAGCTCGTCCGTGGTCACGCCCGGCTTCGCGGCCGCGCCGACCGCCTGCAACGCCTGCGCGGCCAGCTTGCTCGCGACCCGCATCCTGTCGACCAGCTCGGGAGACGTCACGTACGAACCGTCGAACGGCGTCGGCGCCGGCTTGTCGACGTATTCCGGACGCGGAATGGAAGCAGGTACGTCGCGGCGCGGCGAAATGACGCCAGGAGTGAGGATCGACATGGTGAGATCATTCTAGAGAGCTGCGACAAGACTCCCAGGAGGTGGTCATCCAGATGAGCGACGATCACAGCAACGAGTGGTACTACAACACCAAGACCGGCAAGGTCGAGCCGTACCAGGGTGCGAAGTCCGGCGACCGGCTCGGGCCGTACAGCTCGCCGGAGGAGGCCGCCCGCGCGCTGGAGAAGGTCCAGGAACGCAACGAGGACTGGGACAACGACCCGAAGTGGGACGACGACTGACGCCCGCGGCGGCGACATGCCGAGGGGCACCACCGATCAACTTCGGTGGTGCCCCTCGGCAGTTGTCGCCGGTGAATCAGCGGGCGACGCGCTTGGCCGCGGTCTTGCGGGCCGGAGCCTTGCGGGCCGGCGCCTTCTTGGCGGCGGTCTTCTTCACCGCGGACTTCTTCGCGGCGGTCCGAGCCGGCGCCTTCTTCGCGGCGACGCGCTTCGCGGGGGTCTTCTTCGCGGCGACCTTGCGGGCCGGCGCCTTCGTGGCGGCGACCTTCTTGGCCGGCGCCTTCTTCGCCACGGTCTTCTTCGCGGCGGTCTTCTTGGCGACCGTCTTCTTCGCGGCCGTCGTCTTGCGGGCCGTCGTCTTCTTCGCCGCCGTGGTCTTCTTGGCGGCGGTCGCGCGCTTGGCCGGCGCCTTCTTCGCGACGGTCTTCTTCGCGGCCGTGACCTTCTTCGCCGGAGCCTTCGTGGCGGTGGTCTTCCGGGCCGGCGCCTTCTTCGCCACCGTCTTCTTGGCGGCGGTCTTCTTGGCCGCACTCACCTTCTTCGTCGCTGTCTTCTTTGCTGCGCTGACCTTGCGCGCGGTCGTCGTCTTCGCGGCGCTGGCCTTCTTCGCGACAGTCTTCTTGGCGGGAGAAGCCTTTTTGGCTGTCGCCTTCCCTGCGGCTGCCTTCTTGGCTGGCACTCTGCCTCCTTGGTGCGGCTGAGGAAAACCACGGTGGATTCCTCGTCGTCATGATGATGACAACACTTGTGCGCTACGTAAAGCACCGGAAACATCCGCAGGTTAAGGAGAACTGGCGGCGGATGTGCGCGCAAATGCCGAAAATCCTTGTGCAGAAGGGATTCCGCCGCGCCCCGAGCATGCCGGATGCCCGGAATATTTTCTTGGCGACACGCGGCAGTTTGTCGCCGAAACCGCCCCGTTCGGCGAGTGTTGTCCTCGGCAACGTCCTGCGAACCGAGGAGTTGAAGCACGTGCGCGACGACCTCAACACCGTCGTCGAACTACCCCGCGAGGTACGTCGTGTGGTCAGCATCGTGCCGTCGTTGACGGAGTCGATCGCGGCCACCCGTGCGGACCTGATCGTTGGTGCGACCGACTGGTGCACGCATCCCGCGGACCTCGACGTGGTGCGTGTCCGCGGCACCAAGAATCCGGATCTGGAGCGCATCCGCGAACTCGCTCCGGATGTCGTCCTGGCGAACGCGGAAGAGAATCGCGCGGCCGATCTGGACGCGTTGCGCGCCAGTGGAATCGCGGTCTGGGTGACCGCGCCGACGACAGTGCCCGATGCACTCGATTCACTCGGCCGCATGCTCTCCGCGGTCGTCGGCGACGAGCCGCAATGGCTGAACGACGCACGCGCGGCGTGGCGCACGCCGTACGACGGAATGCGCCGGCGCGCGGTGATACCGATCTGGCGTAGACCATGGATGGCGTTGGGGCGGGACACGTTCGCGGGCGATCTGCTGTCCCGACTCGGTATCGACAACGTGCTGAGCGAATCCGGTGAGCGTTATCCGCGGATCGAGCCGGACGCGTTACCGGAGTACGACGTCGTGGTGCTGCCGGACGAGCCTTATGCGTTTTCACCCGACGACGGTCCCGAAGCGTTCGGCAAACCCGCGCGCTGTGTATCCGGAAGGCATCTGACTTGGTACGGACCGTCACTCGTCGAGGCGCGCGAATTGCTCACCGGGCAACTGGCGTGACGTCCGCCACGATCACCGCGCGACGTCTGGACGGGTTAGGCATGCCTCACCTACGCTCCGTGCGTGCCGTCGATGACCGCGAAGAAGAAGTGCTGCAAGGACAAGCCGAGGTGCAAGAAGTGCCCGGTCGTCCTGCTGCGCCTGTCGAAGGCGGGCTGCGCGGAGCGGATCGACCGCGTGCACTACGAGGTGGACAAGAAGGTCCCGAAGAAGGTCCTCAAACAAGCGCGCAAGCGCTGATCAGGACGCGCGGCGCAAGGTGATGACGTCGGCCGCCTGACGGAGCAGACCCGGGATCGTCACATGCGCGGCCTGGCCGGTCGCCTCGAGATCGTCGCCGTACCACCAGCCGTGCGCGCTGATGGTCTGCAGCTCGAGCTCCTCCTGGTTCGCGAACGTCACGTCGACGCGGTCCACCGCGACCGCGAAGAAGGTCTGGTGCTGGACGATCCGGCACCCGCCCCACTCGAACTCGATCGTGTTGGTCGCCACGGGCGCGCCGAGCGCGTCGATCGGCAGCACGATGCCGACCTCTTCGCGCAACTCCCGGCCGGCCGCTTCCGCGACCGTCTCGCCTGCTTCGACGCCGCCGCCGATCGTGAACCAGTACGGCGTCTGCGGCTTCAGCGGGTCCCAGCCGTGCAGCAGCAGCACCTTGCCGTCCGGTCGCACCGGCAGCACGCGGGCCGTCGTACGGTGCCGGACCGTCCCTGGTGGTGGCAGCTGGGATTCGCTCACACCACAAAACGCTAAGGGACGAGGCCTGTGCCGCGTCGGGTCGTGCGGCGCGTCTCACATGGTTGCTGTGGACACCTACGATCACTGTGCGGATCATTTTCGGCATGGCAAGCATCGGTCTCGGACTGGCGGCGCTGGGGCGTCCTGGGTACATCAATCTCGGGCACGACGAGGACCTGCCGCCGCGGCGGGCGGTCGAGGACCTGCGGGTCCGGACGCACGAGCTGCTGGAGCAGGCCTGGCTGGCAGGTGTTCGGTACTTCGACGCCGCGCGTTCGTACGGTCTTGCCGAGGAGTTCCTCGGCGAATGGCTGACGCCGGAACGCCGCAGTCAGCTGACCGTCGGCTCGAAATGGGGTTACACCTACGTCGCCGACTGGCGGTACGACGTGGACACGCATGAGGTGAAGGACCACAGTCTCGCGACGTTCGAGCGGCAGTGGCCGGAGACTCTTCGGGCGCTCGGCGGACCGCCGGACTTCTACCTCGTCCACAGCCTCACGTCGGACAGTCCCGCACTGGAGGACAAGCGCTTGCTCGATCGGCTGCGCGAGCTGACGCACTCGGGTGTCCGCGTCGGTCTGTCCACGAGCGGTCCGCGACAGGCCGAGACCCTGCACAAGGCGTTGTCCTCCGGTACGCCGTTCAGCGCGGTCCAGGCCACCTGGAATGTGCTGGAGACTTCAGCCGGCGACGCGCTCGCCGAGGCTCACGACGCAGGCTGGTTCGTCGTGATCAAGGAAGCGGTCGCCAACGGCCGCCTGACGGCGCGCGTCGGCGAGACGCCGTTCAACGAGTTCGCTCACCAGCACGGCGTCGCGCCCGACGCGCTGGCCATCGGTGCGGCCGTTGCCCAGCCGTGGGCCGACGTGGTGCTCAGCGGAGCCACCACGACGGCACAGCTGGCCAGCAACCTCGCGTATCGCACCGACGGCCCACTCACCGAGTTCGTCCAGCAACCCGAGGAGTACTGGACCGAACGGTCAGGCCTTCCTTGGATCTAGAAGGTGTGTTCTTCTCCGGGGAAGGCGCCTGAGGCGACCTCGGACGCGTAGGTCGCCGCGGCGTTGACGAGGATGCCGCGCAGGTCGGCGTACTGCTTCACGAAGCGCGGCATGGTGCCGGAGCGCAGCCCGGCCATGTCCTGCCACACCAGCACCTGCGCGTCGGTGTCGCGGCCGGCGCCGATGCCGATGGTCGGGATCGGCACCCGCTTGGTGATCTCCGCGGCCACGTCGCCCGGCACCATCTCGAGCACGAGCGAGAACGCACCGGCCGCGGCGAGCGCGACGGCGTCGTCGATCAGGCCGGCCGCCTGATCGCCCCGGCCCTGCACGCGGTACCCGCCGATGCTGTGCTCGCTCTGCGGCGTGAAGCCGATGTGCGCCATCACCGGGATGCCCGACTGGGTGAGCTTCTCGACCATCGGTACGACAGTCCGCCCGCCCTCGAGCTTCACCGCATGGACGCCGGCTTCCTTCATGAACCGCACGGCCGTGTGGAACGCCTGCTCCGGCGACGCCTGGTACGAACCGAACGGCAGGTCCGCGACGACCAGCGCCCGCTCGACCGCACCGGCGACCGCGCGCGCCAGCGGGATCAGCTCGTCGACCGTGACCCGCAGCGTCGTGTCGTAGCCGAACACGTTGTTCGCGGCGGAGTCGCCGACGAGCAGCACCGGGATGCCGGCCTGGTCGAAGATCTCGGCGGTGTACTGGTCGTACGCCGTCAGCATCGCCCACTTCTCGCCGCGGCTCTTGAAGTCCCGCAGGTGGTGCACGCGATACCGCCGGGGCCGCTTCGGCGCGTCAGCGGCGGGTGCACCGTCGCCGGACCGCTTGGCAGCGGACGCGCCGCCGCCGTACGGCGAGACCTCGGACGCCTCGGAAGCAGGCGTGGCCGCGGCAGCCTCATTTGCGTTGCTCGCGGACGGCTCTGCGGCGTTGCTCACGGGCGCAGCCTGCTGGACCGGCGAGGCATGCTGGACCGGCGCGGCCTGCTGGGCCGGCGACGTCTGCTGGGCCGGGGTGGCTTGCTGAGCCGCGGCTTGCTGGACCGGAGTGGCTTGCTGGGCCGGGGTTACCTGCTGCGCCGGGGCGGCCTGCTGGAGCGGGGTGGCCTGGGCGCGGCGAGCGCCGCGGGGCGAGCTGACCTGCTCCGCGGGGACCTGGCTCGGGGCGTCCTGCTGCACGCCCGCGCGTCGCCGCGCCCCGATCGGCCGGGCCGCTCCCGGTACACGCGGCTGCTCGGGCACGGGAGTGCCGACAGCCTCGTCGCTCACCGGCGCATTGCTCTCGTACTCGGCACTCGGGTCCGACAGGTACCCGTTGTGCGACTGCCCGCGCGGCCGAAGCCGGATCTCCTGCGGGCGGGTCTCCTCCTCGCGCGGGCGGGCCGGCTCGGTCGGACGCGCGGGCTCACGCCTGGGCTCATGTGCGGGCTCATGCCTCGTCTCGTGCGTGGGCTCCGGCGGGCGAACCGGCTCATGACTCCACACCGGCTCCGGACCAGGGCCTGGCTCGTAGCGGCGGGTCGGCTCCTGCGCGCGACCTTCCTGCGCCCGCGGTGCTTCCGGACGCTGCGGCGGCCGCGGTGGCTGCTGCGAGCTCAGTCCGTTGCTGCTCGACCCGTTGCTCGACCCATTGCTCGACCCATTGCTCGACGCAGGGCTCGACCCGTTGCTGCTGTGGCCGTTGCTCGAGCTGTAACTGCTCAACCCGTTACTCGCGGCCGGTGGCTGCGGTTGCGCACCGAACGGACTCGGCGGCGCGGCCGGAGTGGTCCAGTTCGTGCTGCCGTTCGACGACGGCGTGGGCCGCGGCGGCGTACCGTTTCCGCTCTGTCCTTGCGGCCGCGGCGGCTGCTGTGCTCCGGCCGCACCGTTGCTGCCCGACCCGGGCCCGAACGGGCTGGGCCGTCCCGGCGGCGGTGACTGCGGAGGCTGCTGCGCCGGCGGCTGCGGGCGGAACGGGTTCTGCTCCTGGTACTCCCGTCCGTACGACTCCTCGCGCGAGTCCCCGTAGTACTCGGGTCGCTCGGTCCGCGGGGCCTGCTGCGGCGGCGGGGGTGCGCTCGGGAGGTACGGCGGTTTCGGAACGTACGGCTGCTGCGGGACCGGCCCACGCTCGTACGTGCGCGGGGCGTTCGGCAGCGACGGTGCCGGGTCGAGGCCGGAGCCGCGCTCCTGCCACGGGTCGTTGTCGTAGTCCGAGCGGCGGTGTTCCTCGGTTGCCCGGTTCTTCGGTCCGGTCCCGTACGGCGAAGGCAACTCCTCGTCGTCGCCCTGGGTACCGGCCGACAGGAAGTTGTCAACCATGCCCTCATCGTCCCACCGTTGCGGAGGGTGAGCGCCACCGCCTGTGGGTGAGCGATCGCTCACATCGCGTCGGGGCAGGTCCTGCCGGGGCAGGCCGGAGCGGTCGTGGAGCTCGTCGGGCGAGCTCCACGGGGTGTCTGTGGATGGGCGGTACCGCCATGAGTCACTCAGTGCTCGGCCGCCTTTCGTGCGTCCTCACGCCATGCGTTGGTGATCGGCAACCGGCGGTCCCGGCCGAAGGCCTTGTGGGTGATCTTCGGGCCCGGTGGGTACTGCCGGCGCTTGTATTCGGCTTTGTCGACGAGCTGGATCGTCTTGGTCACCAACTCGGTGTCGAACCCGGCGGCGACGAGTTCCGCACTGCCGCGGTCCTGCTCGACGTAGTCGTCGAGCATGTCGTCGAGCAGGTCGTACGGCGGCAGCGAGTCGGTGTCCTGCTGCCCCGGGCGAAGCTCGGCGGACGGCGGCTTGGCGATCGAGTTCTGCGGGATCGGGGGCTGCTGCCCCTTCTCCTTCGCGTCCGCGTTCCGCCACTTCGCGAGCCGCCAGACGACGGTCTTCGGCACGTCCTTCAGCGGTGCGTACCCGCCGACCGCGTCGCCGTAGATCGTCGAGTACCCGACGGACAGCTCCGATTTGTTGCCGCAGGCAAGCACCAGGTGGCCGTCGGCGTTCGACAGGCCCATCCAGATCACCGCGCGGACCCGGGCCTGCAGGTTCTCCTCGGCCAGCCCGGTCAGGCCGAGGGTGTCCAGGAACGGCTGCACCATCGGCTGGATCGGGACGACGCGGTAGTTCAGCCCGGTCCGCGCGGCGAGCTCGGCGGCGTCGTCCTTGGAGTGGTCGCTGGAGTACACGCTCGGGTTCGAGATGCCGAACACGTTCTCGGCGCCGATCGCGTCACAGGCGATCGCCGCGACCAGCGACGAGTCGATGCCGCCGGACAGGCCGAGCAGCACCGACTTGAAGCCGTTCTTCTGCACGTAGTCGCGCAGGCCGGTGACGATCGCGCCGTACATCTCGGCCTCGTCGGACAGCCGCGGCGCGATGTTCGCGGGGATCGCCTCGTACGGCGCGAGCGCGTCGGCCTGGAGGACGCTGTGGACGATCTCGATGCCCTCGTGGGTGCCGTGCGGAGTGCCCGACGCGGCGGGCAGGTCGAGGTCGACGACCATGCTGCCCTGCTCGAACTGCGGCGCCCGCGCGAAGATCGTGCCCTCGGCATCGGCGATCAGCGAGTCGCCGTCGAAGACCAGCTCGTCCTGGCCGCCGACGAGGTTGACGTAGGCGAGTGCGCAGCCGGCCTCGCGGGCGCGGCGCCGGACGAGATCGCCGCGGACGTCGTCCTTGTTGGCCTCGTACGGCGAGCTGTTCACGACGAGCAGCAGGCCGGCGCCGGCCGCACGGGTGACCGCGACCGGTCCGCCGTCCTGCCAGAGGTCCTCGCAGATCACCAGTGCGACGTCGATGCCGTGGATGCGTACGACCTGCAGCGTGCTGCCGGGGACGAAGTGCCGGAACTCGTCGAAGACGCCGTAGTTCGGCAGGTGGTGCTTGACGGCGCTCGTCACCACGCGGCCCTGGTGGATCACCGCGGCGGCGTTGGTCGGCGAGCCCTTCGGGCGGCCGAGCCGGTCGATGCCCATCGCCGTACCGCTCGCCCGGTCGAGGTACCCGCAGATCACCACGATGTCGCCGAGACCTTCGTCGGCGAGCCGCTGCGCGAGCTTTTTGATTCCTGCCTGGGAAGCGTCCACGAACGACGCGCGCAACGCCAGGTCCTCCACCGGGTAACCGGTCAGCCCGAGCTCCGGGAACGCCACCACGTGCGCGCCACGCTCGACCGCGTTCCGGGTCCACGCGACGATCCTGTCCGCGTTCCCGTCGATGTCACCCACGGTCACATTGAGTTGAGCAAGCGCTACCCGAAGCTGAGGCACGAGAGCACAGTACTGGTTCCCCCGCCCCGACCCCACGCCCGTCACCAACCTCTTACCAAGCTCAGCGACGAAGGTTCACCTGGCAGGCTGCTGATCTCGACCCTCGTCGACGGCCGTGCGTTCCCGATGTTCGGCGTGCTCTTCGGGTACGGCGTCGCGCAGATCGTCCGTCGGCAGCGCGAGACGGGCAACGACTGGTGGTCGATCCGCAAGCTGCTGTGGCGCCGCAGCCTGGTCCTGGTCGTCCTCGGCTTCCTGCACGCGATGCTGGCGATCGCCCGGTGACGCGGGCGATCGCCGCCGTCGGTCAACGATCGTTGACGTGCTACCTGTCCCAGTCCGTCGTCTGGGCCGTCGTGTTCACGCCGTACCTGCTCGATCTGTCGGACACCCTCACCACGACCACGACGGCACTGCTCGCCGTCGCGACCTGGCTGGCGACCGTCCTGCTCGCCGACCGGATACGCCGGACCGGCTACCGCGGCCCGTTCGAACTCCTGATCAGGCGGATCACCTATCAGCCGAGGAGAACCGCGGCCACGCGGTCCCGCAACTCCGGGAGCCTCGCGTAGAACACGTCACCCGGGCACTGCGTCGAGTTGTAGTCGCGGTGGCCGACGATCGCGACATGCGGGTCCAGGTTGTACTTCGTGCACAACCACGCGCACGTCAGCACCGACATGTCGAACAGCGCGACCGGCACGTTCTCGCTCACGTAGATGCCTTCGTGCTCGATGCCGATCGTGTGGCTGTTGTTGTTCGCGGTCTGAGCGCCGAGCACGTTCTGCCCGTTGTTGATCGACGACAGCGACTTGCTGCGGCCCTCCATCAGGTAGCCGCCGCGGCTGATCGTGAGCTGGTTGCCAATGTCGATCCAGCCGTTGGTGTCCATGTGCAGGTCCTGGATCCAGTGCTGGACCTTGTACGCCGCCGCGAGCGAGTAGTCGGTGACGTTCGGGCTCGCGGTGTGGTGGATGACGATGTGGTCGGGCTTGCCGATCACCTGGGTCGGGGACTTGGGCGGGCGCGCCGACCACTCGGTGCGCGTGTAGCAGCGCGGCGCCGGGGCGGCGTGCGCTGCTGTGGGCATGGTCGCGCCGGCCAGCAGCACTCCGCCGGCGGTGGCGCCGAGCAGGGTACGCCGGGACACCCGGGCACGTTGGATATTTTCTGGGGCGGTCATGATATAGAAAATTCCCTACCAATCGGGCCGCCAAACCGGAATGGTCTAATGACGTGGTGACACAGGGTCAGGAGGCACCGGACGTGGTGCGGGTGGGGCGGCTCGGCAAGACGGTGCGGGTGCTCGTCGCCGTCGCCGGCATCGGTCTGCTGATCAACGGATCGGTGCGGGCCACCGACGACGCCTGGCCGTTCGGCCCGATGTCGCAGTACGCGATGTCGGTGCCCGACGACGCCAAGATCGACTACACCCGGATCAGCGCCCAGACGGACGCGGGTACGACGGTCGACGTACCGCTGAACATCGAGGGCGCCGGCGTCGCGCGGGCCGAGATCGAAGCGCGGTCCGGCGAGATCGTCAAGGACCCGTCGCTGCTGCAGCAGGTCGCGGACGGCTGGGCGCGCAAGCATCCCGACCAGCCGAAGTACGTGAAGCTCGAGCTGATCCGGGACACCACTCAGCTGGTGAAGGGCCGGGTCGAAGGACCTCCGGCCTCTCAGGTGCTCGCGACCTGGACGGTGACCCGATGAGCTGGTTCACGCCGGCGATCGCGATGGCGCGGATCGCGTGGCTGCGGACGATCCTGTACCTGTTCGTCATCCTCGACATGCACGCCTTCGTCCGCGACACCCGCGACAAGGGCGAGCACCCCGGGCTGTACGAACCGCTGCTGCTGGCCCGCCTCCTCGACCTGCCCCGGCCGTCGGTGGCGAACACCACGGTGCTGTACGTCGTGCTGATCGTCGCGTGCCTGATCGGCGCGACGAACCACTTCCCGCGGATCGCCGGCTGGGTCGTCGCCGCGGCGTTCACGTGGTGGGTGCTGATCGGGATGAGCGACGGCAAGGTCGACCACGACCACCTCGCGCTCGTGATCGCGTTGTGGGTGCTGCCGACCGTCGGCCGGGCGACGTACGGCGACCAGACCCGGTCCGAGGCGGCCGGCTGGGCGATCCGGTGCATCCAGATCTGCGTGATCGCGACGTACTTCCTGTCCGCCGTGGCGAAACTGCGCAGTGCCGGATGGGCGCTGACCTGGCCCGGCAGCGCCGTCCTGACCTGGGCGATCGTGCGACGTCCGCACCCGGTCGGGGGGTGGTTGCTGCACTACCCGTGGATCCTGCACGTGATGCAGTGGGTCGGCATCATCGGCGAGTTCCTGTCGCCGGTCATCCTCTGGCTGCGCGGCCGCTGGCAGCTGTTCGGGGCGCTGTTCTTCATCGGCTTCCACGCGGCGAACACGGCGATCCTGCTGATCCACTTCCTGCCGACGGTCGTCTGCTGGCTGGCGTTCGCGCCGCTCGAACGGATCGTGCCGTGGTTCCGGTCGAGGCGCTCAGACCGCGATGCCCGAGAGGCCGAAGACCAGGCCGAACACGGCCGGCAGGCCGAGCAGCAGGCCGGCGCGTAGCTTGAACCGGCGGCCGCCCGGCCCCGGCGTCCGGACGACCCGGGACAGCACCGCCCCGGCGTACCCGAAGACGAGAGCGGCGAGCAGGATCTGCCGGGTCGGCAGGTTGTCGGCGTCGTGATGCGTCAGCCCGAGCGTGACCAGGCCGGTCAGGCAGAACGCGCACATGCCGAACCCGAGCTCCGGCACCGGCAACCAGCGGCGGCCGAGGACGTCCCGCTCCGCGGGTCGTTTCCGTCGCAGCGACTGCACGAAC
Organism: Kribbella sp. NPDC051936; assembly: GCF_040680955.1. Classification (NCBI taxonomy): domain Bacteria; kingdom Bacillati; phylum Actinomycetota; class Actinomycetes; order Propionibacteriales; family Kribbellaceae; genus Kribbella; species Kribbella sp. NPDC051936. Next base: position 232,317 of record NZ_JBFAXS010000007.1, on the reverse strand, counting down.
CTGGCGGTGCTGACGATCAGGTCGCTGACGCACAGCACCGCTGCCACGATGAGCGCCGCGTGGAAGATCGTCTGCACAAGGGGACACGCTAGGCCCTGATCGTGGCACTGTCCGCCCCGCCACGTAACGTCTGCTTAACAAGCGCGGGGCACACTGTGAGAGACCCCGCTAAGCCGGTGAGAGGTGGACTGATGGACAAGCAGCAGGAGTTCGTGCTGCGCGCGCTGGAGGAGCGCGACGTACGTTTCGTGCGGCTCTGGTTCACCGACGTGCTCGGGTTCCTCAAGTCGGTCGCGGTGGCGCCGGCCGAGCTGGAGAGCGCGTTCGCCGAGGGCCTCGGGTTCGACGGGTCGGCGATCGAGGGATTCGCCCGGGTGACCGAGGCCGACATGCTCGCCAAGCCGGACCCGTCGACGTTCCAGATCCTGCCCTGGCGGGGCGAGACCATGGGCACCGCGCGGATGTTCTGCGACATCAACATGCCCGACGGGTCCTCGTCGTTCGCCGACCCGCGGCACGTGCTGAAGCGGACGCTGTCGAAGGCCGCCGACCTCGGGTTCACGTTCTACACGCACCCGGAGATCGAGTTCTACCTGTTCAAGTCGCTCGTCGGCGCGCCCGGCACGACACCGGAGCCGGTGGACTCCTCCGGGTACTTCGACCACACCCCGCAGGGCATCGGCAACGACTTCCGCCGCGAGGCGATCACGATGCTCGAGTCGATGGGCATCTCGGTCGAGTTCAGCCACCACGAAGGCGGTCCCGGCCAGCAGGAGATCGACCTGCGGTACGCCGACGCGCTGTCGACCGCCGACAACATCATGACGTTCCGCGTCGTGGTGAAGGAGGTGGCGCTGTCGCAGGGCATCTACGCGTCGTTCATGCCGAAACCGCTGTCCGACCAGCCCGGCTCCGGGATGCACACCCACATGTCGCTGTTCGAGGGCGACCGGAACGCGTTCTTCGAGGGCGGCGCGCAGTACCAGTTGTCCAAGACCGGGCGGGCGTTCATCGCCGGTCTGCTGCAGCACGCGGCCGAGATCACCGCGGTCACCAACCAGTGGGTCAACTCGTACAAGCGGCTTGCGGTCGGGGACGAGGCGCCGTCGTTCATCTCGTGGGGTCACAACAACCGGTCCGCGCTGGTGCGGGTGCCGATGTACAAGCCGCACAAGGGGCAGTCGTCGCGCGTCGAGTTCCGGTCGCTGGACTCGGCGGCGAACCCGTACCTCGCTTTCGCGCTGATGCTCGCCGCGGGTCTGAAGGGGATCGAGGAGGGGTACGAGCTGCCCGCCGAGGTCGAGGAGGACATCTGGTCCCTCACGCCCCGCGAACGCAAGGCGCTCGGCATCAAGCCGCTGCCCGGCAGCCTCGCCGAAGCCATCAGCGCGATGGAGGACAGCGAACTCGTCGCCGAAACCCTCGGCGAACACGTCTTCGACTTCTTCCTCCGCAACAAGCGCGCCGAATGGCAGGACTACCGCCGCCAGGTCACCCCCTTCGAACTCAACAAGCTCCTGCCGGTTCTGTAGTACGCCGGGGGTCTGCCGGGCGGGTCACGAATCGACTTTGAACGGGTCGTGTTCGGTGAGGAGTTTGTCCAGGCGGGCCTGGTCGACGCGGTTCGTCACCTCGGAGATCTCCTGCCGGTCCCGGACGACCTTGCACAGTACGACCGTCGACGTCACGACGTACAACAGGCCGAGGGCGAGGAACGCTCGTACCCAGGGCTGGGCCGGGAGATACGCCAGGGCAATCACCATCGCCGAAACCGAGACGGCGAAGGAGGCGACCGCCTGGGCGTAGAAGGCTGCGGTCTGCCGGGGCTGGATGCTCTTCGTCATACCAGGATCGTCCGGCATCTGGAGAGTCGTGGCATGAGCAGAAACACTCAGACGCCTTCGTCCTACCCGGCCGGGCTAGCGCTGGGAGATGTGGCCTACCCACCAGAAGCGGGTGGCGGTTGCGCAGTCTTTGCCGGTCCAGGTGGGCTTGAAGTGGTCGACGCCACCGCCGCCGATGTCGAGGGGTACGCCGGAGCGAGCGACGACGTTGTTCGCCTCGTCGAGGATTTCGAAGGACTGCGCAGTGCCATGAACGGTGTACCCGCGTGGCCACACGAGCGTGACCGCGGTGGGGTCCGAGCCGGCCTGGACGCAGCCGTTCGCGTCGGCGCTCAACGTGGTGCCGAGCAGTGCCTCCATCACTGCGGGAGTGTCCACATCGGACCTCACGATCCGAGGGACCGGCCCGCTCGCGGGCGCTGGGGTTTCGCCAGCCGGTCGAACGAGCCAGGTGGTACCGGCGATCACCCCCGCGGCGGCGACGGCAACACCGCCGACCGCCAAGCGCTTGGTGCGGGTCCGGCGGCGACGGATGCGGTCGGCAACGACGTCCTCGGCGAAGTCGACGGCTTCGGCGCCTTCGGCGGCTGTGGTGCGGAGTAGTTCGTGCAGGTCGGTCATGGGGTGCTCTCCTCCGTGATGGCGAGCTGCGTGGCGAGCTTGGTGCGGGCGTCGGAGAGGTGGCGTTTGACGGTGCCTTCGGCGCAACCCAGCTCGTCGGCGATCTCGGGCACGGTCAGGTCCTCGTAGTAGCGCAGGACGACGCAGGCGCGCTGCTTCGGCGACAGTGTGCTCAGCGCCCGGCGGACCTCGTCGGCGACCGCGAACCGGTCGTCGTCGTGGTGGGGCGGATCGACCAGCAGGTGGCGGGTGGCGTTCCACCGGGCGAGCCGGCGGCGGCTGTCGACGTACTGGTTCAGCATGGCGCGCCGGACGTACGCCTCGAGCTGATCGATGTCCCCGCCGACCCGGCGCCGCCCGAAGACACGCGTGAGGGCTTCCTGCACCAGGTCGCCGGCACTCGCGGCGTCGCCGGTCAGCAGATAGGCGTAGCTGCGCAGCGCACCCCCGCGCGTTGCCAGCAACGCGCGGAACGCCTGCTCCCAGTCGGCCACCACACCACCGTCCTCTCACCGGTTCAGACGAACAACCGGCTCGCGACGTTGGGGGTCAGACGCCGGCAGTTTCCGAGGCGGGGGCACCGTCGGAGGCGTGCTTGGAGGTCCAGCGAGCGGCCGCGGTGGAGTGACGGTACGGCGGCTCGGCCGGCGGCGGCTCGTCGGGCGGCGCGAGCAGCGTGATCGGGGTGGCCGGCGCGGCTACGACAACCGGTGTGCCGTCGGGGGCGAGGGCCTCGACCTCTTCGACGGTCAGCAGCCCCACCGGTCGGACGCCTTCGGTGATGACGACGATGCAGCCGGGGATCACCTGCTGGGCCCGATTCCCCTTCGCAGGAACGAGAATCCCCTCGGCGGGCGTCCGCCAGGCGCCGGGCGCGAACCGGCGGAGCGCGAGCCCGGCCTGCCCGTCGTCGGCGGTGCGCGGCGGCAGGTACGCGGTCGCCGTGTAGTCGTAGTCGTAGTCCGGCTCAGGCGGTCCGGAGACGCGTCCGCCCTGCTGGGGTGTCAACCACATCACCGTGCCGCGCACGGCGAGTGACCCCGTCATCATGACCATGGACAGTCATCATGCCCGACTACTGAGCGAGTTCGCTACACGACACCGTGTATTCACCGCAATCCCGCCGCAACTCAGCCGCGACCTTGTGCACCCACCAACCCTTTCGAGCCGCCGGAAACGGTTGGTGCGTGCTCAAAGAGGGGGATTGGATAGCCTGCGGGGGTGGCTGAGGGTCGGAGATCGTCGTGGGAGGGCCGGCTGGTCCGGCTGGGGTTCGAGGATCCGCGGCGGGCGGCGGGCATGCTCGAGGAGCTGGACGCGCTGGACTCGCACAGCCCGCTGGCCACCGAGCAGCTGATCACCACGCTCTCGGAGTCGGCCGATCCCGACCTCGCGCTGCAGAGTCTGTGTGCGATGGCCGAGTCGCTGCACCGGCACGGGCACGACCTCGCCGCGTTCGCCCGCACGCTCGAGATGGACGCGGACTTCCGCCGGCGGCTCGTCTACGTGCTCGGCGCGAGCGAAGCGCTGGGGCGGCATCTCGGTGTCCATCCGCGGCATTGGTACGACCTCGCGGACCCGGCGCTCGCGGGGTCCCGGCCGTCGGCCGACGACGTCGCCGCCAAGCTGGCCACGGCGGTCGACGCCGACAACCCGGTCGACGCGCTCCGGATCGAGTACCGCCGGCTGCTGATCCGCCTGGCCGCGCGGGATCTCGCCGAGGGGCTGCTCGTCGACGAGGTCGCCGCCGTCCTCGCGGATCTGGCCGGGGGAGCACTCGAGACCGCCCTGCACATCGCACGCAACGAGTACTTCGCCGCGCATCCCGGCGCCGCCGACTGCCGGCTGGCGATCATTGCCATGGGCAAATGCGGCGGCCGGGAGCTCAACTACGTCAGCGACGTCGACGTGCTGTTCGTCGCCGAGCCGCACGACGGCGAACCGGAGCTGCCCGCCCTGAAGACCGCGACCCAGCTCGCCGCGGCCGCGATGCGCATCTGCTCGGCGCACACCGGCGAGGGCACGCTCTGGCCGGTCGACGCGGCGCTCCGCCCGGAAGGCAAGTCCGGTCCGCTCGTCCGCACCCTCGACAGCCACCTCGCGTACTACCAGCGCTGGGCGAAGACCTGGGAGTTCCAGGCGCTCCTCAAGGCCCGCCCGGTCGCGGGCGATCGCGAGCTGGGCCGTCAGTACATGGAGCAGATCGGCCGGCTCACCTGGTCGGCCGCCGACCGCGAAGGCTTCGTCGCCGACGTCCAGGCGATGCGCCGGCGCGTGATCGACCACATCCCGGCGGCCGATGTCGATCGCCAGCTGAAGCTCGGCCCCGGCGGACTGCGCGACGTCGAGTTCGCCGTCCAGTTGCTGCAACTCGTGCACGGCCGCAGCGACGAGTCGGTGCGCAGCGGTACGACGCTGGTCGCGCTGGAGAGTCTGACGAGCAGCGGGTACGTCGGCCGCACGGACGGCGCCGTCCTCGCCGACGCGTACCGGTTCCTGCGGTCGATGGAGCACCGCATCCAGCTGTACCGCCTGCGCCGTACGCATCACGTACCGGACGACGAGGCCGACCTGCGGCGGCTCGGCCGTTCGCTCGGCTTCACGAAGAACCCGGTCGCCGATCTGACCGCGGCGTGGAAGAAGCACGCCCTCGAGGTACGGCGTCTGCACGAGAAGCTGTTCTACCGCCCGCTGCTCGCGGCCGTCGCGCGGATCCCCGGCGGCGAGGTCCGGCTGACACCCGAGGCAGCCAAGCAACGCCTGACCGCGCTCGGGTACGCCGATCCCGCGTCGGCGCTGCGGCACATCGAAGCCCTGTCCGAAGGCGTCTCGCGGCGATCGTCGATCCAGAAGGCGCTGCTGCCCGCGATGCTCGGCTGGTTCGCCGAGTCACCCGATCCGGACGCCGGCCTGCTGGCGTTCCGCACCATCTCCGACGCCCTCGGCTCGACGCCCTGGTACCTGCGCCAGCTGCGTGACGAAGGCGCGTCGGCCGAGCGGCTGGCGCACCTGCTGGCCAGCGGCCGGTACGCCGTCGACCTGCTGCAGCGCGCGCCGGAAGCGACCGCGATGCTCGCCGACGAACGCGAGCTGACGCCGCGCACCCAGGAGGCGTTGCTCGCCGAGATGTCCGCGGCCGCCCGGCGGCAGGACGCCCCGGAGGCCGCGGTCGCGGCGATCCGCGCGGTCCGGCGCCGGGAACTGTTCCGGATCGCGGCCGCGGACCTGTCCGGACTGCTCGACGTGGAGGCCGTCGGCGACGCGCTGACGATCGTCTCGGTCGGCACGCTGACGAGCGCGCTCGAGGTCGTCCGGAAGGCGGTCGCACAGCGCATCTTGAGAGCGGGGGAGCCGGAGCCGACCCGGATGTCGATCGTCGCGATGGGCCGCTTCGGCGGGCACGAGCTCGGGTACGGCAGCGACGCCGACGTGATGTTCGTGCACGACCCGCTGCCCGGCGCGGACGAGAAGAAGGCGACGGACTTCGCGACGCAGGCCGCGACCGAGCTCCGCCGGATGCTGTCGCTGCCCGGCGCCGACCCGGCGGTCGCGATCGACGCGGACCTGCGCCCGGAGGGCCGGCAGGGGCCGCTGGTCCGGACGCTCGCGTCGTACGCCTCGTACTACGCGCGCTGGTCGGCCGTCTGGGAGGCGCAGGCGCTGCTGCGTGCCGACCCGTTGTGCGGCGACGCCGACCTGTGCCGGTCGTTCCGGGAGCTGATCGACCCGCTGCGCTACCCGGAGAACGGCGTGCGCGAGCGCGACGTGATGGAGATCCGCCGGATCAAGGCACGGGTCGACGCGGAGCGGCTGCCGCGCGGCGCGGATCCGGCCACCCACACCAAGCTCGGTCGCGGCGGTCTGGCCGACATCGAGTGGACCGTCCAGCTGCTGCAGCTCCGCGAGGCGCACCGCGTACCCAGTCTGCGGACGACGCGCACGCTCGCCGCGCTCCGGGCCGGTGTGGAGGCCGGCCTCGTCGACGCGTCCGAGGCCGACACGCTGCAGGCGGCCTGGGAGCTGGCCACCCGGATCCGCAACGCGATCATGCTGGTCCGCGCCCGCCCGGGCGACTCCCTGCCCCGCGACCCGCGGGACCTGGCCGCCGTGGCTCAGATCTGCGGCTACCCGCCGGGGGAGTCGGGCCGGTTCGCCGACGACTACCTGCGCACCACCCGCCGCGCCCACAACACCGTGGCGCACCTGTTCTGGGACGACTGAAACGTGACGATACCTCCCGGGCTCTCTGAACAAGCTATTACCTGTTCCCAGACCCCGGGGGATGTCTCGTCAACGCTAGACTCCGGCTGGTGGAGGCAGTGGATCAGGTCAGGCAAGCCGGTGTGTTCAGCACCGTCCGGCGCAGTGTGCGGATGACGGTCGGGCAGAAGCGCGTCTGGCAGTCCCACTGGCCCGACCTGGGCCGGACCCAGGAGGATCTCCCGCCCGGCGTCCTCGACCTGGCCGAGTGGTTCGGGCGGGAAGCGCCTACCGTGCTGGAGATCGGCTCCGGGATGGGCGAGGCGACCGCGCAGCTCGCCGTCGCGATGCCGGAGGTCAACCACCTGGCCGCGGAGGTCTACCCGGCCGGTCTCGGTCAGCTGATGCTCTGGGTGGAGAAGTACGACCTGGACAACGTCCGCCTGCTGCAGGGCGACGCGCTGGACTTCCTGCGTGATCACGTCGCGCCCGGCGCGCTGGCCGGCGTACGGATCTTCTTCCCGGACCCGTGGCCGAAGAAGCGGCACCACAAGCGGCGGCTCGTCACGGCGCCGTTCGTCGCGCTGATCGCGGACCGCCTGCAGCCGGGCGGGACGTTGCACCTGGCAACGGACTGGGCGGACTACGCCGACGGCATGCTCGCGGTGTGCGAGGCCGAGCCGACGCTGCGCAACCAGTACGGCAGTGAGTCCGACGGCTGGGCGCCGCGTCCCGAGTGGCGGCCCGTGACCAAGTTCGAGTCCCGCGCGCAGGCCGAGGGACGCGACGTCCGCGACCTCATCTACGTCAAGCAGAGCGGCTCGTGAAAGCCCACTGCCCGGCGCCGACCGTGTAGACCGTGTAGCCCGAGTCGTACGTCGGAGTGCCCGCGAACGACTGCGGCACGGCGTCGACGTCCGACGCTCGAGCCGACGGGACGTGGATCTCAGCCGTGCTGCCGACCGGCACCTGGACATCCAGCGACAGCACCCGTCCGGTCTTCTTCCACGACACCGACACCCGTCCGCGGATCGTCTCGGTCCGGATGCTCGCCGAGTCGGTCTCGTCGCGCGCGTCCGGCCGAACGACGATCCGCTCGGCGCCCGCGTCGACGACGCGCAGCCCGGCGACGTTCTCGAAGATCCATTGCACGACCGTGCCCTGGAAGTAGTGGTTCCGCGACCGCGAGTCCTCTTCCCACTTCTCCCACATGGTGTCCGCGCCGAGATCGAACCAGTAGCCCCAGCTCGGGTAGCTGCGCTGCAGCGCGACCTTCGTCGCGACGTCGGCGTACCCGTGCACGGTCAGCACCGGGAGCAGTACGCCGACGCCCAGGCAGCCCGTGTTGAGGTGGAAGCCGCGCGCCTCGACGTCCGCCGCGAGACCCTCGGCGACTCGCGCGACCAGGTCCTCCGGGACGATCCCGAACGCCAGCGGCACGGCGTTCGACGTCTGGCGGTAGTCGGGGTCCTCCGCCGACCGGTACCGACCGGCCGCGCGGTCCAGGAACGTCCGGTTCAGCCCGTCCGCGAGCTCCGCGGCGGCCTTCCGGTAGTCGTTGGGCTGCCCAATGACATCGCCGATCTCCGCCGCGACGACGAGCGCCCGGTAGAGGTACGCCGTCCCCGTCAGTCGCCGGTCCTCCGGCGCCGGGCCGCTGCCGAAGCCGGGCGGGAGCCAGTCGCCGAGCACGCTGACCGACAACCCGTCCTCGACCCGGTCCAGCTCCCACCCGAGGTAGCGCGTCAGCGACTCCCAGTGCTCACGGAGCAGCCGCTCGTCGCCGTACCAGCGATACATCTCGCGCAGCAGGAACGGGTAGACGGTCGGCCATTCGGTCGCGGGGGAGAGGTCGGTGAATCCCCAGCCGCTCGACGGCACGATCACCGGCAGCTGCCCGGAGTCGGCCTGGCTGTCGCGGATGTCGCCGAGCCACTTGGTGAAGAACCGCGCCAGGTCGAGCGTCGCGAGCATCGTCGGAGCGCCGACCTGCGCGTCGCCGGTCCAGCCGTTCTTCTCGAAGTACGGCGTATCGGTCGGGATCCCGTGCAGGTTGCCGAGGATCGTGCGGCGCATGGCCCGCTCGAACACCTCGTACGCCGACTGCGTCGAGGCGAACCGCGTCGCGGACGCGACGTCGGAGTTCACCACCCGCATCTGCACCGCGGTCGGCGCGCCCTCGATCTGCACGTAGCGGAAGCCCTTGTACGAGAACCGCGGCTCCCACGTCTCGACCCCGGTGCCGGCGGCGACGTACTCGTCGCGCTGGATCCGGTCGCCGTCGACGTGCACGTTCCACGCCGCTACGTTGCCGTCGGCAACCGTCTCGCCGTGCGTGAGGGTGATCGTGGTACCAGCCGGCGCGGTGGTCGACAATCTGGTCCAGCCCGCCACGGTCCGGCCGAAGTCGGCGATCCACACGCCCGGCCGGACCTCGGTCACCTCGACCGGGTCGACGGTCTCGATCACGCGGATCGGCTCGTGGGCCTGCGCGGTCAGCGTGCCGCCCGGCGCCTCGACGACGGCGGCGGCAGACCAGGACGCGTCGTCGAATCCGGCCGTGTCCCAGCCGGGCAGTGCTCGCCGGGCGTCGTACGTCTCACCGGTGTACAGCGAGTCGGACAGCGTCGGCCCACCGGTGATCCGCCACGTCCCGTCCGTCACCACCTCGTCCACGCGGCCGTCGTCGTACTCGACGACCAGCCGCGCGAGCAGCCGCGGCTCGGCGGTCCACGGAGTGTCGTGCCAGCGCCAGACGTTCACCGAGGTCATGCCGAAGAAGCCGCGGCCCAGCTCCGCGCCGACCACGTTGCCGCCGGACCGCAGCAGCTCGGTCACGTCGTGCGTGACATACAGAACCGTGCGGTCGTAGGCGGTGAACCCCGGATCCAGGACCGCGTCGCTGACTGCCTGCCCGTTCAGTCGGAGAACCGCGTAGCCGAGGCCGCTGGCGTAGAGCCGGGCCCGCCGTACGGCGCCGTCGACCGCGAAGCTTCGCCGCAGGAGCGGTGCGCTCTGCGTCGCGCCGCCGATCCACTGCGCGGTCCCGAACCCCTCGCCGAGCAGACCGGTCTCGAACCACGACGGCTCGGCCCATTCGCCGGCCCGGTCGTCGTGGTCCCACAGCCGGACGGTCCAGTGGTACCGGGTCCGCGCGGCCGCCGGGCCGTCGTACTCGATCCCGAAGGTCTGCGCCGACCCGACCTTGCCCGAGTCCCACACGTCGGCGCGCTGCGGCGTCAGCAGTTCGGGCGCGGAGGCGACCAGGACCTGGTACGCCGTCTGCGCGGCGCCGTATCCGGGGGCGACGGCGACCCAGCTGAACCGTGGGCGCGCTACGTCGAGCCCGAGCGGCCGATCGGCGTACTCGGTCTTGAGCGATCGAGGAGTCAGCACGCTGAGGACCGTAGGCAGCGGGACGCCCGGCTTTCAACCGTGTGACCAGATCCGGCCGGATGATCGGAAATGATCGTCCGTCTCGGTTCGTGATTTGTAGGTCCACATCCTGAAACCTGAGCATCTTGCTCGACTTTGTCCGCTTTCATAGAGTCATGCAGATCATCGCGAACGCGCCCGGGGACGCCCTCACCCGGCGCCGGCACGTCGATCTGCTGCGCGTGAACTCCGCGGGTTGTCGGGCGACGGCGTAACTCTTCCGTCCGTCTCCCTCCCGTCCGCAGGAGTAGCTCCGTGCGTCGTCTCATCCTGATCGCGTTGCTCGGCTCGATCGCCCAGCTCGTCGACGGCACCCTCGGCATGGCCTACGGCGTCACCGCCAGCACCGCCCTGCTGATCACCGGGATCACCCCGGCCGTCGCCTCCGCCTCGGTGCACCTGGCCGAGGTCGGCACCACACTCGCCTCCGGTCTGTCGCACTGGCGGTTCGGCAACGTCGACTGGCGCGTGGTCGCGCTGATCGGCGTCCCGGGCGCGGCCGGCGCGTTCGCCGGCGCCACGTTCCTGTCCAGCCTGTCGACCGAGTCCGCGTCGCTGTGGGTGGCCGGTCTGCTGCTCCTGCTCGGCGTCTACATCCTGGTCCGGTTCGGCACCGGGAAGGTCCGGGCCGTCATCGAGGGCCGTCCGGCCGGGCGGTTCCTCGGGCCGCTCGGTCTGGTCGCGGGCTTCATCGACGCCACCGGTGGCGGCGGCTGGGGACCGGTCGCGAACTCCGCGCTGCTGTCCAGCGGCAAACTCGCGCCGCGGCGCGCCGTCGGGTCGGTGAACGCGGCCGAGTTCCTGGTCTCGGTCGCCGCCAGCATCGGATTCCTGTTCGGCCTGGGCGGGAAGAACCTGCCGTTCGGCATCGTCGCCGCGCTGCTGATCGGCGGCGTCCTCGCGGCGCCGCTGGCCGCGTGGCTCGTCTCCCGCCTGGCCACCCGCTGGCTCGGCGTCGGCGTCGGCCTGGTGCTGATCCTGACCAACGCCCGCACCGTGCTGAACGGCCTCGACGTCGCCACCGGCCCGCGGTACGCCGTCTACGCGGCGCTCGTGCTCGGCTGGGCCGCCATCGTCGCGTACGGCGTTCGCGCCCAGGCCCGCCGTACCGTCCGCGAGGCCGAGCGTCTCCTCGACGAGACCGAGCTTGAGCCTGCTTCCTGAACTTTCTCCTCCGTCAAGACAGAGGTTCCCCTGTGAGCATCTTCCGTCCGTTCCGCCTGCTCGCTTCCGCTCTCGCTCTGACCGTCGCCGCCGCGGGTTGCTCCCGTGCCGACGGCAACGAGACGACAGCGGTCTCGAACGACAACGGCCCCGCCGCCGAACTGCGGCTCGGCTACTTCCCGAACGTCACCCACGCCGCCGCCCTGGTAGGTCTCGGCCAGGGCCTGTTCACCAAGGAGCTCGGCAGCACCAAGCTGGTGCCGACCAAGTTCAACGCCGGGCCGGAGGCCGTGGGCGCGTTGCTCGGCGGCTCGCTGGACGCGTCGTTCATCGGTTCCGGGCCGGCGATCAACGCCTACGCAAAGTCGAAGGGCGAGGCGGTCCGCCTGATCGCCGGCGCGACATCCGGCGGTGCGCAGCTCGTGGTCAAGCCGACCATCACCAAGCCTGCCGACCTGGTCGGCAAGACCGTCGTCACGCCGCAGCTCGGCAACACCCAGGACGTGTCGCTGAAGAAGTGGCTCGCCGAGCAGAAGCTGACCGGCAAGGTCAAGGTCACCAACCTCGAGAACGCGCAGACCCTGGATGCCTTCAAGAAGGGTGATGTCGACGCGGCCTGGCTGCCCGAGCCCTGGTCGTCACGGCTGGTCCTGGACGCCGGCGCGAAGGTCCTGCTCGACGAGGCGTCGCTGTGGCCCGACGGCAAGTTCCCAACGACCGTGCTGATCGTCCGCACCCAGTTCCTGCAGGAGCACCCGGAGACCGTGAAGGCCTTGCTGTCCGGCTTGGTCGCGGCCATCGACTTCAGTACGGCGAACGTCGCGCAGGCGAAGACCGTGGTGAACGAGCAGCTCAAGGAGGCGACCGGCAAGGCGCTGAAGCCGGCCGTCATCGACCGGGCGTTCGAGCACATCACGATCACCGCGGACCCGATCGCCGGCACCTTCCCGCAGCTGGCCAAGGATCAGGTCACCGCGGGCATCGCGAAGGAGGCGCCGGCCGTGGCCGGCTTCGCGGACCTGGGGCCGCTCAACGAGGTACTCGCGAAGGCAGGCAAGCCGGCGGTCGACGCCGCGGGCCTGGACGCGAAGTAGGACGCAGAGCAGGAGGAGGACAGCCGTGACCGCAACTCTCGACGCGCCGCCGGATCAGCTCAGCCCGGTGCGGTTCCACCACGTAGGCAAGGCGTTCGGCAGCGGCCGGAAATCGGTGCTCGCGCTGGACGGCGTCGATCTCGAGGTGCGGGCCGGGGAGTTCGTCTGCCTGCTCGGCGCGTCCGGGTGCGGCAAGACGACCCTGCTCAACCTGGTCGCCGGCCTCGACCGCCCGACCGCCGGACGGATCGAGCTGAACTCGTCGCGCCCGGCCGTGGTCTTCCAGGAGGCCGCGCTGATGCCGTGGCTGACCGCGGCCGGGAACGTCGAGCTCCCGCTGCGGATGGCCGGCGTACCGAAGGCGCAACGGCGGGCCAGAGCCGCCGAGCTGCTCGAGCTGGTCCGGCTTGCCGGTCTCGGTGACAAGCGGCCGCACGAGCTGTCCGGTGGCATGCGGCAACGAGTCGCGCTGGCTCGTGCGCTCGCGTCGACCACCGACAGCACCGGCGGCTCGGATGCGGGCAAGCCGTCCTTGCTGCTGATGGATGAGCCGTTCTCCGCGCTGGACGCGATCACCCGGGACGTCCTCCAGGGCGAGCTGCTGCGAATCTGGCGCGCCACCGGTACGGCGATCCTGTTCGTCACGCACGACGTCCGCGAGGCCGTGCGGCTCGGGCAGCGCGTCGTCCTGCTGTCGTCGCGGCCCGGGCGTGTGGTGCAGCAGTGGACCGTCGACGCGTCGCCCGATGCGGTCGACGAGATCAACACCGCACTGCGCAAGGTGATCAGCAGCCATGCCGCAGCTTGACGTCCGCGACGACGGTTCGACGGCGGGGTCGGTCGAGGCCGGGCTCGACGCCCTGGACACGCCGGTCGTCGCGCCGGACGGCTCCCGCCTGCGCCGGATCGCGGCCCGGGTGCTGCCGCCGGTCGGCGCGGTCGTCGTCCTGGTGGCGATCTGGCAGGCGTTGTGGGCGGCCGCGTTCTGGCCCGAGTTCAAGCTGCCCGCGCCGGTCGACGTGTGGGGCCAGATCTGGCAGCTCGTGACGAGCGGCGAGATCGCCGAGCTGTTCTGGGTGTCGGTGCACCGTGCCGTCATCGGGTTCGCGATCTCGCTGCTGATCGCCGTACCGCTGGGCCTCGCGATCGCGAACCTGCGCGTCGTCCGGCGCGGGATCGGGCCGCTGGTGTCGGGACTGCAGAGCCTGCCGTCGGTGGCGTGGGTGCCGGCCGCGATCCTGTGGTTCGGGCTGAACGACCGGGCGATCTACTGGGTCGTGCTGCTCGGCGCGGTGCCGTCGATCGCGAACGGGCTGGTGTCCGGTCTCGACCAGGTGCCGCCGATCCTGCCGCGGGTCGGCCAGGCGCTCGGCGCCGGGAGGCTCGGCGGGATCCGGTACATCCTGCTGCCGGCCGCGCTGCCCGGGTTCCTCGGCGGGCTCAAGCAGGGCTGGGCGTTCTCGTGGCGGTCGCTGATGGCCGCGGAGCTGATCGCGACCTCGCCGGAGCTCGGCGAGGGTCTCGGGCAGTACCTGCACAACGGCATGTCGCTGTCCGACATCTCGATGGTGTTCGCCGGCATCGTGCTGATCTTCGTGGTCGGCGTCGGCATCGAGCTGCTGGTGTTCCGGCCGCTGGAGAACAGCGTGCTGCGGGCGCGGGGACTCACCGCGTCCGCCCGCTGATCCCCGCTGACACACTGCGCGCCGTACTGTTGGAGCGTGGTCCGATTCCTGCCGTTCCTGATCAGCCTGGTGCTCACCGTGTATGCGCTGTTCTCGTGCATCCAGACACCCGACGAGGACGTGCCGCACCTGCCGAAGCTGCTGTGGATCGTCCTGATCGTGTTCGTCCCGTTCGCGGGGCCGATCGTCTGGCTGCTGATGTCGCGCGCGCACGCCAACCGCCAGGACACCGTCGTACGGCGACAGCCGCCGCGGCCCACCGCGCGGCCGGTGGCGCCCGACGACGATCCGGACTTCCTCAAGTCACTGGACCGCTACCGGGACCCGCGCACGACGGTGAAGCCGCCGGATCCGGAGGACACGCCGAAACCCAAGGACTCCAAGGGTTCCGACGAGTCGTCCTCCGAGACCGACGACGGAAATCCTGAACGGTAGGACCGGCGGCTCCTACGCGGACTTGCGGTGCTCGGGCAGGAGGGCGTTGTCGCGCTCGGACTCCGTGGTGCCGCCCCACACGCCGTAGGGCTCACCGACGGACAGGGCGTGCTGCCGGCATTCGGGCTGGACCGGGCAGGTTCCGCACAGCGACTTGGCCACCATCTCGCGGGCGCGTTTGCGAACGCCACGCTCCGATTCGGGCGAGAAGAAGAGCTCCGGGTTGACGTCCCGGCATGCGGCTTGCGACTGCCAGTCCCACAGATCCATGAGCGGGCGGGGCAGGCGAGGCATCCCTCTCGACATGGCAACCTCCTTGACTCACCGTGAGCGCGGACGGGCGCTCGGTGAAAACTATGCTCATCTCTTACGTAGTTCAACCCTTGTTGTCTCGAAGTTCGAGCCATTCGTTATCGCCGCAGGCGCCCGCGTGCCGCGATCGGCGGTTTTCAGGCGGGAGGCGTGTTCACGTCCGCATCTGATGTGACATGAGTCACTTCAACGGTGCAAGTTCGTCTGCACGTGCAGATGCCTCAGGCACCGATCGCGGGGTCGAATCGGTAGTGCTCGTGGGCGCCGTGGGCAGTGTCTCGCTCGCCGGTCAGGGCGCGGATCACGGTGGCGTGGGTGATTGCCAGAACCGGTCCGTCGGTGCTCGCGGTGTGCCGGGCGAGTGCGGCGTGAGCGCGCTCGCGGACCCGGGACAGCGGCTCCCAGGGGCGCTGGATGCCGTCCGGCCACTCGCCGTCGTACGCCTCGAACTCGGCGCGGGCGGCGCGGACGTCGGCGGCGCTCCGGCGGCGGCCGGTGTCGTCCGGCAGCCAGTCGCGCAGGTCGTGGTCGACCTTGACGCCGAGGGCCAGCCGGTGGCCGATGATCGCGGCGCTGTGCAGGGCGCGGGTGAACGGTGAGCTGACCAGGTAGGTCGCGCGGATGCCGCCGAGCAGGTCGGCGAGCTCCTCGGCCTGTTTCATCCCGAGGGCGGTGAGCGGGGCGGAGTCGGCCGTGACGCCCGGCCAGGCCTGGGAGTCGATCGGCCCGTAGTCCGGCTCACCGTGCCGGACCAGATAGATCTGCGTGACGGACATGGCCTACCTGAGGTGTCTGGCCCCTGCCCATCCACGCGGGTGGCCGGGCGGCGGCTGGAGCGGATCGGTGACTGCGGACGTGGGCCGCACCTGGTGCAGTTCCTCGAAGAGGTTGCCAGGTGTCCTGGGTGAGTCGATCCAGCGGATCTCCGTCGCGCCCTGGTGGCCGTGCACGGCCAGGATGGACTCGACGTCGGGCCAGACGGCCGTCGCGGGGTTGTCGCCGCGCCAGCGCAGGGCCACCGAGCCGTCGGTGAACTCACACCCTTCCGCCACCACGCCGGTCCCGGACACGCCACTGGGATCCCGGTACCGAACCAACTCGAAGGTTCGCGGCCTCACCACCTTGCTGCACTCCCCGATGTCTCGACCCGGTCTTGCAGCAGTCAACGAAGCCGCCCCTCGGATGGTTACTGCTATTGTCGTACCTGTGAAGCGCAGCTATTGGCGATTTTTTGAGTGGCCGGCCCCGGTGCCGGGCGACTCAGCCGATCGCTGACGCCCATCGCAGACACCAGAGCCGGCACGAAGGCAAGGACATCCGTCCTTGCCTTTTCTCGTTCCCAGCCGGCTGACTGCGACATCGCATGCGGACCGGCGGAAAGGTCCCCAGCATGAACACCCTCCCCAGACCGAGCGAACAGGCGCGCGTCGTCGACCGACGGATCGAGAAGACCGTCCCGCTGGTCACCCCGCTCGCCCTGCACGACGAGTTCCCGCTCAGCGACGAGGTGGCCCGTACGGTCGCCGACGGCCGGCAGGCGGTGGCCGACGTGCTGAACGGCGTCGACGACCGTCTGCTGGTCGTCGTCGGTCCGTGCTCGGTCCACGACGCCGACGCGGCCCTCGAGTACGCCGAGCGGCTCCGCCCGGTCGCGGAGCTGCTGTCCGACGGCCTGCTCGTCGTGATGCGGGTGTACTTCGAGAAGCCGCGCTCGACGCTGGGCTGGAAGGGCCTGATCAACGACCCGGGCCTGGACGGCTCCGGTGACGTGAACCGCGGCCTGCGGATCGCCCGGCGGCTGCTCGTCCAGGTCAGCGAGCTGGGCCTTCCGGTCGGCTGCGAGTTCCTCGACCCGATCACCCCGCAGTACATCGCGGACACCGTCGGCTGGGGCGCGATCGGCGCCCGGACCGTGGAGAGCCAGGTGCACCGGCAGTTGTCGTCCGGCCTGTCGATGCCGATCGGGATGAAGAACCGCCCGGACGGCTCGATCGGCACCGCGGTCGACGCGATCAAGGCGGCCGCCGTCCCGCACGTCTTCACCGGTATCGACCACGACGGTGCGCCCGCCATCCTGCACACCCGCGGCAACCCCGACTGCCACCTGGTCCTGCGCGGCTCGGACAGCGGCCCGAACTACGACGCGGACTCCGTGGCCGGCGCCGTCGAGCTGCTCCGCAAGGCCGGCCTCCCCGAGCGGGTCGTGATCGACGCGAGCCACGGCAACAGCCGCAAGGACCACCGCCGGCAGCCGGTCGTGGCCGCGGAGATCGGCGCGCAGGTCGCGGCCGGCGACCGGGCGATCGTCGGTGTGATGCTGGAGTCGTTCCTGCAGGAGGGCCGCCAGGACCTCGACCCGACCCGGGAGCTGACCTACGGCCAGTCGATCACCGACGCCTGCCTGGGCTGGGACACGACCGAACAGGTGCTGCAGCAGCTCCGGGACGCGGCGGTCGCCCGCCGCGGATAGCTGTTCATCTGCAGGCCGCGCAGCGGCTACAGGGGCCACCTAAGGTCCGGGACCATGACTGAGATCTCCCGGCGCCTGGTGCTCGGTTCGGTGGCGGGTGGGGCAGCGGCTTCGCTGCTCCCACCGTCGCTGCACACCGCGATGGCGCAACCTGTGAGGCGTGGTGGTCTGCGCGCGATCGAGCACGTGATCGTGCTGATGCAGGAGAACCGCTCGTTCGACCACTACTACGGCACGCTGCGCGGCGTCCGTGGGTACGGCGACCGGCAGCCGCTGCGGCTGCGCAACGGCAAGAGCGTCTTCCACCAGCCGAAGACTGGTGGCGGCGAGGTGCTGCCGTTCTCGCTCCGGAAGGCCGCCGCCGACGCGGGCCGCAACCCGGACGACATCCAGTACCTCGGTGCGCTGGCCCACGGCTACGGCGACGCCACCCAGGCCTGGGCGGGCGGTTGGAACGACGACTGGGTGCAGGCCAAGACGGCGGCCACGATGACCCACTACGACCGCCGCGACATCCCGTTGCAGTACGAGCTCGCAGAGACGTTCACGATCTGCGACGCGTACCACTGCTCGGTCAACGGCTCGACCAACCCGAACCGCAACTACCTGTGGTCCGGCACGACCGGCTACGAGCCCGGTACGACGCAGCGCGCGGTGACGAACGCGGCGTACTCGTACGACCACAAGGGCTACGACTGGACGGCGTACCCGGAACGGCTGGAAGCGGCCGGTGTGTCCTGGCAGATCTACCAGGAGTGGGACAACTTCACCGACAACGCGGTCGAGTACTTCAAGACCTTCAAGGACATCGGGCACCGGATCCTTGCGAACGTGCCGGGCGGCTACCGGACGACCGAGGAGTTCTACGACAAGCTGTTCGCGAAGAGCGAGGCCGAGCGGGCCGTGGCGCTGCAGCAGCTCGACGCGGCCGTCGGGAAGCTCCCGGCCGCGGACCAGAAGCTGTTCCGCAAGGCGATGTACCGCTCCGAGCCGGAGTCGCTGGTACCGCGGTTGCGCGCCGACATCAAGGCCGGGACGTTGCCGAAGGTGAGCTGGCTGGTGCCGGCGGCGGTCGACTCCGAACACCCCGGATCGTCCACGCCGGTCGGCAGCGCGAACCTGATCTACGACGTGCTCGACGCGATCGCGTCGGACCCGGAGACCTGGTCGAAGACCGTGCTGCTGATCAACTTCGACGAGAACGACGGGTACTTCGACCACGTCCCGCCGCCGGTCGCGCCGCAGCCGCCGTCCGGGGCCGGCGACGACTGGTACGCCGGGAAGCCGATCGGGCTCGGCCCGCGGGTCCCGATGACCGTGGTGTCGCCGTGGACGGTCGGCGGTCACGTCAACTCGCAGGTCTTCGACCACACCTCGGTCCTGCGGTTCCTCGAACTGTGGACCGGTGTCCGGGAGCCGAACATCAGCTCCTGGCGGCGGACGGTCTGTGGTGACCTGACGTCGGCGTTCGACTTCGACCGGACGTACCGGCAGCCGTCGGTCGACCGGCCCGGTCCGGTCCCGGCGCCGATCAATCGCTGGCACCCGACGCCGCCCGCCGATCAGGCCCTCCCGGTCCAGGAACCCGGCCGCCGTCCGGCTCGCGCGCTGCCTTACGGGCCGTCGGTTTCGGGTTCTGTTGCCGATGGCAAGTTGATGCTGGCCTTGAGCAACAACGGGTCGCAGTCGGCGCACTTGGCGATCTATCCGTACGGCGGTGAGCTCCCGGCCCCGACCCACCTGGACGTCCACCACGGCGAGACGCCGGCCGTGGTCACGATCCCCGTGGACGGCCCGTTCGAACTCGCCGTCCAGGGCCCGAACCGCTTCTGGGCCGAGGCCGCCGGTACGTCCGCCGGCGCGGCGGCAGCCCTCGACGTACGGATCGAGAACCGCGCCGGCGCTCTCCAGCTCCTGCTGGTGAACGGCTCGAGGAAGCCGTTGACCGTCAAGCTGAAGGCGCGCGGCTACACCAGCAAGACCACGACGATCGAGCTCAGAGGCAAGCAGTCCCGCCCGCTGTTCTGGCCGACCGATAGCGGCTGGTACGACGTCGAGGTCACGACCGCCGAGGACCCGGCCTACCGCCGCCGGCTGTCCGGTCACCTCGAAACCGGCAGGCCGAGCATCACGGGGTAGCGGACATCTGAGTCGATGAGCCAGATGGTCTCATTGACTCATGACGGACTTTCCGTACCCGGAGACGAACTACCAGGAAGACGCCCGCGGGCAGTTCCATTTCAGCACCCGCGCCGGCTGGATGAACGACGTGAACGCGCCGCTGTACTACCGCGGCGTGTTTCACCTCTACTACCAGCACAATCCGTTCGGCCTGGTGTGGGACACGATGCACTGGGGGCATGCGACGAGCACCGACCTCGTGCACTGGACGCAGCAGCCGATCGCGCTCGACCCGAAGACCCACCCCGGCGACCTGTGGTCCGGCGGCGGCGTCGTCGACACCGGCAACGCGAGCGGCCTGAAGGCCGGCGACGACGACCCGATCGTCGTCTACTCCGGAACGAACGGCGTCACGGTGTTCTACAGCCTGGACGGCGGCGCCACGTTCACGGCGTACGCCGACGGCAAGAAAGTCGTGACACCGGGCGGCACCAGCCGCGACCCGAAGGTGTTCCGGGATCCGGCGTCCGGACACTGGGGCATGGTCGTGTGGTCGGACGAGGGCGGCAACGGCGCCGACTTCTACACCTCGGCGAACCTGCTCGACTGGACGTTCGGCTCCCGGTACCCGGCCGAGTGGCTGTTCGAGTGCCCGAACATGATCCGGATGCCGATCGACGGCGGCCACCGCTGGGTTCTGCACGACGGCGGCGGCAACTACCTGGTCGGGGACTGGGACGGTACGGCGTTCCACACCGACTGGACGGCTCCGCAGAAGATCAACCGGACCGAGACCCACGCCGGCGGCGGGTACTACGCCGGGCTGACGTTCGAGAACCTGCCGGACGACCGGATCGTCTCGATGGCCTGGCAGGGCGAGAACAAGGGCTCGATCTGGACCGGCAACGCGTCCTTCCCGGTCGACCTCACGCTCCGCCGTACCGACGACGGTCTGCGCGTGTTCAGCACGCCGATCCCCGAACTCGCACTCCTCCGCGGCGAGCCGCAGACCTGGGAGAACCTCACTGTCGAGGACGGCACACACCAGCTTCCGGCGACTGACACCTACGAGCTCGAGGCAACAATCGACGTCCGGGACGCACGTAGGTTGACCGTCAAGGCCGGTCGGGACATCGTGTACGACGGCGAGCAGCAGACACTCGACGGAGCGACGCTGCGGCCGGTCGACGGGAGGATCACGCTGCACCTGCTGGTCGACCGTGACCAGCTGGACGTCTTCGGGAACGACGGGGCCGTCTACCAGAGCTACAACGTTCGCCCCTGTGGGTTGGAGCTGATCGCCGAGGGGCGCGCGGTCGTCGAGCGGGTCACCATCTGCCGGCTCGGCTCTATCTGGCGATAGCCGCCGTCCGCGCCTTGGTCACGGTGATCAGGTCGGCAGGGGACAGGCCGATGTCGAGGCCGCGCCGGCCACCCGACACGTAGACCGTCGGGTGGTCGGTGGCGGTGCTGTCGACGACCGTGGGCAGGGCGCGCTTCTGGCCGATCGGGCTGATCCCGCCGACGACGTAGCCGGTGGTGCGCTCGGCGGCGGCCGGGTCGGCCATCACCGCCTTCTTGCCGCCCGCCGCGGCTGCGATCGCCTTCAGGTCGAGCTGCTTGGCGACCGGGACGACGCCGACGGTGAGTTTCCCGTCGACCTCGACGAGCAGCGTCTTGAACACCTGCTCCGGCGCCAGCCCGAGTGCCTCGGCGGCCTCCAGCCCGTACGACTTCGCGGCCGGGTCGTGCTCGTACGCATGCGTCGTGAACTCGACCTTCGCCTTGGTCAGCGCCACCGTCGCCGGCGTTCCCTGGCTCTGCTTCGCCTTGGCCACGGGGTGAGCTTAGTTCGCGGACGCTCACCACTCACAATGCGGGACGTCCGGTGATCCGGACGCAGCAGTGGCCGGCTCGCGGAGTGAGCTCCGCCTGGAGCGGGGCATCCTGAGTGGTCAGCAGCCCGGCGACGAGGTGCAGGTTCATACCGCAGACGAGTTGCGGGTGGTCCTTCGCCAGCCGGCGGAACGGGCAGTTCGCCAGTGCGATCCCGTCCGCGTCGGGCCGGGGCTCGAAACCGTAGGCCTCGAGCACCTGCAGTAAGCCGCCACGGTCGCGGGCGGCCCGGCCGAGCGTCTCGCCGTACTCGTGGGCGCGGCGGTTGACCGCCTCGCGGGGTGTGACGCCGGTGGACTCGGCGTCCTGGATGGCCGCGGCGAGAAGCTGGCCGGCCACGGCGTACTGGCGCTCGGGGAGGCTGATCTCGATCTCGCGGTCCGAGCGGTGGTACAGCTTCGCGGGGCGGCCGGCCCCCGGGCCGGTGCGACCGGTGCGGCGTTCGTAGCAGGTGTCGAGCAGACCCTCCTCGGTGAGCCGGTCGAGGTGGAAGGCGGCCGTGGTCCGCGGGATGCCGAGCGCGCTCGCGGCGTCGTCCCGGCTCACCGGCTCCGGCCGGCCGACGACGTACTCGTAGAGCCGGCGGCGGGTCGGCTCCTCCAGGACGGCGACCGCCTGCACCGAGGCGTCCCACGACATGTCCACGGGATGATTCTATCGACAACTCTGGTTGGCGTAACAGTATGATGTCAGTTCGCTGATACCTCAGGGAGTGTGCAGATGGCGATCTCGGCCGACCTCGAGTCCGTCCCCCTCCATATCGTCGCGCGCCGGGAGGAGATCGACCTTCCCGCCGCGCAGCGTGCCGTCGCGGACCTGCTGACCGCGCTCGGGCGGGACCCGCACAGCGCGCACCTCGCGGACACCCCGCGCCGGGTCGCGAACGCGTATGCGGAGATGCTGACGCCGCGGGAGTTCGAGCTCACCACGTTCCCGAACGACGAGGGGTACGACGAGCTCGTCCTGGCCAAGGACATCCCGGTGCAGTCGCTGTGCGAGCACCACCTGCTGCCGTTCCAGGGCGTCGCCCACGTCGGGTACCTGCCCGGCGACCGGATCCTCGGGCTGTCCAAGCTGGCCCGGGTGGTGGAGCTGTTCGCGCGCGACTTCCAGGTGCAGGAGCGGCTCACCAAGCAGGTCGCGGACTGGCTGCAGGACCACCTGTCGCCGAAGGGCGTCGGTGTCGTGATCGAGGCCGAGCACCAGTGCATGTCGCTGCGCGGCGTCCGGGCGGCCGGCTCGCGCACCGTCACCTCGGCGCTCCACGGCACCCTCCGGAACAACCCCAGCTCCCGCGCCGAGTTCTTCGCCCTGACCGGCCTCACCCCGTAGGGGCGGCCGGGCGAAGCGTCAGGCGGAGGCGACCGCCGGGGGCAGGTGGGACCGACGGCCGGTGGCGAGGATGTGCGTGAGCTCGCCGGGCAGCAGGTCTGTGCCGGGGACGGGCTCCATCTCGGAGACGTCCAGCCAGCGCACCACGGTGGCGCCGCTGTGGCCGTGGACCGCGAGGATCGAGTCGAGGTCCGGCCAGACGGCGGTCGAGGGGTTCGCGCCGTGCCAGCGCAGTGCCACCGAGCCGTCGGTGAACACACAGCCTTCGGCGACGACGCCGGTTCCGGAAACCCCGCTGATGTCGGTGTATCGGACGAGTTCGAACGTCTGGGGTTTCACCGGCGACACCCCGTGTGGCGTGACAAAGTTGCCATGATCCTTTCCCCGTCAGGCACAGTGGATTCTCGCCACAAACCGGGGACAATTACCGACTGTCAGCGGGGAAGGACGGTCTGTAGCGACTCATCTTCTCACCACAAGCTAGAACCATTCCAGCGAACACGCCAGCCCCTAATCCGCGTGTCTCGAACTGCGACACGTGATCGAATACCTCAAGTGTTCCTGACACTTGGCACCGATCTGGCCGGAGCAGGCGGGCCCGCGAGCGATTTCGGGTTCCTGTTGCACAAGAACCCCGCACGCCCGCAGGCGATCGACGTCACCGGCGGGTCGGCGCATGTCTTCTACCCCGAGGCGACCGACGAGCGGTGCACAGCGGCGGTGCTGCTCGAGATCGACCCGATCGGCCTGGTGAGGTCCGGCCGCGGCAAGGCCGCCGAAGGATTCACGCTCGGCCAGTACGTGAACGACCGCCCGTACGCCGCCTCGAGCCTGCTTGCCGTCGCGCTCGGGAAACTCTTCCGGACGGCGATGAACGGCCGCTGCGACGCGCGCCCCGAGCTGGCCGCGCGGGCGATCCCGCTGGACGTCCACGTCCCCGCACTGCCCTGCAACGGCGGCGCCGAGCTCGCCGCGCGCCTGTTCGCGCCGCTCGGCTGGACCGTCGACGCGCGTCCGGTGCCACTCGACCCGGAGATCCCGGCCTGGGGTGACTCGCGGTACGTCGACCTGCGGCTGAGCGGCGTACTGCGGCTGGCCGACGCACTCAATCACCTGTACGTCATGCTGCCGGTCCTCGACGACGCCAAGCACTACTGGGTCGGATCGGACGAGGTCGACAAGCTCGTCCGCGCCGGCGAGGGCTGGCTGGCCGCGCATCCGGAGAAGGACCTGATCTCGCACCGCTACCTCGCGCATCGCCGGTATCTGGCCGATGCCGCGCTGGAGCGGCTCGCCGAGGCGGACGGCCTCGAGCTGGCCGACGAAACGACGGACGAGGGCTCGGTGTCGCTGGCCGTCGAACGGCGGACGACGGTGGCCGGCGTCCTGCGCGAACTCGGCGCCCGCCGGATTGCCGACATCGGCTGCGGCGAGGGCGCGCTCGCCGGCGAGCTGCTGAAGGATCCGATGATCGGCGAGGTGATCGCGACCGACGTGTCGGCCCGGGCGCTGGTCGCGGCCAAGCGGCGGTTGCACTACGAGGACCTGCCCGACCGCCAGCGGGACCGGCTGACGTTCCTGCAGTCGTCGGTGACGTACGCCGACCAGCGACTCGCCGGGCTCGACGCGGTCGTGCTGATGGAGGTCGTCGAACATGTCGACCCGCCGCGGCTGCCCGCTCTGGCCCATGCGGTCTTCCGGACCGCCCGTCCCGCCGCAGTCGTCGTCACCACCCCGAACAGCGAGTACAACGTGCGCTTCCCGTCCCTGCCGGCAGGTACCTTCCGCCACCCCGACCACCGCTTCGAATGGACCCGCCCGGAGTTCGGCGCGTGGGCCGGCGAGGTGGCTGACCGGTACGGCTACACAGTCGAGTTCCGGCCCGTCGGCGCGGTGGACCCCGAGGTGGGTCCGCCCACGCAGCTCGCACTGTTCCGGCGGGAGGAGGCGCGATGACCATCGACGTACCTGCGCTGTCCCTCGTGGTTCTCGTCGGCGCGAGCGGCTCCGGCAAGTCGACGTTCGCGCGCAAGCACTTCCTGCCGACCGAGGTGATCTCGAGCGACTTCTGCCGCGGTCTGGTGTCCGACGACGAGAACGACCAGGCCGCGACGAAGGACGCCTTCGAGGTGCTCGACTTCATCGCCGGCAAGCGGCTCGCGGCCGGGCGGCTGACGGTCATCGACGCCACCAACGTGCAGCCGGACGCCCGCAAGGAGCTGGTGAACCTCGCCCGCGAGTACGACGTACTCCCCGTCGCGATCGTGCTGGACCCGCCGGAGCGCGTGTGCGTGGAGCGCAACGAGCAGCGGCCGGACCGGCAGTTCGGCGCCAAGGTGATCGCCCGGCAGCGGTCGCAGCTGAAGCGCGGGCTGCGCAGCCTCAAGCGCGAGGGATTTCGTACCGTCCACGTGCTGAACAGCGTCGAGGAGATCGATGCCGTCAGCATCGAACGTACCCGGCTGTACAACGACCTCACGGATCGGACCGGCCCGTTCGACGTCGTCGGTGACGTGCACGGCTGTCTCCCCGAGCTCGAGCAGCTGCTCACCGACCTGGGCTACACGCTCACCCGCGACGACGCCGGCCGCCCGGTCGACGCCGTCCACCCGGACCGCCGAGCGGTCTTCGTCGGCGACCTCGTCGACCGCGGCCCGGACAGCCCCGGCGTGCTGCGGCTCGTCATGGGGATGGTTGCCAGCAGCAACGCGTACTGCGTGCCCGGCAACCATGAGGACAAGCTCCTGCGCGCACTGCGGGGCAAGAACGTCAAGATCAGCCACGGCCTGGAGACAACGCTCGAGCAGCTCGCCTTGGAGCCTCAGGAGTTCCGCGACGAGGTGGCGACGTTCATCGACGGGCTGATCTCGCACTACGTGTTCGACGGCGGCAAGCTGGTCGTCTCGCACGCCGGCCTGGTCGAGCGGATGCACGGCCGGACAAGCGGTCGCGTCCGCTCGTTCTGCCTGTACGGCGAGACGACCGGCGAGACCGACGAGTTCGGGCTGCCGGTGCGCTACCCGTGGGCGAACGACTACCGCGGTCGGGCGACGGTCGTCTACGGCCACACCCCGACGCCGGAGCCGGAGTGGATCAACAACACGATCTGTCTCGACACCGGCTGCGTGTTCGGCGGCTCGCTGACCGCGCTGCGCTACCCGGAGCGGGAGCTGGTGTCGGTGCGGGCAGCTCAGGAGTACTACGCCCCGGCGAAACCGTTGCACGTGGCAACGGCACCGTCGCGCGAACCCGATGTCCTCGAGCTGACCGACGTCACTGGTCGCCGGGTGATCGAGACCGCGTCGCACGGGCGACTGAGCATCCGGGCCGAGCAGGCCGGCGCGGCGCTGGAGGTGATGAGCCGGTTCGCGATCGACCCGCGGTTCCTGCTGTACCTGCCGCCGACGATGAGCCCGGTCGCGACGTCGCCGGAGCCGGGGCTGCTGGAACATCCGCGGCAAGCGTTCGAGGCCTACCAGGCGCAGGGCGTCACCGAACTGGTGTGCGAGGAGAAGCACATGGGTTCGCGGGCGGTCGTGCTGCTCACGCGGGACGACGACGTGGCTGAGAGACGGTTCGGCCTCGCCGGTCGGGGCGTGATTCACACGCGCACCGGGCGATCGTTCTTCGACTCCTCGCTGACCGGCGAGCTGCTGCTGCGCCTGCGTGCGGTCGCCTCGCGGGCCGGGCTGTTCGACGAGCTGGACACTTCGTGGCTGCTGCTCGACGCCGAGCTGCTCCCGTGGAGCGCGAAGGCCGAGGACCTGCTCCGCAACCAGTACGCCGCCGTCGGCGCGGCCGCTCGTACGTCGTTGCCAGCCGCAACTGCTGCGCTGCGCTCCGCCCAGGCGGCCGGGCTCGACGTCGACGAGCTGCTGGTGTCGGCCGAGCGGCGGACGGCGAACGCGGAGCGGTTCACCGCGGCGTACCGGCGGTACTGCTGGCCGACCGACGGGCTCGACGGCGTCCGGCTGGCGCCGTTCCAGGTGCTCGCGTCCGACGGCGCGACGTACCAGGACCGGCCGCATGTGTGGCACCTCGGGATCGCGGACCGGATGGTTGCCGCCGGCCCGGAGCTGATCACGCCGACGCGCCGCCTGTTCGTGGACAGCGGCACCTGGGACGCCGGGGTCACGTGGTGGGAGGAGCTGACGGGTGCCGGGGGAGAGGGCATGGTCGTCAAGCCGGCCGCCAACCTGACCCGCACCGCGAAGGGGCTTGCCCAGCCGGGGCTGAAGGTGCGCGGGCAGGAGTACCTGCGGCTCATCTACGGGCCCGACTACACCGAGCCGGCAAACTTCGCTCGGCTCCGCGACCGCAACCTCGGCCACAAGCGGTCCCTGGCGCTTCGCGAATACGCGCTCGGCCTGGAGGCACTGGACCGTGCCGCCCGCGGCGAACCGCTGTGGCGCGTCCACGAATGCGTCTTCGCCGTCCTCGCCCTCGAATCGGAACCGGTGGATCCGCGCCTCTGAGCTAGTGGCGTCTGCGAACGACCAGGAGAGTGAGAACGCCGGCGGCGAGCATGACGGCCGGCAGCGCGGCCACTGGATCGTCCGGGATCACCAGCGCATTGGTCGCCGCGGTCGGCGCGAGGCCGACCGCTACGGGAAGCGCCGCATGCCGGTCGCCCCGGTACACGCAGTACAGGACCAGCGGGGTGAGGAGCCACAGCGCGAAGAGGAGCAGGAAGCCGAGCCTGACGGAGTCGACGCCGTTCAGGTCGCCGTCGTCCATCAGCCAGCCGAAGCCGCCGACCGCGAGAGCGACGAGGGCGACCGCGACCGGTGACCAGCGGAGGCCGGCGCGCAACTCGAGCGACCCGCGGGCTGCGGCGAGCGCGAGGTAGCAGCCAATCGCCACGAGTTCCACGCCTGCGGTCGCCAGGAAGAGGTCCAGTTCGTCGACGGATCGTCCGACGCGGTCGATGCTGGGCGGGCACGGCTCACCGCCTTCGACGCGTCGGCAGGAGTCCAGCTGTGGCAGCGGATACAGCAGGTACACGACCCAGAGGAGTGGAAGCGACAGGAAGCTCACTGCGGCGGTGACACGGAACAGGTTGCCCGCGCCTTTGGGCGCCGGGCGGCGGAGATCGAGGCGCGTGGTGGTCACTGGAGCGCCTCCCGGCGTCGGACGATCGAGACGGTGATGGCGGCGATCAGGAGCATGGCGAGCGGTAGTGCGGCGAGCGGGACCTTCGGGAGGGCGCCGATGCTGACGAACGCTGTTGGGAGCAGCGCGAGTGCTACCGGTATCGACGCACCTCGGTCGCCGCGATGGACGCCGTACAGAACGAGCGGAGCGAGCAGCCACAGGCTGAGCAGGATCAGGTAGCCGGGTCCTACTGAAGTCTCGCCGGGGTGGTTGGTGGGCGCTTCGAGCCAGCCCGTGAGGCCGGCGACGGCGAGGACGACGACGCCGATCGCGGCGCGGAACGTGCGTCGCGCGGCGTCCCGCTTGGCGCCGCCGCGCGCCATCGCCAGTCCGAGGAAGCAGCCGATCAGCACGAGTTCGGCGGCGGCTGTCGTGCTGAGGACGAACGCGGTCCGGACCTCGGGAAGGATGAGTTCCTCACATTCCGGCCAGGGCCGGCATCGGCCGGCGCCGGTCGCGACCTGCAGCACGTACGACGCGATGGCCAGCGGCACCGACAGGGCCGCGACCGCCGCGGTGACGCGCAACAGGTTGCCGGCGCGCTGGGGTGGCTGGCGGTGGAGATCGAGCTGCGGGGCGGTCACGGAGACCACGATCGCGCTACACGGGGCCACTGAGCGACGACGGTGTGATTCGTTTCCGGCGTGTAAACGTCTTCCGGGAGGGGTTGGCAAGGTGTGACATTGCACTTAAGGTCTGTGCAATGTCACACGGTACAGAGCTGGACGCGCAGCTGACGGGTGGATTGCTGCACGGCTGGCAGGAGCGGAACCGGCGCGCGACGATCCCGCACGCGATCGCCGAGCTGCGCAAGGCCGGGAACCTGGAGAACCTGCGCCGGCTGGCCGATCCCTCGGTCGGGCCCTACCGCGGGCGGTACCCGTTCCTGGACACGGATCTCTACAAGACCCTCGAAGGGCTCGCGTACGAAGTCGGCCGCGACGACGCGCCGGCGGGAGCGCGCGCGTTCTACGACGAGGTCGTCGAACTGCTCGAGCAGGCGCAGGCCGGGGACGGCTACCTCAACTCGTACTTCCAGGACCCGGACCAGCCCAAACAGCCGTGGTCGGACCTCGGCTGGGGGCATGAGCTGTACAACCTCGGCCACCTGATCCAGGCGGCGGTCGCGGCGAACCGCAGATTGTCGGACGGCCGATTGTTGACAATCGCCCGGCGGTTCGCGGATCTCGTCGTCCGCAAGTACGGCGCCGACGGGGAGGAGGTCGTCGACGGGCATCCCGAGGTCGAGATGGCGCTTGTCGAGCTTTATCGAGAAACCGGCGACGAGGACTACCTCACCCAGGCGCGGCTGTTCGTCGACCGGCGTGGTCGCGGGAAGCTCGAGCACACGATCTTCCCGGGGGAGTACTTCCAGGATCACGTGCCGTTCCGCGAGCTGCCGTCCGTCACCGGTCACGCCGTACGGATGGCGTACCTCGCGGCCGGTGCCGCCGACGTACACCTGGAGACGGGGGATCCGACGCTGCTCGCGCCGCTCGAGCGGCTGTGGGACGACATGGTCGCGACCAAGCTGTACCTCACCGGCGGGCTCGGCAGCCGGCATTCCGACGAGGCGATCGGCGACCGCTACGAGCTGCCGTCCGAGCGGGCGTACGCCGAGACGTGCGCGGCGATCGCGACGATGCAGTGGGCGTGGCGGATGTTCCGCGCGACCGGCCGCGCGAAGTACCTGGACGTGTACGAGACGGTGCTCTACAACGCTTACGCCGTGGGGCTTTCGGCCGACGGCACGGCGTTCTTCTACGACAACCCGCTGCAGCGCCGGCCGGACCACGAGCAGCGCTCCGGCGCCGAGGACGGCGGCGAACTCCTCCGCCGCGCCTGGTTCGGCTGCCCGTGCTGCCCGCCGAACATCATCCGCTGGATGTCCGAACTCCAGGACCACCTGGCAGTTGCCCGGGACAACGTCCTGTACGTCGGCATCTACGCCGACGCCCGCCTCACCGCGAACGACCTCACCGTCAAGGTGACCACCAACTACCCCTGGGACGGCGAAATCACCGTCACCGTCGAGAACGCCCCACCCGGGGAACGCGCGATCGCCCTCCGCGTTCCGGCGTGGGCGACGGAAGCGAACATCACCCCGGCCGGCGAGCAGGTGGACGGATGGGCTGTTGTCCGGCGGACGTTCGTGGCAGGGGACGTTGTGCGGTTGACGTTGCCCATGGCGCCTCGGGCGCATGGGGTTCATCCGTACGTGGATGCGGCCCGGGGAGCGATCGCCGTGGCCCGAGGACCGCTGGTTTATTGCGTTGAGCAACAAGATGCGCCGGCACCGGTGGACGACCTGTTGCTGAGCCCGGCGGCTGTGCGGGCAGCGAGCGTGCGTGAGCAGGACGGCCATCGCGTGCTGGAGCTGACCGCGAAGGTTGCCCCGGCGCCGGCTGCCGAGCTTTATCCCGTGATCTCCGAACAGACCACTCAACAGCCCACTCAACAGCCCACTCAACAGCCCGCGGAGTCCGCCGTCGGCGAAGTGCCGGTGACGTTGGTGCCGTACTTCCTCTGGGGAAACCGTCAGGCCCTGGCCATGCGTGTATGGCTGCGAACCGAAAGAGAACACTGATGAAGAGAACTTCCATGCTGGTGGGGCTCGTGGCGTCGGCCGCGCTCGCGCTGACCGCGTGCGGCGGCGGTGCGTCCGGTGCCAAGGACGAAGCCGCCGGGCCCGGCGCCAAGGCCGCGCAGGGCGGGACGCTCCAGGTGCTCGCGAACGCGGCGTTCTCGCACCTCGACCCGGCGCGCGGTTTCGACGGCGGCGTGAACAACTTCTACCGGCTGATCTACCGCACCCTCACCACCCAGGGCGCGGCACCGGGTGCCGAGGGCACCAAGATCGTGGCGGACCTCGCCACCGACACCGGCAAGCCGTCCGACGGCGGCAAGACCTGGACGTTCACGCTGAAGGACGGCCTGTTCTTCGAGACCGGTGCGCCGATCACCAGCGCCGACGTGAAGTGGGGCGTCGAGCGCGCGTGGGACCCGGAGATCGGCATCGGCTCGCCGTACGCGAAGCAGCTGATCGAGGCGCCCGCGGCGTACCAGGGCCCGTACAAGTCCGGTGACCTGGCGACGATCGAGACCCCGGACGCGAAGACGGTCGTGTTCCACCTGAAGAAGCCGTTCGCGGACTTCGGCAGCGTGGTCGCGCAGAACACGTTCACGCCGGTGCCGAAGGGCCAGGGCGCGGGCAACGCGCTGGACAGCAAGCCGATCGCGTCGGGGCCCTACAAGGTGTCCGAGTACAAGCCGGGCGCCTCGCTCAAGGTCGTCCGCAATGACAAGTGGGACAAGAAGACCGACGACGTGCGGACGGCGAACCCGGACGCGTTCCAGTGGACGTTCGGCCTCGACCCGGCGACGATCGACGAGCGGATGATCGCCGGCCAGGGCACCGACGCCGACGCGATCGCCGGTACGATCCAGGCCGCGTCGGTCGCCCGGATCCAGACGCCGCAGCTCAAGCAGCGGACGATGACGGGGCTCGGTGGATGTACGACGTACATGGGCCTGAACACCACCAAGAAGCCGCTGGACGACGTCAAGGTCCGGCAGGCGATCAATCTCGCGGTGAACAAGCAGACGGTGCGGGACGCGGACGGCGGGTCGGCGCTGGCCGAGATCGCGAACACCATCCAGCCGCCGACCATCGCCGGCCGCGTGGACTACGACCCGTACCCGAGCCCGGACCACAAGGGTGACGTCGAGGGCGCCCGCAAGCTGCTCACCGAGGCCGGGTTCGCCAACGGCTTCACGATGACGCTGGACACCCGGGCGCAGCCGAAGATGCAGGCGATGGCCGTCGCGATCCAGCAGGCGCTGGAGCCGCT
The DNA here is from genome assembly GCF_040680955.1 of Kribbella sp. NPDC051936. NCBI lineage: Bacteria > Bacillati > Actinomycetota > Actinomycetes > Propionibacteriales > Kribbellaceae > Kribbella > Kribbella sp. NPDC051936. Next base: position 200,703 of record NZ_JBFAXS010000007.1, on the reverse strand, counting down.
GAAGATCACCGTGAAGATCAACACCATCGACACCGCGACGTACTACGAGGTGATCGGGACGACGTCGCAGCAGCACGACGCGGCGATCACCGGCTGGTGCCCGGACTGGCCGTCCGGCCAGACGTTCCTGCCGCCGCTGTTCGACGGCCGCAACATCACCGCGAAGGGCAACACGAACCTGGCGCAGCTGAACGATCCGGGCGTGAACGCGAAGATCGACGAGATCGCCAAGCTGACCGACGTCCAGGCCGCGAACGCGGCGTACGGCGAACTGGACAAGCAGATCATGGAGCTCGCGCCGATCGTCCCGCTGCTCTACGAGAAGGTGCTGATGCTGGTCGGCAGCAACATCGGCGGCGCGTACTTGCACGACGGCTACTCCGGCGGCATCGACCTGGTGTCCGTCGGCCTGAAGGACGCCGGCAAGTGACCGCCACCCCGGCCCTGATCGAGGTCGAGGAGGCGGTGCCGTCGGCCCCGGCGACACCGCCTGCCTCGGGCCGCCGGATCCGCACCACGATCACGCGCGACAAGGGCGCGCTGGCGTGCGTGGTGTTCCTGGCGATCGTGGTGCTGATGGCCGTGGCCGCGCCGTTGATCACCAAGCTCAGCGGCTGGGGGCCGTACCAGTTCGACTCGGCCGCGATCAACTCCGACCTCGGCGGGGTGCCGCACGGTGCGCTCGGCGGGATCAGCGGCTCGCACTGGTTCGGTGTCGAGCCGCAGAACGGCCGCGACCTGTTCGCCCGGATCGTCTACGGCGCGCGGGTATCGATCACCATCTCGTTGTCCGCAACCTTGCTGACCGGAGTTCTCGGCGTCGTGCTCGGCATGCTCGCCGGGTTCTACCGCGGCTGGGTCGACCAGGTGATCTCGCGGCTGATGGACTTCCTGATGGCGTTCCCGGCGCTGATCTTCATGATCGCGATCCTGTCGTCGCTGCCGTCCGGGAACCGGCCGGTGCTGCTGGTCGTGGTGATCAGCGCGTTCGGCTGGCCGTACCTGGCGCGGGTGATCCGCGGGCAGACCATGACGCTGGCGAACCGCGAGTTCGTCGAGGCGGCGCGGGCCTCCGGCGCGAAGGACGCGCAGGTGGTGTTCCGCGAGATCCTGCCGAACCTGCGCGGCTCGATCGTGGTGATGACGACGCTGGCGATCCCCGGTTTCATCGGCACCGAGGCCGGCCTGTCCTTCCTCGGCGTCGGCGTCGCACCGCCGACCGCCTCCTGGGGCCAGATGATCTCGAGCTCGGTGAGCTGGTACTCGGTGGACCCGATGTTCTTCGCGATCCCGGGCACGTTCCTGTTCCTCACCGTGCTCTCGCTGACGGTCCTCGGCGACAAGATCCGTACCCTCGTCGACCAGGGAGAGGCGGCATGACGCGCTACGTTCTCGGCCGGCTCGGTGGTGTCGTGGTGATCCTGCTGGCCGTCTGCCTGTTCACGTATCTGATCTTCTTCAAGCTCTCGCCGGATCCGGCGGTGATGATCTGCGGCAAGACGTGTACGCCGGAACGCATCGACTCGATCCGGGGCGTGCTCGGGCTGAACCAGCCGCTGCTGACGCAGTTCTGGGAGTTCCTGAGCGGGATCTTCGCGGGCCGCGACTACGGCTCGGTGCACTGCTCGGCGCCATGTCTCGGGTACAGCTTCCAGACCAACGAGTCGGTGTGGAGCATGCTCACCGCACGGCTGCCGGTGAGCATCACGGTCGCGGTCGGCGCCGCGGTGCTGTGGCTGCTCGCCGGGGTGATCGGTGGTCTGGTCAGCGCGGTCAAACAGGGCACGTGGTGGGACCGGACCGGTATGGGCCTCGCGCTCGGCGGTGTCAGCGTGCCGAACTACGTGCTCGCGCTGGTGCTGCAGTACGTGCTGGTGGTGAAGCTGCAGGTGTTGCCTTTCCCGTCGGCGGTGTCGTTTGTCGACAATCCGCTCGTCTGGTTCGAGTCGTACCTGATGCCCTGGGTCGTGCTGGCCGTCGGGTACGCGTGTCTGTACGCACGACTGACCCGGAGCAACGTCATCGACACGCTGGCCGAGAACTACTACCGGACCGCGCGGGCGAAGGGGCTGAGCGGCGCGCTGATCATGCGCCGGCACGCGCTGCGCCCGGCGCTGACGCCGATCACCACGATCTTCGGGATGGACTTCGCCGGCCTGCTCGGCGGCGCGCTGATCACCGAAACCGTGTTCGGCCTGAACGGGATCGGCAAGCTGGCCGCCGACTCGATCGCCAAGAACGACCAGCCGGTGATCATGGCCGTGACCCTGCTCGCCGCCTTCTTCGTTGTCGTCGGCAACGTTGTGGTGGACCTGCTGTACACGGCACTCGACCCGCGGGTCCGGGTGGTGTCGGCATGAGCGCTGCCTTGTTCGTTGTCGACAATCTGACTGTCACCTTGCCGACCAGCAGCGGACCGGTCGACGTGGTGAAGAACGTCTCGTTCACGGTCGACCGGGACGAGACGGTGGGCATCGTCGGCGAGTCCGGGTCGGGCAAGTCGATGACCGCGCTCGCGGTCCTCGGGCTGCTGCCCCGCGGCGCCCGGACGTCGGGAAGCGTCAAGCTGGACGGCGCCGAGCTGCTCGGGCGGTCGGACCGCGAGCTCAGATCCGTGCGGGGCAACGCGATCTCGATGGTGTTCCAGGACCCGCTGTCGTCGCTGAACCCGTACTACACGGTGGGCCTGCAGATCGCCGAGATGTACCGCACACACCGCGGCGGGTCGCGGAGCGCGGCCCGGAAGGTCGCGATCGAGGCGCTGGAGCGCGTGCACATCCCGGACGCGGCGCGCCGGGTCGACCACTACCCGCACCAGTTCTCCGGCGGCATGCGGCAGCGCGTGATGATCGCGATGGCGTTGTGCTGCTCGCCGTCGCTGCTGATCGCGGACGAGCCGACGACCGCGCTGGACGTCACGGTGCAGGCCCAGATCCTGGAGCTGCTCGCCGAGCTGCAGTCCACGACCGGGACCGGGCTGATGTTCATCACTCACGACCTCGCGGTGATCAGCTCGATCGCCCGGCGGGTGCTGGTGATGCGGTCGGGCGATCCGGTCGAGTACGGGACCGCGGAGCAGGTGTTCTCGGACCCGCGGCACGAGTACACGCGGATGCTGCTGGACGCCGTACCGCGGATAGATGACGAGGTTGCGTCGTGACGTTGCTGGAAGTGAAGAGTGTGACGAAGGAGTTCGTCACCCGGGGCGAGGGCGCGATGGCGCGGAAGTCGACGTTCACCGCGGTCGACGACGTGAGCTTCGAGGTCGAGCTCGGTGAGACGCTCGCGATCGTGGGGGAGTCGGGCAGCGGCAAGTCCACGACCGCGCGGATCGCGGCCCGGCTGCTCGAGCCGACGACGGGCAGCGTCGTGTTCGACGGGCAGGACGTGACGAACGCCCGCGGCAAGGACCTCGCCGCGTTCCGGAACAACGTGCAGGTGGTGTTCCAGGATCCGTTCTCGTCGCTGAACCCGCGGTACACGGTCGAGCGGATCGTCACCGCGCCGCTGACCTATCAGGGCATCACACCCAAGGGCGGCCGGCGGGCGTTCACCCAGGAGCTGATGGAGCGGGTCGGGCTGAACCCGGACCACTGCCGGCGGTACCCGGCGCAGTTCTCCGGCGGCCAGGCGCAGCGGATCGGGATCGCCCGGGCGCTGGCGGTGAACCCGAAGCTGGTGATCTGCGACGAAGCGGTGTCGGCACTCGACGTGTCGATCCAGGCGCAGGTGCTGGAGTTGCTGATGCGGTTGCAGCGCGAGAGCGGGTTCAGCTACGTCTTCATCGCGCACGACCTGGCCGTCGTGCGGCAGATCTCGCAGCGGGTCGCGGTGATGAGCCGGGGCAGAATCGTGGAGAGCGGGCCGCGGGACCAGGTCTTCGGCGATCCTCAGGACGAGTACACGAAGACGCTGCTGGCCGCCGTACCGCGGATCAATCCGGAGTGGGACGCCAGGCGCAGGCAGAAAGAGGCGGGATGACCAGCTTCACGATTCCCCGGATGCACGTCCGGGAGCACACCGTTTCGGTCCCCCTGGACTGGGAGCGGCCGGGCGAGTCGATCAGCGTGTTCGCGCGGGAGCTGGTCGACCCGACGCGGAAGGACGAGGACCTGCCCTGCTTGCTGTTCCTGCAGGGCGGGCCCGGTGGGAAGGGACCGCGGCCGACCGGGGCGGACGGGTGGATCGGGCAGGCGCTGAAGAAGTACCGGGTGGTCCTGCTGGACCAGCGCGGCACCGGGCGCAGTACGCCGGTCAGCGCGCGGCGGATGGCGTCGATGACGGCCGAGGAGGGCGCCGGGTACCTGGCGTGCTTCCGGGCGGACTCGATCGTCGCCGATGCGGAGCACCTGCGGAAGACCGTGTTCGGCGGCAAGCCGTGGTCGACGCTCGGGCAGAGCTACGGCGGCTTCCTGACGCTCACCTACCTGTCGAAGGCGCCCGAAGGCCTCACCGCCTGCTACGTGACCGGCGGACTGGCCTCGATCGACCCGTCCGCGGCCGAGGTGTACCGGCGGACCTATCCGCGCGTCGCGGCCAAGAACGAGGAGTTCTACCGCCGCTACCCGAACGACGTGGAGCGCGTCGGCCGGATCGCGGACCGGCTGGCCGAATCCGACGTCCGGCTGCCGGACGGCGATCGCCTGACGGTACGCCGCTTCCAGTCGCTGGGTATCGACTTCGGGATGAAGCCCGGGTTCGAGCGCATCCACTGGCTGATCGACGAGGCGCTGGACGGCGATGAGCTGTCCGACACGTTCCTCGGGCAGGCGCTCGGCCTCTCGTCGTACCTCGGGAACCCGCTGTTCGCCGCGCTGCAGGAGAGCATCTACGGGTCCGGCGAGGGCGCGACGGCCTGGGCGGCCGAGGCGGAGCGGGCACGGCGCCCCGAGTTCGCCGAAGACGCCCGGCCGCTGCTGTTCACCGGCGAGATGATGTACCCCTGGATGTTCGCCGAGATCCGTGGCCTGCGGCCGTTCCAGGGCGCGGTCGAGCTGCTCGCGAAGCGGCCGCGATGGCCCGAGCTGTACGACCTCGACCGGCTCGCGGCCAACGACGTACCGGTGGCGGCCGCGGTGTATTTCGACGACATGTACGTCGACTCCGGGCTGCAGCTGGACACCGCACGCCGGGTCGGCAACGTGCAGGCCTGGGTGACGAACGAGTACGAGCACGACGGCCTCGGCGCGGACCGGGTGTTCGAGCGGCTCACCGAGCTGGTCGCGTCGATCGGGGGTGGCGTCCCGCACCAATGACGTCGAAACGACGGCCGGTGCTTCACAATAGGCGGCGACCCAGGAGGTGAACCCATGGCTGCCGATTCGATCGGGCCGCTGCCGAGCGTCCGGCGGCTGGCGCAGCGCGAGAACCTGCGCGACAGCGTCGCCAACGCGCTCCGGGCGGCGGTGATCTCGGGCGAGCTGAAGCCGGGAGAGGTGTACTCGGCGCCGACCCTCGGCGCGCGGTTCGGCGTGTCCGCGACGCCGGTCCGTGAGGCGATGCTCGACCTGGTCCGCGAGGGCCTGGTGATCTCCCTGCGGAACAAGGGCTTCCGGGTCACCGAGGTGTCCGACGAGGACCTGGACAACGTGGCCGCGGTCCGGCAGCTCATCGAGCCGCCGACGATCCGGGACGTGGTCCCGGCGATCCCGGCGAAGGACTACCCGCGGCTGCGCCGGCTGGCCGACGACATCGTGGTGGCGGCCGAGGCGGGCGACCTGATCGCCTACATCGAGGCGGATCGGGTCTTCCACGTGACGCTGCTCGCGTACTCCGGCAACCAGAAGCTCGTCGACGTGGTGTCGGACCTGCGCTCGCAGACCCGGCTGCTCGGTCTGACCCCGCTGGTCGAGAGCGGCCGCCTGGTTCCGTCGGCGACCGAGCACCACGACCTGCTCGACCTCGTCGAAGCCGGCGACGCCGAGGGCGCCGAACAACTGATGCGGCGCCACATCGGCCATGTCCGCGGTCTGTGGGCCCGCTCTCAGAGCAACTGACGCTGCAGCGAGTCCGCGACGAACGTCTCGAACTCGGCCGGTGTCCACCCGGACTCGTCGACGAGCTCCTGGTAGACACCGGGCGCCGCGAGGGCGCGGTAAACGGCCTGCGCCTGCTTCAGCGGCACCCGCAGGACGTCCTCGAGGGACGCGATCATCGCGTCCATGACCTGGTTGCGTCCGGCGAGTTTGGACCGCAGCAAGGCCTTGGTCTCGGGGCTCTCGTCGGTCGCCGCCTCGAAGATCAGGACGACGTCGAAGCCTGCCGAGTACAGGTTCGTCAGCCAGCCCGCGGCACCGCGCAGCCGGTCGACCGGGTCCGCGATGGCGAACACCTGCTCGGCGCGCTCGATCGCACCGGCTTCCTGGAGCCACCGGTCGCAGATCAGCGACAGGATCTCGCGCTTGGTGCCGAACGCCGAGTACACGGTCCGGGTCGCGACGCCGGCCTCCTTGGCGATCGCGTCGATGCTCGTGGCGCCGTACCCCTGCGCGGCGAACAGCCGGCGCGCGGCCCCGGCGATCCGGATCCGGGTCTCCGCCGCCTGCACCTGGCGGTAGGTCTTGACAGCTTCGGGCACGTCGGCACACTATCACTGTGTTCAGTGCAGTAGCACTGCATCGAGTGCATCATTAGTGCAACGGGAGGGGATCATGGAACCGCTGGCGGTGTTGGAACGGATCCTGCACGAGGGGTTCGCGACGGGGAACGCGGCGATCGTCGACGAGGTGTGTGCGCCCGACCTGATCGAGCACCAGTTCGGCCTGTCCGGGCGGGGTGAGCAGGCGCGGGACCAGGTGAAGGCCGCGATCCGGCAGGTGCACGAGCTGATGCCGGACATCGTCTACACGCTGGAGGACTCGGTCGTCGTCGGCGACCTGGTCTGGGCGCGCGGACGGGCCCGCGGTACGGCGACCGGGGCGTTCTTCGGGCCGCCGAGCAACGCGCCGATCGACATGGCGCTGTTCGAGCAGGCGCGGGTGGTCGACGGCCGGATCGTCGAGCACTGGGGCTGCCCGGACCGCTTCGCGCTGCTCGCCCAGACGGGTGTCCTGACCCGCCTGGGTTAGGCGGACCTGAGCGCCTGCTTCGCGGTCGCGGCGGCGTCGGCGCCGTACGCGCTGGTCAGCCGGTCGAGGAACGTCGGGTGGTCGAGGCTGTACTCCTGGGTGCCGACAGTCTCCAGGACCGTGGTCGCCAGCGTGCACCCGAGGTGCGCGGCGGCCTCGTGGTCGAGACCGTTGGCGCGGCCGGTGAGGTAGCCGGCCCGGAACGCGTCGCCGCCGCCGGTCGGGTCGACCAGGTCCGGCGCGGGGACGGCCGGGATCTTCGCCAGGATCCCGGTGCGGTCCTCGATCACGACGCCGTCGCCGCCGTGCGTGGTGATCCGGACGCCGACCCGCTCGAGGATCTCGTCGTGGCTCCAGCCGGTCTTCTGCACCAGCAGGCCGGCCTCGTACTCGTTGCTGAACAGGTACGCCGCGCCGTCGACGAGCGTGCGGATGTGCTCGCCGTCCATCCGCGCCAGCTGCTGCGACGGATCGGCCGCGACGGCGATCCCGTGCTGCTTGGCGAGCTCGGTGTGCTTGAGCATCGCGTCCGGGTCGTCGGCGCCGATCAGCACCAGGTCGACACCGCCCGCGGCCTGGTGGATCGCGCCGAGGTCGAGCTCGCGCGCCTCGGCCATCGCGCCGGTGTAGAACGAGGCGATCTGGTTCGCGTCCAGGTCGGTCGTGCAGGTGAACCGCGCGGTGTGCACGTCCGCGCAGACGCGGACGTGCGAGATGTCCACGCCGGCCGCGGTCAGCGCCGCGCCGTACTCGGCGAAGTCGGCGCCCACCGAGCCGACGAGCAGCGACGGGAACCCGAGCTGGGCCATGCCGTAGCAGATGTTCGCGCCGACGCCGCCGCGGTGCACCACCAGCTCGTCGACCAGGAACGACAGGGAGACCTTGTGCAGCTGCTCCTCGAGGAACTGGTCCTTGAACCGGCCCGGGAACGTCATCAGGATGTCGGTCGCGATCGATCCGGCGACGGCGATGCGCATGCTTGGGTGCTCCCTCGGGTGGGGTGGGTGTCAGAGCGACGAACAACCCATAGAGACTACAGGCGACCGATCTAATACACGGAGGGCTGGATTTCCATGGGCCATCAGGTGCCGGTGACCGAGGAACTGCACGAGTACATGCTCGCCCACGGCATGCCGCTGGACGAGATCGCGACCGAGTTGCGCGCCGAGACCGAGAAACTCGGCAGCCCCGCAGGCATGCTGACCACCGCTGACCAGGCCGGCCTGCTGACCACGCTGACCCGGCTGATCGGCGCCCGCCGGGCGGTCGAGATCGGGACCTTCACCGGGTTCTCCGCGCTGGCGATCTCGCGCGGGCTGCCGGACGACGGCGAGCTGATCTGCCTGGACGTCAGCGAGGAGTGGACCTCGATCGGCCGCAAGTACTGGGAGCGGGCCGGCGTCGCGGGCAAGATCGACCTGCGGATCGGCGACGCGCACGAGTCGGCGGCCCGGCTCGACGGCGAGTTCGACCTGGCCTTCGTCGACGCCGACAAGGACTGGTACATCCGGTACTTCGAGACCGTGCTGCCGCTGATCCGGCCGAACGGGCTGCTGCTGTTCGACAACACGCTGGCCGGCGGCCGGGTGATCGACGCGGACGGGCCCGCCGACCGCAAGGAGTTCAACGCGCACGTCGCGCAGGACGACCGGGTGGACGTCGTCATGCTCGGTATCGGCGACGGACTGACGCTGGTCCGCAAGAAGTGAGCAAGAAGGCGGCGCCCCGGCTCGCGGTGGCGGATCTGCAGCACAAGTACGGCGACCGGCCGGTGATCGAGGGTCTCACGTTCACGCTGGCGGCCGGTCAGGCGATCGCACTGGTCGGGCCCAACGGCGCCGGCAAGACGACCGTGCTCAAGTGCATCGTCGGCGCGGCCGAACCGGCCGCCGGGAAGATCCTGCTCGACGGCGTGCCGATCGACGAGCGGGCCGATGCCGTTCGCCGGGATGTCGCCACGCTGCTCGACGACCTGGACTTCTTCCCGGACCTGACCGCGGCCGAGCATCTCGACCTGCTCGCCCGTGCGCACGGCAATGCGTCGCCCGAAGACCTCGTGGACACCACCCTGCACGACATCGGCCTGCTGCCGGCCGCCGACCAGTTGCCGGGCTCGCTGTCGTCCGGCCAGCGCCGCCGGCTCGCGCTGGCGACCGCGCTGGTCCGCCCGCGCAAGCTGATGGTCCTCGACGAGCCCGAGGCCCGCCTCGACACCGGCGGTGTGCAGTGGCTGTCCGAGCGCTTGGTCGCGGAGAAGAAGTCCGGGACCGCGATCCTCTTCGCCAGCCACGACCCGGCGCTCGTCGAGACGGTCGCGGACTCCGTCGTCACGCTCACTCCGCTGCCATGAGCGCTGCCGACGGGCCGGTCGAGTTCGATCCGGCGGACTTCGGGGCGATCCCGTCGTCGCGGTCGCTGCGGCAGTGGATGCGGACGACGCGCCGGCAGCACGCGGACCGGTCGTTCTGGGAGATCTTCGAGGACGTCTACCTGGTCCTGTTCACGATCGCGATGGCCGGCGCGACCGGCGGCAACGTCGTCCGGCACCTGAACTCGAACGCGTCCGGCTGTACGTCGCGGACGTGCGGTCAGCTCGCCGACTGGATGCCGTGGATCGCCGTACCGTTGCTGCTGGCAATCACCCTCCGGGTGCTGCTCGCGATCGGGCCGGTGTCGGCGTCGCGCGCCACCGGCTTCTGGCTGCTCGCGACTCCGGTCGACCGAGCCGCCTTGCTGCGCCCGGCGTACCGGCTGGTGATGGGATCTGTCGCGGTGCTCGGCGTCGTCGTCGGCGCGCTCGTCTGGGCCCTTCTCGGAGCCTCGCTGACCGACGTACTTCTGGCGGCCGTTCTGATCAGCGCGACGCTGGTCTGCGCCGCCGTAGCGACGGTGTGGGCGCAGCAATCGGCGCGACGCAGCCGATGGGCGTTGCGCGTCGCGGATGTCCTGCTGCTGGCCGCCGTGGTGCCGGCGGTGCTGCTGGCCTTCCAGCCGCGCGAGGATCAGTCCACCCACGTGGTCCTGTCGTCGCAATTCGTCGACGAGTACGGCTACCCGACGCTCGCGTTCGGCCAGATCCAGGACGATCGGTCTGGCGCCGTCCCCCTGCTGGTGTTCGCGGTAGCGGTCGTTGTGTGCGCTGTGCTGGTCTTCCTTGTCTCGCGGACGTTGGATCGGCTGGGGCGGATCAGTGTGATCGCGGGTGGGGAGTTGCTGGCCGGACTGGCGGGGGCGGCGAGCAGTCTCGACATCAGCATGCTCGGTGACGTGATCGCCGGACGGCACTGGCGGCTCAAGGGGCGGGTGCACTCGCGGCGCGGGCGGGGTGCGCAGGGCGCCGCGATCGTGCACCGCGAGTTCCTCCGGATCCTGCGCTGGCCGCGGCGGCTCGCCGTCGCGTTCGCGCTGCTCGTGGTCCCGTACGCCGTGCACGGCGCCGGCTTCCACATCCTGGTCCCCGTCGCGGCCGCGATCGCCGGCTTCATCGCCGTACGGCCGATGCTCGACGGTCTCCGCACCGCCTGCCGCTCGACCGGTCTGGTCCGCGCGCTCGGCTGGGACCTGCGCGAGCTCCGGGTGATCATGGCGGTCGTCCCGGGCCTGTTCACGATCGTCTGGTCCGCCTGCGCCTTCCCGGCGATCGGCAGCGCGTCGGCTTCCTTCGCCGTTGCCGCCGGCATCATTTCCGGCGCCGTCCGGCAGGCGTCGGCCCGGCCGCCGTCGTACGCCGGCCCGCTGGTCACGTCGCCGATGGGCGCGATCCCGCCCGGCCTGTTCTCGCAGCCGGCCCGCGGCTTCGACCTGCTCGTGCTGTGCCTGGCGCCGGTGCTGCTCAACCTCAGCCCGCTCTGGGTCGTGGTGATCCCGGGCGTCGTACTGCTCGCGATGCTGGCCGTCCGCCCGAAAACCGACTGAAGATCGCTGACGCGGCAGCCATCCTTGCCGCATCTTGGTGCGGACAGGTACCTTGTCTCGCATGGTAGCGGAGAAGGTCTTCACGCAACTGCGCCGCGGGACGCTGGAGTTCTGCGTGCTGGCGCTGTTGCAGGGAGAGCCCCGTTACGGTTTCGAGTTGGTGAAGGCGCTGGGCGAGGTCGACGGTCTGGTGACGACCGAAGGCACGATCTATCCACTGCTGGCCCGGCTGCGACGGGAAGGTCTGGTGGAGACGAGCTGGCGCGAGTCCGAGTCCGGGCCGCCGCGGCGGTACTACACATCGACGGCCGAGGGCAGCCAGGCACTGGCCGCGTTCACGGCGGACTGGCAACGGTTCTGCGCCTCGGTCGACGCGATCCTGGAGAGTGGGAGACGGGGATGAACAGGGAAATGACGGGCGGCGTGGTGGTGCCGGCGGTCGAGCCGCGGTTGCGGCCGTGGGACTGGGGTGCGCTCGCGCTGCTGGTGTTCGGGCCGTTCCTGGCGATCGTCGGCTGGCTGGTCGGTGTCTGGCTGCTGTGGGCGTCGAACCGCTGGACCTGGGTCTGGAAGATCGTTGGCACGCTCGCCTGGCCGCTCGGCCTGGCGGCGGCGGTCGGCGCCGAGAGGTTCCAGCCGCCGCTCTGGCTGAGCGTCGCGATCGCGACGGTCGTGGAGTTCGCGCTGCTGATCGCCGTGTTCGTCGAGGCGCGGAATCCGAAGGCCCCGGCGTGAGCGTGCGACCGGACGGCGATCACCTCGTCGACGCCTACCTGAAGTACCTGACCGAGGCGGCCGAGCCGCTGCCCGAGGGGCGGCGTACCGATCTGCTCGCCGACGTCACGTCGCACATCGCGGAGGCCCGGGCCGCGGGCGCGACGTCGGAGGACGACGTACGCCGGATGCTGCAGCGGCTGGGGGACCCGGACGAACTCGTCGCGGCGTCCACGGACGGGCTGGTGCTGGTCGACCGATACCGCCCGAGGTTCCGCGGCCGCGAGGTGCTGGCGCTGTGCCTGCTCCCGCTGGGCGGGTTCCTCGCACTGATCGGCTGGGTCGTCGGCGTCGTTCTGCTCTGGACGTCGGACCGGTGGACCCGCGGCGAGAAGTGGCTGGGCACCCTCGTCTGGCCGTTCGGCTTCGTCTTCGTGTACTTCCTGGTGACGTTGCAGACCGGCTTCACGCTGCCGTGTGGCTGGGGGTTCCGATCGCGATCCTGGTCGGTCTGGCGCCCTTCGTCGTGCTCGGGCTGCTGATCAGGAACGCCGGGCCGGGCCGCGGCAGTCAGGCTTCGTAGACCAGCCACTTCCGCTCGATCTCGCGCGGCAGATCCACGTCGTGCCGGCGCGCGAAGAGCAGCAACTGGCACAGCACGTCGGCGAACTCCTGGTGGAACGTGTCCCGGATGCCCTCCGGTGTCGCGCCCTTGGCGCGGGCGCGCCCGGTGTGCTGGAGATAGGCCTGCGTGAGCTCGCCGACCTCCTCCTGGAGCTTGAGCAGGAACCAGTCCGGGTCACGGTCGAAGCCGAGGTGCTCGCCGTACCCGACCGAGATCTTCTCCAACCGCTCCGACAGTTGCTCGAGGTCCATCCCGACTACTTGGACGCGTCGGCGGCATCCTCGGCCGGGGCGTCCGGGAACGGGTCGAGGTCGGGGAGGTTGAGCTCCGGATCGACGTTCGGGTCCGGCGCGGCCGGCTGCTCCGGAGCAGTCGGAGCCTCGCCGTTGGCCTGCAGGCTCGTCGGGGCGGTCGCCCAGACCGCGGCGGCGGCCCGGGCGGCGTCGGCGGCATCGGTCTGGCGCTCGTAGTTCTTGATGTCGAGCGCGTACGCCTTCACCACCGCGGACAGGTCGCGGCGCAGCTGCTTGTGGACCCAGAGCGCGTAGGCCTGTGTCCGGGCCTCGATGAAGTTCTTCAGTTCCTGCATCTGCGCCGGGGTCATGTCGTCGTCCTCCGAGTGGCCAGGGGTGAATTCGCCGCGGGCGATCGCGGCGCGGGCGGGGTCGCCGGGGCAGTCGGTGGGCTCCGGGCGGACCGCGGAGTGCGGCCGGATCGCCGTACCGCGGGGATAGATTCTGCGGAAGTCGGCGATCACTGCGCGGGTGGTCGCCTTCATCGCGGCCGACGGCTGCTCCCCGGTGACCAGGATCAGCAGGATCGCGCCGTACCGCTCGTTCACGTCGGTGTCGCCGTTGGCGCCGGACTGGGTCCGCAGGCCGCGCAATGTCCAAGCCCGGCCGGCCTGGTCGACGGCGACCTGGTACGCGATGTCAGACCAGCCGCGGGTGTCCATGTGGTAGTCCTGCCACCCGCGCAACGCGGACGCGACCGCGGCCTTGGTGTGGATGACCGACGTCGATCCGGTGCCCGGCCAGTGGATGACCGCACCTTCGACTCGCGACACGGTCAGGTTCCCCGGCCCGCCGTTGGGCGGCCGCGCGTTCCATGCGGACCGGGGCAGATAATCGACCATCAGTGCTCCTCACATGCCTCACAACGCCACATACCCGCGGTTGGCGCTCGGTAATCAACCGATCACGGCCGGCACGCACCCGTCAAGCGGCGGAGCACATCCTTTCAGCCGGGGGGACCATCTCAGGCGAGCAGCGGCAGCAGCTGGTCGCCGATGCGAGCGGTTTCCTCGCGGTACGGGGTGTCGGAGAGGATGAAATGGGTGATGCCGATGTCGCGGTATCTGCGCAGGGACTTGGCGACGTCGTCGGGGGAGCCGACGAGCCAGGTGGTGCCGGCGCCGCCGCCGCTGTACTTGGCCGGGGCGGTGTAGAGGTTGTCGTCGAGGACCTCGCCGCGTTCGGTCAGGTCGAGGAGGCGTTGCTGGCCGACCGCCTTGAACCAGCGGCGGTCCCGCGATCCCTGCTTCTCGGCCATCTCGGCGACCTTGGCCTCGGCGTCGGCCCAGGCCTGATCGGTCGTGTCCCGAACCAGCGTCGTGATGCGCAACCCGAACTCGAGCGGCGCATGCTCGCGACCGAGTTCCTGCTCCAGTGAGCGCAGCCGGGCGATCCGCCCGGCGACGCCGTCCAGCGGCTCGCCCCAGAACAGCTGGACGTCGGCATCCGTCGCGGCGACCCGTTGCGCCGCGTCCGACGCGCCGCCGAAGTACAGCCGGGGATGCGGCCGCCCTTCCCGTACGACGGGCCGCGTCGCGACCGTCGAGCCGGTGACGGAGAAGTACTCGCCGGTGAATGTCACGTCCTCCTCGGTCCACAACCGCCGGACCACTTGGAGGAACTCCTTGGTCCGGGCGTACCGCTGCGGCTGGTCGCCCTCACTGTCGCCGTACGCCGCGAGGTTGTCCTGGCCGGAGACGATGTTGATCAGCAGCCGCCCGCCGGTGAGCTGGTCGAGCGTGCTCGCCGCGGACGCGAAATGCGCGGGATGCCAGTACCCGGGCCGGATCGCGGCCAGCGGCTGGAACGTCGTGGTCCGCGCGGCGAGCGCGGTCGCGACCGTGAACGTGTCCGGCCGGCCCCACCCGGTGCCGATCAGCGCGCCCGACCACCCGTGCTCCTCGGTGAGCCGGGCCAGCTCGGTCAGCCGCTCGATGCTGTTGTGTCCCTGGACGGCGTCGTCCCCACGGTGCCCGGGGTCGACCTGGTTCGGGATGTACCAGAGGAAGGTCATGCGAAGCAGTTTAAGTTAAGTCATTTACTAGACTTTGGATGTCTCGCGTGCTGGTCGCGATCCGCGACGTACTCACCTCGGACGGGCGGACGCTCGCGCAGGTGGAGGAGAACGCCGGTGCACTGCGGTACGGCGCGCTCGCGGCGGAGCAGCTGGACGAGATTGCCGCGATTCTGGCCTGACACTCACCATTGACATCGTTGTCTGGGGCGACGACGATACTGCCTCGAAGCTTGATGAAACGTTTCCAAACCTCGGTGCGCCGAGCCGCCACGAAGCATCTCGAGGAGAGCGCGTGAATCGTCGTGTGCAGATTCTGAAGGTACTGACGGCCGGGGCGATCCTGCTCGCCGCGGCCCTCGCCCCACAGTCCGCGGGTGCCACGGGCGCCGCCGACGGAGCGACCGCGGTCGCCCGCGCCCGGGTCGCCGCGGACCAGCTGATGAGCTCGTACGAGCCGAACAAGGCCTGGTTCCCGTCCAGCTGGTGGAACTCCGCGGTCGCGTTGCAGACGATCGGCGACTACATGCAGCGCACGGGCGACCGGCGCTACCTGGGGCAGCTGGACAACACGTTCGAGAAGGACAAGGGCGTCTTCCCGGCCGGGTACCTGTCCGGTGACCCGCTGCTCGGGAACTTCACCAGCCGCGCCATCGACGACTCCGAGTGGTGGGGCCTGACCTGGATCCAGGCGTACGACCTGACCAAGAACCGCAAGTACCTCGACATGGCGGTCACGATCGCCGAGTACGTCGAGGGCTACTGGGACCCGAGCTCGTGCGGCGGCGGCGTGTGGTGGGACGGTGAGCGCACCTACAAGAACGCCGTCACCAACGGCCTGTGGATCCGCCTCACCGCCGAGATGCACAACCGGATGCCCGGCGACCAGCGCTGGCTCGGCCGCGCGAAGGAAGGCTGGACCTGGTTCACCGGCAGCGGCATGATCAACTCGGCCGGCCTCGTCAACGACGGCCTGCGGAGCAACTGCGAGAGCAACGGCGACACGGTCTGGAGCTACAACCAGGGCCTCGCGATCGGTGCCGGTCTGGAGCTCTACCGCGCGACCCGCGACCCGAAACTGCTGACCACGGTACGGCGGTTGGCCGACGCTGCGATCGCTCCCGGCGGACTGGTGACCGACGGGGTTCTGACCGAGGCCTGCGACGTCCCCGGCCGCACGTGCGACGACAACGGCAAGCAGTTCAAGGGCATTTTCATGCGCTACTGGATGGATCTCGCGGACACCACGCGCGACCGTCGCTACACCGATTTCGTGGCACAGCAGGCCGCCACGGTCTGGAGCAACGACCGCGACGCCTCCGACCGGCTGGGTGAGCGGTGGTCCGGCGCGACCCCGAACGTCTTCGACTGGCGGACCCAGGCCAGTGCGCTGAGCGCCCTGATCGCCGCCGTACCGGCGACGCCGCCGACGCGGTCGTTGTCCGCGACGACCGATCCCGCCCTGCCCGTGGTGATGCCTGCGACCGGCAGCGGGACGCATGTGAAGATCAAGGTCGACGTCCAGGCCACCGGCCCGGTCGGCGACCAGCTCCAGGCTGTGGTCCAGGCGACCGCTCCGTCCGGCTGGACGGTGACGCCGGCTCGTTCCACCGTGACGCTGCGGACGCGCGGCAACGCCGTGCCGGTGCAGACGTCGGTCGAGCTCGACGTCACGATCCCGGCAGGGACGGCCGACGGTCTGCATTCGGTGACCGCGACGGTGACGTCCGGATCCCAGCTGTCGTACAGCACCCGGTCCGACATCCTGATCGCGCACACCGCCGACTTCGACACCGGTACGGCGGCCGAGACCCCGTGGCTGTGGGACGCCGACGGGTCGCAGAGCAACGGCGTCCAGAACCGGTTCGCCGACGGGCACTCGTACTTCGTCTACCGGTTCCCGTTCCCGTCCGACGCGATGTCGGCGTCCGTGGCGCTGACCATCGACAACCAGTTCGTCATCCAGGTGAGCGGCGACGGGCAGAACTGGACCACGGTGGCGACCGAGACGACCCCGTACCACGACGGCGAGAACAAGGCCGTCCGGACCTTCGACCTGACGCCGCACCTCGGCGCCGACAAGGCCGGGTACGTGCGCATCTCGGACTCGTTCCCGGACGACGGCTGGGGCGGCCGCGTCTACCACGTGACGGCGACGTACAACTGATTCAGTTGCGGTAGCGAGTCGCCAGCTGCGGACTCTGGCCGCCGAACGCGGCCAGGTCCGCGGCGAACACGGTCTCCAGGAGCTTGAGGTCCTCAACTCCTGGAGCCGTGACCGACTCGCCGAGTTCCAGCCCGTGCAGGCTTGCCGTGACGACGTCCTCGGCGCTCATCCGTGGGATCGCACTGAGGTCCAGGCCCTGACGCGTGTGGAACTCGGTGGCGACGACACCGGGAAGCAGTGCCTGCACCGTGACGCCGGTGCCTTCCAGCTCGGCGCTCAGCGTCTGGGAGAAGGCGAGCAGGTCCGCGAGCGCGCCGGCGTACACGGCGCGCCGCGGCATCACGGTGCTCGGCGCCGGTCCGCTGAACGCGATCATCCCGCCCACGTTGACGATCGCTCCGCTGCCGCGCTGCTGCATCCCGCCGACCACGGCCCGGGTCAGCAGGGTGGGAGCGAGAACCTTGACCATCACCAGCTCCGCCGCCTTGTCCGCCGGCAGTTCGGCGAGCGGCATGTAGTGCGCGACGCCGGCGTTGTTCACCAGCAGGTCGACAGGTTCGGCGGCGGCCAGGTCGGCGACCGCCCGGATGCCGTCGAGGGTCGAGAGGTCGGCGGCCACCGGCGAGATCTTCACGTCCGGCCTGGCCTCGACGAGCTGGTCGAGACGTTCGGTGTTGCGGCCGACGGCGATCAGGTCGTAGCCGTCGGCCGCGAGACGGTCGGCGAACGCCCGGCCGATGCCGGAGGTGGCTCCGGTGACGAGAGCGAGCTTGCTCATGGCAACAGTCCTTTCAGTGGTCCCACCACCGAGGATCCGCGATCGCGACCGGACCAACCAGGTCCCGCTGTCCCTGGGAGTGCCAGGACCAGGGACTGCCGGGAACCGCCGCCGGCCGCTAGGCCGCCGGCCGGTCGCCGAGGTTCCGGCGGCGCAGGCCCGCGTCGAGGATCGCGGGAGTGTTGTAGTCCATGTCGAGGCGGCCGACGTCGGTGCCCGGCGGGACGATCTTGTCGATCTGGTCGAGCACGTCGTCGCCGAGGACGACGTCGGCTCCGGCCAGCGCGTCGTCGAGGTGCTCCATCGTCCGCGGCCCGATGATCGCGGACGTGACCGCCGGATGCGCGATCGCGAACGCCATCGCCAGATGCGTGAGTTCGAGCCCGGCGGCGTCGGCGACCGGGACCAGCTGCTCGACGGCGTCGAGGCGGCGCTGGTCGGACATGTGCCGGAACATCGCCGTCCGCCGCAGGTCCGACGGCGCGCGTCCGGTCAGCTGCCCACCCGCGAGCGGGCTCCAGACCAGAGCGCCCATCCCGTACTTCTGAACGATCGGGAGCACCTCGCGCTCGATCCCGCGGTTCAGGATCGAGTACGGCGGCTGCTCGGTCCGGAACCGTTCGAGACCGCGCCGTTCGGCCACCCACTGCGCCTCGACGATCTCGCTCGCGGGCATGGTCGACGTACCGATCGCGCGGACCTTTCCGCTGCGGATCAGGTCGGTCAGCGCGGACAGCGTCTCCTCGACGTCGGTTTCCGGATCGGGCCGGTGCATCTGGAACAGGTCGATGTAGTCGGTCCGCAACCGGCGCAGCGAATCCTCGACGGCGGTCATGATCCAACGCCGCGAGTTGCCGCGCTGATTGGGGTCGTCACCCATCGGCAGGTGCGACTTGGTGGCCAGGACGACGTGCTGACGGCGGCCCTTGAGCGCCTCGCCGACGATCTCCTCGGACTCGCCGTGGGAGTACATGTCGGCGGTGTCGACGAAGTTGATCCCGGCGTCGAGCGCCTTGTGGACGATCCGGACCGACTCGTCGCGGTCGTCGTTGCCGACGGCACCGAACATCATGGCGCCGAGGGCGTACGGGCTGACCTTGATTCCGGTCCGGCCGAGCGTGCGGTAACGCATGGTTGATCCTCCTTGGTTACCTCCACCTTGCTGCCGCCGACGCGCGCGGAGAAGGCACACCTCATCCACGGACAAGCCGTCCCTGGATACGGTTTTGCGCGTCGCGCATCATGGAACGCGTGACCGATCGTGACGGCCTGGCCGATTTCCTCCGCCGGCGCCGGGAGCTGCTGCACCCGGGCGACGTGGGCCTCCCGGACGGCGCTCGCCGCCGTACGCCGGGGCTGCGCCGCGAAGAGGTCGCGCAGCTGGCCGGTATGTCCACCGACTACTACTCGCGCCTCGAGCAGTCCCGCGGCGCGAACCCGTCGGAGCCGATCATCGCCGGCCTCGCCCGCGCCCTGCGCTGCGACCTGGACGAACGCGACCACCTGTACCACCTGGCCGGATTCACGCCGCCGCTGCGCCGCGCCGGGCGGCACATCAGCCCCGGCCTGATCGGCCTCGTCGAACGTCTCACCGACATCCCGGTCCTCATCGTGACCGACCTCGACGAGGTGCTCTGGCAGAACGCCCTCGCCGATTCCGTCATCGGCCGCTACCCGGGCACCGGTTTCGCCCGGAACCTGACCTGGCTCTGGTTCACCGACCCGGCCATCCGGCAGATCTTCCCCGCTGAGGACTGGGACGCGCACTCGGCCGCACACGTCGCCGATCTGCGCGGCACCTACTCACGCCGGATGGGAGACGCCGACGTCACCGAGCTGGTCGACGCGCTCGCCGAGCGGAGCGCGGAGTTCCGCGCGCTGTGGGAGCTGCACGAGGTCGCCGTCCGCCGGTTGCCCCGCAAGCGCTTCCTGCACCCGGAGATCGGTGAACTGGACCTGACCTGCGAGACCCTCCTGACACCCGCGGCCGACCTGAGAGTGCGAGCGTTCCTGCCGCTCGAAGGCACCGACGCCCGCGAAAAACTGGACCTCCTCCGCGTCATCGGCACCCAGTCCTTCGCCTAGCGCGGCCGGAGACCGTCGACAAGCAGCCTGAGAAGGCGCTCCGCCTGCTCCCGTTGCTGATCAGGCGCCGCGGCGAACACGGCGCCGGCCATCGCCGTGACGACATCCGCGGGCGGCACGTCCGACCGGAGCGTGCCCGCGGCCGCGCCGGCCTCCAGGAACGGTACGACGGCTTCGGTGAGCCGTGCCCGGGTGTCCGCCTGTGTGACCGCGCCCGACGCGACCACAGCACGTAGGCCGTCGCCCATCGCCCGCTTGGAATCGACGAAGTCGAGGTAGCGGTGCATCCAGACGAGCAACGCCTCGTCTGCCGGTCCGGCAGCCGCCAGCCCGGGCGCGGTCTCGCACAGGCGAGTGAGCTCCTGGTGATAGACCGCAGCGAGCAGAGCCTCGCGGGTCGGGAAGTGCCGGTACAGCGTCGCCACCCCCACCCGAGCCCGCGCCGCAACGCTGTCCAGCGACAGCCGCACCGGCGCGCCGCTGCGCGCGGCGACAGCAAGCTCGGCGAGCTCGTCGACGGCCGCCGTCACCACCTGCTCGCGCTTGCGCGCAGCATCTGCCCGCATAAGTGGAGAAACCTCCAGTTAGTGCTATCGTCGGTAATCGGAGAAAACTCCACTTACTCTACCTGGGGATACCGCTGATGACATCCCACCGACCGGGCGGCAGCGTCGCGCTCGGGCAGCACGAGATCAGCCGCATCGGGTACGGCGCGATGCAGCTCGAGCACGTCGACAGCGCCGCCGCGGGCGTGGTCCTGCGCCGCGCGATGGAGCTAGGCATCAACCACCTGGACACCGCGTCGTTCTACGGGCACACGACGGTCAACGCGCACATCCGGACCGCCCTGAGCCCGTACCCGAACGACCTCGTCATCGTGAGCAAGGTCGGCGCGCGACGGGTGGACGCGCCGGTCCCGCTGGCCCTGGCGCAACATCCCGCCGACCTGCGCCGACAGGTCCACCTCGACCTCGAATCGCTCGGTCTGGACCAGGTGCCGGTGGTCAACCTCCGCCGGGCCGACCAGGGCCCGGGCCTCATCGCGGAGGGCGATCAGATCGTCCCGCTCGACGACCAGCTCGCCGAGTTGATTGCCCTCCGCCACGAAGGGCTCATCGGCGCGATCGGCCTCAGCAATGTCAGCACCGAGCAGCTCGAACAGGCCCTCCCGGCCGGCATCGTCTGCGTCCAGAACGCCTACAGCGTGCTCGACCGCTCGTCCGAGGACCAGCTGAAGCTGTGCGCGGCGAACGGCATCGCCTGGATCCCGTACTTCCCGCTGGGCTCCGCCTTCGACCAGATCCCGTCACCGGCCGAGCATCCCGTCGTCCAGCGCATCGCCGCCCGCCTCGGCGCGACCCCCGCGGCGGTCTGCCTCGCCTGGATCCTCGCGCACGACGAACACACTGCCTTGATCCCCGGCACTCGCAGAGTCGCCCACCTCGAGGACAACCTGCGCGCCGCCGACGTCCACGTCGACACCGCCGCACTCATCGAACTCGACACCTTGTCCTGAACGCGAAGCGGCCCACCCGGACCTCACTCGGCAAGGAACGGTTCGTGATGGTAGCCCGACTGGTCGAGGATCGCGACGGTCGACTCGGGGACCTCGACGAACGCGCCGGGAAGGTCGTTGAGCGGCTCCGACACCACGACGTGGGCGTGCCGGCCGAAGGAGCGCAGGCGCTCCTCGGTGGGGTACATCTGCTGCAGGGTCTCGATGTCAACGGAGTGGAACAGGCTGCGAGTCCGATGCTGCGAGGAGTAGCGGAACGCCCAGATGCTCTTTCCGTCCGACACGGCGAAAGTGCCCTGAACAGGAAAGGTGACTCCATGATCGTGCCCGACCGACTCCACCATCTGCACCGCCTTCGCCATGGCGCTCACCGGCTCCTGCTGCAGCCCGAGGGTCAAGGCCAGATGGAAGAGCACTTCGGAGTCGGTCGTCCCCTTGATGTGGGGATACAGCGACGGATCCACTGCGAAGGTGAGGTCACGCTTGACCGAACCGAAACCGGCCAGCACGCCGTTGTGCATGAAGAGCCAGTTCGCGTACCGGAAGGGATGGCAGTTCGTCTGCTGGATCGGCGGGCCGGCCGCGGCGCGCACGTGACTGAAGAACAGTGACGACTCGACCGCCCGGGTCAACTCCCTGAGGTTCTGGTCGTTCCACGCGGGCTCGATGCTGTGGAAGATCCCTGGCTCCGCACCCGGCTCCGGATCGCTCGGGTACCACCCGAACCCGAACCCGTCACCGTTCACCGTCTCCGCGCCCAACGGCGAGTCGAGCGACTGTGCGACCAGCGAATGTTGCGAGTCCAGGACCAGCCTGGACGGTCTGAGGGGTTCTCCCAAGTAGGCAAGCCATCGACACATGTCCCGAACCCCCTCATCAGTTGTCCGCCGGGACCCTCCACGATACGAAGCCGGATCGCTGCCGCCCCAGAGTCCAAGGACCCACACGCGAACGAAGAACGACCCCTGAAACACGAAGAAGCCCACCCGGACGGACCGGGTGGGCTTCTCGGGAGCTACGACTCAGACGTCGTAGTACAGCTCGAACTCGTGCGGGTGCGGGCGGAGCTGGATCGGGGCGATTTCCTGCTCGCGCTTGAGGTCGATCCAGGTCTCGATCAGGTCCTCGGTGAAGACGTCGCCCTCGAGCAGGAAGGCGTGGTCGGCCTCGAGGGCGTCGATCACGGCCGGCAGCGAGGTCGGCACCTGGGCGATGCCCGCGTGCTCCTCCGGCGGCAGCTCGTACAGGTCCTTGTCGACCGGGTCGGCCGGCTCGATCTTGTTGCGGATGCCGTCCAGGCCGGCCAGCAGCTGGGCCGCGAAGGCCAGGTACGGGTTCGCCGACGGGTCGGGGCAGCGGAACTCGATCCGCTTCGCCTTCGGGTTCGACCCGGTGATCGGGATCCGGATGCAGGCCGAGCGGTTCCGCGACGAGTAGACCAGGTTGACCGGCGCCTCGAAGCCCGGCACCAGGCGGTGGTAGGAGTTCACCGTCGGGTTGGTGAAGGCCAGCAGCGACGGGGCGTGCTTGAGCAGACCGCCGATGTACCAGCGGGCGGTGTCGGACAGGCCGCCGTACCCGGACTCGTCGTAGAACAGCGGGTCGCCGTTGCTCCACAGCGACTGGTGGCAGTGCATGCCGGAGCCGTTGTCACCGAAGATCGGCTTCGGCATGAAGGTCGCGGTCTTGCCGGCCTCCCACGCCTTGTTCTTGACGATGTACTTGAACTTCATCACGTCGTCGGCGGCCTTGAGCAGCTCGTCGAAGCGGAAGTTGATCTCCGCCTGGCCCGCCGTGCCGACCTCGTGGTGGGCGCGCTCGACGATCAGGCCGGACCGCTCCAGCGCCAGCGTGATGTCGTCGCGCAGCTCGCCGAAGTGGTCGGTCGGCGCGACCGGGAAGTAGCCACCCTTGTAGCGGACCTTGTAGCCGCGGTTGCCGCCGTCCTCGACCCGGCCGGTGTTCCAGGCGCCGGCGACGGAGTCGATCGAGTAGTGCGCGCCGTTCGACTTGGTCTCGAACCGGACGTCGTCGAAGACGTAGAACTCGGCCTCCGGCGCGAAGAACGCGGTGTCCGCGATCCCGGTCGACTTCAGGTACTCCTGCGCCTTGCGGGCGATGTTGCGCGGGTCGCGGCTGTACGCCTCGCCGGTCAGCGGGTCGTGCACGAAGAAGTTGATCACCAGCGTCTTCGCGGTGCGGAACTCGTCGATGTACGCGCTGGTCGGGTCCGGCAGCAGCTTCATGTCGGACTCGTGGATCTGCTGGAAACCGCGGACCGACGAACCGTCGAACGCCAGGCCGTCCTCGAAGACCTCGGGCCCGAAGGACGACACCGGGACGGTGAAGTGCTGCATGATGCCCGGCAGGTCGCAGAACCGGACGTCGACGATCTCGACGCCCTCGTTCTTGACGTAGGCGAGGAGCTCCTCAGCGCTGGAAAACATACGTACTCCTAGGGTGGCTCAGAGATTGCATCTGAACGTAGGGCCCGCCGGTTTCTCCGTCGTGACCCTGATGTTTCGCGGATGTTACGCCCAGCGTGTCCGCGCTGACCCACTGGTGTACGGCGGTTACGCCGTGAGATATCGCGGCCCGCGTGGGACCTCTCACGACGTGTCCGTAGGCTAGACATCATGGCATCATCCCCGGCGGCCGCAACCGGGCCCACCGAAGAATTCCGTTACCCGGGCAATCGGCTGGGTCTGCCCGAGGACGGCCCGGCCTCGGCGGCGACCTGGGGCCGCCGGGTGCTCGCGCTGCTCGTCGACTGGCTGATCGCGGCCCTGATCACGTCCGTGATCACCGCCCGCCCGATCTGGGACGGCGGCCCGAACTACGGCTCGATCAACACGGCGGTCTTCTTCGGGACGACCGCGATCCTGACCGGGCTGCTCGGCTGCACGATCGGCCACCGGATCTGCGGGCTGCAGGTGCGCCCGGTCCGCGCCGGCAAGACGTTCGTCGCCCCGCCCGGACTGCTGGCCGGGATCGTCCGGTCGCTGCTGATCTGCCTGGTCATCCCGGCGGTGGTCTTCGACCGCGACCGGCGTGGCCTGCACGACCTCGCCGCGAAGACGATCGTCGTACGCCGCTAGCGCCGCGTCAGCAGCAGCTGGACGTCGTCCAGGTAGCCGGTCCGGAACCCGGCCTCGGAGTAGGCGAGGTAGAACTCCCACATCCGCCGGAACGTGTCGTCGAAGCCGAGCGCCGCGATCGCCGGCCAGCGCTCGATGAACCGGTTCCGCCAGATCCGCAGGGTGCGCGCGTAGTCGGCGCCGAGATGCCGGATCACCTCGGCGCGCAGGCCGGTGTGCTGGGCGGTGACGTCCTCGATCACCTTGATCGACGGGATCAGCCCGCCGGGGAAGATGTACTTCTGCACCCAGGTGAAGGTGTTCCGGGTGGCGAGCATCCGCTCGTGCGGCATCACGATCGCCTGTACGACGCCGACGCCGCCGGGCGCGAGCCGGCGCTCGATCGCGTCGAAGTAGACCGGCCAGTACTTCTCGCCGACCGCCTCGATCATCTCCACGCTCAGCACGGCGTCGAACTCGCCGATCTGGTCGCGGTAGTCGCGCAGCGCGACCTGCACCCGGTCTCCGACGCCCGCGTCCGCGATCCGGCGCTGCGCCAGCAACGCCTGCTGGGAGGCGATCGTGATCGCCGTCACCCAGGCGCCGCGCTGGGCGGCGCGGATCGCCAGGCTCGCCCAGCCGCACCCGATGTCGAGCACCCGCGACCCGGACCGCACCCCGGCGGCGTCGAGGATCGCGTCGAGCTTGCGCAGTTGCGCGTCGGTGAGTTCGTCGTACGACGCGGTGGCCAGGTCGGCTGTCGCGTCGGGGAAGTACGCCGCCGAATACGTCAGCGTCGGATCCAGGAACTCCGAGAACATCGCGTTGCTGAGGTCGTAGTGCCGGCTGATGTTCTCGCGGGCGCCGGCGCGGTCGTTGTCCTGCTCGCCTGGCTGGGACTTCGTGACCAGCCAGCGCAGCGACTGCGCCCACTTCGGCAGCAGGTGCCGGGTCTCCTCGTTGCTGAACCGCTCGGCGAACGGGACGAGCAGATCGGCCAGGTCGGTGCCCGGCTCCGGGTCCCAGTCGCCGGCCAGGTACGCCTCGCCGAAACCGGATCCGGCGTCCTGCCCGAGCCGGTCCAGGAACGCCGCCGTCCGGTGCACGCGCATCGACGGGCCGCCGAGACCGTACGAACGGTTGCTGTCCAGGTGGATCGTGGCCGGCAGGTCCTTGGCGATCATCCGGATCGCCGTCGCCGCGCCGTACCGACGGACCGGATTGGAGCGCGGCCGGGCCAGCGTCGGCCAGGTCTCGGCCACCGGCTCGTGCGCGGCACGCTGCGCACGCGGCATCAGATCCGTCATCTCAGCTGTTCCCCTGTAATCCGTCCTGGTCGCACCCTAAGGGCAACCAGCCTCCCCACGGCGCATCTCTGAACAGATCAACTGCCGAGCATGCAGCTTGGTTACCTTGTGGTCACCGTCCGCGCATCGCCTGGCGGGCGCCCTTCAGGCTGGTCGGGACCGGGCCCTTGGGCATCGGCACCTGCGGCCGGACCGCGTCCAGCGCCTTCAGCCGCTGCAGCAGGTCGGTGATCTCGGAAGGCTGCAGGACCGCCGGCAGCTTCATGACGTACTTGGTCAGCTTGCGGATGTCGATCTCGCCCTCGCCCTGACCGGCGACGATCTGCGTGACCGGGGCGCCGCCGGCCACCCGGTTGTGCTTCTTGGCCTCGGCCGCGAGCAGGTTCTTCACCCGGCTCGGCTGACCCTCGCCGACCAGGATGATGCCCGGCCGGCCGACCACCCGGTGGACGATGTCGGAGTTCTTGGTGACCGCGACGGCCGGGGCCACGTTCCAGCCGCGGCGCAGCGTCTGCAGCGCGGACGCGGCCGCACCGGCCTGGCCCTCGATCTGGCTGTACGCCGCCTTCTCGACCTTGCGGCCGAAGACGATGGTCGCGGCGAGGAAGCCCAGCGCGACGCCGAGCGGGATCCACACCAGCAGCGGGCCGACCAGGAACCCGCCGAGCACGGCGAGCCCGACGATGCCGAGGAAGATCCCGGCCAGCACCAGGCCGACCAGCGGCTCGGACTTCTTGGTCAGCTGGTACGCCGACCGGATCTGCTTCAGCCGGCTGGTCTTCTCTTCGGGCGCGTCGTTCTTGGCCATCTCTACCTGCTCTACCTGTCCTGGTTGTTCATACGTGACTCAACGGCCTGACGGTACAGCCGCCCGGCACGGTACGAGGACCGTACCAGCGGACCGGACATGACCCCGGCGAAACCGATCTCCTGCGCCTCGGCGTCCAGCTCCACGAACTCCTCGGGCCGCACCCAGCGCTCCACCGGGTGGTGCCGCACCGAGGGCCGCAGGTACTGCGTGATCGTGATGATCTCGCAGCCGGCCGCGTGCAGGTCCTTCAGCGCCTGGCTGACCTCGTCGCGGGTCTCGCCCATGCCGAGGATCAGGTTCGACTTGGTGACCAGCCCGTAGTCGCGGGCCTGGGTGATGACGTCCAGCGACCGCTCGTAGCGGAACCCGGGGCGGATCCGGCGGAAGATCCGCGGCACCGTCTCGACGTTGTGCGCGAACACCTCCGGCCGGGACGAGAACACCTCGGCGAGCTGCTCGGGGACGGCGTTGAAGTCCGGCGCGAGCATCTCGACGCCGGTGCCCGGGTTCAGCTCGTGGATCTGGCGGATCGTCTCGGCGTACAGCCAGGCGCCGCCGTCGTCCAGGTCGTCGCGGGCGACGCCGGTCACGGTCGCGTACCGCAGGCCCATGGTGCGCACGGACTCGGCCACGCGGCGCGGCTCGTCGCGGTCCAGCGCCTCCGGCTTGCCGGTGTCGATCTGGCAGAAGTCACAGCGCCGGGTGCACTGGTCGCCGCCGATCAGGAAGGTCGCCTCGCGGTCCTCCCAGCACTCGAAGATGTTCGGGCAGCCGGCTTCCTGGCACACCGTGTGCAGCTGCTCGGACTTCACGAGCTTCTGCAGTGCCTGGTACTCCGGGCCCATCTTGGCGCGGGTCTTGATCCACTCGGGTTTGCGCTCGATCGGGGTCTCCGCGTTGCGCACCTCGAGCCTGAGCAGTTTCCGTCCTTCTGGGGCGATGGTCACGCCCTCCAGGGTACGCGTCCCGGATCGGGCGCGTTCCACCCGTAGGCTGATGAGAATGTGGACACGTCCGGTGCCGACCGCGCGCGAGCAGCGGTACGACGTACTCCTGGGGCTCGGGATGGCGCTGGCGGGTCTGCTCGGCACCGAACTCGCCCGCGGCGCGGCGCCGCAGCACGTGGACCTCGGCATCGGCGGGGTGGAGCCGTACGTGCTGAGCGCGGCCGCCGCGTTGCCGCTGTGCTTCCGCCGCCGCTGGCCGATCCCGGTGCTGCTGCTGGTCGCGGTGCTGTTCGTGGTGAACGGCGAGCGCGCGGTGTTCGCGTTCGCGGGCAACCTGGTCACTCAGGCGACGATGTTCATGGCGATCTACGCCGCCGTCGCCTGGGCGCGGGACCGGCGGCTGATGAAGGCCGCGATCACGGTCGTGTTCGTCGGCATGTTCGGCTGGCTGGCGGTGAACTTCGTCTCGGCGCTGCGGAACAACGCGATCGACGGGCCGAACCACGCCCTGTTCTCGCCGTACGTCTCCAGCGTGATCCTGACGGTCGCGCTGAACGTCCTCTACTTCTTCGGGGCGTACTTCTGGGGCCGGACCGCGTGGGCGACCGCCCGGCAGCGGTTCGAGCTCGAGCAGCAGGCGACCGAGCTGGCCGCGCAGCAGGAGGCGAACTCGCGGCGCGCGGTGATCGACGAGCGGCTGCGGATCTCGCGTGAGCTGCACGACGTCGTCGCGCACCACATCAGCAGTATCGGCATCCAGGCCGGCGGCGCCCGGCGGGTGATGGACATCGACCCGGACGCGGCGAAGAACGCCCTGAACGTGATCGAGGAGTCCAGCCGGAGCGCGGTGAACGAGATGCGCCAGCTGCTCGGCATGCTCCGCTCGGCGGACCCGGACGTCGACGTCGGTACGCCGGACCCCAAGGAACCACAGGCCGGCGCGGACCGGCTGCCGGCGCTGATCGCGGAGGCGAACGGCCTCGGCCTGGAGGTGGGGTTCCACCAGATCGGCGCGCCGGCCGAACTGCCCAAGACCGTCTCGGTGTCGGTCTACCGGATCGCCCAGGAAGCGCTCTCGAACGTCCGCAAGCACTCGACGGCGCGCAGTGCCCATCTCACGCTGCGTTACCTCGGCGACGCGGTCGAGCTCGAGGTGATCGACGACGGCCGCCCGAAGCACGCGCCGGTCGGCAGCCGGCTCGGCCACGTCGGGATCCGGGAGCGGGTCGGGCTGCTCGGCGGCGAGAGCGAGATCGGCCCTCGTCCCGTGGGAGGATTCCGCGTCCGGGTCCGGATCCCGTTGATTGGAGTCACAGTTGAGTGAGGCGATGCGGGTACTCCTGGTCGACGACCAGGACCTGGTGCGCGCCGGTTTCCGGATGATCCTGTCGGTCGAGCCGGACGTCGAGGTGGTCGGCGAGGCCTCCGACGGCGAGAAGGCGATCGAGCTGGCGCTGGCGCTGCGGCCCGACGTCGTCCTGATGGACGTCCAGATGCCCGGGATGGACGGGATCACCGCGACCCAGCGGATCGTCGCCGAGGACGCCGGGAAGGTCGTGATCCTCACCACGTTCGACCGCGACGACTACCTGTTCGAGTCGCTGGGCGCCGGAGCGAGTGGTTTCCTGCTGAAGAACACCGCGCCGGAGGACCTGGTCGAGGCGATCCAGGTCGTGCACTCCGGCCACGCGCTGCTGGCGCCGGAGGTGACCCGGCGGGTGATCAAGCGGTTCACCGGCGGGGGAGAGCGGGTGTACCGGCCGGACCTGCTGGCGGAGCTGACCGAGCGGGAGCGCGAGGTGCTCGGGCTGATCGCCCGCGGCCTGACCAACACCGAGATCGCCGCCCAGCTGTACGTCGGCGAGGCGACGGTCAAGACCCACGTGTCCCGCGTCCTGCTGAAACTCGGCCTGCGCGACCGCGTCCAGGCCGTCGTGTTCGCCTACGAGTGCGGCCTGGTCACCCCTGGCGACGATCCGACCGGATAATTCGTCCGTCGTACGGATGACTCGATTCGTCACCCTCACGGGCGACGTGCCGACGTACCTCGGCTGACTAGCTTGGGAGCGTCGGGCGAGCGCCCGGCGGAACCTCAACGGGAACGGTGACACATGCTCAGGGTGGAAGGGCTCACCCGGCGGTTCGGTGATCATCTGGCGCTGGACGACGTGACCTTCGACGTCGTACCGGGACGGATGACCGGGTTCGTCGGGGCCAACGGGGCCGGGAAGACGACGACGATGCGGATCATCCTCGGCGTCCTGGCCGCGACGGCCGGCCAGGTGCGGTGGCAGGGCGAACCGCTGACCCAGGAGGTACGCCGGGACTTCGGGTACATGCCCGAGGAACGCGGTCTGTACCCGAAGATGAAGATCCGCGACCAGTTGGTGTTCTTCGGCCGGCTGCACGGGCTTTCCGCGGAGCGCGCCTTGGAGCGGACCGAGAAGCTGCTCGAGCGGCTCGGACTCGCCGAGCGCGCGAATGATGTGCTCGAGACGTTGTCGCTAGGCAACCAGCAGCGGGTGCAGATCGCGGCCGCGCTGGTGCACGAGCCGATCGCGCTGGTGCTCGACGAGCCGTTCAGCGGCCTGGACCCGCTCGCCGTCGACGCGATGGTCGACCTGCTCCGCGAGGAGGTCACGCCGGACGTGCCGGTGCTGTTCTCCAGCCACCAGCTGGACCTGGTCGAGCGGCTGTGCGACGACCTCGTCGTGCTGTCCCGCGGCAAGGTCGTCGCGGCGGGGGCCGTTGCCGAGCTGGCGGCCGGCCCCACGACGACGTACCGCCTGATGGTCGACGGCGACGCCGGGTGGCTGCGGGACATGCCGGGGATCCAGGTGCGCGACGTGGCCGGCGGTACGGCGCTGTTCGACGTACTCGACGGTGCTGTCGAGCAGCGGATTCTGCACGAGGCGCTCAGCCGTGGACCGGTCCGTGAGTTCGGGCCGGAGCGGGTGGCGCTCAGCGACGTCTTCCGGGAGGCGACCCGATGAACTCGTTGGACAGGCCCTGGGTGCTGATCGCCGAGCGCGAGATCACCACGAAACTGCGGGACAAGACGTTCATCGGCTCGACCCTGGTGATGCTGCTGATCGTGATCGCGGCGGTGCTGATTCCCGCTGTGCTCGCGGGCAAGGGCGGCCCCGACAAGATTGCGGTCATCGACGATTCGGGCGTCAGGGTGGTCCAGCAGGCCTCGGCCACCGCGGGTGGCGACGGCTTCGAGGCAACGCGCGTCGCCGACCGCCCGGCCGGCGAGAAGGCCGTCACCGACGGCGACGTGAAGGCCGCGCTGCTGCCGGGCACCGACGGGTACGTCGTCCTCGGCAAGGACCGCGTCGACTCGAGTCTGGAAGGCGCGCTGCGCGAAGCGGCCGCGGCGGTCGGGACCGAGGCGAACGCCGCCAAGGCCGGCCTGAGCCCGGCGGAACTGCACGCCGGCACGAAGGTCTCGCTGGAGCTGCTGACCCCCGGCCCGCTGCCTGACGTGGTGTCGGACTTCGTGAACATCGGGCTGGCGCTGGTGTTCTACATGACCGCGCTCGGCTTCGGGATGATGATCGCGCAGAGCGTCGTCCAGGAGAAAGAGAGCCGCGTCGTCGAGATCCTCGCCGCCGCGGTGCCGATCCGGTCGCTGCTGTGGGGCAAGGTGCTCGGCAACACCGTGCTCGCGCTGTCCCAGATCGTGCTGATCGCGGGCGTCTCGCTGATCGGGCTGCTGGCCACCGACCAGGCCGACATCCTCGAAGTGGTCGCACCGGTCGCCGGGTGGTTCGTCGTGTTCTTCGTGCTCGGGTTCGTCGCGCTGGCCGGGCTGTGGGCAGTCGCCGGTTCGCTGGCGACGCGGCAGGAGGACCTCGGGTCGACCACGCTGCCGGGGCAGATGATTCTGATGATCCCGTTCTTCTTCTCCGTGTTCGCGGGATCGTCGGCCAAGACGGTCGCCTCGTTCGTGCCGATCGCTTCGTCGATGTCGATGCCCGGCCGGATGCTCACCGAGGACGTCCCGCTCTGGCAGCCGCTGGTCGCGATCGCGCTGCTGCTCGCCACTACTGTGCTGATCGTCCGGATGGGCGCCCGGCTGTACGAACGCACCCTGCTGCAGACCGGGCGCCGCCTCGGCTACCGCGAGGCGCTGGCGCTGAAAACTTCGTAGCTAATCGTCACGGCCGGGTCCGGCGTTACAGGTCTGGGCCTGGCTGTGACGAAACCGCAATGTTGGGCAGCTGTGTGCTGTGCGTAGACCTCGACTACGGTCTCAACGCATGAACGTCGAGCTGCGCCACCTGCGGGTGGTTGTCCTGGTGGCCGAAGCGGGGTCCGTCGGACGGGCCGCCCGCTGGCTCAAGGTCAGCCAGCCGAGCCTGACCGCGCAGCTGAAGCGGATCGAGGCGGCGTTCGGCGGTGAGCTGTTCGAACGCTCACGCACCGGCGTCACGCCCACCCCGCTCGGCCGGTACGCCGTGGATCGGGCCCGCGCCATCCTGGTCGACGTCGACCACCTGTCGGCGACGGTGTCCGCGATGACCGCGGTCGAGTCGTCGGCTGTCCGGCTCGGCGGATTCCCGACCGCGCCGATGTCCGGGATCGCGTCCCGGCTCCGCTCGCACGGCGAGATCGAGCAGGTGAGCATCGAGGTCGAGTGGTCGACCAGCGTGCTGCTGCAGCAGCTGGAGAGCGGCCGGCTGGACTTCGCGTTGCTGCGCGAGTTCCCGGGCTTCGAGCTGCGGCTGCCGGCCGGCGTCGAGGCCACTACGGTCGTCGAGTCCGAGTCGGCGTACGTCGCGCTCTCGGCCGACCATCCGGTCGCATGCCGGACGCGCGGCGAGATCGAGCTGGCGGCGCTCAGTGACGAGGAGTGGATCGGGGAGCCGCCGGACGACAGCGGGTTCCACGTACTGTTCCGCGCGGCGTGCGAGGCGGCCGGATTCCAGCCGCGCGTGGAACATCACTCCGTCGACACGTCGGTGCTGATGGGCTTCGTGACCAGTGGACAAGGCGTGGCGCTGATCTCGCCCACGTCGTACCGAATGCTCTCGCCCGAAGTCACCACCCGCACCCTCGCCGGCGACCCGATCCACCGCAAACTGATCCTCGCCTGGAGCACCGACTCCCCGCGAGCTCAGATGGCCGGCGACGTCCTCCACATGGCAACCGCCGCCTACGACGAAGCCATCACCGAACACGCCCGCCGAGACCAGCACCAACAACGCATGCACGTCGCCTGAGCTCAGCCGGTGCTTCGCCTGGTTTCAGGCGGGTCGTACTGCGGGGTTCTCGAACGCGAGGTGGAACTCCCCGGTGTCCTCCGGGTCCTCCATCCGCTCCCGATACTGAGCACCCATCTGCTCCTTGGGAGCCACAGCCCGCTCCGCCTTCTCCTGCACCGGACGGTCTCCGTCCGGCTGAGCCTGATCAGCCACCGGCGCCTCGGGCGTGGCCTGTGCTTCCGGCTCGGGTTCTGCAGGCTGGGGATCGGCCGGCTGCGCCGGATGGTCCGGCGCGGCTGCCTCGGGCGGTTCCATCGGCTGGGTCTCATCGACCGAAGGCGCTGCCGCCGGCTCGGCTGCCGTCGGCTTGGCTTCTGCAGGCTTGGCTTCCGGAGGCTGGGCCTCGGCCGGCTGTGTCGGGTGGGCCGGGGCGGCTGCGTGGGGAGTGGTGCTCACCGGCTGGGTTTCGTCGAGCGGAGGAGCTGCGGGCTCGTCCGCCTCGACGGGCTCGGCGGCCGGGGCTTGGGCGACTACCGTCTCGTCGGCGGCGTAGTTGCTGTCGGCATCTGCGTCCGGGAACTGCCGGGTGTGCTCAGCCTCCTCGGCCACGCCGACAGGGAACTGGCGCGTCTGCTCGTCGGCCTGGTTGCGCGGCTGGACCGGCTCGGGCTCGTCGAACAGGTCGTCGTACCGCGTGTGGCTCTCGTACGCCGCCGGCGCCTGATAGGTGCCCCCGGCAACCGGATACACCGCGGCGACGTCCGCCTCCTGCTGCGCCTGCGCGGCTTCCTGCTCGCGCTGCAGCCGCTCGGCGTCGGCCCGCTCCCGGCGCCGCCGCCGGACACCCTGGACGATCAGCTGGATCGCGTACACCAGCGAGATCACCCCGAGGATCGGCACCACGCCGTTCAGCGTGTACTGCTTCGAACCCTCGATCATCCCGTTCGTGACGCCGGGGACGTCGTTCAGGAAGTTCGTGGTCCGGTTCGGGATCCACAGCCAGCAGTAGACCAAGGTGCCGAAGGCGACGAACGCCCCCAGCGCGCCGGCGCCGGAGAAGTACGACACCACGGCCCAGAAGATCAGCGCGCCGATGCCGTAGGCGAGCGCCATCTCCTTCGCGTTCAGCTCGATACCGCCCGGCGCCGCGAGCACCCCGAACACCGCCGGACCGGCCAGAGCGACAGCTACCCCGAGCAAAAACCCAAGAAATTTGGCCACGAGCCCAAGGTAGCCACGTTCGGCCCCCACGCCGTGCAGACACTTCGGCGCCGCCCGGATCGTCACACCGGACACATCTGCCCTACCCGACCCGGCAATCGCTTGCCTAGGCTTGGGACGGATGCCGCCGTGGAGTTCCTGCGAGACCCGGGCGAGGATCTGTTCCTGTCGGCTACATGCACCCGCACTTCCCGTTGGTCGCACCACCGGAGTTCCGCGCGCTGTACGACCCCGCCGACGTCGAGCTACCCGCAACAGCAGACGACGAGCACCCGGTGATCTCGCTGCCACTGCTCCTGCGCCACCCGTCGCTCCGACCGCACCGCACGAACGCTCACGTCAGCCTGGTCGGCGTCCGACGTCGACGAGGATCCGCTGGAGCTCCACGACCTGTCCGGTGAGACGGCTCTGGTGCAGCGACTGGATGCTGAGCTGAGATTGCTGCTGGATCCACATGCGACCGATGCCCGTGCGAAGGCTGACCAGGCCGCGCGTCTCTCGAGAGGATGAGCTGTTGCCCGCTCCGAACATTCTGCTGATCGTTTCCGACGACCACGGGTACGCCGATCGCAGCGGCCTCGGTGTGCACCCGGACGTCCGTACTCCAGCGCTGGACCGACTGGCCGCGGAGGGAGTGACCTGCACCGACGCGTACGTGACGGCGCCGATCTGCAGCCCGTCGCGGGCGTCGATCATCTCCGGGCGGTACCAGCAGCGGTGGGGCGGCCAATGGTTCGACTCGGCCGAGTTCCCGCCGGCCGGCGTACCGACGCTGGCGGAGATCCTGCGTGACCAGGGGTACCGGACCGGCTACTTCGGCAAGGTGCACTACGGGAAGGAAGACGTGGGGGACAGGGCGTGTCCGCCGCACCACGGCTTCGAGGAGACGCTGTACGGGCTGGCGGGGCAGTCGTTCGGCCGGCTCAACTACCTGCATCACTCCGAGGACGCGGTCGCGTCGTACGGACAGCCCGCCGCGCACCACATGGCCGTGCAGCCGCTGCTGTCCGGTGACGAGCCGGTCGAGCACGAGGGCTTCCTGACGGCCGAGTTCGGTCGGCGCGCGTCGGAGTTCATGAGCGCTGAGGACGAGCGGCCGTACTTCTGCATGGTCGCGTTCAACGCCGTACACAACTTCTGCTGGCAGCTCCCGGACTCCGAACTGGAGGCGCGCGGCCTGCCGGCGTTCCGCGACTGGTCGCCGGACACCGACCGCCCGTTCATGGAGTGGTACGACGACGTGATCGTGCCGAACTTGCCGCACGGGCGCGAGTACTACCTGGCCCAGCTGGAGCTGATGGACGCCGAGATCGGCCGGCTACTCGACACGGCCGGCGACGACACGATCGTCGTGTACGTGACTGACAACGGCGGATCGACCTGCAACTTCGGCGACAACGCTCCGCTGCGTGGCACGAAGTACACGCTCTGGGACGGTGGCATCCGCATCCCCATGCTGTGGCGCTGGCCCGGCCAACTGCCGGCCGGACGCCGTACCGACGCACTCGTCAGCACGATGGACCTGGTCCCGACACTGGCCGCAGCGGCCAGTGCGACAGTTGAGGGCACGGACGGCCTCGACATCCTGCCCGTGCTGGCAGGATCCGCCTCCGTGGCGCACGAGAACCTGCACTGGGACTGTGGCTTCCAGTGGGCGGTCCGGTCGGGGGACTGGAAGCTCAGCTGGGTCGCGGACGACCCCAACACCAGGCACCTGCGTGACTACGAACATGCGCCCATGGGGGAGGGCTGGTTCCTGGCCAACCTGGCCGACGACATCGGCGAGCAGACCAACCAGCTGTCAGCTCAGCCGGAGGTCGTGGCCCAACTGCGCTCTCTGCACGCCGACTGGCGCGCGGAGGTCGGTCTGGAGCCTCAGACGGTCAGCCCGTAGGTGATCGCGGTCGGCGGCTCCTCGTGATGGTCGATGTCCGGGCTGCGCTCGTACTCGTTCCAGGCGAGGAGCTCGTCGAGGTGCCGGCGGACCGGCTCGAGAACCTCGGCGATCGTGACCTCGCGTCGCAGCTCCTTGGACAGGGTGGTCACGTCGGCGTCCGAGATGCCGCACGGGACGATCCGGTCGAACCACGCCAGGTCGTTGTTGCAGTTCAGCGCGAAGCCGTGCATGGTCACACCCTGCGCGACCCGGATGCCGATCGCGGCGATCTTCCGCTCCCGGCCGCGGTCGTCGGCCGCCACCCAGACCCCGCTGCGGCCCTTGACCCGGCCGGTCTTCACGCCGAGCTCGGCGCAGACGGCGATCAGAGCCTCCTCGAGCCGCCGGACGTAGTCGACGACGTACACATGTGAGGCGAGCTTCACGATCGGGTACCCGACCAGTTGGCCCGGTCCGTGCCAGGTGATCTTGCCGCCACGGTCGACGTCCACCACCGGCGTACCGTCCATCGGCCGCTCGTGCGGCTCGGTGCGCTTGCCGGCGGTATAGACAGGCGGGTGCTCGAGCAGGATCACCGTGTCCGAGCCGGTGCCCTCGGCAACCTCCCCGTGCAGTCGTCGCTGCTCGGCCCACGCGGACTCGTAGTCCACCGCGTCGGCACCGAAACCGGCTTCCACGTACCTGATAGCCCTCACGCCTTCGAGTGTAGGTGCCGCCTGATCAGGGCCTGCGCCCTGGGCTGTGGATAACTTCGACGGGCGGGGTCGCGATCGGTGCATCCTCTTGGGCATGGACCTCGCAGACCTCACCGGTTACAGCCTGCGCCGGCAGCTCGGGTCCGGACCGTCGGGCACCGTCTGGCAGGTCCGGGACCGCGCCACCGGCCGCAACGCCGTGCTCAAACACATCCCGCTCAGCGCGTGCCCCGACCCGCGGCGGCTCCGCGAGGACCTCAGCATGCTCGCCCGGATCCGGCATCCGCACATCGCCCGCCTGCTCGAGCACCGCGAGACCGACACCGGCTGGATCCTGATCACCCAACACCTCGCCGCCGGCACCCTGGCCGCGCTCCTCACCCGCCGCGGCCCCCTCACGTACGGCGAGCTGGTCACCCTCCTCGCCCCGCTCACCGACGCCCTGGCTCACCTCCACACCTCTGGCCTGACCCACGGCGCGATCCACCCTCACAACGTCCTGTTCGACGCCGACGGCCGCCCGGTCTTCACCGACGCCACCCTCCACCGAGACCCCACCACCACCGATCTGCAAGCCCTCGCCACCCTCACCCGCCACGCTGCCGCCGACCCCACCCCCTTCCCAGCCGCGTTCTTCACGAACCCACCCATCCAAACGCTGTCCCATCACGTCCTTGCCCTGACCCAAGCTCTCCCCATAGACCTGGCCCCACCCGACCCCCTCTCCGCACCGCCACACACAAACCTCCCCGCCGGCTGGTCTCCCGCCACGACAACGACCAGCCCCAGCGCGACCGAGCTCTCTGGAGATCAGCCGACCCACGACTCCCGGCGCCTCGGCAATCAACCTGCAGCGTCAGACGGGTCCGCAGACGACGACAATCCACCCTCTGCCTCCCGCGCACCGCTCGCTCCACCGCCGCCCAACTCACCTCCAGCACCACCACCCCAACCAAGCCACCCCCAACCCGCCCCACCATCCACCAAAGCCCCCACGAAACGCACCCGCCGCGGCCCCACCCTCGGCCGACCACACGCATCAGCCCGCCTACCCCCAACACTCAGCCGCCTCGAACCACCCGCGCCCACCCCACTCGAACCTCCGGCGCCAAGCCGGTTCCAAACCCCTGCGCGAGGCGAACCCGAAACCCCTGTGCCAGGCGAGACCGAAGCCCATGCGACAGGCCAGCGCCAACCCCCTGCGACAAGCCAGCGCCAACCGACCCGATCCGAACCGCCCACGTCCAGCCGGTTCGTGCCACCCGCCAACGAGCTCGGACCCTCTGCGCCGAGCGGACCCGACCCCTCTGCGCTGAGCCGACTTGAATTGCCCGCGCCCAACCCACTTGAACCTGCGGCGCCGAGTGGGGGCCAAGCCCCTGCGCCAGGCGAGCCCGAAGTGTCTGCGCCAAGCCAGCGCCAACCCTCTGCCCCGACCCGATCCGAACCGCCGACGTCCAGCCGGTCCGAATCACCCGCCAACGAGCTCGGACCCTCTGCGCCGAGCGGACCCGAGTCCTCTGCGCTGAGCCGACTTGAGTCGCCCGCGCCCAACCCACTTGAACCTCCGGCGCCGAGTGGGGGCCAAGCCCCTGCGCCAGGCGAGCCCGAAGTGTCTGCGACAAGCCAGCGCCAACCGCCTGCCCCGAGCCGATTCGAACCACCTGCGTCCAGCCGGTTCGAAGCGTCCGCCAGCGAGCTCAGTGCCCCTGCGCTGAGCCGCCTCGAACCCTCCCCGCTGAGCCGACTCGATTCACCCGCGCCGAGCCGACTCGGATCGCCCGCGCCGAGCCGACTCGAAGCATCCGCGCCGAGCCGACTCGGATCGCCTGCGCCGAGCCGACTGGTGCGTCCGACGCTGAGCCCGCTCTCGCCTCCCGCGCTCCGCCGACCACCGGGCCCTGTGCCCGGCGGACGCTCACGCCCCTGGTTCCCCACCCTTCCACGCACCGAGTTGGGCCGTCGCTCGCGTGCCGGGGCCCGCCGCCATTCACCGCCTGTTCTTAGTCGACGTTCAAGCCCCGCGCTCTGGGCTCTCTCGCGACTAGGGAGCCGCAGCCTCTCGCGCCTCGGGCTCCGCAGCTTCTCGCGCCTTGGGTTCCGCAGCACTTCGCGCGTTGGGTTCCGCAGCACTTCGCGTGTTGGCCTCCGCAGCCGCTTACGCCCCGAGGCACGCGGCCCCTCGCGCTCCACGTCCCTTGGTCTCTCAGGAGCCGGGGCCCGCCGAACCGAGCGACTCCCACTGCGTCGATTCCCGCAAGTCTCGCTCCGTCTGCGGTTGCACCCGGCGTACGGAGTCCTCGCCGCGGTCGCCCTCGGCGCGGTCGTCGTACTCGCCGTCGGAATCGCCACACTCCGCACGATCGACGCACCACCAGCTGCTCAACCAAGCCGCACGCATTCGCAGCCCACGTCGCACCAAACGGCTGGGTCCCCGACGGCATCGCCGACTCACCGATCCGAACCAACCGCGACCTCGACCACCCCCACACGACCGACCGCGAAGTCTCCGCCGACTGCGCATCCACCGACCGCGCCGCCGACCGCACCAGCAACCGAACCTCCGGTGCGGTCGACAGTTGGCGTGCCGGCGGCTTCTGCGCGTCCTGAGGCATCGCCGGGTACGACACGGACCACAGCTGCTTCACCACCAGAATCTGCGGCATCGCCAGCAGAGGTAGCCGCCTGGAGGCGAACGCTGGAAGCACTCGACGCCGAACGTGCCAAGGCGTTCTGGACTCTCGATCTCGATGCCCTCGATCGGATCTACGTTCCAGGTAGTCCGCCCTGGCTCAGGGACCGCGCACTTCTCGCTGAGTACCGCGAACGGAACATTCGCGTCGAAGGCCTTCGGATCACGATCGACAGCACTGCGATCACCCGTCGCACTTCAACGACCATCACCCTCAAAGTCACCGACCGCTTGACGGCCGGCCAGGCGATCGATGCTGGCGGCACCGAGACCACGCTGCCAAGCGGCATCCCGACGACGAGGCTGATCACGATGACCCGCACAACCGGCAGGCCAGCAAGACCCAGCCGGGCACCCTCACGCAGCTCTGAGCGCGAACCGAAGGCCGGTTGGCGCATCAGCGCGATCATCCAGCCCTGACCGCCGAAGGTTCATCGGATGCCGGTGGTGGGTCACCGGCAGGCCGGCCGCACGCTTGGCCTCGCACAAAGCGGGTCGCGTTCGGCCCCGTGCGCGGGCCGAGGTCGGGTCAGGTCGAGGTGCGGCCGGGCTTGGGCTTCGAGTGGGGTTTGGGTCTGGAGCCGGGGCCAGGCGGGGCCGTACGCACCGAGTCGCGCTAGCGCTCAGACTCGGTCTCGGGGTGGGCACACCGCCGGGCTCGGGGTCGCGCTCGGTGTCGGCCTCGGTGTCGAGCTTGCGGTCGAGCTGGGGTCGGGCTCAGTGTCGGGCCCGGTGTCGAGCTGGCGGTCGAGCTTGGGTCGGGCTCGGGTCGCGCTCGGTCTCGGCGCGGGCCGGGGGTCGGGCTTGGAGTCGGGCTCAGAGTCGAGCTTGGGGTCGGGCCCGGTGTCGAGCTTGGGGTCGAGCTTGGGGTCGGGCCCGGTGTCGAGCTTGGGGTCGAGCTTGGGGTCGGGCCCGGTGTCGAGCTTGGGGTCGAGCTTGGGGTCGGGCCCGGAC
>NZ_JBFAXS010000007.1:0-160622 GCF_040680955.1 Kribbella sp. NPDC051936 | reverse complement strand
GGTGTCGAGCTTGGGGTCGAGCTTGGGGTCGGGCCCAGTGTCGAGCTTGGGGTCGGGCTCAGCGTCGACTTCGGAGTTCAGCTTGGAGTCGAGGTGCGGTGTTGCTGTTTTGGGCAGGCGTGGTGGGTCAGAAAGGCGGGGGACCGAGGGGGCTGGATGACGGGTGGCGTGCGGGTGGGGAGGTTTGGGGGTGGTCGGTTGGGGGCGGGTCTTGTGGGGGTGCGATGGGGCCTCGGGCGGGTGGGACTGTGGTGTAGCGGTGGCCTGTGGGGGTTGTGAGTGTGACCGAGCCGTCGGGGTGAGGCGTTGTGGTCCAGCCCCAGGCCGGGGTGTCTTTGATGACGTGGTGGTACGCGCAGTACGGGATCAGGCCGGCGAGGTAGGTCTGTTTGGATTTCGCGAAGGGGGTTGCGTGGTCGCGGTGGCAATCGCGGGAGGTGCGGTTGCAGCCTGGCCAGGCGCAGACGGGGTGCCGGGCGAGGAGCGTTTCGGTGACGAGTACGCCGGGGTCGTGGCGGGTGGTGGAGGCTTCTAGGACTGTGCCGGTGGTGGGGTCGGTGAGGAGTCTGCGCCAGGTGCCGTCGGCGGCGATGCGGCGGGCCATGTCGGCGGGGATGGGCCCGTAGCCGGTGAGTTCGCAGGGGTCGTCGTCCATGCCGAGCAGCGTGGTGACGGGGATGAGGACCTCGATGTGCGGCCGTCTGCGGTGCTGATCGGGCAGGCGGCGGCCGAGCCAGTCCAGGCCGTTGTGCAGCATGTATTCGAACAGATCCGCCACGGCATCCGCGCGCCGCTGTTCCGCTGTCCGCTTTGGCCCCGCGGCTGGCTCTGGCGGGTCCGACGCTTGTGTGCCGAGCTTCTGTGCGCCAGGCACCGCCCGTTCCGATACTCCGGATTGGTGGGCGGCGTTGGTGGGTGGGGTGGATTCAGGAGTCGGGATGGTGCGTTTGGCGAGGGTGGCCATGGCTTGGATGACTACCCACATCTGCTGGATCTTGTCGGCGGTGTGGACGACCCAGAGGCCGGCCATGCCGTCGGAGAGGGGCACGATCTTGCAGGTCCGCTCGGTTGCGGCGGCTCGGTGGTGATCGGTGCCGCCAGGCGCGGCGTTGCGAGTGGTGTGCTTGGCGACCTGGCGGCGCAGAGAGGCGTTCAGGTTGGCGTGGGTCTGGCCGGGGGCGCGGCGCAATACGTGGGATTCGACGGCGTGCGCGGCGGCTGGGGGCAAGGGGCGGGTGGCCTCCGAGATCGCTAGTGCCTTGGACCAGGTGAGGGCCCCGCATCGGAGTGCTGTGTGGGTCGCGGTCAGCGCGCCGGTCAGATGGAGGGCGGTGTCGATGTGCCGGCCGACTGTCTGGGGCGACAGTTTGAGGGCGGCGGCGATCTCCGCCGACCAGGACCGCTCGGGGTCGATCGGGCGTCCGTGGGAGTCGAGTTGTGCCGGGCGGGGTGTGTCGACGGACTGAGCCTTGCGTTGCCGGTAGAACGACGCCATCGCGGCGGCCTTGATGGACGCGGCCCAGGCTTCCATCCGGGACGCGGCCTTCATCGCCTCGATCAGGGCGACGGGCGACTCGAGCTGCGGCCGCAGCTCTTGCAGGGCTGCCGCCAGCTCGGCGCCCGGCGGGAGGGACACCCACGCGGGCGCCTTCAGGCGCAGCATCTCCCGCTCGGCGGCGTCCTGATCGACGCCGGCCCACAACTCCCATTCGAGTTCGTCGACGCGCGACATCGGCGGCAGGTCGTCGTACAGATCCTCTTCGCTCAGGAAGCGCGGAGGCTGTGGGTCGTCAGGGTCGTACAGATCGTCGGGCGGAGGCCTGTACTGGTCCGCCTCGGCAGTCGTGAACCACGGCTCGGTCGGCGCTGGTGCGCCGAGGGGTGGGTTGATCGCGACGGCCGTCATGCGAGTACATTAGAACACCTGTTCGATTGGATCAAATCGAACAGCTAGGCGAGGGCGGCGGAGATGGCGGTGGTGATGGTGGGGTGGTGGAAGGTGAAGCCGGTGGATTGGAGGCGGGTGGGCAGCGCCCGTTTGCTGCCGAGGAGTTCCCAGGCGAATTCGCCGAGGGCGAGCTTCATGAGGATCGCGGGCACCGGGACGAACGCGGGGCGGTGCAGGGCGGTGGCCAGGGCTTCGGTGAGTTCGGAGTTCGTTGCGGGTGCCGGGAGGGCGACGTTGACGGGGCCGCTCACGGCGTCGTTCTCCGCGACGTGCCGGACGGCGCGGATCCAGTCGGTCAGCGAGACCACCGGGAAGTACTGCGTCCCGGAGCCGAACCGCCCGCCCAGGCCGATGCGGAAGGGAAGGGAGAGGAGTTGAAACGCCGGAGCCTTGCGGTCGAGGACGACGCCCGTGCGCAAAGCGGCCACCCGGCTGCCTGCCGCGCGGGCCGGCTCGAGTGCGCCCTCCCACAGCCGGACGACGTCGGACAGGAAGCCTTCACCGAGTTCGGAGTCCTCGGTGAGGATGCGGTCGCCGAGATCGGTGCCGTAGCCGCCGATCCCGCTCTGGGTGATCAGCACCGGTCGCCGGTCGAGCTGTCCGGCGGCCGCGGCCAGCGTCGCGGTCGTCGCGATGCGGCTCTCGCGGATCGTGCGGCGGTACGTCGGTGTCCACGGGCGGCCGATGTTCGCGCCGGCCAGGTTGACCAGGACGTCGGGATCGTCGAGCGCGCTCAGGTCGAGATCACCCGCCGCCGGGTCCCAGCGGACCTCGTCCGGGGCCGACGGCGGCCGCCGGACCAGCCGGACGACCTGGTGGCCGTTGGCAACCAAGTCGCGGGCGAGGGCCCTGCCGAGGAAACCGGAGGCGCCGGCCAGTAGGTACTTCATCCCGTTCAGCTCCTTGTCCGCTCACACCTGGCGCGTCAACATAACAGCGCCGGTGCCCATCTCCGGGGAGACGGGCACCGGCGCCGGTGTCCGATCGGATCAGACGTCGAACTGGGCCTCTTCGAGGCGCTGCTTGACCGCCGTCAGGTAGCGGGCCGCGTCGGCGCCGTCGACCAGGCGGTGGTCGTAGGTCAGGGCCAGGTACACCATCTGCCGGATCGCGATCGTCTCGCCGAGCTCCGGGTGGGTGATGACGACCGGGCGCTTCACCACGGCGCCGGTGCCGAGCATGCCGACCTGCGGCTGGTTCAGGATCGGGGTGTCGAACAGCGCGCCCCGGCTCCCGGTGTTGGTGATGGTGAACGTGCCGCCCGCCATCTCGTCCGGCAGCACCTTGTTGTTACGGGTGCGGTCGGCGAGGTCGGCGATCTTCTTCGCCAGGCCGGCGATGTTCAGGTCGCCGGCGTTGTGGACGACCGGGACCATCAGGCCGCGCTCCACGTCCACCGCGATGCCGAGGTGCTCGGCCGCGTGGTACGTGATCTCGCCCTTCTCCTCGTCGATCGACGCGTTCAGCTTCGGGTACTGCTTGAGCGCGTCGACCGCGGCCAGCGCGAAGAACGGCAGGAACGACAGCTTGACGCCCTCGCGGGCCTCGAACTCCGCCTTCTTCGCGTTCCGCAGCCTGGCGATCTCGGTGACGTCGACCTCGACCACGGTGGTCAGCTGGGCCGACACCTTCAGGCTGTTGACCATGTGGGCCGCGATCGCCTTGCGGATCCGGCTCATCTTCTCGGTGGTACCGCGCAGCGGGCTGATCGGCGCTGCCTTCGCGGCGGCCGGGGCCGGAGCCTGGGCGGCCGGCGCCGGTGCGGCCGCGGCGGCCTTCTTCGCCTCGGCGGCGGCGATCACGTCCTGCTTGCGGATGCGGCCGCCGACGCCGGTGCCCTGTACGGCGTTCAGGTCGACCTCGTGCTCGGCCGCGAGCTTGCGGACCAGCGGGGTGACGTAGTTCGGGCCGTCGGCGGCGGCGCCGTTCGGCGACACGGACGGAGCGGCCGGCGCCGGAGCAGCCTGGGCAGGAGCGGGAGCCTGGGCCGGAGCGGGAGCCTGAGCAGCCGGAGCCTGAGCAGCCGGAGCCTGCGCCGGAGCGGCAGCCGGTGCGGGAGCAGCAGCCGGGGCCTGAGCGGGAGCCGGAGCCTGAGCGGCCGGAGCGGGGGCCGGAGCCGGCGCAGCGGCGGGAGCAGGAGCGGCGGCAGGAGCAGGAGCGGCGGCAGGAGCCGGGGCCTCGGCGGGCGCGGCGGCGGCCGGGGCGGCCGATCCCGAGCCGACGATGGCCAGTTCGGCGCCGACCTCGACGGTTTCGTCCTCGGCGACCTTGATCTCCAGGAGCTTGCCGGCGATCGGGCTCGGGATCTCAGTGTCGACCTTGTCGGTGGAGACCTCGAGGAGCGGCTCGTCGACGGCAACGTCGTCGCCGACCTGCTTCAGCCAGCGGGTGACCGTACCCTCGGTCACGCTCTCACCGAGCGCGGGCAGTGTCACCGACGTAC
This sequence comes from Kribbella sp. NPDC051936, assembly GCF_040680955.1. Taxonomy (NCBI): domain Bacteria; kingdom Bacillati; phylum Actinomycetota; class Actinomycetes; order Propionibacteriales; family Kribbellaceae; genus Kribbella; species Kribbella sp. NPDC051936. The sequence goes on along the minus strand of NZ_JBFAXS010000007.1, from coordinate 156,231 downwards.
CCGAAGCAGACCCGCCGGCAGCCTCAGCGGCAGGCGCCGGAGCAGCAGCCTCGCCGGCCGGAGCGCTCTCCGCCGGCGCAGCCGCAGCAGCCGCAGCAGCCGCAGCAGCCGGAGCGGCCTCGGCAGCCGGCTCAGGAGCAGCCTCGGCCGCGGGCTCAGGAGCAGCCTCGGCGGCGGGCTCGGCCGGAGCCGCAGGAGTGGAGCCGGCCTCGCCGGCGTCGCCGATGACGGCCAGTTCCGCGCCGACCTCGACGGTCTCGTCCTCGGCAGCCTTGATCTCGAGCAGGGTGCCGGCGACGGGACTCGGGATTTCGGTGTCGACCTTGTCGGTCGAGACCTCCAGCAGGGGTTCGTCCACGGCAACCGTGTCACCGACCTGCTTGAGCCAGCGGGTGACGGTTCCTTCGGTGACGCTCTCCCCGAGGGCCGGCAGGGATACAGAGGTCGGCATGACGGTCGTTGCTCCTTCGTCTGATCGGTCGAGTGTCAGCCTACGGTGCCGCCTGAGCGCGCGGGATCCGGGTCACACGGACCCGCACGCTGCACACGGCTCTAACCTACTCGGGCAATCCAGCAGGCTGCCGGGTAGCTCAGTCATGGAAGTGCAAAGGTTTCCCGGCGAGCGCGAGGTGGGCCTCGCCGAGGGCCTCGGTCTGGGTCGGGTGCGCGTGCACGAGCGGCGCCACGTCCGCCGGGTACGCCTCCCAGTTGTAGATCAGCTGGGCCTCGCCGATCAGCTCGCCGACACGCGAACCGACCATGTGCAGACCGACGACCGCACCGTCGCGGGCGCGGACGAGCTTCACGAAGCCCGCGGTCTTCAGAATCTGCGACTTGCCGTTGCCGCCCAGGTTGTAGTTGAGGATCTCCACGTCGCCGTACTTCTCCCGGGCCTGCTCCTCGGTCAGCCCGACCGACGCGACCTCGGGCTCGGAGTACGTGACGCGGGGGATACCGGCCTCGTCGATCGGCGTCGGCGCCAGGCCCGCGAGGTGCTCGGCGACGAAGATGCCCTGCTGGAACCCGCGGTGCGCGAGCTGCAGCCCCGGCACGATGTCGCCGACCGCGTACACGCCCGGCACGCTCGTCTGCAGCGTCGCGTCGACGGTCACGAACCCACGGTCGAGAGCGACACCTACCTCTTCATAGCCGAGGCCCGTCGTGTTCGGCCCGCGGCCGACCGCGACCAGGAGGACCTCGGCCTCGATGACCTCGCCGCCCGCGATCCGGACCTGCACCCCGGAATCGGTCAACGAGACCGACTCGAACGGCGTACCGGTCTTGAACGCGATCTTCCGCTTCCGGAACGCGCGCTCCAGCGTCTTCGAACAGTCCGCGTCCTCGGCCGGGACCAGCCGGGGCAGCGCCTCGACGATCGTCACGCGCGTGCCGAACGAGGTCCACGCGGACGCAAACTCGACGCCGATCACGCCGCCGCCGAGGATCACCGCGGACTCCGGCACCCGGTCCAGGGTCAGTGCGTGCTCGCTCGCGATCACCCGGTGCCCGTCGAGCTCGAGACCGGGGAGCGAGCGGGAGTAGGAGCCGGAGGCAAGAATGATGTTGCGGCCGGTGTACGTCGTGTCGCCGACCTGGACCGTGGTGGGGGAGGTCAGCCGGCCCTCGCCCTCGATCACCGTGATGCCGCGGGCCTTCAACTGACCCTGCAGCCCCTTGAACAGCCGGTCGACGACGCCGTCCTTGTACTTGTTCACACCGCCCATGTCGACGCCCTCGAGCGTCGTCCGGACACCGAACTGCTCACCCTCGCGGGCCGAGTCCGCGACCTCGGCGGCGTGCAGCAGCGCCTTGGTCGGGATGCAGCCGCGGTGCAGACAGGTCCCGCCGACCTTGTCCTTCTCCACCACCGCCACCGACAGGCCGAGGGTCGCGGCGCGTAGTGCGGCGGCATAGCCACCGCTGCCGCCGCCGAGAATCACCAGGTCGTACGTCGTACCAGTCACAGGTTCCTCCGGATCGCGGGTTCCAACCTCGGCGTCATCTTGTCACCGATCGCGGCCGGATCCATCCCCGGGCCGCCCGTGGCGCGCAGGCCGGATCCGGCCGCAACCGTTATCCAGGATTTCGGCCGGGACTTGCACAGATAGTGGACACTTACTCCCATGAAGTGGTTCGGTCGCCGGCAGAAAGCCGGAACGATGCGCCGGTCGGACAACCCCGACCAGGCGCACCTGCGGGAGTTCGCGCAGACCCGTCAGGGAGTGGAGGGCTTCGTCGAGCCGCGGACCGCGGTGACCGACTACACCCTGCTGCTGGTCGCGGTCGACGGCGAGTGGACCCGGCGCCGGGTCCCGTCGGTCAAATGGGCGCACGACTTCGCGAACCGCCTCGGCATCCCGTCGTACGACGCGGCCGTCGTCGGCTACCCGCCCCGGATGCGTGAGTACAACGCGCGGATGAAGCGGAACGGCGGGGCCTGACCACCGGCCAGACCCCGCACAGGACTCAGCTCGCCGAGGCGGCGAGTTCCACCAGGGTGCGGACGGCGTAGCCGGTGCCGCCGTTGGGGGTGTAACCGGAGGCGCCGCCGTCGTTGAAGGCGGGGCCGGCCACGTCGAGGTGCACCCAGTCGATGCCATCGGCAACGAAGTCGCCGAGGAACGCGGCCGCCGCGAGCGCGCCGCCCCATGCCTCGCCGGTGATGTTGGCGAGGTCCGCGACCTTGGAGTGCGACTTCAGCTTGTCGAGCATCTCGGCCGGGATCGGCAGCGGCCACATCGACTCGCCGGCCGCCACCGCCGCGTCCACCACTCGGTCGCGGGCGGCGTCGGTGTTGCCGAACGCGCCGGCCACCTTGGTGCCCAGGGCAACGACGCACGCGCCGGTCAGGGTGGCCACGTCGACGATCAGGTCGGGCTGGTCCTCGCCGGCCCGGACCAGCGCGTCGCCGAGCACCAGCCGGCCCTCGGCGTCGGTGTTCAGCACCTCGACGGTCTTGCCGCCGTACATGGTCAGCACGTCGGACGGGCGGGCCGCCGACCCGGACGGCATGTTCTCGGCCATCGCGGCGTACGTCGTCACCTGGACCGGCAGCTCGAGCCGTGCGATCGCGATCGTGGCGCCGATCACCGCGGCGGCACCGGCCATGTCGGACTTCATGCTGACCATGCCGGACGACGTCTTCAGCGACAGGCCGCCGGAGTCGAACGTGATGCCCTTGCCGACGAACGCGAGATGCGTGACTGGCTTGCGCGGCGTGTAGGTCAGCCGGACGAGCCGCGGCGGGTTGGCCGAGCCCTGGCCGACCCCGAGGATGCCGCCGTACCCGCCCTTCGCGAGCGCCTTCTCGTCGAGCACCTCGACCTTGACGCCGTACTCCTTGCCGAGCTTGACCGCGCCGGCGGCGAACTCGGCCGGGTGCAGGTCCGACGGCGGGGTGTTGACCCAGTCCCGCACCTGCGCGACGGCCTCCGCGGTCACCTGGGCCCGCTCGAGCGCGGCCTTGGCCTCCTTGTTCCGGGCCAGGTCGGTCAGCACCGTCAGGTTGCCGGGGGCTTCGGCCGGGCCGTCGGAGGACTTGTACGCCGTGAACGAGTAGCGGCCCATCAGCGCGCCCTCGGCGATCGCCCGCACGCACTCGGCGTCCGGCGTCGGCAGCGCGAAGGCGACCGACTGCGCCGCCTTGGCGGCGCGGACGCCGGTGCCGGCCGCGGCCCGCAGGTCCTCGGTCTTCAGTTCGCCGTCGGGCGCGGCGCCCAGGCCGACCGCGATCAGCGTGGCCGACTTGCCCGGCTTGTTCAGGTGGGGCCCGGGCACCTTCGTCACCTCGCCGGTCTTGCCGGTGGCGCCGAGACCGGACAGCACCTCCACCAGCTTCCCGCCGTACGCGGCGTTCAGCGACTCGGTACCGGCCGGCAGGGTGACGCCGCCGCCGAGTTTGACCACGCCGATGACCACGGCGTCGCTCTTGACGCCGGCGGCATCTGACTTGCTCAGGGTGATGGTGGTCACGAAATCCTCAGTCCTCCTTGACCGGCGACTCAGATGCGCCGGTCGTGACGGTACGTGCAAGCTGCCTCCGCATGCTACGCGTCAGGTAGTTTGCGCTCCATGACCACGTCACCGACACCGTCGACCGAGTTGAAGAAGTCCCCGCTGCACGAGCGCCACGTCGCGCTCGGCGCCAAGTTCGCCGAGTTCGGCGGCTGGGAGATGCCCCTGGAGTACTCCGGTGTGGTGGCCGAGCACACCGCGGTGCGGACATCGGTCGGAGTCTTCGATGTCAGCCATCTCGGCAAGGCCACGGTCAAGGGACCGGGCGCCGCGGCGTACGTGAACGCGTGCCTGACCAACGACCTCGGCAAGATCGCGCCCGGGCAGGCGCAGTACACGCTGTGCTGCAACGAGCGCGGGGGAGTGGTCGACGACCTGATCGCCTATCTGCACGCCGACGACGACGTGTTCCTGATCCCGAACGCCGCGAACACCGCCGAGGTCGTCCGCCTGCTCCAGGCCGGCGCCCCGGACGGCGTCGAGGTCACGAACGTGCACGACGACTACGCGATCCTCGCGGTGCAGGGCGCGCACAGCGACGAGGTGGTGTCCGCGATCGGGCTGCCGACCGGCCACGACTACATGTCGTTCGCCACGGCCGACGTCGACGGTACGCCGGTGGTGGTGTGCCGCACCGGGTACACGGGCGAGCGCGGTTTCGAGCTCGTCGTACCGAACGCCGCCGCGGTGGCCGTGTTCGACGCGCTGCTGGCAACCGGCGAGCAGTACGGCATCGTCCCGGCCGGGCTCGGGGCGCGGGACACGCTCCGGACCGAGATGGGGTACCCGCTGCACGGTCAGGACATCTCGCCGGACATCACGCCCGTCCAGGCGCGGTCCGGCTGGGCCGTCGGCTGGAAGAAGGAGCACTTCTGGGGCGACGAGGCCCTGCGGGCCGAGAAGGAGCGCGGACCGGCCCGGATCCTGCGCGGCCTGCTGGCCACCGGCCGGGGTATTCCGCGGCCGCACATGTCCGTTCTGGCGCATTCCGGAACGGCGCTCGGTGAAGTGACGTCCGGCACGTTCTCGCCGACGCTGAAGAAAGGTATTGCGTTGGCACTGCTCGACGCGTCGGTGAAAGAAGGCGAACAAGTGACCGTCGACATCCGCGGCCGCAAGGAAACCTTCGAGGTCGTGAAACCGCCCTTCGTGACGGTCCACGTGCGCTGACCGCGATCTGCACCGTTTGTGTCTTTTCGTTACATTGCGTGAGATCTTGGCACAAAATGGCCACTGTCGGTGCTGTGCCGACGCGTTTTGCGCAGGCTCGACTGCGGGCAGTGACGAAATGGGGCAAATGTTCCATCGGGGTACGCGGTCCGGTAACGATTTGTGCACTGCTGCCGGACACCGCTGGTTTGGTGTCACGGTGTCGGGCAGGCTAGCGCGCGGCTGTGCGGACAACGCCTGTCAAGAGAATTTGACGGACCGAAATCCGGTCGACTGAAGCTACGGAGTGCGAATGACAATTGGGTCACCCGACTCGACCGTGGGGATCGAAGAACACCCGGCGTCGGCGGAACCAACTCGGGGTTCTGCTGTACCGCACGGCAAGTCCCCCACCCGGGTGGCAGTGGACCGGCTCCGCAAGGACCGAGTCGCCGTGGTCTGCGCCGGAGTGGTGCTCTTCTTCATCCTGATCGCGGTCCTGGCACCGTTGCTGACCAAGATCGAGGGCAGCGACATCGGCACGTTCCACCCGGAGCTCGTCGACGAGTACGGCTTCCCGACGTTCGCCGCCAACGCGCAGCACTGGTTCGGCGTCGAGCCGAAGACCGGGCGGGACAACTTCGCCCGCTGGGTGTACGGCGCCCGTCCGTCGCTGGTCGTCGCGTTCGTCGCGACGCTGTTCGGCACCATCGTCGGCGTGCTGATGGGCCTGCTCGCGGGCTTCCTCGGCGGCTGGGTGGACCGGGTCATCTCCTGGCTGGTCGACTTCGTGCTGAGCCTGCCGTACCTGCTGTTCGCGATCGCGCTGGTGCCGATCGTCGAGAGCATGCGCGGCGGGTCGTTCAACCTCTCGCCCGAGGAGCAGGCCTCGACCCGCTTCATCGTGCTGATCTTCGTGCTGTCGTTCTTCGGCTGGGCCGGTCTGGCCCGCATCATCCGAGGCGAAGTGCTGTCCCTGCGCGAGCGTGAGTTCGTGCTCGCGGCGAAGGCCATCGGCGTCCCGACCTCGCAGGTCCTGTTCAAGGAGCTGCTGCCGAACCTGGTCGCGCCGATCGTGATCTCGGCGTCGCTGGCCCTGCCGGCGTACGTGACCGCGGAGGCGGGACTGTCCTTCCTCGGCGTCGGTCTGATCGAGCCGGTCCCCTCCTGGGGCCAGACGATCGCGACCGCGACCAACTGGTTCAAGGCGGACCCGCTGTACCTGTGGCTGCCCGTGCTGGGTATCACCGCGCTGGTTCTGGCGCTGGCCCTGCTCGGTGACGCAGTCCGCGACGCCTTCGACCCCAAGACTCGCCGGTAGCCCGGCGTTGCCCCAGCGGCAGAAAAGGAGAAACACAACAATGCAGTGGAAACGGATCACCGCTGTCACGGCGACGGTCATGCTGGCCGCCGTGGCCTGTGGCAGCCCGTCGTCCAACAGCGGCAAGGACGGGGCCAACGCGGGTGACGCGGGTACGGCCCAGGAGAAGGCCACCGACGCGACCGCGAAGGGCCCGGCTCCGGAGCTCGAGGGTGCCAAGAAGGGCGGCACCGTGAGCGTCCTGTCGGACGTCTCGCCGGACACGATGGACCCGACGAACATCTACTTCACCGACACGAACCAGATCGGCAAGTTGATGTACCGGGCGCTGACCCAGTACCGCCTGGACGGTGACAGCCACAAGCCGGTGCTCGTTCCGGACCTCGCCGAGGACCTGGGCACGAAGTCTGCCGACGGCCTGACTTGGACCTTCAAGCTGAAGAAGGGCATCAAGTACATGGACGGCACGCCGGTGAAGGCGGCCGACTACGCGTACGCGATCAAGCGGTCCTTCGCGCACGACCTGTACGACGCCGGACCGGTGTACCAGGACCAGTACTTCAAGGACGGCAAGACCTACAAGGGCCCGTACGGCCCGAACGGCGCCAACTACTCCGGTGTCGAGACGCCGGACGACAACACCCTGGTCATCCACCTGGCGGAGAAGTTCGACGACCTGCCGTACTACGCGGCGTTCCCGATGTTCACGCCGATCCCGCAGGCCAAGGACACCAAGAAGTCCTACGACCTGAAGCCGATGACCACCGGCCCGTACCAGGTCGACTCCTACACGCCGGGTTCGGAGCTGAAGCTCAAGAAGAACCCGAACTGGGACCCCAACACCGACCCGGTGCGGTACCAGTACCCGGACGCCTTCGACTTCAAGTTCGGTCAGGACACGCTGAAGGTTCAGCGTCAGGTGCTGGCCAGCAACGGTCCGGACGCGAACGCGCTGAACTACTCCGACCTCGACTCCAGCCTCGTGCCTGAGGTCAAGGACCAGAGCCAGCTCGTCACCGGTCCGCAGCCGTGCACCACGGTCTGGGGCCTGGACACCCGGAAGATCCCGATGGAGGTCCGCCAGCTGATCGCCAAGGCGTACCCGTTCGACACCTACCGCAAGGTTGCGGGTCTGACGCCGAAGAGCGCCATCCCGGCGTCGACGATCATGCCGCCGGCCGTTCCGGGCTACGAGAAGTACGAGCTCCCGGGCCTGGTCGGTACCGGCAAGGGCGCTGAGGACCCGGCCGTCGCGAGCGAGGTCAAGGCGAAGCTGAAGGAGCTCGGCAAGGAGAACTTCGAGCTCAGCTGGTACTACGCCAACGACGACAAGATCGCCACGCAGGTCACCCAGCTGCGGACCCAGGTCTACACCTCGGCCGGCTTCAAGGTGAAGGCCATCGGTGTCGCGAAGGCCAAGCTGCGGACCTTCCGCAACGACCCGGCTGCTCCGGTCAACATCGGCCAGGGTCCGTCGGGTTGGTGCTCCGACTGGCCGTCGGGTGCCAGCTGGTTCCCGGTCCTGTTCCGGTCCGACGCCGTCGAGCTGAGCAACAGCATCGGCATGCTGCAGGACAAGGCGCTGGACGCCGAGCTCAACCGCGTCAACGCCCTGAGCGCTGACGAGCAGCTCAAGGAATGGCCGAAGGTCGACAAGATGATCATGGAGAAGTACCTGCCGCTGATCCCGCTGTACTACAGCGCGAGCAACTACCCGGTGGGTAAGAACCTCGGCCACGTCATCAACGACCCGACGCAGGGTCTGCCGGAGTTCACCTCCATCTTCCTGAAGCAGCCCTGATCGGCCTTCGGGTAACAGCAGTCTGATCGTCTGACGACGGATGGTGGCCGGACCCCGGTCCGGCCACCATCCCTCAGCGAGGAGAATCCTTCGTGCTCTACTTCGTGGCGCGCCGGCTGGTGAGCGCGCTGAGCGTCGTGCTGGTCACGCTGATCGTGACTTTCGCGCTGTTCTTCGTTGCGCCGACCGACCCGGCCGGCGCGATCTGCGGTGATCGCAACTGCACCCAGGAGCGATACAACGAGATCAAGGAAAACCTGCACCTGGACCGGCCGCTGGTGCAGCAGTTCACCGAGTACACGGTGGGCATCTTCGCCGGACGTACCTTCGAGACGGCCGGCGTCAAGCAGCACTGCTCGGTGCCTTGCCTGGGCTTCTCCTTCAAGAACGACCGGCCTGTCACCCAGATGCTGAAAGAGCGACTACCGGTCACGGTGTCGCTGGTCGCCGGCTACGCGGTGATCGTCCTCACGATCGGTGTCTTCGTGGGCTCGATGGCCGCGAAGAGACGGGGGACGCTGGGCGACCGCGCGCTGATGAGCAGCACGCTGATCCTCAGCTCGGTGCCGTACTACATCGTGGCGCTGATGATCTCCCTCTACCTGACGATCCTCTACCAGATCCTGCCGCGCGGCGGATATACGCCGTTGACCGAGAATCCGGTGTCCTGGTTCACCGGGCTGCTGACCCCGTGGTTGGTGCTCGGTCTCTACAGCTGTACGCAGTACGCGCGGTACTCGCGCGGCTCGATGGTGGAGGCGCTCAGCGAGGACTACATCCGGACCGCGCGGGCCAAGGGCCTGTCGGACCGGGTCGTCACCTACAAGCACGGCCTGCGCTCCGGCATGATCCCGGTCATCACGATCTTCGGCCTGGACATCGCCGGCAGCCTCTCGGGCGCGATCTTCACCGAGCGGATCTTCGATCTGCCGGGCCTCGGCAACCTGGTGCTGGAAAGCCTGAGCAACTACGACCTGCCGCTGATCATGGGCACGGTGCTGGTCTCTGCGGCCATCCTGGTCGCGATGAACTTCCTCGTCGACATCGCCTACTCGCTGATCGACCCGCGGGTGAGGCTCGCATGACGACACCAGCCAACGACGACGGTAAGGACGTTCAGGACAACATGCCGGAAACGTCGGAAACGCCGGCCGCGGACGCCGGCGCGGCCGCGGCCAAGCGCGGCCCGGCGGTCGCCACTCGTGAGCGCCGCCAGGGCGCGACCAACCCGAGCGGCGAGACGCCGTACCTGGTGGTCGAGGACCTGGTCGTCAAGTTCCCCACCGCCGACGGCGTGGTGAGCGCGGTGAACGGGCTGAGCTACTCGGTCCCGCTCGGCCGCACGCTCGCGATCGTCGGCGAGTCCGGTTCCGGCAAGTCGGTGTCCAGCATGGCCGTGATGGGCCTGCACGACCGCAAGCGGACCCGGATCACCGGGTCGATCCGGCTCGGCGGCGAGGAGCTCATCGGCCTGTCCGAGAACGACCTGATGAAGGTCCGCGGCGACGCGGTGTCGATGGTCTTCCAGGACCCGCAGTCCTCGCTGCACCCGCTGTACACGATCGGCAACCAGTTGGTCGAGGCGTACCGCGTGCACCACAAGGTCTCCAAGGAGGTCGCGAAGAAGCGGGCCCTGGAGATGCTCGACCTGGTCGGCATCCCGAACCCGCAGCGCCGGTTCGCGCAGTATCCGCACGAGTTCTCCGGCGGTATGCGGCAGCGCGCGATGATCGCGATGAGCCTGATCAACGACCCGAAGCTGGTGATCGCCGACGAGCCGACCACGGCCCTCGACGTCACCGTGCAGGCGCAGATCCTGGACCTGCTGAACAACCTGCAGAAGGAGTTCGGCTCCGCGATCGTGCTGATCACCCACGACCTCGGGGTGGTCGCCGAGATGGCCGACGACGTCCTGGTGATGTACGCCGGGCGCTGCGTCGAGTACGGCACCGCCGAGGACGTTCTGGCGAACCCGCGGATGCCCTACACCTGGGGCCTGCTCGAGTCGATCCCGACGGTCTCCGCGGCGAACGAGAAGCTGCGTCCGATCAAGGGCCTGCCGCCGTCGCTGCTGAACCTGCCGGGCGGCTGCTCGTTCAACCCGCGCTGTCCGTACAAGGACCGGGTCAAGGGCGAGCTCTGCACGACGCAACTGCCGGAACTGCTGCCGGTCGACGGCGCCGGTGCGCACACGTCCCGTTGTCACCTGCACGACAAGGTCTCGATCTACGAGACCGAGGTCGCGCCGAGACTGGGCTGACGAGGGGACTGAGGAGCCATGAGCCAAACTGTGAGCGAAACCGGGAGCGAGACTCTGCTGCAGGTCCGCGACCTGAAGATGCACTTCCCGATCAAGGAGGCCGCCGGCCTCGGCCGGACCAAGAAGGTCGTGCAGGCCGTCGACGGCGTCGACTTCGACCTGAAGGCGGGCGCCAGCCTGGGCCTGGTCGGCGAGTCCGGCTGCGGCAAGTCGACCACCGGCCGGATGATCACCCGGCTGCTGACGCCGACGTCCGGCCAGATCCTGTTCAAGGGCACGGACATCGCGCAGCTGAAGGAGAAGGACCTCCGTCCGTTCCGCCGCCAGCTGCAGATCGTCTTCCAGGACCCGTACAGCTCGCTGAACCCGCGGCAGACGGTCAGCAACATCATCAGTACGCCGCTGCGCGTCCACAACCTGGTGCCGAAGGGCAAGGAGCTCGGACGGGTCCAGGAGCTGCTGGAGCGGGTCGGCCTGAACCCCGAGCACCACAACCGCTACCCGAACGAGTTCTCCGGCGGTCAGCGGCAGCGCATCGGCATCGCCCGGGCGCTCGCGGTGGAGCCGGAGGTGATCATCGCCGACGAGCCGGTGTCCGCGCTCGACGTGTCGATCCAGGCACAGGTGATGAACCTGCTCGAGGAACTGCGCAAGGACCTCGGCATCGCGTTCGTGTTCATCGCGCACGACCTCGGCGTCGTCCGGCACTTCTGTGACGAGGTCGCGGTGATGTACCTCGGCAAGATCGTCGAGCAGGGCAGCCGGGACCAGATCTACAACGCGCCGCAGCACCCGTACACGCAGGCGCTGCTGTCCGCGGCACCGGACCTCGGCACGATCCGCGGCGTCCCGCCGAAGGAGCGGATCCGGCTGGTCGGCGACGTACCCTCGCCGATCGACCCGCCGAGCGGCTGCCGGTTCCGGACCCGCTGCTGGAAGGCAGAGGACATCTGCGCCACGCAGGAGCCGCTGCTGGAGATCAAGCCGCAGTCGAGCACCGGCCACACGGCCGCCTGCCACTTCGCGGAGCCGAAGGTCGATCTGATCGCGGAAACCGCCTGAGCGCAAGTAAGCCCTCCGTCAAAGGCGACGGAGGGCTTACTTGTGTCTTGACTGGTTATGCTCGCCCATGCGCCTGCCGGCTGCGGCGGCTGAGCGAGTCGATGGTGACGGCGATCAGCAGGACGCCCGCGGTGACGATGTAGCGGACGTTGGAGTCCAGGCTGAGCAGGGCGAGGCCGTTGGAGATCGACATGATCACCAGCGCGCCGAGCAGGGCGGAGTACGCCGAACCGCGGCCGCCGAACAGGCTGGTGCCGCCGATGACGGCCGCCGCGATGGCGTTCAGGTTGGTGTCCGTACCGCCGCTGGCCTGCCCGACCGCGACCAGCCGGGCCGCGGCGAGGATGCCGCCGACGGCCGCGAACGTCGAGCACGCCGCGAACACCGTCAGATAGATGGTCCGGACGTTGATACCCGCCCGCCGGGCGGCCTCGACGTTGCCGCCGACGGCGAACACCGAGCGGCCCCAGCGCGTCCGGCGGACGGCGAGGTCCGTGATCACCACCAGCGCGAGGAACAGCAGGAACATCGACGAGACGCCGCGGTCGCCGTTCAGGATCGCGACCGGGATCAGGAGCACGACCGCGAGGCCGGCGGCCTTGATCGCGATGACCGAGGTCGGCGCCGCGGACAGACCGGCGGCCGCCCGCGCCGTCCGGCCCTGCAGCCGGGTGAGTGCGTAGGCGACGACGACCAGCGCGACCAGTGCGTAGGCCATCGCGGGCGGCAGGAAGCTCCGCGTCGCGAACCCGACCAGCGCGGAGTCGTACGGCAGGTTGATCGTGCCGTCCTTGCCGAGCACAAGCAGTTGGAGCCCGAGGAAGCCGAGCAGACCGGCGAGCGTGATCACGAAGCTCGGTACGCCGAACCGCGTGTACAGCAGACCGTAGAACAGGCCGACGGTCACGCCGAGCGCGACGCCGGCGACCAGCGACAGGACGAGCGGCCAGCCCTGGTTGACGAAGGTGACGCCGACGAGTGCGGCCGCGACACCGCTGACCGAACCGACCGAGAGGTCGATCTCGCCCAGCAGCAGGACCAGGACGATGCCGAGGGCAATCACTCCGACCGAGGTGGTCTGCAGCGTGAGGTTGACCAGGTTGCGGCTGGACAGGAACGAGCTGTTCGCGATCTGGAAGACCACCCAGATGATGACCAGCCCGACGACCACCGGGACCGATCCCAGGTCACCGGAGCGCAGCCGCGCGGTGAACGCCGACACGGCGCCGCTGATCCCGCTGCTCGCGATCAGCCGTTCGTCCTGGAGGTCGGCCGGAAGCTGGGCCGAGTCTTGCGCGGTCATGAGTCCTCCCGGCTTCGGCGCGCGGCGCGCTCGGAGACGGCGTTGTCGGTGGCGCCGGTGATCGCGGCGATGATGTCTTGCGTCTTGGTCTCGCTGACCACGAAGACGCCGTTGTTGCGGCCGAGCCGCAGCACGGCGACCCGGTCCGCGACCGCCATCACGTCGGCCATGTTGTGGCTGATCAGGATGACGGCCAGGCCGCGTTCGCGCAGCCGCTCGACCAGATTGAGGACCTCGGCGGTCTGAGCTACGCCGAGGGCCGCGGTCGGTTCGTCCAGCATCACGACCTTGGGCCTGCCGAGCAGGCTGCGGGCGATCGCGACGGTCTGCCGCTGGCCGCCGGACAGGCTGGCGACCGGGATCCGAACCGACGGGATCTTGGCGGAGAGCTGGCGGAGCAGTTCCCAGGACTGCCGCTCCATCTCGACCTCGTCGAGCACCCGCCCCTTGCGGAGCTCGCGGCCCAGGTACAGGTTCGCGACGACGTCGAGGTTGTCGCACAGCGCCAGGTCCTGGAACACGGTCGCGATGCCGAGTTGCTGCGCCTCGGCCGGGCTGCCGACCCGGACCGGCCTGCCGTCGAACACCATCGACCCGTCGTCGGCGGTGTAGACGCCCGCGATGGTCTTGACCAGCGTGGACTTGCCGGCGCCGTTGTCGCCGACCAGCGCCAGCACCTCGCCGGCCCGGACGTCGAGCTCGATGTTCTTCAGGGCCTGGACGGCGCCGAACCGTTTGGAGATCCCCTGCAGCGTCAGCACCGTGCCGGCGCCGACGTCCAGGGGAGCGGGAGTAGCAGGTGGAGTCACAGTCACTCGATCAGCCTCCTGGGCATATCCTGCTGGTCAATTTGTGGTAAGGCCAGCATTCAGGCATGCGGCCGCGAAGGACGCGGTGCAGATGTCGGTGACCTTGTAGATGTTGTCCTTGACCACGGTGTCCTTGATGTTGTCCTTGGTCACCGCGACCGGGTCGAGGATCGTCGACGGTACGCCGTTCTTCTCGGTGGTGGACTCCGGCTTGCCGCCGTTCGCCAGCGCCACGGCGCCCTTGGCGGCGGCCTCGGCCTGCGGCTTGACCGCCTTGTAGATGGTCATCGCCTGGTCGCCGGCGACGATCCGCTGGATCGCGGCCAGTTCGGAGTCCTGCCCGGTGACCGGCGGCAGCGGCGTCACGCCACCGCCCTTGAGCGCCGCGATCGCGCCGCCCGCGGTGCCGTCGTTGGCGGCGTACACACCGACCAGGCCGTTCTTGATCGCGCTGAGCTGGCCTTCCATCCAGGCCTGCGCCTTGTCCGGGCTCCAGTCCGGGGTGTCGAACTCGGCGGCGACCTTGTAGCCGCTGGAGTCGAGCACGCTGTGCGCGCCCTTCTTGAAGTCGGCGGCGTTCGGGTCGGTCGGCGAGCCGTTGATCATGGCCAGGTTGCCGGAGGTCTTGCCGGCCGCCTTGAGGGCGTCGACCAGGGTCTGGGCCTGCAGCTTGCCGACCGCCTCGTTCTCGAACGACACGTAGTAGTTGGCGTTGTCGATGAACCGGTCGTACGCGACCACCGGGACGTTCTGGCCCTTGGCGGAGTTGACCACCGCGGCGGCGGCCTTGCCGTCGACCGGGTCGAGGACGAGCACGTTCGCGCCTTGGGTGAGCGCGGCCTCGGCCTGCTGTTGCTGCTTCGCGGCGTCCTGGTCGGCGTTGCTGTAGATCAGCTCGCAGTTCCCGCAGGCCGCCTTCAGCGCCTCGGTGAACAGCGGGCGGTCGAGCGCTTCGTACCGGGTGGTCTTCGACTCGGGCAGCAACAGCGCGATCTTCTTCGCGCTGCCTGAGCCGCTGCCGGAGTCGTCGCCTCCGTCGTCCTGGCCACAGGCCACCAAGGAGACGGCGAGGGCCGAGACGGCGATGCCGAGCCCGACGAGACGTGTTGCGGAGAGGGACATATGGCGACTCCTTGACGGAACAGGCCCTGATTGGCCTGCCCGAAGTCAAGCTGTCCGGCGTCTTGGCGTCAAGACTTGAATTCAAGAAATGGAGATATTGGTGTGACTCAGCATCGACGCGCGGTGGATGGCGCCGACGATGTCCGCCTCGTCGCCGAGCTCGGCGGGCCGCAGGTCGACGGTCGCGGCGGCACTCGGGATCGCGCACCGGTCCAGGGCCTCGCGGAGCGGGCCGAGGATGAGTTCACCGGCCTCGGCCATCAGGCCGCCGACCACGATGGTTTCCGGGTTCAGCAGGTTCACGACGCCGGCGACAGCGACGCCGACGCGCCGGCCGGCGTCCTCGATCACCCGGCGGCAGCCCAGGTCGCCGCCGAGCGCCCGGGTCACGATGTCCTTCAGCCGCAGCGGTCCGTGCGACGCGGCCAGGCTGGTGATCAGCGCCCGGGAGCCGACGAACGTGTCCAGGCAGCCGCGGTTTCCGCAGCGGCAGATCGGCCCGTTCTCGTCGATCGTGACGTGCCCGATCTCGCCCGCCGTACCGGCCGAGCCGCGGAACACGTCGCCGTTGATCACGATGCCCGCGCCGACGCCGTACGAGAACTTCAGGTAGCAGCCGTTGCGGACCCCGCGCAGCGCGCCGGCGTGGAGTTCGCCCAGTGCGGCGAGGTTCGCGGTGTTGTCGAGTGCGACCGGGGCGCGCAGGTAGCCGGACATCGCCTCGGTCACGTTGACGCCGCGCCAGCCGGGAAGTACTGCGTCCGAGCCCGCCTCGCCGCTGATCGCGTCGACGGGCATCGGCAGTCCGAATCCGATCGCGGAGATGTCCTCGACGCCGGAGCTGACGGTTTCGGCCAGGTCCGCGAGGAGGCGGGCGGCGCGTTCCATCCCTTCGTCGGCGACATGGTCGGCCTGCAGCGGCATCAGTTGCTGGGCGAGGATCTCGCGGGAGCCGTTCGCGACCGCGACGCGGACGTCACGCTCGCCGAACGCGACCCCGGCCAGCAGTCCGCCGCCGGACGCCAGCGAGACCAGGACCGCGCGGCGGCCGTTGCGGATGCTGCGGGACAGGCCGACCATGCCGGCCTGGTCCAGCTCGCGGACCATGTTCGAGACGGTGGCGGCGGAGAGTCCGGAGGCGGCCGCGATCTCGACCTGGGTGAGCGGGCCGTGCTGGCGGACCACGCCGAGAACGCGCGCACGGTTGGCCTCGCGCAGCGAAGCCTGCGAGCCCGGGGCCGGGCGGGTTGCGTTCATTACATAAAGATAACGGATAGCGGTGCACTCACGAGCGCGACAGTAGACCACCATGGCGGCCGTGCGAGGGAGGGGAGCGCTCACACGGTCAGGGCGAGTGTCACCAGGGCCACCGGGAGGGCCAGCTCGACGGTCGCGCCGAGGACGTCGCCGGTGGTTCCGCCGAGTGCCCGGCGGGCTCGACGGCTCGTGACCAGGCTGGTCGCGACAGCGAGCAGGACCGCGGCCGCGGCGCCGATCGTCCGGGGCGGCACGGACCAGGCGAGGCTCGCGGCCGCGGCCAGGACGACAACTGTCGCCGTCACAGCCGTCACTGGCCGGACGGTCGCGGCGACCAGGCTTCCCAATCCGTCCGGGCGGGCCGCGGGGATGGATCTCAGGCAGGACCACGGGAGCGTGAGGCGGCTCGCTGTGGCCCCGATCAGGATCGCCTGCCAGCCGAAGCCGGCCTGCACACAGGCGGTGAGGGCGGCGACGTCGAGCAGCAGGACGGCGACGATGGCGACCACACCGAACGGACCGATGTCACTCTGCTTCATGATCCGTAGCATCGTCTCTCGATCCCGCCGGCTGCCGAGCGCGTCGGCGAAGTCGGCGAGCCCGTCGAGATGCAGGCCGCCGGACAGTCCTGCGACGACGAGGACGCCGAGCACGGCCGCGAGCAGGTCCGCGTCCGGATTCACCAGTTGCGCCAGCACCACGACCGCGGCTGCGATCCCACCGACCAGCGCCCCGACCATCGGGGCGAGCGCCATCGCCCGCCCGCCCACAGTCCGATCCACTCGCGAGGGCATGCCGGCGGGCAGCACGCTGAGCGTGCCGAGCGACAGCCGCGCCGCGTCGGCCCAGCTCATGTGAGAGGCAGGATTCGGCCGGCGATGGTCCAGAGGACCTGGTCCGAGGCCAGCGAAACCGTGGTGTTGAGGCGGCCCATGAGGTCGCGGAACAGGCGCGTGCCGGCGTCCGCGGGGACGATGCCGGAGCCTACGTCATTGCTGACGGCAACTACGTGGCGCGGGGTGGCGGACCAGGCCTCGGCGAGCGCGGTGATGTGGGTTTCGACCTCGCCCGCACGGGACAGGTCGGACCACACGTGAAGCCTGTCCATCGTGCGCGACAGCCACAGCGTCAGGCAGTCGATCAACAGCGGTGGCCCGGCGGACTCGAGCAGCGGGACCAGGTCGATCGTCTCGGCCAGACCCCACGTCGCGGGCCGGCGGGCCCGGTGCTTGGCAACCCGCTCGGCCCACTCGGAACTCCCCGAGTCGTCTCCACCAGTGGCGACGTACACGACGTCCGGTACGTCGGCGAGCAGCCGCTCCGCGGCGATCGACTTGCCCGAGCGGGCGCCGCCGAGTACCAGGATCCGGTCAGCCATGCGTCCTCCCGGACTCGAAAACCACCGGCGCCTCGAAGGCCGCCTTGCGGGCGGTACGCCGGAACGCGTTCAGCATCGGCCGCCCGAGGGTCAGGACCAGCGCCGCGGACAGGATGCCGCGCGGGATGTCCCATCCGAGTGACGTCGCCACCACGAACAGGAAGTACCGGTGCAGGTTCGCCGCGAGCACGTCGCCGGGGACGAACGAGAAGTCGCTGCCGAACGTCGCGTACGGCCAGAACCACAGGTTCATGATCACGCCGTACAGCACGCCCGAGACCAGCGAGTACGCCGCGAGCATCAGCACCTCGAGCCGCCCGCCGACCCGCGGCAGCAGCCCCGCCAGGCACCCGACCCACGCGCACGCGAACATCTGGAACGGCATCCACGGCCCGACCCCGCCGCTGATCATCGCCCCGCCGAGCAGCGACACCGCCCCGAGCACGAACCCGAACCCGGCCCCGAACGCCCGGCCCGCCAGCACCAGCAGGAAGAACCCCGGCTCGAGCCCCGCGGTCCCCGGTCCCAGCGCCCGCAGCGCCGCGCCGATCGCGGCGAGCATGCCGAGCAGTGAGATCACCTTCGCGTCGATGCCCGCCTCGGACAGCTCCGCGAGCACGACGGCGACCAGCAACGGCAGCAGCAACACGAACAGCCAGGGTGCATCCGTTGTGTGGCCGATGGCCGACTCGCCCGCCTGTGAGGTCCGGAAGACCAACGGCCACCCGAACGCCAGCACACCGACCGCCGACGCGATCAGCAACATGACCGTGCTCCGCGGCCTGAGCAGGATCAGCTTCACGATGCCCGATCCAGCGCGTCGGCGACCTCGCCGACCGTCAGGAACGGCAGCGGCGCCAGGATCTTCGCGACCTGCGGAGCGAAGGCCGGTGACCCGGCGATCACTTCGGCGGTGCCGCCGTCACTGACCAGTTCGCCGTCAGCGAGCACCATGACCCGCGTCGCGACCTCGGCCACCATTTCCACATCGTGCGTCGACAGCACCACCGCGTGCCCGGCAGCGGACAGTTCCCGCAAGATCGCGACCAGCCGGCGTTTGGCGCCGTAGTCGAGCCCGCGCGTCGGCTCGTCCAGCAGCAGCAGCGGGGGCGCCCCGCACAGTACGACGGCCAGCGCCAGACACAGCCGCTGTCCCTCGGACAGGTCGCGTGGGTGGGCTTCCAGCGGCACGTCCGGCGCCAGCCGTTCCAGGAGCGCGCGGCAGCTACCTGCGGGCACACCGAAGTCGGAGTCCGCGGTGGCGCACTCGTCCGCGACGGTCGCGGCGTACAGGAGGTCTGCCGGCTCCTGCGGGACCAGTCCGACCGCCTTGACCAGGTCGCTCGGCTTGGTGCGTCGCGGGTCTGCTCCGGATGCTGTCGCAGTACCTGACCGGGCCGGCAGGATGCCGACCAGTGCGTTGAGCAGCGTCGACTTGCCTGCGCCGTTGCGGCCCATCAGCGCGACGATCTCACCGGCCTTGATGCTCAGCGACACGCCACGCAGCGCGGTGACGGCGCCGTACCCGACGACAAGGTCGGTGCAGCGCGCCAGCTCCGCACCGAGTGCGGCCGCGGGACGCGCCGGTGCGGTGGAGCCCAACTCGCTTCGCAGGACGACGGCGGCGCGTCGCGCGTCTCGTACCGACAGGGGGAGCGGTGACCATCCGGCCAGCCGTCCCAGCTCGACAACTGGCGGTGCGACCGGTGCGGTCACCATGCGCTCGGCCGGGAGCCCAGTCGACACAGCCGCCGCGCGACCAGGCACTTCGATCACGCGGTCGGCGTACTGGATCACGCGCTCCAACCGGTGCTCGGCCATCACCACCGTGACGCCCAGGTCGTGCACCAGCCGCTGCAGCGCGGCCAGCACCTCCTCGGCCGCCTGCGGGTCCAGCGCGGAGGTGGGCTCGTCCAGCACCAGTACGGCGGGGTGTGACGTCAGCGCTGCTCCGATAGCGGTCCGCTGTCGCTGGCCACCCGACAAGGACGTCAGCGCCCGGTCCCGCACGTCCGCCAACCCGAGCAGGTCGAGTGTCTCCTCGACGCGCCGCCGCATGACGTCGGGTGCCACGCCGAGTGACTCCATGCTGTACGCCAGCTCGTCCTCGACCGTGTCGGTGACGAACCCCGCCATCGGGTCCTGCCCGACCATCCCGACCACGTCCGCGAGATCGCGCGGCCGGTACTCGCGGGTGTCCCGCGCGTCGACGAGCACCCGCCCGGCCAGCGTGCCGCCGGTGAAGTGCGGCACCAGGCCGTTGATCGCCCGGAGCAGCGTGGACTTGCCGGAGCCGGTCCGCCCGATCACCAGCGCGAGCTCGCCCTCGGGCACGGTGAAGCTGACGTCCCGCAGCGCCGGTTCACGCGCACCGTCGTACGTCATGGTCACGTGGTCGAACTCGATCATGCCGCCGCCTTCTTCACGGGTGGTGCAGCCAGTGCGGGAACCAGTCCGACCAGAACGCCGACAACCGGCAGTACCGGTACTGGTGGGACGACCAAAGGGCCCGCCAGCAACAGACCGTTCACGCCACGGACCGCTGCGAACACCATGGCTCCTGCCGCTGCCGCACCGGCCGTGACGACGAGCCACTCGGGCAGCGCCCAGGGATCAGGGCGGTAGCGCGTTCGGGAGACCCGCTGCCGCCCGATCGCCATGGCGGCGACCGCCAGGAGCACACCGGCCGCCAGTGCGCCGGCCGCGAACGGGAACGCCATGGAGTCGGTCAACAACGCATACACACCGAGCAGGATCCCGAGCAGCCCCAGCAAAACGCACAACGCGGTCAGTCGACGGTGGACCTTTGAAGCTTGCGCCGTACGACCGTAGCCGCGTGAGTCCATTGCGGCTGCCAGCTCGACCGATCGGTCCAACGCACCCTCCAGGACCGGCATGGCCGTCGTGCGGAAGGAAGCGCGCGTACGGCCGCGCAGCCGGCGTGCTGCCCGGACACGGCGGCCGTCGGTCACCAGTTGTGGCGCGAAGGTGAGTGCTACGACACAGGCGACGCCCATCTCGTAGAGGGCCCCCGGCAACGACTTCAGCAGCCGCCGCGGGCTGGCCAGAGCGTTCGCGGCGCCCACGCAGCAGAGCATGACGGCCAGTTGCGCACCGTCGTACAGAGCTGTCACCAGTGCCTCCGCCGTGACCTCACCGCCGAGCTTGACGCCCGCGGCCCAGCCGGGCAGCGGGATCAGCGGCAGCGTGAACAGCACCGTGTTGCCCTGCGAGCGCGTCGACAGCAGCGCCTGCAGCACCACGCGGACGCCGATGACCAGCAGACCCAGCTTCAGGAACGCAGTGAAACTGTGCGCCCACGGTGCGTCGCTCCGCCGGGCCGCCACCACGAATCCGGTCACGGCGAGAATGAGGGCCAGCAGGACCGGGTTGCGGGTCCTGCTGGCCGCAACAGCCATGCACAGCGCCCACAACCACCAGGCCCCCGGGTGCAGTGCCCGGGGGAGTGTGAAGCGGTGGACGGCGCGCACTCTACTTGGCCGCGGAACGACGGCGGCTGAGGATGAGCCCGCCACCGGCCAGCAGGGCGACCACGACGATCGCGATGATGATGCCGGTCCACGGCGTGCTGCTGTCTTCTTCCGAAGAGGCGGCCGGGGACGGCTTGGCCGAGGACCCCACGCTTGCACCGATCTGCAGCGTGACCTGGGCGTCGGTGGCCGGGACGTTGATGTTCTTCACCTGGTCGCCGCAGCCCTTGGCCGGGTAGCCGGCGACGCCGCAGGTCAAACCCTTCTCGATCCGGACAGGGCCGACCGCCGCGAGGATCTTCGCGCCGTTCGACGCCGGGTCGGTCACCACGCAGGTGCCGGTGGCCTGCCCGGGCGTCTCTCCGGCGGCCGCGTCCTCGGGCGTCCCGGGGTCGACGACCACCGCGACACGCTTCTTGCCGGTCTCGGCCGGGGTCTTCCCGCAGATCGCCTCGAAGTCGCCGGCGGCGCGCGGTACCCGGGGCTTGGCGCCGCCGAGCGCGAACCGCCAGCCTTCGACGGCCCCGTCGGCCGGGACGTAGGCGTCGGCGCCCTTCTGGGAGAAGGCCCACTGGCCGTTCGTCCACTGGTAGTAGCCCCAGAAGCGGTAGCCGTCCTCGGCCTGGGCAGCGGTCGCTGTGACGGTCGCGACGGTCCCCGCCAGCAGGAAACCCGCCAGCAGGCTGAGGACCAGTCGTGCGGTCCGATGTGCAGTCATTGTCGTTCCTCGGTCGGGCCGCAGCCCGGTGGAGGAGGTCCCGCCTGCACCGGCAGGGTAGGGGCTCCACCCGCGGACCACGGCGGGTAGTCGAGCCTGACCGCCTGCGTCACAGTGTTCCGGCTCGCCACCCCGGCGCCGAAGCGCTGCGGTGGCCTACGGTTGCGGGTCAGCGCCGGACTCGGACCGGCTTCCCTGTGACGCAGGCGTGTGGTTCGAACGAATCCTACTCTGCGGTCATTCGGCCGAGGACAGGCTCATCGGGCCGTAGACCTCGCGGCCGTCCTCCAGCAGGTACACCTGGCCGACGCCGCGGTCGGCCAGGTCACGCCAGACCTCACCCAGCCAGCTCTCGGCGTCGCCCTGGGCGGAGAACTCCGCCCCGCCGACCTCGCCCGGGTCGACCAGCGCGCCACTCGCGGTCTCGAACCGCCAGCTCCAGCTCACGAGTTCGGCCGCTTCTGTGGGGCGTTCTGCGCGGTCTTGGCCGGGTCCTTCTCGACGATGTGGCCGAGCACCTCGTCGATACCCTTCAGCAGGCCCTCGTCCAGCGTGACGCCGGCGGCCTTGACGTTCTCGGTGACCTGCTCCGGCCGGGACGCGCCGATGATGGCCGACGAGACGTTGCTGTTCTGCAGCACCCACGCGATCGCGAGCTGGGACAGCGACAGCCCCGCCTGCTCGGCGAGCGGCTTCAGCTCCTGGACCCGGGTCAGGACGTCGTCGGTGAGGAACCGCTTGATGAAGTTCGAGCCGTTGGCGTCGGTCGCCCGGGACCCCTCCGGCGGCTGCTGACCCGGCAGGTACTTGCCGGTGAGCACGCCCTGCGCGATCGGCGAGAAGACCACCTGGCCGATACCGAGCTCCTCCGACGCCGGCACCACCTCGGCCTCGATCACCCGCCAGAGCATGCTGTACTGCGGCTGGTTCGAGACGAACGGGATGCGCAGCTCGCGGGCGAGCCGGTGGCCCTCCTGCAGCTGCTCCGCGGTCCACTCCGACACGCCGATGTAGAGCGCCTTGCCCTGCCGCACGACGTCGGCGAACGCCTCCATCGTCTCCTCGAGCGGCGTCTCGGTGTCGAACCGGTGCGCCTGGTAGAGGTCGACGTAGTCGGTGCCGAGCCGCCGCAGCGAGCCGTTGATCGACTCGTGGATGTGCTTGCGGGACAGGCCGGTGTCGTTCGGTCCGCCGGGACCGGTCGGCCAGTACACCTTGGTGAAGATCTCCAGCGACTCGCGGCGCTCGCCGGCCAGCGCCTCGCCGAGCACCGACTCGGCCTTGGTGTTGGCGTAGGTGTCGGCGGTGTCGAACGTCGTGATGCCGGCGTCCAGGGCGGCCCGCACACAGGCCTTCGCCTGCTCGTTCTCCACCTGTGAGCCGTGCGTCAGCCAGTTGCCGTACGAGATCTCGCTGACCTTGAGACCACTGTTGCCCAGATAGCGAAAGTCCATACCGGAACCCTACTGTGCAAGAGCTAAGGACGGGTCAGAGCTCAGGACGGCTTCTCGCCGCGCTTCACCATCGGCTTGGGCAGCCGCCAGCGGCGCATCTGCATGGTCCGCCGGACGGCGTAGAACGCGATGCCCTTGGTGGACTCCTTCGGGAACTTGATCCTCACCTGCTTCTTCAGGCCCGAGGTGAGCAGGAACCAGTCCGCGGCGATCAGCAGGATCATGAACAGGAACAGCAGGTTCACCATCCCGGCCAGCCACGGGAACTGCGGCGAGAACACCACGCCGATCAGCGACACCACCAGCAGCACCGGCAGCGCGAACTCCATCACCGAATAGCGGGCGTCGACGTAGTCCCGGGCGAACCGCCGGACCGGGCCCTTGTCGGCGGCCGGCAGGTACCGGTCGTCGCCGGTCTGCATGGCCGCCTGCATCTTGGCGCGCTCGGTCCGCACCTTGTCCCGCCGGATCGCCGAGGCCTCCTTGCGGTCGCGCGGCTTCTTGAAGGCTGCCTTGCGGGCCGCCTCCGCCTCCTTGCGGCTCGGCGTCGGACGGCCCTTGCCGCCCGGCTTGCCCTGGGGTTCGGCGGGTACGGTGGTAGCTGTCTCAGACTTGGTACGACGGAACACGGGGTCAGAACCTCATTCGCAGGGCAAGGTCGCGACTCGGGGTGGTCCCCGGACCTTCCCACTACTTTATCCGGGCCCGTCCTGATGGTGTCGTGACCCGGTGGGACATAGGGTGGAAGGCACGCACGCCGGGTCGTCAGTCCGGCACAGAAGGGGTACGGATATCGATGAGCATCTTCAAGCGGATGTCGACGATCTTCAAGGCCAAGGCGAACTCCGCCCTGGACAAGGCCGAGGATCCTCGCGAAACCCTTGACTACTCGTATCAGAAGCAGCTCGAGCTGCTGCAGAAGGTGCGGCGTGGCGTGGCCGACGTGGCCACCAGCCGGAAGCGGGTGGAGCTGCAGGCGTCACAGCTGCAGTCCCAGTCGGCCAAGCTGCAGGAGCAGGCGCAGAAGGCGCTCTCGATGGGCCGCGAGGACCTGGCCCGCGAGGCCCTGACCCGTAAGTCCGGGCTGCAGGGGCAGATCGACGACCTGCAGACGCAGCACGCCCAGCTGCAGGGCGAGGAGGAGAAGCTGACGCTCGCCTCCCAGCGGCTGCAGGCCAAGGTCGAGTCCTTCCGGACCCGCAAGGAGACCATCAAGGCCACCTACACCGCGGCCGAGGCGCAGACCCGGATCAACGAGGCCTTCTCCGGCATCTCCGAGGAGATGAGCGACGTCGGCCTCGCGGTGCAGCGCGCCGAGGACCGCACGCAGCAGATGCAGGCCCGGGCCGGTGCGATCGACGAGCTGCTCGCCTCCGGCGCGCTCGACGACGCCACCGGGACCAACAAGGACAACATCACGCTCGAGCTCGAGCGGATGTCGTCCGGCTCCGACGTCGAGAACGAGCTGGCCGCCATGAAGGCGCAGCTGTCCGGCGGCAGCAGCACGCCCAAGGAGCTCTCCGGTGAGGCGCAGCAGTCCGCCCCCCAGACCGCCCAGCAGCCGGCAGCCGAGCCGGCGCGACCTCAGGACGGAGATGTTCGGTGATCGTTCGGATCATGGGTGAAGGCCAGTGGCGACTGGCCGACGAGAAGCTCGATGCGCTCAACGCGGTCGACGGCGACCTGGAGAAGGCCGTGTCGTCCGGCGACGAGACGACGTACCAGGCCGCGTTCGCGGCGCTGCTGGACTTCGTCCGCTCCGGTGAGAAGGTGCCGGACGACGAGCTGCACGACTCCGACGCCATCCTGCCCCCGTCGGACAGCTCGCTGGCCGAGATGCGTGAGCTGATCAGCGGCGACGGTCTGATCGCCGGCTGACGTAACACCCCTGATCAGTGCCCCGACCCGGCGATTGATCACATCAAGTAGTCATTTGAGGCCCCTGGGAACCCGGAAATTGGGAACCCGGGGGTCTCTGCTGTCAGTGCTTCTTATGTTCGCGTCCACGTAGTACTCTCTGGTTCACGCCGTTGTGGGGGCGGCGTTTGGACGAGGTCCGTGACGGGGTGTGGGTTGGTCACGGGTTTCGGTTTTCACCTGTGGGGGGTGACTGTGCGTGACTGATTTTGTCATGTCCGAGGGGTTGGCCGAACCGGCTGACCTACGGCCGGCGCCGTCGGGGGAGCGTCGCCGGCCGGTCTGGGTGGTACCGGACGAGGTTCCGGCGGTCGTGCCGCGCGCGGCACGGTTCACCGAGGCGCGCTGGGTCGCGAAGTACCGGTGGGCGGCGCTCACCGGCGACCTGGGGGCCGCGCTGTTCGGTGTCTCGCTGGCCCTGGTGGTCCGGTTCGGGGCCCAGATCAACCTCGGCTATGTGCTGCTCGGCGCCGTGCTGCCGATCGCCTGGCTGGTCTGTGTGGCCCTGGAGCGGGGTTATGAGACCCGCTACTTCGGCACCGGACCGGAGGAGTTCCGTTCGATCATCCGGGCCGCCGTCGCGCTGACCGCGGTGGTCGCGGTCACGTCGTACGCGACGAAGAGCCAGGTTGCGCGCGGTTTCGTCGTGCTGGCGGTGCCGATGACCTGCTTCGCGGCGATGTTCGCCCGCTGGGTGCTGCACCGGCAGATCTCCAAGCGGCGGTTCGTCGGCCGGTGCATGCGCAAGGTGCTCGTTGTCGGACGCAACGACCAGGTGATGACGCTGCGCCGGCACCTGGAGGAGCGCAAGACCGACGGGTACGTCGTGGTGGCGAGTTGCCTGCCCCGCGGCGACGCCTTCGAGGAGCCCGAGCCGGAGCGCCTGGGGCGCGGCGAGATGGACATCCTCAAGGCGGTCGACGAGTGGGACGTCGAGGTGGTCGCCGTGGCGGCCGACCCGGAGCTGTCCGGGCACTCGCTGCGCAAACTGTCCTGGGCGCTCGAACAGCGCGGCGTGGAGCTGATCGTCTCGCCGGGCATCGTCGAGGTGGCCGGTCCGCGGATCTCGATCCGGCCGGTCGCCGGGCTGTCGCTGCTGCACCTGGAGCGGCCGTCGGTGAGCGGTGGGCCGCACGTCCTGAAGAACGTCTTCGACCGGGTGGTCGGCTGCTTCCTGCTGCTCGCGGTGGCGCCGATCCTGCTGGTCACCGCGGTGCTGGTGAAGCTCACCAGCCGCGGTCCGGTGCTGTTCCGGCAGACCCGGGTGGGACGCGGTGGCGAGCAGTTCCAGATGCTGAAGTTCCGCACGATGGTGATCGACGCCGAGGAACGCAAGGCGGAACTGCATGCGCTGAACCAAGGCAACGGGGTCCTGTTCAAGCTCCGCGACGACCCGCGGGTGACCAGGATCGGCCGGTACCTGCGACGGTTCTCGATCGACGAACTGCCGCAGCTGGTGAACGTGCTCCGGGGGGACATGTCACTGGTCGGCCCGCGCCCGCCGCTGCCCGCCGAGGTCGCGCAGTACGCGATCGACGACGCGCGGCGGATGCTCGTCAAGCCGGGCCTGACCGGCCTGTGGCAGGTGAGCGGACGCAGTGACCTGACGTGGGAGGAGTCGATGCGACTCGATCTGCGGTACGCCGACAACTGGTCGATCGCACTCGACCTGCTGATCCTGTGGAAAACCGCTCGCGCCGTGCTGGGGAGCGACGGCGCCTACTGAGCACCGGCCGGTGCCGAGCGGTGTTTTGTTCCCGAGGGGGGAATCCGTGACTGCAGTACTGGAAAGGTCGGCCGTCGCCCGGTCCGACGCTGCGACCCTGGTGATCAGGGCCGCCGAGGGGGACCAGGGCGCGTGGAGTCAACTGGTCGATCACTACGCGCGGCTCGTCTGGGCCGTGACCCGCAGCTTCCGGTTGAGCGACAGCGACGCCGCTGACGTCTCGCAGATGGTGTGGCTGCGGTTGCTCGAACACATCAACCGGGTCGACCCCGAGCGGGTCGGGGCCTGGCTGGTCGTCACCACGCGCCGGGAATGCCTGCGGGTGCTGGCGTTCCGCAAGCGGGTGCTGCTGACCTACGAGGCGACCGCGTTCGACGACGTGGCCGGCGACCAGCCCGAACCGGACGCCGAGCTGCTCGCCGGCGAGCGCGCCGACGACGTCCGCCGGGCGCTCGAGAGCCTGCCGGACCGCTGGCAGCAGCTGCTCGGCATGCTGATGGCCGACCCGCCGGCGCCGTACGCCGAGATCTCCGCGACGATCGGCATCCCGATCGGCAGCATCGGCCCGATCCGGGGCCGGTGCCTGGAGAAGCTCAGACTGCTGCTTGCCTCCTGAAGCAGCACCGGACCGGTCCGGACCGACCGGGATCATGCCGTCTCACAGCATGATCCACGCGGTCCGGACCGGTCTTTGGCTGCCGCCCGGCCAGCGCAGCAGGAAGCTCACCAGCTGGGTGTGCCCGGGCCCGTCGCCGCCGCGGGCCTCGACCACGACCGGACCGGCCGGCAACACCCGCAGCTCCACGGTCTCGGCGGCCCGTTCCACGTCCAGCGTCACGCCGTGCCCGGCGAAACGCAGCCGCCGTACGCCGACCTCGCCGGGTGTGTCCACGAGACTGTCGAAGACCAGGTCGAGCACGTCGAGATCCCGCTCGTGCCGTCCGAACGCGGCGTACCCGACCGACCGGAGCAGCGCGATCTGCTCGCCGGCGACTCGCTCCGGAGGCCCGATCATCGCCCTCAGCGCTCCCCGGTCACCTTGATCACGCTGTCCTGGTCCTGTCCGTACGGCGCGCCCTGCCAGGCTGCCCAGTTCACCGAGTTGCCCTGCTCGTGGACCATGAACTTCCACGGCCCGCTGTAGGTGTTGGAGAAGAACCGGTTTCCCTGGTGGAAGGTGATCGCGTCCTCGACGACCCGGGCCTTGTACGGCGACCAGTCCGGGAACGTACCCCAGTTGGCGAAGATGCCGTTGTAACCGCAGCCGCTGCGGGACGCGCAGCTGTCGCCGAGCTTGTCCGGGTTCAGGGTGAACACGTTGTCGTGGACGCGGACGTTCTGGGTCTTCCAGCGGCAGTCGCCGAGGTACGGCTGGTTCTTGATGTTCGCGGCATTGCAGGTCTCGTTGGTGACCACGGTGGGGTTCACCAACGTGCCGGAGCCGGTGCTGGTGTTGGCGGCGGACCCGGCGAACCGGTCGGCGTTCTCCCACAGGATCACGCCGGCCCAGTTGTCGGTGAACACGTTGCCGCTCACCTCGAAGGTCTGGTTGAACATCCCCGGCACCCGCTTGTCGGCGCCGGACTCGGACAGGTACAGCGCCGGCGCCGGGAAGCCGTCGTTGTCCGGTCCCTTGCCGAGACCGTTGCGCAGGAAGGTGTTGGCCCGGATCGCGGCGTTGTAGCTGGTCTCGAAGATCATGCCCTCGGCGACGTTGTCGGAGATGTAGTTGCCCTCGACCGCGAACGCGGAGTTGTTGGTGTCGGCCCACATCCCGGGCCCGTTGTTGTCGTGCAGCCAGTTGCCGCGCACGATCGCGCCCGCCACCGACCAGAACTTGCCGCCGCCGGTGCAGCCGCAGCCGGGCCGCAGGGTCTCCCAGTTGTCGGTGTTGTTGGCGGTGATCTCGTTGCGCTCGATGACGATGCCGGCCACGCGCTGCGGGTGGTAGGCGTTGAAGCCGTACTGGCCGTTGTTCCGCAGGCAGTTGCCGCGGACGACGTTCTTGCTGCCGATCATCAGGCCGGCGCCGGCGTTCTTCTGGATCGTGTTCGCCTGGATCACCCAGCCGGAGCCGGAGTCGTGGTTGACGACGCCCTCGTCGTTGTTGCCGCGCGCGGACCCGAAGTTCTGGATGGTCAGGTTGCTGATCACGACCCGCTCGGCGGAGCCGGTGAACGCGTACTTGTTGCGGTTCGCCCCGTCAAGGATCGCGCCGGGCGCGCCGATGTAGCGGTTGCCGTCCTTCGGGATCACCTGGACGAACGCGCCGTTGCTCAACCGGTGCCGCCCCGGCGCGAGCCAGAACGTCGTACCGGCCGGGTGCGCGGCGGTGAGGGTCTGCAGGTTCTGTTTGGTGCTCACCACGACGGCGCCGGCGGGCGGGGCGGCCGGGCCTGCCAGGGCCTTGGCGTTGCCGCAGATCCTGGCCGGGGGAGCGGTGGGCGCGGTGGCGGGTGCGACGGCGGGGGTGGAGGCGGAGCGGGGTTCGTCAGGGTTCCGCGAGGGGGAGCCGTCGGCGACCAGTGCGGCCACGGACAGCACACCGACGAGCAGTGCGGCACCGCCGGCGAGGAGGTTGCGGCGCTTGGCCATGAGCGATCCTTCTACTTACCGTGCTGGTCGGCGTGGACGGGGTTCGCCACGGCGAAGCGGTACACGTCCAGGAGTTGCGCGAGGTTGCGGTGCGGGTCGTGCTTGGTCTCGTACGTCGTGCGCGCCGCCCGGCCGAGCTCGACGTACCTGTCGGGGGCGGTGTCGACGTCGAGGAGCAGCTTCGCGAGCTCGTCCGGACGCCCCGGGTCGAACAACGCGCCGTCGGTCCCGTCGGTGACGAGCTCCGGGAACGAGCCGTGGGAGGCGGCGAGCAGCGGTACGCCGACCGCCATCGCCTCCACGACCACGAGCCCGAAAGTCTCTTCCCACTCCGACGGCAGCACGACCGCGCGGGATTCGCGGATCAGCGCGAAGACCTCCGGCTTGGTCATCAGTCCGCGCAGTTCGACCGAGGGCCGCTCGGCCGCCCACGCGGTGACCTCGTCGAGCATCGGGCCGCCGCCGGCGATCACCAGCCGCAGCGCGTCGTCGCCGGCGATCTCGCGGTACGCGTCCCAGCCCTTCATGAGCAGTGGCGCGCCCTTGGCCGCGTCCAGCCGCCCGACGTACGTGACCTGGCGGCGGGGCGTCGCCGCGACCGGACCGTCGTACGGGACGTAGTTGTAGCGGACGAAGCTGCGGTCCGGGTCGAAGTCCATACCGGCCAGCAGCCTGCGCTGCGACTCCGACACGAACAGGTACGCCGACACGAGGTTGCGCCACGTCCGTCGATGGGATCTGGTGTTGAGGACCGTGGTCGCGGTCGCGAGCTTGGAGCCGCGGTAGCAGCTGTGCTTGACGGCCGGGATCGGACTGCCGCCGGCACAGTCGTGGCAGACCGCGCCGTCGCGGTAGAAGTCACCGCTCGCACACAGCAGCTTGTAGTTGTGCAGTGTGATGACCACGGGCACCTTGGCATCGCGGCAGGCGTACAGCACCGACGGGCTGAGCACCGGGAACGTGTTGTGGACGTGTACGACGTCCGGCCGGAACTGACGCAGCGTCTCGGCCAGGTCGCGTTTGCTGGCTGGATTCCATACCACCCGGGCCGGCAGGGTGGCCTTCTTCCAGGCCGGCCAATCCTCGATCTCGTCGCTGTGCCGTTCGAAGACAAGCACGTCGTGACCGAGCTCCGCGAGTGCTTCGTGCTCCTGGTCGACGACCCGGTTCTCACCGCTCGGAGCGGTCGACCGGTACCTGTTGTGCACCAGCAGGATCTTCATCGCACACCCTCCTGCTCCGGCGGTCGTGAGTACACCAAGGTCGCTGCCAGCGTGAGCTCGAGCAGGTACGGCGACGCCTCGCTCAGACCGGTCTCGGTGAACGACGCCACCACGCAGTACGCGACCAGGAAGAGTGCGAGCGCCCGTCGTGGGCCCTGCGGCGTGAACCACGCGCTGATGAAGACGAACAGCACCATCGCGATACAGAACGCCATACCGAGCAGGCCGACGTCGTAATAGGTACCGAGCCAGTTGCTGTCGATGGGCAGGCCGTTGAACGACTTGTTGGACAGGCCGAAGCCGAACAGCGTCTGCCACGTCGACCGCGGCTGCGCGATGATCGAGTCCCACACCGCGCGCCGTCCGGTCAGCGCGGCGACCTGGTCCGCGTCCTGGCCACGGGCCAGCCACGTGGTGACCACCGAACCCAGCGACAGCGCACCGACGGAGAAGACACCGATCGCGATCGCGAACGATTTACGGACCCGGGAGCGGTACGTGAACAGGCTCAGCCCCGCGACCACCGCGCCCGCCAGCAACGCGACCAAGGCTGTCCGCGTGTGGGTCAGCAGCAGGATCGGCACGCAGACGACCACACTGGCCAGGGCGACGTAGCGTTTGAGCAGTCCGGCCATCCACAGCACCGCGGTCAGTCCGATCGCCATGGCCGAGTAGTGACCCGCCTGGGTCGGCGGGATCGGCCACAGGATGCCGGCCAGCCGCTCGTCGGCCATCGCGGTCCCGGGTGCCACCAGCAGACCGACCGCGACGGAGCCGACGATGCACCACAGGACCATGAGATGCGTCCGCACCAGCAGCAGGTCCTTGCGGGTCCACCACGGCGACAGCATCCAGAGCACCGCGACGAACAGGAACAGCCGCGCGGACCGGTACATCGCACCGAGCAGGAACTCGGCGCGGAGGCTGGAGATGACCGCCTCGCTCACCAGGAGCGTGGCGAGGAAGATGTAGACGCTGGGCCGGACCCGGGCCGGCCGGTTGACGGTGAGGATCAGCAGCGCGCCGAGGAGCAGCGAGCCCTGGGCGATCAGCTTCCCGATCGGGCCGGGGATCGGCAGGATCAGGCGCGAGTCCGGGAAGAACGTCAGCACGTTCAGCACCAGCATCGCCCAGACCAGCTGGACCCGGCGCCGCCGGCGGCGTTCCGGCGCGACCGGCCGGAAGCCCGGTTTGGGCCCCAGTCGGCTCCGGATCGTGGCGACGGCGGTCATCGCGCGAACATCTCGAGGTCGACGGTCGTGGTGGACGCCTCCGCGTCCGTGACGCCGACGCCCTCGTCGGTGCGGTCGGCATCGAGCACGACCGCGGTGTCGATCTCCAGCCCGGCCAGCCGCAGCATCTCGCCGGTCGCCCGGACCTTGGCCGCACTGGACCGGCCGGCGGTGACCACGACCGCGGCCCGGGAGGCCCAGCCGGCGAGGTGATCGGCGCCGATCGCCGGCGACAGAACGGCCAGGGTCAGGACCAGGTCGGCGACGTCCCAGGCCGCGTCGAGCTGGACGTCACCCGAACCGCTCGGCCGGTTGTTCTCGCCGAGCCGCAGGTAGCAGCCGTCGGCCGGCAGACCCTCCGGGTCCGGCAGGTAGACGTCGATCCGCCGGCCGGCGTCGCTGAACCGCGATTCCCGGGTCCCGACCTCGTTCACCCCGAGCTTGCGGGCGAGCGCGCCGGTGCCGGTCAGGTCGGCGACGAGCACATGTTTGCCCTCGTCGGCGAGCGCGACCGCCAGGGACGCGACGGCCAGCGCACAGGCCGGTACGTCGTCGACACTGACCACCGCGAGCGCGGGGGTCGGCCGCTTCGACCAGATGATGCGCTGGCCGAGGTGCTGCGACAGCAACCGGATCTCCGGATGCCGCGACTGCGACGACCGCAGCACGCGGCGGAACGGCAGCCACGAGCGCGGCGGACGGCCCGTGCTGAGCCGCACGCGGGCGCCGAGCGCGTTCGAGATGTCCTGCCGCTTCCACAACCGGTCCGAGATCAGCGCCCGGATGATGACGAAGCCGAGCCCGACGAACAGGCCCGCGATCAGGCCGGTCCCGGCCTTGAGCGCCAGGGCCCGCTTCGCCGACACGATCACCGGCGAGGGCTCGTCGAGCATCCGGCTGGCGTTCATCTTCGACGCCCGGACGCTCTGGTCCAGCAGCTGCTGCTGGACGAAACGGTATTTGTCCGCGGCGGCGTTCAGCTTGGCCATCTCGGGGCTGTTCGGGTTGTCCGGATCGTTCGGGTTGTCGCCCGCGGCAACCACTGCCTGCCGGGCCAGCGCCACCTCGTTCGACGCCGCGGTCAGGTCCTTCTTCAGCGGGGCCTCGTCCAGACCGAGCTGCTCGCGGCGGAAGATCAGGTAGGTCTGGCCGACCGTCGTGGCCAGCTTGGTGGCCTGCTCGTCGGTCGTCGCCGACGCCTTGATCTCCAGCACCCGGTCGGTGAGCTTGGTCGCGGAGTACTCGGCGAGCAGGTCGTCCGGCTTCTGGGGCAGCTGCAGCAGCGCGATCACCCGCTCGGCCACGGTCCGGCTGGTGGCCAGGCTGATCTCGGTCGCCATCGCCTTGACCGGGTCGTCGCCCTCGCGGGTGGTGATCAGCATCCGGGCCGCCGCCTGGTGCGGGGCCGGGAACGCGAAGTACGTCGCCAGGCCGCCGGCGAAGCCGAGGATCGCCAGCGCCAGCCAGATCCGGGCATGCCGGACCACGGCGTCGCGCAGGAACCGCACTGTGACCAGGCTGTCCGGCGGGTACGCCGCCGAGCGGTCGTCGGCGAACAGCCCGTCGTTGTCGTCCATCCAGCCGGTGCTGATGCCGTTCTGCGACTCGGAGAACTGCTGGTTCGTCATCGGGTCCGCCTTGCCGTGCCGGTGAGAAGCGTGGGTAGCCGCGAACCGGTGCGGCGTTGCGCCTGCGCGACCCGGCCGATGGTGCGGTCGAACGGATCGGGATCGGTGACCACGAGGCCGTCGATGGCGCGGTCGTCGGCGACCGTGGCGACGGCCAGCCGGGCCAGTTCCTCGGCGGTCACGGTGCCCGCCGAGAGCGCGATGATCGTGCGGGTGGTCCGCTCGGTGCCGTCCAGGTGCGGTGCTTCGCGGTCGACCAGGACCAGGTGGATCTCCAGCGCGACCTCACCGGACGGCTTGTCGTGGTGCTGGTCGATCACCAGCGAGCTGGAGATCCCGACGGTGCCGGCGAACGCGGCCAGCTGCGGACCGAGCGGGCGGGCCTTGTCGTCGTCCGCGAACGAGATCACGGTCAGCGAGACCTGCCGCCCGCCCTTCACGTCGAGTGCGAGGTTGTGCAGCACCTTGCGCAGTGCCCACGCGTCGACCGCGGTCGGCGTGTAGTGCTCGAGCAGGTTCGCCCAGTCGGACGGATCGGTCGCCCGGTACGACGACACGGAGGCGAGCACCGGAAGGCCGACGGCGTCGGAGATCTCGTCCCGCAGCCGGAGCCGGCGGTCGCCACGCTCCCGGGCCAGCACGATGACGGCTCCGGCGATCGCGCCGAGCAGTGCGCCCAGGCCGCCGTAGATACCGGTGTGGACGATCATGCTGCCGCCGTGCGCGTTGACGGCCTCTTCCAGGATCCGGGCACCGGTGCGCTTGCCGAGGTCGCCGGGCAGCTTCTGGTCGGTCGTGATGAACACCAGGTAGACCTGTGCGACCGCGTTGGCCAGCCCGGTCGCCTGCTTGGCCGACGGGCCCTTCGCGTCGATCCGGATGACGTCCTCGGTGACGGCGGTCGCCTTGACGCGGGCCCGGGTGGCCTCGGTCGACAGCGTCGGCGTGACGTTCTGGCCGGCGCTCAGCAGTACTGGTCCGCTCTCGGCGATGTAGACCTGCGTGTCGATGCTCTGCGCACCCGTGGCCGAGCCGGCGGCGGACGCCGGCGGCGGCGGGAGCACGATCAGTGCCGAGGCGTTGTACATCGGCGGCTGCAGGAAGGCGTAGCCGATCCCGCCCAGCAGGCCGACAGCGGCCGCGGCGGCCACCAGCAGGCGGCTGCGCCTGATGGCCCGCCACGATTTCTTCACGTCCAGCTGCTGTGCGCTCACAGGCCCCCTCCAAGCGAACGTCTGTCGGTACGGAGTAATAGAGGGGCGGACCGCGGCGCTGATACACCTCAGGTGCGGAAGCGGAAGATGGTGGTTGCGGGCGAGTCGGGGTTCGAGGTGCCGGTGCCGATCAGAGTGGTGCTCGGGACCTTGTGGCCGAAGCGCGGTGAGTACCAGCCCAGCAACGGGTTGTCGTCGCCGCGGCGCGCTGTCCAGGTCAGCCCGGCCGGCAGTTCGACGACCGCTGAGCCCGTGGACCACGTCAGTTGTCCGGTCGGCTCGTCGAACTCGACTTCCGGCCCCAGGTGCCAGGCGAGCCGTACGTCGGCGGGCGCGTCGAGGTGGTCCTCCACGCGCAGTACGCCCTGCTCCAGTACGGCGCTACGCCGGTGCGTCACGGGCGCGTAGCCGTCGTGCTCAGCCTCCCAGGCGTTCCCGGAGTACCGACGGAGTACGCCATTCGCGCCGCGCAGCCAGAGGAACGGGCCGCCCCAGGTGGACTGCTCGGCGCCGGCTACCTCGACAGTGTTGTGGGCGATGGTGGAGCGGAAGTAGTCCCGCCACTCCGGCTCGCCGTGGTAGCAGTACGTGCCGGGGTCGGCGAGGACGTCGACGCCGTCGACGCGCACCTCGAGGGACAGGGCATCGGAGTGGGCGTGCGCGGCGATGGAGAGGAAGCCGTGCGGACCGGTATCCGCGCGGCACCAGATCTCCGGACCAGTGTCCCGGCTGCGCAGAATGACCAGGCCGGCGTCGCGGAAGCAGTCCGGTCGCTCGGCCGGGCGGTCCTGCTGCTTCTTGCTGATCAGCGAGCCGACGATGACGGACGTCGCCGTGGGCTCGCTGTCGGGCCACCAGGGTGCCCGACCGACGACCGCAGCACCCAGCGAGAGGTAGGCCGACCAGTTGCCGGCATCTGGTGGGTCGAGAACCAGGACCATGCCCTCGTCGTCGTCACCTTGGCGTGGTGGGCGCAGGGTCGTGTCGATGATTGCTGCGGCCACATCGACCGTGCGGGTCAGCAGCGCCCACGTCTGCGCGCTGAGCGGGTGCCCGGCGGCTTCTGCTTCCACCGCGGCGTACAGACCGAGCTCCGACACGAAACGGTGGTAGTCGGTGGCCAGCTCGCGGTTCACACCGGAGGGGAACGTGTTGGCGTCGAGTTCCTTCTCCAGCAGGGCTGCCGCGTCCGTGCGCCAGCGGTCGCTCTTGCTGAACCAGGGGAACGCACAGGCGCCGACGAGCTGTCCGGCCGCCTCGGCGATCACATGGTTGTTCGCCGACGAGCCGTGACTGCGGAACGCGGCGAGGTAGCGCTGGTGCCAGTAGATCTGCTGCAGTGCCAGCTCGTTGTGCTCGAACAGGTCGGTGACATCGGACCAGTCGTTCAGCAGCCGGCGGATCCATGTCCAGCTGATCAGCCGCAGGCCGATCTCGATACCGCTGGCCCAGTGCACGCCGGACAGGAACGGGTTGGAGCGCCACCAGTCGTTCAGGTGGTCGGCGACGCGTTCGGCGTACCGGTCGTCATGGGTCAGGTACCAGGCGGCGGCCAGCTGAGTCAGGTGATGGTGGCGGGACAGCTCCCACACCTGCTTGATGTTGCCGACCGCCTGCTCGTTGCGGTGGTTCAGCTTGAAGACGTACTGCGCCGGGTCGGACCGGCGGCCTGTGGTCGGGTCGCGGAACCAGTCCGGTGCGCGCAGGTCCGTGCGGTCGACACCGAGGACTTCGAGGTTCCCGGCCAGGATCGCGTCGGCCTGGGCGATCACCGCCTTGCGGGCGTCTTCCGGTACATCGGTGCGCGACGGGACCGTTGCGCCGAACGTGAGGTGCTTGCGGAGCGGGAGGTTCAGGCTTCCGTCCTGCCCGGGCCTGACCTGCTGGTAGGCCCAGGCAGAACGGCGTCCGGCATCGCGGGTACGCCAGATGAGTTCGGTGGGGGACATCCGGCGGAGGCGGCGGACGTACCAGCCCAAGGGCTGGCGGCTCACAGTTTTTCCGGCCGGCCGCTGGCCAGGCTGCGGTCGACGGCGATCGTCGCGCGGGTGGTGGCGACCAGGGCGTCGAACGGGATGGGCATCGGGCCGCCGGACTTCACCGCGGCGACGAAGCGCTCGAGTTCGATCCGCTGGCCCTTGTCGGTACTGCGGGACTTGCGGGTGGACGGTTTACGCCCGGTCCACACCGACGCGCTCTGGAAGTTGTCGAACCGGGCGTTGCGGCCGCCGCCGGTGATGTCGATCGTCTCCTTCGGGAAGCGCGCGCTGCCGCCGCCGACGTAGCTGATCGTGGCGACCGAGCCGTTCGCGAACCGGAGCGTGACGACGACGTCGCCGGTGTCCGGGCCGGGGACGGCGTACACCTCGGTCGGGAGGCTGTTCAGCCACCAGGTCAGGGTGTCGACGAAGTGGCCGCCTTCGCCCGCGAACCGGCTGCCTTCCTTGCCGGCGTCGAGGTACCAGCTGGTGGAGTCGAGCTTGCCGGCGTTCACCAGGTAGCGGAGCGAGAACGCGCCGCCGGGGTCGCCGAAGCGGTTCTTCAGGTCGGTGAGCAGCGGGGCGAACCGGCGGTTGAAGCCGACCATCAGGCGGTCGTTGCCGGTGGCATCCACTGTGGCGACGATCCGGTCGAGTTCCTCGTCGGTGAGCGCGAGCGGCTTCTCGACGAAGACTGCCTTGCCGGTTTCGAGGGCGCGGCAGGCCAGGTCGGCGTGGGAGCTGTGGCGGGTCACCACGAAGACGGCGTCGAGGCTCTCGTCCGACAGTACTTCGTCGGCGTCGGTGGAGAGTGCTTCGAAGCCGAACCTTCGTTGGGCGTTGGCGGCTGACAGGGACTTGTTGGTGGCTACTCGGGCCAGGACGGCGTTTTCGTTCTTCTGCAGGTGCGGCAGGAGCATGCTCGATGCGTAGTTGCCCGCCCCGACGAAGCCGATCCGCACGGCGCCGGCGGAGGGCGCGAAACTCCTGGAATTGGTGGTCGCGGCGGTTCCCGGGTGGCTGTCGGTCGCCAGATCTTCCTTTGGGTACTCGAAGAGGAAACCCACGCCTGGGTACTCGCCTGTGCTCAACTTGGAGTAGACGTCGGTGGCGTCCGCGATCGGGAACGTGTTGGCGATCAGGGACGCCACGTCGATCTGTTCGCGGGCGATCAGGTCGACGAAGCATTCGAGGTTGCGGCGTTCGGTCCAGCGGACGTAGCCGGCCGGGTAGTCGATGCCCTGGAGTTCGTAGCGGTCGTCGTACCGGCCGGGGCCGTACGAGCGGGAGAACCGGACGTCCAGCTCCTTGTCGTAGTACGCGTTCCACGGCAGGTCCAGCTTGGTCTTGCCGATGTCGACGACGCGGGCGCGATCGCGGGCCAGGCGCGCCGCGGTCTCCACCGGGCCGTTCGAGTGACCGCCGGCGGCCAGCAGGATATGGTCGGCGCCCAGGCCGTTCGAGGCCTGCAACAACGAACGCTCGAGAGCGTCGATCCCGTCGGGGGAGGAGCAGGCGAGCGCGCCGGCCTTCTCCGCCATCCGGCAGCGGTCGGAGACGGTGTCGATACCCCAGACTCGCACCCCGGCCGCGACCAGCAGCCGTACGACGAGCTGCCCGACGAGCCCGAGCCCGATCACCACCGCTGTGTCACCGAGCTGTACCTCGGCCTGCCGCACGCCCTGCATCGCGATCGCGCCGACGGTCGAGAAGGCGGCCTGCTCGGGCGGCACCCCGTCCGGCACCGGCACGCAGAGGTTCACCGGCACCCAGTTGTACTCCGCGTGCAGCGCGTACTCGTTGCCCGCCGCGGCGACCAGCTGACCGACGCTGAACTCCTCGGCGCCGGCGCCCACCTCGACCACGACACCGCACAGCGAGTACCCGAGCGGCGTGTACGAGTCGAGCTTGTTCATGACCTTCTTGTAGGTGCTCATCACACCTTGCTGCGCGACGGTGTCCAGCACCTTGCGGACCTGGTCCGGCCGGGCCTTCGCCTTGCCGACCAGCGACAGCTTCGCCTCGCCGACCTTCATCAGCTCGGTCCCGGTGGAGATCAGCGAGTACAGCGAACGGACCAGCACCCCGCCCGGCGCACAGCCCGGCGGCGGTACGTCGAGAACCGCCAGCTCACCGGACTTGTAGTTCTGCGCAACCTGCTTCATATCCGTCCTTCGCGAAAGTCAGAGGGAGGTGATCGTGACGCCGAGGGACCGCATGTTCCGGGTCCAGGTCTCCAGCGTCAGCAACTGCCAGATCTGCTTGGAGTAGTCCTCGCGCCCGGCCCGCTCGTCGTCGACCAGCTTCTGTACGGCGGCCTGCCGCAAGAACCCGCTCCCGACCAGTTCCCCGCACAGCAGCACGTCGTCCACCAGTTCGCGCAGGTCGTTCCGCACCCACGCCCGCAGCGGCGCGCTGAACGACGCCTTCGGCCGGTAGATGATCTCCTTCGGCAACCAGGCCTCGGCCGCCTTCTTCAGCGCCAGCTTGCCGACCCGGCGGTGGATCTTCTCGGCGCCCGGG
The DNA here is from genome assembly GCF_040680955.1 of Kribbella sp. NPDC051936. Lineage (NCBI taxonomy): Bacteria > Bacillati > Actinomycetota > Actinomycetes > Propionibacteriales > Kribbellaceae > Kribbella > Kribbella sp. NPDC051936. The sequence continues at coordinate 117,055 of NZ_JBFAXS010000007.1, read as the reverse complement.
ATCGAGAACGCCGCGCGTGCCACGACCGGGTCCACGAACGGCGTCCGTACCTCGGTCGACGCCGCCATGCTGGCCCGGTCCGTGTAGGCGAGGTTGAGTCCCGGCAGGAACAGCCGCGAGTCCGCGAGGCACATCCGGTTCACATGGTCGTCGAGCGTGGTGTCGTGGTAGATGTCGCTGTGCTCGGCGAGCAGCTTCCCGACGTACGGCTCGAGGTCCGGGTTGAGCAGGCCTGCCAGCTGGTCGCCGTCGTACATGGTGTAGCTGCGCCGGAACGCGGTCTCCTCGGGCAGGTTCGCGAACGTCTCGAACCGTTTCGCCCAGCGTGCGTAGCGCAGTCCGCGACCGTTCACGGTCACCGGGAGGCGGCGTACCGCGGGCCCGACCAGACCGTTGCGCAGAGCGCGGGGAAGTCGTTGGTACTGCGCTCCCATCACGCACGCGAGGTGCTTGCGGTAGCCACCGAACAACTCGTCGGCGCCCATCCCGGACAGCAGCACCTTCACACCCGCGTCCCGTGCGGTGTCGCACATCAGCAGCGTGTTGATCGCCGCCGGGTCGCCGATCGGCTCGTCGAGGATGTCGACGATCCGCGGCAGCAGGCCGACGACGTCGGGCGCGATCTCGATCTCGTGCAGGTCGATCCCGAACTGCTGCGCCAGCTTGCGCGCGTAGACCGCGTCGTCCGGCATCGCCTCGAGTTTCTGGTCCTGCGCGCGGAACGTGATCGTGTACGAGTCGACGCTGGGGTCCATCCGCTTCGCCAGCACTGTGACCAGGCTGGAGTCCAGGCCGCCGCTCAGGAACGTCGACACCGGCACATCGGCCACCAGGTGCGCGGCCACGGACTCCTCGATGACCTGGCGCAGGTCGGCCCGGGGACCGGCCGCGGCCTCGGTCGCGACGTCGGTCACCCGCCAGTACGTCGCCTCCCGGCTGCTGCCGTCCGGCCGGAACTCCGCCCACGAGCCGGGCGGCAGCTTCTCCACACCGTCGATCGCGCAGCGCTGCTCGGGCAGCCAGTAGTAGAGCATCGACGCGATCAGCGCGCCCGGCTCGGTGCGCAGCTCGGAACCGACGGCGGTGACCAGGGCTTTCAGCTCGGACGCGAAGATCACGCCGCCCTGGCGACGCAGGAAGTACAGCGGTTTGATGCCGAGCGGGTCGCGGGCCAGGAACAGGCTGCCGCTGTCCTCGTCCAGCATCGCGAACGCGAACATGCCCCGGAAACGCCTGAGCGCGTCCGGGCCCCAGCGGCGCCACGCCTCCAGCACGACCTCGGTGTCGCCGTGGGTGCGGAAGTGCACGCCGGCCTTCGAGAGCTCGGCGCGCAGTTCCTGGTAGTTGTAGAGCTCGCCGTTGTAGCAGATCGTCAGGCCCTGCTTGCTGAACGGCTGGTCCGCGGCCGAGGACAGGTCGATGATCGACAGCCGGCGGTGCGCCAGATGGGCGTTCACATCGGTCTGTTCGAACCGGTAGATCTGGTGTGCGTCCGGTCCGCGATGCGCGATCCGGTCGCTCATCGCCTCCGCGAGGGCGAAGCCGTCGCGCTGCTGGTAGCAGCCGGCGATGCCGCACACCTCAGGACCCCGCGGCGTTCTTGATGCCGGTGACGTCGGCGAGCCGGCTGACGTGCCCGGTGAGCTGGTCGTACACCCCGAGGTACGCCTTCTGCTGGTGCCGCCACGCCAGCACCCGCTCGACCCGTTCGCGGCCGAGTTTCGCCATCCGGCGGCGGCGGACCTGGTCGTCGAGCAGCTCGACGATCGCGTCGCCGTACTGCGCCACGTCGTTCGGCTCGACGTACACCGCGGCGTCCGCGGCGGAGACCTTGGTCTCGACCAGGTCGAAGGCGACGACCGGGAGCTCGAACGCCATGTACTCCATGGTCTTGTTCATCGTCGACACGTCGTTGAGCGGGTTCTTCGGGTCCGGCGACAGGCCGAGGTCCGCGGTCGACATCACCGCGCGCACGGTCTCGTCCGGCACCCGCCCGGTGAACTCGACGTGCTCGGCGAGCCCGAGCTCGTCGCGCAGCGCGACCACGTCGTCGAACGAGTCGCCGCCGCCCATCAGCGTGAACGCGACGTCGGTGCGGCCGAGCGTGTTGACGATGTGGTCCGCGGCCCGGACGACGATGTCGACGCCGTCCTGCGGGCCCATCACGCCGATGTAGGTGACCAGGTGGCGGTGACCGCGGCGCAGCGACTCGTCCGCTGCGCTGCGGAGCAGTTTGTCCGGGTCCGGCCCGGTGCGGACCACGGTCACGTCGTGGTTCGCCTTGCCGCTGCGGGTGATCGCGATCCGCCGGTACGAGTCGTTCGTCGAGATCACGTGGTCGGCCCGGCGGTGCGTGGTCCGCTCGAGGAACCGCAAGCCCTTGTACGGCAGGCTCGACGTACCGCCGAACCGGGACTGGAACAGCTCCGGGCACAGGTCGTGGTGGTCGAAGACGAACTTGGTCCCGTCGAGCCGGCGCAGCAGCATCGCGATCGGCCAGAAGATGTCCGGCGGGTTGCACGCCTGCAGCACGTCGAACCGGCCGGCCTTGCGGGCCCGGAAAACCAGGCGCAGCGTCATCAGGAACGAATACGCGTACTCCCAGACGAAGCTGATCTTGCTGCCGCCCGGCGCGTACGCCTTGTACTTGTGGGTGGTCACGCCGTCGATGACGTCGTACGACGGATCGCCCGGCCCCTTCGGGCAGACCACCGTGACGTCGTACCCGGCCGCCACCAGCGCCTGGCACTCCAGCCAGACGCGGCGGTCGAACGGCACCCAGAGGTTTTGGATGATGATCAGCACGCGCGGACGGCTCACCAGCCCACTCCTTCGTATCCGTGCAGTGCCTCGACATCGGCGCCGAGCCGGCCGCTCAGGTCGATGATGCGGGGCGGTGGCGCCGCGAGCAGCGCGTTGATCGCGCCCCTGTCGGTGGCCGAGACGATCGCCAGGTCGGCGCCGCTGAGCGCGGCATTCGGATCGTCTGTCAGCACTCGCTGCAGGTGCGGCAGTTTGCTGCGGACATGCCGCAGGTTCGCGCCCACGAGTCGGCTGGGATTCACGATGGCGTCATAGATCCGCAGGTTGTAGCCCTTGCCGATCAGCCGTTCGGCGAGCTCGACGTTCGGGCTCTCGCGCAGGTCGTCGGTGGCGTGCTTGAAGCTCAGGCCGAGCAGCGCGATCTCGCGGCCGGGCCCGGCGATCACCCGGTCGACGACGTCGCGGACGCTGCGTTCGTTGGTGGCGAGCGCGCCGGCCAGCAGCGGCAGCTCGGTGTCGTGGGTGCGCGCCAGGTGCAGCACCGAGCGCAGGTCCTTCGGCAGGCACGAGCCGCCGAACGCGAAACCGGGCTTCAGGTAGTACGGCGAGATGTTCAGGCTGGTGTCCTGCACGAAGATCTTCATCACCTCGCGCGAGTCGACGCCGAAGTGCCGGAAGATCCGGCCCATCTCGTTGGCGAACGACACCTTGGTGGCGTGGAACGCGTTGCAGGCGTACTTGAGCGCCTCGGCGGTCCGCACGTCGACGACCTGGACCTCGGCGCCGAGGAACGCGAACAGGTCGGTCAGAGCGGCACCGGCCTTCGGGCTGCGGGTGCCGACCACGACGAACGGCGGCTCGTAGAAGTCCGCCAGGCCGGATCCTTCGCGCAGGAACTCCGGGCACATCGCCGTACCGAAGGTGAGCCCCTCGGGCGGCGGTACGTCGGCGAGCACCTTGGCGACCACCTCGTCGACGGTGCCCGGCGGCACCGTGCTGCGGACGACGATGGTGTGGAAGCCGGACTCCGGCCGGACCACGACCCGCGCGGCCTCGGCGATGTCGCGGACCGCGCGCTTGATGTAGGTGAGGTCGGTGCTGCCCGCCTGCGTGGACGGGGTGCCGACACAGATCAGCGAGACGTCGGCGCCGTCGAGCGCCGGCCGGGGATCGGTGGTGGCGTGCAGCCGTCCCGAGGTGGCGCCGGCCGCGACCAGCTCGTCGAGTCCCGGTTCGACGACCGGGCTGTGTCCCTGGGTGATCGGGTCGACCTTCGCCGTGTCGACGTCCACCCCCCAGACGTCGTGCCCGGCGGCGGCCAGACAAGCCGCGGTCACCGACCCCACGTACCCCAAGCCGAAAACGGCCACCTTCATAACGCCCCCCACAGGCTCACGACGCGGCTTCGCCCACGTCCCCACAGCGCCCATGAGAGCGACCGCGACGCCGTCCTGATACATACGGGCCGAAGAAAATCGCCGGAAGAAATTTGCCTGTATCAACGGGCGGTCCCGGTGATCTGTATTGGTCGACAGACCAGTGCTGGGGTGAGGGGACGACGGATGAGGGTTCTGGTCAGCGGGGACCGGGGTTACATCGGAGCGGTGATGGTGCCGTTCCTGCGGGCCGCCGGGCATCAGGTGGACGGGCTGGACACCGGCCTCTACGAGGGCTGCGACCTCTTGGGCGGGCCGGAGCCGATCGGCGGCCGCGCACCACGGGACATGCGGGACGTGACGGCGGGGGAGCTGGCGGGCTACGACGCGGTGGTGTGTCTGGCCGCGCTGTCGAACGACCCGCTCGGCCACCTGAACCGCGACGCCACGTACTCGGTCAACCTCGAAGGGACACTGAACCTCGCCCGGGCGGCGAAGGACGCCGGTGTCGGGCGGTTCCTGTTCGCGTCCTCGTGCAGCCTGTACGGCGCCGCGGGCTCGGAGGCGGTCGCCGAGGACGCCGAGATGTTCCCGGTCACCCCGTACGGCGAGACGAAGGCGCTGGCGGAGCAGGAGCTGTCGAAGCTCGCCGACGACTCGTTCAGCCCGACGTACCTGCGGAACGCGACGGCGTACGGCGCTTCGACGCGGCTGCGGCTCGACATCGTCGTCAACAACCTGACCGCGATCGCGCTGACGTCGGGTCAGGTCCGGTTGGAGAGCGACGGCACCCCGTGGCGGCCGCTCGTGCACATCGAGGACATCAGCCGGGCGTTCGCCACCGTGCTCGAGGCGCCGCGGGAGACGATCCACGACGAGGCCTTCAACGTCGGCCGGTCCGAGGACGTCGTGCAGGTCCGCGACATCGCCGAGATGGTCCGCGAGGCCGTGCCGGGGTCGACACTGTCGATCGCCGACGGCGCCGGACCGGACCTGCGCAACTACAAGGTCGACTTCAGCAAGCTCAACGAGACGTTCCCGGACCTGAAGCTCGCCTGGACGGTCCGCACGGGCGTCGACGAGCTGTACGACGCCTACCAGCGGCACGGTCTCACGCTCGACGACTTCAACTCGGCCCAGTTCGTCCGGCTGCGCCGCATCCAGCAGCTGCTCGGTGCGGGCCTGGTCGACGACCAGTTGCGCCGGCAGACCGACGCGCAGTTCCCCGGACCGAAGGAGATGGACTGATGGCAGTGGCGTGCCGCCTGTGTGGCGCCGATTTGAATCAGACTTTCGTCGACCTGGGCATGTCACCGCCGTGTGAGAGCTACCTGCGCGCCGACCAGCTGGACAGCGGTGAGACGTTCTACCCGCTGCACGTGCGGATCTGCGACAACTGCCTGCTCGTGCAGCTCCCGGCGTACGTCGCGGCCGACGACGTCTTCAGCGACTACCTCTACTTCTCGTCGTACTCGACCAGCTGGGTGGAGCACGCGCGCCGCTTCGTCGTCGACATGCAGGAGCGGCTCGGCCTGGACGGGAACAGCCTGATCGTCGAGGCCGCCAGCAACGACGGTTACCTGCTGCAGCACGCCGTCGCGCTCGGTATCCCGGTGCTCGGCATCGAACCGGCCGCGAACATCGCGAAGATCGCCAACGAGAAGGGCATCCGCACCGAGAGCTACTTCCTCGGCGAGACCACCGGTCAGGACGCCGCCGCGCGGCACGGGCGGGCGGACCTGGTCGTCGGCAACAACGTGTTCGCGCACGTCCCGGACATCGTCGACTTCGCGAAGGGCCTGCGGGCGCTGGTCAAGGACGACGGTCTGGTGTCGCTGGAGTTCCCGCACCTGCTCCGGCTGATCGAGAACCGCCAGTACGACACGATCTACCACGAGCACTACCAGTACCTGACCCTCAAGACCGCCTCCGCGGCGCTCGCCGCGGCCGGTCTGAAGGTGGTCGACGTCCAGGAACTGGCCAGCCACGGCGGCTCGCTGCGGGTGTTCAGCACCCCGGTCGAGACCGCGGGCGAACCGTCCGACCTCGTCGTCAAGGTGCTGATGGACGAGGAAGAGGCCGGCCTGCACACGGTCGAGGGGCACCTGGGCTTCGCCGCCGAGGTGTTCACGATCAAGTCCGACCTGCTCGAGTTCCTGATCCAGGCGCAGCGCGACGGCAAGTTCGTCGCCGGCTACGGCGCGCCCGGCAAGGGCAACACGCTGCTGAACCACTGCGGCATCCGCGAGGACCTGCTGCCGTACACGGTGGACCGCAGCCCGCACAAGCACGGGATGTACCTGCCCGGCACGCACATCCCGATCTTCGCCCCGGAGCGCCTGGCCGAGACGCGCCCCGACTACATCGTGATCCTGCCGTGGAACCTGCGCACGGAGATCGTCCACCAGCTCGGCTACGCACGGGAGTGGGGCGCGAAGTTCGTCGTCCCGATCCCGCGCCTCGAAGTGCTCTGAAAGCCGTTGGGGGGAGAGAAGTCTGATGAAGGTCGTGATCTTCTGCGGAGGGTTCGGGCTGCGGATGCGCAGCGGCGTCGACTCCGCACCGAAACCGATGATGACGATCGGCGACCGGCCGGTCCTGTGGCACGTGATGCGGTACTACGCGCACTTCGGCCACACCGAGTTCATCCTCTGCCTGGGCTTCGGCGGCTCGGCGGTCAAGGAGTACTTCCTGCGCTACGAGGAGACGGTCTCCAACGACTTCGTGATGACCAAGGGCGGCCAGCGCATCGAGCTGCTCGACTCCGACATCAGCGAGTGGAAGATCACCTTCGTCGACACCGGGATCGACACCAGCATCGGTGAGCGGCTGCGCCGGGTCCGGCCGTACCTCGAGGACGACGACGTGTTCCTGGCCAACTACGGCGACGTGCTGACCGACGCGCCGATGGACAAGATCATCGACCACGTCGTGACCAGCGACGTCACCGCCAGCCTGCTCGCGGTGCCGCCGCAGGCGTCCTTCCACGTGGTCGAGTTCGGCACCGACTCCCGGGTCACCGGGCTGCGATCGGCCGCCGACCTGAACGCGTGGATCAACGGCGGGTACTTCGTGCTCAAGAAGGACATCTTCGACGTCCTGCACGAGGACGAGGACCTGGTCGGCGACGCGTTCCCGCGGCTGGCCGCGATGAGCAAGCTGGAGGCGATCCCGCACCACGGGTTCTGGGCGCCGATGGACACGCTCAAGGAACGCAGCCAGCTCGAGGAGCTGTACCGGTCGGGGAAGAAGCCGTGGGCGTTGTGGAGCCACGAGAACCGGGGCCACCACGGCCGGGTGCTGGACAAGGTGTCCGACGGGCTGTCCGACGGTCCGGTAGTGGTGGCGATCTGATGCTCCCGTTCCAGCTCGGCCTGATCGACGGGCCGGTCCACCTGGTCGCCCTCGGCGCCCATCCCGACGACATCGAGATCGGCTGCGGCGGCACGCTGCTCAAGCTGGCCGAGTCGGTGCCGGAGCTGACCGCCGAGTTCGTGATCGCGACCGGTACGCCGGCGCGCCTGGAGGAGGCGCGCCGCGCGGCGGAGTTGTTCCTGCCGGAGTGCGAGGTGAGCGTGACCTCGGCCGGGCTGCCGGACGGGCGGCTGCCGGCGCACTGGAACGAGACCAAGGAGTTGCTCGAGGCAACGGCCGCGGGGGGCCGCACACCGGACCTGGTCCTGGCCCCGGGCAAGCACGACGCACACCAGGACCACCGGCTGATCGCCGAGCTGGCGCCGACGGTGTGGCGCAACCACCTGGTGCTGCACTACGAGATCCCCAAGTGGGACGGCGACTTCGGCCGGCCGTGGCTGTACGTCGAGCTCACCGAGGAACAGCTGCGGGACAAGGTGGCGCTGCTGCACAAGGCGTACCCGTCCCAGGTCCCGCACGACTGGTTCGACGAAGAGGTGTTCGCCGGACTGGCCCGGCTGCGTGGCATGGAGTGCCGCGCGCCGTACGCCGAGGCGTTCACGACGGCCAAAGCCACGCTGACATGGTGAAGGAGGGGGATGTAGTGAGCTTCAGGTGCCGTGGGTGCGGGTCGGCCGACGCCGTACCCGTCGTGGACATCGGCGAGCAGCCGTGCGCGGACTACTTCCCGGCTGCCGATGCGCCCGGACCTGATCCGCGCTGGCCGCTCGCGCTGTGGCTGTGCCGGGACTGCACGCTGGTGCAGCTCGGTCCGGTCGAGGCGCAGATCGCCGAGGAGCCGCTGGCCGTGGAGTCGGCGACCAGCCGGGCGCATGCGGAGGCCTCGGTCAAGGAGATCCTTCGTGACTACCCGGAACTGACCGGCGGGGTGGTGTTCGAGTTCGGCAGTCCTCATGGCGGGTCCTGGCTCGACCACCTGACCGCGGGCGGCTGCCGGCTTGCGGGCGGTGGCGAGAAGGCCGATCTCGTCATCGATGTGCACGGGATCGTGCACGAGCCGCAGTACGGCGCGTCGCTGAAGCTGCGGGCCGAGCGGCTGGCACCGGGTGGGCTGCTGGTGATGGAGTTCCACCACCTGCTGCCGTTGTTCGTCGGGAACCAGTTCGACACGATCCGGCACGGGCACTGGGCGTACGTGTCGCTGCGGGCGCTGCGCAACCTCGCCGCGCTGCACGGCCTGATGGTCGAGTCGGTCAAGCAGGTCGACATGTACGGCGGCAGCCTGATGGTGATGCTGCGGCACACCGCCGACGCGCGGCCGGACGCATCGATCGACGTAGTGCTCGAGGACGAGGACGCCGCCGGCCTGGCGGACGAGGTGCAGCTCGGCAGCCTGCAGGAGGCCGCCTGGCACGCGGCCGGCGCGCTGCACGACGAACTGGCCCGCCACCGGGCTGCCGGACGGACCGTGCTCGGGTACGGCGCCCCGTCGAAGGCGCCGGTGCTGCTCGGCCTCAGCAAGGTGACGACGGACCTGCTGCCGTTCACCGTCGACCTCGCGCCCGGCAAGCACGGCCGCCGGATCCCCGGCAGCTGCCTGGTCCCGATCCGCCCGATCGCCGACCTGCTGGCCGCCAAGCCCGACGTCGTCCTGGTCCTGACCTGGGACATCGCCGACGAGATCATCGCCCAGCTGGAGGCCGACGGCGGCTGGGGCACGACGTACCTCGTCCCGCTCCCGGAACCGCACGAGAGAGGTCGCTGACATGGACGTCATCGAGATCCCGGGCATCGCCGGCGTCCTGCTCTTCCGGCCGGCGCCGCACCGTGACGAACGGGGATTCTTCTCCCGCACGTTCGACCGGGACGTGGTCGCCAAGGCCGGTCTCGACCCGGACGCCTTCGTGCAGGACAGCATCTCCCGGTCCCGCAAGGGCGTGGTCCGCGGCATGCACACCCGCTCCGGCAAGGGCGAGGCCAAGCTGGTGCGCTGCTCGTACGGCGCCGTGTTCGACGTCGTCGTCGACCTGCGCCCGGACTCGCCGACGTACCGCAACCGGGAGACCTTCGACCTGACCGGCGACAACCAGGTGACGGTCTACGTGCCGGCCGGTTGCGCGCACGGGTTCCAGGCCCTCACCGACCCGGCCGACGTCTCGTACCGCATCGACCGTGCGCACGACCCGTCCGAGGACGTCGCGATCCGCTTCGACGACCCCGAGCTGGACATCCCCTGGCCGCTGCCGATCACGCTGATGTCCGAGCGCGACAAGGCCGCCGCATCACTGGCACTCGCCACTGCGAGGCTGACATGACCAGATCGTTCGAGAAGTCCAACGCCGCGAACAAGCGGCTGCACGACGTGATCCCGGGCGGCGCGCACACCTACGCCAAGGGCGACGACCAGTTCCCCGAGCAGATGGCGCCGGTGATCGAGCGCGGCGACGGCGCGCACGTCTGGGACGTCGACGGCAACGAGTACATCGAGTACGGCTCCGGCCTGCGGGCGGTCAGCCTCGGCCACCGGCACCCGAAGGTGCTCGAGGCGGTCCGCCGCGAGCTCGACCGCGGCAGCAACTTCGTCCGCCCGAGCATCGTCGAGCTGGACGCCGCCGAACGCTTCCTGGCCACGGTGCCGACCGCGGAGATGGTGAAGTTCGCCAAGAACGGTTCGGACGCGACGTCGGCCGCCGTCAAGCTGGCCCGCGCGGTCACCGGCCGCCGGCTGGTGGCGATCTGCGCCGACCACGCGTTCTTCTCGATCGACGACTGGTTCATCACCCGGACGCCGATGTCGGCCGGGATCCCCGCCGAGATCGACGCGCTGACGGTCGGTTTCCCGTACGGCGACCTGGCCGCCACCGAGGAGCTGTTCCGGCAGCACGACGGCGAGATCGCCTGCCTGATCCTGGAGGCCGCGACCCAGCACGACCCGCCGGCCGGGTACCTCGAAGCCCTGCGCGACCTGGCGCACCGCCACGGCGCGCTGCTGATCTTCGACGAGATGATCACCGGCTTCCGGTTCTCCGCGGCCGGCGCCCAGAGCCTGTACGGCGTGACGCCCGACCTGTCCACCTTCGGCAAGGCGCTCGGCAACGGCTTCGCGGTGTCCGCGCTGGCCGGCAAGCGGCAGTACATGGAGCGTGGCGGTCTGCGGGACAGCCACGAGCGCGTCTTCCTGCTGTCCACCACCCACGGCGCCGAGTCGCATGCCCTCGCGGCAGCCATCGCGGTGACCGAGGTCTATGCGGAGGAGGACATCGCCGCGCGGCTGCACGAGCGCGGTGAGCGGCTGGCCCGGGGCGTCCGCGAGGTCGCCGCGGCGGCCGGAGTCCAGGATCACGTCGTGGTCCGCGGCCGGGCCAGCAACCTGGTGTTCGCGACGCTCGACGAAGACCGGCAACCGTCACAGATCTACCGCACCCTGTTCCTCCGGGAGCTGATCACCGGCGGCGTCATCGGGCCGTCGTTCGTCGTCAGCAGCGCGCTCACCGACGCCGACATCGACCGCACCGTCGAGGTCGTCGCGAAGGCGTGCACGGTCTACCGCCAGGCACTCGACGCCCAGGACGTGAACGCCTTCCTGGGTGGCCGTCCGGTGCGGCCCGTCTTTCGTAAATACGTCTGAAGGAACCTCATGCGAGCTGCCCGGTTCACCTGGACCAACCTCCTGGCCGTAGCCAGCGTGGTGGCGTTCGTGGTGCTCGCCGCCGTGGCGTCGGCCGGGCACGTCAACGGCCTCGACCAGGACCTGCGCCAGGTCTTCCGCCCCGACAACGTCTGGGGCATCTGGCAACAGATCTTCGGCAACGTCGTCGACGGCGCGGCGCCCGAGGTCGCGCTCGTCGTCTTCGCACTGGTCGCCGCGCTGACCGCGGCCCGGCGCAGGTCCTGGCGGCCGCTGGTGTTCGCGGGGATCCTCGCGCTGGCCGCCGTCGTGATCACCCAGGTCGCGAAGGCGATCGTGGCGCGACCGGATCCGCAAGGACACGTCGGCTCGTTCAGCGGCTCGTTCCCGTCCGGTCACATGGTGATCCTGCTGACCTGCCTCGGCGGCGTGTTGCTGCTGTGGCGGGAACGCCCGCCGGCCTGGGCGTGGTGGCTGGCGGTGGTGGCCGAGCTGACGATGGGCCTGTCGCTCCTGCTGCTGTCGATGCACTGGTTCACGGACGTGATCGGTGGCCTGCTGGTCGCCGTACCGCTGCTTGTCGTTGCCGCATCGCCTCGCTTTCTCACGCCGGTCCACCGGACCGCGCCGCACTCAGTTGGGAGCCTGTCATGACCGCTGACCGTATTCGGCCGCGACTCAGCATCGGCCTGCCGGTGTACAACGGCGAGGACTACCTGCGCGCGTCGATCGACGCGGTCCTCGGCCAGACCTACACCGACTTCGAGCTGATCCTGTCCAGCAACGCGTCCACCGACGGCACCGATGACATCTGCCGCGAGTACGCCGCGCGGGACCCGCGGATCACGTTCTACCGGCAGGAGCGCAACGTCGGCGCCGCGCCGCACCACGACTTCGTGCTGCAGAAGAGCCGGGGCGAACTGTTCAAGTGGGCCTCCGGCGACGACCTGTGGGCGCGGGACCTGGTCGCGCGCTGCGTCGAGCTGCTCGACCAGCACCCGGACGCGATCCTGGCGCACAGCTACACGGCGGCGATCGACGGCGCGGACACCGTGATCCAGGCGCTCGAGTACCCGCTGCACACCGACGCGCCGCAGGCGCCCGAGCGGCTGCGCAGCATGCTGTTCGACGGCGACCTGCCCGGCGCGATCCAGGCCGACGACTTCTACGGCGTGATGCGCACCGACGTGCTGCGCAAGGTCAAGCCGCACGGGAGCTTCTACCACGCCGACCAGGTGTTCATGGCCGAGGTCGCGTTGCACGGCCGCTTCCTGCAGGTGCCGGAGTGGCTGTACTTCCGGCGCCACCACGACGGCCGCGCGCTGCAGGCGAACCCGACCATCAGCAGCTGGTCGCGCAACCTGGACCCGCGGCGCTCCAACAAGCTCGTCCACCCGCCGGCCCGGCTGGTCGCCGAGTACATCCTCGGCTACTTCGCCGCCGTCCGGCGGGCTCCGTTGACGCCCGCCGAGCGGCGCGAGTGCAACCGGCACATCCGCCGCTGGCTGACCAGCCGCGTCACCCGCCGGATGCCCGGCCGCTCGAAACCGGCGCCGATCCAGGACTTCGGTGCGATCGACACGCTGTCCGTCCACGCCGTGGTGGCCGGCTCGGAGGGGAACTGACATGCGGGTCGGTCTGTACGGGCGTCTCGGCGGCGGCAACATCGGCAACGACGCGATGCTCGACGCCGTCATGGATCATCTGCGCGCCTGGCATTCCGACGCGACGCTCGACTTCATGTGCGAGGGTCCGGACGAGATCACCGAGCGGCTCGGCGTACCGGCCGTGGAGATGCACTGGCTGCAGTCCCGCAAGCCCGCCCGGTCCAGGATCGCGCAGAAGCTGCTGACGCTGGCGCGGATCCCGGTGGCCGGTGTCATCGACACCTGGCGCACCGCCCGCTGGGTGCGCCGCCACGACGTCGTCATCGTCCCGGGCGCCGGCGTGCTCGAGGGGACGCTGCCGGAGCGGCCGTGGGAGCTGCCGTACACGATGCTGGTGATGGCGGTCTCCGGCCGGCTGTTCGGCGTCCGCACGGGACTCGTCTGCGTCGGCGGCTCGCGCGTCGAGGAGCGGGCCATCAGGCTGCTGCTGCGCGCCGCGGCCCGGCTGGTGAACTACCGCTCGTTCCGCGACGAGTACTCGCTGGAGGTCGGCCGCGAGACCGGGGTGGCGGCGCCGCAGGACAAGGCCTATGCCGACATGGCGTTCTGGCTGCCCCTCGAGGTCACCCGGGAGCCCGAACCGAAGTCGGTCGGGCTCGGCGTGATGGCCTACTACGGTTCACCCAGCGACCGGTCCCGCGCCGACGAGGTCCACGCCAAGTACGTCGACCAGATGAAGGAGCTCACGCGGCTGCTCGTCCAATCCGGCCGGAGCGTCCGCCTGCTGATCGGCGACCGGCTCGACGAGGAGGTCGCCAAGGAGGTGCTGGCCGACGCGCAAGGTGCTTGGGCGGGTCTCAGCAGGTTGCCTGTGTCGTACGAGCCGTTCTCCTCGTTCGAGGGCCTGACGGACCAGGTCGCATCGGTCCAGACGGTCGTCGCGATGCGCTACCACTGCGTCGTCGCCGGACTGAAGGTCGGTCGGCCGACATTGGCCATCGGCTACGGCCGCAAGCACGACGCGGTGATGGCGCAGATGGGTCTGTCCGGGTACGTGCAGGACGTCCGGACGCTGGACCTCGAGCGCCTGGTCGAACAGGTCGGCGAGCTGGAGGCCGACGAGGCCGTGATCGAGAAGACGCTGGCCGAGCGCAACGCCGACAACAGAGCACGGCTCGGCGAGCTCTTCCGCGACCTGTCCGACGCTCTCTTCAAGCCGGTTCGCGGGGCGGTGCGATGAGCGGACGCCACGCGACCAAGCATGCCGGCGGGCATCGCGTTGCCCTGCGCAAGCAGGTCGCGGGCCGGCTCGGCTGGGGGATCGGCGACCAGGCGGTGTCCAGCCTCGGCAACTTCCTGCTCGGGGTGTTCGTCGCCCGGCTGCTCGGTGCCACCGGTCTGGGCGCGCTGGGCCTCGCCTTCCTCGCGTACTCGGTGGCGCTGAACTGCTCGCGGGCGTTGTCGACCGACGCCCTGATGGTCCGCTACAGCGTGTCGGATCACGACGCCCGCAAGCAGGCGATGGCCGCGTCGGGCGGTGTCGCGCTGCTGGTCGGTGCAATCAGCGGAGTGATCTGCCTGCTGATCGGGTTCGGCCTGAAGCTGCACACCCCGGGCTCCGAGGTCGGCGCGGCTTTCGTTGCCCTGGGCATCGTCATGCCGGGGCTCACGTTCCAGGACAGCTGGCGGTCCGCGTTCTTCGCGGCCGGTGAGGGTGCGAAGACCTTCGTGAACGACACCGTGTGGACGGTGCTGATGCTGGCGGTGCTGTTCGGCGGCCGCTACCTGGACTTCGGGATCACGGCCGCGCTGCTCACCTTCGGCGGTACGGCGGCGCTGGCCGGGCTCTACGGGATCAGGCAATCGGGGGTGCTGCCCCGGCCCGCGCACGCCGTCGGCTGGCTGCGGCGGCACAGCGACCTCGGACCGCGGTTCCTGGTCGAGAACGTCGTCCTCGGCGCCGGCGGCCAGGTCCGGACGCTGATCGTCGCCGCGACCGGCGGACTCGCCGCGGCCGGATCCATCCGCGGCGCGGAGATGCTGATCGGCCCGGTCGCCGCGCTGCTGATGGGCGTCGGCCAGGTCGCCGTACCGGAGGCCGCCCGGGCGTTGCAGCGCGGTGACCGGTCGTTGTGGCGGCTGTGTGCGGGACTGAGCGGCGGGCTGTCCGCGATGGCACTCGGCTGGGGTGCGGTGATCCTGGTCGTCTTCCCGCTCGGCCTCGGCGAGCTGGTGCTCGGCAGCGTCTGGCCCGGCGCTCACGCGCTGGTGCTCGGCGTGATCGTGAGCGCCGCGGCCGGATGCCTGCACGTCGGACCGTCCGCCGGGCTGCGGGCCCTCGGGCGTGCCGATCGGACCATGCAGTGCCAGATCGTCGTCACGTCGCTGTTCGTCGGCCTCGCCGCGATCGGCGGTGTGCTGTGGGACGCGCAGGGCGTCGTCTGGGGCAGCGCGATCGCCTCGGTCGCCGGGGTCGGGATCTGGTGGAGCAGGCTGGCCAAGTCCCGGCACGAGTACGCCCGCACGACCGCGGACGGCGCAGCGGTATGACCGGGTCCGGGATCGTCATCGCGACTCTGATGCGCCAGCGCGGCGGATCCGGGCTGCAGAGCCACGTCCGCACGTTCGACGAGTACCTGCGGGACTCGTCGCGGCCGGTCAGCATCGTCAGCCCGTTCGAGGCCCGGTCGCCGTTCGTCCTGCCGGTGTTCGCGGGCCGGCTCGGGATCCGCCCGGTCAGCCGGCCCGCCGCCGTGTGGTGGCACCAGTACTGGCACGCGCACTACCTGAAGGCGGCGCTGCGCACCCGGCTGGCCGCGCGTCCTGACGCGGTGATCTACGCCCAGTGCCCGATCTCGGCCGGGGTGGCGCTGCAGGTCCGCCGTACCCAGCCCGTCGTGATGGTCGCGCACTTCAACATCTCGCAGGCCGACGAATGGGCCGACGAGGGCGAGATCCCGCGCGACGGGCGGCTGTTCGGCGCGATCCGGCAGTTCGAGGAGCGGGTGCTGGGCGGACTCGACGGCATCGTCTACGTCTCGGAGTTCACCAAGGCCGGCCTCGAGAACCGGATCCCGGGGCTGCGCGACCTGCCGAGCGCGGTCATCCCGAACGCGGTCTCGCGGACCGCGGGGGCCGTCGCCCGGGCGGAGCCGCTCGCGGACCTGATCACGGTCGGCCGGCTGGACTCCCGGAAGAACCACCGGTACCTGCTAGAGATCCTGGCCGCGGCCGCCGCGCGCGGCCACCGGTACACGCTCTCGGTCGTCGGCGACGGCGTCGACCGGCAGGCGCTCGAGGCGCGGGCGGCCGAGCTCGGACTCGCCGGCCAGGTGTCCTTCCTCGGGTACCAGCCGGACGCCCGCGCGCTGATGCGTCGGCACCAGGTCTACTGCCACACGTCGACGACCGAGTCGTTCGGCATCGTGCTCGCCGAGGCGATGTCGGAAGGCCTGCCGGTGCTGGCGGCCGCCGTCGGGGGAGTGCCCGAGGTGGTCCGGCCCGGTGTGGACGGCCTGTTCTGGCCACTGGACGATGCCGGCGCCGCGGCACGCGTCCTGATCGGCCTGATGGAAGACCCCGCACGACGCGCCACGCTGGCGGCCGCCGCGCGGGCCCGGAGCGCGGCGGAGTTCAGTGCCGCCGCTGCCGGGGAACGGCTGCTGGCATTTCTCGAACACACGGGGATCCGCCCCGCGCGGTCGATTGTCTGAGAGGAGACAATCATGCATTCCATCTACGTCGACGCCGACTTCACCGACGACGAGCGACGCGCCAAGCTCTACGACGGCGACCTGTTCGTCTACTCCCCGCGTCCGTCGACGCTGGCGCTGACGGAGTTCGCCGCGGCGATGGCCCGCGAGGCGTTCGCGCCGCTGGACCCGGAGACGGCCCAGTTCGAGATGGCGGTCGAGGACTACGCCGCGCTGCTGGCGAAACTGAAGCCGGAGTTCATCCACCACCCGGAGTCGAAGCGGCTGATCCAGGAGATGCTCACCGACTTCGGGTGCGACCAGGAGCAGACGTACTTCGACGTACCGCGGATGCGCAGCTCGACGTCGAACGACTACCTGACCACCGGGATCGCGTTCGCGTTCCACCCGCACCGCGACACCTGGTACTCGGCGCCGCACGTGCAGCTGAACTGGTGGCTGCCGATCTTCGCGATCACCGACGACAACGGCCTGGCCTTCCACCGCAAGTACTGGCAGACGCCGCTGAAGAACAGCTCGCGGGTCTACAACTACGCCGAGTGGAACGAGACCAGCCGGAAGATCGCCGCCACCCAGATCGGCACCGACACCCGCGTGCAGCCGGTGCCGGAGGAGGAGGTCGAGCTGATCCCGCAGATCCGGCCGATCTGCAAGCCGGGCGGCATCATCTTGTTCTCCGGCGCGCAGCTGCACTCCAGCGTGCCGAACACCTCGGGCCGGACCCGGTTCAGCATCGACCTGCGCACCGTGCACCTCGCCGACGCGCTGGAGGGCCGGTCGGCGCCGAACATCGACTCCGAGTGCACCGGTACGACGATGGGCGACTACCTGCGCGTCCGCGACCTGGAGCACATCCCGGCCGACGTCGTCGAGGTGTTCGACATCCCCAAGGTCGAGGTCGCCTGAGCCCTCGGCAACCGCCCGCTCCACAACCTTGTGAAAAGTCTTCACAAGGTTGTGGAGTCTGTGTCGCCCGCGGCCTGCCCGCGTAGTAATGTTCGGTGACTCGTCGCCGACGCGCGGGTGAACAAGGACACGCTGCACGCCATCGCGGACACTGTTAGTGACCGGATGGTTGCGGGAGGGAACGAGGGGCCGCAGTGAGCGGAGCAGAAGCGCCTGACGCTGTGGACAGCCGTCGGCCGCTCTGGGTCGTCCCGCACGAGGTCCCGGCGATCGTTCCGCTGCCGTCGCGGTCGACAGAGCCGCGCTGGGTCGGGGTGTACCGCTGGGCCGCGGTCGGCGGGGACCTGCTCGCCGCGATGCTCGGCGTCTCGATCGCGCTGCTCACCCGGTTCGGCTACCACGTCGGCTCGAGCTACCTGGTCGTGAGCAGCGTGCTGCCGCTGGCCTGGGTGGCCGCCGTCGCGTTGTCGAAGGGGTACGACCCGCGCTTCTACGGGGCCGGGCCGGACGAGTTCCGGTCGCTGATGCGCGCCGGTGTCGGGCTCACCGCGGCGGTCGCGATGACGTCGTACGTGACGAAGGCCGAGATCGCCCGCGGCTTCGTGGTGCTGGCGATCCCGGTGATGGTGGTCGCCGCGCTCCTGCTGCGGTATGCGTTGCGCAAGGACCTGCACCGGCACCGGGTCCGGGGCCGCTGCATGCACAGGGTTCTCGTGGTCGGGCGCAGTGGCCCGGCCGCGACGCTGTGCGAGCACCTGGAGAGCCGTCCGACCGACGGGTTCCGGGTGGTGGCGACCTGCCGGCCGCGGGGCGAGTCCGGTGAGGTCGAGGCGCTGGACGAGCCCGACATCCTCGCCGCCGCCGACCGGCACGCGGTCGAGGTGGTCGCGATCGCGACCGACCCGGAGCTGGCCGGCCAGTCGCTGCGCCGGCTGTCCTGGGCGCTGGAGCAGCGCGGTATCGAGCTGATCGTCTCGCCGGGCATCATCGAGGTCGCCGGTCCGCGGATCTCGGTCCGCCCGGTGGCCGGCCTGTCCCTGCTGCACCTGGAGCGGCCGTCGGTCAGCGGCGGGCCGCACCTGATGAAGGCGGTCTTCGACCGGGTCGTTGCCCTCGGCATCGTCGTCGTGCTGGCGCCGCTGCTGATCGGCCTGGCGCTCGCGGTGAAGCTGTCCAGCTCCGGCCCGGTGCTGTTCCGGCAGCAGCGCGTCGGCCGCGCGGGCGCCGAGTTCACGATGCTCAAGTTCCGCAGCATGTACGTCGACGCGGAGGCGCGCCTCAGCGACCTGTACGCGTTGAGCGACGGCAACGGCGTCATCTTCAAGATGCGCAACGACCCGCGGATGACTCCGCTCGGCCGGTGGATCCGGCGGTTCTCGCTGGACGAGCTGCCGCAGCTGTTCAACGTGCTGCGCGGCGACATGTCGCTGGTCGGGCCGCGGCCGCCGCTGGCCGAGGAGGTCGCGCTGTACGCCGCCGACGACTCGCGGCGGATGCTGGTGAAGCCCGGCATGACCGGACTCTGGCAGGTCAGCGGCCGCAGCGACCTGTCCTGGGACGAGTCGGTCCGCCTCGACCTGCGGTACGTCGACAACTGGTCGATGACCTTGGACCTGCTGATTCTCTGGAAGACCGTGCGCGCGGTGTTCTACGGCGCGGGAGCGTATTGATGGCCAATGAGTTGCCCAGGCATGCACCGGTGTACGTCGCAGGGCACCGCGGTCTCGTCGGGTCGGCGCTGTGGCGCAGGTTGGAAGCCGTTGGGTACACGCACCTGATCGGCGCCTCGTCGGCGGAACTGGACCTGCGGGACCGCACCGCGACGTTCGAGTTCCTCCGCCATCATCGCCCGGCGGTGGTGATCGACGCGGCGGCGCGGGTCGGCGGCATCCTGGCGAACCGGGATCACCCGACCGAGTTCCTCAGCGACAACCTGCGCATCCAGGTGAACCTGATGGACGCCTGCCTCGAGGTCCGCACGCCGCGGCTGCTGTTCCTCGGGTCGTCCTGCATCTACCCGAAGTACGCCGAACAGCCGATCCGCGAGTCGAGCCTGCTCACCGGCGAGCTCGAGCCGACCAACGACGCGTACGCGATCGCGAAGATCGCCGGCATCATGCAGGTCCAGGCTGTCCGCCGGCAGTACGGCCTGCGCTGGATCTCCGCGATGCCGACGAATCTGTACGGTCCGCACGACAACTTCGACCCGGCGTCCTCGCATGTGCTGCCGGCGTTGATCCGCCGCTTTCACGAGGCGAAGGCCTCGAGTGCGCCGGAGGTCGTGTTGTGGGGGAGCGGTACGCCGCGGCGTGAGTTCCTGCACGTGGACGATCTCGCGGATGCATGCTTGCACCTGCTGGAGCACTACGACGCGCCGGAGCCGATCAACGTCGGCGTCGGCGCGGACGTGACGATCCGGGAGCTGGCCGAGCTGGTCGCCCGGGTGGTCGGCTACACCGGTGCCCTCAGCAACGACCTGTCCAAGCCGGACGGCACCCCGCGCAAGCTGCTCGACGTGAGCCGGCTGCAGGCGCTGGGCTGGAAGCCGTCGATTTCCCTCGAAGACGGTGTGGCCGCCACCTACCGCTGGTACGTGGAGAACGTCACATGAAGAAAGCATTCATCACCGGTATCACCGGCCAGGACGGTTCGTACCTGGCCGAGTTGCTGCTGGCCAAGGGCTACGAGGTGCACGGCCTGATCCGCCGCGCGTCGACGTTCAACACCAAGCGGATCGACCATCTGTACGAGGATCCGCACGCGCAGGACAAGCGGCTGTTCCTGCACTACGGGGACCTGACGGACGGGTCCCGCCTGGTCACGCTGCTGGCGTCGATCCAGCCGGTCGAGGTGTACCACCTGGCCGCGCAGTCGCACGTGCGGGTGAGCTTCGACGAGCCGGAGTACACCGGTGACACCACCGGGATGGGGACGACGCGGCTGCTCGAGGCGATCCGGATGATCGGGCTGGACTGCCGGTTCTACCAGGCGTCGTCGTCGGAGATGTTCGGCGCGACCCCGCCGCCGCAGAACGAGGACACCCCGTTCTACCCGCGGTCGCCGTACGGCGCGGCGAAGCTGTACAGCTACTGGATGACCCGGAACTACCGCGAGGCGTACGACATGTTCGCGGTGAACGGGATCCTGTTCAACCACGAGTCCCCG
This sequence comes from Kribbella sp. NPDC051936, assembly GCF_040680955.1. Taxonomy (NCBI): domain Bacteria; kingdom Bacillati; phylum Actinomycetota; class Actinomycetes; order Propionibacteriales; family Kribbellaceae; genus Kribbella; species Kribbella sp. NPDC051936. The sequence continues at coordinate 96,522 of NZ_JBFAXS010000007.1, read as the reverse complement.
CGGCGCGGCGAGACGTTCGTGACGCGCAAGATCACCCGGGCCGTCGCCCGCATCAAGCTCGGCCTGGAACAGCGCCTGTACCTGGGCAACCTGGAGGCCTCCAGGGATTGGGGCTACGCCCCGGAGTACGTCGAGGGCATGTGGCGGATGCTGCAGCACGACACCCCCGCGGACTACGTGATCGCGACCGGGACGTCGTACAGCGTCCGTGACTTCGTCGCGCTGGCGTTCGGCCATGTCGGGCTGGACTGGGAGAAGTACGTCGACCACGACCGGCGCTACGAGCGTCCCACCGAGGTGGACTCGCTGATCGGGGACGCGTCCAAGGCCACCACCGACCTCGGCTGGAAGGCCCAGGTGCACGTGCCGGAGCTGGTCCGGATCATGGTCGACGCCGATCTGGCGGCGCTGACGGAACGGGACGACTGATGACCGACATCCAGGCCGAACCCACGACGGCCGCCGACCGCGTCGACGTGCTGGGCATCCACGTCAGCGTGACGAACCTCGACCACACGGTCGGCACCTTCGCCGACTGGATCGAGCAAAGGGACCGGCAGTTGGTCTGCGTGACCGACATGAACGCTCTGCTGCACGCCCGCGCCGACGAGCGGCTGACCGCGGTGTACAACACGTCCGGGCTCACCGTGCCGGACGGGATGCCGCTGGTGTGGGCCGGGAAGAAGGCAGGCTTCGAGCAGATGGACCGCGTGGCCGGTCCGGACCTGCTCGAGCGGGTGCTGGCGGAGTCGGCGCAGCGCGGCTGGACGCAGTACTTCTACGGCGGGGCCGAGGGCGTGGCGGACGAGCTGCGCGAACGGTTCCAGGACCTGCACCCGGCCTTGAAGGTGGTCGGCGTCGAGTGCCCGCCGTACCGTCCGCTGACCGATGCCGAGGACGCGGCGACGGTCGCGCGGATGAACGAGGCCCGCCCGGACATCGTCTGGGTCGGGCTCGGCGCGCCGAAGCAGGAGCGCTGGATGGCCGACCACCGCGACCGGCTGAACGCGACGATCCTGATCGGGGTCGGCGCGGCCTTCGACTTCCACACCGGCCGGCTGGACCGCGCGCCGCGGTGGATGCAGCGCGCCGGGCTCGAGTGGAGCTACCGGCTGTACAAGGAGCCGCGGCGGCTCTGGAAGCGGTACGTGCTCGGCATCCCGCGTTTCCTCCTGGGTGTCCTGCGGCATCCGCCGCGTCCCCTCTAGAGTGAGGCGGTGAGAATCCGGCGGCCGAAACTCCGGCGGCTGGCCGGACCGGCCGGTCGCGCGAGCTGGGGTTTGGCCGACCAAGCCCTGTCGAGTCTCAGTAACCTCGCCGTCGGAGTCGTGGTCGCACGGTCGAGCACGGTCGCGGACTTCGGTGTCTACGCCCTCGCGTTCGGCGGTTACACGATCGCCCTCAACGTGTCCCGGGCAGTCTCCACCGAGCCGCTCGCCGTGCGGCACTCCGGCGACCGCACGCCGGACTGGCAACGAGCTGTCCGGGCCAGCACGGCGACGGCGGTGCTGTGCGGCCTCCTGGCTCTGGCCGTCGGGTTGGCGATCGCGGCATTCCCCGGTGTTCCGTCGAGAGGTGTCCTGATCGCCTTCGCCGTCACCATGCCGGGACTGCTCCTGCAAGACGCCTGGCGCTGGGCGTTCTTCGTCGTCGGCGAGGGCCAGAAGGCCTTCGTCAACGACCTCATCTGGCTCCTGGGCATGCTGGCGATCTTCGGCGGGCTGTACCTCACCGACACGGCGTCGGCGTTCTCGCTGACGTTCGCGTGGGGACTCGGCGCGGTGATCGCGGCGATCGCCGGCCGCTTCCAGGCAGGCGTCGCGCCGCGCCGGCAGCTGATCCGCGAATGGGTCCGGCGGAACTGGGACCTGACCCCGAAGTACGTCGGGGAGATGCTCGCGGTGTCCGGCACCATCCAGGTCTACATGCTCGGCATCACCGCGGCCGCGGGCCTGGTCGCGACCGCGGGCATCCGTGGCGCCCAGGTCCTGCTGGGCCCGGTGAACGTGCTGAACCAGGGCATCCGGATGATCTCGGTCCCCGAGGCGGCCCGCGCGCTGCGGCACTCGTACCGGCGGCTGTGGCTGGTCGGGCTCGCGATCTCGCTCGGCGTCGGCGCGGGCGCGCTGGCCTGGGGTGCGATCTTCCTGCTGCTGCCCCCGATCGTCGGGCGGGAGCTGCTCGGCCCCGGCGTCTGGACCCAGGCCCACAACGTCCTCGTGCCCGTCATCCTGCTGCAGGCCCTCGGCGCCTCGAACGCCGGCGCCTTCGCGATCCTCCGCGCGCTGACCGCCGCCACCCGCGGCCTCCGGGTCCGCCTGATCTCGTCCGTCGTCCTGATCACCTGCGGCATCGGCGGCGCCTACCTCTGGGGGCCCGAAGGCGCGGCCTGGGGCCTGGCCGGCGCCTCCTTCGCAACCCTCCTGCTCTGGTGGAACGAAGCCCACCGAGCGATAGCGGCCCACCGCCGCACCCCCTGACAACGCACTACCCCCAGCCAACGCACTGCCCCGCCGGCCAACGCACCGCCCCCGCCCAATGGCCATCTCAGGGGCCAACCCCGCAGGTGGTCGGTTGACCCCTTGCATGCAGGAAGGTGAACCGGCAACGTGCGGGGTTGACCCCTGAGATGGCCACCGCGGCGCGTGATGGGGCGGTCGGCGGCAAGAGTGCTGTGAGGAGGCGCCCCGGCGTGGGGCGCTGTGCGGGTGCTGGTGGTGGGCTACGCGGTACGGCGGGCGCGTGCGAAGGCGGCCCGGATACGTGCAGCCGTGTGGGCCGGACGGTCGAGGTCCGGCCAGGTCGTCCGGACGACCTCGAGCCCGATTCCGCGCAGCCGGTCCTCGCGGATCTTCTCCCGGACCAGTACCTCGGCAGAGGCGTCGGCGTACTTCAGGATGCCGTCGAACTCGACCACGGTGATGTAACCGTCGAAGTCGAAATCGACCCGGCCGATGATCCCGTCGCGGTCGCGATGGACGACCTGGAGATTGGGTGCCGGCAGTCCTTGGGTGTGCATCAGGACCCGCATGCGAGATTCGCCCACCGACTCCGATCTGCCGTCGGCGAAGGCGAGCGCCGCCCGGGCGGTGGCACTTCCCGGCCAGAACTCGGTCTGCCGCAGCAACCTGGCAAGGTCGTCCGTATCGACCGCGTGATCGCGCAGCGCCACGTCGGCGAAGACCACAATGGCTTCGAACGATCCGGTGCAGGCGGATTCGACGACAGCTCTCGGAAGCGCCGTCGCGGTCAGGCCATCGAGCTCGGTCAGGTCGTCGGAGGTCAGACTGCCTCGGTGGAATCGGACACCGGCTACTGGACCGCTGTGTCTGCGTTCGTCCAGGCGACTGAGGTGAACCTCCGACAGGTCCATGCCCCACAACGGCAGGCCGTGCAGGGCGAGCGCCGACTGGTGGCTGACGGCAACGGCGCCTGGTCGCATCGAGTTCATCGCGGCGTACACCAAGCGCCGATAGTTGAACAGCTGTCGGTCCCAGGGCGTCAATCGGCTCAGGTCGACAGCTTCGGCGTACTGCCCGTACCGCACCCGCAGCCACCGTCCGCTGCGGAGCCGGTCACGAATGCCCCGCGGTGTGTATCCGCACTCGATGGCCTGCGCTCGGCTGAACACTCCGCCTTGACCGGCGGCCAGCACCGTCAGTACAGGATTCATCCCGCAAGGATCGTCCATCCAGGACGTGCTCCGCAGCTCTCGCCGCCCGGGCTGTGGATAACGCGGACCACCCCAGCCACGAACGTCTGAGGGGTCAACCCCGCGGGTTGCCGGTTGCGCAGGCGGATTCTTCCTCCGCAACCGACCATCCGCGGGGTTGACCCCTGAGATGTCCGACAGGAGAGGGGCGGTTACGGGATCTTGATGCTCGCCGAGGCGCCCTTCCGGATGTTGCGGCCGTCGTGGACCTCCACGTGGTACGTGTACGTCGAGCCGCGCGCGAGGCCGCGGTCGACCACCTGGTAGACCTTGCGGGGCTGCCAGAAGTAGGACGTGTACTGGTTCGAGCCGACGTTCAGCGAGCCACGGAAGACGTTGTACGTCAAGGTCAGGTTGTCGAGGTCGTAGGTGTCGGTGTAGCTCACGTACACCCGGCCGGACGTCGTCGCCGTCAGCGTCGGAGCCTTCGGCAGGCCGGGAGCCGCGCCGCCGGCCACGTTGGTGAACCGGGTGATGCCGACCTGGATGGTGCCGTTCACGTGCAGGAAGTCACCGCCGACCCACAGGTCGGTGGCGGTGCCGGCCATCGCCAGCGGACCGACCTGCGTGGTGCTCTTCGGGTTCGCGTCGGTGTTCGGGAACCAGGGGCCGAGGTTGCCGTTGATCGCGCTCTCGACGAGCAGGTAGTGCGTGCCGGTGCCGTCGGGGAACCCGTTCGGCGACGAGCTGCAGTTGTGCGCGTGCGAGCCCTTGTAGACCCAGTTGCCGATCGCCTTGATCGCCTCGGTCGCACCCAGGCAGGTGTTCTTCCACAGCAACTGCCCGGTGCTCACCTGGGCGGCGAGGACACCGTCGTAACATCCGCCGCCGTCGCCGCCGTTCGACACGAAGACCTTGTCGCCCAGGGTGTCGATGTCCTTCACCCGCGTGGTGCAGGTCGCGGTCGGCTTCGGGATCGCCGCCGCGGCCGGGAACGCGAACGCCGCGCCGGTGGTGTTGTTCAGCATCGCCAGCGAGTAGTGGTCCTTGCCGTTGATCGTGCTGAACGGGCCGCCGACGAACACCCGGGTGCCGTTGTCGGCCACGTCGACCGCGTACACGTCGTTGTTCGCGTTCGGGTTCCACGGCAGCAGGTCGCCCTGGATCAGCCGGACCGCGCCCAGCCGGTTGCGGGTGGCGCCGTCGATCGCACGGAACGCCCCGCCGATGAAGACGCTGTTGCCGTAGATCGCCAGCGCCTTCACCCGGGCCGCCACGACCGGGTCCCAGGCCGCGACCAGCTTGCCGGTGGCGACCGAGAACATCGCGATCTTGCTGCGCCGGATGCCGTTCACCGTGGTGAAGTCACCGCCGATCACCACCCACTTGCCATCCGCGCTGGTGGCGATGGCGTACACCGGGCCGTTCAGGGTCGGCGCGAAGGCGGTCGGCTTCCCGGTGGTGCGGTCGAAGGCGGCGACGTACGTGCGGACCGCCTCCGGCGCCTGGCCGGAGGCCTTGCCCGGCTGCCGGAGCCTGGTGAACAGACCACCGGCGAACACGGTGTTCCCGGCGATCGCCAGCGCGTTCACGCTGTTGTTGGTCTGCCACGAGGTCTGCTTGATCGCCGAGACCGCGGAAGCGAAGCCCGGCTGCGCCGCCTCCACCGGCGGTCCGGAGGGGATCAACGCCGCGGCCACCACGGCCACGACGGTGATGGCGGCCAGCACTAACTTCTTCATTTATGTCCTTCGACTGGGCGGGGATCAGTCAGCGCGTGCCTCATCACGCACCAGCGAAGGACATTAGCGCTGCAGGAGGCCCACTGGAAACGGGCCTCCTGATCGCGTTATGAGTTTGTGCCAGAGTTAACTTTTCACTTTGCGGCGTAGTGGGACTGGACCTGGAGCGGTGACAGCGCGTACGGGTAGACCGCCGCCTCGTCGATGCCCATCCCGGTCTGCGTCGCTCCGCCGCCCGGCCACGAGTTCGTCAGGTCGTAGCCGACCCGCCACCACCCGTAGTAGATCGACGCCGGTCCGACCAGCGCGCTGCCGGACAGGACACCGTCGACATACAGCTTCATGGCGCCGTTCTCATAGCTTCCGACGACGTGGTGCCACTGGCCGTCGTTCTTACCCGACGGGCTGGTCAGCGTGCGCTGCGAGCCGTCGTTGACGCCGAAGACGATCGAGCCGTTGGTCCGCATGTACAGCATCCGGTCGCCGCCACCGCCGCTGTTCCCGGTCTTGGAGTTGCCGAAGCCGATGATCCGGCCGCCGCGGTTGAAGCCGCTCTGCTTGACCCACGCCTCGACCGTGAACTGCTGCGGCATGCTGTACGCCTTCTCGCCGACCATCCGGCCACTGCTCGTGCTGGTCGTCATCGAGGTGTTGCCGGCGATCGCCCCGGCGCCGCCCAGCGTGACGCCGGTGAACGTGCCGTTGTTGCTCTGCCCGGAGGAGTCGACGGACGTCGTCGTCCCGGCCGGCTCGCCGAGCCGCCAGTACGCCTGCGGGCCGTCCGCGTTGACGATCTGGTCGTACGCCGTCGACGCGGCCGAGGCGACCGTGATCGGGTCGGAGTAGTTGCCGCGCACCGTCGTGCTGCCGTCGGTGACCTCGACGCGGTAGTTGGTCTGCTCACCCGGCGCCGAGGAGGTGTCGGTGTAGCTCAGCCAGGGCCGGTCCCACGGCGTGGACTTGGCCGTCCAGGTCGCGATCGTGGTGTTGCTGAAGCCCTTGAGCAGCCGGTACGTCAGCGTGCTGTCGTCGTTGTCGACGACAGTCGGGAAGTGGATCTGCACAACCCCCGGCTGGACGCTGTACGGCGTCAGCTTGGCCGGCTTCGCCGGGGCTGCGCCCGGAGCGGCGTTGGTGAACCGGGTCAGGCCTTGCTGGCCGGTGCCGTTCACGTTCAGGAAGTCGCCGCCGACCCACAGGTCGTTGCCGCCGGACGCGAACGCCAGCGGGCCGACGTTCGTCACGCTGTCCGGGTCGGCGTCGGTGTTCGGGAACCACGGGCCGAGCGAGCCGTCGGTCAGTTTCTCGCTCAGCAGGAAGCGGTACCCGAAGCCCTGCGGGAAGCCGCCGGCGCCCTGGTTGGCGCAGTCGTGCGCGTGCGAGCCCTTGTACAGCCAGCCGTTGACGACCTTGACCGCCTCGGTCGCGCCCAGGCACTGGTTCTTCCACTTCAGCGTGTTGGTCGCGATGTCGGCCGCCCAGGTGCCGTCGAAGCACCCACCGCCGTCACCGCCGTTGCCGAAGTAGACGGTGTCGCCGCTGGCGTCGATCGTCTTCACCCGGGTCGTGCAGGACCCGTTCGGCGGCGGTACGGCGGAGGCGCCGGGGAACGGCAGCACCGCGCCGGTCACCGGGTCGAGGCTCGTCACGGTGTTCTGCGTGGTGCCGTTGACGGTGCTGAACTGACCGCCCGCGTACACCTTCGAGGCGTCATCGGCCGCGTCGACGGCGTACACGTCGCCGTTCACGGCCGGGGCCCACGGCAACAGCGTGCCGGTGTCGGCGGCGACCGCGGCGAGCCGCAGGCGGTCCAGGCCGTTCACCAGGCCGAACGAACCACCGAAGTACACCGTCGTGCCGGAGACCGCGATGCTCTTGACGCGATACGAGACCGAAGGCTTCCAGTTCGCCACCAGGTCGCCGGTGGCGGTGTCGAAGGCGGCGATCCGGTTGCGGGTCTGGCCGTTGACAGTGGTGAAGTCACCGCCCACGAAGATCCGGGAGCCGTCCGCGGACGCGGCGACCGCGTAGACCTGACCGTTCAGCACCGGGGTGAACGAGGTGACCAGCGCGCCGGTGCCCGCGTCGAAGGCCGCCAGATAGGCCTGCCCGACCTCGCCGGTCCCGGGCGTGGCGCCCGGCGGGCGAACGCTGGTGAAGCGTCCTCCGGCGTACGCCTTACCGGCGGCGACCGCGATGCCCTGGACGCTGGCGTTGGTCTGCCAGGTCGAGCTGCTGGTGGCCGCGAGCGATGCCTCGATGCTCTGCGCCGGCGCCGCGATCAGCACGGTCCCGACGACGGCCAATGCCGTCCCTACGACCCCCAGCCGTGTGAACAGCCGTCTTTTCGTCATGTAGCGATGTCCCCCCTTGGACATGATCGGCGCGCGTGGCGCCTGACCCCTCAGAAATCCCCCGGGAAGAGAGTAGGGCACAACCGCGAGATCGCGTGAGCGTCCCGTCCGCACCTGTGGATATCCTGGGGCGCTGGCGAACCAGGAGGTAACGGATGGAACCGGGCACCGTGGTCTGGCGGGAGACCGCTCAGTCACTGCTGCGGCAGAAGTGGCTGATCCTCGGCTGCATCCTGCTCGGGCTGCTCGGCGCCTCGGTGTTCGCGCTCTCCCAGACCGAGCGCTGGACCGCCTCGAGCCAGCTGGTGATCGGCCCGGCCGTGCCGCCGGCGCTGGTCGGCAAGCTGTCGACGTCCGCGGACAAGAGCGGCCCGCTGGGGATGGACCTGCCGGCCGAGACGCAGGCGCGGGTGATGGCGAGCCCGACACTGCTCAAGGCCGTCGTCAAGGCGCTCGGGATGCCGGACAACGACCAGACCATCCAGAACCTGGCCGCGGTCACCCGGGTGAAGGCCGTCACCGACAACGCCTACCTGGTCACCACCGACGGCCCGACCGCGCAGACGGCGGTCGACCGGGCGAACGCGATCGCGACGATCTACCTCGCGCAGCGCAACGCCGAGGCCAAGGCGCTGCTGACCAACCTGGCCGAGCAGGCGCAGGCCCGGTCGAAGACGGCGACCCAGCAGTCCCGCAGTCTGGTCAGCCAGATCGACGAGGCGGTCGGCCGCGGCGACAACCAGACCGCCGCGGCGCTGCGGGACCAGCGGGTCGGCCTGGCGACCGAGGCGCGGCAGGCCGCGGACGACGCGGCCGCGATGCTGAAGGCGCTGTCGACGGTCGGCTCGGGGAGCCAGCTGGTGACGCCCGCGACGACCGACACCGCGAGCTCGTCGCCGATGGTTGCCCGCGACATCCTCGTCGGCGGGATCCTAGGCCTGGTGCTGGGCTTCGGCCTGGCGCTGCTGCGCTCGCACCTGACGCCGTACATCCTCACCCGTGACCAGGCGGCGCGGGCGGCGACCGCGCCGGTGATCGCGGCCTCCGAAGGCAACCGGCGCCGGTTCTGGCAGCGGTCCGCCCCGGAGCTCCCGCAGTACGAGATCACCGCGCTCGGCGCGGAGGCGAGCGGCGCGCTGGCGCGGCGTGAACTGAACCCGCGGGCCTTCGCCGGCGGCGGTCCGGGCGCGCTCCTGGTCGTGTCGGCGTCCCCGACCCCGAACTCCGCCGGTATCGCGCTGGCCATGGCCGAGGCGAACGCCCGTGACGGCCGCGAGACCCTGCTGGTGCTGGCCGACATCGAAGGTACGCCGGTCCTCCCGCACCTCACCGGCCACGAGGGCCTGACGGATCTGGTGAACGAGCCGGCCGCCACCCGCGCGATCCGGGCCCGGAAGCTGTTCCGCCCGGGCACCGTCGCGGACCTGTACGTCCTGCCGCCGGGCCTGAACCACGAGGAGACCGCCGCGGCGGTCGGCCCGTCGCTGGTCCCCGGCATCGTCGCGGACCTCCCGCCGGGATATTCCGTGGTGATCCACGGTCCCGCCTCGGTCGGGCGGCACGGCATCACGCCGCTGGCCGCGGCGGTCGACGCCTCGGTGCTGGTGGTCCAGGTCGGCCTCGACAAGGAGATGGACGTCGCGCGGCTGACGGGCGCGCTGCAGTTCGCCGGGGCCCCGGTGCTCGGCGTCGTCCTGATCGGCACGTCGACCCAGGACGAGACGCTCGGCATCCCGCTGAACTACAAGCCGCTGGACGCGGGCACGCCGTCGCGCTGATGGGCAGCATGTCGGGCACACGCTTGGCTCCGGCGGTGCCGGGCACGGTCGAGGGCGAGAGCGAGCGCCCCGCCTGGTTCTGGCTGCTGCTGTGGTGCCTGTTCGTGCTCGGCGTCCAGCCGTGGTCGTCACGGGTCGCGGCGCCGCAGGGCACCACCGGTTCCACGAACAGCATCGCCAAGGGTTTGCTCCTCGGTGCGGTCTTCCTGGTCGCGCTCGCGGCGACCAAGCCCGGGTTCCGGACGCGGGTGAATCCGGCCTCCTGGCTGTACGTGATGTACGTGCTGTTCGCGTGCGCGACCGCGTTCCTGCTGGCCGAGCCGATGGGGCCGCTGACCCGCCTGGCCCGGTTCCTGATCGGCCTGGTGCTGATCTTCCTGCTCTGGCGGCCGCTGGTCCAGGTGCCGGAGCGGCTGGTCCGCGCGCACCTGTGGGCCCACCTGTTGCTGGCAGCAACTGTCGTGCTGAGCCTTGCCTACGCGCCGTCGCAGGCGTGGCGCCCGCTGCGGTCCCTCGGCGCCGGCTACCGGCTGCAGGGCGTCATCATCCCGATGCTGCCGCCGCGCGTCGGCGAGGTCGGAGCGGTGCTGCTCGGGCTGGCGGTGATCGGGCTGGTCTGCCGGAAACTGGCCACGCTGCCCGCGGTGACGCTGATCGGGCTCGGCGGTGTGCTGATCGCGGCGAGCCGGACGCGGACGTCGGCGGCGGCCGTCGCGTTCGGCCTGGTGATCGCGCTGATCATCACCCGGAAGACCTGGACCGGCCGATTCGTGAGTCTGGCCGTACCGGGGTTGCTCGGGCTGGCGTTCCTCACCATCGGCTCGCTGCACGACTGGCTGCTGCGCGGCCAGAGCACGCGGCAGATCAGCTCGCTGAGCGGCCGGACCACCAGTTGGCAAGCGGTCCTCGACGAGAAGGTGTCCACGCAGACCGCGATCATCGGCCACGGCCTCGGCAACAAACGGGTGCTGCTCACCCGCGGCGAGGGTGACGTCGACGTGATGGCGATCGACAACAGCTGGCTCGGCCTCTACTGGGAGACCGGGCTGCTCGCGGTGGCGATCGTCGGGCTCGCGCTGATCCTCGCCTGGGTGTCGGTGCTGCGCGCGCCGACGCCGTACGTCAAGGCCTGCGGCGCCCTGCTGCTCGGATACGTGACGGCTGCCTCGCTGAACGAGAGCGGTCTGTCGGACCTGTCGTCGATGACGGTGCACCTGCTGGTCGCCGCGGCGATCTGCGATGCGGACCGGCTCCGGCAGCGAAGACGTTCAGCTGCTCACTGAATCCTTGTCGAAGCCGGACTGCTGCCACTCCGGCCAGGTCATCGTCCTGCCCCGGTACGCGAACCGGTCGGCGCCCTGGTAGCTGTTGCGGCGGAAGGTGACGGATCCGGGCTGCGTCGGCGAGCGCTTGTTCTCGACGACTCCGAGCGTCGACTCCTCGCTCATCACGACCAGGTTGCCCTCGACCAGGACGTTGCGCAGGACGTACGTGCCGCGCGGGCCGTCGCCGCGGGTGCGGGACTGGATCGACAGCGCGTTGCGGTTGTCCTGGATCAGGTTGCCGCGGACCTGGACGTCGGACGACGTGTTGACGTTGATGCCGCCGCCGTCCCAGAGCGTGCCGCCGGACCCGCGGCCGGTGCCGAACCCGTTGCGCTGGACGACGTTCTGGTCGATGACGCCGGCGTAGCTGATCTCGTACCGGATGCCGTCCGCGGCGTTGTCGCGGATCCGGTTCCCGGTGATCCGGCGGTCGTACTCCGCGATGTCGCTCCACATCCCGATGCCCTTGTTGGCGACGATGTCGTTACCGCTCACCTCGCCGGACGACCGCGTCGACTTGATCCCGCCGGACTCCCAGTCCGCGATCCAGAACCCGTCGGTGTTGTTGCGGGTGACGAGGTTGGCGGTGATCTTCACCTCGGCCGACTTGTACTGGCCGATGCCGAGCTGGCCGTTGTCGGCGACCGTGTTCCGGCTGACCTCGGCGTTGTCGCCCTCGATCACCATGATGCCGACGGCGTGGTTGCGGCGGACCTCGTTGCCGGTGACCTTCCAGCCGGTGCCGACCTGGACGGCGCCGCCCTGGGGCCTCGAGGCGAAGTGCTCGATCGTGAGGCCGGTGACGGTCACGTCGTCCGCGGACTTCTCGATCGCCGTCCGCGTCCGGGACATCTCGACGACGTGACCGGCCGGGTCGTCGGCGACGTACACGACGTTCGCGGTGTAGTCGCCGTAGAACGTGCCGGGCTTCAGCTGCGCACGGTTCATGACCCGGGTCAGAGGTTTGCCGTCCACGAACAGCTGCTCGCCGAGCTGACAGGGGTTGGTCTTGTTGTCCTCACACTGGCCTTTGAGCGGGTACGCCGGGGGCAGCACGCCCTGCACCGACCAGGCAGATCCGTTGCGGGCCCACCCGGTCAGCCGGATCGCACCGCTCAGCACTGCGCCCGGGTCGCCGGCGAGCGTGTCTTTCTGGCGTGGGCGGATCGCTCGCGTGATGCGGTGCAGGCCCTTCGTGAAACAGAAGGTGGTGCCTTCGGGGGCGGCGTCGATGATCGGCTGCGGGTCCACGCCGACCGCGATGGCAGTCCCGCTGCACGGTTTCGCCGTACTCGGGCCCGTCGGTCCGAGTACGGCGGCGGCCGCGGCCGGGGGAGCGGTCGGAACCGTCACCGTGACGGTCGGCGGGGCCTTCGACGGCTCGGGCGCGGTGCCCGTGTCCGAACACCCCGACAACACCAGCACCGCGGCTCCAGCAGCCGCGACGGCCCCACGCCTCATCCCGGTCCCTTCACGCACCCCCGGCGAACAGATTGCGTGAGACTACCGGTTGGAGAGGTACGTGTCCTTCGCCAGGTCGTACGCCAGCGCCTTGGCGACCTGGAGCGCGTCGTCCTCGTCCAGCCGGTGCTGGACGACGAGGTTGGCCAGGTAGCCGGCGTCGATCCGGCGCGCGAGGTCGTGCCGCGCCGGGATGGACAGGTACGCGCGGGTGTCGTCGACGAATCCGCTGGTGTTGTAGAAACCGGCGGTCTCGGTGACGAGTTCGCGGAACCGGCGCATACCGTCGGGGCTGTCCAGGAACCACCACGGCGCACCCAGCCGCACGGCCGGGTACACGCCCGCCAGCGGTGCCAGCTCCCGGCTGTAGACCGTCTCGTCGACGGTGAACAGCACCAGCCGGAAGTTGTCGGCGTGCCCGAACCGCTCGAGCAGCGGCCGCAGCGACCGCGTGAACTCGGCCGCGACCGGGATGTCGTGCCCCTGGTCGGGCCCGTACGTCGCGAAGAGCGCCGGGTCGTGGTCCCGCAGGACACCCGGGTGCAGCTGCATGACGAGACCGTCCTCGGCCGACATCACCGCCGACTGGTACAGCATGTGGCCCGCGAACGCCTGGGCGTCCGCCGGCGTCACATCACCCTTCAGCGCGCCGGCGTAGATCCTTTGCGCTTCCGCGTCGGTCAGCGGGACGGCGGCGGCGCTGAGGTGGCCGTGGTCTGTTGCCCGGGCGCCTGCGGCGACGAACGCTTGGCGACGCTGCCGGAGGGCTTCCAGGAATCCGTCGTACGTCGAGGTGTCGACGTCGGCCAGCGCACCGAGCCGGCTGATGAGCTGCGGCCAGCCCTCGCGGTCGACGTGCGCGACGGCGTCCGGGCGGAAGGTCGGCACGACCCGGCCGGGCAGGTCGGCGGCCAGCTGCGCGTGCTGGGCGAGGTCGTCGGTGGCCGCGTCGGTGGTGGAGATCAGCTCGATGTTGAAGCGATCCAGCAGCGCTCGCGGCCGGAAGCCGGGCTCCGCGATCCGCGCCATGATCTGGTCGTACAGCTCGTCGGCGGTCTCCGCGGAGGGGTGCACGGTCAGCCCGAGCACCTCGGCGAACTCGTGCTCCAGCCAGTAGCGGCTCGGCGTGCCGAGGAAGAGGTGCCAGTTGGTGCAGAACTCGCGCCAGATCTCCCGCGGCTCGGCGGTCTGCCGGCCGTCGCGGCGGGGGAGCCCGAGCTTGTCGGGAGAGACGCCCTGGGAGATCAGCATCCGGGTCACGTAGTGGTCCGGCACGACCAGCAACTCGGCCGGGTTGCCGAACGGCGCGTCCGCGGCGAACAGCCCGATGTCGACGTGACCGTGCAGGCACAGCAGCGGCAGGTCCTTCGTCGAGGCGTGGATCCGGCGGGCGACCTCCCGCGCGGCGCCGGCCGGCAGGGCGCGGTCCGGATGGGGCTGCAGAGCCTTCGGCATTGATCCTCCGATGCTGGGCTGAAACGTGTTCTGCAAAGGATTGCAGCCGGACCTTGTCAGCACAAGCCGCCGTCCACGACCCGGTGCCTTGACACAAACTGCAACCGATTGCAGACTCAACCCCGACCTGAGGAGATAACTATGGCGGCAACGATCCGGGACGTGGCGCGGCTGGCCGGCGTATCGCCGTCCACGGTCTCGCGGGCGCTCTCGCTGCCCGGCATGGTCAACGCGGCCACCAGGGCCCGCGTCGCGGCCGCGGTCGAACAGCTCGGCTACGAGCCGAACCGGGCCGCCCGCGGCCTGATCACCGGCCGGACCGGCACCATCGGCCTCGTCGTCCCCGATCTGGCGAACCCGTTCTTCGCCAGCCTCACCAAGGGCGTGCAGGCCCGCGCCCGGCACCACGACGTCGCCGTCTTCGTCGCGGACACCGACGAGGACCCGGCCGCCGAGGCCGGCCTGGTGCGGGCGCTGTCGAAGCAGGTCGACGGCGTCGTGCTGTGCTCGCCGCGCGCGAGCGACGCGGAGCTGGAGGCGATCGCCCAGGACACGGCCGTCGTGCTGGTCAACCGCACCGCCGGAGGCCTGCCCGGCGTCACCTACGACAACGAGGACGGGATGCGGCAGGCCGTCGCCCATCTCGTTGCCCTCGGCCACCGCCGGATCGCCTGGGTCGGCGGGCCCGCCACCTCCTGGTCGACCCAGCACCGGGGCGTCGGTCTGCGCGCCGCGGCCGAGGCGCTCCAGGCCGAGCTGGCGCCGGTCGGCAACTTCGCGCCGACGTACGAGGGCGGCATGGCGGCCGCCGATCAGGTCGTCGCCACCGGCGCCACGGCGGTCGTGGCCTACAACGACCTGGTCGCGATCGGTCTGCTGGCCCGCCTGCACAGCCGCGGCATCTCGGTCCCGGGCGACCTGAGCGTGGTCGGGGTCGACGACATCGCGATGTCCAGGATGGCCCGGCCGGCGCTGACCACGGTCCGGCTGCCGAAGCAGGAGGCCGGCCGGATCGCCGTCGAGCTGCTGCTCGCACTGCTCGACGACCCGGACGCCGCCCAGGGCCAGCGCTTGAAGCACGGGGAACTGCACGGGGAACTGATCGTCCGGGACTCGACCGGACCAGCACCACAGAAGTGATCACCCCGGCGCGGCGGCGACGCCGTGCCGGGCCCGCCCTGATCCGAGGAGACACCCGATGCATCTGCAGCGGAAGATGATCGCGGTCACCGGCCAGTTGGCCGTGCTGACCGTGCTCGCCATGTTGACCGCGTGCGGCGCCCCGGCGCCGAACAAGCCCGCCACCGAGAGCGGTGGCGACGTACCCGAGAAGCCGGCCAAGGCCGTCACGCTGAACGTCCTCGACGTGGCCGGCAATCTGCAGCTGACCCAGGGGATGATCGACGACTTCGTCCAGCAGCACCACGACGTGATCTCGAAGGTCACCTACTCGAAGGGCCCCGCGCCCGAGCTGGCCGGCAAGATCAAGGCCCAGCAGAACGCGAACCGGGTCGACATCGACCTGGTGCTCACCGGCACTGACGGGCTCGCGGCCGGTCAGGAGCAGGGCCTGTGGACCGACCTGCTCTCGAAGTACTCCGACCGGCTGCCGGGTATGAAGGACTACCTCCCGCCCGCGCAGAAGATGCAGGAGCTGGGCGGCAAGGAAGGCGTGACGGTCACGTACTACCCGTCCGGTCCGCTCCTCGAGTACATGCCGTCGAAGGTGGCGTCGCCGCCGAAGACCGCCGCGGACCTGCTCGCCTACGCGAAGGCCAACAAGGGCAAGGTCATGTACGCCCGGCCCGCCAACTCCGGCCCCGGCCGCACGTTCCTGATGGGCCTGCCGTACATCCTCGGCGACAAGGACCCTAAGGACCCGGTGAACGGCTGGGACAAGACCTGGGCGTACCTGAAGGAGCTCAACCAGTACGTCGACTTCTACCCGTCCGGCACCGCCGACACGATGAAGGCGCTCGCCAACGGTTCCGCGAACATCATCGCGAGCACGACGGGATGGGACATCAACCCGCGGGTGCTCGGCACGGTCCCGAAGGAGGCCGCGATCACGCCGCTGGAGGGCTTCCACTGGGTCACCGACGCGCACTACGCCGTCGTACCGAAGGGGGTGTCGGCCGACAAGCAGGCCGCGATCCTGCAGCTGCTGCAGTTCATGCTGACGCCGGAGCAGCAGGCCAAGGCGTACGACAAGGGCTACTTCTACCCGGGCCCGGCGATCAAGGGCGTCGAGCTCGCGCAGGCGCCGCAGGAGAGCAAGGACGCGATCACCGAGTTCGGCCGGCCGGAGTACGACAAGCTGATTGCCGACAATCCGACCGAGGTGCCGCTGGACGCGAAGGCGCTGGTGGCCGCCTTCGACAAGTGGGACCGCGAGGTCGGCGGCAGCAAGGTGAAGAGCCAGTGACCTCGGCGACCTCGGGATTCACGCAGCTCCGGCTCGACGGCGTCACCCGCCGGTTCGGTACGGCGGACGCGCTGAGCGGGCTGGACCTGACGATCGAGCGGGGCGAGTTCATCGCCCTGCTCGGACCGTCCGGCTGCGGCAAGTCGACCGCGCTGAACTGCCTGGCCGGCCTGCTCCCGCTGACCGCGGGCGCGATCTGGCAGGACGACCAGCGGATCGACACGCTGCCGCCCGAGAAGCGCGGGTTCGGCATGGTGTTCCAGAACTATGCGCTGTTCCCGCACCTGACCGTCCGGGACAACATCGCCTTCGGGTTGCGGATGCGGCACCTGCCGAAGGACGACGTCCGGCGGCGGACCGCCGAGGCGATCGAGATGGTGCAGCTGACCGAACACGCGAGCAAGTTGCCGGGCCAGCTGTCCGGCGGGCAGCAGCAGCGCGTGGCGATCGCCCGCGCGACCGTCCTCGAGCCGTCGCTGGTGCTGATGGACGAACCGCTGAGCAACCTGGACGCCAAGCTCCGGCTGGAGATGCGCACCGAGATCCGCAGGCTGCACCAGTCGCTCGGGCTGACGACCGTGTACGTGACGCACGACCAGGAGGAGGCGCTCAGCATGGCCGACCGCCTGGTCGTCATGCGCCAGGGCAAGGTCCAGCAGATCGGTACTCCCGAGCAGGTCCACACGAAACCGTCGACCTGGCACGTCGCCGACTTCATGGGGTACCGCAACCTGCTGCCGCTGAAGGCCGCGCAGCCGCACGGCGACCAGGTGACGGTCGAGCTCGGCGGTACGCCGGTCCGCGGCGCCGCGCAGGGCGCCGTCGCGCACGGAGACGACGTGATCGCCGCCGTCCGCCCCGAGGACCTCAAACTCAGCGACGACGGCGTGAAGGGGCTCGTCGAGGTCGTCGAGTACCAAGGGCGCGAGCGGGCGGTCGAGGTGGTCCTGGACGGGGACCTGCGGGTGCACGTGCGCACCGAGCAGCGGGTCGAGCCGGGGGAGCGGGTGGCCTTGGCCGTCACGCCGGGGCGGCTCCTGGTGTATCCGTCATGAGCGCGACCTGGCAGCACCGGCTGGCCGAGCGCGGCGTCGACCGGCGGCTGTGGTTGTTGCTCCCGGCCACGATCTTCGTCCTGCTGCTGTTCGTCTACCCGTTCCTCTACGGGCTCAGACTGTCGTTCCAGCCGATGAACGGCGGCGGCGTGCTGGCCAACTACGACAAGTTCTTCAGCGACGCCTATCAGCGCGACACGATCGCGACGACGCTGAAGATCGCCATGCCCGCGGCGCTGCTGAACGTGCTCGCCGCGGTGCCGATCGCCTTCCGGCTGCGCGGCCGGTTCCGCGCCAAGCGGCTGCTGACCACGATCCTCGTCGTACCGATCACCTTGGGCACGGTCCTCACCGCGCAGGGGCTGCTGAACTACCTCGGCCCGACGGGCTGGTTCAACCGGACCCTGCTCAGCCTGCAGATTGTCGACAATCCGATCCGGCTGACGAACAACTACTGGGGCGTGTTCTTCTCACTCGTCATCACCGGCTTCCCGTTCGCGTTCCTGCTCGTGCTGTCGTACCTGTCCGGTATCGACCCCACGCTGGAGCGGGCCGCGGCGACCCTCGGCGCGTCGCGGGCGCAGCGCTTCCGCCGGATCACGCTCCCGCTGCTCGCGCCCGGATTGGCGACAACCTTCTTGCTGACCTTCGTCCTCGCGTTCTCGGTGTTCCCGTCCGCGGTGCTGGTCGGCAACCCGGCGGGATCGACCCGCGTCATCTCGCTGGCCGCGTACCAGGCGGCGTACGAGCAGTACGACTACGCGTACGCGTCGGCGATCGCGATGGTGATGGGCGCGGTCGAGTTGATCGTGGTGGCGGTCGTGCTGCTATGGCGGTCGCGGCTCTACACCGGATCGACGGGAGGCAAGGGATGAACGCGAAGGCGAGATCCGTCCGGGCCACGCCGCTCGGCTGGGTGATCTGGGCCGTGGTGGTGTTCTTCTTCGTGAACCTGGCCGGCGTCGTGTTCTCGGTGCTGGTCAGCTCGTTCGGCACGAAGTGGTTCGACACCTGGTTCCCGAGCGGCTTCACCACCCAGTGGTACGGCGACGCGTGGCGCGAGTTCACGCTGTTCCACGTCATCGTCGTCACGCTGCTCGTGTCGGCGCTGGTCGTCGTACTGTCGGTGCTCGTCGGCGCGCCCGCGGCGTACGTGCTGGCCAGGAAGAACTTCCCCGGCAAGCGGCTGGTGTACTTGACGTTCCTGCTGCCGATCCTGATGCCGCCGATCACCTACGGCATCCCGCTCGCGACCGTGCTCTACAAGTTCGGTTTCGCGGGACACCTGTCGGGGGTCGTGCTGGCGAACCTGGTGCCGTCGGTGCCGTTCGTGATCCTGACGATGACGCCGTTCATCGAGCAGGTCGATCCGCGGATCGAGGACGCGGCCCGGATGCTCGGCGCCGGCACCCGCGCGGTGTTCCTGAAGATCCTCGCCCCGCTGCTCGTCCCGGGCCTGCTGGCCTCGGCGATCCTGGTGCTGGTCCGCACCGTCGGTATGTTCGAACTGACGTTCCTGACCGCCGGACCGGACTCGCAGACCCTCGTGGTCGCGTTGTACTACTCGATGTCCGCCGCGGGCATCCGCGCGCAGCAGTCGGTCGACGCGATGGCCGTCATCTACACGGCGATGATGCTGGTCCTGCTGGTGGTGGCGCTGCGCTTCGTGAACCCCACGCAACTCGTGGCCCGTGTGAAGGAAGAACCCTCAGAGTGAAAGGTTCCGTCAGTTGAACAGGCTGAGTCTCACCCATCTCCCCGTCGCCCCCGCGGTCGACCCGCACGCGGTGTCGGTCGGCATCGTGCATCTCGGGATCGGCGCGTTCCACCGCGCGCACCAGGCCGTCGTCACCGAACGGGCGGCGGTGGAGACGGGCGAGACCCGGTGGGGGATTGCAGGCGTGAGCCAGCGCTCCACCACGGTCCGGGACCAGCTGGCGCCGCAGGACGGCCTCTACTCGGTCCTGGAACGCGGTCTCGGTCAGCCGTCGGTCCAGGTGATCGGCAGCATCCGCGAGGTGCTGACCGCGCCGGAAGACCCGGAAGCGGTGGTCGCGCGGATCGCGGACCCGGCGGTGTCGGTGGTGACGCTGACCGTCACGGAGAAGGGGTATCGGGCCGCCGGCGCCGGGCTGAACCTCGACGACCCGGAGATCCGGGCCGACCTGACCGGCCGCCCGCCGCGCACCGTCGTCGGCCAACTGGCCGCGGCGATCGCCCGGCGCGACGAGCCGCTGACGATCGTGTCCTGCGACAACCTGGTGGCCAACGGACCGTTCCTGCGCCGGCTGGTGACCGACTACTTCGAGGCGCTCGGCAAGATCCCGCCGGCGTTCGAGGCGACGCGGTTCCCGGCCAGCATGGTCGACCGGATCGTGCCGGCGACCACCGACGCAGATCGTGACGAGGCCGCCCGGCTGCTCGGCGTCCGGGACGAGGCCGTGGTGGTCGCGGAGCCTTTCCTGCAATGGGTGATCGAGGACGACTTCGCCGGTCCGCGGCCCGCCTGGGAGCGCGGCGGCGCCGTACTCACCGCGGACGTGGCCCCGTGGGAGCAGGCTAAGCTGCGGATGCTGAACGCCACCCACTCGATGCTCGCCTACCTCGGCGTGTTGCGCGGGTACGAGACGATCGCCGAGGCGGTCCGCGACGACGAGCTCGGCCGGCTCGCGCGGCAGTTGATGACCGACGACGTCGTACCGACGCTGACGCCGCCCGACGGGCTGGACCTGGCCGCGTACGGCGCGACCGTGCTGGAGCGGTTCGAGAACCCGGCGCTGAAGCACCGCACCCGGCAGGTCGCGATGGACGGCTCGGTCAAGCTGCCGGTCCGGATGCTCGGCACGGTCCGCGACCGGCTGGCCGCCGGCGCCGAGCCGCGGATGATCTCGCTCGCGGTCGCCGCCTGGATGGTCTACGTGCAGCGCACGCCGGACCTGGACGACCCGCAGGCGGACCGCCTGAAGGCCGCGGTCGCGGGGGTGGCCGAGCCCGGCGCGCTGGTCGATGCCCTGCTCGCCGTCGACTCGATCTTCACCCCTGACCTACGCGACTCAGCCCTGTTCCGGGATCTCCTCGTCGACCACGTCAGCTCCCTGCAGGCAGGATTCTGAGGAGTCCGGTCGCGTCCAGGACTGCCTTGCCGATGGCGAAGTCGCTCGTGGTGTCCTGGCCGGTGGCGCGCCACTGCTTCGCGGTGTACCACTGGCCGGTCTTCTGGAACCGCTCGGCGCTGAGGCTGTCGAGGATGTAGGTGTTGTCGTTCAGCGCGACCTCGCCGGCCGGGATCACCGCACCGGAGTTCTGCACCATGCCGGTCGCGGTGGTCCCGCCGCGCATCGTCACCTGGTTGCCCGCGACGACGATGTCCCGCAGCACGTTGGTGCCCCACGGGCCGGAGCCGCGGGTCCGGGACTGGATCGCGATCCCGTTCACGTTGTTCGCCACCACGTTGTCGCGGACCTGGACGTTCGACGACGTGTTCACGTTGATCCCGCCGCCGTCCCACAGCGACGTACCGGAGCCGCGGCCGGTGCCGAAGCCGTTGCCGCTGATCACGTTGTCCGCGATCACGCCGTTGCGGCCGATCTCGTAGCGGATCCCGTCCGCCGCGTTGCCGAGGATCTGGTTGTTGCTGAACGTCCGGCTGTCGTCGTACGCGTCGCTCCACAGGCCGACGCCGCGGTTGTACCGGACGAGGTTCCCGCTCACCGAGCCGCCGCTGGACCAGGTGGTCTTGATGCCGCCGGATTCCCAGTCCGCGATCCAGAAGCCGTCGGTGTTGTTGTAGCTGACCTCGTTGGCCGCGATGGTCGCCTTGAGTGTGCTGTACTGGCCGATGCCGAGCTGGCCGTTCGAGTGGATGTGGTTCTTCTCGAGCACGGCGCCGTCGGCGTTCACCAGCATCGCCCCGACCCCGTGGTTCCAGCGGATGTCGTTGGCGTACACCCGCCAGCCGAGGCCGAGGACCACCGCACCGCCTTGCGGGGGAGTGGCGAAGTGCTCGATCGTCAGGCCGCGGACGGTCACCCCGGTCGCGCCGGACTCGATCGCGGTCTGCGTCTTCGACATCTCGATCGAGTGCCCGGCCGGGTCGCTGCCCAGGTAGACGGCGTTCGCCGCGTAGTCGGCATAGAAGGTGCCGGGGGCAACCTTGTCCCGGGTGGCCACCCGGGTCAGGTGCTTGCTGTCCAGGAACAGCTGCTCGCCCAGATAACAGATGTTGGCCGTGTTGTCCTCACACTGCCCGGTCTGCGCGTACGCCGGTGGCAGGACGTCAGTGGTCACCCAGTCGCCGTTGTTCGGCGTCCAGCGAGTCAGCCTGACGGATCCGGTGAGTACGGCGCCGCTGTTGCCGGCGAGCACCTGGTCCGCCTTCGGGTGGATCGTCTCGGTGATCCGGTGCCAGCCGGCCGTGAAGCAGAACGTCGTACCGGTCGGGGCCTCGTCGACCATCTTGGCGGCGTTGTCGGTGGTGCGGATCGGGACGCCGGTGCAGGCCGGCGCGAGTGCGGGGCCGGTTCGGAACGTGCCGTCGGCCGGCGGTGTGGACACGGTCTGCTGGTCGTCGAGCGTCAGGTCGTCGCCGGTCGGCGCAGCCCTCGCAGGCAGCGGGCCGACGGCAACCAGACCGGTGCCGACTGCAACAAATGCCAGAACTGTAGTTTTCATAGCGGAGCCTCCGGTGGCACAGGTAGCCCTGAGCGCACCCCCCATGGCGCGGCTTCGCTACGCAGGTTACCCCTACGTCACGTAGTCATGGCAATACGTAGCGCACAAATATGTTGCGATGAGCAAGCGATCAGTCGGCGAGGAAGCTGCCGACCTTGTCCAGGCCCGCCTGCCGCCAGCCGGCCGCGGTGAGCTTGGCGCCGAAGCGCGCGAACCGCTGGGTGCCGAGGTCGTCGAGCAGGTACTTGTTGCCGCTGAACACCACTTCGCCGGCGGGCACCTCGGCGCCGGAGTTCTGCACCATGCCGGTGGCCTGGGTGCCGCCGGTCATCTCGATCGTGTTGCCGCTGACCTGGACGTCGCGCAGCAGATAGGTGCCCCACGGGCCGGTGCCCCGGGTCCGGGACTGGATCGTGACGCCGTTGACGTTGCCCGAGACCCGGTTCCCCTTGACGGTGACCCCGGTCGAGGTGTTCACGTTGATCCCGCCGCCGTCCCACAGCGACGTCCCGGAGCCGCGGCCGGTGCCGAACCCGTTGCCGGTCACGGTGTTGCCCTCGATCGTGCCGTTGCGGCTGATCTCGAACCGGATGCCGTCCGCCGCGTTGCCGACGATCTGGTTGCCGCTGATCACCCGGCCGTCGTCGGCGACATCGGCCCACATCCCGATGCCCTTGTTGGCCTTGATCACGTTGCCGCTGACGGTGCCGGAGGAGCGGGTCGACTTGATACCGCCGGACTCCCAGTCGGCGATCCAGAAGCCGTCGGTGTTGTTCGAGCTGATCACGTTCCGGGTGACGGCCGCGGCGGCGGAGCTGTACTGGCCGAGGCCGAGCTGGCCGTTGTGGTGGATCAGGTTCTTGTCGACCTTCGTGCTGTTGGCCTTCACCAGCATCACGCCGACCGCGTGGTTCCAGCGGACGTCGTTGGCGGTCACCTTCCACCCCGGCCCGGAGACCAGCGCCCCGGCCTGCGGTGCGCTGGCGAAGTGCTCGATGGTCAGTCCGCGGACGGCCACGCCGCTCGCGCCGGACTCGATCGCGGTCGCGGTCTTCGACATCTCGACCTCGTGCCCGGCCGGGTTGCTGCCGAGGTAGACCGCGTTCGCCGCGTAGTCGGCGTAAAACGTGCCGGCCCGCACCGCGGCCAGGCTCGCGACCCGCGTCAGGTGCGTGCCGTCGAGGAACAACTGCTCCCGCAGGTAGCAGACGTTCGCCTTGTTGTCCTCGCACTCACCACTCTTGCCGTACGCCGACGGCAGCGCGCCCCGCACGACCCAGACGGACCCGGAGCGCGCCCACCCGGCGAGCGGAACCGATCCGGTGAGTACGGCGCGCTGGGCGCTGGCCAGCACCTGGTTCGCCTTCGGGCGGATCGTGTCGCTGATCCGGTGCAGGCCCGCGGCGAAGCAGAACGTCGTACCGGCCGGCTTGGAGTTGACGATCGACTGGGCGTCCTGACCCGGCTTGATCACCACGCCGGTGCACGGCCCGGCGACGGCGGGCCCGGCCTCGTCGGAGTCGACGGCGGGCGGTGTCGGGATCTTGGGCTCGACCGGCTTCGCCGGGGTCGTGGCAGGCTTCTTGGGGTGTGTCGTGGTGCCGGGCTTCTTCGACGGCGCGGTGGTGGCCGTGGTCTTCGGCGAGGGTTTCGCGGACGGCGTGTCGGTTGGCCTGCCCGGACGATGCGAAGGGAGCGCGCGGGGCGCGGCTTGCTCGGACTCCTGCACCTGCGCCGCGGTCGTCGCCTTGTTCTCCTTGGCGATCACCGGCACCGCGACTGTAACGACCGCGACCGCCGCAGCGATGAGCGCTCCGAACCACAACTTCCTCAATGCACTCTCCTGGGAGCGGGCGAGACAGAGCGGTAGACCAGGTGTAGCCACTCAGGGGCATCACTCAGGGACATAAGGTAGTGCCATGCGGGTCGCAATGCTGCACAACCGTTACCGAACCGGTCAACCCAGCGGGGAGAACACGGTTGTCGCGCAAACGGTTGATTTGTTGCGTAACTCAGGACATGAGATCGACTTTTACGCTCGAAACAGCGACGACATCGCCGAACTGGGGCGAAAAGATCGCGCACTGTTACCGTTTCGCTCCGTTTGGTCATTTTCGGCCGAACGCGATTTAACGAAGCTATTGCAGGCGCAGCGGCCCGACGTGGTGCATGTGCACAACACTTTCCCGTTGTTCAGCGCCTCGGTCCTGCGCGCGGCGCACCGGCTGGACCTCCCGGTCGTGGCGACGCTGCACAACTTCCGCCTGCTGTGCGCGAACGCCGTCCTGCAGCGCGACGGCGGGCCGTGCGAGTCGTGTATAGGCAAGCTGCCGCTGGCCGCCGTGCGCCACGGCTGCTATCGCGAGTCGCGGGTGCAGACGCTCCCGCTGGCGGTGAGCATCGGCGTGCACAACACCATGCACACGTGGCAGCGGTACGTCGACACGTTCGTCGTACCGTCCGAGTTCGTCGGCGAGCGGTACGCCGCGGCCGGGTTCGACGCGGAGCGGTTCGTGGTGAAGCCGCACGCCGTACCGCACTCGGGCGAGGTACGCAGCGGCGCCGGGGACGCGGTCGTGTTCCTCGGGCGGCTCAGCGAGGACAAGGGCTTCGCGGATCTCCTGCAGGCGTGGGATTCCTCGCTCGGCCGGCTGGTCGTCGTGGGCGACGGTCCGCTGCGGGCGGCGGCCGAGGAACGGGCCCGCAAAGACCTGTCGGTTCAGGTTCTCGGTCAACTACCGTGGGCGGCCGGCATGGAAATCCTGCGGTCCGCGCGCGCCGCCGTGGTGCCGGCGCGTTCGTATGAGACCTTCGGACTCGTGGTGGTGGAGGCTTTCGCCCACGGCGTGCCCGTGGTGGCGTCCCGGCTCGGGGCGCTCGCGGAGCTGGTCGACGACGGAGAAACCGGTGCCCTGACCGCGCCCGGTGATCCGGAAGGACTGCGGAAGGCGATCGGGTTGGTGGCTGATCCCGAGACTTCGATAGCCTTCGGCGAACGAGCCCGTCAGGTCTACCTGGAGCGCTTCACACCGGAGCGCGACGTGGTGGCCACGGAAAGGATCTACACCGATGCGATCGCCCGGCACTCCGCCAGCGACCGGGCGCGCACGGCAGGTTCAGGACACGAGCACGGCTGACGCAGGGGGCGGCGTCGTGCCGGAGGGACATCAGGAGTTCGCGTTGGGGGATGGCAGTTCGGGTGGTGCGCCGGCCGCGCCACGGATCGGCTGTGTTGCCGGGGTCTTCGACCTGTTCCACGTCGGGCATGTCGACGTGCTCGAGCGGGCGCGGCGGCACTGCGACCGGCTGGTGGTGGCGGTGCTGTCCGACGACTGGGCGCTGGGCGCCTGGGGCGGGCGGCCGTTCGTGCCGCTGCTCGAGCGGGCGCAGATCGTCGAGCACCTGCGCTGCGTCGACGAGGTGGTTGCCGTGGACGACGTACGGCCCGAGTGGCTGACCGGCGTCCTGGGAGCGCGGACCGTGTTCGCTGCCAGTGGCACGGACGGCGTCCTGGGGGTCGAGGAGCTCGACGGGATCCCGGCCGCGCTGATCACCGTCCTGCCCGCCGGCCGCGGCTCCCGCAGCCCGATCCTGCGCGCCGCGATCGACCAGCGGCAGTCCCGCAGCTCGAACGTCGCATGAGCGAGCGGCCCCTGAGCAGCGCCGGGCTGCGGGCGACGGTCGCGCAGCTGTCCCGGGCGCAGAAGCCGTCGGCCGGGACTCCGGCGTACTCGCGGTTCGTGAACCGGCGGATCGGCCGGGTGTTCGCGGCCGCGGCGTTCCTCGGCCGGCGCACGCCCAACCAGGTCAGTCTGGCGAGCGGGTTCTGTTCGCTGATCGGGATCGTGCTGGTGGCCTGCGTGCGGCCGTCCCTGGGCCTGGCGCTGGTGGTGACGGCGCTGCTCGTGCTCGGCTACGGGCTGGACTCCGCGGACGGGCAGCTGGCCCGGCTGCGCGGCGGCGGGTCGCCGCTGGGGGAGTGGCTCGACCACATGATCGACGCGGTCAAGATCGTGCTGCTGCACAGCGCCGTACTGATCTCGTTCTACCGTTTCGATGCCTTTGGCAACGACCTGGCGCTGCTCGTGCCGCTCGCGTACGTGTGTATGTCGTCGGTGCTGTTCTTCGGGCTGATCCTGATCGACCAGCTCCGCCGGCGGCACGGCGCGGCCGGCGAGCCCAATCGGCGCGGGGATTCCGTGGTCAAGTCGTTGCTCATCGCACCGACCGACTACGGCGTCCTGTGCCTGGTCTTCCTCGCCTTCGGCACGCCGTCGCTGTTCCTCGTGCTGTACGGCGCGCTGCTGGCGCTGAACCTGCTGTTCCTGGCCGCCGCCGTCGCGAAGTGGTACCGGGAGATGGCCGCGCTGGGGGTGCGGGCCTGATGACGGTCGTCGGGTACGCGCCCGGGGTGTACGACATGTTCCACATCGGGCACCTGAACATCCTGCGCCGCGCCCGCGAGCACTGCGACCACCTGATCGCGGGCGTCGTCGAGGACGACGTGGTGGCCCGGATCAAGGGCCGGCCGCCGGTGGTGCCGCACGAGGAGCGGATGGAGGTCGTCCGGGCACTCGACCTGGTCGACGACGTGGTCAGCGACTGGTCCAGCGACAAGTTCGAGATGTGGCAGCAGTTGCGCTACGACGTGCTCTTCAAGGGTGACGACTGGAAGGGAACGGAGAAGGGGACCAGACTGGAAAGGCTGCTGGGTGAGGTCGGCGCACAGGTGCACTACTTCCCGTACACCGCCTCCACCTCGAGCACCGATCTGCGCAGGCTTCTGGAAGGGATGAACTGATGCCGGGCCGGCCGAAGGTACTGCTCAGTGCGTACGCCTGCCGGCCGGCAGGCGGATCGGAGCCGGGCGCCGGCTGGGCGTGGGCGAAGGCCGCGGCGCGGGACCACGACGTCTGGCTGCTCACCCGGGGGAAGTTCGCGCACGAGATCGCCGCGGAGCTCGCGGCGCGGCCGGTGCCGGGTCTGACCGTCGTACCGCTGGAGATGCCGGGGTGGATCCTGCGGCTGCGGCGGCGGCCGTCGGACGTGTACTGGTACTACCCGCTGTGGCAGGGGCTGGCGCGGCGTACGGCGCAGCGGCTGCACGCGGAGCATTCGTTCGACGTGATCCACCACCTGACGTTCGCGGTCGACTGGATGGGCGCCGGGGTGGTGGAGCGGTCGTCGGCGAAGGTGATCTGGGGTCCCGTCGGCGGGTCGACGACCGCGCCGCTGTCGATGGCGCACTGGCTCGGGGCGCGCGGTGTCGCGGGGGAGCTGGTCCGCCGTGCGTACACCGGGATCCGGCGCCGCGCGACCGGGCGGCGGATGGCGCAGATCGCCGACCTCATGGTTGCCCAGAACAACGATGTCGCCGAGGTGTTTCGCCCGTACGCGCGGGAGATCGTGGTCCAGCCGAACGTGGCGATCCGGCGGTTCACCGCGTCGGGTCCGTACGAGCCGTTCGGGGCGCCCGGCGTGAAGACGGCGCTGTTCGTCGGCCGGCTGATCCCGTGGAAGGGCGTGCTGCTCGCGATCAGCGCGCTGGCCCGGCCCGAGGCCGCGAACTGGGAGCTGCGGATCATCGGCGACGGCCCCGACTGGGGGCGCGCGGAGAGCCTGGCCTGGCAGCTCGGTGTCCGGGACCGCGTCGAGTTCATGGGCGCGCTGCCGCGTGAGGACGTCCTGGCGGCGATGTTCCGCGCCGACGCCCTGCTCGCCCCCGCGATCCGCGAAGCCGCCGGCTGGGCCGTCACCGAGGCCCTCGCCTCCGGCTGCCCCGTCGTCTGCGTCGACCGCGGCGGCCCCGCCGTCATCGTCGGCCCCGGCGAAGGCGTCACGGTCCCCTGGCGCGGCGACGTCGTCGGCGAACTGGCCCGCGGCCTGGCATCACTGCAGGGCCGCATCACCCCGGTGGACCGCTGGGGCCCCGACCGCCTCCCCGACCTGCTGGCCGAGTGGTACACCCCGGCCCGCGTCTCCGCCGACTAGTCGCGGGCGGTTTTGCCGGGGAGGGCGAGCATGCGGTCGAGGGCGAGCTTGGCGTACTTCTCGGTGTCGGGGTCGACCTTGATCGGGTTGACGACGTGGCCGGCGACCAGGTTCTCCAGGGCCCAGACGAAGTGCGGGAGGTCGATGCGGTTCATCGTCGCGCAGTAGCAGACCGTCTTGTCGAGGAAGACGATGTTCTTGTCGGCGTGCTGCTTGGCGAGGCGCTGGACCAGGTTGAGCTCGGTGCCGACGGCCCACGACGTGCCGGGCTCGGCGGTTTCGAGCGCCTTGATGATGTACTCCGTGGAGCCGACCTGGTCCGCCTTCGTGACCACCTCGTGGCGGCACTCGGGGTGCACGATCACGTTCACGCCGGGGACCCGGGCGCGGACGTCGTCGACCGACTCGGCGGTGAACCGGCCGTGCACCGAGCAGTGCCCGCGCCACAGGATCATCTTCGCGGCCGCGAGCTGCTCGTTCGTCAGGCCGCCGTTCGGCTTGTGCGGGTCGTACACCACGCAGTCGTCGAGCGACAGGCCGAGCTCCAGGACGGCGGTGTTGCGGCCGAGGTGCTGGTCGGGGAGGAAGAGCACCTTCTCGCCCTGCTCGAACGCCCAGTTCAGCGCGGTCTCCGCGTTGCTCGACGTACACACGACGCCGCCGTTGCGGCCGCAGAACGCCTTGATGTCGGCGCTGGAGTTCATGTACGTGACCGGCACCGTCACGTCGGCGACACCCGCGTCGGCGAGCGCGTCCCAGGCCGCCTCAACCTGCTGGATGCGGGCCATGTCGGCCATCGAGCACCCGGCTGCGAGGTCCGGCAGGATCACGGTCTGCCGGTCGTTGGTGAGGATGTCGGCCGACTCCGCCATGAAGTGCACGCCGCAGAACACGATGTACGGCGCGTCCGGCCGGGCGGCCGCGTCGCGGGCGAGCTTGAAGGAGTCACCGGTGACGTCGGCGAACTGGATCACCTCGTCGCGCTGGTAGTGGTGCCCGAGCACGAACACCTGGTCGCCGAGCGCCGCCTTCGCCTTCAGCGCCCGCTCGACCAGGTCCGGGTCGGACGCCGGCGGGAGCGCGCCCGGGCACTCGACGCCGCGCTCGGAGTGCGGGTCGGTGTTCTGCCCGAGGAACAGCAACGGAAGGGACTTCGAGCCGTCTGCGATCGTCGTCACGTCGGATATCGTCGCACGCCCACTGCCGCACTCCGCCCGGCACGTGTCATTGCTCAGAGTGTGAAATCAGTACGCTGCCGGTGTGAAGAACGCGGGTCTCGTGCTGGCCGCCGGTGCGGGCCGCCGGATGGGTACGCCGAAGGCTCTCGTCCGCGGCGCCGACGGCGTCCCGTGGGTCGTCCGGGCGTCCCGCCTACTCGCCGCCTCGGGCTGCGCACCGGTCGTGGTGGTGATCGGAGCCGCCGCCGACGAGGTCCGCGCCGAGCTGTCGGCCGAACCGGTGCACGTCGTCGAAGCAACGGACTGGGCGGAGGGGATGGGCGCCTCCCTCCGCGCCGGCCTGAAGACCTTCGCCCCCGGCGTCGATGCGGTGGTTGTCGTGCCGGTGGACATCCCGGGGCTGACCTTGGCGGCGGTGCGGCGGGTCGTGGAGAGCGCGGGGCCGGAGGCGCTGGTGCGCGCGACGTACGGCGGGGCGCCGGGGCATCCGGTGGTGATCGGGCGGGAGCACTGGGCCGGGGTGATCACGTCGGTGCGCGGGGACGAAGGGGCGCGGGGGTACTTGCGCGAGCACGCAACGGTGCTGGTGGAGTGCGGGGACGTGAGTGACGGTGCCGACGTCGACACGCCGGAGGATCTGCCGCCGGGACACGGATGAGGGTTGGCAACGGCCGGAAGTAGGTGAATGCTGAAGGAGTGAGTGCCGTCGGCTCGGCGGCGGAGCTGGCCGAGTGTCTGCGGACGACCGGGTACCTAGCCGACGAGGGCTTGGCCACGGTCGGGTATCTCGCGCTCGCGCTGCATCGCCCGCTGCTGCTGGAAGGTGAGCCCGGCACCGGCAAGACCTCGCTCGCGTCCGCGATCGCCGAAGCGCTCGATCTCGACCTGATCCGGCTGCAGTGCTACGAGGGCATCGACGCCTCGCAGGCCCTCTACGACTGGGACTTCCCGCGCCAGATCCTGCACCTGCGCACCGTCGAGGCGACCAGCACCGACGCGGCCGCCGAGGAGGTGGAGAAGAGCCTGTTCGACGAGCGGTTCCTGCTCTCCCGCCCGGTCCTGCGGGCGCTCCGCGAGAGTCCCGCCGTGCTGCTCGTGGACGAGATCGACCGCGCCGACGACGAGTTCGAGGCGTTCCTGCTCGAGGTGCTGTCGACGTACGAGGTGACGATCCCCGAGCTCGGCACGATCAAGGCCGAGGTGCCGCCGATCGTGGTGCTCACGTCGAACCGCACCCGCGAGGTGCACGACGCGCTCAAGCGCCGCTGCCTGTACCACTGGATCGACCATCCCGGCCTGGCCCGCGAGATCGAGATCGTCCGCACCCGCTTGCCCGACGTATCGGCGCGGCTCGCCGAGCAGGTCACCCGGTCGGTGCAGCGGATGCGCGACCTCGACCTGCTCAAGCCGCCCGGTGTCGCGGAGACGCTCGACTGGGCGCGTGCCCTCGATGCGCTCGGTACCGATGTCCTCGACGTCGAGACCGCGGCCGCGACGCTCGGCGCCGTGCTGAAGTACCGGGAGGACACCGACCGGGTCCGCGAATCCCTCGACCGGTTGCTGGCGAGCTGATCGCCATGTCGGGGCCCGATCTCGCGCTCGCCGGTTTCGCCACCGCCCTGCGCCACGCCGGGCTTGCGGTCACCGCCGACCGCGTGCATCTCTTCCTGCAGGCGGTCGCCGCTCTGGACGTCACCTCGACCGCGGACGTGTACTGGGCCGGCCGCGCCGCGCTCTGCAGCGGCCCCGACGACACCGCCCGGTACGACGAGGTGTTCGCGGCCTGGTTCACCGGGAGCCGGTCGCGCGGCGTCGTCCCGAGCCGCACCCCGCAGTCGTCCGTCCAGGCCAACCTCGGCGACGCCCCCGAGGAGGCCGACGGCAACCACACGCTGAACGTCTCCGCGAGTCCGACGGAAGTCCTCAGGCACCGCGACGTCGCCGAACTGTCCGCCGCCGACCGCGCCGAACTCGCCCGTCTGTTCGGCTCGCTCCGCCCGCGCGTCCCGACCCGTCGCGCCAACCGCCGCCGCCCGTCGCATCGCGGCGAGATCGACCCGCGCCGCACACTGCGCGCCCAGCTCCGCCAGGTCGGCGAACCGGCCCGCGTCCGGTACCGGCGTCGCGGGGTCCGGCCGCGGCGCGTCGTCGTACTGATCGACGTGTCCGGCTCCATGCGTCCGTACGCCGACAGCCTGTTGCGTCTCGCGCACGTGATGGTCCAGCAGGCGCCGCGGTCGGTCGAGGTCTTCACCATCGGCACGCGACTCACGCGCGTGACGCCGGCCCTGCGGCACCGCGATCCCGAGTTCGCGTTGCGGGTAGCCGGTGACGTCGTACCGGACTGGTCGGGCGGGACACGGCTGGGCGAGGTGCTGAAGGTGTTCCTGGACCGCTGGGGGCAGCGCGGTACGGCGCGGCGGGCGGTCGTCGTGGTGTGCAGCGACGGGTGGGAGCGCGGCGACGCGGCGCTGCTCGGGGCGCAACTGCAGCGACTGGCCGCCCTCGCGCACCGCGTGGTGTGGCTGAACCCGCATCGCGGCAAGCGCGGCTACGAGCCTGTGCAGTCGGGCATCGTCGCCGTCCTGCCGCACCTGGACGACCTCGTCGCCGGGCACAGCCTGGCCAGCTTCGCCGAACTTCTGGAGGTGGTCGCCGATGCGTGATGTGCTCGACCGGTTGCTGACCTGGTGGCAGGCCGGTGAATCGGTTGCCGTCGGCACCGTTGTCGCGACGTTCGACTCGGCGCCGCGGCCGCCGGGCGCGGTGATGCTGGTCGGTCCCGGGCTGGAGGCGGTCGGCAGTGTGTCGGGCGGCTGCGTCGAGGGCGCGGTGTACCAGCTGGGCGAGGAGATCCTGTCCTCGGGCGAGCCGGTGCTGCAGCGGTACGGCGTCAGCGACGAGTCGGCGTTCGCGGTCGGGCTGACCTGCGGCGGGATCATCGACGTGTTCGTCGAGAAGGTCGACCGGGAGTCGTTCCCCGAGCTCGGGGAGGTCGCCGCCGACATCGCCGCGGGGCGCCCGGTCGCGGTCGCGACCGTGGTGGCGCATCCGGATCCGGCGCGGATCGGGCGGCGCCTCGTCGTCCGCCCGGCCGCTGTCCCCGACGCCGAGCAGGCGAGTGCGGTGCTGGCCAGCGGAGGTCTGGGATCGGACCGTGCCGACGACGCGGTCGTCGACGATGCCCGCGGATTGCTGGCCAACGGACGATCGGAGACGCTGGAGTACGGCCCGGACGGGCAGCGGCGCGGGGAGGGGATGCGGGTCTTCGTGTCGTCGTTCGCGCCGGTGCCGCGGATGCTCGTGTTCGGCGCGATCGACTTCGCGGCCGCGGTCGCGCGCCTCGGCTCGTTCCTCGGGTACCGGGTGACCGTGTGCGACGCGCGGGCCGTGTTCGCGACGGCGTCGCGGTTCCCGTTCGCCGACGAGGTGATCGTCGACTGGCCGCACCGGTACCTGACGGGTGAGGCGGAGGCCGGCCGGATCGACGACCGGACGGTGGTCTGTGTGCTGACGCACGACCCGAAGTTCGACGTACCGCTGCTGGAGGTCGCGTTGCGGCTGCCGCAGGTCGCCTACATCGGGGCGATGGGATCACGGCGGACGCACGACGACCGGCTGAAGCGGCTGCGGGAGGCCGGACTGAGCGAGGCGGAACTGGCCCGGCTGGCGAGCCCGATCGGTCTCGACCTCGGTGCACGGACGCCGGAGGAGACCGCGGTGAGTATCGCAGCCGAGATCATCGCGCAGCGGTGGGGTGGCGCTGGGCAACGACTTTCGGCCGCGGCGGGTCCCATCCATCACTGAAGCTTGTGGTGCACATCACAACAGGAGCACTCTCGAAGAGACGGCGGTTGCGGACATCTGGAGGCGGGGCGATGACCCGGATCACGGTGAAGGTCGACGGAAGCAGCT
This sequence comes from Kribbella sp. NPDC051936, assembly GCF_040680955.1. NCBI lineage: Bacteria > Bacillati > Actinomycetota > Actinomycetes > Propionibacteriales > Kribbellaceae > Kribbella > Kribbella sp. NPDC051936. The sequence continues at coordinate 63,520 of NZ_JBFAXS010000007.1, read as the reverse complement.
TCACGGACGACGTGGAGCCGCGCACGCTGCTCGTGCTTTACCTGCGCGAGCAACTGGGAAAGACGGGCACCGTGGTCGGCTGTGACACCGGCAACTGCGGCGCCTGCACAGTGCACCTGGACGGGCGAAGCGTGAAGTCCTGCTCGCTGCTCGCGGTCCAGGCCGACGGTCACGAGATCACCACCATCGAGGGTCTCGCGACGAACGGTCAGCTGCACCCGATGCAGCAGGCCTTCCACGAGAACCACGCCTTGCAGTGCGGTTTCTGCACGCCCGGGATGATCATGCAATCCATCGATCTGATTGCCGACAATCCGGATCCCAGCGACGAGGACATCCGGCTCGGACTCGAAGGCAACCTGTGCCGGTGCACCGGCTACCAGAACATCGTGAAGGCCGTCCGCGCCGCCGCGGGAGGTGCGCAATGACCGCCACCGAGGAACGCCCGGCCGCCGAGGTAGGCACCGCGCGGCTGCGCAAGGAGGACGCCCGGCTGGTCACCGGCCGGACCCGCTGGACCGACAACATCGTGCTGCCCGGGCTGCAGCACATCGCGATGGTGCGCAGTCCGTTCGCGCACGCCCGGATCACGTCGATCGACACCGCGGCGGCGAAAGCGGCGACCGGTGTCGTCGCGGTGATCACCGGCGCCGACATCGCCGACGAACAGGGCGCGCTGCCGAACGCCTGGGCGGTCATCCCCGACCAGAAGGCGCCGGTGCACCCGTCGATGGCGGTCGACCATGTCGCGTTCGCCGGCGAGATCGTCGCGATGGTGGTCGCCCGGACCGCGGCCGAGGCGAGCGACGCGGCCGACCTCGTCGACGTCGACTACGAGGAACTGCCGCCCGCGCTCGAACTGAAGGCCGCGTCCCGCGACGAGGTGCTCGCGCACCCGGATCTCGGCACGAACGTGTCCGCGGTCTGGTCGTACGACTCGGCCGGGTCCGGCACCGGCGGCGACGTCGAGGCGGCGATCGCGGCCGCCCGCGACGGCGGCATCGTGATCGAGGAGGAGTTCCGCCAGCAACGGCTGATCCCGGCGTTCATGGAGCCGCGGTCGATCGTCGTCGATCCGACCACCGAACAGATGACCGTATGGTCCTCGACGCAGGTGCCGCACTTCGTGAAGATCTTCATCGCGCTCGTGCTCGGCATCCCGGAGAGCAAGGTCCGGGTGATCGCGCCGGACGTCGGCGGCGGCTTCGGCGGCAAGCTGCAGTTCACGCCGGAGGAGGTGCTCACGGTCATCGCGGCGCGGCGGACCGGGAAGCCCTGTAAGTACAACGAGACCAGGTCCGAGTCGTTGATGGCCGCGCACCACGGACGCGACCAGTGGCAGCAGGTCACCCTCGCCGCGAACGCCGACGGCACGGTCACCGGGCTGAAGGTCGAGCTGATCGCGGACATGGGCGCGTACCTCGGTCTGGTCACGTCGGCGATCCCGCTGCTGGGTGCGTTCATGTACAACGGGATCTACAAGTTCCCGGCGTACCACCTCGGCATCACCAACGTGTTCACGAACAAGACGTGGACCGACGCGTACCGCGGCGCCGGGCGTCCCGAGGCGACGTACGCGATCGAGCGGCTGATGGACGAGCTGGCCGCCCGGGTCGGCGCCGACCCGCTGGAGATCCGCGAGAAGAACTGGATCAAGCACGAGGAGTTCCCGTTCTCGACGGTGTCCGGGCTGCGCTACGACTCCGGCAACTACGAGGCCGCGACCGCGAAGGCCCGCGAACTGTTCAGGTACGACGACCTGCGGGCCGAGCAGCAGCAGCGCCGGGAGTCCGGCGACCCGGTGCAGCTCGGCATCGGCGTGTCGACGTTCACCGAGATGTGCGGGCTGGCGCCGTCGCGCTGGCTCGGCTCGATGGGGTACGTCGGCGGCGGCTGGGAGCACGCGTCGGTGCGGATGCTGCCGACCGGGAAGGTCGAGGTGGTGACCGGGACGAGCCCGCACGGTCAGGGGCACGAGACGGCGTGGAGCCAGATCGTCGCGGACCGGCTGGGTGTGGCGTTCGAGGACGTCGAAGTGCTGCACGGCGACACGCAGGTCGCCGTCCGCGGGCTCGACACCTACGGGTCGCGCTCGCTCGCGGTCGGTGGGATGGCGGTGCTGGCCGCCGCGGACAAGGTGATCGAGAAGGCGAAACCGATCGCGGCGCAGCTGCTGGAGGCGAACGCGGACGACCTGGAGTTCACCGCCGGGCGGTACGGCGTCCGCGGTACGGAGGCCGGGATGACGATGGCCGAGCTGGCGTTCGCGGTGTTCCAGGGACACAAGCTCGACGGGTCCGCCGAGGGGTGCCTGGACGCGGACGCGACGCTCGACCCGGACGACTTCTCGTTCCCGCACGGCACGCACCTGTGCGCGGTCGAGGTCGACACCGAGACCGGCGGGACGAAGATCCGGTCGTACGTCGCCGTCGACGACGTCGGCGTGGTGGTGAACCCGTTGATCGTCGAGGGCCAGGTGCACGGCGGGCTCGCGCAGGGCATCGCGCAGGCGCTCTACGAGGAGGCCGTGCACGACGAGTCCGGGACGCTGGTCACCGGATCGTTCGACCAGTACCTGCTGCCGGGGGCGCCTGACCTGCCAGGGTTCGACACGGCGCGGACCGAGACTCCGGCGACGACGAACCAGCTGGGCGTGAAGGGGGTCGGTGAGGCGGGGACGATCGCGTCGACGCCGGCTGTCGTCAATGCGATCGTCGACGCGCTGCGGCCGATGGGCGTCACGGACGTGCCGATGCCGTGCACGCCGTACCGCGTCTGGAAGGCGATCCAGGAAGGAAGGAACTCATGATCCCGGCGGCGTTCGAGTACTTCGCTCCCACGACGGTCGACGAGGCGCTGGGGCTCCTGCGGGAGCACGCCGACGCGAAGGTGCTCGCGGGCGGGCAGAGCCTGATGCCTGCGTTGCGGCTGCGGCTGGCGGCGCCCGAGACGATTGTCGACATTGGGAAGATCGACGATCTGCGCGGCGTGCGCGACGACGGCGACGCGCTGGTGATCGGCGCGATGACCCCGCACAGCACGGTGCAGACGGATCCGCTGGTCGCCGAACACGCCCAGCTGATCTCGTTGGCGACGGCAACGGTCGGCGATCCGCAGATCCGGCACCGCGGCACGTTCGGCGGGTCGCTGGCGCACGCGGACCCGGCGGCGGACCTGCCGGTCGTGGCGGTGGCGCTGGACGCGTCGTTCGTGATCGCGGGCGCCGGCGGACGGCGTACCGTGCCGGCCGCGGACTTCTTCGAGGGCATCTTCAGTACGGCGCTCGGTGACGACGAACTGCTCGTCGAGGTCCGGGTGCCGAAGTACACCGGATGGGGTGCGCACTACGAGAAGTTCAGCCGGGTCGCGCAGGCCTGGTCGATCGTGTCGGTCGGCGCGGCCGTGCGGGTCGACGGCGGGGCGATCGCGGAGGCAAGAGTCGGACTCGGCAACATGGGGCCGACCCCGGTCCGGGCGACCGCGGTCGAGGCGGCCCTGGTCGGGCAGCCCGCCACCGCCGACGCCGTACGGGAGGCCGCGGCGCGGGCAGCGGACGGGACGTCGCCGGTCACCGACCTCAACGGTGACGCCGACTACCGGCGGCATCTCGCCACGGTGCTCACGAGGCGCGCGGTCCTGGCAGCGGCAGGTACGGCGTGAAGCTCGAGCACAAGTTCGTCGTACCGGCGCCGGTCGAGCAGACCTGGTCGGCGTTCAACGACCTCGAACGGGTGGTGCCGTGTTTCCCCGGCGCCACCCTGGAGTCGTACGAGGGTGACGACTTCACCGGGTCGTGCAAGGTGAAGCTCGGGCCGGTGTCCCTGCAGTACACGGGCACCGGCACGTTCGTCGAGCGCGACGAGAGCGATCACCATGCCGTGATCGAGGCCAAGGGCAAGGACCGGCGCGGCAACGGCACGGCGAGCGCGCACGTCACCACGAGGCTGACCGGTACGGCGGACGGGTCCACCGAGGTGTCGGTCGACACCGAACTGACCATCACCGGCCGTCCCGCGCAGTTCGGCCGCGGCCTGATCCAGGAGGTCTCGGACAAACTCCTCGACCAGTTCACCGCCTGCCTGAAGACCAAGCTGGGCACCACCGCGGAAGCCCAGCCCGAACCCGCGACCCAGCCAGGGGCCGAGCCACAGGCCGAGCCACAGGCCGAGACACCGGTGCGGGAACCACCGACCGAACCGGAGTCCGACGCGGTCGCCCTGGACCTCGGCAGCACCCTGCTACCGATGCTCGCCCGCCGCGCGGCTCCGTACCTGATCGGTGCCGCGTTGGCGCTGTTACTCCGTCGCCTGTTCCGGCGGTGAGCTGTGCCGATCGACAGGTAGTGTCTGGCGGCTGGGTGGTGCACTTGACCGTGTTCCGCTCAGCGCGTACACCGTCTCAGCGGTGCACTACCTGCGATCGGTTCCCTCCTTCGTTGAGTCCATCAGTCGAACGTCGGTGCCCCGGAGGGCGGCCACTCGACGAGTTCGATGCGGTAGCCGTCAGGGTCGACGACCCAGGACGTCTTCGGGCCGTCCGCGCCGCCGGGGAGTTCGACGGCGCCAGGGTGCAGGCCGCCGGCGGTGAGGCGGTCGACGGTTTCGGCGAGCGACTCGACCTCGATCGCGAAGTGCTCGAACCCGCGCACCTCGACCGGCCCGTCGGCAGGCCGGTGGACGAGCTCGAGCGACACCGACGACTCACCGGGCAGCCGGAGCCAGACCAGGCTGGACCCGTCGTCGGCCGGGATCTTGCTCAGCTCGACGTACCCGACCGCGGCGTAGAACCTCAACGACCGCTCCAGGTCACTCACCCGTAACGCGAACAGGATCGTCTTCATCCACCGATCCAACTGGTGGCACCGGACGCCGTCAACCGCAGCGGGTGGGAGAGGATGTGCGCATGCGGATTCTGATTGCGCCGGACAAGTTCGCGGGGACGCTGACGGCCGTGGAGGCTGCGGCGGCCATCGAGGAAGGGTGGCGGCGGCGGGATCCGGAGGCCGAGGTGCTCGTCGCGCCGATGGCCGACGGCGGCCCGGGCTTCATCGACGTGCTGTCCGCCGTGGTCGACGGCAAGCTCCTGTCGGTCACCGTCCGCGGACCGCTCGGCGAAGAGACCCCGGCGACAGTGCTGCTGGCGGGGGAGACGGCGTACGTCGAAACCGCGCAGGCGTGCGGGCTGCACCTGGTGGAGCCGAAGCAGCGCCGCCCCGAGGACGCGACGACGTACGGCGTGGGCCAGCTCATCACCGCGGCCGTGGACGCCGGCGCGCGGCGGATCATCCTGGGCCTCGGCGGCTCCGGGACGAACGACGCCGGCGCGGGTCTGCTCGCCGCGCTCGGAGCGACGGCCGAGGGCGGTCGGCTGGACGCGGGTGCCGCGGGGCTGGCCGAGCTGGCCTCGGTCGATCTCGCCCCGGCCCGGGAGCGCGTCGCCGGGGTGGAGTTCGTCGCGGCGAGCGACGTGGAGAACCCGATGCTCGGGCTGCGCGGAGCGACCAGCGTGTTCGGCGCCCAGAAGGGCATCACCGACGAGCGCAAGCCGGTAGTCGACGGCTGGCTGACGCACTTCGCCGAGCTGGCCGGCCGGAAGACCGCAGACCACAAGGGCGCGGGCGCGGCGGGCGGCCTCGGGTACGCGCTGCTCCTGCTCGGTGCCGAGCGGGTCTCCGGCATCGACCTGGTCGCCGAGCTGACCGGGCTGAAGCAGAAGGCGTCGCAGGTCGACCTGGTGCTGAGCGGCGAGGGCGCGTTCGACTTCCAGTCCCGCGACGGCAAGGTGATCGCCGGCGTCGCGAAGGTGGCCAACGACGCGATGCGGCCGTGTGTCGTGCTGGCCGGGAAGGTCCTGATCGGGTCCCGCGAGATGCGCACGATGGGCGTCGAGTCGGCGTACGCGCTGGTCGACGTGGTCGGCGAGGAGCAGGCCTTCGCGGACCCGCAGGGGTCGCTCGCGACGGTCGCGGAGCGTGTCGCCCGGACCTGGGCCCGGTGATCGGCGCGCGATGACTGGTTGATCACCTCGTGACCGGGATCGTTGATCTGTGAAATTGGTGTGCGACCATGGGAATGAGCGCGCGCCGGCCGATGTTGGCACGTGTTGACAAGAGACTTCCGTGCCGGGGCAGCCGTAGGCCGGGCACTTGAGTAGATGACTGGAGTCAGGGATGACTGAAGCGCAGACCGAGCAGGCCGTGGCCACGGGTGTTCTCCTCACCGACGGGGCCGCCTCCAAGGTGAAGGCGCTGCTCGACCAGGAAGGCCGCGACGACCTCGCGCTGCGGGTCGCCGTGCAGCCGGGCGGGTGCTCCGGACTGCGGTACCAGCTGTTCTTCGACGAGCGTCAGCTCGACGGTGACGTGGTGGCCGACTTCGGTGGCGTGAGCGTCGTCACGGACCGGATGAGCGCGCCGTACCTGAAGGGCGCGACGATCGACTTCGTCGACACCATCGAGAAGCAGGGCTTCACGATCGACAACCCGAACGCCACCGGCTCCTGCGCCTGCGGCGATTCGTTCAACTGAGCTGAAGCACCCGAAGCCCCCGATCACCGCGGTGACCGGGGGCTTCGGCGTGCCCGGACTGCGGAAGCGTCCCGCTGGGTTCCGGCGTACCGCGAGACAACATCCGGACGCTCGACACCGGTGCGGTGCTGCAGGACGACAAGAGGTACTTCCCGGCGTACAACGTAGCTCCGGCGATCAGCCAGAAGGTGCTGGACAAGTACCCGCAGCTGCGGGACCTGCTGCAGCCGGTGTCGGACAAGCTGACCGACGAGGTGCTGATCGACCTCAACGCACAAGTCGACGTCGACGGGACGTGAGCCCGCCGACGTCGCCATGGACTGGTTGGTGAAGGAAGGTTTCGTCAGCCGTGACTGACGCTTTCCTCGCGGGCCCGCTTCGGCAGTAGGTACGACACCGCGAGGCTGACGACGAAGAGGCCGATCGCGACCAGGACCGACGTCTTGGTCGCGCCCAGGAACGCGTGACTCGGCAGCAGCTGGAAGAAGATCGTGCCGATCACCGCGACGCCGATCGCGCCGCCGTACTGCTGCATCGCGGTCAGGACGCCGGACGCCGAGCCCGCGGCCTGGTCGTCGATCGAGGCCAGGATGATGTCGAACAGCGGCGCGAACACCATGCCGGCGCCGATGCCGGTGGCCAGCGTCGCGGGGACCAGGTTCCAGATCGTGGTCGTGTCGCCCTGGGTGTGCAGCGTGAACCAGACGCCGGCCATCGCGACCGTCATCACCGCGATGCCGAGCTGGAGTGCCTTGCGCCCGAGCTTCGGGGCGAGCAGCGCGGCCGACAGCGGCGCGCCGATCGCGATGCCGAGCGAGAACGGCACCATCGCGAGGCCGGCCTTCAGCGGGCTGTAGTGCAGGCCGAGCTGGGTGAACAGGTTGAACACCAGCATGAAGCCGTTCATCGCGAGGAAGAACGTGGTGATCACGCCGAGACCGGCGACGTACCCGCGGTTGCGGAACAGCGACGGGTCGATGACCGGATTGCCCGACCGGCGCTCGCGCCAGCCGAACAGAGCGAAGACCGCGACCGAGCTGGTCAACATCAGGATTGTCCACAACGGCCACCCGAGCTCACGGCCCTGGACGAGCGGGTAGATCAGCAGGCCGGACGCGAGGCTGACCAGGGCGACACCCGCGGCGTCGAGCCGGGACGCGCCGGGCGTCTTGACCTCGGGCATGAAGCGGAGCGCGCCGACGAGTGCGGCGATGCCGACCGGGACGTTGATGAAGAAGATGGTCCGCCAGCCGGCGTCGAACCAGTTGGCGTCGATCAGGACGCCGGCCAGGATCGGGCCCGCGACCGCCGACAGTCCCATCACCGGGCCGAACATCGCGAACGCCTTGCCGAGCTCCTCGGACGGGAAGATCGACTTCAGGATCGCGAAGCCCTGCGGGATCATCACCGCGCCGAGCAGGCCCTGCGCGACCCGGCTGCCGATCAGTAGTTCCGGGCTGGTCGCGAGGCCGCAGACCGCGGACGCGACCGTGAAGCCGAGGGCCCCGATCACGAACAGCCGCCGCCGGCCGACCAGATCGCCGAGCCGGCCGAACGTGATCAGGCCGATCGCGAAGGCCAGCGTGTAGCCGGCCAGCATCCACTGCATGGCCGACTCCGACCCGCCGAGCTCGGCGCGGATCGACGGGGCCGCGATGTTGACGATCGTCGCGTCGACGAGGTCCATGATCTCGGCGACCAGGATCGTGGCGAGTACGATCCACCGCCACCGGTACGGCGTACCGCGCGGGGCCGTCGTGGAGTCGGATGTGGTGCCGGTGGTGGTGCGGGGCGTGCTGCCTGGCGTCGTGCCGGGTGTGGTGTTGGGTGAGTTGTCGAGTGTGGTGCTCATCGTTGGCCCTTCAGGATTGGCGAACAGTGTTCGTTGACGAACACTGTTCTACTCCCGAACGGTGTTCGCGTCAAGTACAGTGTTCGTATGACCCAGCACCCGTGGCAGCCGATCAGCCCCGCGAAGCCCGCCCGCGCCGCGAAGGAGCCGCTCAACCGCGAGCGGATCGTCGACGCCGCGATGCGTGTCCTGGTCAGCAACGGGTACGACGCGGTCTCGATGCGGAAGGTCGCGCAGGAGCTCGGCACCGGCCCGGCGTCGCTCTACGCCCACGTCGCGAACAAGCGGGAGCTCGACCAGTTACTGGTCGAGCGGGCCGCCTCGCAGATGGACTTCGACGAGGCGGTCGATCCGGAGCGCTGGCAGGAGCAGCTCAAGTCGATGATGCGCGAGATGCTGCGCGTACTGCGGGCCAACCCGGGAGTCGCGCGGGCCTCGATCGGTCAGGTGCCGCTGGGGGAGCGGGCATTGCGCAGCACCGAGCGGATCCTGGCGCTGCTGAAGGCCGGCAACATCCCGGACCAGGCCGCCGCGTGGGCCGTCGACCTGATCCCGCTGTACGTCACCGCGATCGCGTTCGAGGAGACGGTCCAGAGCGCCTCGAACTGGACGCCCGAGGACGTCGAGGGCTTCGTCCGCGGGTTGCGCGAGTACTTCGCGTCACTGCCGGCGGACCGATTCCCCCTGACGGTGGCGCTCGCAGTGCCGATGACGTCCGGCGCCACCGGCGACGAGCGATTCGAGTTCGGCATCGCAGTAATCACCGCCGGCCTAGCCTCCCTCGCCGAGCCGCACTGACCGAGCCGCACTGACCGAGCCGCACTGACCGAGCCGCACTGAGCCGCGCTGTCTGAGCCGCACTGACCCAGCCGCACTGACCGAGCCGCACTGAGCCGCGCTGTCCGAGCCGCACTGACCCAGCCGCGCTGGCGCGCTGGGCTGATCGACCGGGCTGACCGCGCCGTGTGGCCGACTGGGGTGATCGGCCAGGGCTGATCGAGCCGGGTCATGTGACGGGGCTGTGAACACGGAGAGCAAACCGGGTACGACTGCTTGTGGTTCACGAATGCACATGGCTAACCTTCGGATTGTCAACAAAACTACGACTTGGGCTGTTGGGCGTGTGGAGAACGCGCGGGTGGGCACACGGACCAGGCCGTATGACGACAGGAGGAAGACCGTGGACGCCGAGACCCCGCCAGTGAGCCCGCAGCCGGCCAGTGGTGGGCGAGCCCAGGACCGGCCGCCCGTGACCACCACCGAAAAGGAGCAGCCGCCCGGGGTGCTCAGGAAGGCGATCGCCGCCTCGGCGATCGGGAACGCGACCGAATGGTTCGACTACGGCATCTACGCGTACGGCGTGACGTACATCTCGGCGGCCATCTTCCCGGGAGACACCGAGAGCCAGACCCTGCTCGCGCTGATGACCTTCGCCGTCTCGTTCCTGGTCCGCCCGCTCGGCGGCCTGGTCTGGGGACCGCTCGGCGACCGGCTGGGACGCAAGCACGTGCTGGCGATCACGATCCTGATGATGTCCGGTGCCACGCTGCTCGCCGGTCTGGTCCCGTCGTACGACTCGATCGGGCTCTGGGCGCCGATCCTGCTCGTACTGCTGCGGATGATCCAAGGCTTCTCGACCGGTGGCGAGTACGGCGGTGCCGCGACCTTCATGGCCGAGTACGCGCCGAGCCGCAAGCGCGGGTTCCTCGGCAGCTTCCTGGAGTTCGGCACGCTGGCCGGCTTCTCGCTCGGCGCGCTGCTGATGCTGGGCTTCTCGCTGGTGCTCGGCGACGACGCGATGCACGCCTGGGGCTGGCGGCTGCCGTTCCTGGTCGCCGCGCCGCTCGGTCTGGTCGGCGTCTACCTCCGGTCCCGGCTGGAGGACACCCCGGTCTTCCGTGAACTCGAGGCGAAGGGCCAGAAGGAAGAGGAGACCGCGACCCAGTTCAAGGACCTGCTGGCCGGCTATTGGGGCCCGATTCTGCGGCTCGGCGGCATGGTCATCGCGCTGAACGTCGTGAACTACACGCTGCTCACCTACATGCCGACCTACCTGGAGAAGGAGATCGGCCTGAGTGCCGACCAGTCGCTGATCGTGCCGATCATCGGAATGTTGACAATGATGGTCTTCGTGCCGTTCGCCGGCCGTGCGTCTGACCGGATCGGGCGCAAGCCGCTGTGGTGGGCGTCGTTGACCGGGCTGTTCGTGTTCGGCGTGCCGATGTTCCTGCTGATGGGGACGAACCTGGCCGGCGCGATCATCGGCTTCGCGGTGCTCGGTCTGCTGTACGTGCCGCAGCTGGCGACGATTTCCGCGACGTTCCCCGCGATGTTCCCGACGCACGTGCGGTATGCCGGATTCGCGATCGCGTACAACGTGTCGACGTCGCTGTTCGGCGGGACGGCGCCCGCGGTCAACGACTGGCTGACGGCGAAGCTGGGCGACTCGCTGGTGCCGGCGTACTACATGATGGCCGCCTGCCTGGTGGGTGCGCTCGCGCTCGCCCGGGTGCCCGAGACGTCTCGGTGCCCGCTCAACGGCACCGAGATCCCGGGGACCGAGGACGCCCCGCCACCCGTGGCCCTCGACCCGGCCCACGCGAAGGCCTGACCGCAGGCCCGTCGACGCAGGAGAAGCCAGCCCGCGCTTTCCGGAACCAATCGCCACCTGCTGCGAACCGTGTTCCGGGAAGGGCGGGCCGGCCCTCGTTCGCAGGCCAGCCGAGGAAGCCGGTGATCGGGTCGGGGTCGGCCGAGGTTGGCGGTGATTGGGTCGGGGTCGGCCGAGGTCGGTGGTGGCCCGGTCGGCGGTCAACGGAGGACGGCGGTGGCCCGGTCGGCTTGACCGGACGCGGGGCGCCTGCCATGTACTGGCCGAGGGTGCCGACCTGCTGGACGTGGTGGGTCAGCGGGGGACGGCGGTGACTGTGTCGGGGGTCAGTCGAGGACGGTGGTGACTGTGTCGGGGGTCAGTCGAGGACGGTGGTGACGGCGTCGGACCAGATGCCGGCGGCTTCGTCGACCTCGTCGGGGGAGACGACCAGTGCGGGAATGAAGCGGACGACCTGACCCCAGGCGCCGCAGGTGAGTAGCAACAGACCTCGCCGCGCCGCCTCCTGCTGGACCGCGGCGGCCGTCACCGGGTCCGGCTTGCCGTCTGCGTCACGGAACTCGTTGCCGATCATCAGCCCGAGTCCGCGGACGTCGGTGATCTGCTCGTGCTTGTCCGCGACCAGCCGCAGCGCTTGCTTCAGCTGTGCGCCGCGGTCGGCGGAGTTCTGCACGAGCCCCTCGTCCTCGATCACGTCGAGCGTGGCGAGCGCCGCAGCGCAGGCGACCGCGTTCGCGCCGTACGTACCGCCCTGGGAACCGGGCCACGCCTTCTCCATCAGCTCCGACGACGCGGCGATCCCGGACAGCGGGAAGCCGGAGGCCAGGCCCTTCGCGGTGACGAGGATGTCCGGGTGCGATCCGAAGTGGTCGCCGCCCCAGAACTTGCCGGTCCGCCCGAAGCCGGTCTGTACCTCGTCCACCACCAGCAGGATCCCGTGCGCGTCGGCGCGCTCGCGCAGGCCCGCGAAGAACCGCGCGTTCGCCGGTACGTATCCGCCTTCGCCGAGCACCGGCTCGACGAAGAACGCCGCGGTGTCGGCCGGCGTGCTCAGCGTCTGCAGGGTGTAGTCGAGCTGGCTGAGCGCGAAGTCGGTGGCCTGCTCGACCGGCCAGCCGAAGTGGCCCGGGTCCGGGAACGGCGACACGTGGACTCCGGCCATCAACGGGCTGAACCCGGAGCGGAACTTCGTGCCGGACGTGGTCATCGAGGCCGCGGCCACGGTCCGGCCGTGGAAGCCGCCGTGGAACACGATCACGTTCGGCCGGCCGGTCGCCTGCCGGCTGAGTCGCAGCGCGGCCTCGATCGCCTCGCTGCCCGAGTTCGCGAAGAACATCCGGTCGAGGTGCCGGGGGAGTACCTCGCCGAGCCGGTCGACCAGGGTGAGCAGCGGCCGGTGCATGACCGTCGTGTACTGCGCGTGGATGATCCGGCCGATCTGCTCCTGCGCCGCCGCGACCACCCGCGGATGGCAGTGCCCGGTCGACGTCACGCCGATGCCGGCGGTGAAGTCCAGGTACCGCCGGTCGTCCTCGTCGAACAGCTGGACGCCCACGCCGCGGGCGGCGACCACGCCGGTCGCCTGTTTCAGGATCTGCGAGAGCTCGGCCACGACTTCCCCTCCACATGTCGACTGGTAGATTGTCGACAATCAGCGTATCTCAGCAGTCGAGGCCGGTGAAGGGGTGCGAATGAGCAACGACGAGCCGAACAACCAGCCCTACGACAAGCCGGACGACCAGCCAGGCCACGGGCCGGACGGCGGGCCGGACGACCAGCCAGGCCACAGGCTGGGGCACGGGCCGGGTAACACGCCGGGCGAAAGGTCGGGCGCAAGGTCGGCCGGTGAGGCGAGGGTGGTCGACGGGGTCGAGAAGCGGTTGTTCGTCGGCGGGAAATGGGTCGAGGCGACCCGCGGTGCGACGTTCGACGTGGTCGATCCGTCGACCGGTGAGGTGCTGTGCGCGGTCGCCGACGCGTCGCCGGCGGACGGCCGGGCCGCGCTCGAGGCAGCGGTCGCCGCCCAGCGCGACTTCGCCCGGACCGCACCGGGTGAACGCGCTGACATGCTGATGACGGCGTACGAGCTGCTGATGGAACGCGCCGACGAGTTGGCGTTGCTGATGACGCTGGAGATGGGCAAGCCGCTGCGCGAGGCCCGCGGTGAGATCGCGTACGCGGCCGAGTTCTTCCGGCACTTCGCGGGTGAAGCGGTGCGGATCGACGGCGGGTACCAGACCGCGCCGGCCGGGAACGCCCGCTTCCTGATCACCCGGCAGCCGGTCGGCCCGTGCCTGCTGATCACCCCGTGGAACTTCCCGATGGCGATGGGCACCCGCAAGCTCGGCCCGGCGATCGCGGCCGGCTGTACGAGCGTGATCAAGCCCGCCCATCAAACGCCGCTGTCGATGCTGGCGTTGATGGGCATCCTGGCCGAGGCCGGCGTGCCGGCGGGCGCCGTCAACTGCGTCACCGCGATGGACGCGGGCGGCGTGATGGAGCCGCTGATCCGCTCCGGGCTGGCGCGCAAGTTGTCCTTCACCGGCTCCACGCGGGTCGGCCGGATGCTGCTCGAGCAGTGCGCGGAGAAGGTGCTGCGGACGTCGCTGGAGCTCGGCGGCAACGCGCCGTTCATCGTGTTCGAGGACGCCGACCTGGACGAGGCGGTGACCGGCGCGATCGCGGCGAAGATGCGGAACATGGGCGAGGCCTGTACGGCGGCGAACCGGATCTTCGTGCACGCCTCCGTGATCGACGAGTTCGGCCGGCGGCTCGCGGAGCGGATGGCCGCGCTGACGGTCGGGCGCGGGACCGAGCCCGGCGTCGACGTCGGCCCGCTGATCGACGAGGCCGGACGCGAGAAGGTCCGGTCACTCGTCGCGGACGCGGTCGGGCGCGGCGCGACCGTGCTCACCGGGGGAGACGTGCCCGCGGGAAGCGGGTACTTCTATCCGCCGACGGTCCTGACCGGCGTACCGCGGGAGGCCGCGATGGCGGACCAGGAGATCTTCGGCCCGGTGGCGCCGCTGACGCCGTTCGACGCCGATGACGAGGTCGTGCGGGCGGCGAACGACACCGAGTACGGGCTGGTCGCCTACGTGTTCACCAACGACCTGCGGCGGGCGTTGCGGGTCGCGGAGGCGCTCGAGACCGGGATGGTCGGGCTGAACCAGGGCGTCGTGTCGAACCCCGCCGCGCCGTTCGGCGGCGTGAAGCAGTCCGGGCTCGGCCGCGAGGGCGGCGCGGTGGGGATCGACGAGTTCCTCGAGACCAAGTACATCGGGATCGCGGTCACTGACTGAACAAGTGGTCCGGTCAGCGGTTGACGAGGCGCTCGATGGCGTCGTCCATGTGCGCGATCAGGAGCCGTTCGGCGCGCTCGGCGTCGCCGTCGCGGATCGCCTCGCCGAGGTTGTTGTGCTCGATGGCGCGGGCGTCGGCGGCGAGGTAGGTCTCCTCGAGCGCGTGGATGCACATCCGGGTCTCGATGATCGACGTCTGGTGCATCCGCGACAACCGCGGGCTGCCGGCCAGCCGGACGAGGAGCTCGTGGAACTCGATGTCGAGGTCGCCGATCGCTGCCGGGTCGCCGTCGGCGGCCAGCATCCGGTCGGCGACCGCGCACAGCGCCGTCCCCGCGGACGCGTGGTCGCCGCAGAGGATCTTCTGGATCGCAGCGCGCTCGACCGCCTCGCGGGCGAGGTACATGTCGCGGATGTCGTCCGGCGTCATGTCGATGACGAACAGGCCGCGGTTGCGGATCGAGACCAGCAGACCCTCCTGGGTCAGGCGCTGCATGCCTTCGCGCAGCGGCCCGCGGCTGACGCCGAGCTTGCGGGCCAGGTCGGCCTCGCCGAGCTGCGCGCCGGGCTTCAGCTCCCCGTGGCCGATGGCCTTGCGCAGTTTGTCGGCGATGATGCTCGGCGTCGACTCCTGGGCCAGCGGCTCGATGTAACTGGTCACTCCGAATTCCCCCTTGTGGCGAACAACGTCCCCAGATGTGGCAAAGACGGTACAGGCCCGGCCAACTGGAGCCCCTTCCAGACCGTCACCTGGTTCGCGGTCAGCACCGGTTTGCCGACGGCGGCCTCCAGATCGTCGACGATCTCGAGCGTGTGCATCGCGGTGTCCGGCACCAGCACCGCCTCGGCGTCCGGGTGGTCGGCCGCCTTCACCATCGCCACCACCTGCTCGGGCGCGAGCGTCCCGACCTCCGCGGCGGTGACGATTCCGTTGCTGCCCATCGACACCACGTCGAGGCCGCCCGCGGTCAGGAACCGGACGAAGTGCTGCGCGACGTCCTCGGGGTACGACGCGGCGACGGCGACTCGCTTCAGCTCGAGCGTCCGGCACGCGTCGACGAACGCGATCGAGGTCGAGGACGCCGGGACGCAGAGCGCCTGCGCAACGCCGGCTGCCTGGATGTTCGCGCCCTCCGGGCCGAACACGAAGCTGCCCGAGGTGCAGGCCCACATCACCGCGTCCGGCCGCGACGGCGCGAGCTCGGCGGCGCCCTCGGCCAGCCGTTCCGCGCGGCCGAGGTCGAGCAGGGCGTCGACCCGGTGCGCGTCCTCGCCGACCGAGGTGATGACGACCGGCAGCTTCACGGAACCGTCGAGTCGGGCCTCGAGCGACGGGTAGTCGTCCTCCGCGCTGTGTCCGGGGTAAAGGAGTCCTACCGTGACCATCTGGCCTCCTGGCTGGTCGAACGACCGAAAGGTAGATTGTCGACAATGTTAACCCCAGAGCGCTCCGGCTCCGGATCTGCGGCGTACGACGCCGCGCGGCTGGTCGCGACGTTGCGCCGGGAGCTCCAGGGCGAGGTCGGCGACGATCGGCGGACGCGCGCGCTGTACGCGACGGACGGGTCGAACTACCGCGCGGTGCCGGACCTGGTCGTCGTACCGGCCGATGCCGAGGACCTGGCGGCGGCTGTCTCGCTGACCGCAGCCGCCGGCGCGCCGGTCGTGCTGCGGGGCGGGGGTACGTCGATGGCGGGCAACGCGATCGGCGTCGGTGTCGGGGTCGGCGAGTTCCGGGTCGGTGGCGTCGTGATCGACGCGTCCAGGCATGTGCGCCGGATCCTCGGCATCGACGCGGCCGCGCGGACGGCGGTCGTCGAGCCGGGCGTCGTACTGACGGATCTGCTGGCGGCCGCGCGACCGTACGGGCTGGCGTTCGGCGCGGATCCGTCGTCGGCGAGCCGGGCCACTCTCGGCGGCATGATCGCGAACAACGCGTGCGGCGCCCACTCGGTCGCCTGGGGTACGACTGCCGACAATCTGCAATCGCTCGACGTCGTCCTCGCCGACGGAACCCGTCTGACCCTCGACGCACCCGGTGACGGATCGGGCGGGGCGGCCGATCCCGGGCAGGATCGGCGTGCCGAGCTGGCCCGTCGACCGGGGCGTGAAGGGGAGTTGCATCGAGCTCTGCAGGACTTCGCCGGCCGGAACGAGTTGCTGATCCGCCGCCGGTTCGGGCAGTTAACCCGGCAGATCTCCGGGTACGCGCTGCACCGTCTGCTGCCGGAGTACGGCTACAACGTCGCCGGTCTGCTGGCCGGCAGCGAGGGCGGTCTCGCCGCGACCCTCCGCGCCACCGTCCGGCTCGTGGAGTTGCCCAAGGCAAAGGTTCTGTGTGTGCTCGGGTTCGCCGACTCGATCACGTCGGCGGACTGCGTACCGGCCGTGCTGCGGCACGCGCCGCTCACGATGGAGTCGATCAACAACGAGCTTGTCGACAGGCTGCCGACCGAGGTACGGGACGCGGCGGTCCACGCCGGGCTGCCGGCCGGGAACGCCTGGCTCCTGGTCGAGATCGGCGGCGAGGACGAACTGGCGGCCGCCGCAGCTGCCCGCGCGATGCTCGACGAACTGCGGGATTCCGGTGCCACGGCGAGTCTGGTGACCGATCCGCGGGCGCAGGCGGTGCTGTGGCGGTGCCGTACGGACGCCGCGGGCCTGGCGACGCGGCGCGCGGACGGAGCCGAGGCGTGGGGTGGTTGGGAGGACGCCGCCGTACCGCCGGAGCGTTTGGGCGCGTACCTGCGCGGCCTCGACGAGTTGCTCGGGCGGCACGGTCTGTCCGGCGCGTCGTACGGGCACTTCGGCGAGGGCTGCATGCACATGCGGATCGACTTCGATCTGTTGAGCGGGCGGGGCATCGCGACGTACCGGGAGTTCGTCGAGCAGGCCGCTGACCTGGTGGTCGGGCTGGGCGGCTCGGTGTCCGGCGAGCACGGGGACGGGCGGGCGCGCGGCGAACTGCTGAGCAAGATGTACGGCGCCGATGGGGTCGCGCTGTTCGGCGAGCTGAAGCGGATCTGGGACCCGGCGGGCGTGCTGAACCCGGGCGCGATCGTCGACCCGCCGCCGCTCGACCTCGCGATCCGGCACGACGGGTCGGCCAAGGATCGTAGATTGCCGACAATCTTCGACTACCCGGACGACGGGCACGACTTCGCGCAGGCGCAGCGGCGGTGCGTGGGGATCGGGAAGTGCCGGCAGACGTCCGGCAGCGTGATGTGCCCGAGCTACCAGGTCACGCGCGAGGAACTGCACTCGACGCGCGGGCGTGCGCACCTGCTGTGGGAGATGCTGCAGGGCGACCTGATCACCGACGGGTGGCGATCGGCCGAGGTACGCGACGGGCTCGATCTCTGCCTGTCGTGCAAGGGATGTCTGTCGGACTGCCCGGTGAACGTCGACATGGCGACGTACAAGGCCGAGTTCACCCACCACCACTACGCGCGCCGCCCGTGGGCCCGCCCGCTGTCGCACTGGTCGATGGGCTGGCTGCCGCTGTGGTCGCGCCTCGCGTCCCACGCACCCGGTGTAGCGAACCGCTTCGCCCGCCTACCCCTGACCAAGCGCCTCGGAGGCATCGCCGCCGAACGCGAGGTCCCACCTTTCGCCCCGGAAACCTTCACCCACTGGTTCACCCACCAAGCCACCCGGCAGAAGCACGCCCGGCCGGAGGGTGCGGGGCTGGAGGGTGCGGGGCCAGCAGGAGCGGGGCCGGGGAGCGCGGGGCCGGAGGGTGTGGGGCCAGCGGGAGCGGGGCCGGGGAGCGCCGGGCTGGAGGGTGCGGGACCGGAACGTATGGGGTTGGAGGGCGCCTGGGCGGGGAGTGCGGAGCCCGGGAGTGCGGGGCGGGTGGTGTTGTGGCCGGATACGTTTACCAACTACCTTGCGCCGGAGATCGGGCGGGCCGCGGTGGCTGTGCTGGAAACGGCCGGGTTCGAGGTTGTGGTGCCGGCGAAGCCGGTGTGTTGCGGCCTCACCTGGATCTCGACCGGTCAGCTCACCCGAGCGCGCCGTGTCCTCACCCGCTCCCTCGGCGTACTCGCGCCGCATCTCGAGGCCGGCACCCCGATCATCGGTCTCGAGACCAGCTGTACGGCGGCCTTCCGCCACGACGCGCCTGCTCTGCTTGTCGACAATCCTCTCGCCGCGTCGGCGGCCGCGAACATCCGCACGTTCTCGGAGCTCCTCGTCGAATCCGGCTGGCAGCCGCCTCAGATCGGCGGAGCGGCATTCGTCCAACCGCACTGTCACCAGCACGCTGTCCTCGGCTTCGATGCCGACCGCAAACTGATGGCGGCGGCCGGTATCGAGGCCGGTCTCGCGGACCCGGGCTGCTGCGGTCTCGCCGGCAACTTCGGCTTCGAGCGCGACCACTACGACGTCTCCAAGGCCGTAGGCGAACGCACGCTGCTTCCCGCCGTACGAGCGTTGCCCGAGACAACCACTGTGCTGGCCGACGGCTTCAGCTGCCGGACCCAGATCGCCCAGGCGACCCCACGGGCCCCCGCCCATCTCGCGCAGATTCTCGCCGAGGCGCTCCGACCGCGCCCGAGCTAGGCGTTGCCGGCTATGACCTCGTTGACGCCAGCCGGTTAAAGGCGTGTCGCGGTGTGGACGAGGTCGGCAACGACTGTGGATCTGCTGTGTGGTGGCCAGGCGATCACGGTCGTGACGGCAGGTGCGTCCGGCACCGGCACGACGGCATGGTCGTCGCCCAGTTGGTCTCCGAGCGACTCGGGCGCGACGACGCACGCCAGTCCGAGCGCGATCAGTTGGAACAGTTGGGTCTGGTCGCGGATCTGCGGGCCTGGGCCGTCCGGATAGGTGCCGTCCCCTCGAGGCCAGCGCGGCAGGGGCAGATCCGTCTGGGCGTTGATCTCGGCCAACGACAGCTGCGCCCGGTCGGCGAGGGGATGACCCGCGGGCAGGACCACCACCTGCCGTTCGGTGTGCAGATCCTCGGTGTCGAATCCGGCTGTTGTGTCGTACGGCCGGTGGAGCAGAGCAACGTCGGCACGCCCGGTGCGCAGCAGACTCTCCGGCTCGCCGGGCCCGCACAGCACCACCTCGACGGCAACGGCGCCCGGCTCAGCGGCGTAGGCGTCCAGGAGCTTCGACAACAGTTCCGTAGACGCTCCGGCCTTGGCCGCCAGCACCACACTCGGCTGGTCGGCCGCGGCGCGGCGGGTGCGCCGCTCGGCGGCTTCGACCGCGTAGAGCGCGGTCCGGGCCTCCCGCAGCAGCACTGACCCGGCCTCGGTCAACGTGATTGTGCGAGCAGTGCGGTACAGCAGAACGACGCCGAGCCGCCGTTCCAGTTGCTGGATCGCCCGCGACAACGGTGGCTGCGCCATCGCGAGCCGTTGTGCCGCCCGCCCGAAGTGCAACTCCTCGGCGACAGCGACGAAGTATCGCAACTCCCGCGTCTCCACCGACCGATCGTATCCGGCGCTGACCACGATCAATACCCGTGCGGTATCGCCGACCACCCGACCGGTCTTGGACGCCCCGGCCGGGTCCGCACCATGATCGACGGCATGAGTCAACGGACAGTCGCGCTGGTGACCGGCGCGAACAAAGGCATCGGATACGAGATCGCCGCAGGCCTGGGCGCCCTCGGCTGGCGAATCGGTGTGGGCGCGAGGGATCGGCAACGCCGCGAGACCGCGGTGGAGAAACTGCGCGCGGCCGGGACAGATGCCTTTGCCGTGCCGCTCGACGTCACCGACGACGCGAGTGTGGGCGCTGCGGCCGAGTTGATCGCCGGCCAGGCCGGTGGGCTCGATGTCCTGGTCAACAATGCGGCGATTACCGGCCGCCTGCCACAGACACCCGCCACGGTCGAGCCCGCGACCATGCGAGCTGTCGTGGAAACCAACGTGATCGGCGTCATCCGGGTCACCAACGCGATGCTGCCGATGCTGCGCGGCTCGGCATCACCGCGCATTGTCAACATGTCCAGCAGCGTCGGCTCGTTCGCCCTGCAAACCGCACCCGACGTCGACATGGGCCCGGTTCCCGCCGGCTACCTGGCCTCGAAGACCTTCCTCAACGCCCTCACCATCCAATACGCGAAGGAACTGGGCGACACCAGCATCCTGATCAACTCCGGCTGCCCCGGCTTCACCGCCACCGACCTCAACGGCTTCCGCGGCGTCCGCACGCCACAACAGGGCGCGGCCATCGCGATTCACCTCGCGACCCTGCCCGACGACGGACCGACCGGCGGATTCTTCGACGACGCCGGAACGGTCCCCTGGTAACGACACCGCGAAACTAGGTTGTCATCAGCTTGTCGGCGGCGCGGCGGAGGCGGGCGACGCCTTCGTGGATCCGGTCGGCGGCGGTCGACGCGAAACAGAGCCGGAAAGCGTTTCGGAAACGGCCGGTGGGCGAGAACGCCGGTCCGGGGATGAAGGCGACGCCTTCGGCGAGTGCGACCTCGAACAGTTCCTCGGTATCGACGCCGTTCTCCAGTGTCACCCAGAGAAAGAAACCGCCTTCCGGATCTGTCCAGTGCGCGATGTCACCGAAGTGTTCGGTCAGCGCGGCGTGCATCGCTTCCTTGCGCCGCTTGTACTCCCGGCGCTGCCGGACCAGGTGTTCGTCGAGATGCCCGCCGGTCAGGAATCCGGTCAGCAGCCGCTGCGCCGGGAGATTCGTGCAGGTGTCCATCGCCTGCTTCGCGTTGATCAGCAGCGGCTGCAGTTCGGGATCCGTGTCCACCCAACCGACGCGCAGACCGGGCGCGACGATCTTCGAGAACGTCCGTACGGCGAACACCAGCGGATCGCCCGCGCCGAGCTCCCGCAGCGTCGGCAGGGGATCGCCGGCGAACCGGAGCAGACCGTACGGGTCGTCGTCGATCACCATCGACCCCCATCCACGGGCCAGCTCCAGCAGACGCTGCCGCCGGTGCAGCGACAGCGTCGCGCCGGACGGGTTCTGGAACGTCGGGATCGTGTAGATCGCCTTCGGCGTTCGCCCGTCCAGCAGTCGCGGTAGATCGTCGACAATCATGCCGTCGTCGTCGACCGGCACCTCGAGCAGCTCCGCGCCGTACGAGAGCGCCGTCGCGCTGCCGTTGGTGTACGTCGGTGACTCGACGACGACCAGGTCGCCCGGGTCGACGAAGATCTTGCAGAACAGGTCGAGGCCCTGCATGCCGCCGGCCGTGACGGTGAGCCGATCGGCGGTCGTCTGGTCGCTGGTCCCGCGCAGCATCTCCAGCAGCGCCGCGTGCAGCGGCGGGTCGCCCTCGGTCGCCGCATAGTCGAAGGCGGCGGGACGACTCAGCTCCTCGGCCGCGATTGCGGACAGGATCCGCGCCGGGACGGCCTCCGCCGCGGGCGATCCCATCGCGAACCGCACGATGTCGTGTGTCTGCTTGTGCAGGAGCGACGTACTCGAGTCGATCACCGAACCCACCAGACCGGTGGCGCGGGCGGCGTACGGGAGCGCTGCGGGTGCAGGGCGTGCTGACAAGGGGCTACCTCCTGATGGTCAGATCGTGCGACAGGCCGGTCAGTCGTTCCACTCCGTCGGAGCTGACCACGACGGGTTCGGACAATTCGTATCCCCACCCGTCCATCCACATTCCGAGGATGACGTGGAACGCCATTCCCGCGGTCAGCACGGTGGTCTCCCCGGAGCGCAGGCTGACGGTGCGTTCGCCCCAGTCCGGCGGGTACCCGATACCGATCGAGTACCCGATCCGCGATTCCTTCACCAGACCGTGCGCCGCGATCACCGCGTTGAACGCGGCGTGCACCGCGCTGCCGGTGACGCCCGGCCGGATTGTCGACAACGTCGCCTGCATGCCGTCGGCAACGATCTTCGCCGTCTCGCGGAGCCGTCGCGGCGGATCGCCGAGCATCACGGTGCGGGCGAGCGGCGCGTGGTACCGGCCGTGGACGCCGGCCAGTTCGACCGTGGTGGCCTGATTGTCGACGAACGGACGATCGCTCCAGGTCAGGTGCGGCGTCCCGGCGGCGTCGCCGGTCGGCAGCATCGGCACGATGGCCGGATAGTCGCCCCCGTGCTCCGGTGTTCCGGTCGCCTGCGCGGCGAGGATCTCGGCGGCGACGTCACACTGCCGCCGGCCGGGCCGGAGCCGGTCGAGCGCGACCCGCATCGCCTGCTCCGCGATCGCGCCGGCGATCCGGAGGTGGTCCAGTTCCTGCGGCGACTTGACCAGCCGGACCCAGTTCACCAGCTCGGCCGAGTCGACCAGCCTACGGCCGGGCAGGCCGTTGCTGAGGGCAAGGTAGCCGCGGGCGGTGAAGTAGTGCGCATCGCTCTCGACGGCCACGTCCGCACCGGCTGGGATCAGCTCGTGGCAGATGTTCGCGATCCAGTCGTACGGATGGACGTCCGGCCGGTGTACCAGCACCTCGGGATACCCGTGGATCTGGTCGGCGCGCAGGTTGGAGGTGTACGACGCGCCCGCCGCATCCATCGCCCGCGCGAAGAACTGCACGTCACCATCGGCCGGGACGAGCAGGCACTGCGGCGTGTAGAACGACCAGGCGTCGTAGCCGGTGAGATAGAAGAGGTTCGCGGGATCGCTGACCACGAGCGCACCGAGGCCGCGCTCGGCCAGGACCGCGCGAACCCGGGTCAGCCGGGCGGCATATTCGCTCATCGGATTGTCAACAATCGTTGTCCCGGACCGACTCCTTCGTGGCCGGCGAGTTCGAGCGCCGACCACATCGTGACCTGGTTCGCGGTCAGCACCGGCTTGCCGAGCGTGGCCTCCAGCCCGGCGATCACGTCGTACGTCGGCAGGTTGGTGCAGCTGATGAAGATCGCCTCGACCGCGTCGCTGTCGACGCTGCGGACCAGCTCGACCGTCGTCTCGTAGGGGACCGCCCAGATCTGCGCGATCAGCCCGAGCCCGGCGGTCGCGACCACCTCGACCCCGGCCTGGGCGAGGAACGCGCTCAGCCCCACGGTCAGGTCGTTGGTGTACGGCGTGACCGTCGCGATCCGGTTGACCCGGAGCCGGCGCAGTGCGAGCAGCAGCGCGCCGCTGGTGGTCACCGCGGCGGGCGCCCCCGCGCCGACCATCGCGTCCACGAGGGCGAGTTCACCGGTCAGTCCGCCGACGAAGCTGCCGAACGTGCAGGCGTACGCGACCACGAGCGGACCGACCGGTAGCACGTCGTACGTCGTCCGCGCGATCAGCTCCGGATCCGAGATGTGCACGGCCATCTCGACCGTGGCGGCCATCGGCGCGTACGGCGTCCGCGTGACGTGCAGCGTGACGTCGTCGGGCACCCAGCGCCACAGCTCGCGGTCGAGCGCGAAGTCGTACGGCGCGACGACGCCGATCCCGGTCTGCAGCAGTGGCGGCACCGCCGCCGGCAGCGGGTGGGTGGAGGGACGCGTGCTCATGCCAGTCAGTGTGCGGCGCGAAGGAGATTGTTGACAATCCTACTAGCGAGTTCCTAGCCTCGATCACGTGCCAGCCCTCCCGCCAGCAAGCACCGAGCGCCCCGTGGTCGCGGTGCTCTGTGAGCGTGCGACCGACCGGCCGCCGGGGCTGGACGGGCTGCCGGTCGACTTCCGGTACTGCGCCGCGGACGGGCTGGCCGTCGCGGTTCGGGGTGCGCGCGCCCTGATGCTCTGGGATTTCTTCTCGACGGCGGTCCGGGACGCTTGGGCGGCGGCTGACGCGCTCGAATGGATCCATGTGACCGCAGCCGGTGTGGACACCTTGCTCTTCGACGAACTGCGCGACTCCGCGGTCGTGGTCACGAACGCGCACGGAGTGTTCGACCGGCCGATCGCCGAGTACGTGCTGGGCGCAGTGATCGCGCACGCCAAGGACAGCCTCCGCAGCTTCGGCCTGCAGCGCGAGCGGCGCTGGCAGCACCGCGAGACCCGGAGCGTGCTGGGCGCGAAGGCGCTGGTCGTGGGGACCGGCGCGATCGGGCGGGAGACGGCCCGGCTGCTGCGCGCGGCCGGTCTGGAGGTCCGGGGTGCCGGCCGGGTCGCGCGAGGGGGCGACCCGGACTTCGGCACGATCGTTGCCAGCAGCAACCTGTCGGCCGAGGCCGGCTGGGCCGACCACCTCGTGATCGCGGCGCCGTTGACCGCGGCGACCCGCGGGCTCGTCGACGCCGCTGTCCTCGCCGCGCTGCGGCCGGGAGCGCACCTGGTGAACATTGCCCGCGGTCCGATTGTCGACGAAACGGCACTGCTCGCCGCTGTCGGCAGCGGGCGGATCGCCGCCACGCTCGACGTGTTCGACACCGAGCCACTGCCGCCGGACCATCCGCTCTGGGACGCGCCGAACGTCACGGTCACCGCGCACATGTCGGGCGACGTCGTCGGCTGGCGCGACACCCTGGCGGCGCAGTTCGCGACCAATGTGCGGCACTGGCTGGCCGGCGAACCGCTGCTGAACATTGTCGACAAGAAGCTTGGCTACGTTCCGACGGGAGATCGATGACCGAGGCAACCGAGCTGGTCGAGGGCTACCGGACCGGCGCACTGTCGCCCGTCGAGGCGACGCAGCAGGCACTGGACGCGATCGAGCGGTACGACGACCAGGTCAACGCCTTCGTCCTGGTCGACGCCGAAGGCGCGCTCGCCGCCGCGAAGGAATCGGAGACCCGCTGGCACGCCGGAACCCCGCTCGGACCCGGCGACGGTGTGCCGACGTCCATCAAGGACGCATTGTGGACAAAAGGCTGGCCGACACTGCGCGGCAGCACGATGATCGACCCGGCCGGGCCGTGGGACGAGGACGCGCCGTCCGTCGCCCGGCTGCGCGAGACGGGCGCCGTCATCCTCGGCAAGACGACCACACCGGAGTACTCGTGGAAGGGCGTCACCGACTCGTTCACCTACGGCGCGACCGGCAACCCGTGGGATCCGGCGAGGACGTCGGGCGGCTCGAGCGGCGGCTCGGCGACCGCGGTCGGCCTCGGGATGGGCGTGTGGTCGCTCGGTACGGACGGCGGTGGATCGGTGCGGATCCCGGCCGCGTTCACCGGAACGGTCGCGCTGAAACCGACGTACGGGCTGATCCCGCTGTTCCCGCCGAGCGCGTTCGGGACGTTGTCGCACGCCGGGCCGATGACCCGGACCGTACGCGATGCGGCTGCCCTGCTCGACGTGGTCGCCGGGTTCGACTCGCGCGACTGGTCCGCGATGCCGACACCGGCCCGGTCCTTCCTGGACGGCCTCGACGACGGCGTGGCCGGTCTGCGGATCGGGTTCTCGTCCGATCTTGGTTTTGTTGACAATCATCCGGAGGTCGACGCGCTGGTCCGCGCCGCGGTCGGCGTGCTCGCGGACCTCGGCGCCGAGGTGACGGAGGTGGATCCCGGGTTCGCGGATCCGATCGACGCGTTCAACGTGCTCTGGTGGTCCGGTGCCGCGAAAGTGCTGTCGGCGTACGCGGTCGACGATCGCGTCGACCCGGGGCTGCGCCGGGTCGCCGCGCAGGGGTCGGCCTTCTCGGCGTCGGACTTCCTCGACGCGACCAACGTCCGGATGGAGCTCGGGACGCTGATGGGGCGCTTCCACCAGCAGTACGACGTGCTCGTGACGCCGACGCTGCCGATCACCGCGTTCCCGGTCGGCCAGGACGTGCCGGACGGGTCGTCGTCGCCGGACTGGACCGACTGGACGCCGTACACGTATCCGTTCAACCTCACTCAACAGCCCGCGCTGAGCGTGCCGTGCGGCTTCACGAGCGAGGGTCTGCCCGTGGGGTTGCAGGTCGTCGGACCGCGACATGCCGACGCGCTGACGTTGCGGGTCGGCCAGGCGTATCAGGCCGCGACCGACTGGCACCGCCGGACCCCGACCTTGGAGAGATGATGAAGCACATCACGGTCAGCCTGGACAAGCGCGGCGTGAGCTGCGTGGCGAAGCTGCTCGACGACGTGGCTCCCCGGACCTGCGCGGCGGTCTGGGATGCGCTGCCGCTGTCGGCGCCGGTGTTCCACGGAAAATACGCGCGGAACGAAATCTACACGCTGGTTCCGGCGTTCGCGCCCGATCCGGGCAAGGAGAACACCACCGTCACGCCGATCCCGGGGGACCTGTGCTGGTTCTCGTTCGACTCCGACGACCTGGGCAATCCCGCCTACGGGTACGAGAACACGACCGGCACCGGTACGACCGGCGCGATCGTCGACCTCGCGGTGTTCTACGGCCGGAACAACCTGCTGATCAACGGCGACCAGGGATGGGTGCCGGGAAACGTTTTCGGCGCGATCACCGAGAACCTCGACGAGTTCGCCGCCGCCTGCCAGGACCTGTGGATGGGCGGCGCCCGCGGGGAGACGTTGTCGTTCAGCCGCTTGTGAGGGGCTGCTGCAATTCGGTGACCCAGTCGTCCGGGTTCTCCGGGGTGTCGAGGTAGAGCTCGCGGGCCGGCTCGGCGGCGCGCCGGCCGTTGTCGTCGAGCCAGCGCGCCAGCGCCTGCCAGGACGGCAGCACCTGATCGATCGGTCCGCGGTGCACCAGCGTCGCTGCCTGCGTTGCCGGCAGGTCGACCACCTCGAGGCCGTTGAGGTTGCCGCCGGCATCGACCGCGGCCGGGACCGTCGCACGTACGACGACCTCGTCCTCGGAGCTTTGCGCGTACAGGCAGGTCAGCCGGCCGGCGGGGTGGACGTCTGCATCCGGTAGCCGCCGGCCGAGCTCTGCGCAGAGGGGGTGGACCACGGGAGTGATGTCGTCCGGCGTGAAACTGGCCGCTGTCGCGGTCAGGCCAACGAGTCGTACGGCGGGCAGGTCCTTGACCACGACGTCCGCGGTTGGGACGTCGTTCTCGAGGCCGCGCAGGCGTGACTCGACTTGCGCGAGCCGGGCCTGGCTCTCGGCCAGGGTGGTCTCCAGCTGTGCGCGTCGCATGGTGAGCATCGTGCGGAGCTCGGACAGGCTGAGATTGTCGGCAATCATCTTGTTGACCTGGTCGAGGGAGAAGCCGAGGTCCTTGAGTGCGACGATTCGGTTCAGGTCGGCGAGCTGGGCGGCGGTGTAGCTGCGGTAGCCGGTGGCGGGGTCGACGTACGCGGGGCGCAGCAGGCCGATGGCGTCGTAGTGCCGCAGCATCCGAATCGACACCCGGCCGTGGCGGGCGAATTCACCGATCGCGAACATGACGGCAGTCAACCAGCCAGGAGTTCCGCGAACGTGATCGCGGTGTCGTCCTCGTGCCACGGACCGATCACCTGAGCGCCGATCGGCAACCCTGCCGGCGTGCGTGCGATCGGCATGCTGAGCGCGGGGTGCCCGGTCAGCGCGGCGTGGGCGATCCAGAAGACCTGCGTTTCGTACGGCAGGCCGTCGATTGTCGACGATCCGTGGGGGAACGCGACGGTGAAGCTGGTCGGGCAGAGGAAGACGTCGACATCCTCGAAGTACCGCTGCCACCGACCGCGCGCCGCCATCCGCCGCCGATCCAGCCCGCGCACGTCCTCAAGCGTCAGACCACTCCCGGACCCGCCGCCGGGGTCATCGTCGGGGTTGGCGTGGAGGGCGAAGAAGAGTTCCACCTGGCGGCCGAACTCTTCGGCTTGCTCGTCGGGGTCGACGTCGTCCGGCCAGTTGTCGACAATCTTTGCGCCGCTGCGGGCGAGTCGGTCGATCGTGTCGGACAGTGCGTCGCCGACCTCGCTGGTGACCGGGGCCGCGGGGTGGTCCAGGACCACGCCGACGCGATAGTCCGCGAGACGGGTGTGCCGGGGGCGGGGCAGCGTGTACGTGTACGGCGCCTCGGGGCCGGCGGTGGCGTGCAGGGCGAGCCGTAGGTCGCCGGCGGTGCGGGCGAGTGGTCCGATTGTTGACAAGTTGGGCAGCTCGCTGGGGAGGTACGGCGTACCGGGGACCTGGAAGCCGCGCTGTGGGACCAGGCCGTTCGTGGGTTTGAGTCCGTACACGCCGCAGTACGCCGCCGGCAGGCGGATCGAGCCGACCAGGTCGGAGCCATATTCCAGATAGGTCAGATCGGCGGCGAGTGCCGCGGCGCCGCCGCCGCTCGATCCGCCGGGCGTCCGAGTGAGATCGGCGGGGTTGTTCGTCCGGCCGTAGATCTCGTTCGCGGTCTGGCCGAAGTCGGCGAGCATCGCGTGCACGTTGCTCTTCCCGACGACGATCGCCCCCGCGCGCTGCAGCCGCTCGACGACCGCCGCGTCCCGGTCGGCGACGTGTTCAGCGAACGCCGGATTGCCCCACGTAGTGTGCAGACCGGCGACGTCGAAGCAGTCCTTGACCGTCATCGGCACACCGTGCAGCGATCCGATCGGCCCGAGCGATCCGCGCGCCGCCACCATCGCGTCGGCCCGATCGGCCGCCGCCAGGGCGTACTCCCGGCGTACCTCGACGACCGCGTTGACCTCCTGGTCGTCCGCGATCCGCGCCAGCAGCTCCTCGGTCACCTCACGCGACGACACCTGACCTGTGCGGATCCGGTCCGCGATCTCTCCTGCAGTCATCATGCGCCCCGGTCTATGACCTGACACGGTGTCAGGGTCAACGCCCGACTTCGGCTCCGTTGTGAAAGACCCGCCGGATCCGGCCGTGGAGCGCGGTGCAGTCCAGCTCGGTGCCGTCGAGCAGGACCAGATCGGCACGCTTGCCCTCCGCGATCTCGCCGCGGTCGTCCGCGAGACCCAGCAGTCGCGCCGCGCCGATCGTCGCCGCTCGCAGTGCACCCGCATCACCGAGGCCGGCGGCAGCCAGATGCCGCAGCTCCCACAGCACCTCGGTGTGCGGCCGGACCGGGTTGTCGGTGCCCATCGCGATGTTCACCCCCGCGGCGATCGCGAGTCGCACCGATTCGCGATGAGCCTCGGCGGCGCCGTCCGGTACGGCTGTCGGGTCGGATTGGGTGACCGACAGCGTCGGCACGTACCAGGTCCCTGAGTCCGCCATTGCCTGTACGGCGGATTCGTCCAGGTACGTGCCGTGCTCGATGCTGCCCGCGCCGGCGCGTGCGGCGAGCTCCGCGGCCCGTGCTCCGTGCGCGTGCACCATGACGCGCCGGCCTCCGCGCCGCCGGGCTTCGTCGACGAGTGCGGTCATTTCGTCGTCGGTCAGCTCGAGATCGGTGAGGCCCTTGCCGATCGCCAGGGATCCGGTCGCGGTCACCTTGATCCAGTCCGCGCCGGCCCGGATCATCCGCCGCACGACGGCCCGCGCCTCGTCGGCCCCGTTGAAGATCGGGTCCGGCAGCGAGGGATCCTCGAAGAAGTCGAGCGGTCCGGTCCGCGGCGCCCAGAGATCGCCGATGCCGCCGGTCGTCCCCACCTGCCGCAGGCTGAGCAGCACCTGCGGCCCGTCGATCCAGCCTTTCTCGACGGCCATCCGTACGCCGGCGTCGGCGCCCCACGCGTCCCGCACGGTGGTGACGCCGAGGCCGAGGAGTGTTCGCAGCACAGGTACGGCGGACAGGGGCCGAACGGATCGCGGCAGCCCGAACGGATCGATCCGCGTCTGCGTGATGCACAGGTGCGTATGGCAGTCGATGAACCCCGGAACCAGCAGCCCGCCGTCGCAGTCGACCGCCTCGTCACCGTCCAAGCCGATCCCGACCTCGACGATCCGATCACCGGCCAGCACCACATCAGCCCGCCGTACTTCACCGGACACAACATCAAGAACCGACCCGCCCCGAAGCACCACTCGGCGAGTCACAGCAACCTCAGCGCGGCCAGCGCGTAGGCGCGTGCGGCGATGACGAGTTCCGCGACGGCGACCGATTCGTCGGCGCGGTGTGCCTGGGTGGTGACCGAACCGGGGCCGAGGACAACCACCGGTACGCCGAGGTCGCGGGCGACGTACCCGCCGTCGCAGGCCGCGGTCCAGCCGGCCAGCGGGAGCGGTGGTCCGCCGGCGTCGAACCGGGCCGCCTCGGTGACCCGGACCAGTTCGTGCTCCTCGGGGGTCTCGAAGGCGGGCATCTCCATCGGCATCGCGAGCTCGACCGTGAGGCCGCGATCCTCCAGGTGCAGGGCGGCGATGCGGCGGCCGAGGTCGGCGAGGACCTCGGCGGGGGATTCGCCCGGCAGAAGCCGGCGGTCGGCGACGACCACGCAGTCGGCGGGGACGATCGAGCCGCCGGTGCCGCCGTTGATCTGGCCGACGCTCCAGGTCGCTGGGCCGAGCAAAGGATGCGGTGCGGCGGCGAGTTCGTGATGCAGGCGTTCGATCTCGGCGACCACCGCGGCCGCGCCGTAGATCGCGTTCGCCCCGCCGTCCGGGTTGCCGGCGTGCGAGGCGCGACCGTGGACCGAGACCTGCAGGTACGAGTCGCCGCGCGCCGCGATGATCGTCTGAAGGTCGGTGGGCTCGGCGGTGATGCAGCCGAGGTACCGACGGGACCGGGTGCTGGTGGAGTTGTGTCTCGCCCCTGTCCTTTCCGCTTCAAGTCTATCGAGCGGCGGGCCGGGCTCGGCTGGGTTATCCACAGGCGCAGGCTTGGTGGCTTCGACGGAGGCGCGGATGCCCTTGCCGGTCTCTTCTTCGTCTACGACGGCGAGTAGCTCGACCGGGCCGGTGAGAGTGGTGCCTCGGAGGGCGGCCAGCGCGACCAGGGCTGCGGCGAGGCCGCCTTTCATGTCCGAGGCGCCGCGGCCGTAGATCCGGCCGTCACGCAGGAGACCGCCGAAAGGGTCGACCGTCCAGCCGTCGCCGACCGGAACCACATCGGTGTGCCCGAGCAGCAACAGGCCGGGGCCGTTGCCTCCGGCAAGCGTGACCGAGACGTTGTCCCGGTCACGCTCGACGGGTGTCGTCCGGACGTCGAGGTCGAGTTCGCGCGCCGCCGCGGCGAGAGCGGCAACGGTGGCGCTCTCCTCGCCAGGCGGATTCTGGCCGGGTGCCCGGAGCAGGTCCTGCGTCACCCGGACCAGCAGGCCCTCGTCGATCCGGTCCAGCACTGTCTGTTCGGCGGACGTCAGGCTCATGCCCACCAACCATAGGGTCAGCTCCCGGCCAGGTACGCCCGCCAGCCGCCCGCGGCCGTGATGTCCCGCGCCGGATCCGCGGCATCCGCCGTACAGACGAACCCGAGCACGTGCTGCCCGTCCGACAGTTCCACAGGCCCGATCGCCAGCGGCGGATCGATGGTCGTCGCGAAACCGCCCAGCTCGGCCGCGGGCAGCCTCCACACCTCGACTTCGATCCCTGGACCGTCCGCACCCGCCAACGTCCGGGTCAGTCCCGGACGCGGCCCGTCGACGAGGTACATCCGGTACGACGACGCGGTCCGCGCGGCGAACGCCAGCCGCGCACCACGCCGTACCAGCTGGTCGTTGAGCGGCTGGCCGGACAGATGCGCGCCCGCGACCGCGAGCAGCACGTCGCCGCCCGACGCCGGCACGTCCTCGCCGGTCCACGCAGCCGCCAAGTCGATGAGCTCGACGTCATGCCCGGCCGGTGCCAGCAGCTGGATCCCGAACGGCAGCCCGTCGGCGCGATCCGGTCCCGGGAACGCCACCGCGCACAGATCAAGGAGGTTGACCATGTTCGTGAACCGGCCGAGGCGGCTGTTCGTGCCGATCGGATCGGCCGCGACCTCCGCCAACGTGGGATGCCCGGGCGTCACCGGCAACAGCAGCGCGTCGAGCTTCGTCCACAGGTGTTCGCTCGCGCGGGCCAGGGTCGCGAGCCGGTCGAAGCCCGCGAACGCGGCGGCCGCGGTTAGCGACGCGCCGCCCCGCACGATCGTCCGCACGGTCGGGTCGACCGCCGGATCGTCGTCCAGCTTGTCCCCGAAGGCGAGCCAGCGCTCGGCCAGCCACGGCCCGGAGTACAGCAGATCCGCGGCCTCGAGCAGCGGCCGCACATCCACCTTCACGACCTCGCCGAGCCGATGCGCCTCGGCGAGCGTCTCCTGCCAGGCCGCCTCGTGCAGCGGATCCAGTTCAAGCCCGATGTCCGGTACGCCGATCACGCCGCCGGAGCCGGGCCGCCGCCGGGGCAGGTCGGACGCGCGCCGCGACCACGCGTCGTCCGGGTCGTACGCGGCCATCACCTCGTACGCCGCCCGCGCGGTCGCCACGGTCCTCGCCATGACGGTCACGCAGTCGAGTGACCGGCAGGCCGGTACGACGCCGCGCGCCGAGACCAGCCCGCGGCTCGGTTTGATGCCGACAATCCGATTGAAGGCAGCCGGCACCCGTCCGCTGCCGGCCGTGTCGGTGCCGAGCGCGAAGTCGACCTGACCACTCGCGACGGCCACGGCACTGCCCGAGCTCGATCCGCCGGACACATGCCGGTCGGAGAAGACCGAGTGGCATGCGCCGTACGGCGATCGCGTGCCGACCAGCCCGGTCGCGTACTGGTCGAGGTTCGTCTTCCCCAGCGGTACGGCGCCGGCCGCGATCAGCTGGTCGACGACGAAAGCGTTGCGCTCCGCGGGCCGTGCGTTGCGCGGGTCGCCGGCCGTCGTCGGCACCCCGGCGAGATCGATGTTGTCCTTCAGCGCCATCGTCAGCCCGCTCAGGACTCCGGGGCGCGGCGCGATCGGGTCGACTCGGGTGATCCACTCGTTGTTCATGCTCCCCACCGTGCCCTCTCGGCCTCGAACGCGGCGCGGCGTCTGGCCCGCACGGTCGCGATTTCCACAGGTGCCTCCTGCTCGATCTTGCGGACGTCGGCGATCGAGAACGTCGCCGGCGCGGTCTTGAGATCGGCTCGCCCGGCAGCGATCTCGGCCCGCTCGTGGGCGAGCTGCTCCGCGCTCACCGGGGTGAATCTGATCAGGTCGAACTGCCGCAGGAGCCAGGGCTGCTCGTCGGCGGGGGACAGCCGCCAGACCGGGACGGTGCGTCCGACCAGCTGGTACCCGCCCGGGCCTTCCATCCCGTACACACACAGGTAGATCCCGCCGATCCCGACGGCGTTCTGCGGCGTCCAGGTCCGGGCCGGGTTGTACTTCGTCGTGACGAGACGGTGCCGCGGATCGACCGGTACGGCGACCGGTGCGCCGAGGTACACGTCGCCGAGACCGACCACCAGGTACGTCGCGGCCTGCACGATCTCGAACACGTCGTCGCGCGCGCCGAGATCGTTCACCCGCCGGATGAACTCGACGTTGTCCGGGCACCACGGCGCGTCCGGCCGCACCGACGTCGCGTACCGGCGCATCGCCTCGTGCGCCTCGGGATGGTCGAACGCGATCGGCAGCACGACCTCGCGGGCCGGCAGCACCACGGTCTCGGGATCAGCCAGTCCGGCCGCCAGGAACGCGAGCTGTTCCGCGAGCGAGGTCAGGGCGATCCGGGCCGAGTCGACCGCGACCAGCAGCGACCGCACGCCCTCGACGATCTCCGTCACGCCGGCCGGGCGGTCGTCCCGGAGGGCTTGGGCCAGCAGGTGGATCCACACTCGGACGGTGAGATCCAGTTCGGCCGGTCCGGCTTCGACCAGCAGGTGCCGTTCGCCCGCGCATCTGATCGTGTACGCCGGCGTGGTGCCGGCCGGATCGCCTCGGTGCAGTGTGTTCGGGCGTTCGGGTGCAGCGGCCGACACGGCGACCATGGTCGGCTCCTGGCGTAGGTCGGTCAGCCAGCGGCGGCGGGCCCGGATCGCTTCGGTTGCCGTTTCCTGCGTCACCGGGACCAATCGCACGGCGTCGCCTGCGCGCAGCTGGCCGAGCATCCAGCGGTCGGCCTCGATCACCACGGCCGGTACGACGAAACCGCCGAGCGACGGGCCGTCCTTGCCGACGATGACCGGGGTGTCGCCGGACAGCATGATGCCGCCGACCGGGTACGCCGAATCGTGGACGTTCGACGGATGCAGGCCCGCCTCGCCGCCGTCGGTCCGGGCCCAGCCGGGAGTCGGACCGAGCAACCGGACCCCGGTGCGATCGGAGCGATGGTCGACAATCCAGTTGTTCGCGAAGAACGCGTCGACACCGTCCGCCGTGAGATGCTCCGGCGCACCGTGCGGCCCAGGGATGACGCGGATCTGCCACGAGCCGGACATCGACGGCAGCTCCACCGACAACGGGGTCAGCAGGTTCTCCCGGCGGCCCAGCGGAATCCGGTCGCCCTCCAACAGCGGGCGACCGTCGTGACCGCCGAAGCCGCCGAGGATGAACGTGGACCGGCTCCCGAGCACGCGCGGCACGTCCAGTCCGCCCTGGACGGCCACGTAGGCCCGCATCCCGGGACCGTCGAGCGGGCCGACGTCCAGCACGGAGCCGGCCGGCCAGAGCACGACCATTCCCGGCCTGATCGGCAGATTGTCGACAGTCGCACGCTGCGCCGCGCCGCCGACGCAGATCAGCCGGTCCTCGTCGCACGTCAGCACGGGCCCGGCGAGCACGCACTCCAGGCCGGCTGCCGTGTCCGGATTGCCGACCGCAGCGTTGAGCAGGGCGAACGTCAGCTCGTCAGCGGCGCCGGACGGTGGCACGCCGACCTCCCACAGCCCCGGCCGCCCGGCGAGATCCTGCACCGTCGTTTGGACACCAGGATTGTTGACAATGATCACGGCCACCGGTCACCACCGGCCCAGCAGCTGGATCGGCGTCGGGTTCCAGCCGTTGCACGGATTGTTGACCTGCGGACAATTGCTGATCAGCGCGAACAGGTCACGGCTCGCGGTGACCTCGACGTACTTGCCCGGCGCCGACAGACCGTCCTCGAACGTCAGCCCGCCGCTCGCCGTCACCGGCACGTTCATGAAGAAGTTGATGTTGTGCGTGAGCTGCCGCTGACCGATACCGGCCGCGGCGCCGTACC
Source organism: Kribbella sp. NPDC051936 (assembly GCF_040680955.1). Taxonomy (NCBI): domain Bacteria; kingdom Bacillati; phylum Actinomycetota; class Actinomycetes; order Propionibacteriales; family Kribbellaceae; genus Kribbella; species Kribbella sp. NPDC051936. The sequence continues at coordinate 28,503 of NZ_JBFAXS010000007.1, read as the reverse complement.
GCAGGAAGGTCTGCCGGCAGGCATGCTGGTGCCGCGTGAACTCGCCGTACCGGATGACGTTGCTCTCCTGTGAGCACGCGCCGCCGACGGTGTCGTGCCGGCCGCAGGTGTCGTCGGTGATCACCGCGAGCTCGTCGAGCCGGGTCGACAGCAGCCGTGACCCGGTGGTCAGGAACACCGCTCGCTGCTCGCGGATCGTGTCGAAGGCGGAGTAGCGGTTCTCGATGTCGTGGGCGTCGTAGAACAACGTGTCCACGGCCTGATTCCCGTGCAGGTCCACGATCCGCAGGCGCCCGCCGGCCGGAACGGTCACGAGGGCGCCGTCGCCCGCAGCTACGACGGTGTCGAGGCCAGTTGCCGTCTCGGTCACGGTCATGCGATCAACTCCCGGGTCAGACGCAGTGCGCGGACCGCTTCCTCCCGCAGGTCGGGATCCTCGGTGTGTTCCGGCGTCTCGATCTGTACGGCGACACCGACCGCGGGCAGATCGGACAGCGCATGAGCCGCGGTCGACACGAAGACCAGCAGGTCCTGGTCCGCGCGGAGCGTGACGGTGTCACCCGCGCGGGCATGGCCGGGGGCGAAGGCCAGCGACGCGCGGGCGTCGTCCGCGACGCCGACCTTGCTGAAGAAGTTGATGCAGCCGTGCAGATCGTCCGCACCGAAACCGTGCTTCACGAGTTCGAGCAGCAGCAACCGGTCGGGCGCCGCGCCGGTCAGGCAGTCGTGCCAGTCGAGGCTCGAGGCCAGGACCGTCGCCAGCGCCAGCCCGCGGTCCGACATCAGCACCATGCCGGGCTTGATGCGCGCCGACATCTGCGCCTTGAGCGTGTCCGGGATGTTCAGCCGATCGAGACGGTCGGCGCCGATGATCAGCACCGACGCGTTCGCGCCGTCGTTGAGCGCCGTCAGCGTGATGACGCGTCCGGCCCGCACCGGCGCGGACCACGCCGCGTCACCGGGCATGTCGTGGGTATGTGTCATGCGCCGGCTCCTTCGACCTCGACAACCGGTACGGCAGTGCGCAGCGGCAGCCCGATCGAGGCGTAGTAAGCGCTCCGCTGAGCCCGGAAGGCGAGAAGGCCGCCGACGGCGACGACGGCAAGGGTGATCAGCGGAAGGTAGTGCAGGTACCAGCCCTCACCTGCCGGGTCGTAGACCTCGGCGCGCGGCCAGCCGAGGTTGATCGCCATCGCGAGTCCGTAGCCAACGGCAACGAAGTTGACCAGCACGCCGACCCGGCCGAGCGAGAACAGCGGCCGCCCGTTCTCGTCCACTCCGGCGGACAACCCGCGCCCGGTCAGGCGCCGTACCAGCAACGGCGCGGTGACCATCAGGTACGCGACGTAGAGCAGCATGATGCAGACGCTCGCCAGCCCCAGGAACAGGCCCGCGTTCCCGACGTTGACGACCAGGCAGACACCGGCCAGCACGCCGGGCACCACGGTCGCGGCGACCGGCGTACCGGTCCGCGGCGACACCTCGCGGAGCTGACGCGATCCCGGCAGCACGTTGTCGCGCGCCATCGAGAAGATCATCCGCGCCGCGGCGGTCTGGATCGCCAGCGTGCACACGCACACCGCGAGCGCGACGTCGAGCAGCAGCAGCTTGCCGGGCGTCGTACCCAGCCGACTCGTCAGCACGTAGGGAAGCCCTTGCGTGGCGAGATCCCCGTCAGTCACCGACGGCGCGGCCATCAACGCCGCGACGATCAGGAACGCGCCGCCGATCCCGGACGCGATCACCGCCCGGAGGATCGTCCGCGGAGTCGTCGCGCGCGGCTTGTGCGTCTCCTCCGACAACTCGCCCGCACTGTCGAACCCGACCAGCACATAAGCCGCCATCAGCGCCGAGACCAGCAGCGGTACGACGTACCCGGTCGTGCTGTCGAGATTCGTCGTGTGCAGGACGACGGACGGCCCGCGCTCCGCATTGCTGGTCAGCAGGACGACGATCAGCACGACGCCGACCAGTTCGCAGGTCACGCCGACCGAGTTGACGATCGCGGTGATCCGCACACTCGTCGCGTTGAGCACCGTCGTCGCGACGAGCAGCAGGCACCCGAGCACCACGGCGTTCGCGGCGCCGTCCCTCGACGCCAGCGCCGGATCCGTGCCGACCAGCTGGAACCCGGGCCAGACCGCGGGCAGCACGACCTGCAGCGCGATCGCGGCCGTGGCCAGCGTGATGATCTGCGCGATCACCATCGTCCAGCCCGCGAACCACCCGACGACCGCGCCGCCGAGCCGGCGGGCCCATTGGTAGATCGCGCCGGACAGCGGGTACCGCGCGGCGAGTTCGGCGAAGCACAACGCCACCATCAGCTGACCGGCGAGGACGGCCGGCCAGGTCCAGAAGAACGCCGTGCCGCCGAAGCCGAAGCCCAGACCGAACAGCTGGAAGACGGTGGTGAGGATCGAGACGAACGAGAATCCGGCCGCGAACGACGCGTAGCTGCCGACGCGGCGCGAGAGCTGCTGGGAGTAGCCGAAGCGGCCGAGGTCGCGCGCTCCCAGTTCATCGGTGGTCAGGGTTTCGGGGGGTGCTGACATGTCCGGCCTCCGCTGGATCGGGCCCGGAATGCGCGCACGGCAACCCGGGGCCTTCAAGGCCTCCCGGGCTTTTGTCCCGCCGTGGAACGGTGCCGCCGCACAATGCCGGCGACAGCACCGCCTCCCCTCTCGGACCAGACCTGCCATCGGCTCGACCAGCAGCGGAACCCTAGGGGCGCCCCGCCGTACCGGCGGGTCCTTTCCAGTTCAGGACCCGCCGGTTTCAGCGGTCGTCATCGCGTGTAACGCAGAAGTAAAGGAATCCTCTCACCGGCTCGCGCGGCTGTGAGCGAGCGGAGATCACAGCCCCTGGCGGAACCCGTCGCGCCAGGACGCGTACCCGGGCTGCCACTCGAAGGTCCGCTTGGCGAGGGAGTTGTCGACGCCGCGGATCTCGGTGAACGCCGCCACGCCGACATCGCCGACCGCGAGCCGTCCGAGCCACGCCGGGATGCGCCGCGGGGCCTTCGCACCGAGGATCTTGGCGAGCTCGGGCAGCCAGACCGCCGCCTGTGCGGGGTCGTCGTCCGCGATCTGGAACACCCCGGTCACGTCGCTCTCGACCGCCTTCACCGTTGCCGCGGCGGCGTCGTCGTAGTGGATGAACGACCAGACGCCGGTGCCGTCGCCGATGATCGGCAGCCGGCGCTTCTGGATCAGCTCCACCATCGAGCCGCCCTTGCCGAGGTCGGCGGTCGGGCCGTAGAAGTTCGCGTACCGCAGCGCGACGCCCTCGATCCCTTCGGTGTTCACCGCCGCCGACTCGACGTACTTGATCGCCGCCATCGTCTGCCGCTGGGCGGGCACCGGGTCCGGGTCGAGCGGGTCCGCCTCGGTCTTCGCCGCGGATCCGCCGTGCTGCATGTTCCAGCCGGCGTACGACTGGACGACGAACCGTCGTACGCCGGCAGCCTTGGCGGCGGCCAGGAGGTTGTCCGTGCCGACCGTTCGCAGCTGGTTCGTCGTCGCGAAGCTGTCGTCGAAGTGCTTGAAGTCGATCCCGCCCTTGAGTGCGGTCATCTGGTGTACGACGACCTCGGGCCGGACCGACTCCACGGCCGCGCGCACCGCGGCGGCGTCCAGGCCGTCCGCGAGCACGGCGTCCGCGCCGAACGACCGCACACCGGCCGCGCCGGACTCGGACCGGGTCATCCCGGTCACCTCGTGCCCGGCCGCGAGCAGCTGCGGCACCAGTGACCGGCCCAGTCCTCCGGTCGCTCCTGCCACCAAAACCTTCATGTCATCCTCCGTCGTCCGTGATTACGACCCGGAGGACACGCGCCGCGTCAGTCCTGTGACATCGGCTCCGAAGAAAGCTGGAATTCGGTCGGGCCGAAGGAGACGTTGAGCTTGCCGTCGACCGTCATCGTGCCGCCGTCCACGCGGCACGTGAGGGTGGCGACGAACGGGGTCTCCACCCAGCGCAAGGTCGCCACGAACGCGTCGCCGTCGCCGTACGCGCTGGTCAGGACGCGCTCACCGGCTTCCGGAGCGGCGTCGTCGACCGTGCCCGGCGCAGCCTGCTCCTGCCAGTCACCGGCCGCGCACCGGATCTCGTGAGTTCTGCCGTCGCCCAGGTCGCTGAACGTGAACGTGCCTGACCCGTCCGCGTCGAGCCGGACCGAGGTGAGACCGGCCGGGTTGGCCGCCGCGAAACGGTACGTCCGGCCGTCCCCGGCGGTCGGTGCGGCACCCGCCGGTGGCACCAGCCGCAGCCGCTCGGGCCGGGGGACGACCGGCACCTCCTTGCCCTCGAGCGCGGGCAGGAGGTGCTCCCACACCGTGTTCAGGACCGCCTGCATGTCGGTCGTCGAACTCGTGATGATCAGCGCCGCGTCGTAGTCCGGGAACACCAGGCAGAACTGCCCGAACGCGCCGTCACCGCGATACGTGTTGTGGCGGCCGCGCCAGAACTGGAAACCGTAGCCCTGCTTCCAGTCCGGGTTCTCCTCGGTGTCGTTCGGGACCTGCTTCGACGTTGCCGACTCGAACCACTCGGCCGGGACCAGCTGCTTGCCCTGCCACTCACCGTGCTGCAGCAGCAACTGCCCGAAGGCGGCCAGCGACTCCGTGTTGATGCTCAGGCCCCAGCCGCCGACCGTGATGCCCTCCCTTGACACCTGCCAGGTCGCCTCGGTCGCACCGAGCGGCTCGAACAGCCGCGGCCGGAGGTAGTCGAGCAGGCGCTCGCCGGTGAGCCGCTGCAGGATCGCCGACAGCATGTAGGTCGCGCCGCTGTTGTAGGCGAACACCGTGCCGGGCTCGTGCTCCACCTCGAGGCCGAGGAAGATCTTGACCATCCGGCGGTCCCGGCTGAGCGCGTCGACGGTGTCCTTCGAGTGCCCGGTCGTCATCGTCAGCAGGTGCCGGACCTTCATTGCGGCCAGGTTGTCGCTGACCGTCTCCGGCAGTTCGTCCGCGTCGAAGAACGAGATGACCTGGTCGTCGAGCGAGAGCAGCCCTGCGTCGATCGCCAGCCCGATGCCCGTCGACGTGAAACTCTTCGACACCGAGAACAGCAGGTGCCGGTCGTCCAGCCGGTACGGCGCCCAGGCCTCCTCCAGCACGACCTGGCCGTGCCGCAGCAGCATGACAGTCTGGATCTCCGGCTCGCCCGCGTCCAGCGCCGCGACGAAGCTGTCGAGTGCTGCGGTGATCAAGCCCTGGGCTTCTGGGGTACTCCGTGGAAGTCTGCTCACACCCAAGACGCTATCTCCAGAAACGGACAAATATCAGGTGAGTTCTGCCAAGCGGGCAGCCGTGATCGTGAACCCGGTGAAGGTCGACGGCGACAAGTTCCGCCGGATCGTCGAGACGGCCCTGTCCGAACGCGGCCTCGACGAGCCGTTGTGGCTGGAGACGACCGAGGACGACGCCGGCGTCACCATGGCCCGGCGCGCGATCGACGAGCAGGTCGACCTGGTGCTGGTCGCCGGCGGCGACGGCACCGTCCGGGTGGTGTGCGCCGAGCTGGCCCGTACCGCGATCCCGGTCGCCGTCCTGCCCGGCGGCACCGGGAACCTGCTCGCCCGCAACCTCGGCATCTCGCTCGACCTGGACGTCGCGCTGACCGAGCTCCTGGACGGCTCCGAGCGGCGGATCGACAGCGTGCTGGTCGAAGGGGACCAGTTGACCACCGACCGGTTCGTGGTGATGGCCGGGCTCGGACTGGACGCCGCGATCATCGAGGACGCGCCCGACGACCTGAAGAAACGGGTGGGCTGGGCGGCGTACGTCGTGTCGACGCTGAAGAACCTGAACCATCCGTCGGTCCGGGTCACGATCACCGTCGACGACCAGCCGCCGGTCCGCCGGCGGGCGCGCACCGTGGTGATCGGCAACGTCGGCACGCTCCAGGCGAACATCCCGCTGCTGCCGGACGCCGTACCCGACGACGGCACGATCGACGTGGTCGTCCTCGCGCCGCGCCGGATCACGCACTGGCCGCGGCTCGCGCTCGGCCTGGTCGTGAAGTCCTGGCGCGAGCGTCACGTCGAGCGCTTCACCGGCCGGCGCATCCAGCTGCGCGCCGACCGGGTGGTACGCCGCCAGCTCGACGGCGACGCGATCGACGAGGGCACGTCGTTGACCGCTGAGGTCGACCCGGCGGCCCTCGTCGTCCGCGTGCCCTAACGCTGCACCAGTACGGCGACCGTCCGGGCCGGGACGGTCACTGTGCCCGTCGCGGACGACCACGTGGTTTGTTTGACGACCGGGTCGGAGCCGGCTGCTTGGACGGGGGACAGGGACAGGTTGGCGCCGGTCAGGCCCGGGACCTGCTGGGTGACCGCGGCGTTGGTGGAGTTGAAGACGACCACGACGCCCTTCAGTGACGGGTCGACGTCAGCACCCACCGTGTCGTCGATGCGCATGGTGATGACACCGGGCGTCGTACCGCTCAGCGGGAAGCTCAGCTTCTGGTTGATCAGCGCGGCCGAACCGAGGCGGAACAGCGGCGTCGAGAACCGGAGCTTCAGCAGGTCGGCTGCCGCGGCCGAGGCCGTGGCCACGTCGGTCGCTGACGGCTTCAGCGCCGGGTTGGCCAGTAGCGGCTTCATGTACGGCCACTTGGCCTCGTTGTCGGGCTTCGGCGGCAGCCCGTGGCCGAAGCCGTTGTCGGCGCCGGTCCAGTCGAGCGTGTTGAACCAGTCGCCGGAGTCGTACGAGTTGCGGTCCAGCGACTTGCTGCGCAGCATGTCCGCGCCGGCGTGCCAGAACGACGGCGTCTGCGCCAGTGCGGTCGTGGCCAGCGACAACGTGTTCATCCGGATCCGGTCCGGCATCGGCAGGTCGGTCGGCAGCTTGTACGTCAGCGTGTCCCAGAGCGTCTCGTTGTCGTGCGCGTCGACGTACGTGATCACCTCGTCCGGCTGGTCGGCGTACCCGGCCGGCTGGCCGTTGTAGTCGACCTGGTCACCGCGGACGGCCTGTCCGGACTCCGCCGATGTGAAGCTGAACGACCGGAGGTTGGCGGCCAGCCCGAGCTGGACCAGGTCGGTGTCGTGAGCGAGCCGCTTGGCGCGCTCGGCCGGCGTACCGTTCACCGGGTCGCCGTTGGGATCGCTCGCCTCGCCGGAGCCGAAGCCCTGGATCCGCGGGTTGTCGTCGAAGGGGCCGCCGCCGCGGACCGCGTCGCGCAGCCGGTCGGAGAAGGTGCCGATCCCGGTGCCGCCGAGGTTGCCCTGCCGGGCCTGGACGAACAGCGCGTCGTCCGCGACCTCGCCGAAGTTCCAGCCCTCGCCGTACAGGTAGATCGACTTGCCGTCCACGCCGTCCTTGGCGAGCGTCAGCTTGTCCAGGGCGGCCCGGACCTTCAGCATGTTCGCCTTGGAGTGGTGACCCATCAGGTCGTACCGGAAGCCGTCCACGTGGTAGTTGCGCGCCCAGCTCACCGTGCCGTCGACCATGATCTTCTCGGCCATCGCGTGCTCGGTCGCGATGTTGCTGCAGCAGGTCGAGGTCTCCACCTTCCCGGTCGCGTTCAGCCGCTGGTAGTAGCCGGGCACGATGCGGTCCAGCACCGACGTCGGGGCCTGGCCGGCGGCCGGGGTGTGGTTGAAGACCTGGTCGAGTACGACGCGCAGGCCGGACTTGTGCAGCCCGCCGACCATCGTGCGGAACTCGGAGACCCGGGCCAGGCCGTCCTTCTGGGTGGCGTACGAGCCTTCCGGCGCCAGCCAGTGGAACGGGTCGTAGCCCCAGTTGAAGCCGTCCTTGGCAGCCACTGCCGTCACGCAGGCCTGCTGCTGGTCGGAGTCGGGCGGTAGTGCTTTCAGATCACACGCGGGTGTCTGCTGGCCGGTCTCGGGGATCGAGGCGATGTCGAAGGTCGGCAGGAGGTGCACGGTGTTGAGCCCTGCTGCCTTGAGGGTGCGCAGGTGCTTGGTGCCGTCGCCCTCGTCGGCGAAGGCCAGATAGGTGCCTCTGTGCGCTGCCGGCACCGTGCTGTCGTTGATGGAGAAGTCGCGGACGTGCAGCTCGTAGATGGTCGAGTCGACACCGCGGGCGAGCTTCGGCGACGGGGTGGACCTCCAGAGTGCCGGCTTGCCTGCCGGGTCGTTGAGGTCCACTGCGACGGAGTACGTCGAGTCGGTGGTCAACGCGGCGGAGTACGGGTCCGTGACGACGTTCGTCTCCACCTTGCCGGTGCTGGGTGCGTACACCGTCACCTGATAGCGGTACGGCGCGTTCTTCCACGACGGCCGCCCGACGACGGACCAGGCGCCGTCGTCGCTGCGCCGCATGCGGATCGCCGAAGACCCGATCAGCAGCTTCACGTCCTGAGCCGTGGGCGCCCACAGCGTGAAGGCCGGTGCGGCGCCTTGCCACGTGACGCCGTACGAGCGGCCGGTCGCTCCGCCGTAGACGTCGTCGAGGACGCCGGGGATCTGGACGCCGGTCGCGTCGAGGAGGCGGCCGGTGTCGTCGTACTGCGCGAGGCCCAGCTGGCCGGTGAGGATCTTCTGGACGTCGGCGTCGTCGAGGCGCAGCGTCGTGTAGCCGGGCTTCACCTCGGCGGTGTCGTAGCGCAGGGCGGCCGACGAGCCGCCGATGTCGTTCGCGTCGATCTTCAGCGAGCCGGTGTCCGACCAGTGCAGCCGCCACCGGTACCGCTCCGGGTGCGCGACCGCGGGTACGGCGAGGGTGTTGCGGTCGAGCCAGTACGCCTTCGCTTGGCTGAGGTCCGGCTGTGCGCCGGGCTTGGCCGTCGTCACCGTGAACTGGTGGGTCGCGAGCACGTACGAGAACGTGACGACCAGACCGTCACTCGGCACCGAGACCGGCACGTTGTTCGCCGGGTAGCTCTCGTCCCAGGACAGGTTGTGCGCGACCTTCGCCTCATAGGTGCCCGCCTTCAGCTCGCTGGTGGACCAGGTGTAGGTCCCGTCGCCGTCCTCGTCGGTCAACCAGGGTCGCATGCAGGACGGGTCCCAGTCGGTCGGGCAGCCCAGCTCGGTCTGGAACGACCCGGGTGCCGTGATGATCGGGCCCTGTGCAGTGGACGTGACGAAGTGGCGGCCGTGCTCGTAGTAGAAGCTGACGGGCCCGTTCGGTGCGGTGTACGAGATGTTGGCACCGTTCTTGACGCCACCGGCGCCGTAGTTCTCGTCCCAGGTCTTGTTGATGGCCGCCTTGTACGCGTGCTCGCCGGCCGGGAGCGTGTAGGTGCCCTTCCAGACCTTGTCCTTCGGGTCCAGTGTCAGCTGGGCCTGGTCGCAGTCCGGCGACCAGTCCGCGGGACAGCCCATCTCACTGTTGTGGTCACCTGGCACAGACACGTTCGCCGGCTGGACGACGGGACCAGTGCCGCCACCGCCGCCACCGGGTGCGGCCGCGTCACCCACCACGCCGTACGAGCCGGAGACGGAGTAATTGCCCGAGACGTCCCGCAGTACAGCGCGGTATTCGAGCAGCGTCCCCTTCGGCAGCCCGGACACGTCCTGGAAGACGCGGTACGGCGCGTTGTCGTCCGCGCCGAGCCGCTTCCACGCCGTCGTACCCACGGGCCGGTAGCCGAACGTCACAGTCGCCGGGGTGTTCGCGGGAATCGCCGCAGAAATCTCAGCGCGCCCACCGACCGTCGCACCGAGCTCCGGCGAGCTCATGTAGACGCTGGGAGCCTTGGTACGCGCCGGGACCTTGTTCTGGGCCTGGTACACCGTCACAGACAGCGGGGCCTGGCTGACGACCACCCTGCCCTCACGGTCTGTCTTCAGCGACTTGGAGCCGCCGTAGACGGGCTTCAGCCAGGTGTTCGAGCCGTACGTCGGCACCGTCGCCGAGGCGGCCGTCGTGGAGTTGTTCGCGACCACCAGGTACTCGACGTTGTCGCTGCCGAGCCGGCTGAACGCGTACAGCCCGTTGAACTTGGACGAGTACCGATGCACCTGCCGCCCGTCGGACAGCGCCGGGTACGTGGCCCGCAGCTTCGCCAGCCCGGCGATGTGCTTGTACATCGGCGCGTTGACGTCGTACCGGTCCTTGCTGCCGATCGTCGTCGTACCGCTGCCGTCGACGACCTCGTCGTCCGCGTAGTCGGCGGTCCGGGTCGCGAACATGTCCTGCCGCGCGTCCTTGTCACCGCCGGGGCCTGTGAAGCCCTGCTCGTCCCCGTAGTACACGACCGGCTGGCCGCGCGTCAGGTACATCAGCGAGTGCGCCAGCTCGTCCCGTGCCAGCAACTCGGCGCCGGACGCGCCGCCCTGCTTCAAGAACGTGCCCACGCGGCCCATGTCGTGGTTGCCGAGGAACGTCGGCAGCTCGTACGCGTTGGAGTCCGTGTCGGTGTAGTAGTCGTCGTCGGCGTAGAAGTCCTGCAGCTTGGTGCTCGGGTCGCCCTTCGCGTACGCGACCGCGTTCTGCTGGAACCCGAAGTCCAGCGTGGCCTGCAGCGCGCCCTTGGTCGTGTACGTCGACATGAACTGCGGGTTGGCGTCGAAGACCTCGCCGAACATGAAGAAGTCCTTCGACCCGGCCGACTGTGCGGCGGCCAGGATCTGCGGCGAGAACTTCTGCCAGAACTCGATGTTCACGTGCTTGACGGTGTCGATCCGGAATCCGTCGATGCCGAACTCGGCCCACGTCTTGTAGACGTCGATCATCCCGTCGCGGACCCGCGGCTGCTCGGTGAACAGGTCGTCCAGCCCGACGAAGTCGCCGTACTCCGCGCTCTCGCCGGCGAACGTCGAGTCGCCGCGGTTGTGGTACAGGGTCGGGTCGTTCAGCCAGGCCGGCACCTTCACGGACGCGTCGGCCGGCGTCCTGAAGACCGGGACGTTCGGGAAGCTCACGGCCGCGTCGAGCGGCGGGAACGTGTCGCCCCCGGCGTACTGCTTGTCGTCGAAGACGTTGCCGGCGGCATCCTTGTACGGCGAGGTGGACTTCGGGATGTAGCCGTACTGGCCGGACTGGTACGCGATCACGTCCGCGGTGTGGTTGGTGATGATGTCGAAGAAGACCTTCATGCCCTTGCGGTGCGCCAGGTCGATCAGCCGCTTCATGTCCGCGTTCGTGCCCAGGTGCGGGTCGATCTGGGTGAAGTCGGTGATCCAGTAGCCGTGGTACCCGGCGCTGACGTCGGCGCCGGAGCCCTGCACCGGGCGGTTCTTGAACGACGGGGTCAGCCAGATCGACGTCGTCCCCAGGGACTTGATGTAGTCGAGCTTCTGGATCACACCGGTCAGGTCGCCGCCGTGGTAGAAGCCCTTGTCCGTCGGGTCCAGGCCGGTCGTCAGCCGGTCGCCGGTGAGCCCGCCGTTGTCGTTGGACTTGTCGCCGTTGGCGAACCGGTCCGCCATCAGGAAGTAGAACCGCTCCTTGGTGAGGTCCGGCCGCAGGCTCGGCGTCGCGAGTGCCCGGTCCGCGGCTGTCACGGCCGGTCCGGCGAGATTCACCGGCTTCACCGTGACGATGTGGCTCGTGTCGTCGTAGCTGAACTCCAGCTTGGCCGGACCCTCGATCCGCAGCGGAATGTTCTGGCCGTTGAGGACACCGCCGGCGCCGTAGTTCTCGTCCCAGCTCTTGTTGACGGTGACCTTGAACTCGTACGACCCCGCCGGTACGTCGAACACCTTCGTGTATGGCGCACTCGCGCCCAGACTGGTCGCGTCACAGCCCGGATCCCAGTCGGCCGCGCACCCGAGCTCACTCTGCAGCGAGCCCGCCACGGTGATCACCCGGTCCGCGGCCACTTGTGCCGGAGCCGGCGCAGCCGTACCCAGTCCGAGTACGACGACCGCGGCCGCCGTGAAACCTGCCGTCCAACGCCTGAACCCGCGCATCACGGTCCCCTCCCCGCCAACTGATCTGCCGGGGACGCTAGCCGCCGGTCTTTACCGTGAGGAGGGCTCGAAGATCACGGTAAGGTCACGAGGTCCGGCAGCGTGGTCTCGATCGGTGTGCGCAGCACTGTCGTAGCGTGCTCGTCGTACGGCGTCGGCTGGGCGTTCAGGATCACCAGCGGCTTCCCGGCGTTCAGTGCGAGGTCACACAGGCCGGCGGCCGGGTAGACCTGCAGCGACGTGCCGATGGCCAGGAACAGGTCTGCTGCCTCGGCGGCCGCGACGGCTCGGTCCAGGACGACCCTGTCGAGTGACTGGCCGAACGAGACTGTCGCGGACTTCAAGATGCCGCCACAGACCTCACACGCCGGATCCTCGTCGCCTGACTCGAGCCGGGGGAGTACGTCCGCCATCGGGATCCGCCGGTCGCACTGGAGACAGTCGACGTACCAGACCGTGCCGTGCAGCTCGTGGACCAGCTCCGGCGAAGAGCCGGCCTTCTGGTGCAGCCCGTCGACGTTCTGCGTGATCAGGCCGGTCAGGCGGCCCTGCCGCTCCAGCTCTACCAGAGCGAGGTGGCCCGGGTTCGGCTGCACGGTCCAGGCCGGCACCGAGAGCCGGTGTTTCCAGGTCGCCACGCGGACCTCGCGACTGGCGACGTACTCGTCGATGTCGAACATCGCCTCTGCCGCCGGGTCCTTCGTCCAGACGCCCTGCGGTCCCCGAAAGTCCGGGATCCCCGACGACGTCGAGATCCCGGCCCCGGTCAGCACAGCGATGCGGTCAGCTCGGATCACCCTCCGACGGTACCCAGTCCTGGGCCAGGACGGACATCACGACCTCGTCCACCCAGTCGCCGTCCCAGAGCAGAGCGTCCCGGAGTACGCCCTCAGTGGTGAAGCCGGCCTTCTCGTAGGCGCGCTGGGCGCGCGGGTTGAACGCGTAGACGCCGAGACTGATCCGGTGCAGCCTCAACTGCTCGATGCCGTAGCCGACGATCAGCCGGGTCGCCTCGGTCCCGAGGCCGCGGCCCTGGCCGGACGGCCCGATCAGGATCCGGAAGTTGCAGCTCTGGTTGTCGGGGTCCCACTCGTTGAGCACGGCCTCGCCCACGACGACCCCTGCGGCCTTGTCGACGATTGCGAGGTCCAGCCGATCGGTTTGGTCCGGGCGGGTGCGGTACCACTCGCGGGCCTTCTCCTCGCCGATCTCGCCGTGGCTGCCGGTCAGTCGAACGACGTCCGGGTCTGCCATCGCGATGGCGAGTGCTTCGTAGTCACCCTCGTCCACAGGTCGCAGAACGACCAGGTCCCCGGTCAGCGTCGGCTTGTGCGCGAAGTCGGTCACGCGGCGCAGTGTGTCAGCTGACCCGCCGGACGACGTACTGGTTTTCCCCGGCCGACACCAGCTCCTGGGACCGCATCCGGCACCAGGCGGGGATGTCGGTCGCGGCGGCCGGGTCGTCGGCCAGCACGGTGACCGTGTCGCCGACGGCAACGGTCGGTAGCGTCTTGGCCAGTTTGATCACCGGGAGTGGGCAGAGCAGGCCGGTGCAGTCCAGGTCCACGTTCACATCCCCACCTCCGCCCGGATCCGCCGCACGAGCCCCGGCAGGACCGCACAGAACCGTTGGACGTCGTCGTAGCTGGTGTCGCGCCCGAGAGAGACCCGGACGTTGCCGTGGGTGAGGACACCCATCGCCGCGAGTACGTGAGAGGGCCGGAGCGTGCTCGACGTACAAGCTGAACCGCTGGAGACGGCGAACCCCGCGGCATCCAGCGCGGTCACCAGGGCCTCGCCGTCCACGTAGAGACAGGAGAAGGTGAGGATGTGCGGCAGGCGGTCCGCCGGGTCACCCACGACCTCCACGTCGGGGATGTCGGCCGCCACACGACGCCGTACCTCGTCGATCCAGGCCCTGTGCTGCTTGTCGAGCTCTTCGGCCTCGGCCAGCCGGGCCTGGAGCGCAGCGGCGGCGGCCAGCGCGTTGGGTACGTTCGGGAACCCGGGGGAGAGGCCGTCCTCCCGCTCGTCCAGCGGCCACGCCGGTGCGATCCGCGTGCCCTTCTTCACAGCGAGCAACCCCACACCGGCCGGTCCGCCCCACTTGTGCGCACTGGCGGCCAGCGCCGACCACTCCTCCGGCAGCGCGTCGTGCCCCACCGACGCCGAGGCGTCCACGAACAGCGGCACGCTGCCACAGTCCTGCGCGATCGCCGCGATCGGCTGCCTCGTACCGACCTCGTGGTTGGCGGACTGAACCGCGGCCACCGCCACGCCGGGCCGCCGTACCGCGTCCTTGAACGCCTCCTGATCCACCCGGCCCCGAACGTCCACCCCGACCTCGACGCCGTCAGCGCCCGCACTGTGCAGGACCGCGGAATGTTCGACGGCCGTGTGGACAACCGTGGTCCCGACGCGGCGGCGGGCGGCCTGGAGAGCGGTCAGACCGGCCTGGATCGCCGCCGTCCCCGAGGTGGTCAGGTACAGCTCGTCCGGCCGTACGCCGACCGCCTCGGCGAGCACCGCCCGGGCGTTGTCCAGCAGCAATCTCGCGGTCCGGCCCTCGTGGTGCAGACGCACCGGATCGGCCCATCCGGAATCCACTGCCGAGAGCAACATCTCCCGTGCGGCGGGGTGCATCGGCTCGGCCGATGCGGCGTCCAGATACGTACGCTCGCTCACACGGGAAACGCTAAGCCCTACCTATGCGCAGGACGGCGAAAGGTGTCCAGTAGTGTTTGGTCGTCAGTCTCACTTGGGAAGGGAAAGGCGCCCCGTGGGTTCGAACGGCACGCCCGGAGTGGAGGAGCGACCGGCAGGTTCTGCCGGCGCCACACGGCCGGCGAAGCGTCGCCTGCTGGTCGGCAGTGCAGTGGTGCTGGGCACCCTGCTGCTGACCGGTTGCTCGACGGCGACCACTGAGCAGTGGAAACGACTCGGTCTGCCCGAGGGCGCATCGGACCGGACCGAGGCCATCCGCAGCCTCTGGATCGGGGCCTGGATCGCCGCCCTGATCGTGGGCGTGATGGTCTGGGGCCTGATCCTGTGGGTCGTCGTGCGGTACCGCAAGCGCAACGACGACGCACCCCGGCAGGTGCGCTACAACCTGCCGCTCGAGGTGCTCTACACCCTGGCGCCGTTCGCGATCATCGGCGTGCTCTTCTTCTACACCGTCGAGCACGGCAACCAGGTCACGAAGATGAGCGCCAACGCGCAGCACACCGTGAACGTGGTGGGCCAGCAGTGGCAGTGGACCTTCAACTACAAGGACACCGTCGACGGGCAGCAGGGCGTCTGGGAGACCGGCACGCTGGACAAGCCCGCGACGCTGTGGCTCCCGGTGAACGAGTCGGTGCACTTCGACCTGACCTCGCCGGACGTCATCCACTCCTTCTGGGTCCCGTCGTTCTACTTCAAGCTCGACGTCATCCCGGGCAAGACGAACAAGTTCGAGCTGACCCCGACCAAGACCGGCACCTTCGCCGGCAAGTGCGCTGAGCTCTGCGGCCTCTACCACAGCCGGATGGTCTTCAGCGTCAAGGTGGTCAACCGCGACGAATACGACGCACACCTGCGCGAGCTGGCCGCCAAGGGCCAGACCGGCGCCGCAACCGGTGGCGGCGACGCCACCACCATTCCCGGCACAGGGGGCGAGAAGTGACGGACTTCGCCGAGCGCACCGGCGCCATCGGCAGCACCACCACGCTGCCCCGGCGGCGCACCAAGGGCGAGCTGCTGGTCAAGTACCTGACCACCACCGACCACAAGCTGATCGGGCACATGTACCTGGTCACGTCGTTCGCGTTCTTCCTGATCGGCGGCGTGATGGCGCTGCTGATCCGCGCGGAGCTGGCCAAGCCGGGTCTGCAGATCGTGAACGAAGAGGTCTACAACCAGCTCTTCACGATGCACGGCACGATCATGCTGCTGCTGTTCGCGACCCCGCTGTTCGTCGGCTTCGCGAACGAGATCATGCCGATCCAGATCGGCGCCCCGGATGTGGCGTTCCCGCGGCTGAACATGTTCAGCTACTGGCTGTTCCTGTTCGGCGGCCTGATCACGATCAGCGGCTTCTTCACCCCGGGCGGCGCGGCCGACTTCGGCTGGTTCGCCTACGCCCCGCTGTCGAACGCGGTCCGTTCGCCGGGCATCGGCGGTGACCTGTGGATCATGGGTCTGTGGATGGCCGGCCTCGGCACGATCCTGGGTGCGGTCAACTTCATCACCACGATCATCACCATGCGCGCACCCGGTATGACGATGTTCCGGATGCCGATCTTCACCTGGAACATCCTGGTCACCTCGATCCTGGTGCTGATCGCGTTCCCGATCCTGGCGGCGGCGCTGCTGGTGCTGGAGGCGGACCGAACACTCGGGGCACACGTCTTCGACGCGGCCAATGGTGGGCCAATACTCTGGCAGCACCTGTTCTGGTTCTTCGGGCATCCCGAGGTGTACATCATCGCGCTGCCGTTCTTCGGCATCGTCACCGAGATCCTGCCGGTCTTCAGCCGCAAGCCGGTCTTCGGCTACATCGGTCTGGTCAGCGCGACCCTCGGTATCGCGGTGCTCTCGGTGGCGGTGTGGGCGCACCACATGTTCGTCACCGGCGCGGTGAACCTGCCGTTCTTCTCGTTCATGACGTTCTTGATCGCGGTGCCGACCGGGGTGAAGTTCTTCAACTGGATCGGCACGATCTGGGGCGGATCGGTGTCGTTCGACACGCCGATGCTGTGGTCGATCGGCTTCCTGACGACCTTCCTGTTCGGCGGTCTGACCGGCGTCATCCTGGCTTCGCCGGCGCTGGACTACCAGCTGTCCGACTCGTACTTCGTGGTCGCGCACTTCCACTACGTCGTGTTCGGCACGGTGGTGTTCGCGATGTTCGCCGGTTTCTACTTCTGGTGGCCGAAGTTCACCGGGCGGATGCTGGACGAGCGGCTGGGCAAGCTGCACTTCTGGCTGCTGTTCGTCGGCTTCCACACCACGTTCCTGGTGCAGCACTGGCTGGGCGTCGAGGGGATGCCGCGGCGCTACGCGTCGTACGGCGCCAACGAGGGCTTCACCACGCTGAACGAGGTGTCCAGCGTCGGCGCCTTCATCCTGGGCGCGTCGATGCTGCCGTTCTTCTACAACATCTACAAGTCCCGCAAGACGCCGCCGGTCGGCGTCGACGACCCGTGGGGCTGGGGCCGTTCGCTGGAGTGGGCGACCAGCTCACCGCCGCCGCGGCACAACTTCGTCAAGCTGCCCCGGATCCGCTCGGAGTCCCCGGCGTTCGATCTTCACCACGCCGACGTGGCGCTGGCGGAGTACCCGGACAACCGGGCCGGCACGGACAACCTGCTGGACGCCGGTGAGGACCAGGGCCGCGTCGAGCACCTGATCGAGCAGACCGACGGGACCGGCGGGACCGAGGGGAAGGACAAGGCGTGAAGGTCGAAGCCTGGGTCTTCGGGATCCTGAGTGTGTTCGTGCTCGTCGTCACGCCGATCTACTGGCTGATGTCGGAGGACCCGACCGGCACCACCGCGCTGGTGATGACGTTCTTCCTGTCGCTGCTGGTGGCGTTCTACCTGAGCGTCACCGCGCGCCGGATGGACGCCCGGCCGGAGGACCGCAAGGAAGCGGAGATCGTCGAAGGGGCCGGCGAGCTCGGCTTCTTCCCGCCGCACTCCTGGTGGCCGCTGTGGTGCGCGCTGACGCTGTCGGTGGTCGTCCTCGGCATCGTCTTCGGCTGGTGGCTGTTCATCGCCGGCTGCGGCATCGGCATCGTGACGCTGAGCGGGTTCATCTTCGAGTACTACCGTGGTGACCACGCTCACTAGTTGAGAGTCGTACGAAAAACGCCGTCCGGGAACGAACCGGACGGCGTTTTCGTGCGTCTTGAGTAGTGCCGCCGGGTACAGAGAGTTGTGGTCCGTACCAGTGAGGCGGCTTGCGGATGCAGGGAAATGTCGCCGCGGCAGGTTACCCTTACCGCGGTTTGACTAAACAGGGGAGAGCTGGGGAATGGTAAGCGGTTCGGTGAGGAAGCACGGCCTTGCCGTGGCGGGTATCTGCGTCCTGCTGCTGGCCGGGACGGCCTGTAGCGACACCAAGGCCAACGGCGGCGGTGGGCAGTCGACGCCCGGCGCGTCGACGTCGCAGAGCAACACGCCAGGCGCCTCGAGCACCCCGGATGCCTCGGGCACCCCATCGGAGTCCGCCGCGGCGGCCAACATCGCCGTGGTGCCTGCCAAGGGCGCGACGTCGGTGCAGCCCGACAAGCCGGTGACGGTGACCACCACGGCCGGCAAGCTGACCGCGATCACGCTGAAGGACGACGACGGCGACAAGGTCACGGGCAGCTTCAACACCGACAAGACCCAGTGGACGTCGCAGCCGCAGCTCAAGCCCGGCGCGTCGTACACGGTGAGCGGCTCGGCCGAGGGCACCGACGGCGCCACCGTGCCGATCAGCTCGACCTTCAAGACGCTGAAGGCGTCGAAGAGCCTGAAGGCCTCGGTCGTCCCGCTGAACGGTGAGACCGTCGGCGTCGCGCTGCCGATCCAGATCTTCTGGAACAACCCGGTCAAGGACCGCGCCGCGGTCGAGAAGCGGCTCTCGGTCAAGACGTCGGTCCCGGTCGACGGCAGCTGGCACTGGGTGAACAGCAAGCAGGTCAACTACCGCCCGAAGAACTACTGGCCGGCCGGCACCAAGGTGACCGTGAACATCGACACCCAGGGCGTCAATGCCGGCAACAACACCTGGGGCACCTCCGGCCGGACGATCGCGTTCAGCATCGGCAAGTCGGTGGTCAGCAACGTCAACGTCAAGACCCACACGATGACGGTGAGGATCAACGGCAAGCTCGCCCGGACCATCCCGATCACCGCCGGCAAGGACGGCTTCACCACCCGCAGCGGCGTGAAGGTGATCATGGAGAAGTTCACGGTGAAGCGTATGGACGCCGCCACCGTCGGCCTCAAGCCCGGCGACCCCGAGTACTACAACATCCCCGACGTGAAGTGGGCCCAGCGCGTCACCAGCTCCGGCGAGTTCATCCACGGCGCACCGTGGTCGTCCGGCAGCCAGGGCAGCGCCAACGTCAGCCACGGCTGCGTCGGCATGAGCCTGAAGGACGCCCAGTGGTTCTTCAACCAGACCCTTCGCGGCGACCCGGTCATCGTCACCGGCACGACCCGCCACATGGAGCCCGGCAACGGCTGGACCGACTGGAACACCACCTGGGCGGCGTACAAGGCAGGCTCCGCCCTCTCCTGACCCTCTGAGCCAACAGCCTCCCCACCCGCATGCCCGCGGCCGGGAGGCTGTTGTGTTTTCACCAGCCCTGAACGCGCGTGTCCTACTCTCGTGGACATAGCGTCAACACCCCCGGGGTTGCGATGACCGACGCGCTCGTCGAGACCAAGTTCTTCCCGCCCGCGCCACGGGCCGGCGTCGTCGCGCGGGCACGGCTGGACGAGGGCCTGACTCGGGGCGGTCGCCTGGTTCTGGTTTCGGCGCCGGCAGGATTCGGCAAGACCACCCTGCTGGGACGGTGGATCGACAACCACGTCGCCTCGGCGGGAGCGACAGTCGCGTGGGTCGCCCTCGACGAGGGCGACCGCGAGGCCTCGTCGTTCTGGACGTACGTCGTCACCGCCTTGGGCCGTGCCGTTCCAGGCGTCGCGGCCAGCGCCCTCCCGCTGCTTCAGGCTGGGCAGACGCCGATCGAGGCAGTGCTGACTGTGGTTCTGAACGAGCTGAGCGTTCGACCGGACGAGGTCATCCTGATCCTGGACGACTACCACCTCGTCGACAGCCCCGGCCTCCGGCCGGCGATGACCTTCCTCCTCGATCATCTGCCTCCGCAACTACGGCTCATCATCAGCACCCGAGCAGACCCCGGCCTGCCGCTGGCACGCCTGCGCGCACGCGGCGAGCTCCTGGAGATCCGCGCCGCCGACCTTCGCTTCACCCTCGCCGAGGCGGTCAGTTACCTCAACGACGTGAACGACCTGCGTCTGGCCGCCGAGGACATCGCGTCACTCGAGGAGCGCACCGAGGGGTGGGTCGCGGCCCTGCAACTCGTGGTGCTGTCGCTTCGCAGTCGCGGTGACGCCGCCGACTTCATTGCCGGCTTCGCCGGAGACGATCGCTTCGTCGTCGACTACCTCGTGGAAGAGGTTCTGGATCGCCAGCCCGACGCGGTACGGCGGTTTCTGTTGGCGACCTGCATTCTCGACCGTCTCACCGGACCGCTCTGCGATGCAGTGACCGGCGAACACGACGGCAAGGCGATGCTGGAACGGCTCGACCGCGCGAATCTCTTCCTGGTCCCGCTCGACGACCAGCGCCGCTGGTATCGGTATCACCACCTCTTCCGCGACGTCCTCCACGCCCATCTGATCGACGAGGACATCGACGTCGCAGCGCTGCATCGACGCGCTGCCGACTGGTACGGCGGTGCCGGCCGGCCGGAGCCGGCGGTCCGGCACGCGCTCGCGGCCGGTGACGTTAGGCGGGCGGCAGACATGGTCGAGCGCGCCGTACCGGAACTGCGCAAGAACCGCCAGGAGCACACCTTGCTCCGGTGGATCGACGAGCTTCCCGATGACGTGGTCGAGCGCCGGCCTGTGCTCGCGATGGGGTTCGTCGGCGCGCTGATGGCCGGCAACGAGTTCGGCGACGTCGAGCGCAGGTTGCGCCACATCGAGCAGTTGTTGAGCGGGCCGGAGGAGATCGTGGTCGTCGACGAGCTCGAACTCGCCAGGCTGCCTGGCGGCATCGAGCTGTACCGGGCCGCGCTGGCACTGATCGGAGGTGACCTCAGCGGCACCTTGGCGCACGCCCGCTCGGCGGTCGACCGTGCGCCCGAGCATGACCACCTCACCAGGGCTTCGGCCGAGGCGCTGGCCGGAATCTCCTCGTGGACGGCGGGCGACCTCGAGGCCGCACACCGCAGCTACACCGCTGCTGCCGACGGGCTACACCGGGTCGGGTACGTCGCCGACGTCCTCGGATGCTCCATCACGCTCGCCGACCTCGAGATCACGCAGGGCAGGCTGCGCCAGGCGCAGCGGACCTATGAGCGCGCCATCGAGCTCGCGGCCGGCCACGACCCCGATCTGCGCGGCATCCGGGACATGTACGTCGGTCTCAGTCAGGTGGCCATGGAGCGCGGCGATCTGACCAGTGCCACCGAGCACCTGAGACGCGGCGATCAGTTCGGGGAGCAGTTCGGCCTGCCGCAGAACCCGTACCGGTGGCGGGTGGCGCTGGCACAGGTCCGCGAGGCCGAGGGTGATCTCGACGCGGCGCTCGGGCTGCTCGCCGACGCCGAACGGGTGTACGTCGGCGACTTCGCGCCGAATGTGCGACCGATCCCAGCGCTGCGCGCACGAATGCTGGCTGCGCACGGGGACGTGGCCGCCGCCCTGGAGTGGGCACGCGAGTACGGCGTATCCGTGCACGACGAGGCGTCGTACCTGAGCGAGTACGAGCACGTGACTCTCGTCCGGGTCCTGCTCGCAGAGGGATCGCGGCTGCAGGACGCCATCGGGCTGCTCGAGCGACTCATCGCCGCGGCCGAGGACGGCGGTAGGCAGGGCACGCTCATCGAAGTCCTGACGCTCATGGCGCTCGCCCGGCATGCGACCGGGGACGACAGGGAGGCGCGGGCCGTACTGGAACGCGCGCTGGCTCTGGCAGAGCCCGAAGGCTATGTGCGGGTCTTCTCCAGCCAAGGGCAGCCGATGGCCGAGTTACTCACTGCCTCGGCCCCTGGCCCGTCGTACGTACGGCGCCTTCTGGCCGCCTTCCCGGGCGCGGCGGCCGTACCCGCTCCTCGCGACGGGTTGATCGAGCCGCTGACCGAGCGTGAGCTGGATGTCCTGCGGTTGCTCGCCGGCGAACTCGACGGGCCGTCGATCGCCCGCCGGCTCGTCGTGTCGCTCAACACGGTGCGGACCCACACCAAGAACATCTACGCCAAGCTCGGCGTCAACAACCGCCGTGCCGCGGTCCGCCGGGCGCACCAGCTCAACCTGCTGTCCCAGCGCCCCTGAAGATCATCACCGAGTTCACCAGATGATGTGAGGACCTCTCACCACATCGGCTCCTAGTTTGCGGGTATCGAACAAGAGGAGCGTCCCGTGAACAGCACGCCGCAGTGGTACGAGATTCGCCTCCGGGGGCGCCTCGATCCGCGGTGGTCGGCCTGGTTCGACGGGCTCGCCCTCACTGCCACCGCTGACGGCACCACCACCATCAGGGGCCCCGTCGTGGACCAGGCCGCCCTGCACGGGCTGCTGCAACGACTCCGCGACCTCGGCCTCCCCCTCCTCTCGGTCGCCCAGGTGGAGCCCGATCCGCACGCCAACCGCGAAGATCCGCACGACCCGAAGACCGGAGACAGCCATGACCACCACCGCACGACCCACCACAGCGACCAGTGACCCGACCCGCAATCACGCCCGCGCAGCCGGCATCTTCTACCTGCTCACGTTCGCGGCGTCCCTGCCCGCCTTCGCCGTCATCGGCTCGGCGGTCAACCCGGACCTCACCGTCGCCGCCGGGCACGACACCGAGCTCCTGTCGGCCGGCTTCCTGGACTTCGTCAACGCCCTCGCCTGTATCGGTAGCGCCGTAGCCCTGTTCCCGGTCGTGAAGCGTCAGAACCAGGCCCTCGCCCTCGGCTTCGTCACGTCACGGCTGCTCGAGGCCGCCATCATCATGACCGGCGTCGTCAGCCTGCTCGCGGTCGTCACCCTGAACCAGAACGGCACCGGTACGACGGGAACCAGCCAGGCGTTCGTGGCCGTCCGCGACTGGACGTTCCTGTTCGGTCCGGGGTTCATGGCCTCCATCAACGCCGTACTGCTCGGCACCCTGATGTACCAGTCGCGGCTGGTCCCGCGGATCATCCCCACCCTGGGACTCATCGGAGCGCCGCTGCTGTTCACCGCCAACGTCGCGACCGTGTTCGGCCACAACGAGCAGACCTCGGCCATCACGATGCTCGCCACCGTCCCGATCGCCTGCTGGGAGCTCTCGGTCGGCAGCTGGATGGCCTTCAAGGGCTTCAAGCCGGCGCCGGTCACCGCCGGTCTCACCAAGGTCGACTGACGTGCCCGGTGCGGTCCACCGCCGATGGCGGTGGGCCGCATTCGCCTGGATGATCGCTGCTGTGAGGGAACCGGACCGGGTCGGGTGGGGCTTCATCTCGCGCTATGCCCTGGCATCGATGGGTACGTCGCTGGTGTTCCTCGCTCCCTTGCTGGTCACCCTGGCGCTGAAGGTCAACTCGCTCGTCGGGATCGAGCAGGCTCCGAACAGCCTGGCACTCGTCGCCGGGACCGGATCCGTCGTGTCGATGATCGCGAACCCGTTCTTCGGCAAGCTCAGTGATCGCACGTCCTCACGACTGGGCATGCGCCGGCCGTGGATGGTCGCCGGCCTGGGCGGCGGGTGCGTCGGCATCCTGATCGTCGCGCTGGCACCCACTGTCGCCGTCGTCCTGGTCGGATGGTGCCTCGCGCAACTCGCCCTGAACGCTCTGCTCGCCGCTCTGATCGCCGTCCTGCCGGACCAGGTCCCGGTCACTCAACGCGGCTCGGTCGCGGGATTCCTCGGCATCGGTCTGCCCGTCGCGTCGGTGACCGCGACCTATCTGGTCCAGCTGTTCACCGGGAACCGGCTCCTGATGTTCCTGGCTCCGTGCGCGATCGGTGGGTTCTTCGTCCTGCTCTTCGCGGTCGCCCTGACGGATCGCCGGCTCGACCCGGCGGACAAGCCGCCCTGGTCGGTCCGGGAACTGCTCAGCACCTTCTACTTCAACCCACGCACGAGCCCCGACTTCGCCTGGGCGTTCAGCAGCCGGTTCCTGCTGGTGCTGGCCTACGCCTTCCTCGCCACCTACCAGGCCTACTACCTCCTGGACCAGATCGGCAGCCGGGAGGCCGACGTACCGCATCAGATCTTCCTGGGCACCCTCGCCCAGTCCGTCGTCCTGATCGCCGCATCCCTCGTCGGTGGCTACCTCTCGGACCGGACCGGCCGGCGAAAGATCCTCGTCGTCACCGCGTCGATCCTGTACGGCGTCGCGATGTTCGTCATCGCCGTCTCCGACACGTTCACCGGCTACCTCACCGGCATGGCGATCAGCGGCCTCGGCTTCGGCCTGTACGTCGCAGTCGATCTCGCTCTCGTCGCCGACGTACTCCCCGACCGAGCCACCGCCGCAAAGGATCTGGGAGTCTTCAACATCGCCAGCGCCCTCCCGTTCTTCGTCGCACCCGCCCTCGCGCCGGGAATCCTGGCCCTGGGCAACGGCAGCTACGCCGTCCTCTACACAGCCGCGGGATTGTCCGCCACGCTGGGAGCCGCCGCGATCCTCGGTGTGAAGCGGGTCAGATGAGCGCTGTGCCGGTCGGTGGTCCGGTCAGGGCGAAGTCAGCAGCCTCCTGGAGGACTGCGCCGTCTGCCTGCCACTGCGAACGCACCCCAACGGCCACCACCTCACCACCACCGAACGGTGCGGTGGGTGGATGGTTCGGTCTAGGGGCGGCGGCCCGGCGGCGGAAGCCGTGGGGGCGTGCGGGTTCGGCCCAGCTGGGGCGGGTGACGTGGACGACGCCGTCGAGGATGGTGATGTGCCAGTGGCCCCTGTGCAGGTCGGTGTGGTGGCGGCGGCACAGCAGGGCGAGGTTCGAGACTTTGGTGTCGCCGCCGTCGATCCAGGAGATCAGGTGATGGGCGTCGCACATGACCGGCGGGGCTCCGCAGACCACGCAGCCGCGGTCGCGGGCGTCCAGGGCGCGGCGCATCGCCTTGGTGACCAGCCGCACGCGGCGCCCGACGTCGAGGGGTTCGGAGTTCGAGCCGAGCACCAGCGGGATGATGTTCGCGTCGCAGGCTAGCCGCCGGATCGTGGCCGCGGACAGCCCGCCGCTGTAGACGGTGCGCCCGATCGCGTCCGCGGTCGCCGACCTGAGGTCGTCCAGGTCGATCGTCACCGTGATGGTCGCCTTCGCGCCGTACCTGGCCACCCGACCACCCGTGCCCGCGGTGCCTGCCATGTCCCCTGTACCCGCGGTGCCTGCCATGTCCCCTGTACCCGCGGTGCTCGCGGCGCCCTCCGTGCCGCTGGCGGGGCCGGCTGTGGGGCCGGGTGTGGGGCTGGTGGTGTCCCACGCGGCGGCGGTGCTCAAGGCATCCGACAGCGCGTCGGCCTGGCGCTTGTCGCGGGGGCGCGGGTCGTGTTCGCCGTCGACGGTCTTGTGCGGGCGGGCGCCGGCGTGCACGACGGCGCGCAGCAGTTCGGCGTTCTCGTTGGCTAGGAAGCCCGTGAACTTCACCCCGTTGTCCGCGGCCGACAGCGTCAGGGACTCCCGTTCATACGCCTTCAGCTCCTCGGGCTCGGGGCCGTCGGAGTCCAGCAGGTCGGCGATCTCCTTGGCCGCGGTACGCAGCTCGCCGGGCGACAGGTGGCCGGCCAGCCCGACCAGCTGCTCCGCGGCCGCGTCCAGGTGCTCCACCGGCACCCGCGACCGAACCCGCTCCAGCGGGGACACGATCGCGGCCGCCTGCGCCGGACGCAACAGCCAGCCACAGTCAGCGCCGGCGTCGGCCGTGCTGTCTTCGGCGTCGGCCATGCTGTCTTCGGGGATGTCAGAGGCTCCGCAGGAGGCGGTCTCGGCGAGGGCGGCAGAGACGGCTGGGTAGTGCTCCAGCGCCTGGGCGAGCCGGAGCGTACGGCGGGCGACCGGGGCGTCCAGTCGGTACCGGAAACGCAGCAGCTCCGCGGTGTCGCGCGCCCCGAGCTCAGCGGCGTACCCGGTGTTCTCCACAGCCGCGACCACGGTCAACCGGTAGGCTTCCAGGCGGGCGAGCTCGGTCTCCAGCGCGTCGAGGGTGGACAGCAGTTCGCCGCCGCCCATCGACCACGCCGGCCGCTCGCCCAGGAGTTCCATGCCGTCGACACTAGACGCCGGCTCCGACGATCAACGAACCAGAATCCCCTTGTTTTGTGGGCAATTCGTGGGCCCACACAGCCCACACAGCCGCGGACTAGGGCTGGGCTTCCTCGGCGCCGTACGACAGAACGCGCTCGGTGTTCAGCACGATCCAGACGTCGACCCACTTCCAGACATTGGGCCAGCTTCGATCGACAGCTGTGCGCAGGTCGTCGGGGAGGTCGTCGAGCCCGACCAGCTCGGCCGGACCCTCGGCGATGACCGCGATGTGGCTCTCGTCGTCGTTCTCGGCGACCACCAGCGTCAGCCAGGGGTTGGTCCGCAGGTTGCGAGCGCGAATCGAGCCGGCCACAGCGGGCAGCCAGAAAGCGCCGCCGCTGCGGACGTACATCGACATCGACGCGTGCGGCCGCCCGTCCGGCCGGCTAGTACCGACCACCGCGTACTCACGGCGCCCCAGATAGCTCGTCAGCTGCTCGGCCGTGAGCCGGCGCTCCGGCGGATAGGTGCTCGCCGTAGCTGCCGTGGCACGCTCAAAGGTCCGATCCTGCAGCTCTGCCAATACCTCAGTCATGCCCCAACGCTAGACGCGCCGTCAGCTGCCTGCTTATCGATTCCTGACCAGATGCGCCAGCAGCGGCGGAGCGACCTCATCGGCATGCAGCGACGGGAGCGAATGGTGGGTCGCAGTGTCGAGTTGTACGACAGTTGCGCCGGGGGAGAGGGTTGTGACTCGGCGGGTGAGGTGGGCGGCG
The DNA here is from genome assembly GCF_040680955.1 of Kribbella sp. NPDC051936. Classification (NCBI taxonomy): domain Bacteria; kingdom Bacillati; phylum Actinomycetota; class Actinomycetes; order Propionibacteriales; family Kribbellaceae; genus Kribbella; species Kribbella sp. NPDC051936. The sequence continues at coordinate 1,948 of NZ_JBFAXS010000007.1, read as the reverse complement.
TGCTGGCTGTTGCTGCGGCCGGCAACGAAGACCAGGGGAGTGATGTCGCGTAGCTGGTCGTCGCTGGGGCGTTTGGTGCGGACGAACGGTGTAGACGGCTGCTCAGCGGCCAGACCGGCCAGCTCCAGGACTTGGGGGTCGAGGGGCAGGCCCTGGGTCTCCCAGCGTAGGAACGAGGCGGTCCGCTCGCGGGAGGGGCGCAGCAGGCTCGGCAGCGCTCTGAGGATGTATGGGATGCGCAGACCGGTCCAGCAGTCCGTCGGGTCGAGGAGAGCCAGGCGTTCGACCCGCTCCGGGTGAGCGATCGCGTACGTGAGCGCGATCCAGGCGCCGTACGAGTGACCGCACAGCGCGGCCCGCTCGATGCCGAGGCCGTCGAACGTGTTGGAAAGCCAGCTGTGCAGGTCGTCCGGTGTCTTAGGGGTCCGGCCGGTGTTGGTACTGCGGCCCGCGTCGACGATCAGGTCGAACGCGTACACCCGGTACTGCTCCGCGAGCCGCGGGGCGACCGCGAACCACACCGGCGAGGTGGCGCCGTGCCCCGGAAGCAGTACGACGGGCGGCCCGTCGGCGGGACCGCACGCGTTCACGTGCGTCGTACCGAACTCGTCGGTCAGCTCGAGCTGCTCGACCGGCACGCCCCAGCGCGCGAGCAGACCGTCGTACGTGTCCTGAAAGCTCATACTGCCGAGAATAGCTCACTCAGTGAGGTAAATTGGCGAGTATGCGAGAAGGAGTGACACCGTCCGACCCGGATCGGGCCGCCGCGCTGGACGTGGTGCACCTGCTGCGCGAGGTCGCCCTACGGCTCGAGCTGGCGATGGGGGAGTTCGCGCGGACGACCGGCCTGCACGGCACCGACGTCCGGGCGCTGGTACGCCTCCTGGACGCCGAACGCGCCGGAGTCGAGGCCACACCAGGCTGGCTCGCTCAACAGCTTGGAATGACCTCTCAGGCGACGACGGCGGTCATCCACCGCCTGGAGGCCGCTGGCCATGTCGAACGCCTCAGAAGCCGCACAGACGGCCGCAGCGCCCGTCTCCAGGTCTCGGACAGCGCGGTGGCCCTCGGCTGGCAGTTCTTCGGCCCGCTTCTGGACCGGCTGATCGTCACCACCCAGGGCCTCGGCTCCGACGGGCAGACCGTGGTCAGGGAGTACCTGAGCGCGGTCTCGGACGCACTGGGGTAAACGAAAGGGCCCCGGCAGATGCCGGGGCCCTTCGCACTGCGTACGACGTCAGGAGCGGTCGCTGGTGACCTCGCGGTAGGTCTCCGTGTCCTCCGTCAGCTCGTGGATCTCGTCGGCGTCGTGAGCGTGCTCGTGCGCCTCTTCGAGTTCCGCGGTCGTCGGCTTCTGGACGGCGTCGGCGTAGTAGAAGCGGGACAGCGCGGCACGGGCCTTGTGCAGCGCCCGGCGCGGGGCGCGGACGCCGTTCTCGTCCGTCTCCGGACCGAGCTCGTGCGGCACGACCCGGTCCCGCGCGGTCAGCGAGTACGCCTCGTACGTCGAGATCGGCTGGTGCTTCTCGGTGTACTTGCCGTCCGCGTCGCGCATGATCACGCCGGTCTCCAGACCGTGCAGCAGCCGCTCCTGGTCGGCCCGCTGCAGCGAGATCGCCCAGCGACGGGCGATCCAGAAGCCCAGGATCGGGCCGAGGATCACCGCGAACCGCAGGAACCACGTCACGTTGTTCAGCGAGATGCCGAAGTGGGTCGCGATCAGGTCGTTACCGCCACCGATCCACAGCAGTGCGTAGAAGGTGATGAACGCGACGCCGATACCGGTCCGGGTCGGGACGTCCCGCGGGCGGTCGAGCAGGTGGTGCTCGCGCTTGTCACCGGTGATCCAGCCTTCGATGAACGGATACAGCGCGACCAGGGTGACGAACGCCGGCGGGACGATCAGGGCCGGGATCAGCAGGTTCCAGCTGATCGTGATGCCCCAGAA